>CAWGEJ010000010.1:0-40779 GCA_963821575.1 uncultured Thermoleophilia bacterium
GCGAAGGGGCTCGAACCCTCGACCCTCAGCTTGGGAAGCTGATGCTCTACCAACTGAGCTACGCCCGCGGGTCGACTCGATTGTAGCCGCGCGCGAATTCGCCGTTCGCTCAGGCGACGGTGATCCCGGGCGTCAGGTACACGTCCTGGATCGCGTTCAGGAGCTCGATGCCGTCCGCGGTCGGGCGCTGGAACGCCTTGCGGCCGCTGATCAGGCCGACGCCCCCGGCGCGCTTGTTGATCACCGCTGTGCGCACGGCCTCGGCGAGATCGCTCTCACCGGACGATGCGCCGCCGCTGTTGATCAGCGGAGCCCGGCCCATGTAGCAGTTGGCCACCTGGTAGCGGGTGAGGTCGATCGGGTGGTCGGTCGTCAGCTCGGAGTAGACCTTCGCGTTCGTCTGGCCGTACTTGACACCGTCGACGGACAGCGCGCCGTAGCCGTTGTTCACCTCGGGCAGCTTCTGCTTGATGATGTCGGCCTCGATCGTCACGCCGAGGTGGTTCGCCTGGCCCGTGAGGTCGGCGGCGAGGCTGTAGTCGACGCCGTCCTGCTTGTACGCGGAGTTGCGCAGGTAGCACCAGAGCACGGTGAACATCCCGAGCTGGTGCGCCTCCTCGAACGCTTCGCTCACCTCGACGATCTGCCGCCGGCTCTGCTCGCTGCCGAAGTAGATCGTCGCGCCGACTGCGGCGGCGCCCATCTCCCACGCCTGGCGCGCGCTTCCGAACAGGGTCTGGTCGTACTCGTTCGGGTACGTGAGGAGCTCGTTGTGGTTGAGCTTGACGATGAACGGGATCTTGTGCGCCCACCGGCGCGAGACCGCGCCGAGCACGCCGATCGTCGACGCGACCGCGTTGCAGCCGCCCTCGTAGGCGAGCTCGACGATCTTCTCCGGATCGAAGTACGCCGGATTCGGCGCGAAGCTCGCTCCGGCGCTGTGCTCGATCCCCTGGTCGACCGGCAGGATGCTCAGATACCCGGTGCCGCCGAGGCGGCCGTGCTCGAACATCGACTGCAGGCCGCGCAGGACCTGATTCGGCCGATCGTTGATCGCGACGACCCGGTCGACGAAGTCCGGGCCCGGCAGGTGCAGGAGGTCTTTGTCGATCGTCTGGCAGGTGTGTCCCAGCAATGACTCGGCCTCGTCGCCAAGCAGCTCCTCGATCCGTTCGATTCCCTCGTGTGTGGCGACAGCCATGGTCATCCTCTCCGTCTGCAGCGATATCGACGCCGTGAATTGTAGGCCCGGCGGCGCGGCGGGCGGTCAGTACTCCCTACCGGTGAAGTGGCGGAGCTTGCTGAGCTGATGGCGGGCCTCGATCCGCCGAACGGTGCCCGAGCGCGAGCGCATCACGAGCGAATCGGTCACCGCCCCGTCGGTGACGTAGCGCACGCCACGCAGCAGGGCACCGGTGGTCACGCCGGTTGCCGCCACGAAGACGTCGTCGCTGGCGACGAGGTCGTCGGTCCGAAGCACCCGGTCGAGGTCGTAGCCGGCCGCCACCAGCGCATCGCGCTCGGCGTCGGAGCGCGGCCAGAGCTTGCCCTGGATACCGCCGCCGACGCACTTGAGTGCAGCCGCCGAGATGACGCCCTCGGGGGTGCCGCCGATCCCGTAGAGCAGGTCGACCCCGGTCTCCGGGCGCGCGGCGGCGATCGCCGGCGCGACGTCACCGTCGCGAATCAGGTTCACGCGCGCGCCGGCCTCGCGCAGCGCGCCGATCAGCTCATCGTGGCGGTCGCGCTCGAGGACGACGACGCGAATGTCGGTCACGCGACGGCCTTTCGCCTTCGCGACGGCCTGCACGTTCTCGGCCGGCGTGGCGTTGATGTCGATCACGTCGACGGCGTCGGCGCCGGCGGCGATCTTCTCCATGTACACCGCGGCCCCGGGAAAGAACATCGAGCCGCGCTCTGCGACGGCGATCACGGCGATCGCATTCGGCTGCCCGAGCGCCGTCAGCCGGGTGCCTTCGAGCGGATCGACCGCGACGTCCACCTCGGGACCGACGCCCTGCCCGACCTGCTCGCCGTTGTAGAGCATCGGCGCCTCGTCCTTCTCGCCTTCGCCGATCACGACCACGCCGTCCATGACGACGGTGTCGAGCATCGCCCGCATGGCGTCGACGGCGGCCTGGTCGGCCGCGAGCTTGTCGCCGCGGCCCACCCAGCGGCCCGCGCCCATCGCCGCGGCCTCGGTCACGCGCACGAGCTCGAGGGCGAGGTTCCGGTCCGGGCTGGGGGCTCCCATCGGGTGCTGATCCTAGAGTGATGCGGTGAGGCTCGACTGGGAGATCGCAAAGCGCGGGTGGCGCCGGTACGCCGCCTATCCGTGGGCGACGGCGGCCGGCATCTTCACCAACACCGTCTTCGGCTTCATCCAGGCCTACATCCTGCTCGCCGTCTATGAGCACCGTAGCGACGTCGGCGGCTACGACACGAGCGACACTCTCACCTACGTCTGGCTCGCCCAGGCCCTGATCATGACCGTCTACATGTTCGGCTGGCAGGAGCTCGCCCTCCGCATCCGCGACGGCTCGATCGCCACCGACCTCGCTCGGCCGCTCGATCCGCAGCGCTACTGGCTCGCCTACGACCTCGGGCGGGCTCCCTACCACCTGATCTTCCGCGGAGTGCTGCCGTTCGTCATCGGCGCGTGCGTCTTCACCCTCCACTATCCGTCCGTGCCCGACGCCCTCGCGTTCGTCGTCAGCGTCGGGCTGGCCGTCGTCGTCAGTCTCGGCTTCCGCTTTCTCTACAACTCGTCGGCCTTCTGGTTCATCGACGTGCGCGGCGTGATGATCGTGTCACTGACGATCTCGCTGTTCTTCTCGGGGATGGTGCTGCCCCTGACGTTCTTCCCCGTCTGGCTGCGCACGCTCGCACATGCGCTGCCGTTCGCCTCGCTCATGCAGACGCCGATCGACATCTGGCTCGGCAAGCATCACGGGGCCGCTCTCGTCGGGGTGGTCGCGTTGCAGGCGTTCTGGGCGGTCGTCCTCCTCGGGCTCGGGCGGCTGGCGCTGCGAGCCGGACGGCAGAAGCTGGTCGTGCAGGGTGGTTGAGCCGGTTCTCCTGTGGCGGCGGCTCGTCGGCGCTCAGATTCGCTCGCAGTTCCAGTACCGCGTGTCCTTCGCGCTCGACCTCACCGGCAACTTCCTGATCTCGTTCATCGACTTCCTCGCCGTGCTCGTGATCTTCCACAACGTCAGGCGTCTCGGGACGTGGAACGTCCACGAGGTCGCGTTCCTCTATGCGTTCTCGTCGATCTCGTTCGCGCTCACCGATCTGCTGATCGGGCACCTGGACCAGTTCCCGCAGAAGGTTCGCGACGGCAACTTCGACATCCTGCTCGTCCGGCCTCGCGGCACCCTGTTTCAGGTGGTCGGCTCCGACTTTCAGCTGCGCCGTCTCGGCAAGGCCGTGCAGGGAGCACTGGTGCTGGGTTGGGTGATCGGCTCGCTCCACGTGCACTGGGATCTCGGGCGCGTGGCCATGCTGGTCGTGATGGTCCCGGCCGCGATCGTCATCTTCAGCTCGGTGTGGGTGGTCGGGGGCTGCCTCGCGTTCTGGACGACCGACGGCGGAGAGTTCACGAACGCGTTCACGTACGGCGGCAACTTCATGGCCCAGTACCCCATCGACATCCTCGGGGTCTGGCTGCGCCGCTTCCTCGCATACATCGTGCCGCTCGCCTTCGTCTGCTATTTCCCGGCGCTGTACATCCTCGACAAGCCCGACCCGCTCGGGCTGCCGCGGTTCGTCGATTTCCTCTCGCCCGTCGTAGCACTGGTGGCCGCGTACATCGCGGGCTCCGTCTGGCGCTCGGCGGTGCGCCACTACCGAAGCGCCGGCGGATGATCGAGGTCGAGAGCCTCAGCAAGCGCTTCGTCGTCCGGCGTGGGCGCTTCCGTCGGGAGCGGCACGTCGTGGAGGCGGTGAGCGACATCTCGTTCAAGGTCGACCGCGGCGAGCTGCTCGGCTACCTCGGCCCGAACGGAGCGGGCAAGTCGACGACGATCAAGATGCTGACCGGGATCCTCGTCCCGTCATCCGGACGGGTCTCCGTCGCCGGCCTCGACCCTTCGCGGCGCCGCATCGAGCTGGCGCGGAAGATCGGGGCGATGTTCGGCCAGCGGGTCCAGCTCTGGTGGGACCTGCCGCTCCAGGACTCGTTCGACCTGCTGCGGCACATCTACAAGGTCCCGGCCGATCGCTACCGCACGAGCCTCGCCCGTTTTCGGCAGGTGCTCGACCTGGACGCGTTCCTGCAGACGCCGGTCCGGCAGCTGTCACTCGGCCAGCGCATCCGCGGGGAGCTGACCGCGGCGATGCTGCATTCCCCAGAGCTCCTGTTTCTCGACGAGCCGACGATCGGGCTGGACGTCGTCGCCAAGCAGCGCGTACGGGAGTTCCTGATCGAGATCAACCGCGACGAGGGCGTCACCGTGCTGCTCACGACCCACGACCTGGGCGACATCGAGCGCCTGTGCAACCGCCTGCTCGTGATCGACCACGGGAAGCTGATCTGGGATGGGCGGATCGCCGACCTGAAGGAGCGCTACGGGGCGGAGCGGACGCTGATCGTCGACCTCGAGGAACCGGCGCCCCCGCTCGAAATCGCCGGAGCACGCGTCGAGAAGGTCGACGGGCCGCGCCAGTGGCTCCGGTTCCGCGGCTCCGCCGCCGAGCTGACCGCACGCGTCGCCGCCGACCCGCGGCTCGTCGACCTGCAGATCGCCGAGCCCGACATCGAGGAGATCGTCCGCCAGATCTACTCGGGCGCTCCGCGACTCTGATTCGGCGCAGCCGAACCAGAGTCGAGCGTTTCACCCGGCAATCTGGTTCCGCCTGCGGCGGAATCAGGTTGCGAAGCGAATCACATTCGATCGGGAGCCTCGACCCCGACGAGGTCGAGGCTGCGGGCGATCACCTGCTGCGTCGCACGGCAGAGACCGAGGCGGAACGACTGGGCGGGATCGCCGAGAACGCGGCACTCATGGTAGAAGCGGTGGAAGTCGTCGGCCAGGCGGATCGCATACGCCGGCAGGAGCTGCGGCCCGCGGCGGTCGGCCGCCTCTTTGACCGTCACCGGGAAGTCGGTCAGCCGTTTGATCAGCTCCCGCTCCTCCGGTGCGAGCGGTCCCGGCGGCGCTCCTCCGACCTCTGCCGACTCGGCGTTGCGCAGGATCGCAGCGATCCGTGCATGCGCGTACTGCACGTAGTACACCGGGTTCTTCTGCGACTTCTCTGCGGCGAGATCGAGGTCGATCTCGATCGTCTGGTCGGGGCCGCGGTTGACGAGATACCACCGGGCCGCATCGACGCCGATCTCGTCCATCACCTCGTCGAGGAAGACGACGTTGCCGGCGCGCTTCGACGCCTTCGTCGACTCGCCGCCCCGAGTCAGATGGACGAACTGGTAGAGCAGCACTTCGACGCGCTCGGGATCGAGGCCGAGCATGCGGGCGATCGCTGCGTACCAGCGGGCGGTCGCATGGTGGTCGGCTCCGAGCACGTAGATGGCGCGGTCGAAGCCGCGCTCGAGCTTGTCCACGAGATAGGCGACGTCCGCGGCTCGGTAGGTCGGCGCGCCGCCCTTGTCCACGGAGCGGATCAGCACCCAGTCCTGTTCGTCGCCGTAGGCCGAGGAGCGGGCCCACAACGCGCCGTCGCGCTCGTATGCGTCCAGCTTGGGGAGCAGGTCGGCCAGGCGCTCTTCGAGCTCGCTCTGCAGCGCCCAGCTGTCGAAGTGGATGCGGAAGCGCTCCATCGTCTGCTCGATCGAGGCCAGCATCTTCGGCACGGGGTCACCGTCGGCTCGGGCAAGCTCCTCGACGTAGGCCCCGAGGTAGCCGTCCTCCGGCACCGGGTCGCCGGCGCGAAGGGCGGCGATCGAGGCGCGAAAGCGATCCATCTGCGCACCGGCGTCGTTGTAGTAGTACTCGCGCGCAACGTCGTGACCCGCAAACTCGAGCAGCCGTGCGACGCAGTCGCCGTATGCGCCGTTTCGCGCAGCGGAGACGACGATCGGGCCGGTCGGGTTCGCAGAGACCATCTCCACCTGCACGCGCTCGACCGGGTCGGCGAAGCCGCCGCCGTACTTCTCCCCCATCTCCGCCAGCGCTTCGACGAAGAAGCCGTCGCCGACGCGGATGTTGATGAACCCCGGGCCTGCGACCTCGGCGGAGTCGACGTCGTCCAGCTGCGAGATGGCCGCCGCGAACTCGGCGGCGAGCTCCCGCGGCGGGCGCTCGACGGCCCTGGCCGACCGCATCGCGACGTTGGTCGCGAAGTCGCCGTGAGCGGCGTCCTTCGGACGCTCGAGGTCGACCTTCGTGTCGAGCGCCTCACCGATGCGCGCCGCGAGACGGTCGACCGCGCTAGGCAACGACTTCCCGCGGCTCGAACATCTGCTCGAGCTTTCGAATCTCCTCCGGCGAGCCGACGCCGACGATCACGTCGGCTTCCTCGAGCAGGGTGTCCTTCGTCGGTCGGACGTCGAGGCGGCCACCGTGCTTACGAACGGCGACGATGTTCGCTCCCGTCCGCTCTGCGACGTCGAGCTCGCCGATCGTCAGCCCGACGGCGCCGCACGTCGACTTGACCTCGATCTCCTCGAAGCTCATGCCCGGCTGGTCGCTCGAGGTGAGGCTGTTCAGGAACGACGCGACCTGGGGCTTGATCATGAGCTGCGCCATCACCCGGCCCGCGGTTGCGTAGGGCGTGACGACCCGGTCGGCGCCGGCGAGCCGCAGCTTGCGCTCGGCCTCTTCGGTCGACCCACGCGCGATCACCTTCAGATCGGGGCGCCGCGCCTTGGCCGAAAGAGTGATGTACATGTTGTCGCCGTCGTCGTCGGAGGCGATCAGGATGCCGCGCGCACGGTCGATGCCGGCACGCACCAGGGCGTCGTCCTCCGCCCCGCTGCCCTGGATGAAGAGATCGCCGAGCTCCTCGGCAGCGGCGGTCGCATCCGAGCTGAAGTCGAGCACGAGGTAGGGAACGCCCGCGTGTCGCAGCTCCTCGGCCGCGCGGCGGCCGACGCGACCGTAGCCGCACACGATGATGTGGTCACGGATCTCATCGATCATCTTCCGGCGCCTCTTCTCCTTCCACGACCCGCCGCCCAGGATGTTGTGCGCGATCAAATCGACGATCTGCGCGGCGAAGTACCCAAAGATAGCCACCCCGGAGAGCACGACTCCGATCGTCAGCGCCTCGGCTCCGAGGCCGTGCGGCGTCGAGTCGAGCCCGGTCAGGGATGCGCTGACGATCGTGCGGTAGAGCGCCGAGTGCCAGGACTCGTGGCTGATCGCCATGAACCCGATGGTGCCGCCGACGAACACGATGAGCACCGCCGTCACGAGCACTGCCACTTCTCGCCGGCTGAAGGTCTCCATGTCCCTCTAGTATCGTCGAGGCAGATGGACGAGAACCCCGAGCGCCAGCTCAACATCCACATGGATCCGGCGAACCTCGCGGGCGTCTACGCGAACTTCGCCAACATCACGTTCTCGGACTACGAGTTCACGCTCACCTTCGCGCGCATCGACCACGAGGTCGAGGAGGGTGACGTGCCGGGCGTGGTCGTCTCACGGGTGAACATGTCGCAGCAGTTCATGAAGGAGCTGCTGGCCGCGATGCAGGACGCCTATTCGAAGTACACGACGGTCAAGGGCATTCACGACCTGCCCGAGACCGATGACCATCACTAGGAAGCTCTAGCGCCGCCAGCGCTCGGTCATGGCGATGCGCTGCATCAGCGTCGGATGGTTCTCGAGCATGACGTAGTCCCAGAGCGGCGGGTTTGGCTGCTCGAGGCTCGTCCGCTCGAAGCTCTCGAAGAGCTTGCGCGCCGCGGCAGGATCGCGCGTCGCGTTCAGGGCGCGCCAATCCGCCTCGGCTTCGTAGCGGCGCGAGACGACGTTCTCGATCGGGGCGGCGAGCAGCGCGAGCACGGTGAGGGTCAGGATCACGAGCGGGAGATTGGCCGGGTCCCCGACGCCGCCGCGCCTGCGCGTCACGAGCGCGACGAGCCAGAGGATCGGCAGGACGAGCAGCGCCGTCCAGCCGAGCGCCTTCAAGATGTGGCGGCTCCGCACATGGCCGAGCTCGTGCGCGAGCACGACGTCGACCTCACCCCGGGAGAAGCGGCCGTCGAGCAAGGTGTTCCAGACGACCACGTGGGTCGCAGGGCCGAACCCGACGGTGAACGCGTTCGCCTGGCTCGTCCACGACGAGACGTCCTGCACGCCCACGGGCGTGCCCTGCACGTGCTCGACCCGCTCGATCCGCGTCACATCCGAGCGGAGAGCCGGGTCGTGCAGCGGGTGGGCGTTGGCCGAGCTCAGCCAGCCGGAGACGAAGGCGAAGAGCACGGCGATCCCGACGATCACCGGCCACGCGACGAGCCACCAACGGCGATACCGGCCTGCGAGCCCGACCAGCAGGACGATCGTGAGCATCGCCGACAGGGCCTCGGGCGCGAGCGTCGACCATTGCGCCCCGAACCACGCCGCGACGTCGAACGGCCCGAGGCCCCAGTGGTGCTGCCACCACAGGTCGGCGAGGCTGAAGGGCAGGGAGACGAACCAGAGGGTGACGAGCAGGACCATGCCGGCGACGATCGCGCTGCCGATCGGCCCGAGGCCGATCTGGCGGATCGACCGCGGCAGCCGCCAGACGAGCACGACCAGGGCGACGAGCGTCGCAACCGTCGAGAGCAGCCACAGCAGGTCCTCCCCTCGCGAGTAGCTGCGCGCCCGCGCCAACGTGTGCGCGCTGAAGAACCGGTGCTGGTCGAGCCCGGAGAGGTGCAGCGACGGCACACTCGTTCGCCAGAGGAGCCACGCTGCCACACACCAGACGAGTGCCGCGACGGCTAGCGTGGCAGCCCTCCCGATGCGCGTCGCCGTCATCTCAGACATCCACTCCAATCTGCCAGCACTGGAGGCTGTCCTCGCGGACGTCGCCGGTGAGGCTCCCGACGAGCTCTGGTGCCTCGGCGACATCGTGGGGTACGGGCCACAGCCGAACGGGTGCATCGACCTGACCCGGGAGCGCGCGGCACTGTCGCTGTGCGGGAATCACGACCTCGCGGTGCTCGGGGCGATCGACATCGACGACTTCTCGGGAGACGCCGGAGCCGCGGCCCGCTGGACGACCGGCGAGCTCGGTGAGCCGCAGGCGGCCTGGCTCCGCGGCCTCTCCCCGTCGTCGGAACGCGAAGGATTCGAGCTCTTCCACGGCAGCCCGCGCGACCCCGTCTGGGACTACGTGCTCAGCGAGCAGGTGGCGCTGCTCAGCATCCTCGAGACGACCGCGCCGGTCGTGCTCGTCGGACACAGCCACGTCGCTCTCGGCGTGGGCTGGGACGGCGTCGAGCTGTCGGGCGGGCTGGCGCCCGAGGGGACAGAGCTCGACCTCGCCCACGGCCGGTGGCTGCTGAACCCCGGCTCGGTCGGCCAGCCGCGCGACGGCGATCCGCGCGCGGCCTGGCTCCTGATCGACCAGGAAGCGGGACTGGCCTCGTTCAGGCGTGTCTCGTACCCGATTCACGAGACGCAGGCTGCAATCCGGGAGCGCGGCTTGCCGGAGGCGCTCGCCGCCCGGCTCGCGCACGGCATCTAGCCGGTGACGACGCCGGCGTCGGTGGCGACGCCGAACGAGAAGCCCTCGCGCTGGAGCGCCACCTGGACGTCTTCGCGCGCCTTGAAGATCCGCCATTTGACCGTGGCGAGTGTGACCTCGAGCGCGTCGGCGATCTCGTTGTAGGAGAGGCCGACGACGTCGCGCAGGAGCAGGGCCATCTTCAGGTCGACCGGCAGGTTGTCGATCGCACGCCAGAGTGCGTCGATCACCTCCGCCTGCTCGGCCGGCTGGTCGATCGCCTCGAGCTGCGGCGCGTCGTCGAGGTTGACCGGCGAGAGCGGCCGCCGCTCCTTCGCGCGCAACTCGTCGAGCACGCGGTTCTTGGTCACCTGGAAGAGCCACGTCGTGAACTTGCACCGCAGTGAGAATCGCGGCAGGCCCTGGAAGACCCGCAGGAAGACTTCCTGGGTCAGGTCCTCGGCGAGCGACTTGTCGCCGTTCGTCAGACGGAGCACGTAGTTGTAGACCGGCGTCTCGTACGCATGCACGATGATGGCAAACGCACGCTCGTCGCCGCGCTGGGCCTTCCGCAGGATCGCAAGATCAGGCTGGGGTAGCGACAAGTGGGCGGCAGTATAGCCCGGTTTGCGGCTGTTTATATCCCCTTACGAAGGATTTACCAGGGACTTACCGCTCATCTCCGGCGGCTGCTCGAGGCCGAGGAGCTCGAGGGCTGTCGGAATCAGATCGGCGATCTCGCCGCCACCGCGCAGTGTCCCGCCCGGCACGGTGACGATCAACGGCACCGGATTCGTGGTGTGTGCGGTGTGAGGGCTGATGCCGTCGTCCTCGAACATCTTCTCGGCGTTGCCGTGATCGGCGGTGATCAAGCAGACGCCTCCGAGCTCGGCCACCCGGTCGACGACCCTGCCGAGGCAGCGATCGGCGGTCTCGACCGCCTGGACGACCGCCGGGATGACTCCGGTGTGGCCGACCATGTCGGGGTTCGCGAAGTTGACGACGCAGAACGCGTAGCCGTCGCCGATCTGCCCCACGACCTGGTCCGCGACCCCGTTCGCCGACATCTCCGGCTTGTGGTCGTAGCTCGGCACGTCGCGCGGGCTCGGGACGAGCACCCGGGACTCGCCCGGCCACTCCTCCTCACGCCCGCCGTTGAAGAAGTAGGTGACGTGCGCGTATTTCTCGGTCTCGGCGACGTGGAGCTGGGTCAGCCCGTTCGAGGCAAGCACCTCGGCGATCGTGTTCGGGACGGTCTGCTCCTCGAACGCGATCGGCGTCGGCAGGTCGGAGGAGTAGCGGGTCATCGTCGTGACGTCGAAGCCGTTGTCGAGGAGCATCCGGGTCAGCTGGCGGCCCCGGTCGGGCCGGAAGTTGAAGAAGATCGCGGTGTCCCCCGGCTCGAGCCGGGGTGCTCCCTCGAGCACGATCGGCTCGATGAACTCGTCCGTGATCCCCGCGTCGTAGCTCGCCTGGACCGCGACGGCGACGTCGTTCGCGGGCGTGCCGACACCCCGCGTGATCGCGTCGTACGCCAGCTGCGTCCGCTCCCAGCGCTGGTCACGGTCCATCGCGTAGTAGCGGCCGACAATGGTCGCGATCCGGTCCTGCGGCAGCTCGGCGAGATCGGCGAGCGCAGCGTGCGGCGAGACGTCGCGGCCGTCCGTGAAGGCGTGCAGCCACGTCTTCTCGGGGGCGAAGCGGAGCAGTGCCTGGACGTGGTCGAGGTGCGAGTGAACGCCGCCGTGCGAAAGGAGCCCGAGGAGGTGCACCCGCTTGCCGCGCTCGAACGCGGCACGGAGGACCGGGTTGTCGAAGAACGTGCCGTCCTCGATCGACTTGTTGACCCGCATCAGGTCCTGGTAGAGGCGGCGGCCCGAGCCGATCGTCAGGTGGCCGACCTCGCTGTTCCCCATCTGGCCCGGCGGCAACCCGGCGGCTTCGCCCGAGGCTTCGATCGTGGTGTGGGGGAACTCGCGCCAGAGCCGGTCGAACACCGGCGTGTCCGCGAGCTCGACGGCGTTTCCCGGCCCCGGCGGGGCGCAGCCCCACCCGTCCAGGATGACGAGCGTTACGAGCGGGAACCGCATCGGCAGATCGCCGCGAACGACTCGACGTCGAGTGAGGCGCCGCCGACGAGCGCGCCGTCGATCGCCGGCTGGGCGAGGAGCTCGGCCGCGTTGTCGGGCTTGACCGACCCGCCGTAGAGCACGGGCAGGTCGAGGAGCGCCTTGATCGTCTCGTGCGCCTGCTGTGCCGTCTCGGGAGTCGCCGTCTTGCCCGTCCCGATCGCCCAGATCGGCTCGTAGGCGATCACGAGGTTGTCGTCCGCCTCGAGCACGCCGACCTGCCGGCGGAGAACTGCGTCGGTCTCCCCCGCCTCCCGCTCCTCGAGCGTTTCGCCGACGCAGGCGATCACCTGCAGGCCGGCGGCCAGAGCGCCGCGGCAACGCTGGGCGACGCTCGCGTCCGTCTCGCCGAACAGCTGGCGGCGCTCCGAATGGCCGATGATCGTCCCGTAGACGCCCAGCTCGAGGAGCATCGATGGGGACACCTCGCCCGTGAATGCCCCCTCGCTCGCCCAGTGGCAGTTCTGCGCGAAGACGCCGACCTCGGTGTCGGCGAGCGCCTGCACCGACTCGGCGAGCGAGACGTATGGAGGAGCGACGACGACGTCGACGTCGTCGGGCAGAGCTGCCGCGCGAAGCTCACGGCAGAAGGCGCCCGACTCACCCGGCCCCTTGTACAGCTTCCAGTTGCCGGCGATCAGCATCAGGCCGGGATCGCTGCCACTCCGGGCAGCTCCTTGCCTTCGAGCAGCTCCAGCGACGCGCCGCCGCCGGTCGAGATCCACGAGATGCGATCGGCGACGCCGGCCTCGTGCACGGCCCGCACCGAGTCTCCCCCGCCGACGACCGTGAAGCCGCCGCACTCGGCGAGCGCCCGCGCGACGGCGAACGTCCCTTCGGCGAAGTTCGGCCATTCGAAGACGCCCATGGGACCGTTCCAGAAGACGGTCCGGGCGCCGGAGATTCGCCGCGCGAAGTCCTCGCGCGTCTGCGGCCCGATGTCGAGACCGAGCCAGCCGTCGGGGAGCGACTCGAACGGCGTCACCCGAGTCTCGGCGTCCTCCGCGAACTCGGAGGCAGCGACGACATCGGTGGGCAGGGTCGCGGCGAACGAGAACGGATTCTCGGCGCGGACGTCCTCGGCCATCTTCCCGCCGATCAGCACCGTGTCCGCGCGCCTGCCCAGGTGTTCCAGCACCGCGATCTTGTCCTCGACCTTCGCCCCGCCGGAGACGATCACGAACGGCCGCTCGACGTCTCCGAGCAGAGCACCGAGGTGCTTCAGCTCGTCGAGCAGCAGCAGCCCCGCATAGGCCGGCAGTAGGTGCGCGACGCCGACCGTCGACGAGTGCGCGCGGTGCGCCGAGCCGAACGCGTCGTTCACGTAGACGTCACAGCCGTCGGCGAGCTCGCGCGCGAAGGCCTCGTCGTTCTTCGTCTCGCCGGAGTTGAAGCGGGTGTTCTCGAGCACCTGGATGCGCTCGTCACCGGCGAGCTCGGCGATCCGTGCCCGCACGGGCTCCATCGAGAACTTGGCGTGATCCTCCTCGGTCTTCGGCCGTCCGAGGTGCGAGCACACGCGCACTTCCTGGGCGCCGCGATCCAGCAGCAGGCGGAGCGTCGGCAGCGAGGCGCGGATGCGGGTGTCGTCTGCGACGCGCCCACCTTCGAGCGGCACGTTCAGATCCGACCGGACGAGCACGACCTTGCCGGCGACGTCGGCGGTCTCGACGGACCGCGGCAGTCTCAAAGGACCTTCGCCACGAGGTCGACGAGCCGGCAGGAGTAGCCCCACTCGTTGTCGTACCAGCCGAAGACCTTCGCCGAGGTACCGTTCGCCATCGTCAGCGGGCTGTCGAACGTGCACGACGCCGGCGAGTGGACGATCGCGGTGGAGACGAGGGGCTCCGTCGAGTAGACGAGATACGGCGAGAGCGGACCGTCCTTGGCCGCGGCGGCGAATGCCTCGTTGACGGCGTCGGGCGTCACCTCGGCCCGCAGCTCGACGACGAAGTCGGTGATCGATCCCGTGGCAACGGGCGCGCGCACCGAGATGCCGTCGACCTTGCCCTTCAGGTGCGGCAGCACGACCCCGATCGCACGGGCGGCCCCCGTCGAGGTCGGGATCAAGTTGATCGCGGCAGCGTGAGCGCGGCGCAGGTCCTTGTGCGGGAGGTCGAGCACCTGCTGGTCGTTCGTGTACGCGTGGATGGTCGTCATGAAGCCGCGCTCGATGCCGAAGCTCTCGTCGAGCACCTTCGCCATCGGCGCGACGCAGTTCGTGGTGCACGACGCGTTGGAGATGATCGCGTGCCGGTCGGCGTCGTACTGGTCGTCGTTGACGCCGAGCACGAGCGTCACATCGGGATCGGTGGCGGGAGCCGAGATGATCACCTTCTTCGCACCGGCGTCGAGATGCTTCTGGGCCGAGGCCCGGTCGGTGAAGAACCCGGTCGACTCGATCACGACGTCGACGCCCAGGTCACCCCAGGGCAGGCCGGCCGGATCCCGCTCGGCAAGCCCCTTCAGCTCCTTGCCGTTCACAAGCAGGGAACCTCCCTCCACCTGCACCTCGCCGTGAAACGGCCCGGAAACCGAGTCGTGCCGCAGAAGGTGTGCCATCGTCGGGACGTCGCCCAGGTCGTTGAAGGCCACGACCTCGAAGTCCCCGCCGCGCTCGAGTGCGGCGCGGAAGAAGTTGCGGCCGATCCGGCCGAATCCGTTGATCCCTACGCGTGTTTTCGCCATGCGGCGACTCTAGCTAGGCCGCGGTGGCGGTGATTCCGTAAATGGCCGCGAGCTTCTGGCGCAGGTAGCGCACGTACGGCTCGGGATCGATCTTCGACGTGCCGACGACCCGCTCGAGAGTCTCACCCGGCGTGAACTTGCGCCCGTGGCGATGGAGATGCTCGCGCAGCCAGTCGCGCAGCGCGCCGAACTCTCCCTGCTCGAAACCGTCGTAGATGTCCGGCAGGTCGGCGGTGATCTTCTCCCAGATCTGGGCGGAGATCAGGTTGCCGAGCGCGTACGTCGGGAAGTAACCGATCGAGCCGCCCGACCAGTGGACATCTTGAAGCACTCCAAGGGTGTCGTTCGGCACCTCGATGCCGAGGTACTCCCACATCCTTCGGTTCCACTCCTCGGGTAGCTGCTCGAGCGGGAACTCGTCCGCCAGCATCGCCTGCTCGAGCTCGAAGCGCAGGATGATGTGCAGGTTGTACGTCGCCTCGTCGGCTTCGACCCTGATCAGCGACGGTTCGACGGCGTTGACCTCCCGATACCAGCGATCGACGTCGTACGCGCCCAGCTCGTCCGGGAAGAGCTCCTGCAGGCGCGGGAAGGAATGGCGCCAGAACGGCAGCGAGCGACCGACGAGGTTCTCCCACATCCGGCTCTGGGACTCGTGCATGCCGAGCGAGACGCCACGCGCGAGCGGCGAGCGCTCGAGTGACGGGTCGATCTGGTGCTCGTAGAGGCCGTGGCCGAACTCGTGCATCGTCCCGAACAGGCCGCCGAGGTGCTCGTGGAAGTAGCGCGTCGTGATGCGAATGTCGGTCACGCCGGTCCCGGACGCGAACGGATGCACCGTGGGATCGAGCCGCCACGCCTCGTCCGTGAAGCCGAAGGCGCGCACGACCTCGAGCTCGAACACCTTCTGCGGCTCGATCGCAAAGTCGTGGTCGTGCGGCTCGTTGCCTCCACGCTCGGCAACTTCGGTGACGAGAGGCGCCTGGTGCTGCTTGAGGTAGTCGAAAAGGCCGCGCACCTCCTTCGTCTTCATCCCGCGCTCGTAGTCGTCGAGGACTACATCGTAGGGCTCGTCGCCGATGTCGAAGCAATCGATGTAGCGCTTGCGCAGGTCGAGGTTCTTGCGCAGCACGGGCAGGAACGCTCCAAAATCGTTTCGCTTGCGCGCGTCGACCCACACGGGATTCGCAAGCGCGGCCGATCGCGACATCTCGGCGCGCAGCTCCGACGGCACCTGGCTCGACTTCTCCCAGTCGCGCGCCGCGACCCGGATCAGGCTCGCCTCGAACGAGTCGTACTCGTGCTCCTCGCCCCAGCTCCGCAGCCCGTCGATCAGCTTGCCCATCTCCGGCGACGTGAACTTCTGGTGCGCGATGCGGCCGATCGTCGCCATCTGCTCGGCTCTGAGGGCGGCCCCGCCGGGCGGCATCATCACCTGCTGGTCCCAGCCGAGCAGGGCACCCGCCTTGCCGAGATCGGCGATCTCGGCCAGGTGCTCGCGCAGCTCGTCGAACTTGACCTGGCTCACAGCAGAGGAACCTATATCAGACGCTCGTCGCCTCACCGCGCGGCGAGGCTCGTGATCTCCCGCAGCCGGCGCTGCGCGGTTGCCTTGGTGATCGGTGGACGAGCCTTCGCCGCGAGCTCGCGGAGCGAGGCGGAGGGATGGCGCAGGCGCAGCTCGGCGATCTCCACCAGATGCTCCGGCAGCGCGTCGAGGCCGACGGCGTTGATCGCCTCGACCTGCTCGTGCGCCGCACGGGCGCTGCGAACGAGGTTGGCTTCGTCGGCGTTGGCAAGCCGGTTTGCGTCGGCCCGGAGAGCGGCGAGCACCGCGTGCTCCTCCAGCTGCAGCGCCGTGTCCCCCGCCCCTGCCAGCGCCAGCACGGCACAGATCGCCTCATGACCCTTCGCGTAGGCGACCGCGTGCGCGCGCCGCTCGGCGACGGCGAGTATGACGTCGGCGTGCGCGGCCACGTCGGCGAGGAAGCGCGCGCCGCCGATCCCGGCGGCGCGGAGCTCGAGGTGCGGATCGCGCGGCCCCGACAGCGAGCCCGCTCCGAGGATCGCTCCTCTGAGGTAGGCGCCACGGCAGCAGGAGCGCCCGACGACACGCTTCGGCGGCTGTTCGAGCGGCGCGCCCGACGCGGACAGCACCCCAGCCTCGCGCAGCACCTCTAGGGCGCGATCGTCAACCTCGACGTGTAGCTGATAGCGCGTCGCGCGATCGAACGCCCGCCGGGAGTAGGTTCGGATCTCCGAGCGCACCCCCAGGTCGCGCAGGAGCGCGAATGCGCGCCGTGCGACTGCCGAGGACGCGAGATCGAGGTGCACCGCGACCGTCCCCTCCCGCAGGTGCCAGGCGCCGGAGGCGTGAAACAGCGCCGACACCTCCGCGTGGCGGCAGCAGCGCCGCGACGGCGCGATCTGGGCGAGCTCGTCGCGGAGATCGTCAGAGAGCGACATCTTCGAGCTCCAGCAGACGGCGCTTGTACTCCACCCCGAGGTCGCCCCAGCTGCCGAGGCCGTTCGCCGCGACGACTCGGTGCACGGGCAGGAACGGCGCGAGCTCACAGCGGGCGCAAAACGTGCCGGCCGCCCGCGCGGCGCCCGGGTGGCCGGCGAGCGCGGCCAACTCGCCGTAGGTCACGACCTCTCCGCGCGGAACGGTCAGGAGCGCCCGGGCGCACAGCCCGTGGAACCCATCCGGCAGCGCCAGCGGAACGTCGTGGAACGAAACGGCAGTGCCTGCGAAAAACGCCCGCAGCTTCTCCGCGACGGGGTGACCTGCATCCGACTCGAGCCGGAGGGGCGGTGCGCGCCGGGGCCGCGGCAGCTCACTGTGGAACACACGGCCGCCCTCGTCGAGCCAGACCTCCCCCACACCCCAGCCGGGCGCGTCGTACTGCACGAGCGTCGGCGCCATTGCCGATGTTGTAGCTTCGCCGCGTGACGAGGGCGCAGTTGCCGGCACTTGGCTACCTCTACGTGGCGCTCGCCCTGCCCGCGCTGCTCCTCGGCGTCGGCCATGAGGGCGCGGTCTCCGCGCTCTTCACGGCCGCCGCGTTCTCCTACTTCTGGTTCCTCGCGAGCCTGCGCGCCCTCGTGGAGCGGTTCGACCCGCACGGCTTCTTCGCGAGCGTCGTCGTGATGGGCGGCGCCGCCTTCATCGTCCTCCAGGGAGCGGCACTCCTGCTCGCCGACGTCCGGTTTGCCGCGCCGTCCTCGGCCGCGGCAGCTGCTGTGATCATCGGGTCGTCGCTCGCTGCCTGGAAGGCGCGCAAGATCCCGAAGTGGTTCGGGCGCGCGGGCGTCGCCGGCGGCGTCGCCGTCCTCGTCGTCGGAATGATCGAAGGCGCCGCCGACTGGACGTTCGCCGGCGACACCGTCTTCGCCTCGTCGCTCGGCTTCATGGTGTGGGTCGTCGTAACCGCGACCTATCTCCTGCGTCGCTGATCGCCTCGTACTCCGCGAGCGTGAGCTCGATCTCGGCATCGCAGCCCGAGACGCCGCATTCACAGGCGAACGGCAGCGGCTCGTCCGGGAAGGTGAGCGGCGCCAGCGACTCGCGGTAGAGCCGCACCTGGGTGGCATCCACCTCGTTCTCGAACCGCCGCAACGCGGTGAGGTCGGCAGCGCGCGGCCCGCGCTCGAGCGCTGGCCGAAAGTGCTCGGCAGCGAGCTCGACCACCTCGGCCAGCGGCCGGTCCGCGGTCAGAGCCGTGAGGCGCACCTCGCGGGCCTCGCGGGCGAGCCGGTCGGAGATCAGCAGGTCGCGCGCCGTCGCATTCGCCCGCGCGCGGACGCCGTCGGACGTCCCGGGTATCGGCCCGCGCGCGAGGAGCCGGGCCTCCTGCCCGGCCCGGTCCGGGATCAGGAAAAGCGCCTGGTCGGGGTCGACCAACACTGCCGAGACCGACGTCGGGAAGAGCTGCGGGCCTTCGACGATCGCGATGGGCGTGTCGGGCAGCTCGCGCAGATCCTCGAGCACGAGCCGGAAGCGATGTCGTGAGGTGGTGACGAACCACTCGAGCATCTGCGCTGGGGCCGGGTCGACCCAGCGCTCGTCGAGCGACAGCAGGCCGAACTCGGTTGCCGGCACGCGTGACTCGTGCACCCAGGTTCGGCGGTCGATGTTGTAGAGCTGGAGGTCGAACCGCCGAGCGAGCGCCTTGGCGACTGTCGACTTCCCGCTTGCCTGCCCGCCGCCGATCCACAGGACGTGCGACGGGTCCATGCCCGTAATGTACGGCGCATGAGCACCCACGCGATCTTCCGTCCCCCTGCACCTCGCAACGAGCCGATCAACGACTACGCGCCCGGTAGCCCCGAGCGCGAGCGTCTCCAGCGCCGCGTCCAGCAGATGCGCGACGAGCGCATCGAGATCCCGCTCGTGATCGGTGGCAACGACGTGACGACCGGCGTGCTCAAGCAGGCCGTCATGCCGCACGACAAGGAGCACGTGCTCGCCGACGTCCACCAGGGCAGCGCGGAGCACGTGCAGATGGCGATCGAGGCCGCGGCGGCGGCCTGGGCGGACTGGTCACGCTGGCCGTGGGAGGAGCGCGCCGCCGTGCTGCTGCGCGCTGCCGAGCTCCTGTCGGGACCGTGGCGCGACACGCTGAACGCCGCCACGATGCTCGGTCAGTCGAAGACGGCCCACCAGGCCGAGATCGACGCCGCCTGCGAATCCATCGACTTCATGCGGTTCAACGTCGAGTTCATGACCCGGATCTACGCGGAGCAGCCGATCTCGTCGCCGGGCCTCTGGAACCGGATGGAGTACCGCCCGCTCGAGGGCTTCGTCTTCGCCGTGTCGCCGTTCAACTTCACCGCGATCGCCGCGAACCTGACGAGCTCCCCTGCGCTGATGGGCAACGCGATCGTCTGGAAGCCGGCCGGCACCGCGATGCTCTCCGCGTACTACCTGATGCGGCTCTTCCAGGAGGCCGGCCTGCCGGACGGCGTGATCAACCTCGTCTACGGCTCGGGCCCGACGATCGGTGACGCCGCGCTCGCCAGCCCACAGCTCGCCGGGATCCACTTCACCGGCTCGACCTCGGTCTTCAACGGCATGTGGCGGACGGTCGCCTCGAACATGGAGCGCTTCCGGAACTATCCCCGCATCGTCGGCGAGACCGGCGGGAAGGACTTCATCGTCGCTCACCCGTCCGCAGACGTCGACGCGCTCGCGACGGCGATCGTGCGCGGCTCGTTCGAGTACCAGGGGCAAAAGTGCTCGGCCTCGTCGCGCGTGTACGCACCGTCGAACCTCTGGCCTGCGCTCCGCGAGCGGCTGCAGGAACAGGTCGCCACGATCACGATGGGCGACGTCTCCGACTTCCGCAACTTCATGGGTGCGGTCATCGACAGCGCCTCGTTCCAGACGCAGGCGGACGCGATCGAGGAAGCCAAGGCAAGCGCTCAGACAGACATCGTGGTCGGAGGCGGGTACGACGACTCACGCGGGTACTTCGTCGAGCCCACGGTGATCGAGACTCGCGACCCGGAGTTCCGGACGATGCGCGACGAGCTCTTTGGGCCTGTCGTCACGACCTACGTCTACGACGAGGGCAAATGGGACGACACGCTCGACCTGGTCGACCGGACGGCTCCGTACGGGCTGACCGGCGCCGTCTTCTCGGACGATCGGGCGGCGGCCGCGCACGCACAACAGAAGCTCCGGTACACAGCCGGCAACTTCTACGTCAACGACAAGCCCACGGGAGCCGTCGTCGGTCAGCAGCCGTTCGGCGGTGCGCGTTCGTCCGGCACGAACGACAAGGCGGGATCGATGTGGAACCTGATCCGCTGGGTCAGCCCGCGATCGATCAAAGAGACCTTCACGCCGCCGACGAGCTACCGCTACCCGTTCATGGACGCCGACGCCGACAGCACCGGCCCCTGATTCACGGGACGCGGAAGGTCCACGCGACTGCTGTCCCGTGGCCCGCGGTGCGCGCATACGCGACCGCGACGTGCTTGCCCGCGGCAAGCGGTGTTGCCGGGGCGCCGTAGATCGTGCCGCGGGTCGGCGTCAAGCCGCCGCCTTTCTCCTGCAGTTCGGTGCCGTCGACCCACAGACCGCTCTCGACGAGCTGCGACGTGGCCGAGAGCTCTGCGGCGACCTGCGGCGTCGCGGCTGCCGTCGCATGCGGACCGAGGATCGAGATCTTGACCGCCCCGCTCGTGTCCGGCTGCCAGCGGGCTCCGGTGAGGTGCAGCGCACGCGCGGTCGTTCCATGCAGGACGACGGCCCACCCTCCGGCCTGGTAGAGCACGCGCCCGGGCCCCGGCTTGGGCGTCGCAGAGACCGTCGTCGTGACTGCCGTCTTCGGCTGCGAGGAGCTGCCGCAGCCGGCGAGCACCGCGACCAGCAGGAGAAGGACGACCCGGCGCACGGGCGCAAGAGTAGTCGACGGTCTATGCGCCTCCGGTGCGGTGCAGCTGCGCGTAGATCGAGCGTGCCGTCTTCGCCGGCACGCCGGGGACGCCTTCGAGCTCCTCCGGCGTCGCCGAGACGACTCGCTCCGCCGAGCCGAAGTGCTGCAGGAGCGCGCGCCGCCGCGCAGGCCCGACACCTTCGAGCTGGTCGAACATCGACTCGCGGGAGGCGGCGGCTCGCCGTTGACGGTGAAAGGTGATCGCGAACCGATGCGCCTCGTCGCGGATCCGCTGCAGGAGCTGCAGCCCCGCCGATTGAGGGGAGAGAAGCACCGGGTCCGGCCGGCCCGGGACGAACACCTCCTCGATCCGCTTGGCGAGGGAGATCACGGCGACCCGCGGCAGATCGAGCTCGTGCACCGCGGCGAGCGCCGCAGAGAGCTGGCCCTTGCCGCCGTCGATCACGACCAGGTTCGGCGTCGCTGCGAACGACTCGTTCCAGTCCTCCGAGCCCACGTCGGCCGAAAGGCGCGCGAAGCGCCGTTCGATCACCTCGCGCATCGCCGCAAAGTCGTCCTGCCCGTCGAGGCCGCGCACCCGGAACTTCCGGTAGTGGCCCTTCTTGGCGACACCGTCCTCGAACACGACCATCGAGCCGACGATCTCCTGGCCCTGGATGTTCGAGATGTCGAAGCACTCGATCCGAATCGGCAGCGACTCCAGGTTGAGCGCCTCACGAAGCTCTTCGAGCGCTCCGACGCGGCGTGCCCGCTTGGTCTCCGCCTGGAACGTCTCCGAGCCGAGCGCAAGCTCGGCGTTCTGCTGCGCCAGCTCCTGCAGGCGGCGCTTCTCGCCGCGCTCCGGTGCGCGCACCTCGACCTGCGAGCCGCGCCGCTCGGAAAGGAATGCCTGCAAGGGGCCTGTGTCGCCGGCGCCGCGCGGCACGAGGATCTGAGGCGGGATCGACGGCGCTGCTCCGTAGTACTCGAGGCAGAACTGCTCGAGCACCTCGTCGACCTCCTCCCCGGCGGCGTTCTCGAGATGGAACGCGTAGCGGTCGACCATGCGCCCCTCACGCAGCGGGAACAGCTGGACGGCTGCTCGCTCCGCGGAGACGGCGACGCCGATCACGTCCATCGACCCCAGCTCGCGCCGCTCGACCGCCTGCCGCTCCGAGAGGCGCTCGATCGCCTTCAGCCGGTTGCGATAGCGCGCCGCGTCCTCGAAGCGCTCCTCGCCCGCCGCCGCCCTCATCTGCTCCTCGAGCCTACGCCGGATCGGTTTGTCGTCGCCCGAGAGGAACTCGACCACCTGGTCGATCAGCTCGCGGTAGTCCTCCTTCGAGATGTACCCGACGCACGGGGCATGACAGCGCTCGATGTGGAAGTCGAGGCAGGGGATGCCGCTGTGCCGGCCCGGTTGCGGGCCCTCGCACGGGCGGTACCGGAAGACACGGTTCAGGACGTCGAGCGTCTCGCGCACCTTCTTCGCGTTGGCGTAGGGGCCGAAGTACTCCACTCCGCGCCGATGCCGCTCACGCGTGAACATCACGCGGGGGTAGTCGTCCTCGACGGTGACTGCGATGTATGGGAACGACTTGTCGTCGCGTAGCCGCACGTTGAACGTGGGTCGATGCCGCTTGACGAGGTTCTGCTCCAGATGCAATGCCTCGACCTCGGTGCGCGTCACGATCGTCTCGATCGTCTCGACGCGGTCCGCCATCTGGCGGATGCCCTGACGGGTGTCGCTCGAGCCGGCCTGGAAATACGAGCGGACCCGTGGGCGCAGCGACTTCGCCTTTCCGACGTAGAGAACCGTCGCTTCGGCGTCGCGGAAGAGGTACACCCCGGGCTTCGCCGGGACCCGCTTGAGCTGGCTTTCGATGCGGTCTGCAGCCACGAGACCCAGCGTATCCACCGGCTACTCTGGTGCGCGTGCGGCGCCTGGTGCTTGTTCTGCTCGCGTTCTTCGTGTGCTCTGCACCGGCGTATGCGGGCGGCCCGTTCATGATGGTCGGCGCCGCCGAGGATGTCGGGAGGACGCCCGACTACGCCTTCGCGAAGACAGCGATGGACAATGCGAAGCTCGCCGGCTTCGACACGATCCGGATCACTCAGACGTGGACGAAGGATCAGACGGCACTCGGCGCGAGCGACCAGATCGTCCTCGGCAACGCAATCAACGCCGCACAGTTCACGGGGATCCGAGTCGTGCTCTCGCTCTATCCGTTCGGCTCGAGCGTGACGCCGCTGACCAGCGACCAGCAGGCGGATTTCGCCGCGTTCGCTGCCGACGTGGCAACGCGCTATCCCTTCGTGCACGATTTCATCGTCGGCAACGAGCCCAACCTGAATCGCTTCTGGCTGCCGCAGTTCAACCCCGACGGAACCGACGCAGCCGCGCCCGCGTACGAGCAGCTCCTGGCGACGACGTATGACGCGCTGAAGGCGGTCCGCCCCCACTCGACGGTCTACGGCGGCGCGCTCGCGCCGCGCGGCGTGGACAAGCCGAACACGGGACGCGACACGCATTCGCCGACGGCGTTCGTCACCGACCTCGGCGCCGCCTACCGCGCCAGCGGGCGTCAGCTTCCGATCATGGACGCGTTCGCGTTCCATCCCTACCCGGAGACGTCGACGACAGGCCCGAACGTCGCGCACCCGAACGGCACCTCGATCGGCCTCGCGGACTACGGCAAGCTCGTCGGCCTGCTCGGTGCGGCGTTCGACGGGACGGCCCAGCGTGGCTCCACGATCCCGATCCTCTACGACGAGTTCGGGATCGAGACCCAGATCCCCGCGGCGAAGGCGCCGCTCTACGTCGGAACGGAGCCCGTCACGACGAAGCCCGTCACCGACGCCACGCAGGCGCAGTTCTACCTGCAGGCCATGCAGATGACCTTCTGCCAGCCGACGGTTCTCGGCCTCCTGCTCTTCCATGTCCAGGACGAGCCCGACCTGGCGGCCTGGCAGTCCGGCGAGTTCTACGTCGACGGCACGCCGAAGGCCTCCCTCGGCGCCGTGCGCCTCGGTGCCCTCAGCGTCCGGCGAGGTGTCGTCGCCGCGTGCCCCGGGCTCCTGCTGACGCCGAAGCTGAAGCTGAGAGTCGGCAAGCCGACGAAGACCGCCGCGTCGGTCACGCTGACGTGCTCGCTCGACTGCGCCTACTCGGTGCGGCTCGACGGCAAGAAGCTCCTCACCGGCAGAGCCGTCGGCAACGTCGCGAAGACCCTGCGCTTCAAGGGAGCGCTGGCGAAAGGCCGGCACTCGCTCGCAGCCAGCGCGACCGCGGCGCTGAACACCGGGCCACCGGGCAGGACCGCGCTAACGTTCCGGTTGTGAACGGCCAGTACGTCGCCTACACGTTCTTCCGCGTCGACGCCGCCTGGCGGCGCCTACCGGTGGAGGAGCGCGCCGCCGCCAAGGATGCCTTCGCCGAGGTGCTGGACGAGTTCGCGCCGCGATTCGAGCATCTGCGCGCCTACTCGACGACGGGTGTGCGGCCGGAGACGGATTTCTTCCTCTGGAAGATCACCGAGCACTACGACGACCTGGGCGAGCTCGGCGCCGCGCTGAACGCAACCCCACTTGCCGGCTGGCTCGAGACGCCCTACTCGTATCTCGCGACGACGAAGGCGTCGCAGTACACGTCGGCTCGCAAGGCGCGGAAGATCACGCCGAAGGACCTGCCGTACCTCGTCGTCTATCCGTTCGTGAAAGTTCGGCCCTGGTACTCGCTGACCGAGGACGAGCGCCAGCGCGCGATGGACGAGCACATCCGCATCGGCCGCGAGGAGTTCCCGGGCATCCACAACCACACCACCTACTCGTTCGGGATCGACGACCAGGAGTTCATGACGGCGTTCGAATGCGACGAGCCGGCCGACTTCATGCACTTGATGCTGCGCCTACGCGACTCGGAGGCATCTGCGTACACCGAGCGCGACACACCGATCTTCGTCGGGCGGCACATGCCGATCCGCGAGGCGCTCGACCGACTCGACGGCTTCCCGTCGTTCGTCGAAGATCGCCGCTGAGCGGCCCTCCTAGACGAGCGAGCGCTGGTCGCGCCACGTTCGCACGGCGACGTAGACGCAGATCCCGGCAACGACGAAGAAGATCAACGCATCGGGGCCGGACGGCTGGATCAACATCCACCACCCGATGTCGATCACGGCCAGGCCCACGGCCGCGTAGAACACGCGGCTCGCGCGCGCCGGCCACGTGTCGATCTCCCGCCGGCCGATGTCCCGCCAGAAGAAGTACGCGACCGCGGCAATCGCGATGAAGAACGCGATCCGCAGCAGCACCCCGACCGTCGCGAGCGCGACCTCGAAGTTCAACAGCACGATCAGTGCAGCGACCACGACGAGAATCGCCAGGTTGCGCACGAACGGGTTGATCTCTCTCATGCCGTCATCCAGGCTCGCACTCCGAGCGCAGCGGCGAGGAGGGTCGCGACGCTGAACCAGAGCAGGCGTGCCCGCGGGTCGGCGGGTGCGTAGAGCCACGGTGAGAGGACCGCCAGGAGCGCGAAAGTGCCGTAGGCGTAGTGCAGGTGGTCGGCGGCACGTCTGTGGTCGGAGAGAAGGAGCAGCCCCAGCGCGACCTGGGCCACGAGCAGGGTCTGCGCCAGCGCGAGCAGCTGGGCGACGGCGCTGCCTGCTCGGCGGCGGCGCGCCCAGAACGCAGCCGCCGAGGCGAGGACGCAGACGGCGATCAGCAGGAATGCGTTCACGTGGTGGGCCGTTAGCATCGGGAGCGAAACCTACCGAGAGGACATCACCGTGGTGGAAGAAGGAAAGGCCGCCCCCGACTTCGAGTTGCAGAGCGACAGCGGTGAGACCGTCTCGCTCGCCGACCTGCGGGGCAAGCAGGTCGTTCTCTACTTCTACCCCAAGGACGACACACCGGGTTGCACGACACAGGCGTGTGGGATCCGTGACGCCTACGGTGAGTTCGAGCGCGAGGGCGCGGTCGTCCTGGGCATTTCGCCCGACAACGAACGCTCGCACGTCAAGTTCAAGGAGAAGTACGGACTGCCGTTCACGCTGCTCGCCGACGTCGATCACTCGGTCGCCGAGGACTACGGTGTTTGGGGCGAGAAGTCCTTCGCGGGGAAGAAGTACATGGGAATCAGCCGCTCGACGTTCGTGATCGCCGAGGACGGCACCGTCAAGCGCGTGCTGCACGAGGTCAAGCCGAGCACGCACGCCGACGACGTGCTCGAGGCACTGCGAAGCTAGGAGAGCCTAGGCCAGCGCGACGGTCGTCTCGGCGCGCGACGCGGCGTAGCCCTCGCCGAGCTTCTCGCGGAGGGTCTGCTCGAGGTCGCCGCTCTGCTCCAGCTCCTCGACGATGTCCGCGCCGCCGACGAGCTCGCCCTTGACGAAGACCTGCGGGATCGTCGGCCAGCCGGAGATCGTCGAGAGCTCCTGCCGGATCTGCGGGTCGGGGAGCACGTCGACCGCAGTGACCGGAGCGCCGGCGCGGCGCAGGGCCTGCAGCGCGCGATCCGAGTTGCCGCACATCACGAAGGCAGGTGTGCCTTTCATGAAGATCGCGACGTCGGAGTCGTCGATCACTTCCTTGATCTTCTCGGTGTAGCTCATGCCGCCCCCTTCGTCTTGATCCGGAGTTCATGGATGGTCCCATCGCCCAGCGGGCCCGACAGCGCCTCGTAGACCCGCCGGTGCTGCTCGACGAGCGACAGCCCGCCGAGGGACGGCGCCGTGACGACGACCTGGAAATGGTCTCCGCCGCCGGTGCGATCGATCACGTCGAGCTCGGTCGCGTCGGGAAAGGCGCTCTCGAGCAGCTGCCTCAATGGTTGCGTGCTCACGCGTCGATCGTAGCGAGCGAGAGGCGGTCGCCCGGGCCGACTCCGGCCGCAGCACCCTCCGCGAGCTCGATCACGACCTTTGCCCCTCGACGCGAGGCGATCCGCCAGGGCCGCAGGCCGCGCTCGACATCGATCACCTCGAGGTCGCGGGTGCAGAACACGGCATCGATCGTGAAGCGCATGAAGAACATGTGGATCGACCCCCCGGGACGGAAGAGCATCCCCTCCCCGGGGTCGAGCGAGGCGCGGCCGAGCAGGCCCTTCATGCGCGCCAGAGGCGAGACGGCGAGACGGCAGCGCGCGCAGACGACCGTGCCGTGCTGATCGAGAAGCGTGGCCGTCTTCATCGGACGCAAGAGCATAGCCCGCCGGGATGGCGTGGCTACAATGCCGCCCGCACGAGCGGATGTGGCGGAATTGGTAGACGCGCACGGTTCAGGTCCGTGTGCCCGTAAGGGCGTGGAGGTTCAAGTCCTCTCATCCGCATAGCCGTTTCAAGGGGATCGGGGAACGTTCCGGGAACACGGCCGTTGCTGGTGAGGGGAACATTCGCCGCATGACTTCCTCCTTCGTATGCGGCGGCCCGCCGTCCTTCGGCGGGCCGCCTGTTGGAGTCTCCGTCTGGTTCTTCGCTAGTTGGTAGATGTCCCGATTCGGTTCAGGGGCAGGTGACCTCGGGGTTCCAGTCGGCCATTATCCCCGCCGGGTTGTACTTCCAGATCCAGGCGTGCATCAGGTAGAAGGCTGGCCCTGGAGGTGGAACGAGGATGTGCATCTGCATCCCGAGTACCGACGGCGGTTCCGAGACGCCGGGAGGGTTGGATTGAGCGCTACGGACGATCCACTCCACGGCGACGAGCTTGAGCCCTCCGGCCGGAGCGGACTGATACACCAGCGCCTCGGGCCTCGTCAGGTCAACCGCGTTGTCGGCCACCAGCGCGGGATTGATGTAGTGGTAGCCCATCGCCCCAGCCGTTGGGTTCGCGATGCAGCCGGTCAGGATCCTCACGTTGGATCCGTTCACCCAACCGAGTTGGTACCCGGCTGCGATTGCCTCGTCGACGTTATGGAAGCGGGCCGTGGCTCGCCGTACCGCTGTCAGTTCTCCCTGCAAGGTGGCGGCGTGGCTCGCGTGATCATGTACAGCCGCAGAAGATGCGATCGCGATACGTCCGATGGACGCTATGGCGACAACACTCGCAGCCACCAGCAACGCTAGCGCTAGGCGCTTACGTCCAGGCTTCATTAGCTACTCCTCTAAATGTGTGTAGGTGATGAACGCGGACCTAAACCGGGTCCGCTCAGAGATCAGCTATGTCTGATTTCTCGCCAAAGTTCGATCACCAACCGACTCCACACTCGCAGTTTGTGCGGGAAGAGTCAAGCTGCGGCTCCTGTCCACTCGGGCTGACCTTCCTGTTGCTCCTCTAAGCCGCTCGTGTCCGCAACCCACCGCCGCGTCGTTGGACGGACGTTCAAGTCCTCTCATCCGCATAGCCGGCAGTGTGCTGCGGTGGCACGTTTTACAAGAGATCCCTCTTGGGCAGCATGCGGCGTTCTCCCGACGGGACTAGGAAGAAGGTGTTGAGGCGAGCGCGGCCGGCCCTAAAGGGGGAGGGAGGGCCGACGCCGCGCCCCTCAACCAAGGCGAGTGGGGGAAAAGGGGCGGGCAAGTGCGCCTTCGCATGAACCGCAGCCTGCCCGCCCTAGCCGCAGCAGGTGAAGGGGGTCAACGCCACCGCGAGCTACCACCGAGCCTACAACTGAAGAGCCTCCGTTCCTAGGGGAAAGCACCTCGCTTCGTGATCAGGTGGCCGCTCTCGGTGGTTAACATGCCGCCCGGGTCGGCGAACGGCTCAGCCAAGCCACTGCCGCCCGATGCCCACGCTCTCCATCATCCCTCGTCGAACCACGCCGGAGCGCACATTCTCTCGTCCGCGTGAAAGACCAAGCGGCTAACAGGAGCGGCGCGATGGAGTCAGACAAGATGTTCATGCCGATCCGAGCCGCTCGCCCTCGCGCGACCCTGAGGAAGGTCGCCCTTCTGCTTCTCTTCTCGGCGCTCGCGGCAGTCGCACTCTCGGGTGACGTTCAGGGCGCGCGCCCCGATCCGCTGACCGAGGTCGTCGTCACCCTGCGCGCGCCCGCACTCTCGGCCTTCCGGCGCACCGTGCAGTCGGCGCCTCGACGAGAGCTCTACCTCGCCCGGATCGACGCCGAGCAGGGTGTCGTCGTCCAGAACCTCCACAAGCTCCTGCCCACGGCCCATGTGCGCTGGCACTACCGCATCGTCGCCAACGGCCTGGCGGTCGTCGTGCCGCGCTCCCAGGTCGCCGAACTGGCGAAGGTCCCCGGCGTCGCGGAGGTTTGGCCGAACGTCCGCTACCACGCGCTCCGCGATTCCGGCGGCCCGGAGCAGATCGGCGCCAATCAGCTGTGGGGCCCGAACTTCGAGACCGCCGGCAACGGGATGAAGATCGGCATCATCGACGACGGCCTCGAGGCGACCCACCCCTACTTCAACCCGAGTGGCTTCCAGTATCCGCCCGGGTTCCCCAAGGGGCTGACGAAGTACACGACTCCCAAGGTGATCGTGCAGCGGGTGTTCGCGCCGGCATCGCCGACTTCCAAGAGCGCGAAGCTCCCGTTCGATCCGGTGAACTCGTTCCATGCGACGCACGTCGCGGGCATCGCGGCGGGTGTGCACGGGACGATCGCGAACGGGACGGCGATCTCCGGCGTCGCGCCGAACGCCTACCTCGGCAACTACCGGGCGCTGACCGTGCTGACCCCGGGCTTCGGGCTCGACGGCAACAGCGCGGAGATCGCGGCCGCGATCGAGGCGGCCGTGTCGGACGGCATGAACGTGATCAACCTGTCGCTCGGCGAGCCTGAGGTCGAGCCGTCCCGCGACATCGTCGTGCGGGCGATCGAGGGCGCAGCGGCTGCCGGAGTGGTGCCGGTGATCGCAGCCGGCAACGATTTCACGGACTTCGGGTACGGCTCCGTCTCGTCGCCCGGAAACGCGCCCGACGCCATCACGGTTGCCGCCGTCAACGCGAGGGACGTCATCGCAGACTTCTCGTCGGCCGGCCCGACACCGGTGTCGCTCCAGATGAAGCCGGACGTCTCCGCCCCGGGCGTCAACATCCTGTCGTCCCTGCCTGCGAACCAGGGCGGGCCCTTCGGCCTGCTGATGGGGACGAGCATGGCGACCCCCCACGTGGCCGGCGCAGCCGCTCTGCTGATGGAGCGCCACCCGACGTGGACGGCCGCCGAGGTCAAGTCGGCGCTCGAGCAGACCGCCGACCCCGTCAAGAGCCCGAGTGGCTCCGAGGTGCCGACCACTCGGGAAGGCGGCGGCGTGATCGACGTTCCCCGAGCCGACGTGCCCCTGCTCTTCGCCTCCCCCACGGGGCTCTCGTTCGGACGGCTCGCCCCTGCGGGGCCTGCGAACCAGGTCGTCACCCTGACGGATGCCGGAGGCGGGGCCGGAACGTGGACCGTCACCTCACTGGTGCAGCAAGGAACCGGCACCGTGACGGTTCCCGCCACCGTCGACGTTCCCGGCACGCTCACGGTTGCCGCGACGGGTGGCACGACGACCGGCGACACCACCGGCTTCGTGATCCTGACGCGCGGCACCGACACGCGCCGCATCCCGTTCTGGCTCGCGACGTCTGCCCCGAAGCTGGCCGGCGAGACGAAGATCGCGCTCAAGAAAGCCGGAGCCTACCGCGGCACGACCGTCGGCGGCCCCTCGCTGATCAGCGGGTACCGCTACCCGACCGGGGGTGACACGACCTACGCCGGGCCGGAGCGCGCGTACCGCGTCACGATCAGCGGCAAGCCGGCAAACTTCGGGGTGGTCGTCACGTCGGGGCGGGCGGTCCCCCACGTCGTGTTCGACGGCGCCGAGGACCACCTCGTCGGCTACATCGGCCTGCCGATCGATCTCAACCCCTATCGCGCCACCTACGGCAGCCCGATCGCCGTCGCCGGTACGGTCCTACCGGCCGCCGGCGCGTACGACATCGTCTTCGACACCCGCAGCGCGGCCGACGCCGGCCCGTTCACCTTCCGCTACTGGGTGAACGACGTCACCCCGCCGACACTCCGGATCGTGTCGACGCGTGGCTCGATCGCGGTCTCGGCGAGCGACGCCGGTTCCGGCGTCGACCCGTACTCGATTGCGGCCACCCTCGACGGCAAGAAGGTGAAGGCGCCGTACGCCCATGGAGTGATCCGAATCGCCGCCGGCAAAGGCCGCCACGAGCTCGTGCTGAAGGTTGCCGACTTCCAGGAGACGAAGAACATGGAGGATGTGCCGCCGATCCTGCCGAACACCCGGACGCTCCGGGCGGCCGTCCGCGTTCGCTAGCTGCTAGTCGCGCTTTGCGCGCGGATCGAACGTCGGCAGGTTCGCGAGGTCACGCTCGACCGCCCTCGCAAACTCGTCGGAGTCGTCGTCGACCGGGTCGACGACCCGGAGATGCGACCGCTTGCGCGCGCGGCTCCGCCGCTGCAGGCCGGCGCGCTGCGAGATGCGCGGCCACTCCGCGAGGGCCAGCAGCACGACTGCCGCCGCCAGCAGGATGAGGGCGATGACGCTCATCCCCGAAAGGATACGGGTGGCCGGCAGGGCTTCGGGGAATGTTCCAGAATCGAGAACTCGTGAAGCTCCGCCTCCTCCTCGTATCGGCAGGAGTGCTGCTCGCCGCCGGCTGCGGCTCGAGCTCCCACGGCACGGTCAGCACCATCACCACCGGGCCTGTTCCGGTCTCTCCCAAGCCGATGGCGCTGACGGTGTTCGTCGTCGACGGAGGCGTGCTGCATCCGAGACTCGAGCACGTCCCCCAAACGCAGGCCGTGGCCGCGGCCGCACTCGGGGCCCTGGGCCTCGCGGCACCGGTGACCATCACCGACGGCACCGCCACGGTCGACCTGGCCAAGGCGACCAACGACCAGGTCGCCGAGATCGTCTACACGCTCACCCAGTTCCCCTCGGTGGAGCGGGTCGACGTGGCCGGCCGCAGCGGCCTGACGCGCGACGACTTCGCCGCATATCTGCCCCCGATCCTCATCGACACACCGGCTCCGGGAGCCACCGTGCCGCAGTCGTTTCATGTCGCGGGCAGTGCCAGCGTCTTCGAGGCAACGCTCGTCATCCAGCTCGTGCGCGACGGCAAGGTGCTGACGAAGCAAACCGTGACGGCCACGGAAGGCGCCCCGGGCCGCGGCACCTTCGACGCGACGTTCACCGCCTCTTCAGGGCCTCTCGTCATCGTCGCCTTCGCCCCTTCGGCGGCGGACGGGAGCCCGCAGCATCAGGTCGACGTGCCGGTCACAGTCGAGCGTTGACCGGCCAAACCTCTGGCTACAATGCCCGCCGCTGAGCGATCCCCGGTAGCTCAATTGGCAGAGCATCCGGCTGTTAACCGGAGGGTTGTTGGTTCGAGTCCAACCCGGGGAGCCTGCAGAAAGGCCCGCATGAGCGGGCCTTTCTGATTCCGAGTGTCAGGAGAGCGCCGCGACTCGTTCCAGCAGCCGTTGCAGCGCTTCCTGCAGCTCTTTCGTGCGCAGCGGATCCGAGTGCTGCAGTTCGCGGCGCATCTCACGCTCACGCAGTCTCAACAGGAGCTCCGTTCCCGTGCTCTCGTCGATCCCCTCGGCGACTGCACGTGCGTCCAGCTCCGCAAGCAGCCCGACGGCTTCCGGCTCGAGCGGCGTGCCCTCGACGATGTGCGCGCGTAGCTCGCGATGTACGGGGTCGTAGAAGTGATCCGGCGTCAGCTCTGCCAGGAGCGGCACGAGGCTGGGATGGGCAAGCACGCCTGCGAGTGCATTGCGCTCCAGCTTGGTGCTCGCATCGAGCGCACGCTGGGAAGCAGGGGCAGATGCCCGCGCCGAGCCACCGGCGCGCAGCTGGACCGTCATGCCGAGCTTGTCGTTCGCGAAGCGCCACGCGTCGTGCCGCTCCGGTGAATCGGGCGCCTCGTCGAGCAGCGCCTTGACGGTGCGGAACGAGACCTCACGGTCTTCCCCACGCTCGAGCTCGATCCGCACGCGGTAGAGCAGATACGGCTCGGCGCCGGCGAGACGGCTCTGGAAGCTCTGCGGATCGTCGGCCGGGTCGATGCCGGGCGGCAGCGCGACGACCTTCACGTCGAACCCTTGCCCGGCCGCGAGCTCCATCCCGCGCAGCGTTGCGGTCTCGCCCGCAGCGTCGCCGTCGAACGCGAGCCAGAGCCGCTTGGTCAGCCGCCCGAGCTCCTTCAGCTGCTGCTCGGTGAGCGCGGTGCCCATGGAGGCGACGACCGGGTCGAAGCCCGCCTGCCGAAGCGCGATCACGTCGGTGTTGCCCTCGACGACGCAGGCGCGGTCGTCCCGGGCGATCGAGGCACGCGCCTTGTCGAGCCCGTACACGATCGCCCCCTTGTGGAAGAGCTCCGACTCGGGTGTGTTCACGTATTTCGCCGGGAGCGAGTCGTCCTCGTGCAGCTTGCGCGCCTGGAAGCCGAGCACCCGCCCTTGCCGGTCTGCGAGCGGGAACAGGAGCCGTCTCTGGAAGTAGTCGTCGCCGCGTTGTCGCGTCAGTCCCGCCGCGCGCAGCTCCTCTCGCGTGAAGCCCTTCTCGAGGGCCTTGCGGGCGAGGATGGTCCCCCCGAGCGCGAGGCCGAGGCGAAACTCACGGCAGATCTCCTCGTCCAGCCCGCGTCCCTTGAGGTAGTCGCGTGCCATCCCGCCGGCCTGGGACTCCCACAGCGTGCGCTCGTAGAACGACGTCGCCTGTTCGAGCAGCGCAACGAGGCGCTCTCGGCGCCTGCGGGCCGCGTCCTGCGCCGGTGAGCTCTCCTCGTATTCGATCGGCACCCGGAACCGCTCGCCGAGCCATTCGATCGAGCCGGCGAAGTCCAGCCCCTCGGTCTCACGGACGAACGTGATCAGGTCGCCCTTCGCACCGCACCCGAAGCAGTAGTAGAGCTTGTCGACCGCGTTGACGGAGAACGACGGTGTGCGCTCGTCGTGGAACGGGCACCGCCCCGTGTACCGGCCGCCGGACTTCCTGAGCTGCGTGCGGGCGGAGACGACGTCGACGAAGTCGGCGGCCGCCTTGACGGCCTCGACGGAGCTGTCCTTGATCCGCGCCATCAGAGACTGGCAGCGTACGACAGAGCGAACCGGTCGGTCATCCCGGCGATGAACTCGACGATCTCGTCCTGGTCGTCCCCTCTCGCCTCGAGGTGCTCATAGATACGGCGGATCGTCGCATCGGCACGGTCGTGCTCGGGACGCGTGGCCGGGGCGAGGTACACGCGCTCGAACATGAAATCACGGAGGGAGAGCATCGCACTGCCGACCTCCTCACTCTGTGCGATGTCACCGGCCGCCGCGGACGTCTCGATCAGATCGTGCACCAGCGTGTCAATTCGCCTCGCCCCGGTGGGACCAAGGGTCTCGATCTCGGCCCGCGGCAGGTCTGCCTCGTCGAGCATGCCGTAGCGGATCGCATCGTCGATGTCGTGGTTGATGTACGCAACGCGGTCGACGATCCGGACGATCTTCCCCTCTTGCGTCTCGGGGTCGTGGTCGCCGGTGTGGGTGAGAATGCCGTCCACGACCTCGAGCGTCAGGTTGAGCCTGCGGGCGATCTTCGCCGACTGCTCGTTGTGTCGGAACCCGGCTTCGAGCAGGGCGTCGAGGGCACCCTCGCCTGCGTGCCCGAACGGCGGGTGACCGAGGTCGTGGCCGAGCCCGATCGCCTCGGTGAGATCCTCGTTCAACCGCAGGGCACGGGCGACCACCCGAGCGATCCCGGTGGTCTCGAGCGTATGGGTCATGCGGGTGCGGTAGTGGTCGCCGACCGGGTCGATGAAGACCTGGGTCTTCCCCTTCAACCGGCGGAACGGCTTCGAATGGAGGATCCGGTCGCGGTCACGCTGAAACGGCGTGCGGACGCGACATTCGGCCTCGGGACGTTCCCGGCCGCGCGTCTCGTACGAGCGGACCGCGAGCGGCGAAAGGGCGTGCTCTTCCAGCTCGCGCGTGCGGGCAGAGAAACCGTCGCCAACTTTCCCGGCCAATTCGGGCATTCCGCACGCACGGTATCGGCCGAGGCGGTCGTCGAAGAGCGGACTCGAGGCGCTACGTTAGGCGCCGTGACCACGATCCTTCTTGCGCGCCACGGTGAGACCGACTGGAACCGCGAGGGCCGCTGGCAGGGCTGGGCCGACCCGCCGCTGAACGAGCACGGGCGCTCCCAGGCGCGCGAGCTCGCGGAGCAGCTGCGCTCGACCCCCTTCGACGCCGTCTACTCGAGCGACCTCGCGCGTGCCTACGAGACCGCGGTGATCGTCGCGGCGCCCCATGGCATGCCGGTGATCGGCGACGCCGGGCTGCGCGAGATCGACGTCGGCTCCTGGTCCGGCCTCACTCGCGCCGAGCTCCAGGCGCGGTTCCCGGACGGCGACCGGCCGGACGGCGAGACGCGCGATCAGCATCGGGAACGGGTACACGCAGCGGTCGAGCGCATCGCCCGCGCGAACCTCGGGCGCCGCATCCTGATCGTCACCCATGGCGGCACGATGCGGGCTCTCCGCGGCCAGGTGAGCGACGGCCCTCATCATCCGATCGCCAACTGCGGCGTGATCGAGCTGCACTTCCGGGACGACGTTCTGACGGCCCCCATCGGTTAGTCTCGAAATGGCGATGGAGGACTACACCAATAAGTACAAGGGCGAGCAGGTCGAGATCGCCCTCTTCGGCGGCGAGTACCAGGACGGCGTCCTGACCGCCTACTGCTACCTCGAGGATGTCGCCCACGTCGAGCTGAACGGCCACATCCTGATCCCGCTCCAGAACGTCGCCTCCCTCCACTGCTCGAGCCGCTGCGACGCCCCCGAGCCCGACTGGCCGCCGCGCGGTCTCGCGGAGGACGACCCGGACTCGACCGACGACGAGACGTAGCGTTCGGCGCAGTGCAGCGCCGGTTGCTGATCCTCCGGAACGTCCTCAAAGCCTGGCTCGTGGTGATCGTGACCGCGCTCGTCTTCGGCGCCGTCGGCTGGCAGCTCGGCGGCTACAGCGTCGCGCTGCTCTTCATCGGGTCGATCGTCCTGCTCGCGGCAGCGGTCTACTGGTACGCGGACCGGATCGTGCTGGGGATGGTCGGCGCCCGCGAGATGCTGCAAGGAGAGGCTCCGGCTCTGCATTCGACCGTCGAGCGCCTCGCGGCCCGCGCCGGGGTCATGAAGCCGAAGCTCTACGTGCTCCCCGACAGCTACCCCCGAGCGCTCTCGGCCGGACGAGGGGCCGGCGGGGGCACCGGGCTCGCCCTGTCGGTCGGCCTGCTCGGGGTTGCCTCACCTGCGGAGCTCGAGGGCATCGTCGCGCACGAGCTCGCGCATCTGCGCCATCGCGACGTCCTCGTTCAGACGATCGCGGTCATCGTGGCGGCCGTGATCGTCGAGAGCTCGCGCATCGGAGGCTTCCTCCAGCGCGCGTTCCTCGTCGTTCTCGGCCCGATCGCCGCGGCTTTCGTCCACCTGCTGCTCTCGGCGAAGCGGGAGTTCGAAGCAGACCGCTACGCGGCGGAGATCTGCGACTCCCCGCACGGGCTGGCGGACGCGCTCGTGCGCCTCGAGGCGGCCATGGAGCTCGTCGGCTTCGAGGCCAGCCCGGCGACCGAGCCCGTCTACACGACGAATCCCTTCGCCGAGGAAGGGCTCGCCGCGCTGTTCAACTCGCATCCGGCGGTCGGCGAGCGCGTGCGCCGGCTGCGTGAGCTCGATCCAGCCTGGCGCGAGAAGCTCCGTGCCGCCTGAGCTCGCCTGGCGGGTCGAGCCGCCCGGGCCCTGCGAGGTCGCCGAAGCCTCGATCGCGTTCTCGGCAGGCCCGCGGAGCGATCTCTTCACCGACCCGGGCGGCGCCGAGCCGCGGGCCGAGGCGCCGCTCCTGCTCGGCCGGCCGAGGCGGCGACTTCCAGCTGAGCGCGCGCGTCTCCCCAACGCTCGAGGCGACGTTCGATGCAGCTGCGCTCGTCGTCTGGGCCGATGCCGGCTCGTGGGGGAAGCTGGCGCTCGAGTACTCGCCGCAGCGGGAGGCGACGATCGTCTCCGTCGTGACCCGGGGAGTCTCCGACGACGCGAATGCCTTCGCGGTGTCGGTAGCCGCCGCGTGGCTGCGCGTCTCGCGCAACGATGAGACCTTTGCGTTCCACGCCTCGGTCGACGGCTCCTGGTGGTCGCTGATCCGGCACTTCACGCTCGACGGCGCCGGCAGCGCGGCCGCGGGGTTCCTCGTCCAGTCGCCGACGGGCGAGGGCGCCCATGGGCGGTTCGACGAGATCGTGTGGACGAGCGCGCCGCTCCGCGAGCTCCGCGACGGCTCCTAGAAAGAGAAAAGGTGTCTGACACCTTGTGGTGTCAGACACCTGAAGAAATGGGCGGCGTCCTACTCTCCCGGGGGATTGCTCCCCGAGTACCATCGGCGCTAACGGGCTTAACTTCTCTGTTCGGAATGGGAAGAGGTGTTTCCCCGTCGCTATGACCGCCCAACTTGTGAACGTGCGCGCATGGAGCAGCACACCTTCAAAACTCCATAGCAGCGAACATGAGTTCAAAATCAAGACCTCGAGCAATTAGTACGGGTCCGCTGAACACATTGCTGTGCTTACACGTCCCGCCTATCAACGTGGTGGTCTGCCACGGCTCTTACTCTCTCTAGGAGATGGGAGCTCTCATCTTGAGGTGGGCTTCCCGCTTAGATGCTTTCAGCGGTTATCCCATCCAGACGTGGCTAATCAGCAGCGCTCTTGGCAGAACGACTGATACACCAGAGGTCCGTTCGTCTCGGTCCTCTCGTACTAGAGACGACTCCTCTCAAAGCTCCAACGCCCATGGTGGATAGGGACCGAACTGTCTCACGACGTTCTGAACCCAGCTCGCGTACCGCTTTAATGGGCGAACAGCCCAACCCTTGGGACCTACTCCAGCCCCAGGATGCGACGAGCCGACATCGAGGTGCCAAACCCTTCCGTCGATGTGGACTCTTGGGAAGGATAAGCCTGTTATCCCCGGAGTACCTTTTATCCGTTGAGCGACGGCACTTCCACTTGTTACCGCCGGATCACTATGGCCTGCTTTCGCACCTGCTCGAGCTGTCGCTCTCGCAGTCAAGCTCCCTTATGCCATTACGCTCTACGCACGATTTCCAACCGTGCTGAGGGAACCTTTGCGCGCCTCCGTTACATTTTAGGAGGCGACCGCCCCAGTCAAACTACCCACCAGATGCTGTTCCCGCCCCGGATCACGGCAGCGGGTTAGAAGCCCAGACTACGAAGGGTGGTATCCCAAGATTGACTCCACCGACACTGGCGTGCCGGCTTCACAGCCTCCCACCTATCCTGGACGACGTACACCGAACTCCAACATCTAGCTGTAGTAAAGGTTCACGGGGTCTTTCCGTCCAACCACGGGTACTCGGCATCTTCACCGAGACTACAGTTTCACCGGATCCCTCGAAGAGACAGCGCCCAACTCGTTACGCCATTCGTGCAGGTCGGAACTTACCCGACAAGGAATTTCGCTTGGGTCTTATTCGGACGTGTCCATTTGGACAGCGCGAACGGGAATGGCACTTCCTTTGATGCCGCTCCCCTGCATGTCGCCATGCAGTCGGGACTATCTCATGACCCTCTGTCGAGGGTCTCTGGCGTATAGTCTCTGAGGATTCTGATCAGTTCCTGTCTGGGTTTCTTCCGGTTCATCGTCTCCGTGATCTCCGCGATCTGAATCAGACCATCGACCGTCAAATGGCGGCCTGAAGAGATCAACTCGACGCACTTCACGAACTTTTCGAAGTTGTCACGCTTCGAGGTTCGTAGCCGGTGCTGCTGGAAGAACGGGATCACCGTCTCCATCAGCTCGTCGCGCCTTCGCACGACGTATCGATACAGGTGCTCCCGATGGTTGTCGTACCGCCGGTTCACAAGCACCTGCCCAACACCGAAGAAGTCACGGAGCTCGTACAACGCCGGCAAGCTCTGCTCGCCCTGCGTCACCACGAACTCGTGTGTGACCTGGAATCCGGTCGCGTAGCCGTTTCGGCCCGGACGGCATGGCTGCCGAACGAAGCCGATCGAGAAGCATCCTTCTCCGTCTACGAAACCGACCACCCATCCACGGGACTCGATCAGCCTTTCCTGCTGGTTTTCCGCACCCGTCACGTTGTCACTCTAGGCATCACATCGGATGACTCGAGTAGTGCGGGATACACCGGGTTTTCCAGCATATGGCCAGATGCGCACCGCGTCATTGCTGGCGCGGGGGGCAACGATTTGCCTGGGCAGCTGCACACTGCCAAATCCAGGCATGTCACCTTAGGACGGTTATAGTTACCGCCGCCGTTTACCGGGGCTTGGATTCAAAGCTTCGCCCGAAGGCTAACCTCTCCTCGTGACCTTCCGGCACCGGGCAGGCGTCAGCCCCTATACGTCGTCTTACGACTTCGCAGAGACCTGTGTTTTTGGTAAACAGTCGGTTGGGCCGTTTCACTGCGGCCATCTCGGGCTTTAATCCGCGAAGGATTATTACCCTACCATGGCGCCCCTTCTCCCGAAGTTACGGGGCCATTTTGCCGAGTTCCTTTTCGAGGGTTCTTCCGATCGCCTTGGTATTCTCTACCTGCCTACCTGTGTCGGTTTTGGTACGGGCACGTCCCACCTCCCTAGACGCTTTTCTAGGAGGCATGGTGGCGGCCACTTCGAGCTGAACGCTCTCGGCATCCCGTCTCAGGCTATGTGAGCAACGGATTTCCCTATTGCTCGCCCTACGCGGTTACCCCAGGTCGACCATCGCCTGGGTTGGCTTGACCTACCCCGTCCCGCCATCGGTGATAGCGGTGGGTACGTGGTACTGGAATATCAACCAGTTGTCCATCGCCTACGCCTTGCGGCCTCGGCTTAGGTCCCGACTAACCCTGAGCAGATTAGCTTTACTCAGGAACCCTTAGGCATTCGGCGGACATGTTTCTCACATGTCTTTCGTTACTCGTGCCAGCATTCTCACTTCCCAAGCCTCCACGGCTGGCTTACGCCGCCGCTTCCCGGGCTTGGGAACGCTCCCCTACCACTCCATCCGAAGATGAAGTCCGTGGCTTCGGCTCCATGCTTGAGCCCCGTTACATTGTCCGCGCCCGACCACTTGACCAGTGAGCTGTTACGCACTCTTTGAATGGTGGCTGCTTCTAAGCCAACATCCTGGTTGTCTCTGCAATCGGACATCGTTTCCCACTTAGCATGGAATTAGGGGCCTTAGCCGACGGTCTGGGCTGTTTCCCTTTTGACCACGAAGCTTATCCCCCGCAGTCTGACTCCCGCACTCTGGAATTACGGCATTCGGAGTTTGCCTGATTTCGGTAAGCTGGTCGGCCCCCTAGACCAAACAGTGCTCTACAACCGCAATTGAACATGCGAGGCTATACCTAAATATATTTCGGGGAGAACCAGATATCTCTGAGTTTGATTAGCCTTTCACTCCGATCCACAGGTCATCCGCCCAGTTTTCAACCTAGGTCGGTTCGGTCCTCCACGGGGTCTTACCCCCGCTTCAACCTGCCCATGGATAGATCACTCAGTTTCGGGTCTACCGCCCACGACTGAACGCCCTGTTCAGACTCGCTTTCGCTACGGCTCCGTTTCCTTAACCTCGCCGTGGACGAGTAACTCGCTGGCTCATTATGCAAAAGGCACGCCGTCACCGGACCAAAGGCCGGCTCCGACCGCTTGTAAGCACACGGTTTCAGGTGCTATTTCACTCCCCTTCCGGGGTACTTTTCACCTTTCCCTCACGGTACTAGTTCACTATCGGTCGCCAAGGAGTACTTAGCCTTGCGGGGTGGTCCCCGCGGGTTCCGACCAGGTTTCCCGTGCCCGGCCGTACTCAGGTACTCGAGAAGTGAGGCTCAATCGTTTCGGCTACGGGGCCATTACCCTCTGCGGCGTGCAGTTCCATGCACTTCGCCTACGACTGAACTTTGTAACTCACCGACCCGTCGGCAGACGGATCAACTCGAGCCCTACAACCCTCCCGTGACAACGCCTGCCGGCTATCACATCACGGAA
>CAWGEJ010000011.1:0-638100 GCA_963821575.1 uncultured Thermoleophilia bacterium
ACCCCACATTTGCGGGTTTTTATCGGGGCGCCGAGATTTGAACTCGGGACCTCTAGTCCCCCAGACTAGCGCGCTAACCAGGCTGCGCCACGCCCCGCGACACCGAGACCGTAGCAACGATGCCGTGTGGATAGAACGAGGCCCGCTTGCCCGACGGCAGGGTTCTCGGTCGGACCTCAGATTTCGCGCCCGACCACCGTGTCTCCGAGATGCCCGAGAACTAAAGGAGTCACAAATGACTGCCGATAGTGACGCCGTGTTTCAGTTGATCGTCCTCCTCGTCGTCGTCTGTACAACCGTGTGGGTTGGGTTCGACTCGCCGAAGCGGAACTGGCCGGGAAAGAAGCCGACGAGCACTGCCGCGTGGGTGATCGGCTGTCTCCTGCTCTGGATCGTCGTATTCCCGATCTACTTGTTTCAGCGCGGGAAGACGACTGAGAGGGGCGTCGTAGCAGCGGGCATGGCTCTCGCTCTGGCCCCGTCACCGCAGCCGGAGATGTATCGCGCCTGCCCGCACTGCAAGGAGCCAATGCGGCGTGACGCCGGGGTATGCCCGCACTGCCGCAACAAGTCGGCGGCCTGGACGTTCCATGCCGAACACTGGTGGTTCCGTGCGAACGAGGATGCCGGATGGCAGTGGTTGGACGAGCCAAACAGCCGTTGGCTGAGGCATGCACTGCCTTCAGCTCCCCCGCCGACCGACGACCCCGTCACCGTGCAGCCTCTCACCGTGAGTCGCGAGGCTGAGCCCGCCGCTCCGCCCCCGGCCCGCCCCCGGATGCTCGGCGAGCCGATCCGTCCCGCCGAAACCGCGGAATAGTCGAGGCCGAAGACCGCCGAACCCCCTTCGGGGGCCGACGAGCGCTGCCGGCGCCGCTACGGTGCGCGGCGATGCCGCTCTCGCGTCGTTTCCAGGCAGGCGCGATCGCCTGCGCCGCGCTCGTGTGCGTCGCGGGCGCCGGGGCGGCCGCCCCGAAGCTGCCCGCGGCACCGGCTCACTGGCCGCACACGCTTCAGATCGGCGCCGCCGACGGTCCGGGCGGTGCGGCCGTGCTGCGCCGCGCTGCGCCCTTCGGCTTCCGCTACCAGTACCTCGCGGGCGGCGTCAACACCGGGTCGGGGTGGTCGACATGGAACCCCAACGGGACGTTCGCCTCGATGTACGCGCAGGACTCGTGGGCGCACGGTGTTATCCCTGTGTTCACGTACTACATGTTGCTGCAGTCGAAGCCCGGCGGCGGCGACGAGGCGCACGCGGATCTGACGAACCTCCGCGACTCGGCGACGATGTCGGCGTACTGGGCCGACGTCAAGCTGCTCTTCTCACGGATCCGCGGTTCGAAGCCCGTCGTCGTGCACGTCGAGCCGGATCTCTGGGGCTACCTCGAGCAGGCGGGCGAGACGGGTCTCGCGTCGTCGTTCGCGCAACAGTGGATCAAGCTTCGTGACGCGGACGCGCCCAACGTGATCCTCGCCTACCACATGAGCGGCTGGGGCACGAAGCACGACATCGTCTACGAAGACCCGCCCGACGCCACGGTTCGAGCCTACGCGGCGCAGTCAGCGGCGTTCTACCTCTCGTTGCATGCGCAGTTCGACCTCTCCTTCGAGGATTTCTCCGACCGCGATGCCGGCTTCTATGCGAAGCAGAGCGGCAACCCGCACACGTGGTTCACACCGGCCGACTTTCGCCGCCACCTCCTCTACGCTCAGACGTTCGTGCGCCTCGCCGGCGTGCGTATGGTCGCCTGGCAGATCCCGCTCGGAAACACCGTCATGCGGTCGATGAACAACACCTGGGACCATTTCCAGGACAATCGCGTCCAGTGGATCCTCGGGTCTCACGCACACCTGCGCGCATACGTGGCGGCCGGGTTTGTCGGCTTCATGTTCGGCCGCGGAGCCGATGGCGCCACGTGCGCGTGCGATGCCGCGAAGGACGGCGTGACGAATCCCGCGCCGATCAACGGCAATACGCGCGTGGCGACGAGCGCAGACGACGACGGCGGTCTCTTCAGGTCGCTGGCCCGCTCGTACTACGCGCAACACGCACTGCCGCTGCCGCGTTGAAAACATCTCTACCCTGTGCGCCATGAGCTCGCTTCCCGAGATCGAACCGCGCTTCGGCGTCGACGGGCACTCGTTCGAAGAGTGTGAGCACATCGTGCACGAGCACGACCCGGACACGGCGCTCTGCGGAATCGACCAGACGAACGTGCCCTGGAACCAGGGCTTCCCTCCCTGCCAGGCCTGTGTCGCGGTCGCGCAGGGTCGGATGTCCTAGTTAGTATCGAAGCGCAGAAGAAGGCTCGGTGGGGCCCCTAACCCCCCAGTGGTCGCTTGCCGGGACCCCACCGGACCCTATCCCCCTAAGACGAGATCGCGGCTGGAGTGTTAGCCGCTGAGGCGCTTATAGAGCCGGTCGACGAGATCCGGCATCGTCTCGAGCTTCTCGGTGATCACGCGCACCCTGTACTCGCGAAAGTACTCCGGCTCGACGTCGAGCGCCCGCGCGAGCACCTCGACCACGTCGTTCGAAGGCACGGGCCTGTTGCCGTGCACGAGGTGGTTCAGGTAGCCCGCCGACAGGTCGGTCTTCGCGGCGAGAGCGCGGTATGTGACGCCTGTCTCGTTCATCAGGCGCTCCACGGCGGGGCCGAACTGCTCGGATGCGAACCGGCGGCGCTTTGCCATCTAGACCACCGTGCCCAAGTCGGCGACATTCACACGTCGTTCTTCCCCGGTGGAGCGGTCGCGCACATCGACGGCGCCGTCCTCGAGGCTCTTCTTGCCCGCCGTGATCCGGGTCGGGATGCCGATCAGGTCGGCGTCGGCGAACTTCTCGCCGGGCCGCTGGTCGCGGTCGTCCAGCAGAACATCCTTGCCGGCTGCCGAGAGCGCCTCGGCGGCCTGCAGGCCAATCTCCTCCGCTCCGCTCAGCACGACCACGTGCACATCGTACGGCGCCACGCTCGCGGGCCAACTGATCCCATGCTCGTCGTGGCGCTGCTCCACGAGCGCGGCCAGCACCCGGGCGAGACCGATGCCGTAGCTGCCCATGATCACGGGGTGCTCCTGCCCCTCCTCGTCGAGGAAGGTCGCCCCGAGCGGCTCCGAGTACCGCGTGCCGAGCTTGAAGATGTGGCCGACCTCGATCGCCGTCTCGAACAGCAGGCGGCCGCCGCATCTGGGGCAGGTATCGCCGTCCGCCGACTCGCGCAGATCCGCGAACCGTGCCTCGAAGTCGCGGCCCGCCTCGACGCCGCGCAGGTGCCACCCGTCGCGGTTCGCACCGGCCACGAACTGCCCGCTCTGCAGGGTCTCGTCGGCGACGACCTCGCCCTTGAACCCGACCGGGCCCAGCGAGCCGCCGCTCGCGCCGAAGGCGGCCTGGATCTCGTCCTCGGTCGCCGGGCGTGACTGGCGACCGAGCGCCGCATCGAGCTTGGCCGGCTCGATTCGGTCGTCGCCGCGGATCAGGGCGAGGACGACCGTTCCACCGTCGACGGTGACCGGCATCGCCTTCGAAGTCGACGCGACGTCGATGGAGAGGAACTCTGCCAGGGCCTCACAGGTCTTCACGCCGGGAGTCTCGACCTCGGCCGGAGCCGAGAGCGGCTCGGGGAAGGCCGGCGCGCGCGGGACGCCGCGCGCCACCTCGATGTCGGCCGCGAAGTCGCCGTTCTCGCAGGTCACGAGCGTGTTCTCGCCGGCACCGGCGGGCGCGAGAAAGTCAACGGATTCGCTCCCACCCATCATCCCGGACTCGGCTTCGACGTCGTAGACCTTCAGGCCGCAGCGATCGAAGATGCGTTTGTAGGCGCCGCGCTGCAGCTCGAAGTTCTCTGCGAGCCCGGCGTCGTCGCGGTCGAACGAGTACGCGTCCTTCATGATGAACTCACGGAGCCGAATGAGCCCGGCGCGCGGGCGCGGCTCGTCGCGTTCCTTGATCGAGATGTGGTAGAGCATCTGCGGCAGCTGCCGGTAGCTCTGCAGCTCGCGTGCGTGGAAGGTGACGGTTTCCTCGTGCGTCATCGGCAGGACGTAGTCGGCGCCCTTGCGATCCTTGAGGCGGAAGATCTCCTGGATGAAGTCGCGGCCGGTCTGCTGCCACAGCTCGAAGGGCGTCAGGACCGGCATGAGCATCTCCTGGCAGCCGATCGCATCCATCTCCTCCCGGATGATCTGCTCGATCTTCCGGTGCACCCTCCAGCCGAGCGGCAGGAACGTCCACACGCCGCCGGTCACCTGGCGCGCGAACGCGCCGCGCACGAGCAGCTTGTGGTTGACGGCCTCCGCGTCGGCAGGAGCGTCGCGCAGCGTCGGCAGAAAAAGGTGGGAGGCGCGGGTGATCATGCGTTGCCGACCCAGGCTACCGACTCGGGTTTCCGGCCGTGCCTGCTACGGACAGCGCGTGGGGTCAGACCCCGAGACGCGTCTCGACTGGACGCGGCCTTGTGCAAGAAAGCGCATGGTTGAGCCGTCTCGTCCCTCGGGTCGACCTCGCAAGGACGGGCGGACCATCCCCTTCGGCCACGGCTCGGGGTCAGACCCCCGGACGTGTCTGACCTGGACGCGGCCGGTTAGTCGAGGGGGATCGCGGAGGCCTCGGCCATCGCGAGGGCGGCCGGCTTGGCCATCTTCAGGCGCTTCGGGCGGAACATTCCCTCGTCGATCCACCGGTCGATCTCATGGAAGAGCTCGTCCACGAGGATGTCGCTCGACACCTTCTTCAACACGCGGCCGTGGGCGTAGACGAACCCGACGTCGCGGCCGCCCGCGATGCCGAAATCGGCGTCCCCGGCCTCTCCCGGCCCGTTGACCGCGCAGCCGAGCACCGCGACCTCGAACGCCTGCGGGTACGTGCGGAGCCGCTCCTCGACCCGCTCCGCCAACTGCTGCACGCCCACGTTGTCGCGGCCGCAGCTCGGGCAGGCGATCATCACCGGGCCGCGCTCGCGCAGGTTGAGCGCCTTGAGGATCTCGAAGGCGGTCTTCACCTCCTCGACCGGGTCCGCGGTCAGCGAGACGCGGATCGTGTCGCCGATTCCGTCTGCGAGGAGCGCGCCCATGCCGACGGCGCTCTTGATCGCACCCGAGAACGGGGTGCCGGCCTCCGTCACTCCCAGATGGAGCGGATACGGCACCTTGTCGGCGAGCAGCCGGTAGGCCCGGATCATCGTCGGGACGTGACTCGACTTGACGGAGATCTTGAAGTCGCGGTAGTCGAGGCTCTCGAGCAGCCGCACCTCCTCGAGCGCGGCTTCGACGAGCGCCTCGGCCTGGTCCTGCTGTGCGAGCCCTTCGAGATGCTTCGGGAGCGATCCCGAGTTCGCGCCGATGCGCATAGGCATTCCCTTGGCCTTCGCCGCCCGCACGACCTGCTCCACCTTGTCGGCCCCCCCGATGTTCCCGGGGTTGATGCGAACGGCCGCGACGCCCGCGTCGATCGCGCGCAGGGCCAGGCTCGCGTTGAAGTGGATGTCGGCGATCACGGGGATCGGCGAGAACCGGACGAGCTTCGGCAGCGCGTCGGCGTCCTCGCTCTTCGGCACCGCCACCCGGACGATCTCGCAGCCTGCGCTCGCCAGCGCAGCGATCTGTGCGGTCGTCGCCTCGACATCGTGCGTCTTGGTCAGCGTCATCGACTGCACGACCGGGGCCGCCCCGCCTCCGATCTTGACGCCGCCGACAGTTACCGAGCGCTCGCTGGCCACGGCCTCAGGGTACCTGGGAGGTTCCCGCCGACCCGGCGGGCTCAGCCGCCGCCGAAGAGGTCGTTGCGCAGGCCGAAGTACATCAGCACCGCGAACAGCGCCAGCCCGATCACGCTGTACCGCATGTACACCGCCTGCGCGAACGTGCGCCCGCGCACCTTCTCGACGAGCGCCATGACGATGTGGCCGCCGTCGAGCGGCAGCACCGGCAGCAGGTTGAGGAGGCCGAGCGCGAGGCTGATCAGGCCGAGCACGTACAGGAAGCTGCTGACGCCGTCTCGCCACCCGGCAGCGGACGCCCGCACGATCCCGACCGGGCCGGACACCTGTTTCGTGTCGCGTCCCGTCGCCAGGTGAGTGATCCCGGTCACGGTGTCCCAGACGACGAGCCCCGAGAGGTGCAGGGAATCGCGGGCCGCCGCCGGCAGCGACTCGCCGGCGCCGGGCCGCTGCTCGATGCCGATCCGGTACGCCCCGTCGGTCAGCTTCGCCCGGAGCGGCCCGATCGTGACGCGCTGTCCCCCGCGCACGACCACGAGCCGGAACGGCCGCCCGTTGCTGTCCCTGATGTGCGCCGCCATGTCGGACGCACCGACCGACGCGCCCGCGATCTCGACGATGCGGTCGCCTGCGCGGAGGCCGGCCACCGCAGCCGGCGTGTTCGTGAGCACGCGGCCCACCACATTCGAGCCGCCCGCCGCGACGAGGTAGACGCAGGTGAACAGAACGAACGCAAAGACGAGGTTGACCGCCGGGCCTGCGCCGATCGCGACCAGGCGCTGCCAGGTCTTGTGCCGCCAGTAGGCATCCGGTGCGAGCGACCACTCGAGATCCTGGAACCCGAAGACGCCCTTGAGCTCGGAGTGCAACTGATCGGTGATCTCCCGTGCCCCGCTGTAGTCGTCGCGCGCCAGAGCAGCGTCGAACCGCTGCAGCTCGGCCTCGTAGCGAGCGCGCTGCTCCGTCGTCAGCAGCCGCGTCAGGTCGCCCGGCGACGGGCGGTTCATCCCGGGGATCTTCACGTAGCCGCCGAGCGGGATCGACCCGATCCCGTACTCGACGCCGCCGCGCGCCTTCTTGACGATCGCCGGGCCAAAGCCGATGTAGAACTTCCGCGGCGTCATGCCCACCGCCCGCGCGGCGAAGAAGTGCCCCGCCTCGTGGATCATCACGAGCAGAGCGAGCCCGACGATCGCCGCGACTACGCCCATTTTCGCTCCAGCGTCGGCCGCCCTGCCGCCTCCACGAGCCCGCGGGCGGTGCGATCGGCCTCGCGCAGGTCGTCGAGGTCGCGGGCCGGCGCCCCGTCGACGCGGTCGAGCGCGCTCTCGACGAGCTCTGCGATCTCGAGGAACGCGATCCGCCCGTCCAGGAACGCGGCGACCGCAACCTCGTTGGCAGCGTTGTAGGCGCACGGGAACGTTCCGCCGCGCTCGCCCGCCTCGCGGGCCAACGCCAGCATGCGGAAGGTCTCGACGTCCGGCTCGAAGAACTCGAGCGGCCCCGCGGTGAGATCGAGCGACGGGATCGGCGTTGCGGCGCGCTCGGGATACGTCAGGGCATAGGAGATCGGAACGCGCATGTCGGGGTAACCGAGATGTGCGATCGATGCTCCGTCGCTGAACCGGACGACGCCGTGCACGATCGACGTCGGATGCACGACGACGTCGATGCGGTCGTACGGGACGGCGAAGAGAAAGTGGGCTTCGATCACCTCGAGGCCTTTGTTCGCGAGCGTGGCGGAATCGATCGTGATCTTCGCGCCCATCGACCAGGTCGGATGTGCAAGCGCCTGCTCGGCGGTGACCTCTGCGAGCTCGTCGCGGGTGCGTCCGCGGAAGGGCCCGCCGCTTGCCGTCAGGACGACGCTCTCGGGGTCGCCGAGCTGCGCGCACTGGAAGAGTGCCGAGTGCTCGCTGTCGACCGGGATCAGGAGCCCTCCTCCTCGCTCCCGCGCGGCCAGCGCGAGCTCTCCGGCCGCGACGAGGCTCTCCTTGTTCGCGAGCGCGAGCGTCACGCCGTGCTCGAGCGCCCACATCGTCGCGGGCAATCCGGCGAAGCCGAGCGTCGCGTTGAGCACGATGTCGGGCTCCGCCTGCTCGAGGAGGGAGGTCGGGTCACCGCCCACCTGGGTCAGCGGTGCCAGCCCGTCGATCGCCGTCGTGCCGGACGTCGCCGCGACGAGCTCCAGCGACGGATTGGCCTCGATCACCTCGAGTGCCTGGCGGCCGATCGACCCGGTTGCCCCCAGCAGGGCGATGCGCGTCATCCCCACAGTGTGCCCGCCGCTTCAGCTCGTGAAGGCGAGAATTGTGAAATAGGCCGCCGGAGCGGCGAACAGCAGGGCGTCGATCCGGTCGAGCATGCCGCCGTGGCCGCCGAGCAGCGTGCCGGTGTCCTTCACATCCATGTCGCGCTTCAGCAGCGACTCGAACAGGTCGCCGAGCGGAGCCGCGATCGCCAGCACGACCCCGAGCGCGATCGACTGCCCGATCGTCAGGAAGTGCTGCTTGTAGAGCGCGACGAACGCGACGAACACGGTCGCCGCCGTCCCGAAGACGAATCCCTCCCACGTCTTCCCGGGCGACGTGCGAGGCGCCATCTTGTGCCGGCCGACGAGCCGGCCGCCGAAGTACGCGAGCGTGTCGCCCGCCCAGACCGCGACCAGCACCGTGACGACCGCCAGCCGCCCATGGCCGGGAAGCTCGCGCAGCAGGATCAGGAAGCCGAGGCCGAGACCGATCCACACCGCGCCCATGACGGTGCCGCTGATCGCGATCGTCGACGCCTGCCGGGCCTCGGAGATCGCCTTCAGCACGAACGCGAGCGCGAACGTCGCGAGGACTCCGCCGACCATCCAGTCGAGTCCCGAAAGCTCCGCGCCGAGGAGCGCCAGCGCGGCGCCGATGTACCCGGCCGGCGCGAGCGGAGCGAGAGGACGCGCGAGCAGCCAGAACTCGTGCAGCGCCACCGCCGCAGCGAACGCGACCAGAGCGAACACCCACCAGCCGCCGAGGTACACCGCCCCCAGCACCACCGGCAGCAGCACGAGCGCGACGAGGATCCGGGACCAGAAAGAGCTCATCTGCCGCCGAATCTTCGACGGCGCGAGGCGTAGTCCGCCAGCGCGGAGCGCAGGTCGCGCTCGTCGAAGTCCGGCCAGAGCTTGTCCACGAATACGAGCTCGGAGTAGGCGAGCTGCCAGAGCAGGAAGTTCGACACGCGCACCTCCCCGCTCGTGCGGATGAGGAGATCCGGGTCGGGCAGCTCGGGCGCGTACAGGTTCGCCGCGAAGACGTTCTCGTCGATCTCGGCGGCATCGACGCCGCTCTCGACGATCCGCCGCGCCGCCTCGACGAGCTCCGCCCGGCCGCCGTAGTCGAACGCGACCCAGAGGTTGATGCGGGTGTTCAACTCGGTCCGGTCCTCCATCGCCGCCATGCGCTGCTGTAGGTGCTGCGGCGCGCGGTCGCGCCGCCCGATGAACCGGACCCTGACTCCCTGCTCGGCGAGATCCGGCAGCTCGCGCTCGATCGTCTCGGCGAAGATGTCCATCAGCGCATCGACCTCGTCCTGCGGTCGCGACCAGTTCTCGGTCGAGAACGCGAACACGGACAGGTCGTGCACACCCAGCGCGATGGCTGCCTCGACGATCCTGCGCACCGTGCGCGCACCGGCCCGGTGACCCGCTGCAGTCGGCAGCCCGCGGCGCTTCGCCCAGCGGCCGTTGCCGTCGAGGATGATGGCGACCGAGCCTGCGACCTCGGGCAGGTCCTGCTCCGGCAGCGGCCGGATGCGGGAGAGCGTCCTGATGCGGGCTAGCAGCTTCACGAGGTCACTAGACCTCCATGATCTCGGCTTCTTTGCGCTTCAGCAGCTCGTCGATTCTCGTGGTGTGCTCGTCGGTGAGCTTCTGCACGCGACTCTCCGCCGCGCGCTCCTCGTCGTCGCCGACGTCACCCTTCTTGACGAGATCCTCGAGGTGCTTGATCGCATCCCTCCGCACGTTTCGCACCGCGACGCGCCCCTCCTCGGCCATGTGCTTGACCAGCTTGACGAGCTCCTTGCGGCGCTCCTCGGTCAGCTGCGGAATCGGGAGGCGGATCAGCTTGCCGTCGTTCGACGGGGTCAGGCCCAGGTCGGACTCGAGGATCGTCTTCTCGATCTGCTTGATCGAGGTCGGATCGAACGGCTGAATCGTCAGCATCCGCGGCTCGGGCGAGTTGATGGTCGCCAGGTTCTTGAGGGGGGTCGGCGTGCCGTAGTAGTCGATCGTGATCCTGTCGAGCAGCGCGGGCGCCGCACGGCCGGTGCGCACGGAGTTGAAGTGCTCGTGCGTCGCCTCGACCGACTTGTCCATTCGTTCTCGTGCATCGCCGATGAAGTTCTCGATCACCGTGCGTCTCCTTCGGGTGTAGAGATGATGGTGCCCACACGCTCCCCCTCCACCACTCTGCCGATCATGCCCGGCGCGAGCTCGAAAACGTGGATGGGAAGTCGATTGTCCATGCAGAGCGAGAGAGCGGTCGTGTCCATCACTTTCAATCCTCGCTCGATCGCCTGCAAGTGCGTCAGTTCGGGAATCAGCCTGGCGTCCGCGTTCTCGCGCGGATCACCGTCGAGCACACCTTCGACTCCGTGCTTGGCCATCAGGATCGCCTGGGCGCCAATCTCGAGGGCGCGCAGTGCAGCCGCGGTGTCCGTGGTGAAGTACGGGTTCCCGGTGCCCGCGGCGAAGATGACGACGCGCCCCTTTTCGAGATGGCGGACGGCGCGGCGCCGGATGTACGGCTCGGCCACCTCCCGGACGTCGATCGCCGACAGCACGCGCGTGTCGGCACCGTTGCGCTCGAGCGCCTCCTGGACCGCGAGCGCGTTCAGGACGGTGGCGAGCATGCCCATGTAGTCGCCGGTCGCCCGGTCGATCCCTTGCGCGGAGGCCGACATGCCCCGGTAGATGTTCCCACCGCCGATCACGAGCGCGATCTCAAGCCCGCCGGCGCGCACCTCGACGAGCTCGCGGGCGAGCTCGTCGACCGTTCGTGCATCGAGGCCGAACTCACCGGGGCCCATCAGGGCCTCACCGGAGAGCTTCAGCAGGACGCGCTTGAAGGGCACCGCTATGAGACGGCGTACCAGGCGTAGTCGAGGAGCTCGATGCCGTGCTCCTTCAGGTACTGCGCGACCGTGCCGGTCGCCTCGTCCGCCCGGTACCACGTCTGCTCCGTCAGCACGGACTCGCCGAAGAACCGCTTGTTCAGCTGGCCCTCGACGATCTTCTCACGGACGTTCTCGGGCTTCGACAGCACCTCGTCCGACTTGGAGAGGATCTCGCGCTCGGCGTCGACGAGCTCCTGCGGGATCTCCGCACGCGTTCCGTACGTCGGACGCGCGAACGTGAGATGCAGCGCCAGGCTGCGCGCCGCGGCCGGGTCGCCACCCTTCGTGTGCACGAGCGCACCCACCTTGTTGGCTGGCGAGTGCACGTAGAAGCTCAGATGCTCGTCCGCGCCCGCCTCCATCCGCTTCGCCCCGACAGCCTGGACGTTCTCGCCGAGCTTCGCGGCCAGCGCAACGCGCTCGTCCTCGAGCCCGGAGGCATCGCCGCCGTCGAACACGGTCTTCAAGAGCTTCTCCGCGTAGGCGAGAAAGTCGTCGTTGTTCGAGACGGGCTCGGTCTCGCACCCAATGGCCGCGATGGCGCCGACGTTCTCGCGCACCATCACTCCCACCTTGCCCTCGCTCGTCGCGCGATCGGCGCGCTTTGCGGCGGACGCCATCCCTTTCTCGCGCAGGAGCTTGACGGCCTCGTCGAAGTCGCCGTCGGTCTCCTGGAGCGCGCGCTTGCACTCCATCATCCCGGCGCTCGTCGCGTCGCGCAGCTCCTTGACCATCGCAGCGGTGATGTCGGTCATTCGGGCGCCGCCTCGGTGGTCGCTGCCGGCTCGACGGCGACCGGCTCCTCGGCCGGCGCCCCCTCGGCTGCGGGAGCCTCCTCGGCTGCTGGAGCCTCCCCGGCTGCGGGAGCCTCCCCGGCTGCAGGAGCCTCCTCGGCTGCAGGAGCCTCCTCGGCTGCCGGCGCTGCTTCCGCTGCGGGCTGCTCGGGCTTGCCGTTCTTCGCGCCCTGCAGCTCCGCCGAGGTCACCTTGCGCTTGCCCGCCTCGATCCCGTCGGCCAGAGCCTTGATCACGAGGTGGCATGAGCGGATCGCGTCGTCGTTGCCCGGGATCACGTAGTCGGCCTCATCCGGATCGCAGTTCGTGTCGACGAGTGCGATCACCGGCAGGTTCAGCCGCTTTGCCTCCCGCACGGCGAGCTGCTCCTTGCGGAGGTCGACGATGAAGATCGCGTCCGGCTGGCGGCGCATGTCGGCGACACCGCCGAGGTTCGCCTCGAGCTTCTCGAGCTCGGCCTCCATCGAGATGCGCTCTTTTGCGGGTAGCAGGTCGAGCTGAGCTTCGGTCTTCAGCGCGCGCAGCTCGTGCAGCCGCTGGATGCGGTCGGAGATCGTGCGCCAGTTCGTCAGGAGGCCGCCCAGCCAGCGGTTGTTGACGTACGGCATGCCGACGCGGCGCGCCTCGTCCCGTACGGCGTCCTGCGCCTGCTTCTTGGTGCCGACGAAGAGCACCGAGCCGTTCCGCTCGGCGATCGCCTTCGCGAAGTTGTAGGCCTCGTCCAGGAGCTCCTGCGTCTGGGTGAGGTCGATGATGTAGATGCCACCGCGCTCGGTGAAGATGAAGCGCTTCATCTTCGGGTTCCAGCGGCGGGTCTGGTGGCCGAAGTGAACGCCGGCCTCCAGCAATTGCTTCATGGAAACGACGGGCATGTGAGCCCCTTTCTGCGGTTTGGGTTGCACTGCTCCGGCGAGGCCGCGGTGGAAGCCGGATGAGCTCCGGCCACCGTCCACCGAGGTGCTCCCACCGGTCGAGGGAACGTTGGACCTCGGCATGGTAGCCGCGGCGGGTGCTTCTTAGAGCGCGCTCGAGCGAACGTCGGCCAGGAAGGCCGCGAGATCGGGCGGCAGCTCAGACTGCGCCTCGATCCGCTCACCGAGGATCGGATGCGGGAACGAGAGCCCCGAGGCATGCAGGAACTGCCGCCCGAGCCCGGGATCCGGAGCGCCGTAGACCGGGTCGCCCAGGACCGGCAGTCCGACCGCGGCCAGGTGGACGCGAATCTGGTGCATCCGCCCTGTTTCCAGGGTGACGCGCAGAAGCGCCCGGTCCGGCCAAAGCTCAACCACCTCGAAATGGGTGATCGCCTCGCGCGGCGAGTCGCTGTCGAGAGAGACTCGGGTGGGATCGTTGCGGTCGCGTCCGATCGGCGCCTCGATCCGGCCGGCTCGCGACTGCGGCCTCCCCTTCACGAGAGCGGTGTACGTCCGTTCGAGGGCGCGCTCGCGCACGAGCTGGCTCAGCCGCTCGTACGCCTCCTGCGACCGGGCAACGACCATGAGACCAGACGTGTCTCGGTCGAGCCGGTGCACGATTCCGGGCCGTCCGGGCTCCCCGCCGGCGATCTTCCCGGCGAGGGCATCGACCAGGGTGCCGCTCGCGCGGCCGGCGCCCGGGTGCACGACGAGCCCGGCCGGCTTGTCGATCACGAGCAGATGCTCGTCCTCCCAGACGATCGCGGGCTCGGACGGCGGCGGGACGGCCGGGGCCGGAACGTCGGCCGGCAGCTCGATCTCCTCCCCGCCCGCGAGTCGGAAGCTCTTCGCGCGCGAGAGACCGTCGACCATCGCCCCGGCGTCGATCGCGCGCTCGGCGGCGGCGCGCGAGCCGAGCTGCGTGGCCAGGAAGCGGTCGAGCCGCTCGCCCGCCGAGGTGGCAGGCACCCTCACCGAGCAGCGACGTCGAGCGTGCGCCGCGGCGGCTTCGGCGCGCGGTCGGCGGCGATCAGCGCGCCGAGCAGGATCACGACACCGAGGACGATGAAGCTGTCGGCGAGATTGAACGCGGGCCACCACTTGAGGTCGATGAAGTCCGTCACGTGGTGCAGCCGGATCCGGTCGACGAGGTTGGAGACGCTGCCGCCGATCAGCAGGCCGAGCGCCGCCGGCAGCACCGGGTGACGCGCGCCGGAGCGGGCGAAGAAGACGACCATCCAGATCACCGCAGCGGCGGTCACGGCGGTCACGATCACGGTCGCGCTGGAGAAGAGGCCGAACGCGATGCCGGAGTTCTGTACGTGATGAATCGAGAGCGGCCCGATCACGTGCTCCGATTCGTCGAGCGCCAGTGAGCTCGTCACGACGTGCTTCGTCACCTGGTCGGCGATCACCGCCGCGACCGCGACCGCTGCGAGGCCCGCCCACTGCCAGGCGCCCGCGCCCAGCGAGCGCTCCGCCACCGACACCGGCTCCAGCCCGTTCGTCCGCGACCCGACCCGCACCTCAGCCGGGTCATGATTGGGTACGTCGGTCAACCGAGCCGGCGCTGGTCGTCGATGCAGAGACGCGCCCAGGGGATCGCGGACAGCCGCTCTGCGCCGATCGGCTCGCCGCAGACCTCGCAGACGCCGTAGCTTCCTTCGTCGATGCGCAGCAGCGCTGCCTCGACCTCGTCGAGCGTGTGCTGTGCGCCCTCCTCGAGCCCTTCGTCGAGCTCGCGGTCGTACGTCGCCGTTGCCATGTCGGCCAGATGGTTGTCGTCGCCGCGGCCGCTGATCTCACCGAGCTCCTCCTCGACGCTGCCGGCGTTCTCCTTCTCGAGGAAGACGACTGCGCCGCGCAGGCGGGCGCGCTCTGCCTCCAGGAGCCTTCTGAACTCGTCGGTCTCGGTGCTTGTCACTGGGAGTCCTTTCCCGCGGCGCTCGCTCGTGTGAGACGCCGCTCGATCTCATCATCGTCGATGCCTTCCAACGCAACCGTCTTGTCCCGTGATGTGTGCCCGGAGACGATCGAGACGTCCCGCAAGGGCAGCGCGAGGGTGTCTGCGAGCAGCCGGACGACGGCCGCATTCGCCTTGCCGTCCTCGGGCGCCTGCGCAACGCGGACCTTCCAGGCCGCGCCGTGGCGGCCGACGATCCCGGGCCTGGCGGCACCGGGAGAGACCCGCAGTCGTAGGCGAGAGCTCACACGGAGAGCGTAGCTCCAACCCGTCCTAGTCCCAGGTGAAGTCGCGGCCCCCTGATTGACCGTCGTCGTCTTCGAGGCCGGCAACCGACTGCACCGAGGGGAGCTTGGGAAGACCCTCCAGCTGCTCCTGTTCCGTCGCGAGCTCGGGCTGCGACTCGACCTCGGGCTCGGCCTCACTTTCGGATTCGGCCGGCGGGGTCTCGCCTGCCTCCGGGGCAACAAGCTGAGCCAGCTGGAACTCCCGCGTGTCCTCGCGCGCCGGCCACTCCTCGGGCGGAAGATCGGAGGGCGGCAGCTCGTGCTTCGTCTCTTCGACCATGCCGAGCGCCGCTCGAAGCAGCGTCTCGATCCGGCGGACCTCGGCGAAGAGCCGATCGCGTTCCCCTTGAGCGCCACGCGTGACCGAGCGCGCCGCCTGGTGCGCCTCGGCAACGATCAGCTCAGCGTCCTTTCTCGCCTGCTCCCGCGAGTCGGCTGCCGCACGCTCGGCGGAGACGAGCGTCGCGGCGAGCAATGCCTCGCGCTGCTTGACGTCGGACAGGACCTTCTCGAGGTCCTCGACCTTGTCGGCAAGCTCGCCCCGTTCGCTCCAGACCTCCTCGAAGCTGTCGGCGACGTCCTCGAGCAGCTTGTCGATGTCGCGGCGCTTGTAGCCGAACATGCTGCGCCCCACGCGAACGTGTCTCAGTTCTACCGGTGTGTACCTCACGTCGGTGCTCCTCTCAGTGCAGGCGGTTGAGGACGTTGATCAGGATGTACTCGACGGCGATCAGTGCGAGCACGGCCACCATCGGCGAGAGATCGAACGCCCCGACGCGAAACGGGAGGATCCGCCGCCACAACCTCAGATAGGGCTCGCACGTGTCGAACAGGAAGCGCTGGACCGGCCGAAGGGAGTACGGCAGCTGCACCCAGGACGTGAGGATGTACGCGAGGATCGCCAGGATGTAAACGTCGAAGAAGACGTTCACGAACAACTCGACTTCCGAGACTGCGTCGAGCAGCATGGCGCTCCCTTCGCGCCGTTGCGCGCTTCTCCTACATCGCGGCCGACGACGGCCGGCTATGCCTGGTTGAAGAACCCGCCGCGTTCCAGCAGCGCCGCGCGTTGTTCCGCGGACACCTCGACATTTCGCGGCGTGAGCAGGAAGACCTTGTCGGCGACCCTCTGCATGCCGCCGTTCAACGCGTAGGTCAGCCCGCTCGCGAAGTCGATCAGCCGCTTCGAGAGCTCCGTGTCGGCGCTCTGGAGGTTCAGGATCACCGGGATCCCCTGCTTGAAGCGATCCGCGATCTGCTGGGCGTCGTTGAAGCTGCGCGGGAGCACCAGATGAACCTTCACACTCGACGGGTTCGGCACGGCCTCGATCTGCGGGCGCATCTCGCGGACGCGGGACGATCGCGCCGCGGCCGTGCGCTGCGTCGGCTGCTCCGCGTCCGCCTCCGACTCGGTCCAGTCGTCGAAGTCGTGCGATTTGCGCCGCGGCGTCAGACGCCGAACGTTCGGGCGCTCGCGGTAGGTCTGCTCGAGGCTCTCCTCGGCCGCGACGCCGTCCTCGTCGTCCCAGTCGTCGTCCTCCTCGGCGATGCCGAAGTAGACGAGCGTCCGACTCCACAGATCTCCAAGCGCCATCCCTGGCGAATCCTAATCTCGAAAGAGGATCGACCCGACACGAACGTGCGTCGCACCCTCTTCGGCAGCGACAGCGAAGTCCTGGGTCGTGCCCATGGAGAGCTGCTGCAGCCCGTGCTGCTGGCCCAATCCTCGCAATCGCGCGAACCACGCGCGGGAGTCGTCGGGGCTCGCTGCCGCGGGAGGCATGGTCGAGAGACCCCGAACGTCGTAAGCGAGGAACGCCGGGATCTCCTCCGGCTCGACCCCCGACTTCGACGCCTCGCCCGAGAGATTCACCTGGACGAGCGCGGGGACCTCGAGACGGCGCGCCGCCGATTCCGAGTCGAGCGAGTGCACGAGAGAGCAGATGCGGTTCACGACCTTCACCTTGTTCGACTGGAGATGGCCGATGAAGTGCCAGGTGAACGCGTCCCCGTACTCGGCGTGCTTGGCCTCGAGGTCCTGCGCTCGGTTCTCGCCGACCACGGTGACGCCTGCGTCGAGCAGGCGCGCCATGTCGGGGAGTGCGACGTACTTCGTCGCCGCGACAACCGTCACCGCGGGGCCGACGGTAGCCTGCACCCGCTCGAAGCGCGCGCGAATCTCGTCAGGCGACAGCACCGAGCACCCCCTGGGCCCCGCGCTCCGAGCCGCTTCTCCGGTGTGAGAAGAAGAGCTCGGGGTGGCAGCGTGTACAGAGATCTGCGCGCTCGACCGACCCGACGCCCGCTGCGCTCAACGCGCGTTCCGCAGCGCCCCAGAGGTCGAGCCTCCGGTCGACCGTCAGATCGTCGTCGAAGAGCGACGAGACCTCTTCTCCGACCTCGTAACAGCAGGGCCCGACCGCGGGCCCGACCATCGCCGCCTTCTCGCCCGCTCCGAGCGCGGCGACACCCGCGGCAACGACGCCTTCGGCGAGGCCGCGCCAGCCGGCATGCAGCACCACGAGCGCGCGAGGCTCGCCGCGCCGCGCGATCGCGATCGGCAGGCAGTCCGCCGAGAACGCGAGCAGCGGCAGCCGCGGCTCGTCGCTCCAGAGACCGTCGCCCGACTCGCCCCGCCGATTCGCATGCGCTCGGTGGACGGTCGGCGAGTGCACCTGCCGGTTGAATGCGAGGCGCTCGGCGTCGAGCTCGAGCGCCGCGCAGGCGATGCGCCTGTTCTCCTCGACGAGCACCGGCTCGTCACCGGTGCCGGTCGTGAGGTTGAGCGACTCGTACACGCCTCTGCTGACACCGCCGACGCGGGTAGTGAAGGCCACGAGGTAGCCGGGCTCCTCCCAGCGAATCACGTCGCGAGCTCCTTGGCCCGCGCAAGGAGCACGTCTCTCGTGTTCAGCGACGGCTCGTCGACGACCTCGCGCAGAAGCGTTTGCAGGGCTCGGCCGATCGCCGGACCGGGCTGATAGCCGAGCGCGATCAGGTCGTTGCCGTCGACGGCCAGATCGGCCAGCCGGTGCGCGCTGCGCTGTTCTTGGCGCACGAGCGCACGGAAACGCTCGAGCTTGGCGAGGTCCTCGTCCGGAGGACTGCCTTTGCCGCGCAGGTCGGCTTCCTTGTGGTCGAGCAGGTCGAAGAGCAGGCCGGCGCCGTAGCGGGCCAGCAGCCTCCGCGCCCGCACCGGGTCCGCCTTGCCAGAGTCGATCATGTGGCTGCGGACGATGCGGGCGACCCGCTTGCGCAGCTCCGTCGGATAGCGGAGGCGCTCGAGCGCCTGTTCTGCGAGCCGCGCACTGACCTGCTCGTGACTTCGGTCGGAGTAGCCGCGCTTCGCGTAGTAGTGCAGCCGCCCGTCGGTGCCGCGCCAGGCGACATGGGGCTTCCCGAGGTCGTGGAAGAGCGCCGCGAGCCGCACGGCCAGCGAGAAGCCGCGGTCGGCAGCGGCCTGCACGACCTCGAACGTGTGCTCGTCGACGGTCAGGTCGTGCCACCGGCTCTCCTGCTCGAACCCGATCGCCTGCCCGAACTCGGGCAGGAGGTGCACGAGCACCCCCGTGTCGCGTGCGAGCCGAAGAGCTCTCGCAGGCTGCAGGCCCAGCAGCAGCTTCGACAGCTCCCCCAGCCCGTCGGCCGCCAGACCGCCGCCGATCCGCTCACCCGACACGAGCTCGACGCTCGGGGCCTCGTCGCGCATCTGCGCCAGCGTCTGCTCGTCGGGCTCGAGCCCCAGCTGCGAGACGAAGCGAAGACCACGGACGAGACGCAGCGGATCCTCGGCGAAGCTCGACGGGGAGACGGTCCGGAGTGTCTTCGCCGCCAGGTCGGCTCGCCCACCGTGCGGGTCGATCAAGATGCCGTCCGAGAGGCGTCTCGCCATCGCGTTGATGGTGAAGTCGCGGCGGGCAAGATCTTCGGCGACCGTCGCGGCGGGATCGACGACGATCTCGAAGTCGTGGCGTCCCGGTCCGGTCGAGCGTTCCCGGCGCGGCGGAGCAAGCTCGATTCCCGCGCGCACGAGCTTCCTCACCGCGCGGTCGTTCGGATAGAAGCGGACGCCGACCGGCCGGCCCGCGACGACGAGCTCCTCCGTGCGCCCGTGCGGCGTCAACGCGGCACGCAGTCCTTCGATGTCCACTCCGGGAACGAGGAAGTCGGCATCCTTCGCCTCGCTGCCGAGCAGCTCGTCGCGCACCGCGCCGCCCACGACGTAGGCGTCAAGTCCGAGCGAGCCCACATAGTCCTCGACTTGCCTAGACGAGTGCGATCGCCTCGATCTCGACGAGCGCGCCGGACGGCAGCTTTGCCACCTCGACAGTGGAGCGCGCGGGCGGCGGCGAACCGACCTCACGTGCGTAGACCTCGTTCATGCCGGCGAAGTCGTCGAGGTTCTGCAGGAACACCGTCGTCTTCACGAGCTGGTCGAGTGAGCTTCCGGCCTCCTCGAGAATCGCGCGCAGGTTGGAGAAGACCTGCTGCGTCTGCGCCTTGATGTCGCCCGGAAGCAAGTCCTTCTGCCCCGGCAGCAGCGACAACTGGCCGGAGACGAACACGAATCCGTTGGCCTTGATCGCCTGTGAGTAGGGCGCACCCTGAAACGGTGCGGGTGCCGCCTCGGTGCGAACCACTTCCTTCGTCACGAATCCTCCTTGGTCTCCGGTACAGAACGGCAGGCCTGGCCGAGCGCGGCGCCGACCGCCTTGAAGATCGCTGCGAGCACGTGCTGCGGGTCCGTTCCCTCGACAAGCCGGACGTGGAGATTCAGCCCCGCCGCGCGCGCAAGCTCGTCGAGAAAGCGCGACGCCACGTCGGTGCCGAGCCCGCCGACCCGCTGATCCGAGAAGTCGACGTTGGTGACCAGCCTGGGCTCGTCGGCGCGCTCGAGCGACGCGAGCGCAAGCGCTTCGTCGGCGGGGACGAGGGACCAGCCTCGACCGGCGGTTCCTGCGCCGGCGACATGCTCACCGAACGAGGCCCCGAGCGCACGGCCCGCCGCGACGACGGCTTCGTCCGCTCCGCCGGGGCCGACCTCGAGCGACAGCTTGAAGCGACCCGCACGCGCGAGCTCGGTCACGAGGTGATCGAGCACCGGTAGGCCGGTGCTCACGTTTGCAGCGCCTTCTGCTGCGAGCGCGACGCGTGCTCCCGCGGGGTTCTCCTCCATCGCGCTGAGCGTACCCGGCGCCGCTAGAAGCGGTCGATGGTGGGGAAGGCCGTCTCGGCAGTCAGGCAGTCGCCGAGGTACAGCGCGGCTCCGGGATCGCCGGTCCAGAGCGTGTAGCGGCCGCGACCGTATGACGATCTCGCCTGCTCGAGCTGCTCGACGGCGTGCATCGCGAAGGCACGCGCGCGTTGGAGCCAGAGCTCGTCGCCGGTGCGCTCGAACAGCTTCAGGAACGCGTACCCGTTGCCGCCGGTGCCGTGGCAGAGGTTCGCGCCCTTCTTCAGCGGCCCGGCCCGCCACGTCAACTCGCCTCCCGCGACGAGGAGCTCTGTCAGCTCCTCGTCGCTCGGAGCCAGGGATGAGAGCGAGGCGACGATGCCGGGCGCGCCGTGACACCACTGCGTTCGGATCGCCTGCGACTTCGAGGCCTCGGACTGGACCGCGACCGGCGGCCACTGACAGAGCTCGCCTTCGCGTTGAGCGTAGGCGAGCAAGGTTGCGATCGTGCGCCGTTCGAGCTCGCTCCGGCGGCTCGCGTCGAGCAAGTCGCCCTGAGAAAGCGAAAGGACGTTGCCCGCGAAGCCGTGTGCCGGCCCGAGATAGCGGGCGAGGCGCCCGTAGAGGTCCTGCTCCCAGAGGTCGTCGGTCCACTCCGCCCACAGCCAGTCCGAAGACTCGCGCCACGCGTGGCGCCACCGCTCCGCTCCTGTCCGCTCGTACAGCACACGCGCGGCGATCATCGTGCCGGGAGAGCCCCACATCAGCTCGCGCGACGGGTTCACGGCGTTCGCGCGCACCGCGGCGAGCAATCGCTCCTCCTGCCAGTCCGCAGGCGCCAGTGTGTGGGCGACGAGCAGCAACCCGGCCTCCCCCATCAGGAGCGACGGCACCGGCCCATCGATGTCGTCCTGGAAGTCCGGTTGCGCGGCGTAGCGCTCGATCAGGCTCAGCGCGATCGGAGCCCAGTCCTGCCGCAGGTCGGCGGCACCGGATTGCTCGAGCCGGTGGAGCGCCCAGATCACGCCCGACGCGCCGAGGTAGAGCGAGGCAACCGGCGGCAGCGGGCTCCCCTCTTCGTCGAGCGGATGCGCGGGCCACAGGCGCGTGTCATCGAAGGCGTCTTCGGCATCCGCAACGACCGCGGCGATCGCAGCACGCGCACGCAGCTCGTCCCAGGGACGTTCAGTCAGAGGCTCGTGGCTTGCAGGATCGAACAGCAACGGGAAGAGCCTAGGGCTCTGCACCCTCCGACGCAGGCCCAAGACGCAAGGCGGCTAGGCTGCCCACAGATGCGTGTCCTCGTCGTCGGTGCCGGAGGAGTCGGAAGCGCGGCGGGGGCCGTCGCTTCGCGGCGCGACTTCGTCGAGCGGCTCGTGCTCGCAGACGTCGACGGCGATCGAGCGGCACGGACTGCGGTGGCGCTCGGCGACCGCTTCGGCTCCGCGCAGCTCGATGCCTCGGACACCGCGGCCATCGTCGACCTTGCGGATGCCGAGCAGGTGGACGCGATTCTGAACGCCTGCGATCCGCGCTTCAACCCGCCGATCTTCGAGGCCGCGCGTCGCGCAGGCTGCACCTATGTCGACATGGCGGGGACGCTCTCGGAGCCGCACCCCGAGCACCCGTATTCGGAGCCGGGCGTCAAGCTCGGTGACGCGCAGTTCTCCGAGGCCGAGGCCTGGGAGGAGGCGGGGCTGCTCGCGCTCGTCGGCATGGGTGTCGAGCCGGGCCTGTCGGACGTCTTCGCCCGCTACGCCGCCGACCGGCTCTTCTCGGCGATCGACGAGATCGGCGTGCGGGACGGGGCCGACCTCGTCGTCGCCGGCTACGACTTCGCCCCCACGTTCTCGATCTGGACGACGATCGAGGAGTGCCTCAACCCGCCGCTCGTGTGGGAGCGGGAACGCGGCTGGTACACGACCGAGCCGTTCTCCGAGCCCGAGGTCTTCGACTTTCCCGAAGGAATCGGCCCGATCGAATGCGTGAACGTGGAGCACGAGGAGGTCGTGCTGATCCCGCGGCGGGTCGACTGCAACCGCGTCACGTTCAAGTACGGCCTGGGCGAGGAGTTCATCAACGTGCTGCGCACGCTGCACAAGCTCGGGCTCGACTCAACGGTTCCGCTGCGAGTGCGCGGCGTCGAGGTCAGCCCACGCGATCTCGTTGCCGCCGCGCTTCCCGATCCGGCGACGCTCGGCGACCGCATGACCGGCAGAACCTGTGCCGGGACGTTCGTCACCGGAACCGGGATCGACGGGGAGCCACGGAGCACCTTCCTCTACCACATCGTCGACAACGAACAGGCGATGCTGGACTACGGCCATCAGGCGGTGGTGCTGCAGACCGCTGTCAACCCGATCGTCGCGCTCGAGTTGCTCGACGCCGGAGCCTGGCAGGCGACGGGAGTCGAGGGCCCCGAGACGTTCCCGGCCGAGCCGTTCCTGGAGCTGCTCGCCGCCTACGGCTTCCCGCACGGCAGCGAAGAGCGCTAGGTCCTACTCCCAGGTCGGAACGACCAGCACCGGCACGTGCGAGACGTGCAGGAGCTTGTGGGAGACCGATCCGAGGACGACGCCCTTGAGCGGATGCTCGCCGTTTGTGCCGACGACGATCATGCTCGCGTCCGTCTGGCGGGCGACGTCGACGAGGCCTTCGGCCGGCCGCTCGGGCACGAGCTCGACGTCGTACTCGACGCCTGCCTCCTCGAGCTGGGCAACCGCCTTCGAGGTCGACTCCTCCGCGAGGTCTCTCAGCGCGCGGCGGTAGTCGCCCGTCTCGCCACCGTAGGCAGCGGGAATCTCGTAGGCGAACACGACCACCACCCGGGCGGTCTCGAGCTTCGCGATCTCGATCGCCTTCGCCAGTGCGACGGACGCTCCGTCCGACCCGTCATAGCCGACCACGATCGTCCTAGCCATGCGCAGCCTCAGTTGTTCCTCCCGCGAGCACGGCGGGGTCCGCGACCTCGGTCTTCCAGCGGAAGAACGGCTCCGGGGACACGATCCGCTGGGCGATCAGAATCACCACGCCGATCGCGAGCCCGAAGATGGCCATCGCGAGCGGCGCCGAGAGGCCGAGCCAGGTGCTGCCCGTCGAGGAGTTCGCGGGATTCCACGCCTGGTACGCACTGTCACCGAGAATGGCGAAGAGGATGGCTCCGCCGAGTAGCGGGAGCAGTCCGACGAGGATCGCGTTCCGTGCGCTCTTGAAGAGCTCGTGTCGGAAGAACCACGGGCACGCGAGACCGGTGAGCCCGTAGTAGAAGGCGATACCGAAGCCGGTCGCGGTCACCGAGTCGGCGAGGATGTTGCTCGAGACGGAGTTGAGCACCAGGAACACAATGATCGAAACGCCGCACATCCAGATCGTGGATGTGCTCGGCGTGAGGTAGCGCGGGTGGATCTTCGCGAAATGCTTCGACAGGGCACCGTGGCTCGCCATCGAGAGCGTCGCCCGCGTCGTCGGCAGGATGGTCGTCTGCGTCGAGGCCGATGCGGAGGTGAGCACGGCGATGATCAGCAGCTTGTCCCAGGGCGAGCCGAGCACGTCCTTGCCGAGCGCACCGAGCACGTCGTCCGAGTTGTTGTTCAGGAAGTTGATCCCGTGGAATGCCTGGGCCGCGATCGAGACGAGCAGGTAGATCGCGAGCAGCAGGAAGGTGCTCACCACGGCTGCGCGGCCCGGCGTCTCGGTGGCGTCCTCCGTCTCCTCGTTGACCGACACCGACGTGTCCCAGCCCCAGTAGATGAAGATCGCCAGCAAGAGGCCGCTGCTCATCGCACCGAACGAGCTGATGTCGAACGGGTTGAGCCAGGTCCAGGAGGGGTGCACGCCTCCGGGTGCGTGTCCGCTGTAGACCTTGGCCAGCGCGACGATGGAGAAGATGACGAGGATCACGATCTCGGCGCCGAGCAGGAACCATTGCGTGCGCGCTGAGGCCTCGATCCCGACGTAGCAGATGAAGCCCATCAACAGGATCCAGATCACGCCCGCGACGCCGACCCAGAACTGGCTGTTCGCGCCATCCGTCCAGCCGAAGAGCAGGAACGTGTAGCTGCCGGCGATCTGAGACAGACTCGCCATCACGAGCACGTCGGCGTAGATCAGGCCCCAGCCTCCGAGCCAGCCGGTGATCGGCCCGAACGCTCTCGCGCACCAGGTGAACGTCGTCCCGCAGTCGGGATCCGCCTGATTCAGGTACTTGAACCCGAGCGCCACGAAGAACATCGGGATGAACGCGAGCACCATGATGATCGGGGCCTGGAACCCGATCCCGACCACGGCGGTGACGAAGCCCAGGGTCGCGGCGAGGCTGTACGCGGGGGCGGTTGAGGCGACGCCGATGACGACGCTCGACATGAAGCCGAGCGCACCCGCCCTGAGCCCTTTCTCGAGTGGATCCGAGTGGTCGATGGGAGCGCCTGCGTCCACGGACGCGGAACATTTCAGATTTTCGGATCGGACGCCACTTTGTATCGCTGGACGCGCCCACTCCGTCGTGCTGAGATGTCGCCATGAGACCGGGCGACGAGGCCGCACGATGAGCATCGGGGGCAGAGCGGAGGCACGCAGGCGCCTGCTGCGGCGGGCGGGCTTGGTCGCGGCCGGGCTCGTGATCCTGGCCTTGGTGCTCTTCTCGAGCGGCCACTGGCTGCTCGGGATCATTTTCGGCGCCGCTGCCGTCGCTGCGATCTGGGTGTTCCTCCAGGCGCGGGCCGTGCGCTAGTCGACCGGATCGCCGGCACGAAGCGGCGGGAAGTCCGCGGCGAGGTCGCCGGCGGTGACCTGGAACAGCGCCTCCGGGTCGCGCAGCCCCTGAAAACGCCACGAGCCAAGGCTCAGCAGACCGACACCGTCGGGCAGCGAGTCGAGTGCACCGACGCGGGCCGCGGACGACAGGACGATCTGGCCGCCGTGTGCGCTGTAACAGATGCGGGCAGTTGCGTGGACGGCGAGCCCGACGTAGCCGGTCTCTGTCAGCGTCGGCCGGCCGCTGTGCATGCCCATGCGCAGGCGCACCTCGGCATCCTTCGGCCATCGCTCGGCAAGCAGAGCCTGCTGAATCGCCAACGCCGCCTCCAGCGCGGCCGGGGCCCGCTCGAAGACCGCGAAGAACTCGTCGCCGCGCGCGTCGACCTCGTGCCCGCCGAATCGCCGGACCGCCGCGCGGATGATCCGGCGCACCGACGCTGCCAGCGGGGCGTAGCCCGCGTCGAGGTGGCTGACCAGATCGGTCGAGCGCTCGATGTCGGTGAGCAGGAAGGTGACGTGCCCCTTGGGCAGGCGCCGCTCCGGATGGAGCTGCGCGCTCATGAAGCCGATCGGGACGACGCCGTGGCGCTGCGCAGCGCGGAGCAGCCGCAAGCGGACGCGGTCGCGAGCCTCCTCGTCCTCGAAGATCACCTGGTTGAACCGCGAGAGAGCATTCCGGACGTGTGCCGCGTCGTTGATCGGGAGGCGGCGCCTCCCCTTCGAGTCGATGTAGGCGAACGCACTGTCGGGGAGCTTCGCGCGCGCCTTCGCGTCGAGCTTCGCCACGCCGTGATGATCGCAGAACTAGGCCGGGACGTAGCGCAGTTGGACGAGCCCCGTGGGGTAGGAGTGCGTGCCGACCAGCCGCAGCCGATGACGCATCGAGCTACCGGCAAAGAGCGGAACGCCCTCACCGAGGATCACGCCGACGATCGTCACCGTCAACTCGTCGACGAGGTGCACGTCCAGAAAGGAGCGAATCAGCGCGCCTCCATCCAGGTACAGACCGCCGTCGACCCGTGCTCGCACCGCGGCGAGGACCTCGGCCGGTGATCCGCTCACCGGCTCGACGGTCGGCACGGCCGGGTCGAGCGGCCGCGACGTGGCGACGAAGACCGGCAGCTCGCCGTACGGCCACGCTTCGAATCGTTCTGCGACGTCGTAGGTCGCCCGTCCCATCAGGATCGCGGCACTGGCGTCGAGCAGAGCGCGATAGCCGTAGTCCTGGTCCTCGACCGGCGCCGGCAGCCAACTGAGGTCGCCACCGGGCCCGGCGATGAAGCCGTCCAACGAGCAAGCCACGAACACGCGCACCGGCCCAGCGATGCCGCCGATCCTACGACGTGCAGAGGCCTGCCGTCGGCCGGTGCCGCTACCGCGCAGGCGGGCGTGCGGCACGTGCGCCGAACGCGCGGCCCTGCAGGTCGAACGCGCCGCTCGGGCTCCCGAGCTGGCGATACAGGTCTTCGTGCGCGAGCGCGCGCCGGTCGTCGTCGAGGCTGTGCAGCCACGCCCCCGCCGGCCCCACCTGCAGGCTCAGCGCCCGCCAGAACTCCTCGTAGTCCGCGTACGACGCGGTGACGTCGAGCTCGGCGGTCTCGATGTTCGCCAGCCCGGCTCCGGCGAGCAGATCATGCAGCTCGTGCGGCGTGCGGTAGCGACGGGCGGCTTGCTCCGCCGGGTCCGACCCGAGGACACGCGACGTCCGACCGATCGCGGCGAACATCTGCACCTCCTCGACCCCCCACATGCAGATCGCGACTCGACGCGCAACGCGACCGAGCTCGCGCATGGCGGCATCGGCGTCCTCCATGAATGCGACGACGAGCTGCGCGAGTGCGCTGTCGAAGCTGTCGTCTGCGAACGGAAGCTTTTCGGCCGGCCCTTCGTGAACCTCGATCTGCGGAAAGCGCGAACGCAGTGCCCGTGTGAATTCGGGCGACGGCTCGACGGCGACGACGGTCGCGCCGCGCGCGACGAGCTCGCGCGTCAGGGCGCCCGTGCCGGCGCCGACGTCGAGCACACGCTCTCCTTCGTGGACGCCGACGAAGTCGGCGAAGAGTGGCGCGAGCCGGATCGAGTAGCGACCCATGAAGTCGTCGTACGACTTCTTCGTCGATGTGGAAGATCCCGCGACACGCGGGTCATTCAACCATCCGGCGGGGGACGGCGCCCTACCCGAAGTAGGCGGGGTAGTCCGTCCACGTGCATCGCGAGGCGTCGCAGATCACGTCGAACGAGGCGAGCTTCACCGTGTCGGTCCGATCCCGCGCGAGGCATGTGAAGAGCCGTCCGCGAGCGTCGAGCCGCTTGCACGAGTAGTCGAACGACGGCGACCCGATCGTCGACCCCCATTTGTCACGGAGGAGCGCAGCCACTTCGTTCGCCGTCTCGAGCGGCTTCGGCTTCCCCGCGCCGCACGCGGCGGCGGCTGCCGCCAGCGCGAGCAGGACGAACGCCAGTCTCAGCATCTTCATGTCCGTCCAGAACGTTGTACCGATCGGAGCGGATTCGAACCGGTTGATGACGAACTCGGATCAGCACGGGACAGCCCGGCCGACGCCGCCTACGTCTCCCAGACCACCTCGATCTGCCGGTCGAGGCCCGGAAGCGGCAGGGAATTGGCCTCGGCCTCGATCGCGTCTCGCGCCCCACGAGGGAGACGCGCCCAGGCGTCGATCCGCACGGTGTGGTGCGCCCGCCTCCACGTTCCGCGGATCTCGCCTGCGACGAGCAGCGCGCCGGGCCACACGCGGGATGTCCACAGACGCCGGCGCTGATCCTCGCGCGGCACCAGGAGCTCCCGCTCTGCGCCGTCCAGCAGGAAGTAGGCATCGCCGCTCGGCAGCAGACGCGCGGGCGCCGCAGCTTCTTCGGCGGCTCGCGAATTGCCGGCTCGTCCTCCACGAGCAGCCACTCGTCGCCGAGCGGCGATCGAACCGGCAGTAGCGAGCCTGCCAGCGAGGCGAACGCGTCGGCCGCGGAGCGCCGGGAGACTCCTGCCCAGCGGGCGAATCCGCCGGCCGTCGCGGGACCGAAGATGTGGAGATAGCGCCGAGCGAGCTCGCGACACGCGTCGGCCGGGTCGATCTCCGCCGCGACGACCGTCCAGACGGTCGGCGCACGCGCGCCCTCCCAGCGAATGGCGACCGTGCCCGTCGTCGCGGCGTACCGGATGGCGTTGCCGACGCCGAGTGCATTCGCCAACTCGCGGTCGGTCATCCGCCTGCCGTCGAGTTGGGCGTGCATCTGCTCGGCCAGGCGCTCGGCCCGACTCCGGCCCTTGGCACTTTCCGGGAGCCTCCCGAGCGAGAACAGTGCGAAGTCGCACTTCGCGACGACATACGTGTGGTAGCGGGGCCCCCACAGTTGCGCGAGCGACGGGTCCTCCCACGCCGTCGGCTCGATCCCGTCGACCCGCGCATGCAACGAGAGCAGGGCAGCTCTCGGCATGCTGTCCTGCAGGCCCGCCCACGCAGCCCGTCGCAGCGACTCCGCGCCCCGTGGCATTCGCTCGTCGAGTGCGCCGACTCGCCGTCGAAACGCCAGGATCTGGCGCCGGGTGACCTTGAGCCTGCGCCCCTGATGCGCAGACGAGCTCGTGGTCGATCGATCGTGCACAAGAAGGACGCGTTTCGTCACCGCCACTCATCCTCGTTTCCGCGGTCGTGCTGCTGAACCGCAGCCGGGGAGAGCGTACGGGAGCGGGTCTTCGAAATCACCCGATTAGGCGAGAGACAGCGCGTGAAACGGCACGACAATGCGAGGAACAATCTGCGGAAAGGACTGGCATCGGCATGCGGCTGCTGACTGTCGTTGACAACTGGCTGGGCGTGGTCGAGCTCGGGTGCGCCAACCGAGGTGACTCGTGACGACCCTGAAGCTGAGCGAACCCGTGCTGCACGGCGCGTTGAACGCCGATGCGCAGCCACGCGCTGAGTTGAGCGTGGTGCCGATCGGCCAAGGCCCGGTCGAGACCCCCGAGCCGACCGCGGTGCATGCGACCGCGGTGGAATATCAGGTCATCTACGTGGCGAGGCCGATGGCCGGCGAGGCCAACGACGGCGTCGAGACCGACCTGAACCGGGCGGCTGCAGAAGGCTGGCGTCTCGTGGGATCCCTCACGAACGACGAGGCGCGGACGACCGGCCTCATCATGGAGCGGAACACGTCAGCCGCCGGCGTCTAGGTGTAGGACCCAAGCAGGTTGGTTCTGCTGATCGGGGGTTGGTGGCCGAGGGCTGAGTGTCGGCGTTGATGGTTGTAGTGGAAGAGCCAGCCGTCAAGGGCTTGTGTGCGTTCGTGGCTTGAGCGGTAGATGGCGCCGTACGCCCAGCCGTTTTGCAGGGTGCGGATGAAGCGTTCTGCTTTGCCGTTGGTTTGTGGTCTGCGTGGCCGGGTGCGGAGGTGGCGGATGCGGAGCGTGCGGCAGCAAATCGCGTGGACGGCTGAGACGTAGGCGGAGCCGTTGTCGGTGAGGACGCGCTCGACGGTGATGCCGTGACGGGCGTAGTAGGCGACAGCGCGGCGGAGGAAGGCGATCGCGGTTGCCGCTTTCTCGTCGGGCAGGACCTCGGCATAGGCGAGGCGTGAGTGGTCGTCGACGGCGACGTGGACGTACTCCCAACCAGTCGTCCCGCGCGCCTTGCCGGCCGCATCGAGGCTGCGTGGCCGGTAGCGGCCCGGCGTCCGTCCGCCGACGCGTTTTCCGGCGCCACCCTCGATCCGGCCGAGCTTCTTCACGTCGATGTGGACGAGCTCCCCGGGCCGTTGCCGCTCATAACGCACCGGCTGCTCGAGCCCGATCCGGCCGAGCCGACCGACCCCGTTTCGTTTCAACACCACCGACACCGTCGACAGCGGCATCGCGAGTGTCTCAGCGATCTCGGCGGCTGTCATCCGCAGCTGCCGCAGCGCGACGATCACCGCCTCCCGCTCGGCAGCGGTGCGGTTGGCAACCCGCAGCGGCGCCGAAGAGCGATCGACGAGGCCGGCTTCGCCGGCCGCTTTGTATCTCCCGACCCACTTCCGCGCACAGCGCACGCTGACCCCGAAAGCCTCTGCGGCGGCCGCGACCGTCGAGCCCTGCTCGACCACCCTGACCGCCAACTGGCGCCGCCCGTTCCAACTGAGAGCCGCGTTACGGTGAAGCTTCATCCGGTGTCCTCCTTGGACTGAGGTGCTTGGCAGCTCTCAGCCTCCAAGGAGACCCGGATGAACCAACGTGCCTAGGAACTACATCTAGGCGCGGTGCGGGCGGTCGCCGTCCGATGACCGCATCGACGGCAGTGCGCTCGCGGTAGTACGGCTCGAGCTCTCGTCGGGCCCGCTCTTCGAACTCGGGCGCGTTCTCCCCGAGTCGCTCGCGCGAAGACGACGAGGTCGAGTAGGCCATCCCGATCAGCTCCTCGGGTGTCCACGTCCGTTCGACCTCGACCGAGATCGTCTCGACCTCCGAGAATGGGCTCGCAGCAAGCATGTCCGCGTAGCGGAGGTTCGGATACTCGATCGGCGGCGCCTCGATCAGCTCGGCGGCGATCCGGTGCACGAGGGTCTGCGCCTCCGAATCGCGGCTGTCATCGCCGATCAGTGCAACAGCCGGTGTGATCGCCGCGAGCCGTCCGAGCACGAGCGGCGCGTCGAACCAGTGAAACGCCCGACCTGCGGTCGCCAGCCGAAAGAGGCCCCAACTCTCATCGACCTCCTCAGCGCGAGCCTCCACGGCGGTCACGTTCGCGGGAGCCGCGCTGCGCAGCTCCGCGATCATCTCGGGCTCTGCGTCGACGGCCACCACCTCGCTCGCATAGTCGGCCAGCGGGATCGCCAGCGACCCCGGCCCGCAGCCGAGATCGAGAACCCGCGCCGACCGGTCGACGCCGGTCGACTCGGCAAGCAGCGCGATCAGCTCCGGCGGGTACGCCGGCCGGTAACGCGCGTAGTACGGCGCAGCCGTTCGGAAGAGTCGCTTCATCCGTTGACGAGACTCAGTTGTATCGTGATCGCCATGCGTCGCCGCATTCATCGTTTCATCGAACGACACTGGCGCGTTCGAGCCTTGCTGGCGAGGCTGAACGTCTTCGACCCGGCCCGACCGACGAGTCTCGACGACGGCCCCAGGGTGGGCGACGACGGCGCGTTCTCAGGGCGCTTCGACGGCCATCCCTGACGAAAGAGCGAAGCTAGGTCTCGAACACCGCGACCTCGTAGCGGTGGACGACCGGCTCGTCGACGGCGCCCATCTGATCGGCCGCCTCCGCCCGCAGCGCGTTCGCCTGCTCTTCGCTCGCGCGCAACGCTGCTTCGTCCTCCCAGAGCGTGATCGAAAGCGCCTCCCCGCTCTCCCGGTGAACGAGCAGGATCGCGCCCTTCCCGTGTTCACGCGCGAATGGCACGACATTTGCCCGAAAGTCGGCGATCCCGGCATCGGCGTTGGCCGACGACCCGCTGAGATGCGTGACGCGCGCGTGCATGTGATCCTCCTTCGTCTTGATCGGCGTCCACCACCGACTATCTCAACTCGCTCGGTGCCGCCGCGAGAGCTCGGATGGCCGAGCGGGTGCCCTCGATGTCGAAGCACGCGTACTGGTTGTCGTGCATCAACCGCCGAGCGAGGTTGATGGCTTCCTGCTCGGTCAGATCGCCCGCGGCGATCTCGGCTTCGAGAGCGCGCCGTAGGCCGCGCCGCGCCTGGATGGCATACGCGACAGCGGATGTCGGCCAGAAGGTGTCGCCGCCGAACCCGAACAGCTTGTTGCTCGGGACGGCATGCAGGAAGCGGCGCACGAAGTCGGTCGAGCTGTAGGGGTCGATCGACCACGCCCAGCAGAGATCCACCCAGACGTTCGGGTAGTGCTTGGCGATCGATACGAGCTCGTCACTGTACGGATACGCGGTGTGCATCAGCACGAACCGCGCCTCGGGGTAGCGGGCGAGCAACGGGCAGAGATTGCCGGCCCTGACCCAGTCGATCGGCATGTTCCCGGTGCCGGCGTGGTGACCGGTGTGGAGCTTGAAAGGCAGGTTGTGCTATCGCAAGCTCGACCCACGCGCCCAGCACCAGCAGGGAAGGGGGACCCCCCCCAGGACGACCCAGCGCGGGACGCGATCGATCGTCCTCCCAGAGGGTAGGAGGGGGAGGGAGAGGGGGCCCCCGAGGGGGGAAGCGGGAAAGGTCGTAGAGGAAGAAGTCCGGACCGGACTCGTCGGGCCTGCACGCCCACTGGAAGTCGTCGATCTGGACGTGATCGAGACCCGCGACCTCGCTGAGCAGTCGGAGCCGTTCGCCCGGGCGTCGCAGGTCCTCCAGCTTCCGTTGCGCGACCTCGAGGCCGTCCGCTGTGAGCGAGTCGAGGCCGTACACCTCGCCGGCGATCAGCCGAACCGCCTCACCGTAGCCCGTGTGTTGCGTTGCCTCCCACGCGTCACGGATCCCGGCAAAGCGGAACTCGATGTCGCCGGCAGCCGGATCGAAGAGACGCTGAATCGCCTCCTGCGTGGCGCCGGCAACCTCGAGATCACTCGGCACGTAGTTCAGGAAGAGATCCTGGAGGATGTCGGGACCGGCGTCGCCCCACCCCGGCTCGCCGGCCTCTCGCATTTCCTCGATCAGCCGCGCGTTGTCGCCCGCCCACTGATCCTCGGGAAGGAGATGCTCGTGCGTGTCCACGAGGGCAAGCGAGCTGACCTCATGACCAAGATCGGTCTGCTTCTCCACCGGCGTCTCCCTTCGCTGAGCGTGTCACGGTAGCGACGTGGTCCATGGCGTCAACCTTGGCGGCGGCTGGTGGACTCTGATTCGGCGGAGCCGAACCAGAGTCCCGAGTGGTGGTCGAGCCTCGAAACTCGCGAACCTGGTTCGGCTGCGCCGAACCAGGTTCGGGTGTGTGGGGGTCTACCCCTCGACGCGTTCGATCTGGGCGCCGAGGGCACGAAGCCGGTCCTCGATGCGCTCGTACCCCTTGTCGATCTGGTAGGCGTCGCCGATCGTCGAGGTTCCCTCGGCGCACAGTGCGGCGATCACCATCGCCATCCCGGCACGGATGTCGGGGCTCGACATTCGCTGCCCATAGAGCGGCGCCGCGCCGGTCACGACGACGCGGTGCGGGTCGCAGAGGATGATGCGCGCCCCCATCGACACGAGCTTGTCGACGAAGAACAGCCGGCTCTCGAACATCTTCTCGAACACCAGCACCGTGCCCTGGGACTGCGTCGCAACGACCACCGCGATCGAGGTCAGATCTGCCGGGAATGCCGGCCACGGCCCGTCTTCGACTTTCGGGATCGCGCCGCCGAGGTCATCTCTGATCTCGAGCGTCTGGTAGGGCGGCACGCGCACCCAGTCGTCCCCGAGCTCGACCTCGACGCCGAGCCGATGCAGTACCGGCAGGACGGGCCAAAGGTCGTCGGGCACGATCCCGTCGATCCTGAGATCGCCGCCGGTGACCGCGGCCATGCCGATGAAGCTGCCGACCTCCACGTGCTCCGGTCCGATCGCGTACGAGCCGCCGGACAGGCGCTCGACGCCCGTGATGTGGAGCACGTTCGAGCCGACACCGCTGATGTGCGCGCCGAGCTCGACGAGGAAGCGGCACAGGTCCTGTACGTGCGGCTCGCAGGCGGCGTTCGAGATCATCGTCTGGCCCGGCGTGATCGACGCGGCCATCACCGCGTTCTCGGTCGCCATCACCGACGCTTCGTCCAGATGGATGTGCGCGCCGCTCAGCCGGCCGCTCAGCTCGTAGCGTCCCGGGAACTCGAACTTCGCTCCGAGCTCCGCAAACGCGTGGATGTGCGGATCGAGCCTGCGGCGGCCGATCACGTCGCCCCCCGGCGGAGGAACGCTCGCGCGCCCGAGCCGGGCGAGCAACGGGCCGGCGAGCAGGAACGACGCCCGGATGCGGCTCGCGAGCCGTCCGTCGACCTCGTCCGTGATGTTCTGCGCGTGGACGCGAATCTCGTTCTGGCCCGTCCACTCGGCGTCGGCCCCGACGCTCGAGAGGAGGTCGAGCATCGTGTCGACGTCGCGGATGCGCGGGACGTTCGACAGCAGCACCGGCTCGTCCGTGAGGAGGCAGGACGCGAGAATCGGAAGCGCGCCGTTCTTGTTTCCGGACGCGCGCACCCGACCCGAGATCGGGTGGCCCCCCTCGATGACGAACGATTCGGCCACTGGTGTGACGACTGTCGACGACAACGCGCGCACTATGCTAGCCCGACCGTGAACCCGACTCGCGAACAAGCCTGGGACACGCTCACCCGTTATACGAAGAGCGAGGCTCTCCTGCGCCACGCCCTGGCCGTCGAGGCCTCAACCGCCTCCTATGCCGTCCGGTTCGGCGAGGACGAGGAGCTCTGGCGGGTGGCTGCGCTGCTGCACGACTTCGACTACGAGATCCACCCCACGCTCGACAAGCACCCCCAGGACGGGGCGCCGATCCTTCGCGAGGAGGGCTACCCGGAGGTGGTGGTCGAGACGGTGCTGTCTCACGCGAATCACCTCAACCTCCCTCGGGACACGCCGCTCAAGAAGACGCTGTTCGCGTGCGACGAGCTCTCGGGCTTCATCCATGCGTGCGGGCTCGTGCGCCCCACCGGGCTCGAGGGGCTCGAGCCGAAGTCGGTGCGGAAGAAGCTGAAGCAGCCGTCATTCGCGGCCGGCGTGTCGCGCGACGACGTCTACGAGGGCGCCGAGCTGCTCGGGCTCGAGCTCGACGAGCACATCACCAACGTCGTTGCGGCCCTGCAGCCGATCGCCGGCGAGCTCGGGCTCCCCTCCTAGAGCTGCGCGAGCCCGTCGACGAGTCGCGCGACGTCGCCGTCGTCGTTCCACCAGCCGACAGACGCTCGCAACAGCCCCGTTCCAGGCAACTCGCGCACGATCACGCCGCGCTCGTACAGCGCCGCGACCGTCTCGGTCGTGTCGCCCTCGACCCGGAACGAGACGAGCGTCCCCTGACCGGGCTCGGAGACGACTTCGTGGCCGCGCTCGAGCAGCGCGAGGCGGCAGCGCTCGGTCAGGTCACGGGCACGCTCGAAGCGGCCCTCGGGCTCGACCGCCAGCGCCGTCTCGAGGCCGAGCAGCGCAGCGGCCGGCGTGAACGTCGTGTCGAAGCGGCGAGCCCCGGCTTTCGGCTCCCAGGTCCCCTGGGCGATGTCGTACGTCTCGGCGCTCGGATAGGCGACCAGCCGCGGCTGCAGGGAGTCGGGGTCGCGCACGTAGAGCGCCCCGGTCGCGTCCGGGCCGCAGAGCCACTTCTGGGCGCTGATCGTGTAGAAGTCGGCAGCGGTCGCATCGACGTCGAGCGCACCGGCCGATTGCGCACCGTCGACGAGGACCGGGATGCTCGTTGCCTCTCGCAACTCGCGCCACGGGAAGACGGTGCCGTCGACCCAGGAGACCGCCGAGGTGGCGATCAGGCGCGTGCGCGGCGTCACCTGCTCGCGGATCAGCTCGAAGACGTCGGCTGCCACAGCGTCGCGCACCTTGGCGATGCGGAGCCTTGCTCCCGCTCCGAGCAGCGGTCCCGTGAGGCCGAAGTGCTCGGCGTCGGTCGTCACGACCTCGTCATCCTCGCCGAGTGCGAGGCCGCTGACGACGATGTGCACTCCTTGCGTCGTCGAGTCCGTCAGCGCGACGTTGCCGGCCTGGACCCGGATGCGCCGCGCGAACAACTCGCGGACACGCTCGCGCCGCTCGAGCATCGCGTCGAAGTACGGCTTACCGCCGCGCCCATGCTCCCCCTCCCACGCGCGCAGCTCCGCCATCGCGTCGAGCGTCGTCGTCGCGAGCGGCCCGAACGTTCCCGCGTTCAGGTACGCGAACCGCCCGAGCACCGGAAACCTGGCGCGCTCCTCCGGCCAGCTCATGTGATCTCGAGCTCGACGGGTGCATGGTCCGACAGGAGGCGATCCTCGTGCACGCGCCGCTCGGCCGGCCAGGAGCGAAGCGGCGTGGCGGTCGCACCGCGAACGAGGATGTGATCGATGCCCGGGCCGGACGGAGAGAACCCCCACTCCTCGCCCGAGAGCTCGCGCAGCGTGCTCGACTCCGCCGGTCTGACGTTGAAGTCGCCCGCGAGCACGACGACGTCCTCCGGCTGCGCTTCGGAGACGGCAAACCAGGCGGCACGCAGCAGCTCGGCCTCGGCGATCCTCTGGTCGCGGGCGTAGCTCGTGCAGTGCAGGTTCGCGACGAGGAACGTGCGGCCGCCGGAATCGACGAGACGGAGCGCCTGCGCGATCCGCCGCTCCTTCGCCCAGACGAGTCGCGCACGCACGCCCAGACCGAGCTGCCGGGAGCGAGAGTCGCGAAAACGGCGGGGGTTCAGCGTCAGGACGGAGTGAGACAGGACGCGCAGCGCCTGACCGACGATCATCGCGTTCCCCTGGCCCGAGAACGCCGAGCGAAAGAGACCCTGGTTGGGCTTCGTCAGGCGGTGCCCGAGCCGCGCGCCGATCGGGACCGGCCCCACCCGCGGACGGGCCGCGACGTCCCCGGCGGTGAACAGGCCGAGGGCCCACGCCGGCACCTCCTGCACGCAGAGCACATCCGGGTCGTCCGCCGTCGCGAGGTGGATCATCTCGCCGAGGAAGCCGGCCCGCTGTGGCGGGACGGTGCTGCCGTGAAAGAGGTTCCAGCTCCGGACGAGCACGCGCCTAAGCTACTTCAGGTGCGCGTACTCCTCGCCGATCCGCCCGCGTTCACGCCCTGGTACGACCACGAGCTCGCCGCCGCGCTCGCGCGTGCGGGTGTCGACGTCGAGCTCCAGACCTCACGGTTCCGCTTCGGCGAGGCTCCGGCCGCCGACGGTTATCGGCGCACCGTGCGGTGGTACCCGGTCTCGTCTCGGGTGTTCCAGCGGTCGCGCCTGCGCCTTCCGCTGAAAGCGGTCGAGCACCTCGACGTCCTACGCTCGCTGTCGCTCGCTCGCGTTGATGTCCTCCACCTCCAATGGCTCGCGCTGCCGCAAGCAGACGTCCACCTGCGCCTCCGCTCCCCGTCCGTCTTCACTGCGCACGACCTCCTCCCTCGGCGCACCGCCTCGCGCACCGACCTGTGGCGACGGCTGCTCGCGCAGTTCGACCGGGTGGTCGTCCACTCCGAGCGCGGCCGCGAGACGCTGGCCGAGCTTGGCGTCGACGCGCGCGTGATTCCACATCCCGTGTACCCGAGTGCAGCCTCGCGCGCAGACGACGGCGCGACGCTCCTCGCGCTCGGCATGATCAGGCCGTACAAGGGGCTGGCCGACGCGATCGAGGCGACACGGCGTCTCGCCCACGTGCGCCTGCTCGTCGCAGGTGACCCGGCGATGCCGCTCGACGACCTCCGCGGGGCCGAGCGTGTCGAATGGCGCCTCGGCTTCCTCTCCACCACCGAGCTCGATCGAGCCCTCTCGCAGTCGACCGTCGCGGTCTTTCCGTATCGCGCCGAGCTCGACCAGTCGGGTGCGCTCCTCCAGGCCCTCGGCGCCGGCGTGCCGGCGGTGGTCTACGACGTGGGCGGCCTCGGCGAGCCGGTGCGCGCCTACGGCGCGGGCCGCGTCGTTCCGGCCGGCGATCTCGACGCGTTCACCGCGGCCGTCGACGAGCTGCTCTCCGACCCGGAGGCGCTCGCGGCCGCTCGCGCCGGAGCAGAGCGCGCCCGCTCGGAGCTGACGTGGGACGCAGCGGCCGCGCAGCATCTGGCGCTCTATCGGGAACTCGCCTGATGTTCCGGCGCGCCCGCTACACGCAGGTGATCGACGCGCAGCTCGACCTCTTCGAGCGCGATCACCGCGACGTGATCGACGAAGCGGACGCCCGTCTCGACGCGTACAACACCGCCGACCGCGACGCGGCAGAGGAGCTCTACGGCGACTACCTCGACGCCGTCGAGACCGGGACCGAGATCCTCGCCGACATGCGCGATCACTACGCCCGCTCGCTCGACGACCCCGACGGCTACCTGCGCGAGTTCAACAAGGCCGTCGAGCGCCGGCTCCGTCCGTTTGCGCTGGAGATCGAGAACCGCTGATGGCCGAGCGGATCGAGGACTACGCGCTCCTCGGCGACCTGCAGACCGCAGCGCTGGTCGGCCGGGAAGGCTCGATCGACTGGCTGTGCTTTCCGCGCTTCGACTCCGGGTCGTGCTTCGGCGCGCTGCTCGGCACGCACGACCACGGCCACTGGAGCATCTCGCCGTCCGGCGGCGGCCCGGCGACGGCCCGCCGGTACCGGCCGGACACCCTGATCCTCGAGAGCGAGTGGCAGACGTCGACAGGCCGAGTGCGCGTGATCGACTTCATGCCGCCGCGGGGACGCGCCCCCGACATCGTGCGGATCGTCGAGGGCGTGGAGGGCACGGTCGAGATGATGACCGAGCTGGTGATCCGGTTCGACTACGGCTCGGTCGTCCCGTGGGTGCGCCGGCTCGACGACACCACGCTGCTCGCGATCGGCGGCCCGGATGCGCTGGCGCTGCGAACGCCCGTCGACCTCGAGCCGAGCGGCATGACCCACCAGGCGACGTTCGCCGTGCACGCGGGCGAACGGGTGCCGTTCGTCCTCACGTGGTTCTCCTCCCACCACCACGCACCGCAGTCCGTCGACGCCGAGCAGGCGCTCCGCGACACCGAGGCGTACTGGCTGAGGTGGTTCGAGGGCTGCACCTACGGCGGCGAATACGCCGAGGCGGTGCACGTCTCGCTCGCCGTTCTGAAGGCGCTCACGTATGAGCCGACGGGCGGGATCGTCGCCGCGCCGACCACCTCGCTGCCCGAGCAGATCGGCGGTGTGCGCAACTGGGACTATCGCTTCACCTGGCTCCGCGACGCGACCTTCACGCTCTTCGCGCTGATGAACGCCGGGTTCCTTGACGAGGCACGTGCCTGGCGCAACTGGCTCCTGCGGGCTGTCGCGGGCGACCCTGCGAACGCGCAGATCCTCTACGGGGTGGCGGGCGAGCGGCGCGTGACCGAACAGGAGGTCGCGTGGCTGCCGGGGTACGCAGGGTCGGCGCCGGTTCGGGTCGGGAACGCCGCCCACGAGCAGTTTCAGCTCGACGTGTACGGCGAGGTGATGGACGTGCTCCACCAGGCACGCAGCGACGGCTTGCCCGCCCATGACCACGCCTGGTCCCTGCAGCGCAACGTCATGGACTTCCTCGAGGGGGCGTGGGAGCAGCCCGACGAGGGGATCTGGGAAGTCCGGGGGCCTCGTCGCCACTTCACGCACTCGAAGGTGCTCGCCTGGGTGGCATTCGAGCGAGCCGTCGAATCCGTCGAGCGCTTCGACCTGCCGGGGCCGGTCGACCGCTGGCGCCGGCTGCGTGACGAGGTGCACCGGGAGGTCTGCCGCGAGGCGTTCAACGCCGGGCTCAACTCGTTCGTCCAGACGTACGGCTCCGACGAGCTCGACGCCTCGACGCTCCTGATCCCACTCGTCGGTTTCCTGCCGGGCGACGATCCGCGGGTGCTCGGCACGATCGACGCGATCCAGCGGGACCTGACCCGCGACGGCTTCGTCGAGCGCTATCGCTCGAGGATGCACAACGACGTCGACGGCCTGCCCGGCAGGGAAGGCGTGTTCCTACCGTGCTCGTTCTGGCTCGTCGACGCGCTCCTGATGGCCGAGCGGGACGACGAGGCCAGGGCGCTGTTCGACCGGCTGCTCTCGATTCGCAACGATCTCGGCCTGCTCTCGGAGGAGTACGACCCGACGGCGAGACGGCTGCTCGGGAACTTCCCGCAGGCATTCACGCACGTCGGGCTCGTCAACTCGGCCTACAACCTCTCGCACCACACGAGCCCGATCGACCAGCGCACCGGCCGGCACCGCCCCGGCTGAGCTAGCGGTGACCGAAATGGTGTGCGCGCGGGAGGGCGCGCGTGATCTCCGCCTCGCTCGCGGCCCTGCGGGCGAGCGGTCCGAGCGACACCACCTCCGTGACGAGCAGATTGACGTTGCGGTCGTGGCGTTCGAGCTTGCCCCGCGCGAGGATCAACGGCTCTCCTCGGATGATCGCGCGGTGCTCCTCGTAGACCTTCGGCGGGATGATCAGGTTCGCCTGGCCGTGCTCGTCCTCGAGGAGCATGAAGACGATCCCGTTGGCGGTCGCCGGACGCTGGCGGGCGATCGCCATCCCGGCCACCTGGATCCGCGCGCCGTTCGGCGTGTCCGACAGATCGGCGCTCGTCGCGACTCCTGCCGGCAGGTGCGGGCGCAGCAGCTGCAGCGGATGCACGCCGACCGACAGCGACGTGTGCTTGTAGTCGGCGAGCATCCGCTCCCACGGTGTTTGCTCCGGCAGCTCCGGGATCTCGGCGGTCGGCTCGAGCGGCAGCGCGAGCTGGCGGTTGCCGCCCAAGACCGTCTCGCCGCGAGACGTGACGCCCAGACGCCAGAGCAGTTCGCGCCGCGGCCCCCAGTCGTCGCACGCGCCTGCCGAGACGAGCGCTTCGAGCACGTCCTGCTTCACCGACGCCCGGCGCGCGAGATCGCCGAGATCGCGATACGGCTGCTGTGCGGCCACCGACCGAGCTTCCGCCTCCCCCACCGACTGCACGTAGGCGAGACCGACTCGCACCGCTCCTTCATCCTCGATGTCGCACTCGGCCTCCGACCGGTTGATGTGCGGCGGGCGCACCTCCACCCCACGCCGCTGTGCGTCGCGCACGAGCGACGACGGCGGGTAGAAGCCCATCGGCTGCGCGTTCATCAGCGCGCACAGGAACTCGGACGGGTAGTACCGCCTCAGCCAGGCCGACTGGTAGGCGAGCAGGCCGAAAGCGGACGCATGCGATTTCGGGAAACCGAAGCCCGCGAAGCCCACGAGCCTGTCGTAGATCGCGTGCGCGGTCTCGTCGTCGATGCCCTTCCCTTGCGCACCCGCGACGAAGCGGGGACGCCATGCTTCGATCGCTTCCAGGCTTCGCTTGCGGCTCATCGCACGGCGCAGCCCCTCGGCCTCGCCGATCGAGAAGCCGGCGGCCGCCATCGCGACGTCGAGCACCTGGTCCTGGAACACGACGACGCCGAGCGTGTCGCGCAGGGCCTCGCGCAGCGACTCGTGCAAGACCGGCGGCTCGAAGCTGGGATCGGCGCGCTTGGCATGCCGATGCTTCACGTACGGATGCACCGCTTTTCCCTGGATCGGCCCGGGACGGACGAGCGCGACCTGCACGGTCAGGTCCTCGAGGTTCTCCGGCCGCGTCTGCAGCAGGCTCTGCATCTGCGCGCGGCTCTCGATCTGGAAGACCCCGACGGTGTCCGCCCGCTGGATCTCCTCGTAGACGCCGGGATCGTCGAGCGGCACCCGTGACAGGTCGATCGTCTCGCCGCGCAGCCGGGCAATGCGGTCGATCGCATCCTCGACCGCCGAGAGCATGCCGAGGCCGAGGAGGTCGATCTTCAGGAACCCGGCGTCGCCGCAGCTGTCCTTGTCCCACTGGCAGATCTGCCGCCCTGCCATCGCGGCGGGCTGCACCGGCACGAGGTCGATCAGCGGCCGGGTCGAGATGACCATGCCGCCCGGGTGCTGGCTGATGTGGCGCGGCAGGCCGGCGATCTCCTTCGTCAGCTCACGGAACGCCGCCCAGCGCGGGCCGGAGTGCGTGCCGGGCACACCGTCGAGCTCGTCTCCGACGCGCGTCGCGTCCCAGCCGTCGGTGACGCGTGCGAGCCGCTCCAGCTCGGCGAACGGCAGCCCGAGCGCCTTGCCGACATCGCGAATCGCTCCGCGGCTGCGATAGCTCGCGAACGTCGCAACGAGCGCTGCGTGCTCGCGTCCGTAGCGTTCGGTGACACGCACGATCAGCTTCTCGCGGATGTCGCGCGGGAAGTCGAGGTCGATATCGGGCACAGCGACCATTTCGTCGTTGATGAAGCGGCCGAGCGACAGGCCTGCTGCAACGGGATCGACGTGCGAGAGGCCGGTCAGGTAGCACACGATCGAGCCGACGCTGGAGCCACGGCCGCGGCCCGGCGGCAGCGCATGGCGAGGGCTGCCCGGCCCCCGCACCTCGAGCGCGCACTCGCGCGCGAGCTCGAGCACCTCCCAATGGAGCAGGAAGAACCCCGAAAGCCCGAGCCGCGCGATGAGTGCGAGCTCGTCTCGCAGCCGCTCCCGCGCTCGCGCGCGAACGGCTGCGCTAGCCGATCGGTAGCGCTCGGCGAATGTCGACTGGCAAATCCTCCCGAGCTGCCGATCGGCAGGGTCGGCTCCTGCGGAGAAGTCGGGATAGCGATAGCCCAGCTCCTGGGTCAGATCGAACTCGCAGCGGTCGGCGAGCTCGCGCGTGCGTCGAGCCGCAGCCGCAGGCAGGCGGTCGAGCATCGCCTGCGGCTCGTGCAGCACCGCTTCGTGGTTGCCGCGCCGCTCGCGCTCGCAGCCGTCGAGCGACGTGCGGTGCTTGATCGCAACAAGTGCGTCCTGGAGGCGCGCTCGCGCCGGACTGTGCGCATGCACGTCGCCGGTCGCGACGGCAGGCACCCCGAGATGCTCGGCGAGCTCGGCGAGCCGCGCATTCCGTCTCGTGTCTCCACGCTCGTAGGGGCGCTGCAGCTCGACGAAGAATGCTCCGGAGAACGCGCGTGCCAGCCGCTCGGCCGCCTTCGCGTCGACAACTGCGAGGCCGCTCCGGGCGCAGCCGGACAGCGCGACGAGTCCCTCTGTATGGCGTTCGACGAAGCCGATCGTCGTCCCGGCCGGCAGCAGGTCGCGCTCTCTTCCCGGCTCACGCGTGCCCGCGTGCACGTCGGTGAGGATGCGACACAGGTTCGCGTAGCCCTGTCGTGTCTCACAGAGCAGCGTGATGTGAACGCCGTCCTCGAGGGTCACTTCGGCACCGGTGATCGGCCGAACGCCCAGATGCTTCGCGGCGTGTGCGAACTCGAGCGACCCGTAGACGCCGTCGTGGTCGGTGAGCGCGAGCGTGTCGTAGCCGAGCTCGGCGGCGCGCGCAGCGAGCTCCTCCGGCAGCGACGCGCCGTCGAGGAACGAGTAGGCCGAGTGCGCGTGCAGCTCGACGTAGGGCGCGATGCCAGAGCAGGTACCAGGTACCCGTCGGGTACCTGGTACCGGTCGTTCGTCGCCGACGCCGCCTCGCGCGGGGAATGCGTCCCGTGAGGTGAAGCTCATAGAATCGCCACATGCAGGATGGGATCCTCAGCGGCCCCGGTGAGGGCGAGCTCTTGCGCAACGCGTCGGGGAGCCGCGTCTCGATCGTGAAGGCGGCGCTGCCGCACCTGGCCGTCTTCGAGTTCACGATCGAAGGGCCGTTCGACGGCCCGGAGCCGCACACCCACGCGGACGAGACGGATTCCTTCTACATCCTGGAGGGGGAGCTCGACGTGTACATCGACGGCACGTGGACGCGGGCAACGCCCGGCTCGTTCATGGCTGCAGCACCCGGGGTCGAGCACGGGTTCACGAAACGTGACTCCGGCACCTGCCGGTTCCTGAACATTCACGCGCCCGGCGGCTTCGAGCGCGAGCTGCGCGCCATGAGCATCTAGGCCCGCTGGGTGAACCACGTTCCGGCGTCGGCGTCGTGGTAGACGACGGCGTTCTCCCCTGTTTCGAGCACGAGGTCGAAGTAGCGGCGGTGCACGGGGTCTTCTGTCCACCAGCGGTCGACGACGCGCCATTCCTCGCGCAGGACGGCGACGTCCTGCCGGTTGACGCGGTGCGGTGTCCCGTCCGCGTGGTTCTCGACGAGCGCCGGACGGGGGGCGTTCAGTCGTCGCGCGGAACGAGCAGTGCGCGCGCTTCGGGTATACGCGACCACGGAGCAACCTCCACAACCGTTGAGACTCCGCCCGCTCCGACGGCCGCACGCACTTGGCGCAGGCCTTCGCGGAGCCGGCCTTGCATCACTTCGCCCTCTGCCGCTACGAGCTCGAGCTGCTCGCCCGTGTGCTCGGCGAGCTCCATCACCTCGAGCCGGAGTTTGAGCGCCGGGGCCGGCAGCTCCGCAAGCTTCGGCGAGAGCGCTGCCCGCAGCCGGGCCGGGTCGGCCGTCGGCTCGCGCAGCGTCACCGTCCGGCGCCACGAGGCGCCGCCGACCAGCCGCGCCCAGACCGCGACCTTCCTCGGCGGCCGCCCCGCGCGCTCCGGGCGTGCGAGCAGGCGATCGAGCAGCACCCCGAGCCCTCGCCGGAGCGTCAGCTCGTTGCCGACCGCTTCCGGGAACTCGAGCGTCTCGTGGATGGCCGTCGCCGGCTTCCTCGGCTTGACCCTCCCGTCCTGCTCACCTCTCGCCAGGCTCCAGGCGCGCCGTCCGTCCGGCCCCAACCGTTCGGACACGGCGCCGCCCGGCAGCCCGGCAAGCTGTCCGATCGTGCGAACACCCAGTTCTTCGAGCTCCTCGTAGCGCCGCCGCTCGAGCGGCAGCAGCTGCAGCGGCAGCGGCGCGAGGAACGAGCGCGTGCGGTCGTCGGAGACGATCAGCGCCTGCCCCGGGCGCGCGACGTTCGCAGCGGCGAGCGCCGCGAACCGCCGCTCAGCAGCGCCCGCGCGGGGATCCCACGTCGAGCCGACGGCGGCAAGTGCCCGCTTGAGCGCCGGCTCGAGCCCGCCGTAGAGCCGCTCGACGCCCTTCGAGTCGAAGAAGACCGTGCCTGGATCGGCCGACTCGACCGCGAACCCGGCGTCCTCGAGCCGCCGCAGGATCTCCTCCCACGCCTGCTCGGCGGCCGCCGGGTCCTGCTCGACGAGCTCGAGCTCCGGACAGGTCGCGAGCGCCTCTCCGAGGCGCATCCCCGGCCGGACCCCTTGCGCCTCCGCCGGCCCGGTGACCGAGCCGATCAGGGGCTCGGTCGCAGGCAGCGGCGCGAGCGCCGCCGGCCGGGCCTGCAGCCGTGGGCGCAGGCGCAGCGCTGCCCGTAGATCGAAGGCCGGGATGACGATTGCGGCGATCACGGGAACGTATGTTCTACACGAACACACGTTCCCCTGTCAAGCCGGGTGAGCCGGCGACTATCCTTTTCGACGATCCCGGGCGATGGGGCTCGCCCTCGACCGCCGAACCAACGGCTGATGGCTCCTACGAACCGAAAGGAGCCACCCCAATGCCCGTGATCGTCGGCGTCGCCCTCGGCGGCGCGCTCGGAGCCTCGGCCCGCTACCTGCTCGATCGTGCGATCGAGCAGCACACGTTCTCGGTCTTCCCGTGGGCGACGTTCACGGTCAACCTGACCGGCTGCTTCCTGATCGGCGTGATCAGCGAGTCGCTCGTCGACCGTCATCACCTCCCGGCCTGGCTGCGCGTCGGGCTCGTCCTCGGCGTGATCGGCGGCTACACGACGTTCTCGACCTTCGCGCAGGACGGTCTCGGCCTCTTCGAGTCGCGCGACGTCTCCGTCGCGCTGCTCTACCTCGCCGGCAGCGTCACGCTGGGGATCTTCGCGGTCTACGCCGGGACGCTGGCCGGACGCGCCGTTTAGGAGGGCTCGACACGCTCGAGCACGACGACCGGGATCGTGCGGTCGGTCCGCGCCTGATACTCGGCGTAGTGGGGCCAGACCTCGTTCGCCTTGGCCCACAGGCGCTCCCGCTCCCCGCCCTCGGCCGTCGAGGCACGAGCCGGGAAGACCTCGTCGAGAACCTGCAATTCGACTTCTGGTGTCTTCGAGAGGTTCAGATACCAGCCTGGATGCTCCGGCGCGCCGCCCTGCGACGCGACGATCACATACCGGTCACCGTCCTCGGCATAGATCAGAGGCGTCGTCCGTGACTTGCCGCTCGTGCGACCCGTCGTCGTCAGCAGGAGGATCGTCGATCCTTCCTTCCAGATGTGGCCGACCTCTCCGCCCGTCTCCCGGTAGCGCCGAACATGCTCTGCGCCGAACAGCTTCACGGCTTCGGTCATTCGAATGCCCCCTCCACGAGTATGAGAACCGACGGTTCATGAGAACGCGTCTCGTGCCACTCGCCTTCCTGCCACTCGACACCCTCGCCCACTCGAAGCTCGGCGCTCTCCTCCGTCGTGGAGCACGTCACGTGGCCGGCCGCGACGATCAGGAACTGCCGAGCTGCGGCCTCGTGGCCGCCGATCACGCCGTCCAGCTGCGCGACGGACACCTGCAGGTCTGCCGTGCGCGCAACACGCATGTGCGTGAAGCCATGCGAGCCGAAGTGGTCGATCTCCTTAGCGCGGAGATCAACGCGCTTCACGCCACGATCTCCGCTGCGGTCCCGACCATGCGTGAGAAGCGCGGGACGGCGTCGAGCAGGTCGACCTGCGCGCAGAACTCGATGTCGGCCTCGAGGCCGGGCGGCCCGTACGTGCGCGCGTTCAATCCCGCCAGCGGGTCCGGCCACGCCTGCGCGATCACCTCGGCGGCGATCGCCGCGTCGCTGCGCTCACCGCCGAGCGCGGCCACGATCCGGCCCGCGCAGTAGGCGTCGTCCAGAGCAAACGCGCCTTTGAACCCGGAGCACAGGATCGCGACATCGCCTCCCTCGGCGCGGACAACGCGCACGAGCTCCGACAGGTTGAGCAGCGAGCCGAGCAGCACGACCTCGCACCGGGAAGCCGCGGTGAGGATCGCACGCGTGCCGTTCGTCGTCGTCAGAATCAACGTTCGCGCCCTCGGCTCGTGCGCGAACTCACGCGGCGATGCGCCCACGTCGAACCCCTCGACGACGACAGCGTTCCGCTCGCCGCCGACGACTGCTTCGTCACCGAGCTCGGAGCGAAGCGCCTGTGCCTCGGCGATCTCGGCGCAGCAGAGCACGCGCTCGTAGCCGGACGCGAGCGCCTGGGCGATCGACGACGTCGCCCGAATCACGTCGACGACGATCCCGACGCGAGCAGCAGCTTCTTCTTCGGGAGTAAACGCGACGTGAATGCGCACCCCGATACGCTAGCCGCGTGGACGAGCCACGCTACTGCTATCGGCATCCCGACCGGGAAACAGGTCTGTCGTGCTCGGAGTGCGGTCGACCGATCTGTTACGAGTGCATGACGCCAGCGCCTGTCGGGCTGCGCTGCCCCGAGCACTCCGGCAAGCCGCAGGGGCTCAAGAAGGTCACCACCCCGGCGCAGCGCGCCGTCACCGGCGCCGGCAGCAGACGCACGAACGTCGTCACGCTTTCGCTGATCGCGATCAACGTCGCCGTCGTGTTTGCGGAGCTCGGGCGGTTCACGAACAGCTCGATCTTCCGGGACGGCGCACTCGTTGCGATCGGCCGCTGGACCGCCTTCGGGCCGATCGTCGGGGTCTCGCAGGGCGAGTGGTGGCGGCTCGGGACCTCGATGTTCCTGCATGTGAGCTTCTTCCACATCGCCGTGAACATGTACTCGCTCTACTACGCCGGATCGATCCTCGAGCACGTGATCGGGCGCTGGCGGTTCCTGCTGCTCTATCTCGCGAGTGGGATCGCGGGCTCGGCAGGCGCGCTCGTGTACAGCCCGCTGGTGCCGACCGTCGGCGCGTCGGGCGCGATCTTCGGCATCCTCGGCGGGCTCTTCGTCCTCGAGCGCAAGCGGCATATCTCGACCGGAGGCCAGGTCGCCGGGCTGATCGTCTTGAACCTGGTCATCACGTTCGTCTTCTCGAGCTACATCTCGGTCGGCGGCCACGTCGGGGGCCTGATCGCCGGGGTGGTGCTGATGTTCCTCATGCTGCAGTTCCAGCGCTCGACGCTCTACAGCGTCCTCTCGGCGGTCGGCGTCGTCGCATTGAGCGTCGTCATCGCGTACCTGAAGGTTCGGAACTACCACTAGCGGGCGCGCGAGTCTCGCCCTCCTGTCCATCTCCGAGAAACTCGTGAACCTGGTTCCCGGCTCCGCCGGCAACCAGGTTCAGTCCAGGTTCGAATCCGGGTTCGAACCTGGTTCGGCGCAGCCGAACCAGGTTTGCGAGTTTCGAGCTACCCGCCGGCGGCGACGTAGGCGCCCGAGCCCGCTTCCTTCAGCGCCGCTTGGGCCGCTGCGAGACGGGCGAGCGGCACGCGGAACGGCGAGCAGCTGACGTAGTCGAGCCCGAGGTCGTGGCAGAAGGCGATCGAGCGCGGCTCACCGCCGTGCTCGCCGCAGATGCCGAGCTTGAGCTCCGGCTTCACACCGCGTCCACGTTCGACTGCAATGCGCATCAGATCGCCGACGCCGTCGACGTCGATCACCTCGAACGGGTTGCACTCCAACACGCCGTCCTCGAGGTAGGCGGTGAGGAATTTCCCCTCCGCGTCGTCGCGCGAGAACGCAAGTGTCGTCTGCGTCAGGTCGTTCGTGCCGAACGAGAAGAAGTCGGCGACCTCTGCGATCTCGTCCGCGCGCAGTGCAGCGCGCGGCACCTCGATCATCGTCCCGACGAGATGCTCGACGCCGGGCGCCTCCTCGGCCCACACGGACTCTGTGAGATCGCGCAGACGCGAAAGCTCCTCGCGGAAGGCAACGAGCGGATGCATCACCTCGACGAGCGGTGCCTCGCCGGTGCGCTCCTGGACGGCGCGTGCTGCACGCGCGATCGCGCGGATCTGCATCTCGTAGATCTCGGGGTACTGCAGGCCGAGGCGGCAGCCGCGCGTGCCGAGCATCGGGTTCGCCTCGTGCAGCGCCCGGATCCGGCGGCGCATGTGCTCGTCCGCCGCCTCGGCTTCAGCGGGCAGGAACTCGTGCAGCGGCGGGTCGAGCAGGCGAATCGTCACCGGCAGCCCCGCCATCGCCTCGAAGATGCCTTCGAAGTCGGACTGCTGGAACGGCAGCAGCCGATCGAGCGCCGCGCGGCGGCCGGGCTCGCTGTCGGCGAGGATCATTTCCTGCACCACCGGCAACCGCTCGGCGCCGAAGAACATGTGCTCGGTCCGGCAGAGGCCGATCCCCTGCGCGCCGAACTCGCGTGCCCGAGCCGCATCCTCCGGGTTGTCGGCGTTCGCGCGCACCTTGAGCCTCCGCGCTGCGTCCGCCCAGCCGAGGATCGTCTCGAAGTCCTCGTTGATCTGCGGCGGCACCAGCGGCACCTCGCCGATGAAGACCCTTCCGGTCCCGCCGTCGATCGTGATCACGTCGCCCTCGTGGAGCGCCCGGCCGCCGATCGTCGCCTTGCCGCCCTCGAGTGTCAGCCCGTCGCAGCCCGCGACACAGGGCTTCCCCATCCCGCGGGCGACCACCGCGGCGTGCGAGGTCATGCCGCCGTGAACCGTGAGGATGCCTTCGGCCGCGAGCATCCCGTGGATGTCGTCCGGCGTCGTCTCCCAGCGAACGAGGATCACCGGCCCTGACTTCGCATGCTCGACGGCGCTGTCGGAGTCGAAGACGATCGCGCCGCTCGCGGCGCCGGGGGATGCGTTGAGGCCCTTCGCCGCCACGTCGAGCGACGCCTTCGGATCGATCATCGGATGCAGCAGCTGGTCGAGCTGCGCCGGGTCGATGCGCCCGATCGCGTCCTCGCGGGTGATCAGCCCCTCGTCGACCATCGCTGCCGCCGCCTTCAACGCGGCGGCGGCCGTGCGCTTCGCCGAGCGCGTCTGCAGCAGGTACAGCTGCTCGTCCTCGACGGTGAACTCGATGTCCTGCATGTCGCGGTAGTGCTCCTCCAGGCGTCGCATGGTCTCGACGAGCTGGTCGAACGCCTTCGGCAAGACGTTGCGCATCGACTCGATCGGCTGCGGGGTCCGAATGCCGGCGACGACGTCCTCGCCCTGCGCGTTCGCGAGGAACTCGCCGTAGAGACCGCTCTCGCCGGTCGAGGGATCGCGGGTGAACGCAACTCCCGTGCCCGACCGGTCGCCCTTGTTGCCGAACACCATTTGCACGACGTTGACCGCGGTGCCGAGATCGTCGGGGATCCCGTGCGCGCTCCGGTAGACCTGGGCGCGCGGCGTGTCCCACGACTCGAACACCGCACGCACCGCGCGCAGAAGCTGGGCGCGGGCGTCCGCCGCGAACTCGAAGCCTGCCGCGTCGCGGTAGATGCTCTTGAACGTCTCGACGAGCTCCCGCAGGTCGTCGGCGGAGAGATCGGTGTCGTGCTGAACGCCACGCTGCTGCTTCAGCGACGAGAGCGCGCCCTCGAAACGCTGCCCGTCGATCCCCTCCACCACCTCGCCGAACATCTGGATCAGGCGGCGATACGAGTCGAACGCGAACCGTGCGTTGCCCGTTCGAGTGGCGAGACCTTCGGCTGCGTCGTCGTTCAGCCCGAGGTTGAGGATCGTGTCCATCATCCCCGGCATCGACACGGCGGCTCCCGACCGCACCGACACGAGCAGCGGGTCGTCGCTCGAGCCGAATCGCTTTCCCACCCGTTCCTCGAGCCGGTGGACGTGCTCGTCCACCTCGGCGACCAGCGGCTCCGGCAGCTCGCGGGCTGCGGTGTAGGCGCGGCAGGCATCCGTCGTGATCGTGAAGCCCGCCGGAACCGGGACGCCCATCTGCGTCATCTCGGCGAGCCCGATCCCCTTGCCGCCGAGCAGCTCACGGCCGCCGCTGGTGGGCTCGGCGAAGTCGTAGACGAAGCGGTCCGCCATGCGACGGGCAATCTATCCGCCCCGGGCAGGCCTCAAGCGGTTCGATCGGCGCGCCGGCGAGAGCGAAACTCGGCCAGCCACGCGAGCGAGCGCAGCGCGAACCAGAACGGGGTGAACAGCCCGTAGAAGATGACGAGCGCCAGACCGAGCGCCGAGTACCAGATCGTCCAGCGCCACAGCGGAACTGGAGGTTTGGGCTTCATGCGGTCTGAGCCTCCTCGCGGCGGCGCTCGACGACGCGGATGATCCGGTGCGAGATCTCCTCGATCGAGAGCTCGCTCACCTCGATCACCGGGCATCCGAGCCGCCGCTGCACCTGTTCGGCGTAGTCGAGCTCCTCGTAGATCTCCACGAGGCTCGCGTACTTGCGATCGCCGCGCATCCACCTGACTCGCTCGCCGCGGATCTCCGAGAGCCGCTTGGCGTCGATCGTCAGCCCGACCACCTTCGTCTGGTCGATCGTGAACAGATCCTCGGGCGGGTCGATCCCCTTGACGAGCGGCACGTTCGCGGTCTTGTAGCCGAGGTAGCCGAGATAGATCGAGAGCGGCGTCTTCGACGTGCGCGAGACGCCGACGAGCACGATGTCCGCCTCGCCGAGCCCGGCCGGCACACCGTCGTCGTACTTCACCGCAAACTCGATCGCGGACATGCGCCGGAAGTACGCATCGTTCAGCGGCGGCCTCGCGCCCGGCTCCATCCGCGCCGACTGGCCCGACACGCGCGCCACCGCGTCGATCGGATGACCGAGCAGGTCGCAGTAGTGCAGCCTGGCCTTGCGGCAAAGCGTGCGCATGGACTCACGCAGTTCGGGCTCGACGAGCGTGTAGATCACCACCGCCTGGCGTCCGCGCATGCGCTCGACGGCGAGCTGCAGGTCGGCGACCGACTCGACGCGCGGATGGCGGATTTCGCTGAACTCCTGGTCCGGGAACTGCGCCTCGAGCGCCTGCACGAGCCGCGCTGCCGTCTCGCCGGTCGAGTCGGAGATCATGTGCAGCTCGACGGGATTCACCCGGCCACCTTAACCCGCTGTTCATCCGTCCCTGATGCATTGGCGGCATTCTGTGTGTGCCGTGAAGCGCGTGCTCATCATCGCTCTGGCCGCGCTCGCGCTTCCCACAGCCGCGTACGCGTGGGACGGCACATACCCGACGGGCGACGCCGCAGGAACGTCCATCCACATCGTCGTCTCGGACACCTATCCCGTCGACCAGACCTTGCCGCAGAGCTGGGCGACCTATCTCGGGTCGATCCCTCACGGCCCCGAGCTCTCCCGGTTGACCCTCTCGCTGATGCCGCTCTCGGTCCTCGAGTCGAACCAGTACTGCGGTGACCAGTCACTCGCCTGCTACTTCCCGAACACCGAGACGATCTACGCCGCTCCGGACGACCAGCTCGACGAGCCGCCGGCGAAGGAGATCGTCACCCACGAGTACGGCCACCACATCGCAGAGAACCGCCTCGACGCACCGTGGTCGGCGGAGGATTACGGGACGAAGCGCTGGTCGTCGTACGAGCAGATCTGCGCGAGGTCGGCCGCCGGCACGGCGTCGCCCGGCGACGAGGGAGCCAACTACAACCAGAACCCGGGCGAGGCGTTCGCGGAGTCCTATCGCGTGCTCGCCCTGACGGCGATCGGCCAGACGCCGAGCAGCTGGGAGATCGTCAGCAACTCGTTCTACCCGGATGCGACCGCGCTCCAGCTGCTGCAGGAGGACATCACCTCTCCCTGGACCGGCCCCACCGTGCGGCACATCCACGGGTCGTTCGGCTACGGCACGACTCGCACGATCCGCGTGGAGACGCAGCTCGACGGGAGCTTCGTCGCCAGGCTGCACGCACCGAGCAAGGCGCGGTTCAGGCTGGAGCTCTATGACAAGTCGACGCTCCTGGCCCGCGGCCGGACGAACGTGCGTCTCGAGATCTGCGGTCAGCGGTCGCTGACGCTGAAGGTCCAGCGGCTCTCGGGCAAGGGCGCCTTCACGGTGGACGTCTCCAGGCCGTAGATTTCACGCATGGGGCTCGCCCACTGGGACGACGTCGAAGCGCAGCGTCGCGCGAAGGGCGAGATGGACGCGACCTGGCAGCGGCTTGGCGACGCAGCGGGAGCGCGCACCGTCGGCCTGAACCGACTGCGTGTCGCGCCGGGAAAGCTCCCCACACCGCCGCACTCGCACGGCGCTTCGGAGGAGATCTACTACGTCCTGGCCGGATCGGGGCTCGCCTGGCAGGACGGGAGCGTGCACGAGGTTCGGCCCGGCGACTGCGTGATCCAGCGCGCAGATCACTACGAGCACACCTTCGTCGCTGGACCTGACGGGCTGGACTTCCTCGCCTACGGCACCAGGCACCCGGTCGAGGTCAGCTGGCTGCCGCGCTCGCGTGCGGTCCGCGTCGGGTGGCCGTGGGTCGTCGGTCGTGACGACGACCCGTGGGACGTCGAGGCGGGCGTCGATCCGCTCGACGTCGGTGAGCCCGCCGCGCGGCCGGAGAACATCCTCTCGATCGACGAGGTCGAGCTCGAGCACTGGGGCGACAAATGCGTGACCGCGCCGCTCGCGACGAGCGAGCGCTGCGACCTCGCCGGCTTCTTCTGGGAACGGCTGAACCCGGGCAAGCGGGGCGCCGTGCCGCACTGCCACTCCGAGGAGGAGGAGATCTTCGTCATCCTCGAGGGCTCTGCGAGGCTCGAGCTGTGCCCCTCCCCACGTCGTGCCGAGCAGGGCGCTCGCGACGAGACGTTCGAGCTCCGCCCCGGTCACGTCGTCGCCCGGCCGGCGGGAACCGGGATCTCGCATTCGTTCCTGGCGGGGCCCGAGGGCGTGACGATGCTGATCTACGGCACGCGCAAGCCGAACGACATGTGCTGGTACCCGCGCTCGCAGAAGATCTCGTGGCGCGGGCTCGGCGTGATCGGGCGCATCGAGGCGCTCGAGTACAGCGACGGCGAGCCCGACGACTAGCTCCGCTCCGATCGTGGAGGCAGCGAGAGTCGGAGTTCTCACCGATATCCACGCGAACCTGCCTGCACTCGAGGCTGCTCTGCAAGCGTTGAAGTCCGAGCGATGTGACGCGGTGGTTCACACGGGCGACGCGATCGGGATCGGGCCTCATCCGGCCGAGTGCCTGGAGCTGCTGCTGCGGTCCGGCGCGGAGACGGTGATGGGGAACCACGACGCCTACTTTGCGTTCGGTCTCTCGGGCTGGCCGTACGGTGCCGAGGAGCTGGCGCATCAGCGCTGGGTTCACGACCAGCTCGATCCCGAGCTCCGAGCGGTCGTGGCGGCCTGGCCGTGGGAGATCTCCCGGCAGGTCGGCGGCCGCTCGATCCTCTTCACCCACTACGGCCGGACGGCGGACGGGTCGTTTGCCCCGCCCGGTCGAGACACGACGGTGGTCGACCTCGATTCGATGTTCCGCACCAGCGAAGCCGACCTCGTCTTCTTCGGGCACGACCACGAGTCCCTCGACGCGGTCGGAGCCCGCCGCTACGTCAACCCCGGCTCGGCCGGCTGCTACAGCCGCGCCGAGGCTCGCGTCGCGATCGTCGAGACGGACGATCGTGAGAAGGTTCGCATCCGTCGGCTGTCGATCGCCTACGACGATTCGTCGGTGTTCAAAGACCTCGAAAAGCGCAACGTGCCGGCTCGGGACTTCATTCGAACGGTCTTCCTGCGCAGGGACCGATCGTCGAGCCGGTCCTAGTGTTCGAGCCCGAGCCGCCACTCGCTCCGGGGGAGAACCGCGAACGTCTCGCCATCCGCCGGCTCGCGCCCGAGCACGTCCCGCAGCGCCTGCGCGCGCGACTTGCGCGCCGGGAGCCCGGGCCGACGATCGACCTCGCCGAGGAGCCGCCAGTCGGCGTCACCGACGCGCTCGAAGACGACGTAGCGACCGGCGTTCGGGCTCACTCGGCGATCCTAGTCGCCCGCCTGCGTCGGGATCTACGATCGACCGATGGCCATTGGGCTCGACCTCGAAGGGCTCGACATCCGCGTGGCCGCCGTGTCGGACGCGGCCGAGATCGTGCGCCTCGGCCGGCAGATCGACCGCGACCAGCTTGCGACCGCTGCGTCGTTCCAGGCACTCCTGGAGCGCACGAGCGCGCCGACCACCGAACGGCTCGTCGGCGAAGACGCGGGCGAGATCGTCGCCTGGGCGCCGTCGGGGCTCTATGCGTCAGGCGTCGGGTGGTTCTGGATCGGCGTCGAGCAGTCGCACCGCGGGCGGGGGCTCGGAGGACGCCTCTATCGACACATCGCGGCGCGCCTGGAAGCGGTCGGAGCGACCCGAATCGAGACGACTCCGAACGACACCGCTGGGCGCGGCTTCCTGCTCGCCCGCGGCTTCGAGGTCGCCAACGTCGTTCGCAGCTCCGAGGTCGACCCGCGCACGGTGAGAGGGCCGCAGCCGCCGCCCGAAGGCGTCCGCGTGACGTCGCTCGCCGAGGCATCGGATCGCGCGGCGGAGCTGTTCCGCCTCTACGCCGAAGCTCGCGCGGATGTTCCCGCGGCGACCCCGCGGACCGCATTCACGTTCGAGGAATGGCGGGCGGAGACGATCGACTCTCCGCTCATCGATCGCGACGCGAGCGTCGTCGTCTTCGCCGACGGCGAGCCGGTCGCGCTCGCCTGGCTCTACTCGGACCGGGAAGGACACCGCGCCGAAGCGCTCATGGCCGCGACGCGGCGCGACCGCAGGGGCCGCGGTCTCGCGACGCTCGCCAAGCTCGAGTCGACCCATCGCGCCGCCGAGCTGGGCATCACGCGAATCGTCACGAGCAACGATCTCGACAACGCCCCGATGCTGGCCGTCAACCGCAAGCTCGGCTTCACCGAGACCGCCGTCGTCGAGTCGTTCGCAAAGGACATGACGTCCAGTGGGAAGCCGAGCTTCGGTCTCCGCTAGGTTCAGGGCCATGCTCGAGCAATTCGAAGGGGCCGCCACGATCGAGAAGGTGGCGTCGCTGTGCCGCCGCCGCGCGTTCGTGTTCCCGTCGTCGGACATCTACGGCGGCCTCGGGTCGTCGTTCGACTTCGGCCACTACGGCGTCCTCCTGAACGACAACGTCAAGGGCGAATGGCGCCGCTCGCTGATCCAGGAGCGCGAAGACGTCGTCGCGCTCGACTCGGCGATCATCCTCAACCCGGACGTGTGGGTCGCGTCCGGTCACGTCGCCGGTTTCTCGGACCCGCTGGTGGACTGCCGAACCTGCAAGCTGCGCTTCCGCGCCGACCAGCTCGATCAGAGCGCGTGCGGCAAGCGGCCGTCCAAGCATCCGGGCGAGATCGCCGACTGCGACCTCACCGAGCCGCGCGAGTTCAACCTGATGTTCGAGACGTTCGTCGGCCCCGTTCGCGAGGACGCCTCTCGAGCGTTCCTCAGGCCCGAGACCGCGCAGGGCATCTTCGTCAACTTCAAGAACGTGACGTCGTCGATGCGCGTGAAGCCGCCGTTCGGCATCGCGCAGATCGGCAAGAGCTTCCGCAACGAGATCACACCCGGAAACTTCCTCTTCCGCATGCGCGAGTTCGAGCAGATGGAGATGGAGTTCTTCGTGCCGCCCGCGGAGGCGGAGGAGTGGCACCGCTACTGGATCGACCAGCGTCTTCGCTGGCACCTCGACCTCGGCCTGCGCGAATCGCACCTGCGGCTCCGCCAGCACGACGCGGCGGAGCTCTCGCACTACTCGAAAGCAACGAGCGACATCGAGTACCTGTACCCGATCGGGTGGCTCGAGCTCGAGGGGGTCGCGAACCGCGGCGACTACGACCTGCGCCAGCACACCGACGCATCCGGCACGACGCTCGAGTGGATCGGCCACGAGGAGCGCTACGTGCCCTACGTGATCGAGCCGGCGATCAGCGTCGTCCGCTCCACTCTCGCGTTCCTCTGCGACGCCTACGACGAAGAGGTCGTCGCCGACCGCCCGCGCACCCTCCTGCGCCTTCATCCACGCCTTGCGCCGGTGAAGGCGGCGGTGCTGCCCCTGATCGGCAAGGACACCGCGATGGTGGAGCAGGCGCGCGGCCTCTACGAGGAGCTCCGCAAGTCGATGTCGGCCGAGTACGACGACGCAGCCGCGATCGGCAAGCGCTACCGGCGCCAGGACGAGATCGGCACTCCGTGGGCGCTGACGATCGACGAGCAGACACTCGCCGACGGGACGGTGACGCTGCGAGACCGCGACACGCTCGAGCAGGAGCGGATCCCGCTGGACGGCGCGAAGCGGCTGCTGTTCGACAAGCTCGAGCAGCCCTGGCACCCGCGCTCAGCCGATTGAGCTGGACACGCCACACGCTGGCGTCGGACGCGCTTCGCTCCAACCCACTCGGCGACCCGTCCGAGCGACCCCTCTGGGTGTGGTCGCCGCAGGACGACTCCCGCCGCTACCCGACGGTGTACGTCCTGCACGCCCACATGCGCACCGCTGCGTCGTGGTTCAACGTCGAACCGTTCGACCGGTCGTACCCGGACGAGATCGAGGCATTCGCGCCGGCGGCGATCGTGGTCCTCGTGGACGGTTGGACGTCCGTCGGCGGCTCCCAGTGGATCGACTCGGCGAGGATCGGGGCGTACGGCAGCTACCTCTGCGACGAGGTCGTTCCGTTCGTCGACTCGCACTATCCGGCGAACGGCGTGCGAGGGCTCCAGGGGAAGTCGTCGGGCGGATACGGCGCGATCGTCGCCGCGCTCGAACGGCCGGATCTGTTTCACGCACTCGCGGTACACGCGCCCGACGCTCTGTTCGACGTGACCTTGGCGCACGGCTTTCCAGCCGCAGCGCGTGCACTCGGCCGGCGAGGCCTCACGTCGATGGGCGAGTTCTGGGAGTCGTTCTCCGGCCTGAGCGAGCCGGACGACGCGTTGCTCGTCGAGCTCGGCGCCTGCGCACTCGCGTTCGGAGACGGCGAGCTTCCGATCGACGGTGACACGGGAGCCGTGCTGCCGCAGCCGTGGGCAGCGTGGCTCGCCCACGACCCGGTGCGGCTGATCGAGCAGGCGGCGCCTGCGGCCTCAGGCCTGCGGGGGGTGTGGATCGATGCCGGGCGGAGCGACGAGCACTATCTCGATCTGGGCGCACTCGCCCTGCGCCGCGCCTACCGCGAGGCGGGCCTGCCCGAGAAGCGGCTCTTCTTCGAGCTGATCCCGGGCGGCCACCGCGGGATGAGCCACCGGTACCCGCTCTCGCTCTCCTACCTGGTCGGTTCCCTCTCCATCACCTTCTGACTCGGTTCGCCGAAGCCGAGCTTGCCGTAGAGCGGGTGCATGTCGGTCGTGTGCAACAGCCAGCGAACGTGCCTGAGATCGCTGCCCTCGACCATCTCGCGCACGAGCTCCTCACCGAGCCCGCGCCCTCGGTAGCTCTCGAGCACATAGACGTCGGCGAGGTACACGAAGGACGTTCCGTCCGTCGCGGCGCGGCAGAAGCCGATCTGTCGCTCGCCGTCGTAGAGGCCGACGACTCGCGCGGCGGTGTCGATCAGGTGATCCTGGGTCGCGCGCTGCCGGCCCTCGGCCCAGTACGAGACCTCGCTGAGGAAGCGGTGCACCTCGGCGCGATCGATGCGCGCCTTGTCGTCGTCCAGCTCGAGTCCGCCGCCGAGCTCGCGCTTCACGCAGACAGCGTCCTCAGTCGGAAGCCTCCGTGCTCCTCGTACGACGAGGTGATCACCGCGAGCGCGTCGCGGCGCGCGCGCTCCGAGAGCTGCGCCGCCGTCGCGTCGGCGAGTGGAGTGGAGAGCAGCCGTTCGATCCCGGTGATGCCCTCCGGCGAGAGACGCAGCGCGCCGACGGCGTGCTCGGCGCACACGCCGCCACCCGCCCGCGCGGAGAACGCGACGAGCTGTGCATCCGAGCCGCACTCGACACAGCTCGTCAGATGCGGCAGGTACCCGGCGAGCCAGAGCAGCTTCAGCTGGAACGAGAGCGCGAGCGGGTCGACCCCGGGCCGGGTCTCGGCCGGCGGCGCCTCGTCGAGCAGGTCGAGAAAGCGGGCGAGGGCGCCGAACGCGCGCTCGTTCGCCTCGGGCTCGCCGAACAGCCGCAGCATCGCCTCGGCCCCGATCAGGCCGACGTTCAGCCGGTAGTTGTCCTCTCTCGTGGCGTGGTGGGAGCGCAGCAGCTCGACGCCCGTGATCGTCTGCAGCTCGCCGGCGCCCTCGTGCAGCATCAACTCGACGTGCGAGAGCGGCTCGAGCCGGCCGCCGAAGCGCGACTTCGTCTTGCGGACGCCCTTCGCGATCGCGCCGATTCGGCCGCGCTCCGCCGTGTAGAGGTGCAGGATCCGGTCGGCCTCCGAGAATCGCAGCGAGCGCAGCACGATCGCCTCGCTCCTGTACGTGCGGCTGCCCATCCGGCCAGTCTAGAGACGGCTCCGGGGACCCTCGGTCGGCCGTTTCGCCGGCGGACGGCGGCGGGCTGACCGCTGCCTGCGAAGGGTCTGACAGCTCGGGCAGTACCACGTGCCGCGACCTGCGACGCGGATCTTGTCGATCGGCGTGCCGCAGCGGTCGCACGGCTCCCCGCCCCGGCCGTAGACCTTGAACTCGTGCTGGGCGCTCCCGGTGCCCCCGTCGGGCAGGCGGTAGTCGCGCAGCGTCGATCCCTGGCGGCGAAGGCCCGCCTGGAGCGCCTGGCGGATGCCGCGATGCAGCGCCTTGACCTCCTCGGGCTCGAGCCCGGCGGCCGGCGTGAGTGGATGGATCTGCGCCCGCCAGAGCGCCTCGTCGGCATAGATGTTCCCGACGCCCGCGACGGTCCGCTGATCGAGGATCGCCGCCTTGATCGGAGCCCGCCGGCCCGTGAGCTCCTCCGCCAGGTGCTTTGCCTTGTAGGCCGCCGCGAGCGGCTCGCGGCCGACGCGAGCGTCGACATACGTGTCCACCTCGGCCGGCTCGAGCAGCAGCCAGGTACCGAAGCGCCGGACGTCACGGTAGGTGACGTCCGATCCGTCGTCTAGTCTGACAACAGCACGTCGGTGGGGATCGTCCGGCAGCTGTCCCCGCTCGCCGTGCAGCACCGACCCCGTCATCCGGAGGTGAATCAACAGCGCCCGACCCGACTCGAACCGAACAATCAGATACTTGCCACGGCGATCGACCAGGCTGACGCGTTCGCCCTCGAGCTCTCGTGCGATCTCGACCGGGTCGAGCGGCCGAGTCAGACGCGCATCGTTGATCTCCACGTCGACGAAGCGGCGCCCCTCGAGCACAGGCGCGAGCCGGCGGCGGACGGTCTCGACCTCGGGCAGCTCGGGCACTCGACCACGGTAGCCACGCAGGGCTAGGCGACGACCTCGAGCAGCACCGAGCGCTCAGGCGGAGGCTCCTCCGCGAAGTGGTAGGCCGCGAGTACGTCGCGGGCGGCCTCGTCGGCCTGCGCCTCGCTGCGAGCGTGCACGACCGCGAGCTCCTCGCCCTCCTCGACGCGGGCTCCCCGTTTGGCGCGGCAGACGATGCCGACCGCGTGATCGACGTCGTCGTCCTTGGTGCGGCGTCCGGCGCCGAGGTGGACGGCCGCGTTGCCGATGCGGATCGCACCGAGCTCGCGCACGTAGCCGGCCGTCGGCGCGGCGACCGCGCGGATCACCGGAGCGGCCGGGAGCGCCGATTCGTCGGGGATCCCGCCCTGCGCTTCGATCCAGCGGCGCCAGACCGCCTCCGCGGTCCCGTCCGCCACGGCCGCCTCGGCGCGGCGGCGTCCCTCGGCCTCTCCGATCTCGAGATCGGAGAGGGACAGGAGCTTGCCGCAGGCATCGAGCACGAGCTCGGTGAAATCGGGCGGCCCGTTCCCGCGCACCGTCTCGAGCGCCTCGCGCACCTCCAGGGCGTTTCCGACCGCGGCTCCGAGCGGTTGGTCCATGTCCGTCAGGAGGCACACCACCTCTCGGCCCGCCTGCCGACCGAGTGAGATCATCGTCTCGGCGAGCTCGCGCGCGGTCTCGAGCGTCTTCATGAAGGCACCGTCTCCGACCTTCACGTCGAGCACGATGGCCTGCGCTCCGCCGGCGAGCTTCTTCGACATGATCGAAGCCGCGATCAGCGAGAGCTGGTCGACGGTTGCGGTCACATCGCGCAGCGCGTAGAGGAGCTTGTCCGCCGGTACGAGGTCACCGGTCTGGCCGATGATCGCGACACCGACGTCACGGACCTGCGCGACGAACTCATCGAGACTCAACTCGGTGCGATAGCCCGGAATCGACTCGAGCTTGTCGAGCGTTCCGCCCGTATGCCCCAGGCCCCGGCCGCTCATCTTCCCGAGCGGGACGCCGCACGCCGCGACGATCGGCGCGACGGCCAGCGACGTCTTGTCGCCGACGCCGCCTGTCGAATGCTTGTCGACGACCTTGCGGCCGAGCCGCGCGCCGAGGTCGAGCGTCTCGCCGCTGCGGATCATCGCGTCGGTGAGCACGTACGTCTCGCGCTCGGAGAGGCCGCGAAAGTAGACGGCCATGCAGAAGGCGGCCAGCTGGTAGTCCGGTATCTCGCCGCGCGCGTAGCCGAGGATCAGCTCCGCCAGCTCGTCGTCGGGGAGCTCCTCCCCGTCGCGCTTGCGCTGGATCAGCTCGGCCGGCCGGATCATGTCGTCGCCACGAAGATCGACGGGCGGCCGTGCACGACGAACGGCAGCTCGACGTCGTCCGGCACCGGTCGAGTCGCGACGCTCATCGAGTCGCGATACGCGACGAGCTGCTCACGCCTCCGCACAGTCACCACGATCTCCATGTCGAACCGGTCGATGTGCGCGAAGTGGCGCCCCAGGATGCTCTCGCCGTTCTCCCGGCTGAAGCTCTCGATCCAGGCGTCCTGCGGATACGCGATCAGCTCGCGCAGCTCCTGGAGGTGACGGACCGAGTTCGTGACGGCGATCAGCGCGCCTCCCGGCCTGAGAACCCGCGCGACCTCGGCGAGGCCCCGGTCGATGTCGGGCACGTGGTACAGCATCCAGGCGGCGACCACGGTGTCGAACGTCCCGTCGGGGAACGGCAGCTCCTCGATGTCGCCGACCTGCGCGTCGACGCCGCGCGCCCGAGCGAGCTCCACCATGCGCGGTGAGAGGTCGACGAACGCCACGTTCACGCCGAGCTCCTGCTGCATCCGCTCTGCGAGCTCACCCGGGCCGCCGCCGACTTCGAGCACGACCTGCGGCTGCCACTCGGAGATCGTCCGCCAGAGCACGTCCGGCGCGCTCGGTCCGTCGATCTCCTCGTACAACCCTTGCCGAGCACGCAGGTTGTCTTCGCGTTCGTACTGCGCGCGGACGACCTCGGCGTCGTCGAGCCGGGTCAAGATCGTTGGACGATCGGTGACCCGGGAATGCCCTTGCCGGGCTCACGCCCGCCGAGCCACGCGTTGACGGTCGCCCCCACGTCTGCGAACTCGCCGTCGGTGTGGATGCGCCCCGCCGCGTTGCGGCCCTCGACGTAGACGAGCAGCAACGCGTGCTCACGCGAGTGGTCGGTCGACAGCGTGGTGGGATCGCAGCCGTGGTCCGAGGTGAGGATGAACAGGTCGTTCGGGCGCAGCGCGTCGAGCAGGTCGGGCAGCCGGCGGTCGAAGTCCTGGAGGCAGCGATGGAAGTTGACCGGATCGTTCCGGTGCCCCCAGAGCGAGTCGGTCTCGACCAGGTTGGTGAAGATCAATCCGTCGTCGACCGTCCGCAGCAGCTCCTCCGTCTTCTGGATGCCCTCGACGTTCGACTTCGTCGGATACTCCTCGTCGATGTCCTGGTGGGCGAAGATGTCTGGGATCTTGCCGACGCCGTAGACCTTGTGACCTGCATCGCGGATGAGAGACAGGTAGTTGGGCCGCTTCGGCTCGAGCGAGAAGTCGTGCCTGTTGGGCGTTCGCTCGTACGAGCCCGGCTCGCCGACGAACGGCCGTGCGATCACGCGGCCGACGGCGTGCTTCCCGGTGAGGATCTCGCGCGCGGTGCGACACGCGTCATAGAGCTCTTCGAGCGGAACCGTCTCCTCGTGCGCCGCGATCTGGAACACCGAGTCGGCGCTCGTGTAGACGATCCACTTGCCGGTTCGCTGATGCTCCTCGCCGAGCTCCTGGATGATCTCCGTGCCACTTGCCGGCTTGTTGCCGATCACACCACGGCCGGTCCGGTTCATGAACGGATCGATGACGTCGTCCGGAAACCCGTACGGGTACGTGGGCATCGCCTGAGGCGTCACGACCCCCATCAGCTCCCAGTGGCCCGTGGTCGTGTCCTTGCCCCTCGAGCGCTCCAGGAGCCGTCCGGCGACGGCGGGCGCCCCAGGTTGCGGCGCGCAGCCCTCGAGCGGCTCGATGTTGCCGAACCCGAGCGCCTCGAGCGTCGGCAGGTCGAGGCCGCCGACGGCACGTGCGACGTTCGCGAGCGTGTTCGATCCCGTGTCCCCGAACTCGTCGGCGTCGGGCAGCTCGCCGGCCCCGACGGCGTCCAGCACGATGATGCACGCCCGGGCCACTAGGCGGCAGTCGCTCCCGGAGCGGCGGCTTCGAGACGCATCCGGGCAGAAACAATCAGGGCGGCAGCCATCGGGGCTATCCTACTTCTGTGTACACCGTTCTCGGCCTGCTTGGAATCGTCGTCTTCATCGCGTTCGTGATCTCGCTCGCGGCAGCCGTCACATGGCTCGTCGTTGAGGTCAGCCCCTCCCCCGCGAAGAAGCGCGCGAAGGCGGCCGCGAAGGTCGACCCCACGGCGAACCAGCCCTCGTAGAGGTCAGACCGCGCCGCTGAGCGGCAGCACCGCGCCGAGCGGCGTGTAGTCCAGACCGTGGGCATCGGCGACAGCCTCGTACGTCAGCTTTCCCTCGATCACGTTGACGCCCTTCGCGAGCGCCGGGTCGTCCGCGACGGCGGTGCGCATGCCCTTGTTTGCGATCGCCTCGACATACGGGAGCGTCGCGTTGGTCAACGCCTTGGTCGACGTGATCGGCACGGCGCCCGGCATGTTCGCGACGCAGTAGTGCACCACGCCGTCGACGACGTAGACCGGCTCGGCATGTGTCGTCGCGTGAGACGTCTCGAAGCAGCCTCCCTGGTCGATCGCGACGTCGACCACGACGGCGCCTTCCTTCATGCTCGCGATCATCTCGCGCGTGACGAGCTTCGGAGCGACGGCCCCGGGGATCAGCACGGCGCCGATCACCAGATCCGCTTCCTCGACCGAAGCGGCAACCTGCAGGCTGGAGCTCATGAGCAGCGAGACGCGGCCCGAGAGCACCTCCTCGAGGTGACGCATCCGGTCGATCGACCGCTCGAGGATCGTCACCTGCGCCCCGAGGCCGAGCGCGATCACCGCGGCGTTGTAGCCCACGACTCCGCCGCCGACCACGACCACGCGACCGGGGGCGACTCCCGGCACACCGCCAAGCAGCAGCCCGCGACCGCCGACGGGCTTCTCGAGGTGGTACGCGCCCGCCTGCGGCGCGAGCCGGCCCGCCACCTCCGACATCGGTGCGAGCAACGGCAGCGATCGTCCGACCTCGACCGTCTCGTAGGCGACTGCCGTGATCCCCGAGTCGATCAGCGCGCGGGTCAGCGGCTCGTCGGCTGCGATGTGCAGGTACGTGAAGAGGATCAGACCTTCGCGCAGGCGTGGGTACTCGTCGGCGATCGGCTCCTTCACCTTCAGCACCATGTCGCTGCGCTGCCAGACGTCGTCGACCGAGACGATCTCCGCCCCGACGCGGGCAAACGCCTCGTCCGGGAACGCGCTGCCGACGCCGGCGCGCTGCTCGATCGCCACTTCGTGCCCCTGGTTGATCAGCTCGAGCGCCCCCGCCGGGGTCAGGGCGATGCGGTACTCGTCGGGCTTGATCTCCTTGGCAACGCCGATCCTCATGGCGGCGCAAGCCTACCGGCGCCGCGGGATCCCAGAGACGGATAGAAACCACGGCATGACGCCGCGCCCCGTCGTGATCGCAACACCGGTCGAGCCCGAGCTCGTCGACCGACTCCGGAACGTGGACGACCGGCTCGAGGTGCGCTTCGAGCCCGACCTGCTGCCACCGCCCCGGTTTCCCTCCGATCATCGCGGCGCGCTCGATTTCCAGCGGTCACCGCACCAGGAGGAGCGGTTCTCGCGGCTGGTCGCAGGGGCCGAGGTGCTCTACGGGATCCCTGCCGACACTGCGGACGGGCTCGCCTGGGCGGTTCGCGTCGCACCGGGTCTCCGCTTCGTGCAGGCGACGGCCGCCGGGGCGGGCGAGCAGGTGCGGGCGGCGCGGCTGACCCCTGCGGAGCTCGGCCGCGTCGCGATCGCGAGCGCCAGCGGAGTGCACGCCGTGCCGCTCGCCGAATGGAGCCTGCTCGGCCTGCTCGCCTTCACCAAGGGCCTGCCGCGCCTGCGCCGCGACGCGGCCGAGCGGCGCTGGGACCACTACCCGGTCGCCGAGCTCCGTGGGCGGACCCTGCTCGTCGTCGGGATCGGCGAGATCGGGGCCGAGGTCGCCCGCCTCGCCGGGGCACTCGGGATGCGCGTGCTCGGGGTCAAGCGCGACACGACCGAGCCGGTGGAGCACGTCGAGGCGGTCCATCCACCGAGCGCGATCGACGACCTCGTCGCGGAGGCGGACGCGATCGTGATCACCCTCCCGCTCACCGAGGAGACGCGCGGGCTCATCAGCCGGAGCACGATCGGCCGCATGCGCGAAGGGGCGATCGTGGTGAACGTGGGCCGCGGCGCCGTGATCGACGAGGAGGCGCTCATCGACGCACTGGCCTCGGGCAGGCTCGCGGGCGCAGCGCTCGATGTCTTCGCGGAGGAGCCCCTGCCCGAGTCGAGCCCGCTCTGGGAGCTCGAGAACGTGATCGTCAGCCCCCACACCTCCGCCCTCTCCTGGCACGAGAACGAACGGATCGTCGAGCTGTTCGCAGACAACCTCCGCCGCTACCTCAGCGGCGAGGAGCTACGCAGCCGCGTCCGCCCCTCAGTCTTCTATTGAGGGCTACGCGAGTGCCGACTCGACGAGGGAGAAGGTCACGTCGACCATCGCCTCGAGATCCGCGACCGCGATGTGCTCGGCGGGCGTGTGGATGTCGGTCATCCCGTTTGCGAGGTTCACGCACTCGAGTCCCCGCTCGTTGAAGACATTCGCGTCTGCGGCGCCCCCCGACAGCTCGTACGTCACCGCGTGTCCGAGCCGCGTGAGCGCGTCGGCGGCGAGCGCGACCGCACGGTCGGTCTTGGCGAAGCGGTAGCCCCGGTAGCCCTTCCGCGCCTTGGTCTCGACGTCGCAGTCCTCGACTCCGGCGGCGAAGGTGATCGCATCCTGCATCTCCTGGACCAGATCGGCGAGCTTGCGCTCGTCCTGGGATCGCGCCTCGGCAACGAACGTGCACCACTCCGGCACGATGTTGGTCGCGGTGCCGCCCGTGATCGTGCCGACGTTCGCGGTCGAATCGGCGTCGACCCGGCCGAGGCGAAACTCGGAGATCGCACGGGCAGCCGCGGCGATCGCCGACCTGCCGTCGTCGGGATACATGCCCGAGTGCGCCGCGCGCCCGTGGAACGTGACTTCGAGCGAGTGCGAGTACGGCGCTCCGAGAATCACGACGCCGATGGGCGCCGCCTGGTCGTAGACGTAGCCGGTACGAGCGCGCAGACGCGTGTGATCGAACGCGTACGCGCCCACGAGCCCGACCTCCTCCTTCGGCGTGAAGAGCAGCTCGATCCCGGCATGTGGCCGACCCTCGGCGAGGAGCACACGCGTCGCATCGAGCATCGCGGCGACGGCGGCCTTGTTGTCGGCGCCGAGGATCGTGCCGGCAGCGTTCCGAACGACTCCGTCGGCGACGACCGGCTCGATCGCCGCGGTCGGCGGCACGGTGTCCAGGTGAGCGCACAGCAGGAGCGGCTCTCCCTCCGCCGTCGGCTCGATGCGCGTGTAGAGGTTGCCCATCGTGGAGCCGATCTGCGGCCCGCAGCCGTCCTCGTCGACGTCGAGACCGCAGTCACGGAGATACCGGATGACGAGATCTGCGACCTGTCGCTCCTCGCCCGGCGGGCTCGGGGCCGCGGCAAGCTCCGTGAAGAGGTCCAGGACGTCCGGCGGCACCGCGGTACGGCTGCCTAGGCGACTTCGACGCCGGCGCGGGTGCGCGCCCGCTGGAGTGCCGCCGCGACGAACTCCCGGAACAACGGCGCGGGCCTCGTCGGCCGCGACTTGAACTCGGGGTGGAACTGCGACGCCACGAACCAGGGATGATCGGGCAGCTCGACGATCTCGACGAGGCGACCCTCCTGGAACGTGCCGCTGACGACGAGACCGGCGTCGATCAGCTGCTGGCGAAACGCGTTGTTCACCTCGTAGCGGTGGCGGTGGCGCTCGGCGATCACGGTCTCGCCGCCATAGACGTCACGCGTCCGCGTCCCTTCGCCGAGCTCCACGGCCTGGGCGCCGAGGCGCATCGTGCCGCCGAGATCCTCGATTTCCTTCTGCTCGGGCAGCAGGTCGATGACCGGGAACGGCGTCTCCGGGTCCATCTCCGTGGAGTTCGCGCCTTCCAGATCGCAGATGTGGCGCGCGAACTCCGACACCGCGACGTGCATGCCGAGGCAGATGCCGAGGTAGGGAATTGAATCCTCGCGGGCCACCCGGCAGGCCAGGATCTTCCCCTCCCAGCCGCGGGAGCCGAAGCCGCCGGGCACCAGCACGCCGTCGACGCCCGCCAGCTCCGCGCGCGTCTCTTCGACCGTCATGTCCTCGGCGTCGACCCAGCGCACGTGCACACGGCAGCCGTTATGGATGCCTGCATGCTTGAGCGCCTCGTGGACGGACAGATAGGCGTCGTGAAGCTTCACGTACTTGCCGACGAGCGCGATCTCGACCGAGTCCTTGCGCTCCATGATCCGCTCGGTGAGCTCGAGCCACTCTCCGAGCTCCGCCGGCGGTGCGTCGATGCCGAGCTTCCGGCAGACGAGCTCGTCGAGCCCCTGTTCCTGCAGTGCCAGCGGCACGAGGTAGACGTCCGACACATCGGGGTTCGTGATCACGGCGTCCACGTCGACGTCGGCGAACAGCGCGATCTTCTCGCGGATCTCGCGCGGCAACGACTCCGTCGACCGGCAGACGAGCACGTCGGGGTGAATACCGATGCGGCGCAGCTCGTTCACCGAGTGCTGCGTCGGCTTCGTCTTCAACTCACCGGCGGTGTCGATGAACGGCACGAGAGTGACGTGCAGGTAGATGACGTTCTCGGGGCCGACCTCGCGCCTGAACTGCCGGATCGCCTCGAGGAACGGCTGCGACTCGATGTCGCCCACCGTGCCGCCGATCTCGGTGATCACGACGTCGGTGTCGGTGGCCTCGGCGACCGACCGGATGCGCGCCTTGATCTCGTTCGTGATGTGCGGGATGACCTGCACGGTCGAGCCGAGGTACTCGCCCTTGCGCTCCTTGCGCAGCACGCGGTCCCAGACGCCGCCGGCGGTGTGGTTCGCCGCGCGCGAGAGGTTCTCGTCGATGAAGCGCTCGTAGTGGCCGATGTCGAGGTCGGTCTCGGCGCCGTCCTCGGTGACGAACACCTCGCCGTGCTGGAACGGGCTCATCGTCCCCGGGTCGACATTGATGTACGGGTCGAACTTCTGCACCTGCACCTTCAGCCCGCGCGCCTTGAGCAGCCGGCCGAGCGAGGCGGCGGTGATTCCCTTGCCGAGCGACGAGACGACCCCGCCGGTCACGAACACGAACTTCGCCATGACTACGCGCTCACCCCTCCTCGGTCTTGGGGCGGCGTCGGGGCGGTGAGGACGGCGAGCGAACCGCTGCGAGGACGACCTCTGCCCGTGAACAAACCCACGGGATTCGATCCTAGCATCGACTGCCGACGGCGATCAGAACCGTGCCGCAGTCTGAACGAGGTCGTAGAGTCGCCCCACCGCGCTCGCGGCGAATCGCGCCGACGTTACGACGGTGACCAGCGTCCGGTCGGGTGCCGCTGTACGCAGCGTGATCTCCGTGTCGGTCTCGGGCACGAGCAGGTGCCACGACCAGCGCTCGTACAGGTCGATCTCGCGGACGATCAAGAGCGTCTCGACCCGCCTGCGTCCGGCGAACACGTTCCGCTTCGTGCCCTGCACCTTCCAGCGGGCCCCCGGCGCGAAGCCGCGCCGGTCCGGCTCGACGCCGGTGATCCCCGGCCACCAATCCGGAAGGTGGTAGGGCTCGGCGAGGAACTTCCAGACGTCCTCACGCGAGGCGAGGAGCTCCCTGCTGGCGCTAGACATCACGGTTTGGTGTCTGACACCGCAGGTGTCTGACACCTTTGCGCGGACTGTCGCAGCCCCCAGAAGAGGTGTCTGACACCCTCACGGTGTCAGACACCGCGGTCGATCGTCGCAAGGAACTCCGCGCCGCCGAGCATCCGCTCGAGCTCGTCGCGGCGCTGCGCGTCGTCGAGCTCCTCGATCCGGGTGTGCGTCGGGTCGCCCGCCACCTTCTCGACCGCGAAATGCCGGTCGGCGACGGTCGCGATCTGCGGCAGGTGGGTGATCGTGAGGACCTGCGCCCGGCCGGAGAGGCGCCGCAGTGTCTCGGCGACCGCGTGGGCGGTCGTGCCGCCGATGCCGGCGTCGATCTCGTCGAAGACCATCGTCTCGCCGCCGGCGACCGCGGCGATGGCGAGCGCGACGCGCGAGAGCTCGCCGCCCGACGCGGTCTCGGCCACAGGCCCGAAGGGCAGGCCGGCGTTCGGCCGGATCAGAAACGCGACGTCGTCGGCGCCCGTCGCGCCCGGCTCGCGCTCCTCGAGCACGATCTGAAACTCGCCGTCGCCGAGGCCGATCGCCCGGAGCTCCGCCGCAACGGCCGCCGCGAACGGCTCGGCCGCCTGCCGGCGCGCAGCGCGCAGCTCGGCATGGATGCGGTCGACCTCCGCCTCGGCCGTCTCGACCGTCTCGGCGGCCGCTCGAACCGGGTCGTGCCCCTCGGCGAGCGCCCCGAGCTCCGTGCGCGCCGCGTCACCGCGCTCGAGCAGCTCGGCGTAGGTCGCGGTTCCGTAGCGGCGCTTCAGATCGGAGAAGTCCTCGAGCTCGCCTTCGATCGCCTCGAGCCGTCCGGGCTCCGCCTCGAGCGACGAGAGGAACGCGCGCAGATCGGACGCTGTCTCACGGAGCTGCACGCCTGCCTGGCGCAGCGCCTCGCCTGCGCTCCGGAGCTCGGGCGCCAGCCGCTCGACCGGCGCGACGGCACGCTCGGCGAACGCGACCAGGTCGGTTGCGCCCTCGCCCTCATCCGGCGCCAGAGCGGTCGCCGCGGCCGAGGTGCCGTCTGCGATCTCGCCGATGTGGCGGAGGCGCTCCCGTTCCGCCCGCAGCTCGTCTTCCCGGCCGGGCACCAGGCGTTCGGTGTCCGACGCGAGCTGCTTCAGCTCGTCGAGCCGTGCCTGCGCGGCGGCGGCGTCCCTCGTCAGCTCGTCGTACGCCCGCCGGGCGGCACCGAGCTCGCGCCACGCACGCGAAGCGGCCCGCGTGTCCAGTCCGGCGAAGGCGTCGAGGACGCCGCGCTGGTACGCCGGTCGCGCCAGGCGGCGCTGCTCGAACTGCCCGCTCATCGCGATCAGCGCTTCCGCCGCTGCCGCCACATCCTCGCGAGCCGCGCTCCGGCCCCAGGCGTACGCCCGCGTGCGGCCGTCCGCGAAGATCCGCCGCGCGAGCACGAGCCCGTCCTCGCCGTCGGGGCGCAGGTCGGCAAGCGGGCCGAGCACGTCGTCGTCGACGCCGTCGAACTCGGCCTCCACGTACGCCTCCTCACCCGCGGCGCCGATCAGCGCCGCGTCTCCCCGGGCCCCGAGCAGGAGCCCGATCGCGTTCGTGAGGATCGTCTTGCCGGCGCCGGTCTCGCCGGTGATCGCGTTCAGGCCCGAATCGAGCTCGAGCTCGGCTTCCCGGATGAGCACGAGGTTCGAGATCCGCAGCCGAAGCAGCATCACACCATCGTACGGCGGGCGCCTGTCAGCCCCTATCGCCCGAAGGTGGCGGCGTAGCGGCGGAAGAACGTCACCTCTGGGAGCGTCGCGAGGAGGCTCGGTTGACCGCCGACGCGCACGACCGCCTCGGCCCCGGCGGCAAGCTTTCCGACCTGCTGGCCGTCGACGAGCACGGTCGTATCGAGATCTGTGGTCAGGTTCGTGATCGTCACGTCGGGGCCGCGAGGAACGACCAGCGGCCGGATCACGAGCGCATGCGGGGCGACGAACGTCAGTACCATCGCATCGAGCCCCCACACGAGCACAGGCCCGCCGTTCGACAGGTTGTAGGCGGTCGATCCCGCCGGCGTCGCGCAGATCAAGCCGTCGCACGGCTGTGAGCCGAGCTCTTCGCCGCCGATCGAGTAGCCGACTTCGATCATTCGCCCGAGCGTCCCGCCGGCCACGACCACGTCGTTGATCGCGACGCTCGTGCGACCGTCGACCGTCACTTCGAGCGTCGAGAGCTCGACGGTTCGGTAGTCGCCCGAGAAGACCCGGGTCAGCCCTGTCTCCAGCTCGTCCCCGGCGATCGCGGTCAGGAACCCGACCCGGCCGTAGTTGACGCCCAGCACCGGCACCCCGGTGCCGAGGAACCGCGCGAGCGCGCGCAGCATCGTGCCGTCTCCGCCGAGGACGATCGCGAGGTCGGCGTCGTCGCCCTCGACCAGCGTGACTCCGCAGCGCTCGGCAACCGCCTGCAGCCGCGTGAGGGCGTCGCCGACGCCGTCGCGCTCGATCGTGACGACCGCCGCTCGCTTAACCGACGGCATCGTCGATCCACCGGTCGAGGTCGGCCGGGAGCTCGGCGTGGTCGCGTTGGACGAGGTGGAGGACGAATTCATGGTTTCCCTTCGGACCGGGCAGGCCCGAGTCTATGACCCCGCGCGGCTCTCCCCCGGCCCCGACGAGCGCTTCCGCCACCTCGCGCACGACTCGGCGCTGCACCACGTGGTCTCGCACGACTCCTTTCGGCGTCTCGGAACGGCCCGCCTCGAACTGCGGCTTCACCAGGACGAGAGCCTGCCAGCCGGGCGCCGCGAGTCGAAGTGCCCGCGGCAACGCGAGCTTCACCGAGATGAACGACACGTCGCAGGTGACGATCTGCGGCGCGAAGGGCAACTCGGTGAGCGCGCGAGCGTTGACGCGCTCGAGCACCACCACGCGCGGATCGTTGCGGATCCGGTCGTGAAGCTGCCCGTAACCCACGTCCAGCGCGACCACCCGCGCCGCTCCGCGCTGCAGCAGCACGTCCGTGAACCCACCGGTGGAGGCGCCGACGTCGAGCGCGTCGAGGCCGGCGACGTCGATCGCGAACGCATCGAGGGCGTTCGCAAGCTTGTGCCCGGCGCGGGAGACGTACGGCGGCGGCTCGCTGACCGCGAGCACCGCGTCTTCGTCGACCTGCTCCCCGGCTTTCGAGTGCCCCGGCACGCGTCCCGCCATGACGAGCGCCTGGGCCTGGGCGCGTGACTCCGCGAGGCCGCGCTCGACGAGCAGCAGATCAAGCCGCTTCTTGGGCACCTGACAACCTCGGTGACACGACGATGAAGTTGATGCTCGCGAGCGTCGCCAGGCCTGCGATCAGCGCGTAGGTCGCGTGCAGGCCGATCGCGACGAAGAGCGTTCCTGCAACCGCATAGCCGAACGGGCCGGCGAGCTGGTTGATCGTGATCAGCGACTGCAGCACCTTGCCGCGCAACGCGCGGGGCACACGGACAGACAGCATTCCCAGGTACGGGGCGTTGATGAGCGGGACCGACGCACCGCAGATCGCGAGCGCCAGGCCGACGAGCACGAGCGAGGTGTGGGGCACGAGCAGCCAGAGCGGCGCTGCCGTGAAGACCGCGGCAATCGCGGCGAGGCGCATGCCGGGCATTCTCGTCACGAGCCGGAACGCGAGCATCGATCCCACAACCTGCCCGAGGCCGATCACCGCAAAGAGCAGACCGGCGACTCGCGGGTTGTGGTCGTACTGCTCGTAGGCGAGCAGCGGCAGCGAAGCGGCGAGCATCGGGAACAGGAAGCCGAACGTGAGGCTCGAGATCGAGACCTGGGCCAGCAGCGGGTCGCGGCGGAGATACCCGAGGCCGGCCCAGACGCCGCCTGCATCCTCGTCCTCAGCAGGCACCTCCCGCTCGACGCGGACGAACAGGCCGATCACGGCGAACGCGATCAGAAAGGACGCCGCGTCGAGCCACATCACGTTGGCGGCTCCCATGGCGGCGATCAACACGCCCGCGAGCAGCGGGCCGAGCAGGTTGGTGACATTGGTCGCCCCCTCGACGAGGCTGTTCGCCTGGGCGAGCAGCTGCTCGTCCTCCCCGACGACCGCCGGGAGGATCAGGCGCTGGCAGGTGAAGTAGGCGCAGGAGAAGGTGCCGAGCAAGGCGGCGCACACGAGGATGATCCCGTACGAGAGCCCACCGACGGCGTACAGGAACGGGACGGTGGCGATGATCGGAGCTCGCGCCGCGTCCGCGACGAGCATCGACGTCCTCGGCCCGAGCCGGTGCACCACCGATCCCGCCGGGATGCCGAGCAGCGCCATCGGCGCCAGCTGGACGGCGAAGACCAGGCCCATCTTGGTCGCCGAGCCGGTCGTGACGAGCACGAACCACGGCAGCGCGAGGTAGGTCAGCTGCGAGCCGAGGCGTGAAACCAGCTCCCCGCCGAGCAGGGCGAGGAGGGAACGGTCCCGAATCACGCCGTCCGGACGGCGAGCCTGCCGACGATCTCTTCCAGCACACTCGTATCGGCGTCGATGCCGGCAAGGCGCGCCGAAGCGCGGTCGGCCGCGTCGTCGACCAGGCTCCGCGCCCGTTCCTCCCCCACCTCCAGAACGTAGCCGTCGCCGTCGAGGAGGTCGTCGACGATCTGGAAGAGCAGTCCGAGCTCACCGGCGAACCCGCGCCACGGGCCGTGCTCGGCCTCGGGCACCTCCGCCGCCCAGAGACCGCACATCACAGCGGCCGAGAACAGCGCGCCGGTCTTCAGCGCATGCAGGCGGTCGAGCGGTGCGCCGCCCTCCAGGTCCAGCTGCTGGCCGCCGATCATCGCGAGCGTCGCGTCGACGAGCTCACGCGCCACCGCGGTCGTCGGATACGTGAGCGAGAGCCGAAGCGCCTCGGCGAGCAGCGCGTCGCCCGCGAGCACCGCCGTGGCCTCACCGTACTGTGCCCACACCGACGGTGCACCGCGCCGTTCGCGATCGTCGTCGAGCGCGGGCAGATCGTCGTGGACGAGCGAGAACGAATGCACGAGCTCGACCGCCGCGGCCGCGGGCAGAAGCGTCTCGACCCGGGCACCCACTGCGTCCCCGGTTGCGAGACAGAGCACAGGACGGATTCGCTTGCCGCCGAGCGCGTGGCGCATCGCCGGTTCGAGCGTGCCCAGCTCGGGCGTCAGCGCGAGCTCGGCGAGGTACGACTCGACCAGCGCGCGAAGCTGCTCAGCCCGCTGCTGCATCCGGGCTCGGCGGCGCTGCGGCCTCGGTCTCGGCGGCCCGCTTGGCACGCTGGAGCTCTGCTTCGACCTCCTTGGCGAGCTCGGCCAGCTCCTGCAGGATCTCGATCGCCTGATCGGGGTCCTGCGTCTCCTCCAGCCTCACGCGCGCCGCGTCGAGCCGCGCAAGCAGATGCTCCGCATTGTTGAGCGATTCCTCTGCAGTCATGTCCCCGCTCCCGGCGCCGGCAAAGCCGGCACCTTCGCTCTTTGTGATGCTCCGTCGAGCCTACGCATCAGACTCCCGCTCCCGGCGCCGGCAAAGCCGGCACCTTCGCTCTTTGTGATGCTCCGTCGAGCCTACGCATCATGCCGCCTCCTCACGTTGAATCCGGCCCAGAATGCCGTTCACGAGCCTCGCACCGTCGTCGGACGCATAGCGCTTGGTGAATGCGACGGCCTCGTTGATCGCGACCTCGACCGGGATCTCGTGCGCGGTGAGCTCGTGGACGGCGACCCGCAGCGCGCTGCGCTCGACAGCCCCCAGCCGGTCGGCCGTCCAGCCTTCTGCCGCCGCAGTGATGCGCACGTCGAGCTCTGACGCGTGCTCGGCCACGGACTCCGCGACACCGCGGGCCCACGGATCGATCTCACCCGCGTACTGCGACCCGATCTCCTGGCCGGACAGATCCCATTGATAGAGCAGGAAGAGCGCCTGCCGGCGCGCCTGGCGGCGCGAGATGCCCATCAATCTCGCTCCGGAGCCGGCGACGCCGGCACTTGTGCTACCTGGTCGGCTCCGTCGAGCGAACGCCGGTCGACCGAGCGCAGCGTCTCGAGGGTCGAGGTCGAGTACGCGCCGCTCCGGAACGGCTCGCTGCCGAGCACGTCGAGCGCCAGATCACGCGTGGTCGGGACGCCGTGGACGATCGTCTCCCGCAGCGCGCGCTCTGCACGCGCGATCGCCGCCGCGCGATCGGTGTCCCACACGATCAGCTTGGCGATCATCGAGTCGTAGAACGGCGAGATCTCGGAGCCCGACTCCACGAACGTGTCGACGCGGACGCCCGGGCCGAGCGGAGGCTCGAAATACCCGATCCGCCCCGGTGACGGGCGGAAATCGTGCTCCGGGTCCTCGGCGTTGAGCCGAATCTCGATCGCGTGACCACGCCGTGGGGCTCGCCCGGTCACGGACAGCTCCTCGCCGGCCGCGACGAGCAGCTGCTCACGCACCAGATCGATGCCCGTGCACAGCTCCGTGACGGGATGCTCGACCTGCAGGCGCGCATTCAGCTCGATGAAGTAGAAGCTGCCGTCCGGACCGAGCAGGAACTCGAACGTGCCGGCGTTGCGGTAACCGACGGCCCGGCACGCCCGCTCTGCCGCGGACTCCATCGCCTCTCGTGCCTCGGGCGAGAGCGCTGCCGAAGGGGACTCCTCGATCAGCTTCTGATGGCGGCGCTGGATCGAGCACTCGCGCTCGCCGAGCGTGAGCACGTTGCCGTGGTGGTCGCACAGCACCTGGATCTCGACGTGCCGTGCCGGCTCGAGCGCCTTCTCGACGTACATCGTCGCGTCGCCGAAGGCGGCTTCCGCCTCGGCAGCCGCCATTCCGAAGGCGTCTTCGAGCTCGTCGGGGTGCTTGACGAGCCGCATGCCCTTCCCGCCGCCTCCCGCCGACGCCTTGAGCAGGACCGGGAAGCCGATCTCGTCGGCGGCCACCCGCGCCGCCGAGACGGTCGTCGCGCCTTCCGTGCCGGGGACGGTCGGTACCTCCGCGGAGCGCATGGCCCGCTTCGCCGAGATCTTGTCGCCCATCATCGCCATCACGTTCGCCGGCGGCCCGACGAAGACGAGGTCGTTCTGGACGCATGCGTCGACGAACGCAGGGTTCTCGGCCAGGAACCCGTAGCCCGGATGCACCGCCTGGCAGCCGGTCGTCACGGCGGCGGCGATCACGCTCGGGATCCGGAGATAGCTGTCGGCCGCGGGCGGCGGACCGAGGTGGACCGCCTGGTCGGCCAGGCGCACGTGCATCGCGTCCTTGTCGACGGTCGAGTAGACGGCCACGGCCTCGACGCCGAGCTCGTGCAACGCACGGATCACCCGGACGGCGATCTCGCCCCGGTTCGCGACGAGAACGCGGCTGAACATCAGACCGCGTCGAGCGGCCGGCCGTTGACCCGCTCGAGCTCGAAGAGGAGCTGCCCGTATTCGACGGGCTCGGCGTCACCGACGTGAATGGCGCGCACGACCCCCTCGACCTCCGCCTTGACCTCGTTCATCAGCTTCATCGCCTCGAGAATGCAGAGCGTCTGGCCCGGGGCGACTGCGTCGCCTTCCTCGACGAAGACCGCCGCGCCCGGTGCGGGCGAGCGGTAGAAGGTGCCGACCATCGGGCTCTCCACCCGCACGAGCGGGTCGTCACGGGGCTCGGCCGGAGGAAGCTCAGGGTCGCTTCCCGGCACAGCAGGCGGGGCCTGAGGAGCGACGTGCACCGGCTCCGCCGTTCGCCGCACACTGACCCGCATCCCGTCCTCTTCGATCGTGATCTCGCCGACGCCGGTCTCCTGCACGATGCGGACGACCTCGCGGATCCTCTCGGCGCGCGCCTGGTCGACACCGTGGGCGCCGAGCGACAGGTCACCGCCCGATCGCTCGCGAATCGAGCGGAGCAACGGCTCGGCCTCCTCGCCGAAGAGCGCGAGCAGAAGCAGCTCCTCCTCGCTCGACGCGAGTCCCTCGGCGTCCGAGCGCAGACCGTCGAGGTCGACGGGCGACTCGTCGTCACGCCCGTTTCCGAGCAGGTCGACCGCCCGCAGGAGGGCCGGGTCGACCGCCGCCGGCGTGCGGCCGAAGTGTCCTTCGACGAGGTCGCGCAGCTCGTCGACCATCGTCGAGTACCGGTTCGCCGTCAGGACGTTCAGGAGCGCCTGCGAAGCCACGATGTTGCCGATCGGCGCCGCGAGCGGCGGCGAGCCGACCTCGATCCGCACCTTGTCGACCTCGGCGAGCACCTCGTCGAGGCGGTCGCCGGCGGCCTGTCCGCGCAGCTGCGAGTCGAGCGCCGCCACCAGCCCGACCGGGAGCTTGCGCTGGGCCGCCCGCACCGCGATGCGTGGGGCGACCGGTGAGACCGGTTCGTCGCCGATGTGCTCGTCGACCAGGTCCGCGGCCGCCCACAGCCGGTCCAGGTCGGTGCCGGTCGCGAGCCCGAGCCCTGCGAGCGCCTGCGCAGCAGCTTCGGCGGAGACTCGGTGCATCGTGAGCGCGACCGGGTAGACGGCGGTCGCGATCACGTCCGCACCGGCGCGCGCCGCCTCGATCGCGGCCGCCAGGGCATTCCCGCCCGCTCCTTGCGCGTAGAGGCCGACCGGGAGACCGGAGACCTCACGCAGCTCCGACACGAGCTCGCCCGCGCGGTGCGGCTGCAGCACCGCGGCCGGATCGTTCAAGAGGATTCGCGCCGCTCCGAGCTGCGGCAGGCGCTTCGCAGCGTCGACGAGCGACTCGTGCCGCCCCGTGCCGTAGAGCAGACCGGCCTCGAACTCGGCGTCCTGTTCGACGATCGCCTCCGCCGCCTCACGCAGGTTGTCGACGTCGTTCAAAGGGTCGTGCAGCCGGAACACGTCGATGCCGCTCTGCGCGGCGCTCGCGACGAAGCGGCGCGCGAAATCGGCGCCGACAGGCCGCGAGCCGACGAGGAAGCGGCCGCGAAGAGCGAGGGCGAGCGGTGTCGACGTCCTGGCCTTGAGCGCGCGGATTCGCTCCCACGGGCTCTCGACGCCGCAGCGCACTGCATTGTCGAAGACCCCGCCTCCGGAGACCTCCAGGTAGGCAAAGCCGGCCCCGTCGAGGATCTCGGCGAGGCGCAGCAGGTCCGCCGTCGGCATCAGGCCGGCAAGCGGCTCCTGACTGAGGACGCGGATCGTCGTGTCGACGAGGCGCGGCATGGCTCTGGACCCTACCGCTACGCGCGCTGGATGTAGCGCTTCTCGTGGGGATCGAGCTTGATCTTGTCCCCCACGTTGACGAAGAGCGGCACCTGGATGACCGCGCCGGTCTCGAGGGTCGCGGGCTTCGTCACGTTCGAGACCGTGTCGCCCTTCACGCCCGGCTCGGTGTCGGTCACCTCGAGGATCACCGATGCGGGCAGGTCGATCCCGGAAGGCGTCCCCCCGACGAACATCACCTGCACCGACGACGACGGCAGCATGAACGGCAACTCGTCCTCGATCAGCGCGTGCGGCAGCGAGAGCTGCTCATAGGTCGACTCGTCCATGAACACGACTTCGTCGCCCGAGTCGTAGAGAAACTGCATGTTCTTCTGCTCGGTTCGCACCCGCGGGAACTTCTCACCGGCGCGGAACGTCCGGTCGACGACGGAGCCGGAATCGAGGGACTTCAACTTGGTCCGCATGAAGGCTCCGCCCTTGCCCGGCTTGACGTGCTGGAACTCGACGATCCGCCACGTCTGCCCATCGAGCTCGATGTGCATCCCGTTTCGGAACTGGTTGGTTGCGACGACCTCTGCCATCGGCGCCGGAGTCTAGCCCGTCGTACGAACCTGGTTCGGCGCAGCCGAACCAGGTTCGCGAGTTTCACGGTGAGCCACAGCTCGAAACCACGAATCTGGTCGTTTCGCGAATCAGATTCGGCTCAGCTGACCTCGATCAGCTCCTTCGGGAAGCTCGTCAGCAGCTCGACGCCGTCGTCGCGGACGATTGCGAGGTCCTCGATCCGCACGCCACCGAGCCCCGGCAGATAGATGCCCGGCTCGATCGTCACGCAGTGGCCGGCGACGAGCGTGTCGGTGGACTCGCTCGAGAGCCGGGGAGCCTCGTGGATCGCGAGCCCCACGCCGTGGCCGAGACCGTGGCCGAAGTTCTCGCCGAGTCCCGCCTCTGTGATCGGGTCGCGCGCGAGCGCGTCTGCCTCCACGCCGCTCAGCCCCGCCCTGATGCCCGCGCACGCGCGTTGCTGCGCCTCGAGGCAGACGTCATAGGCCTCACGGAGGCGGTCGGGCAGCCTGCCGGTCGAGAACGCACGCGTGCAGTCGCTGCAATAGCCGTCGACGCGCACCCCCCAGTCGACCGTCACGAGCGTGCCGCGCTCGACGATCTTGTCGGAGGGCTCGGCGTGCGGCTTCGCGCCGTTCTCGCCCGAGGCCACGATCGAGTCGAACGAGAGCGCGTCGGCGCCGTGTGCGTGCAGCAGCTCACGGAGGCGCCAGGCGAGCTCGCGCTCGGAGCGGCCGATCCACGTCTCTGCGGTCAGCGCCTCGAGCCCTCGATCGGCGATCTTCGCGGAACGGCGGATCTTCGCCACCTCTTCCTCGTCCTTGACGGCTCTCACCTCGTCGACGATGCCGTGCGTCGGGACGAGCGTCGCGCCACCCACGTTGAGCCGCTCCCATTCGAGATACGGCAGGACGTCCGCCTCGAACTGAACGCTGCCCTCGAGGAGGGGGCCGATCTCCTGCATCAGCCCGCGCTTGGCCAGCTGCACGTCGACGTCCTGCACCTCGCGAGCCGACTCGATGTAGCGAAAGTCCGTGTAGAGGGTCGCGTGTCCTTCCGGCCGGACGAGCAGCGCGGCGTTCGAGCTCTCGAAGCCGGTCAGGTAGAAGACGTTCGTCAGGTTCGTAACCAAGAGCGGGGCCTCGAGCCGCTCGCTCAGGGCACTCAGTCGGAGGCTCATGCGGGCTCCTTCCCGGCCAGGAACTCGAACGCCTCGCGATAGCCGTCGGGGCCCTTGCCGATCACACGATGGGCTGCGAGCTCCGCGACGACGCTCGTGCGCCGCCATTCCTCACGATGGTCGATGTCGGACAAGTGGACCTCGACGATCGGGACGCGCAGCAACTCGAGTGCGTCGCGGATCGCGAAGCTGTAGTGGCTCCAGGCACCTGGGTTGACGACCACTCCGTCGACGTTGTCGTAGGCGTCGTGGATCCAGCCGATGTACTCGCCCTCGCTGTTCGTCTGCCGGCAGCGTGCACTGATATCGAGCTCGTGCGCCCACGCGTAGATGCGGCTCTCGAGCTCGTTGAGGCTGAGCCCGCCGTAGACCTTCGGGTCTCGGTGAGCGAGCACGTTGAGGTTGACGCCGTTGAGGACGAGGACCTGCATCAGGCGATGAGCGTATCCAGGGCGGCCCGGACCTCGTCAGGCGACCGTGCCTCCACGTACGGGCCGCCGTCACCGAGCAGAACGAGGTTGATCGCCCCACCGCTCCGCTTCTTGTCCCGCTGGAGAGCGTCCCACGCGCGGTCGCGGTCGACGGCGACCGGCTGCGGGTCGAGGGCGGCGACCACGGGCGCGGGGTCGCGGCCGCTCAGCCGCAGCGCGGCCAGCAGGCCGAGCGCCACGGCTTCGCCGTGCGGCAGGTCGAAGTCCGCCGCCGCCTCCAGCGCATGGGCGAACGTGTGGCCGAGGTTCAGCCACTGCCTCGGCCCGTGGTCGTGCGGATCGCGCAGGCAGAGCGCAGCCTTGTACGCCGCAGCCGAACGCACGTCGAGCTCACGCCCTGCGAGCAGCTCCGTCTTGATCCGCTCGGCCTCGCCCTGGCGGCGCTCCCGCTCCGGCAGTGTCTCCAGCAGCGCCTCGTCGATCACGACGCGCGCGGGCCAGTGGAAGGCGCCGACGAGGTTCTTCCCCTGCGGGATGTCGATCGCGGTCTTGCCGCCGATGCCGGCGTCGACCTGCCCGACGAGCGTCGTCGGCACCGCGACCCACGGCACGCCGCGCAGGTAGAGCGCCGCGGCGAGGCCGGCGGTGTCCGTCAGCGAACCGCCGCCGAGCGCCACCACCGTTCCCGCCCGGTCGAGCCGCAGCTCCGACCAGAGGTGCTCCACGACATGCAGCTGCTTCGCGGCCTCGCCGCGAGGCAACTCGTGGGTCGAGACGAGCCGGTCGCCGAGCGCGGTCTGCGCCGCGGCACCGTGGATGCCCATCACGGTCGAGTCGGTCACGAGCGCAACCGGGCCCGAGCCGGGCACCAGCTCGCCGAGCCGCTCGAGCGCCCCGAGCTCGTGGTGGATCCCGGCGGCGGCGAGGATGACGCCGTCGGCGTCGCGGGCGACCGCGTCCGCCGCGTCGCGATAGAGCGGCTCGCGTTCCGCGTACAGCCTGCGAAACTCCGCTTCGTCCTGCGCGAGCGGACGGTCGCTGCCCCGAACGCGCTCCCAGGCGGTGTCCACCTCGACGTCGACGAGCACGGTCAGAGCGTGGCCGGCGAGTGCCGTCCGCACGGAGGCGGTCTTCACCGCACCGCCGCCGAGCGAAATCACGGCCGGCACGGTGTTCCTCAGCGTCTCGACGACGATCGCGCCTTCGACCACGCGGAACTCGAGCTCGCCTCGCTTCGCGAAGAACTGGCCCAGCGGCAGCTGCACCCGCCCCTCGACCAGCCGGTCGGCGTCAACCGCCGCGCGCTCGAGCCGCGAGGCGACTTCGCGCGCGAGCGTGGTCTTGCCCGCACCCATGAACCCGATCAGGGCGACGTGCCGATCGAGCGCGTTGAGGGTCATATCCGCCCGAGGTACGCGGCGTGCGCGGTGACGAAGTCTTCGATCGCGTCGCCGCCGAACTTGTCGAGCGCCGCAGTTGCGAGCTCCCAGGCGACGGCTGCCTCGGCGACGACCGCGAGGGCCTCGACCGCGGCAACGTCGGACCGCTCGACGAGGGCGTCGCCGGGCTGGCCACTGACGAGGTCGACGGACCCGAGAGGCTTCATCAGCGTCGGCAGCGGCTTCATCGCGGCCCGGACGACGATCTCCTCGCCGTTCGACATGCCGGCTTCGATGCCGCCGGCACGGTTGGACGTCCGCCGCCTGTCGGCCCCGATCTCATCGTGGGCCTCGGAGCCACGCAGTTGCGCGAGCGCGAACCCGTCGCCGATCTCGACGCCCTTGACCGCTTGAATGCCCATCACCGCCGCGGCCAGGCGCGCGTCGAGGCGGTCCTCCTTCGACGCGTACGAGCCCAGTCCGGGCGGCACGCCGGTCGCGCGTACCTCGACCAGGCCTCCCACGGTGTCGCGCGCGGCGCGCGCCTCGTCGATGTGCGCCCGCAGCCCCTCTTCGTCGACCGTCGAGCCGGCGACGGCGATTCCGATCGTGGCGAGCAGCGCCTTCGCGACCGATCCGGCTGCGACATGCACGGCGGTGTGGCGTGCCGACGCCCGCTCGAGCGAGTTGCGGACGTCGGAGTGCCCGTACTTCTGCACCCCCGCCAGATCGGCGTGGCCCGGGCGCGGCAGGGTCACCGGCTTCGTCCCCTTGCCGGACGGCTCACCCTCGGGAGGCCACGGCGCCATCCCCCACGTCCAGTTCTTGTGGTCGACGTTCCGCACGACGAGCGCGAGCGGCGTGCCGAGCGTGCGGCCGTGCCGCAGCCCGGCGAGCACCTCGACGCGGTCCTGCTCGATCTGCTGCCGCGGCGAGCGGCCGTAGCCTTCCTGACGCCGTTTCAGATCCGCGTCGATCGACTCGCGGTCGAGCTCGAGACCCGCGGGCAGTCCGCTGAGAATCGCGACCAGCGCGGGCCCGTGCGACTCGCCGGCGGACGAGAGGCGAAGCGTCATGATCGAAGCCTAGAGTCCGACCGCGGCGCGCATCGTCTCGACCGGAGGCTCGAGCCCGGTCCAGAGCCGGAAGCTCGCGGCGCCCTGACGGACCAGCGCCTCCCGGCCGTCGATCACGACGCAGCCTGCTGCGCGGGCCGCCGCCACGAGAGCGGTCTCGCCGTCGCCGTAGGCGAGGTCGACGACCGTCTGCCCGGTCTGCGGCTCGACGAGGAGCTCGTCCCGGACCGGTGTCGCATTCACGACGAGGTCGCAGCCGGTCGCGTCCGGCGGCCAGTCGCCCGACCGGGTGAACACCCGCGTTGCCTCCGGGAGGGCCGGGAGCAGCGCACGCGCGGCGCCGCCGGCTCCGATCAGACACGCGCGGGTCGCATCGATTCCGGCGAGGATCTCCCGGTCGGTGTTGAACCCGAGCACACGGCCGCCGCGAAAGACGATCGTGTTGACAGCGTCCCCCTCAGCCTCGTCGCATGCGGCGACGACCGCCTGCTTGTGCGGGATGGTCACGTTCGCGCCGACGAACCCGAGCGTGCGCAGCGCCTCGACCGCGGCAACGGGGTCGCCGACGTCGAAAGCGGTGTACTGCCAGTCGAGGCCGCGCGCCGCGAACGCGGCGTTCTGCATCCGCGGCGAGAGCGAATGGGCCACCGGCCGCCCGAGAAGCGCCACCTGGTTCAACAGCCGTATCCGTGGGCGCACTCGTACTGCGCGAACGCGGCCGCGCTCGCGGTGAAGAACTGGTGGATCTTGTCCGGCTTGCGCACGAAGTACAGGTAGTCAACATGCGCCGGGTGCGCCGCAGCCTGGATCGACGCCAGGCCGGGGTTTGCGATCGGAGTCGGCGGGAGCTTCGTGGTCTTGCGGGTGTTGTACGGGCTGTCGCTCTGGAGCTGCGACTCGAGGATCGACTGGGTGGCAGGAATGTGCAGCCCGTAGCGCAGCGTTGCGTCGATCCCCAGCGGCATGCGTGCGTGCAGCCGGTTGTAGATCACCGCCGAGACGAGCCTCCGTTCCTCGGGCGCGAGCGTCTCGCGTTCGATCATCGACGCGATCACGAGCACGTCGTAGTCGGTCAGGTTCTTCGAGCGGGCGTACCTGAGATCGACTTTCGACCAGTTCACGCAGAACGCACTCAGCTGGTCGCGCACGAGTTCGGCGGCGGTGGTCGTGTTCAAGAAGTCGTAGGTCGCGGGGAACAGAAAGCCCTCGAGGTTCGTCTGGCGACGCGGCTGGAAGCACGGGATCGACGCCCGGTGGCTCGCTCGGAGGTAGGCAGCCGCATTGAGCCGCACGCGCTTGTGGCTCTTCCGCTGGGCGATCAGCGCGACGTCGTGCACGCGAACGGCCATCTGGGCCCGTGTGAATCCCTCCGGGAACACGATCCGGAACGTCGGCGGAGGCGGCGGAGCGACCGGCGCCGTCGCATGCGAGTGGTGCACGCGGCGGAACGCGAAGGCGGTTGCAACGGCGACGACGATCACGATCCCGACGATCGCCGCAAGCGCAACGACGCGCCGGCGGCGGATCTGCCCCGGCGGCGGGCTCGGCGACCGCCGTGCGGACGTCATTTCCCGGCGCTCTGCCACTCGAGGTAGCTCGAGAGGAGATGCGCGGCAGCGCGCGCGTCGTCGCCGCCTGCCAGCACCGACGTGAACCGCTCGTCGTAGGTCTCGACCGGCGTCGACAGCGCGTCGCGCAGCCGCTCGACGAATGCGGCGGTCTCTCGGGCCTGCTCTCCATGCTCGCCCTTGAGCGTCAGGGGCATGCCGACGACGACCACCGCGGGCTCCTCCGCGGCGATCGCGGCCAGGAGCTGCGCGAAGCCGGCGTCGGTCCCGGCACGTTCGACGATCGTCACCGGACGAGCCACGGTGCCGGTCGGGTCGGAGGCCGCGACGCCGGTGCGGGCGGACCCGTAGTCGAGCGCGACGACCTTGCTCACGCGAGCGCTGCGGTGAGCCGGTCGCGCCCTGCAGCCAGTGCGTCGCGCACGCCGTCGACGTTCTTCCCGCCGGCCTCCGCGAGCGTCGGCCGGCCGCCTCCCCCGCCGCCGATCAGTGGGCCGAGCTCGCGGACGATCGCAACCGCGTCCAGCCCCGCGAGGGAGTTGTCGAGGTTCACGACGAGTGCGACCTTGCCGTCGTCGGCGGAGGCGAGCACGACGGCGTCTGCCGCCTCGCGCTGGCGGAGCTGGTCGGAGAAGTCGCGCAGCGCGCTGCCGCGGGCGCCCTCCACCTCGGCGACGAACACCCTCCCCTGCTTGTCCTGCCAGAGGATGTTGGGCCCGGTCTCGGCGCGCTGCGGCTTCTTCGCCTCGCGCTTGAGCTGCTCCAGTTCCGCCCGAACGTCGTCGAGCTCCTTCGAGCGGCCCTCGAGCACGGTCCAGGCCTCGCCTGCGGTGACCGCCTCGATGCGCCGGGCGCCGGAGCCGACGGAGCCTTCGCTCAGGATCAGGAACGGGCCGATCTCCGCCGTCGAGCGAACGTGCGTGCCGCCGCAGAGCTCGGCCGAGTAGTCGCCGATCTCGACGACGCGGACCTCGTCGCCGTACTTCTCGCCGAACAGCATCATCGCGCCGAGCTTGCGGGCCTCCTCGATCGGTGTCACGTACGTGCGCACCGGGATCGCCTCGAAGACCTTCTGGTTCACGAGCAGCTCGACGCGCTCGCGCTGTTCCGGCGTCAGCTGCTGTTCGTGGGTGAAGTCGAAGCGCAGCTTGTCGGGCCGGACCGCCGAGCCCGCCTGCTTGACATGGTCGCCGAGCACGTCGCGCAGCGCCTGGTGCAGCAGGTGCGTCGCGGTGTGGTTGGCCTGCGTCGGGAAGCGGTCGCCCCAGTTGACGACGGCCTGGACGCGCGTCCCCGGCGTGAGCATCTCGAGGCGCGGCCCGAAGTCGACGACGAGCACCTGGTCGTCACCGAACTTCAGCACCTCGGCAACGTCCAGCTTCGCCGTTTCCCCGTCGACGACGAGGTAGCCGCGGTCGCTCACCTGGCCGCCGCCGGCGGCGTAGAACGGGCTCTGCTCGAGCTTGAGGAACTGGCGCGTGCCGCCGGCCGGCGCCGTGTCGAGCACCGCCGTGAGCACGTCCGTCTTCGAGTAGCCCACGAACGCCGTCGCCCGCTTTCCGGCCCCGACGAGCTGCGCCGCAAGCTGCTGCGTCGTGTCCTCGCCGCCGCCGCGCGAGACTTCGCGATGCTGCTCCATCAGGTCGGCGAAGCCGTCCATGTCGAGCGCCTGGCCGCGCTCCTCGGCGAGCTCCTGCGCGAGCTCGATCGGGAACCCGTACGTCGCGACGAGCGCGAAGGCATCTGCGGCGGTGATCGCCTCCTGCCCCGCCAGGTCGTCGAACACCTTCATTCCACGCGTCAGCGTCTCGGAGAACTTCTCCTCCTCGGCGCGGACGATCCGCTCGATCTGGCCGGCGTGCTCCTGAAGCAGCGGGTACGCGCCGCCCATCTGCTCGACGACGACCGCGGGCAGGCGGTGGACGCCGTCGAGGCCGATGCGCTTCGCCTGGTAGATCGCGCGGCGCAGCAACCGGCGGCAGATGTACCCGCGCCCTTCGTTGGACGGCTCGATCCCCTCCGCGATCAGGAAGGTGACGGCGCGCCCGTGATCGGCGAGCACGCGATGTGCCCGCTGAGAGACCTCGCTGTCCTTGTAGGCGACCCCGGACTCGCGCTCGATCCAGTCCATGATCACCCGGAAGCCGTCGGTGTCGAACACGGAGCTCACGTCCTGGAGCACGCACGCGGTGCGCTCGATGCCGTTCCCGGTGTCGACGTTCGGCGTCGGGAGCTGCACGAGCACGTTCCCCGGCTGCAGGTCGTACGCCATGAAGACCAGGTTGTAGATCTCCATGATCCGGTCGCAATGCCCCGGCCCGCAGTTCCGGTCGCCACAGGCGTACTTCTCGCCCCGGTCGTAGAAGATCTCGGTGCACTGCCCGCACGGCCCCGTCTCGCCCGCCTGCCAGAAGTTGTCCTTGCCGAGGCGCACGATCCGCTCGCTCGGGATGCCGACACGCTGCCAGGCCGCGATCGCGACCGTGTCCTCCTCGAGCTCGAGCACCGGGTCGCCCTCGTGGACCGTCGCCCAGAGGCGATCCGGCTCGAGGCCTAGCACCTGGGTGACCCAGTCCCAGGCGAAATCGACCGCCTCGTCCTTGTAGTAGTCGCCGAACGAGAAGTTGCCCATCATCTCGAAGAACGAGCAATGGCGCTCGGTGCGGCCGACCTCGTCGAGATCGTTGTCCTTGCCCCCGGCCCGCAGGCACGGCTGGACGCTGACCACACGATCGCGCGGCGGCTCCTTCGTACGCAGGAAGTACGGCTTGAACTGCTGCATGCCCGCGATGATGAAGAGGGTCGTCTGGTCCTCCGCCGGCGGGATCAGCGAGTGCCCGGGCACGCGCAGATGCCCTCGCTCCTCGTAGAAGCGCTGGAAGGCCTCGCGCAGCTCGTTCGTCGTCATCGCCACGACGGAACAGTGTACGGACGCCCTGTCAGGAACTTGCGTTTGGCCCAATGGCTTCGAGCCAGACCGCGATCTCGTCCCCGAGCGGCGGACCGACGTCGTCGACGATTCCGTGACCGGCGTTCTCCGCCCAGCGCACTTCGGCCTGCGGCACGGCCTCCTGGAACCGTCCGACGTGGGCCCGGTTCTGCTCGACGTGAGGGGGCTGCGTGGCGAGGAGGAGGAGCGTCGGAATGCCGTGCCCGGCGATCACCGGCCAGGCGTCACTGACGCGCGCAGTCAGGCCGTGCATCGCGCGTCCTCGGGCCTCAGGAAGGCGCCCGTCACGCGCGCGAACCTCCTCGACCCAGTCGGCGGCCGATCGATCAGCCGCGACGTCGGGCAGGTCGCTGTAATCGATGTGACCGCTGTCGAGCAGCACGAGTGCCCTCACGTTCTGTGGATACGCGGCGGCGTAACGGACGGCGATCGCGCCACCCCACGAATGGCCCATCACGACGAGCGGCGCGAGCTCCAGCTGTTGGACGAGCCGCTGAACGAGGTCGGCGAGCGCGTCCAGGGAGTAGCTCTCCTCGTCCAGCAAGGGCGACGCGCCGAAGCCGGGCCCGTCGACCGCCACGACGCGGTAGCCGGCGGCCGCGAGCGGCTCGGCAACCGGCCCGAAGTACGCGGCCGACGCATCGGGGCCGAGTGCGTGCCAGAAGAAGAGCGGCCGACCCCTTTCGTCACCCCACTGGTGAACCGCCAGGGTCGCGGCACCGAGATCGACGAGCTGCATGCCCGGATCAGGCGGCGCGCTTCGGATCGAGCTCGTCGGCGGCGATCTCTTCCCGGATCTTGTCGAGCGCGCGCCGGATCAGCCTCGAGACATGCATCTGCGAGATGCCGACATGATCGGCGATCTGCGACTGCGTCAGGCCCTCGAAGAACCGCAGATGCACGATCGCCCGCTCGCGCTCGTCGAGGGCCTTGAAGCCGGGTGCGAGCACGACGCGATCCTCCGACACTTCGTACTGATGCTCGATCTCCCCGAGCGACTCGAGCGGGTCGAGCTCCTCGCCGTCCTCCGTGCCGCCGCCCGACGAGAGCGAGAGCGACGAGTACGCACGCCCCGATTCCAGGGCCTCGAGCACGTCTTCTTCCTCGACCCCGGCCGCCTCGGCAAGCTCGGGAATCGTCGGCGAGCGGGCGTACTGCACGGTCAGCTGCTCGACCAGCTTGGAGAGCTGGCCGTTCAGCTCCTGCAGGCTTCTCGGGACACGCACCGCCCAGCCGCGGTCGCGGAAGTGGCGCTTGATCTCGCCGATGATGTTCGGCGTCGCGTAGGTCGTCAGCTCGACGCCGCGGTCGAGATCGAACCGGTCGATCGCCTTGATCAGGCCGATCGACCCGATCTGGACCAGGTCGTCGAACTGCTCGCCACGGAAGCTGTAGCGCCGCGCCAGCGAGCGCACGAGCGACATGTGCCGCTCGATCAGCTGCTCGCGGGCCTGCAGGTCGCCGTCCTCGTGGTAGAGCCGTAGAAGCTGCTTGTCGTTGTCAGGCACTTGTCCCAACCCTCTTCGTGAGGCGCACCCAATCTCCGTCCACCTGCACGTCGTCGACCGTCGCGTCGAGCACGCTGCGCATCCCGAGCTCCGGGTACTCCGTCTCCCGCTCGATCTCGTCGAGCAGCGTCGAGCGCAGCGGCCCGATCCGCGTCACGAGGTCACCGTCGTGCAGCTTCAGCTGGACGGTCACGTCGCCGGCTTCCGGATCGACTCGGTCGAGCACGGTGTCGAGCGCGAGCTCCAGGTCCTCGAGCGTCTCGACCGTCAAGTTCAGCCGTGCCCCGAGCCCACCGACCACGAGGTTCGCGACGTGTTGGAGCTCGGACGACCGCGGGAGCGTGAGGGTGATCTCGTCAGTCACGCGTCGCCTTCAGCTCTTCGTCGAGGTCACGCTCCCGGCGCCGCGCCGCGTCCTTCGCCTCCGCGACCGCGTCGTTCCAGCTGCGGCGCGACTTGAACGACGCCCAGCCGTGGGAGAAGCCCGCCGAGAAGCCGACGGCCTTCTGGACCGGGCGCTTGACGGCGAAACTCACCGCGCGAACCGCTTCGTCCGCTGCCTCGACCGCATCGACGGCGCTGTCCGTCGCGGTGTCGAGCTTGTCGAGTTGAGCATTGATCCGGTCGACGGACCCACCCACCTTGGTGACCACCGGCAGCACGTCCCGCTCGGTGCCTCGAATCAGCGAGGAGAGCCGGTCGAACGTGACGGCCAACCGCAGAAACGCCCAGGAGATCCCGAGGCCGACGGCGACGAGGAAGACCGCGAGGGCGAGATCAGCGAGATCTCCGAAGGAGAAGGCGACGACCACCGTCCCCAGACTAGCCCGCAACGGCGGACGTGACCAACCCGGAACCGACCACGACGTCTCCGTCGTAGAGAACTGCGGCCTGGCCCCGGGCCACTCCGTAGGCCGGCTCGTCGAGGTGGAGCCGGAATCCGGCTGCGGTCTCCTCGACCGTCGCAGCGACCGCAGGTGAGCGGTAACGGAGCTTGGCGGTCACCCGGCCGGCGGGCACATAGAGCTGTCCACGTGCCGAAACGCACGAGCGTGCCAGGGAGGAATGAGGGCCGACGACGACGGTGTTCGTGCGCGGATCGGTCGACAGGGCGTACAGAGGTTCCACCGCGGCAACCCCGAGCCCTCGGCGCTGGCCCGGCGTGAAGCGCCAGTAGCCGCCGTGCTCGCCGACCTGCTCCCCCGTCTCGTCGACGATCGCGCCGCCTCGCGACGGCAGGCCGTGGCGATCCAGGAACGAGCGGTAGTCCCCGCCGGCGAGGAAACAGGCCTCCTGGCTCTCGGCCCGGTGCGCGGCCGTCAGCCCGGCGGCGGCAGCCTCGGCGCGGGTCTCGTCCTTCGTCTGCTCTCCGAGCGGGAAACGGATCCGCCCGAGATGCCGTGGAGCGAGGCGCGCCAGCATGTAGCTCTGATCCTTGTTCTCGTCGAGCGCCCTGGCGAGCAGCAGGCCGCCGTCCCGCTCGACGATCCGCGCATAGTGGCCCGTGGCGAGTGCCGATGCGCCGACGCGCCGGGCGAACGCCAGCAGCTCGGCAAAACGAAAGGCGCCGTTGCAGCGGATGCACGGATTCGGCGTCTCTCCGCGCGCGTAGCCCCGCACGAACGGAGTGACGACCGCCCGGCGGAACGCGTCACGCAGGTCGAGGGTCACGTGCGGAAGCCCGCGCGCGTGACACGACTCGCGTGCAGCGAGCACTGCGCTGGGCGAACAGCAGGCCCGCTCGGAGTCGGGACCGTTCGGGTCGAGCCAGAGGCGCAGGGTGACACCGACCGCCGACGGCCCCGCCCTGAGCAGCGTCACCGCGCTGTCGACGCCCCCGCTCATCGCCACCGCCATCCGATCGGCTTGCGGAGCCGCGCGCACGGCCGGTGCAAGCGCGTTGGCGAGAGCGTCGACCGGCAGCGTCTCGCCTCCCACCGCGCACGCCTCCAGCAGCGTCAGCCCTCGCAGGTCGGCCGCGATTCCCGGTGCGTCCGCATCGACGATCCGGTCGCCGTCCACGCGCAGCCTGACGGCCGCCCAGTCGGCGCCGCGAGCGGAATCGCCGTACAGCTCCTGCATGCGGGCCAGCGTACTGCCGGAGAGTCGTGGGGGGAGCCGGAGCTCCCCCCACCATGCTCCGACCTCGCCGATCGTGCCGCGTCCACGTGAACCTGGACAAGCCAGGTGGGTGCCGTGCGAACCGTCGGCATCAGATGCCTAGGCCCGACGCGGGCTCCCTTTCACATGGTGTTGGTTCTACATGGATACGCGGCGCACGAACGAGGTCGAGCACTCGCAGAGACAGTAGCCACGATCAACCGGCTCGGGCGTACGACCACCTGATCTGCTGGACGCCGCTGAGGCCGAGCCGCCGCGCCAGCGCGTCGGTCAGATCGAACTGGCGTCCCGGGCTGTACGGCCCCTGGTCGACCACCTGGGTGAGCACGGTCTTGCCGTGGAACGTGATGAAGATGCGGACACCGCACGGGAGCGTCGGTTGCGCAACCCCCTCGGTGTCGGGGCCGAGAACGCCGCCGCAGGCCGTGGTGCGCCCGAACGCCGCGGGGCCGGCGGAGCCTGCGAGCGCGACGAACGAGCCCTCGGGCTGAGGGCTCTTCTTGTGGTGGCTCCGCGTCTGCGCGGTCACCGCCAGCGAGACGGCGGCTGCGAGCAGCGCGAGGCCGGCGAGGGCGATCTCGCGCACCGCTAGCGGCGGCCTCATCTGAAGCGCCTCACCCCTACTCCTGGCGGCTCGCCTGGCCGGGGAGCGACCGGGCGCCTTCGGGACGCGCCGGCACCTCGACGGTCACCGGCTCCCGGACCCCGCCGCGGCCGAACCGGCGCCGCGGCGCCGGATCCGCGAGCGGGTCGAGGGTGTAGCGGGCGACGCCCGGCCGGGCGGGGCCGGGCGCGAGGGCGACGGCCGGCTCCGGAGCCGCCTCCCGGGCCGGCTCGGGCTGACGTTCCGGCGCCGGCTCCGGTTCGGGCTCGGGCACGCCGGGCAGCGAGACCACCGTCCAGGGATCCGGGTCCGGTACAGGCTGCACCGTCTCCGCGGGGACGGGCGTCACGGGCTTGGCCGCCGGGGCGGCGTGCGGCCACTCGCCGAGCACCTCGGCGCGAACCGCAGGCGAGGCGATCCAGGTCGCCTCTTCGTCCCGCCGCGTCTCCGGATAGCCCACCGAGACCTGCTCCAGCGGCTGGGCCGGCGGCAGGCTCACGTTCGGTACGTAGTAGCGAGGCGGCAGTCCGCTGCCGTAATGGGGCTCGCCGCGCCAGGCGGCCCATTCGAGGATCGCGACGATCAGCCACCCGAGCAGCATGGCTCCCGCGATCACGAGGGGGCTCAGCTTCGCCAGGGTGAGGGCGACGGCCAGCCCGACGAGGAACAGCACCTCGAGGACGAACCGCGACCCGCGACGGTCAGTCATCGACCGGCTGAGGCTCCTTCTGCGGCAGAGCACGGATGCCGAGCTCCTGCAACACGTCGTCCGGCATCGGCGTCGGCGCGCCGGTGAGCGGATCGGAGCCGCTCGAGACCTTCGGGAAGGCGATCACCTGCCGGATGTCCGGCTCCCCGGCCATCAGGGCGATGAAGCGCTCGATCCCCATCGCGAAGCCGCCGTGCGGCGGCGCGCCCATCGCGAGCGCCTCCAGCAGGTACCCGAATTTCGAATGGGCCTCCTGCTCGGTCAGCCCGATCGTGCGGAAGACGCGCTCCTGCAGCTCAACATCGTGGATCCGGATCGAGCCGGAGCCGAGCTCCCAGCCGTTCCAGATCAGGTCGTAGTGCTGTCCGCGGACATCGACGGGGTTCGTCTCGTCCCAGACTTCGGCTCCGGCGACCGGCGCGGTGAAGGCGTGATGCATGAACGTCCACGCGCCGGTCTCCTCGTCCTGCTCGAAGAGCGGGAAGTCGAGCACCCAGTGAAAGACGTCGAGCTCCGGATCGATCAGGTCGAGCTCACGGCCGAGGTGCAGCCGTAGGAGGCCGAGAACGCGGAGCACGGCGGCGTCGCTCCCAGCACCGAAGAGAACGGTGGATCCGGGAGGCGCCTCGACCGCCTTCAGCTCGGCGGGCGAGAGGAACTTGGCGATCGGCGAGCGCACCTCGCCGCTCTCGTCGACGACGACATAGGCGAGGCCCTTCGCCCCCCACTCCTTCGCCAGGTCCTCGAGCCGCTGGATCTCGGCGCGCGAGAAGGCCTTCGGCGCGACGAGGAACCTGACCGACTCGGCGTTCTTGAAGACGCCGAACTCGGAGCCGCGCGTGACACCCGTTGCATCCTGGATCTCCATCGCGAACCGGAGGTCGGGCTTGTCGGAGCCGTAGCGCTGCATCGCTTCGTCGAACGAGATCCGCGGGAACGGCCGCGACGGTGCTGCGCGGCCGAGCGCCTCGAACGAAGCGACGACGGCCGTCTCCATGACGTCGAGCACATCTTCGCGCTCAGCGAAAGCCATCTCGAGGTCGAGCTGGCGGAACTCGAACTGCCGGTCGGCGCGGAGATCCTCGTCGCGCCAGCACGTTGCGATCTGGTAGTAGCGGTCGATCCCGCCGACCATGCAGAGCTGCTTGAAGATCTGCGGCGACTGCGCGAGCGCGAAGAACTTGCCGGGTTGAAGTCGGACCGGCACGAGGAAGTCACGAGCGCCTTCGGGCGTGCCGCGGGTCATGCTCGGCGTCCAGACGTCGACGAAGCCCTGGGCGTCCATCGCACGGCGCATCGCAGCGATCGCGGTGTGCTGAAGGCGGAAGTTCCGCTGCATGCGGCCGCGGCGCATGTCGAGCCAGCGGTACTTGATCCGCAGCGTCTCGTCGACGTTCTCCTCGTCGAGCTGGAACGGCAGCGGCGTCGAGCGCGAGAGGATCGCCAGGCGGTCGACCTGGATCTCGACCTCGCCGGTCGGCAGGTTCGGGTTGACGGCCTCGGCTGCCCGCGCGACGACCTCCCCTTCGGCCTGAAGCACGAACTCGTTGCGGATCTCCCGGGCCGCAAGTGCCGCATCGGCGGCGCGCTCGGGGTTCACGACCAGCTGAAGCTTTCCGGTGTGGTCACGCAGATCGATGAAGACGAGACCACCGTGGTCGCGGCGGGTGTCCGCCCACCCGGCAACCGTGACCCGCTGCCCGATGTGGTCGCGTCGGAGTTCGCCGCAATAGAGGTCGCGCCAGCTCACGCCGTGAGCGTAGCGACGACCTCGTCGAGAGCGACAACTTGCTCGCCGAGCCCGCGGCGCCTGATCGTCGCGTCCCCTGCGCGGACGATCACGACGGTGCGCGCCCCACTCCGTCCGGCCTGCGTCATCTGTCCCTTCACCGAGCGGCCGGCGTAGTCGGTGTCGGCCGAGACGCCGGCCCGTCGCAACCCGGCGAGCGCGTGCAGGGCGACATCCCGCGACGCGGGATCCTCGACGACGAAGAACACCTCCACGCCGGGCTGGTCGGCACTGATGCCCTCGTTTTCGAGCGCGAGCAGGAGCCGCTCGAGTCCGGCACCGAAGCCGATCGCAGGCGTCGGCGGCCCGCCGATCTGCTCGACCAGCCCGTCGTAGCGGCCGCCGCCGCAGATCGTCGAGTTCGCGTTCTCGTCCGGGCCGATGAACTCGAACGTCGTCCGCGAGTAGTAGTCGAGCCCACGGACGAGCGTCGAGTCGATGACGTAGGGAACGCCGTAGAGCTCGAGTTGCGCGCGCACGGCGTCGAAATGCATCTGGCAGTCCTCGCAGAGCGCCTCGCCGATCTTCGGCGCCGCCTCGAGTGCAGCCCGGACGGACGGGGTCTTCACGTCGAACACCTGCAACGGGCTCGTCTCGCGTTTGTGCCGAGCGTCGTCGTCGAGCACGCCGGCGTGCTCGTCGAGCCACGCGTTCAGCTCTTCGACATAGCGCGGCCGGCAATTCGCATCGCCGATCGAGTTCAGGTGCAGCTCCCACTGCGTGACGCCGAGGCGGCGCAGCAGCTCGTGGTAGAGCTGGATGATCTCCGCGTCGATCGCCGGGTCGGCCGACCCGATCGCCTCGAGCGAGAGTTGGTAGTGCTCCCGGTAGCGGCCGCGTCCCGGCGCGCCGTAGCGGTACATCGGCGCGATCGTGTACGCCTTCACCGGCTGGGGGTCGCGGTGCATCCCGTGCTCGACATACGCCCGGCAGATGGGCGCCGTGCCCTCCGGCCGAAGCGTCAGCGGGCGGTCGCTGCGGTCGGTGAAGTTGTACATCTCCTTGTGCACGACGTCCGACGCCGCGCCGGCCGTGCGCGCGAAGAGCCCCGTGTCCTCGAAGCCGGGCGTCTGGATGCGCCGCCACCCGTAGAGCGCGGCTGTCTCCTCCATCGTTCGCACGACGTGCCACCACGCGGCGTCGCCCGGCAGGACGTCATGCGTCCCGCGCGGCGCCTGGAACTTCTGTGCTCCGCTGTTGGGCGACTCGGACAAGCTACGTGGCGGGCTCGCCGCGTTCCGTTCGCAGGTCGCGGAGAAACGGGTTCGTCTCGAGCTCGCGGCCGAGCGTCGTGGCCGGCCCGTGACCCGGACGGACGATCGTCTCCGGCGGGAAGCTCGCGAGCAGGGCGCGGACCGACTCGAGCAGGGTCTCCCAATCGCCCCCGGGCAGGTCGACGCGGCCAACCGAGCCGGCGAACAGCAGGTCGCCCGAGAAGAGCTCGCCGCCCGAGTGGAACGCGACATGCCCGGCCGAATGGCCGGGAACATCGATCACCTCGAACGTGATTCCGGCGACGGTGATCTCGTCTCCCCCCGTGACGGTGTGCGCGGGGTCGTGCGCGGAGACACGCATGCCGCCGCGCGTCTCGCCCGTGCGTAGAGCTTCGACCTCGCCGACCGGCGCCCAGACCTCGGCCCCCGTGCCGTCCGCGAGCGCCGCGACGCCGCCGATGTGATCGACGTCGGTGTGCGTCACGAGGATGCCGCCGGTTCGAGCACTCATCCGCGCGAGCTCGAGCCGCAGCTCAGTCGGGTCGGCGCCCGGATCGATGACAGCCGCCTCGGCCGCACCACGCTCGCTTCGAACGACATAGCAGTTCGATTGGAACGGCCCCATGACGAGGCTGTCGACGGCGAGCGGCATCGGCAGCGCGAGTGTATCCAGGCCCGGCGCTAGCTCTTCTTGCCGGATTGGCGGTCGACGCGGCGCCGGTACGTGCGGTACGCAGTGCGGTCGATCCAGTACGTCAGCGGGATGAATGCCAAGGCGTAGAAGGCGCCCCAGGCGATGCGCACCTGGATCGACGTGCTCTTGAACAGGAAGAGGAACGCCAGCAGCATCACGGCGCCCATCAGCCCGCCGCGCTTGAACGCACGCTCCCACGTGGGCGGCGACACTTCGCGAATCGGACGGCCGCTCTTGCCGCGTGCCGGTTGCTTCTGCTTGCCCTTCGCCGGCGCGGCCTTCGGGTTCTCCTCGCGGGCTCGCAGCTCCGCGATGGGAACCTCGTTCCCTTCCTCGTCGACCTCGAACACGCGAACGTCGTGCCGGAAGTCCTTGCTGCGACGGCGGCGCTGCTTGCGCGTGGGCATGCCGCAGGTTAGCGCCGCGCGACGAGCGAGCCGCCGCGCACGACGCCCGTGACCACGTCGCCAGCTGAGGTGGTAGGCCAGGTAGCGCCAGTCGGGAGCATCGAGCAGGGTCAGGTCGGCACGCAGCCCGGGCGCGATGCGACCGCGGTCGCCCGCGAGGCCGAGGACGTGCGCCGGATTGACGGTGACGGCGCTCAGCACCTCCTCGGGGCTCAGATGGAGCTGGGTGCAGGCCAACGAGCAGATCAGCGGCAGACTCGTCGTGAACGAGCTGCCCGGGTTGAAGTCGGTGGCGAGCGCGACCGCAGCACCTGCATCGGCCAACGCGCGACCCGGCGGCATGGGCCGGTCGAGGAAGAGCGCGCTCGCCGGCAGGAGCACGCCGACGACCTCGCTCTCGGCCAGTTGGCGCACCCCCGCCCCGCGGGTCGCCTCGAGGTGATCCACCGAGCGCGCACCGAGCTCGACGGCCAGCGGGACCGCACCGCTCTCCGTGAACTGGTCGCCGTGGAGCCGTAGGGCCAGCCCCGCATCGCGGCACGCCTCGAGGTATCGCCGCGCCTGCACTGCATCGAACGCGCCGCGCTCGAGGAAGACGTCGGCCGCATCTGCAAGCTGCGCTGCATCCGGCAGGACCTCGGCGAGCGCAAAGTCGAGATACGCGTCGGCGTCGGCGTGTTCCGGCGGCACCGAGTGCGCGCCGAGCCACGTCGGCGAGCCGCCCGCGCCACGCACCGCGCGGAGCGATTCGAGCTCGGTCTCCCGGTCGAGACCGTAGCCCGACTTGCCTTCCCAGGTCGTCGTCCCGTGGGCCAGCATCCAGGCTGCGTGGCGCTCGACGCGTGCGCGCAGACCGGCGGGACCGAGCGCGCGCGTCGCCCGGACCGTCGAGAGGATGCCGCCGCCTGCAGCGTGCAGTTCCTCGTAGCCGGCGCCACGGGCACGGAGCGAGAACTCGTCGACGCGGTCGCCGCCCCACGCGGGGTGCGTGTGACAGTCGACGAGTCCGGGGACGGCGCACAGCCCGGTCCCGTCGAGCTCTTCGAGCTCGCCGTCGATCGACGGCAGGTCCCGCATCCGCCCGACCGCCTCGATGCGCTCACCGGCGCAGAGGATGAACGCGTCGTCGATCACCTCGACGGCGGCGAGTGCGGCTCCGCGGCGGGGCGTAGGCCCGCCGGTCGGCGTCGCGACCTGTGCCAGGTCGCGAACGAGCAGCCGCGCGGCGACCTCGCCCACGGCTAGGCGTCGAACATCGGCGTCGACAGCCCGTGCTCGCGCGCCGCGGCCTCCGCCTCGGGATAGCCCGCGTCGAGGTGTCGAACGACGCCCATGCCGGGATCGGTCGTGAGCACGCGCTCGAGCCGCTCGCCGGCTTCGGCGCTGCCGTCCGCGAGCACGACCATCCCCGCGTGGATCGAGAGCCCGATGCCGACACCGCCACCGTGATGGACGCTGACCCACGTCGCGCCTGCTGCGACGTTGACGAGCGCGTTCAGGATCGGCCAGTCGGCGATCGCGTCCGAGCCGTCCCGCATAGCCTCCGTCTCGCGGTACGGCGACGCGACCGAGCCCGCATCGAGGTGATCCCTTCCGATCACCACGGGCGCCTTGACCCGTCCCTCGCGCACGAGCTCGTTGATCGCGAGCCCCGCCCGCGCGCGGTCGCCGTAGCCGAGCCAGCAGATGCGTGCGGGCAGGCCCTGGAAGGCGACCCGCTCCGGTGCGAGCGCAAGCCACCGCTGCAGGAGCTCGTCGCCGGGGAAGAGCTCCCTCAGCATCTCGTCGATCGCCGCGATGTCGGCCGGGTCCCCGGACAGCGCTGCCCAGCGAAACGGCCCGATCCCACGGCAGAAGAGCGGCCGGATATAGGCCGGGACAAAGCCCGGGTATGAGAAGGCCTCCGTTACGCCGGCGTCTCGGGCCTCACCTCGCAGGTTGTTGCCATAATCGAAAACATAGCTCCCCGCTCGGACGTACTCGAGCATCCCTTCCACGTGGACGGCAATCGATGCGCGGGCCCGCCGCAGGTACTCGTCCGGATCCGCGCCGCGCAACGCATCCGCCTCCGCGACCGTCAGCCCGCTCGGCACGTATCCGGTCAACGGATCGTGCGCCGCCGTCTGATCGGTGACGAGATCGAAGTGCTCGCCGCGCCGCGCGAGCTCGGGCACGACGTCGGCGGCGTTTCCGAGCAGGCCGACCGAGAGCGCACGACCCTCGCGCGCGGCGGCACGGATGCGTACGAGAGCGTCGTCCAACGAGTGGGTGGCCTCGTCGAGATAGCGCGTCTCGAGCCGGCGGTCGATGCGCGACTGGTCGACCTCGACGCAGAGAATCGCGCCGCCCGCGAGCGTGGCGGCAAGCGGCTGGGCGCCGCCCATCCCCCCGAGTCCCGCGGTCAGGATCGTTCGCCCGGCGAGCGACGGAGAACCGAAGTGCTTCTCGCCGGCGGCGGCGAACGTCTGATAGGTGCCCTGCAGGATCCCCTGAGTGCCGATGTAGATCCACGAGCCGGCGGTCATCTGTCCGAACATCGTCAGGCCCTCGGCCTCGAGGCGCCGAAACTCGTCCCACGTCGCCCACTTCGGTACGAGCAGCGAGTTCGCAATCAGAACTCGCGGCGACTGCAGGGTCGTGCGAAACACCGCGACCGGCTTGCCGGACTGCACCAGCAGTGTCTCGTCGTCGCCCAGCTGCAGAAGAGCCCGGACGATCGCCTTCAACGCGGCGTGTGAGCGCGCGGCCTTCCCGCTGCCGCCGTAGACGACGAGCTCCTCGGGATGCTCTGCGACGTCGGCGTCGAGGTTGTTCAAGAGCATGCGCAGCGGAGCCTCGGTCGACCAGGAACGCGCGTTCAGCTCCGAGCCGTGCGGCGCATGGATCGTCGAGAGGTCGCCGCACAGCGACTCGACGAGCTCGTCCAAGGCCCCCGCGACCGTCACAGATTGGCCTCTTGCGCGCGGCGCGCCTCGGCTTCTGCGCGCAGCCGTTTGTGCCAGCGGTAGCTGCTCCAGCCTGACGCGACGACGAAGAAGAACGCCGCGATGACCGCTGCCTTCCCGACCGCCCCGCCCGTCAGCCAGGCGACGAGCACGAGCAGGAGCGCGAGCACCCCATAGATGATCAGCGTGTCGCGGTACGGGTGCTTCGGCGGCGGCACATCGGGCACTCCCCATTGCAGGCGCCGACTCATTCGAGCTCCCCCACCTCCGACTCGACCGCGGCGAGCAGCGACCCGTCCCGCACAGCCTCGGCCACTGCCTCGATGTCGGCTGCGAGCGACCGGTCCTCGCGCAGGCGCGGGGAGAGCGACCGGACGAACGAGTGCGTGACGCGGCTGCCACGGCCGGGCTCGAGCGGTGCGAGGAACTCGACCGCCTGCGTGGCTGCGAGCAACTCGATTGCGAGCGCCCGTTCCGAATTGGCCACAACCTGCCACGCCTTGAGGCCCGACGCGTTGCCCATCGAGACGTGATCCTCCTGCCCGGCACTCGTCGGGATCGAATCGACCGACGCCGGATGACACAGGGACTTGTTCTCGGAAACGAGCGACGCGGCGACGTACTGCGGGATCATGAACCCCGAGTTCAGCCCTCCGTCGGTGGTCAGGAACGCCGGCAGGCCGTCGCTCAGGTTCGGGTTGACAAGCCGCTCGACCCGCCGCTCCGAGATGCTCGCGAGCTCGGCCACCGCCATCGCGAGGGCGTCGAGCGCAAAGGCGAGCGGCTGACCGTGGAAGTTGCCGGCGGACACGAGCATCCCGTCGTCGACCAGCACGAGCGGGTTGTCGGTCGCCGAGTTCAACTCCGTCGTCACGGTGTAGTCGACGTAGTCGAGGAGGTCCCGAGACGCCCCGTGCACCTGCGGCGCGCAGCGAAGCGAATACGCGTCCTGCACCTTGTCGCACCAGCGGTGCGCCTCCGAGATCGCCGACTTGTCGAGCAACCGCAGGACGTTGCGCGCCGACGCGGCCTGTCCGCGCAACGGCCGCAACGCGTGGACCTGCGGAATGAACGAGTTTCGCGAGCCTTGCAGTGCCTCGAGCGACAACGCGCAGGCACAGTCGGCGACGCGGGCAAGCCGCCAGGCCCGCACGAGTGCGAGCGCACCCTGGGCAGCCATGAACTGCGTCCCGTTGATCAGCGACAAGCCTTCCTTCGCGACGAGGCGCACGGGCTCGAGACCCGCCCGTGCGAGCGCATCACCACCGTCGAGCAGCTCTCCGTCCCACCAGGCCCGTCCTTCACCCACGAGCGGCAGCGCCAGGTGCGCAAGCGGCGCCAGATCGCCGGATGCCCCGACCGAGCCGCGAGCGGGGACGAACGGCAGGACGCCGCGGTTCAGGCACTCGAGCAAGAGCTCGACCGTCTCCACCCGCGCACCGGAATTGCCCTTCGCGAGCGCATTCGCGCGCAGGAGCATCGCGGCCCGCACAACGGGGTCGGGATACGGCTCGCCCACTCCACAGGCGTGGGAGCGCAGCAGGCGCAGCTGCAACTCCTCCGTCTGCTCCTCCGGGATCGTCTTCGAGACGAACCTGCCGAACCCGGTGTTCACGCCGTAGGTGTGCTCGTGCGCGCCGTGGGCTACCTCCTCGACGACAGCCCGCGCTGCGCGCATCTGCTCGCGCGCGACATCGGACAGCGCCGACGCAGGCTGCCGGTCGACCGCGACCGCCCAGACGTCGTCGAGGGAGAGATCGTCGCCCGTCAGCGCGTGCGTCGCGGTCATGCCACCGCCGAGTCTAGAGGCGCGCTCAACTACCCGAGGAGACGCAACTCGAGCACGTGGGACGAGTCGAAGCCCTCGATCCTGAGCATCGCACCCGCCGCGGCCGCCGCGGCGCCCGCGGGCATCAGGCCGACCAGCTCGGAGCCGACGACCTCTGCCCCGCGTGCACGTGCCTCCTGCTCGATGCGCGCGACGATCTCGTGCAAGGCGGACGCCTCCCAGTCCTCGACGTTCATGGAAACCTGAACGAGCCCTGCGCGGGGCAGGTCCAGTCCGAGCGCGCGCACACCTGGGAACCCGCCGCCCCGCTCACGCACCACCGCCGCGACCTCCCGCGCCGTGTCGACATCGCCGCGCAGATTGACGTTGAACGCGATCAGCGGCCTGCGCGCGCCCACGATCACCGCCCCCGCCGTCTCGTTCAGGCGAGACGGTCCGAAGTCGGGCTCGAGCTCGCCGTCGTCGATGCGCTGCTGAAGCGCGGCCGGCCCGCCGCGCCGGTAGAACGCCGGCCCTCGCTCGGGCGGCGCGTAGAGAAACACCGGCAGGCCGAGCTCCGCGGCGATTCGCTCTCCGACCACGCGCGCCGCTCGGCGGGCGCGCTCGAGATCACCAGGCTGCAGGGGCACGATCGGCACGACGTCGGCCGCGCCGACCCGCGGATGAGCGCCTTCGTGCGCACGCAGGTCGATCCGGGCGACAGCGACCTCGGTCCCGGCAAGCAGGGCGTCCGAGAGCTCGAGCTCTGTTCCGACGAGAGTGAAGACCGAGCGGTTGTGGTCAGCGTCCGTGTGCACGTCCAGGAGGCGCGCATGTGCGCCGAGCGCAGAGCCGATCGCCGCGATGGTCTCCTCGTCACGGCCTTCGCTGAAATTGGGAACCGACTCGAGCGGCAGCACTGCTCGTACTCTAGGAGGCGTGAAGGAGTACTACGACCGGCGAGCGCCCGAGTACGACGACTGGTGGCTCGGGCGCGGTCCCTTCGCGGGCCGCGATCGACCCGGCTGGGAGGCCGAGCTGGCCGAGATCGCGGTCACGCTCGGCGCACTCGCACCGGTGCGCACTCTCGACGTCGCGTGTGGCACGGGATTCATCACGCAGCATCTCCCAGGCGAGATCGTGGGCCTGGACCAGAGCGCATCGATGGTCGCACTCGCCCGTCAACGCCTCCCCGCGGCCGAGTTCGTCGTCGGCGATGCGCTCGCGCTGCCGTTCGCGGACGAGAGCTTCGGCCGGGTCCACGCGAGCTTCTTCTACTGCCATCTCGAGGAGGCCGAGCGGTTCCAGTTTCTCACCGAGGCTCGACGCGTCGCCCCCGAGCTGATCGTCTTCGGCAGCCACGCGGATCCCGATGAGCCGCTCGAGCGGTGGGAGGAGCGGGTGCTGAGCGACGGATCGACGTGGCCTGTGTTCAAGCGGGTGTTCGAACCGCAGGCGCTCGCCGACGAGCTCGGCGGTTCCGTGCTGCACGTGGGCCGCTGGTTCGTGGTCGTGCGCTCGAGGCCGTGACGTACCGGTCGCTCGCGGCGCTGAAGCGCGACCAGTCGGCCTGCCGGGCGTGCGTCGACGCCGGTCATCGGCTCGATTCTCTGCCGGTGCTCGCTCCGGGGTCGCGGCAGCGCGCCTATCTCTTCGGGCAGGCGCCGGGGGTCGTGGAGGGCGACGAACGGCGCCCGTGGCGCGGCCGAGCCGGCACCACGTTGCGCCGCTGGCTCGACCTCGACGAGGACGCGTTCTACTCAACGTTCTATTGCGCGTCGGTGACCCGCTGCTATCCGGGCCGGGCGAAGTCCGGTCGTGGCGATCGCACACCGACGAACGAGGAGCAGCGCCTCTGCGAACGCTGGCGCGACGAGGAGCTGCGCCTGCTGAAGCCGAGCCTCGTGGTGACCGTCGGCGGGCTCGCGGCTCGGCGGCTGCTCGGCGTGGGCAGCGTCGGTGAGAGCGTCGGCCGGCGTTACGAGCTTCGAGGAGCCGTGGCGATTCCGCTCCCCCATCCTTCGGGCGCGTCGAGTTGGCTCAACCTGCCTGAGAACCGCACGCGCGTCGTCGACGCAGTCGAGCTGATCCGCGCAGAGCTGGGCCGCCACGAACAGCCCGGTACCCTCAACGAGTGACCCAAGCGCCCAGCTATCGCACGACATTCATCCGGCTGCTTGGGTTCCTTCGGCCTTACAAGTGGTCGACGGCGGTCTCGATCCTGCTCGCGATCGGCTCTCAGGCCGCCGCCCTGATCGGCGTCTATCTCACCGGGTCGGTGGCGAACGCGCTCGACTACGGCAAGCGCGGCCTCATCCCGTGGCTGGTGGCGGCGACTCTCGTGCTCGGTGTGGCGCGCGCCGGAATGATGGCCGGCCGCCGCCTGATCGCCGGCAAGCAGGCGCTCGACGTCGAGCTGGACATGCGCACCGACATCTACGCGAAGCTCGTGCGTCTCTCGTTCGGCTTCTACGACCGGCATCAGACGGGCCAGCTGATGAGCCGCGCGACCGTCGACCTGCAAGCCGTCCGCTTCTTTCTCGGCTACGGGCTCGTCTTCTTCTTCCAGCACCTCTTCACGATCCTCGGGGTCGGGTTGGTCGTCTTCCTGTTCAACTGGCGGTTGGCCCTGATCACGCTTGCGATCGCCCCGTTCCTGATCGCGGTCGCGTACCGCTACAGCCATGTGTCGCATCCGCTCCTCCGGGACGTGCAGCAGAAGATGGCCGACGTCGCCACGGTGGCGGAGGAGAACATCGTCGGGGTTCACGTCGTCAAGTCGTTCGCCCAGGAAGCGACCGAGCAGGCGAAGTTCGAACGCCGCTCCGAAGAGGTCTTCACGCTCAGCGTGCAGGCGAACCGCCAGCGGGCCTTCTATGTGCCGATGCTCAGCTTTCTGCCGCTCCTCGCCCAGGGCGCAGTCCTCCTGGTCGGCGGGCGGATGGTCGCTGACGGGACGCTGTCGATCGGGAGCTTCGTCAGGTTCAACCTCTACCTCGCGATGCTCGTGGTGCCGCTGCGCGCACTCGGCATGTGGATCGGCCAGGCACAGCGCGCAACTGCGTCGGGCGAGCGGATCTTCCAGGTGATCGACGAGCCCGAGGAGATTCGAGACGAGCCCGGCGCACGAGAGCTCCCGGACGGCCCCGGCCGCGTGACGTTCGACCACCTCAGCTTCGGCTACGACCCCGGCCGCCCGGTGCTGGTCGACATCGATCTGGAGCTCGAGCCGGGCAGGATCGTCGCTCTCATCGGGCACACGGGTGCGGGCAAGACCAGCCTCGCCTCGCTGATCCCCCGCTTCTACGACGTCCAGGCAGGTTCGCTCTCGATCGACGGAGCCGACGTCCGTACCGTGACGCTCGCGTCGCTGCGCCGCGAGATCGGCGTGATCGCCCAGGATCCGTTCCTCTTCTCGGCGACCGTTCGCGAGAACATCGCCTTCGGACGTCCCGACGCGACGGACGACGAGATCGAACATGCGGCCCGCCTCGCGCAGGCACACGACTTCATCGCAGCGCTGCCGGAGGGATACGACACGGTGATCGGCGAACGCGGGATCACCCTGTCCGGCGGACAGCGTCAACGCGTGGCGATCGCACGAGCGCTCGTCGTCGAGCCGCGCATCCTGATCCTCGACGACGCGACCGCCTCGGTCGACGCGTCGACGGAGGCGAGGATCCGTGACGGCCTCCGCGAGGCGATGCGTGGGCGAACGACGATCATCATCGCCCACCGGCTCTCGACGATCGCGCTCGCCGACGAGGTGATCGTGCTCCAAGGGGGCCGCATCGCGGCGCGTGGAACGCACGAGGAGCTGATCGGGTCGAGCGGGATCTACCGCGAGATCTACGAGCACGGCCTCCTCGAGCGCGTCTTCACCGAGGAGGTCGCGTGATGCGGCGTAGGCTCGACGGAGCCGCACAAGAGCGCAGGCACCGGCTCCGCCGGCGCCGGAGCGGACACTGCGGCGTAGGCTCGACGGAGCCGCACAAAGAGCGCAGGCACCGGCTCCGCCGGCGCCGGAGCGGACACTGCGGCGTAGGCTCGACGGAGCCGCACAAAGAGCGCAGGCACCGGCTCCGCCGGCGCCGGAGCGGGTACTGCGGCGTAGGCTCGACGGAGCCGCACAAAGAGCGCAGGCACCGGCTCCGCCGGCGCCGGAGCGGGTATGAGAGTCCATCAGCCGGGCAGCCACCTGACGCGCGGGGGGCGCGCGCAGGTCGACGACTGGTCGTGGGGCCAGACAAAACGGCGGTTGCGCACGCTCTATCGTCTTGCGAAGCCGTACAGGGCACGTACAGCGGTCGCGATCGGCTCGCTGCTCGCAGCAACCGCCGTCGCGCTGCTGCCTCCGTACCTGATCGGACGCGTGATCGACGTCGTGCACGGCGGGAGCACCGAGACGCTCGCCCTGCTCGTGCTCGCGTTCGTCGCCGCCGGAGCGCTCGGCATCGGGTTCAGCTATCTGCAGACCTACTACACCGGCTGGACCGGAGAGCGGATGCTCGCCGACCTCCGAAACGAGCTCTTCCGTCATCTGCAGCGACTCTCGCTCGGCTTCTACGAGCGGAACCGTGCCGGCGTGATCATCAGCCGTCTGACGAACGACGTCGAGGCGCTCGACCAGCTGGTGACGGACGGCTTCACGACACTCATCCAGAACACCCTGCTGCTGTTCGGGACCGCAGTCGTCATGTTCTTCCTCGACTGGCGACTGGCGCTCGCCGCGATGATCGTGATGCCGGTCATGGCGATCCTCACGGCCTGGTTCCGCAAGCGATCGGGGCGCGCGTATCGCGGTGTACGGGAACACCTCGGCGCGGTGACGGCCACACTCGCCGAGGACATCGCCGGCATGCGCGTCCTGCAGTCGTTCACGCGGGAGCGGGCCGCGCAGGAGAACTTCCGCCAGGTGAGCAGCCGCTATCGCGAGGCCAACATGCAGACGGTCGTCCTGTCGGGGATCTACTTCCCGGCCGTCGACTTCATCTCCTCGGTCGCAACCGCGGTCGTGCTCGGGTACGGCAGCTACCTCGCGTTCAACGACAACATGTCGATCGGCGTGCTCGTCTCGTTCCTCGCGTACCTGACGAACTTCTTCGATCCGGTGCAGCAGCTCTCGCAGCTCTACAACACGTTTCTGTCGGCCGTCGCGGCACTCGACAAGATCACCGTTCTCCTGGACGAGGAGCCGGAGGTGCTCAACGCCACGGATGCGGTCGAGCTCGCCCGCATCGCCGGAGACGTCACCTTCGACGACGTTCGGTTCACCTACGGGCGCGGCCCGGAGGTCTTGCACGGCATCCATCTCGAGGTTCCGGCGGGAACCACGGTGGCCCTCGTTGGGCACACCGGCGCCGGTAAGTCGACGATCGCGAAGCTGCTCGCGCGCTTCTACGACCCGACCGACGGCGCGATCAGGGTCGACGGCGTCGATCTGCGCACCGTCTCGGACGCCTCGCTGAGACGCCAGCTCGGGATCGTGCCGCAGGAGGGCTTTCTGTTCGCCGGGACGGTGGCCGAGAACATCGCCTTCGGCCGGCCGGCGGCAGAGCGAGAAGAGATCGTCGCCGCCGCGAGAGCGGTGGGCGCGGACGAGTTCATCGGGCGCCTCGAAGACGGGTACGACACGCAGCTCGGCGAGCGTGGGTCACGGCTGTCGCTCGGCCAGCGCCAGCTGATCGCATTCGCCCGTGCGCTGCTCGCCGACCCGCGCATTCTGATCCTCGACGAGGCGACGAGCTCGGTCGACATCGGCACGGAGCGAAAGATCGAGCATGCCCTGCGCCGGCTCCTTCAGGGCCGCACGGCGTTCATCATCGCGCATCGCCTCTCGACGATCCGCGACGCCGACCTGATCGTCGTCCTCGAGCACGGCCGGGTCGTCGAGCAGGGCACACACGACGAGCTGCTCGCACTCCGCGGCCTCTACACGTCGCTGTACGGCGACTGGGCCGCGGACGCCGCGTAGAGCGGTTAAGAACCGAGTTTCACGGGCAGAGAACCTGCGGCCTTGTCGTGCCAGGTCTGCTTGCGCGGGTCCCAGAGCATCCACAGATAGCCGAGCATCAGGGCGAGCGCCGAGACGATCGAAACGAGCCACCGCACGAACGCGCGTTGGAATCCGATCGACTCGCCGAGTTTGTCGCGCGCGTCCACGACGCGGATCCCGAGTGCAGCGTTCCCCGGCGTCTGCCCGGTCGTACCGTGGAACCAGGTGAAGTAGCCGGCGTCGATCGCCAGGCCGAACAGGGTCCCCGCCCCTCCCAGAATCGCCCGCAGGATCGCGTTGACGATCGCGAGGAGGATGCCGTCGATCAGCGACCCGGCGAGACGCCGCCAGAAACCCGCCGCTTCACCGCCTAGCTCGGCTCGAGTATCGGTGGCCACCGGAGGCGTATCGTGTCACCGGTGGCGGACGACAAGACCCAGCTCGACCCCCAGACGCGCGAGCGCATCGCGGATCCGGTCTCCAAGGAGGCGGAGCGCGAGACGCGCCTGAAACCCGCGGAGGCGGTCAAGCAGATGCGCATCCGTGTTCCCGTCCGCGCCAACAAGAAGCTGCGGACGGTCGTCGACCGTGTCAACAAGGACGATCAGCTCAAGGGCTGGTGGCATGTCGCAAACGTGAACGCCGTCGCCCGAATGGAGATCAACGATCACTCCTGGGTGCACATCCAGATCGTGACGAACATCGCGCTGAAGCTGCTTCGGCAGCTGACGAAGCATGGGGTCGAGCCTGCGATGGTCAAGGACTACGGCATGACCCGCGACGATGCCGAGCTCGTCGTAGCGCTGACGGCCCTGACCCACTGCATCGGGATGTCGGTGCACCGCCACGGGCACGAGGACTTCAGCCTCTTCCTGGCCGAGCCGAAGTTGCGCGAGCTGATCAGCGGGCTGTACGAGGAGCCCGACCTGACGGTGGTCGTCTCGGAGGTCCTGCAGGGGATCATCAGCCACCGCTCCGACGGCGAGCCGCTGACGCTCGAGGCGGGGATCCTCCGCGTCGCGGACGCGCTCGACATGGAGCAGGGCCGTTCGCGAATCGCCTTCGAGCGCGGCCGGGTCGGCATCCACTCGCTCTCGGCCGCTGCGATCGAGGAGGTCGAGATCACCGACGGCGAGGAGAAGCCGATCAGGATCTCGATCCGGATGAACAACTCCTCGGGCATCTACCAGGTCGACGGCCTGCTGAAGGCCAAGCTGCGCGGGTCGGGCCTCGAGCCCTACGTCGAGGTGATCGCGCACATCGATACCGAGGCCGAGAAACGGCTCGTTCCGCTCTACCAACTCGATCTGTAGAACCGGAAGGCGGCTACAATCAGGACGCCTTGCGGGATCGTCTAATGGTAGGACGCCGGACTCTGAATCCGGTAGTCTAGGTTCGAGTCCTAGTCCCGCAGCTCGTAAAAGCCCCGCTCATCGGGGCTTTTCGTTTTCTCTGCAGGCAACCCTGCGCTAGACCGCGGCGAGCCGAGTGACCGGCGGGGCCTCGCTGAGCGCCTGCTCGAGTGCGCGCTCGAGGGCGTAGATCGGGAACGGCTTCACGAGATACGCCGCCGGGCTCAACGCGAGCAGAGCGTCGGTCGAGGGGTAGATGCTCGTGAACAACACGGGAACGTGCTGCGTGCGGAGCCTCCGGGCGACTCGAAGGCCCTCCGGCTCGCCTGGCTCGATCACCGCAGCGTCGACGGCGACATGCTCGACGCACGGCTCCCGACACACCATGGGCTCGTGGCCGAGGCGGCGGACGACGAGCTCGAGCAGCGTGCTGATGTCCTCATGCGGCTCGAAGATGAGAACCCGTGCCATTGTCTCAAGATCGAGCGCACGCGCAGGGATCCGGGCCTCGGGTGGTATGAAGAGCGTATGAATGGGCCTCTGCGCGTACTTGTGATCGACGACGACGTCGACATCCGAACCCTCCTCCGGGAGCTCCTGGAGCGGGCCGGCTACTCGGTCGTCGAGGCTGCGGACGGCAAGACGGGCCTGCGGCAGCTGTTCTCGAACGCGCCGTCGCTCGTGATCCTCGACGTGACGATGCCCGAGCTGGACGGCTACCAGACACTCGAGCGGATCCGCGACCTCTCGGATGTCCCGGTCCTGATGCTCACCGCACGCACCCAGGAGCTCGAGAAGGTCCGCGGCCTGTCGGCCGGCGCCGACGACTACGTCGCGAAGCCGTTCGGCCGGCAGGAGCTGCTCGCCCGCGTCCAGGCGTTGCTTCGCCGCACGGGCGGCAAGACCGAGCTGGTCGAGGCGTACAGCGACGACTTCGCGTACGTCGACTACCCACAGCGGCAGGTGAAGGTGCAGGGCCGCGACGTCCATCTGACGCCGCTCGAGTTCAAGCTGCTCTCGGCGTTCGTCCAGAACCCGAACCTCGTCCTCTCCCGCGACCGCCTGCTCGAGCTCGTGTGGGGCGACCCGTACGGCGTGTCGAGCGATCAGGTGAAGCTCTACGTCGGCTATCTCCGCCGCAAGCTCCTGCCCGACGATCCGGGCTCGGTGCCGATCGAGACCGTGCGCGGGTTCGGATACCGCTACCGCCGGCCCTGACTCCTAGCCTGCGAGGAGCTCCTGCACCTTGGCGACGAGCTCCGCCGCCTTGAACGGCTTGGGGAGGTACGCGTCGGCACCCGCGTCGAGCCCCTGCTCCACGTCGGTCTCCTGGACGCGCGCGGAGAGCAGGATCACCTTCAGCCCCTCGAGCGCCGGCTCGGCGCGCAGCGCGGCAAGAACCTCGTAGCCGGACTGCTTCGGCATCATCACGTCGAGGACGGCCACCGCGGGGGAGCGCGCCCGAGCCGCAGCGAGGGCTGCGTCACCGTCCAGGACACGCAGCACTTCGTAGCCTGCGCGCTCGAGCCGGAGCGCGACGAGAGACAGGATGTCCTCGTCGTCGTCGGCGCAGAGGATCAGCCGAGGATCGGTCATCGGATCGTCGGCAGTTCCACGGTGAACGTCGTGCCCTTCGCCTCCGCACTTCGCACGTCGATTCGGCCGCCGTGCGCCTCGACGATCGCCCTCGAGATGTACAGGCCGAGCCCAGTGCCTTGAATCTGCCGCTCGAGCGCGTTCTGGGAACGGAAGAACCGCTCGAACAACAGCTCCCGCTCGTTCTCGGGGATCCCGATTCCGGTGTCGGACACCGCGACGTGCGCGAGGCCGTCATCTGCGGTGACGCGCACGCCGACACGGCCGCCGGGCTGCGTGAACTTGATCGCGTTCGACACGAGGTTGTCGAACAGCTGCGCGAGGCGATCCTGCTCACCCAGCACGGTGACCTCGCCGTCGGCCTCGACGGTGAGGTCGATCGCGGAGCTCACCGCGCGCGGGCGGCTCGACTCGACCGCATGCAGGACGAGCTCGACAAGGTCGACCTCGGCACGGTCCAGCTCGAGTCGTCCTTCCTGCAGGCGCGCGGTGAACAGCAGGTCGGACACGAGGCCGAGCAGCCGGTCGGCGTTGCGATCGACGATCGTGAGGTAGCCGCGCCTCTCGTCGTCGTGCTCGTCCTCGAGCAGCAACTCGACGTAGCCGGAGATCGAGGTGAGCGGCGTGCGCAGCTCATGCGAGACGCTCGACACGAATTCGTCCTTCAACGTGTCGATCTCCTTCAGCCGCTCGTTCTGGTAGGCGAGGAGCTGCTGCACCTGCTCGGCCTCGCGCCGCGCGCCGCGCTCGGAGCGCCGTGCTCGGTCGACGGCCCGCACGAGCCCGGCGAGGCGGAACAGCACGAGCATGCCGATGAGCGCGCTCACCGGTGCGATGACGTAGACGAGACTGCGGTTGTGCCGGGCCATCTCGAACACCGAGATCGCCGGCCCGAGCAGGAGCGCCACTGCGAGCAGGACGACGCGGGCCGACGTGAGACGCGGCAGCCTCCGCCGGTCGGGCAGTGCGAGGCGCGCCATCGACGGGTCGAGAGCGGCCGCGGCCCACACCACATACGACCCGAGCCAGAGCGCGTCGATCCAGTCGCCGCCCTGGTACGTGTTGATGTTCAGGCCGTAGATCTCATCCGCCACCACCCAGAGGCCGACGCTGAGCAGGAGCAGCCGATAGGCGGTCGTCCTGCCCCCCGGCCCGAGCAGCAACTGTGCAAGACCGACGAGGAGCAGCACATCCATCACCGGATAGGCCATCGCAACGAGCCGCTGCTCCTCCCCGCCGAACGCGATGTGGCGATACGGCTCGATGAAGAACACCCACTGGAAGAGGACGACGCCGCAGACGATGACGATCGAGTCCAGGATCGCCGCCCGGCTCGTGTGGCCGCCCAGACGGCGCAGGACCAGGAAGATCCCGAGCGTCAGCAGCGGATACCCGCCGAGGTAGAACGCGTCCGCGATCGACGGGCTCGGCGGCTCGGTGCGGAACCGCAGTTCGTAGACCGCGAAGATCGCGTCGCCGATCACCTGGCCGAGCAGACCGAGCGCGAAGAGGTTCCAGGCGAGCCGCTCGCCCTCCGGCAGATAGCGCCTCGTCCCGACGACGATCGCGGCGACGGACGAGAGCCCGATCACGACATAGAACACCGACTGCACGTCTGCGGGCAGCAGGAAGTAGAGGCCGATCGCGGCGCAGCCGCCGGCCAGGAAGAGCCAGGTTCCCGGGACTCCGCGCAGGCGGGGCAGCGCCGGCGCGGCGGGGACGGTAGAGGTTGTCGACGCCACAGTGGTGCTCTTCGGCTCCACCCTAGACACCCCTCCGGCGTGCAAATTCCCCCGTGGAGTTGGCGTTCGGCCCCGGCGTCTCTATGCTCTCCCGACAATCCCCTGACCCCCCAGACAGGAGGACGAGTGAAGAAGCGCATCTACGTGGGCGCGGGAGCGTCCGCGCTGATCGCGGTCGTCGCCCTGGCGACGATGGTGAGCGGCGCAATCGCCCGGAGCGGTGCATCGCCGCTACCGGCGGCGTCGTGCTCGGCGATCCAGAATCCAAGCGGTCAGTACCTGATCGCATCCGACCTGCCGCTCGAGGGCTCAGGACGGACTCAGACGTCACAGATGGGCCGAGCGATTCAGTTCATCCTGAAGGCACACGGCTGGAAGGCGGGGAAGTACTCCCTCGCCTACCAGGCCTGTGACGACGCGACCGCTCAGGCGGGCAAGTGGGACTCTGGTAAGTGCTCGGCGAACGCGAACGCCTACGCGCAGAACTCGAGCGTCGTGGGTGTGATCGGCACGTTCAACTCGGGTTGTGCCGAAATCATCGTCCCGGTGCTCAACCGCGCCCAGAACGGCCCGATTGCCATGGTCAGCCCGGCGAACACATATGTCGGTCTGACGCATCCAGGCCCGGGCACAGCGGCCGGTGAGCCCGGCAAGTACTACCCGACCGGGAAGCGCAATTACGCCCGCGTCGTGGCGGCGGACGACTACCAGGGCGCGGCTGACGCACTCCTGGCAAAGTCGCTCGGCGTCAAGAAGGTGTTCATTCTGAACGACAAGGAGGCCTACGGCCTCGGCGTCGCGACGAACTTCAAGAACGCTGCAACGAAGCTCGGCGTGAAGATCGCCGGCTTCACGGCCTGGGACGGCAAGGCGTCGTCGTATGAGGCGCTTGCGGTCAAGATCAAGGCGTCCGGGGCACAGGGAGTGTTCCTCGGCGGCCTGATCTGCGAGAACGGCGGCAAGCTGATCAAGGACGTCGCGGCCGGTGCTCCGGGCGTGAAGATCATGGCTCCTGACGGCTTCACCCCGATCTCGGCGACGATCCAGGGTGCGGGCACGGCGTCCGAGGGCATGACCGTCTCGGTTGCCGGCCTGCCGAACGCAGCGCTCAAGGGCGCCGGCAAGGTGTTCGTCACGGCATTCACGAAGGCCGACGGCAGGCCTCCGGACCCGTACTCGGTGTACGCGGCCCAGGCGGCCGAGGTCATGGTGCAGGCGATTGCGCAGTCCAACGGCAGTCGCTCCGACGTGGCGAAGCAGCTGTTCAAGGTCAACCTGCCCAGCAGCATCCTCGGCCACGTGTCGTTCAATGCGAACGGTGACGTGACCTCGAACCCGGTCACGATCTACAAGGTCAAGGGTGGCAAGTCGACGACCCTCAAGGTCATCGTCCCGCCCAAGGCCCTGGTGAAGGCCGCGTAGCCGGGACCCCACCAGCACGTGATCGACCCTGAGGGGGGAGAGCGCAAGCCCTCCCCCCTCAGCTCTTTCCTATGCTCCAGGGATGTCACTGGCCGCGGTGCCGGATCTCGAGAGCGAGCTCGACGGGCTGTATGCCCTGCCGCTCGAGGAATTCACGAAGGCGCGGAACGACCTCGCCGCCCGGCTGCGCAAGGCGCACCAGGACGACGTCGCGGCAACCGTTCGCGGGCTGAAGAAGCCGACCACCGTTGCGTGGGTCGCGAACCGCCTCGCACGGGAGCACGCGCAGCAGGTCGACGTCCTGCTCCGCGCGGCAGAGCAGCTACGCGACTCCCAGCAGCGCTCACTCGGCGGCAAGGCCGGCGCCGACGAGGTCGACGAGGCGGTGGCCGCGGAGCGCGAGGCGGTCCGAACGCTGCTCGCCTCGGCCCGGACGGAGCTCGGTGAACGCGCGACCGCCCCGCTGCTCGAGCGCCTGTCGCAGACGCTGCGTGCCGCGGCGATCGACGACAGCGCGCGCACCCTCCTGCAACGCGGCCGGCTGACCGACGAGCTGAAGGCGGCAGGCTTCGGGCCGCTCGAAGCCGTGACGCCGCCGCGCGGACGCCGTGACGAGGTCGCCCGCGCCGCGCGCGAGCGGGTGACGATGCTGCGAACGGAGGCGCGTCGCCTGAATGCGGAAGCCCGCACGGCAGAGCAGGCCGCCGCAGACGCCTCCCGCGCGGCCAAGATCCTCGCGGACGAGGCAGCCGACAAACGGCGTGACGCCGAGCGCGCCGCGTCCGACCTGAAGGAAGCCGAGCACGACCTCGACCGGCGCCGCTAGGCGATTCGCCTTACGGGACGTTCCGGCGGATGAGCAGTCCGATCACGGCGACGAACACCAGCGCCAGGATCAGGGCGTCGCGAGCAGCGTGTGGCGGGAAGAGTGACGTAGCAGTCAGCACAGAACTTCCAGATCGCCGCAGGTTGTCGAAGGGACAACCTCACTTTGCCAGCCGTGCCCGCCCGGGGAATCGCCCGGTCGGGGGATTTCCCACAGGCTCCCGGGAGCCGGCGAACGGGCCGACCTTGCCAACGCCGCCCTCCGCGGAGGATGATCGCCAGGTCTTCGAGGAGGAAACGTGCCGCACAACTTCATCAAGCTCAATGCGACGACACCAAACCCGGGCCGCTGGACGCGGGACAGGGCGGACGAGATCGTCAAGCGCCATCACGGAACCCTGGAATACCTCTGGTTCGACGATCCCGACGAGCCGACTCACGCGTTCGTCCTGGTCAAGGACGGCGACGTGGACGGGCTCATCCAGGATCTACACGCCCACGAGGTGAGGCAGCTCCACGAAGGGAGCTAGCCAGGTCTACACGCCGAGCGCGACCGCGACGACACGATCGAGGTCGAGCTCGGCGTCCGTACTGCCGCCTGCGGTCTGCTCGGCCAATGCTGTCTCCCTGAGGTCCGCCACCAGGACGTCGTCCGGGTCGTGGTCGATGCCGATCCGGGCACGCAGCGCGAGCGCGGCCTCGAACGCAGCTGCGGCACGCTCGAGGTCGCCGCTGCGAAAGGCCACCGCCCCGAGACCGTTCAGGCTGAAGACGAGGCCGTGCAGATAGCCGAGGCGGTGCGCGATCGTCGTCGCCTGCGCGAGCAGCGCCTTGGCACCGTCCAGATCACCGCTCGCGAGCTGCGCGTAGCCGGCGGTTGCGAGGCCGAGCGCCTCGCCCTGGCGGTTCCCGAGCACGCGCTGAATCTCCAGGCTCTCGACCGCCAGGGGCAGCGCCGTCGACGGCGCGCCCGATCGCAGGTGAGCGGTCGCGAGATCGCCGAGCACGTTCGCGAGCCCGAGCCGATCGTCGATGCGCCGACAGAGGTCGGCCGACTGCTGGTACTTGGCGATCGCCTCCTGCCAGTCGCCTGCATCGGTCGCGACGTGTCCGAGCGCGGAGAGGCTTCGCGCCTCCCCCTGCTCGTCGCCGACTGCCCGAAAGCCGTCGTAGGCCGCCTGGAAGCACTCCCGCCCGCGCTCGGTCGCGCCTCGCGACTGGTTGATGATCGCGCCCAGCTGGTAGAGCAGCTCGGCGCGCTCGAGCGGTGCGAGCGCCCCGCGCAGGGCCCGCTCGATCCACGTCTCGCCCTCCTCGTAGTGACCGCGCACCAGCCAGAACCGCCAGAGCGCGATCGTCAGCCTGGGCAGGAGCTCGGGCTGCTCGAGCGTGCACCAGTCGAGCGCCGCGCGGAAGTTGCCGTGCTCGGCGTCGAGGCGCGCCAGCCACGTGCCTGCTTCCGGGCCGGTCAGGTGAGGCTCGGCGCGCTCGCCGAGGTCGAGGAAGAACGCCGCATGCCGGTCCGGCAGCGCTCGCGCGTCGTCGACCGAGACTCGGTTGCGCGCGAACTCACGGATCGTCTCGAGCATGAGGAAGCGTCCGCCGCCGCGGGGCTTGAGCAGGCTGGCATCGACGAGGTTCGTCAGCGAGTCCAGATCCGCTTCGGCCACCGCCTCGGCCGCTTCGAGCCCGAACGTGCCTGCGAACACCGAGAGCCGGGCGAACACCGCGCCGGCATGTTCGTCGAGCAGGTCGTAGCTCCAGGCGATGGTGGCTTCGAGGGTCCTCTGACGCTCCGGCAAGTCGCTCGAGCCCTGCGTCAGCAGCGAGAGACCCGAGTCGAGGCGCTTCAGGAGCGACGGCGGATCGAGCAGCTTGAGCCGCGCCGCTGCGAGCTCGAGGGCGAGCGGCAGGCCGTCGAGCCTGCGGCAGATCTCGTCGATGGTGGGGGACGGCTCCGTCCGCCGGTGCGGCACGCGGGCGCGGTCGAGGAACATCTCGACGGCGGCATCGAGCGGGAGCGTGTCCAGCGGGTACTCATGCTCCATCGAGACATGAAGCGGGATGCGGCTCGTCACGAGGAGCGTCGGGCCGGGCGACCGGGTCAGGTACGCAGCCACCGCCGGCGCAGCGGATATGAGGTGCTCGAAGTTGTCGAGGACGAGCAGCGCCTTCGCATCGGCGACGATGTGCTCGTCGGGCACGCCGAGGGCCTCGAGCGCGACCGAGAGAACGAGCTCCGGGTCGGAGAGCGACGCCAGCGAGACGAAGAAGACCCCGCCGGGGTACGCGTCGGAGAGCTCCCCCGCGATCTGGAGCGCGAGCCGCGTCTTCCCCGTTCCGCCGGGGCCGGTGATCGTGACGAGACGCGACCCGCGCACAAGCTCGATCAGGTCGCGCTGCTCCGTTCGGCGCCCGACAATCGGATGCGCCGCCTCGGGCAGAGTCGATCGATTCAGGCTCCGCAGAGGCGGGAAGCTCACCGTGCCCAACTGGTAGATGCGCTCGGGCCGAGTCAAGTCCTTCAGGCGGTGCTCGCCGAGGTCGAGGAACTCGTCCCCGCCCTCGACTAGATCGTGGGTCGCCTGGGAGACAAGGATCTGACCGCCGTACCCGGCGGCCGCGATGCGTGCCGCGCGATGGACGTCCATGCCGACGTAGCCCCCCTGGCTGACGAGCGGCTCGCCGGTGTGGACGCCCATCCGCACACGAATCGGCCCTGCGGAGAGGATCGCCTGCGCGTCGCGTGCGGCGGCGACGGCGTCGCGCGCGCGCTCGAAGGCGACGAAGAACGAATCTCCTTGCGTGTCGACCTCGACACCGTCGTGCTTGTCGCAGGCACGTCGGATCGCGTGAGCATGCGCCGCGATCGCGGCGGCGTACGCCTGGGCACCGAGGCCGGCGAGCAGCTCCGTCGAGCTCTCGACGTCGGTGAACAGGAAGGTGACCGTGCCGGACGGCAGCCGCGCCATGCCGCCAGCATCGCTCGCGCAGTCGTGGCTGGCAAGAACAGCCGCGGGCGGCCCCGCCTCATCGACCGTAAAGCCCGCCGGGTCATCTGTCGATAACGGAGACATGCTTCGTCTGATCGCACTGCTCTCGGCACTCGGCCTCGCGGCGGGCCTCGGAGCGCTTTTCGCTCCGTTCGATGGACGCTGGCAGCGCTCCATCGTGCGCTGGGGCTAGATTCACCGCACGCCCTCTTCGGACGCTGGAGGGCGCGCCGAGATGAGACACGAGCACCAGCCGGGTTCACTCCACGCGCGCTAAGGTCCGGCGCCCAATGACGTCCTTCGCATGCCGGCCGGCTGTCCCCGGGGACGCGCCTCTCGTGGCTGAGCTCGTGATCGCGTACGAGCGGTCTCTCTACGGCGAGACCGGGTATTCGCTCGGCGACCTCGAGGCGGAATGGGAGACGCTCGATCTCGAACGCGACGCGCTGGTTCTCCTCGACGGCGAGCGAGTGGTCGCGTTCGGGTGGCTCGAGGGCGGCGGCGAGCTGTGCCGAATCGACGGGACCGTGCATCCCGAAGAGCTCGGACGCGGGCTCGGCAAGCAGCTCGCCGCCGCCCTCGAGGCGACCGCCACGGCGCGGGGCGCGCGGCGAATCCAGAACGGGGTCGCGGAGCCGGACGAAGCAGGGCATCGACTGCTCGCCGGGCTCGGCTACCGGCGGGTACGCATCTTCCGTGAGCTGCGGATCGACCTCGAGTCGGTTCCCGAGGCTCCGAACTGGCCGACGGGACTCGTTCCGCGCGAGTTCGAACCAGCGCGCGACGCGGCGGCGTTCCACGCTGCGCAGCAGGAGGCCTTCGCCGATCACTGGGATTATCGGCCGCGGGACTTCGCTCGCTGGCGCGAGGTGCACATCGACACCGAGCGGTTCGATCCGTCACTCTGGCGCGTCGTCCGCGCAGGCGACCAAGTAGCGGCCGGCGCGATCTGCGAGGCCGACCGCTACGGCGGCGGCTGGATCTCGGTCCTCTTCACGCGGCGGCCGTGGCGCGGGCAGGGCGCCGGCCGCGCGCTCCTCTTCGATGCATTCCGAAAGTTCCGGGAGCGCGGCGAGCCGAGTGCCGGTCTCAGCGTCGACGCCGAGAACGTGACGGGCGCCTTCCAGCTCTACGAAAGCGTCGGCATGCGGCCGGTGATGGGCTGGGTGATGCACGAGAAGGACCTCGCCGGCTGAGCTCCGCCGATCAGCCTGACCCCAACACGCCACTGCGGGTAGGTAGTAACAGGCGATACGAGGACGGAGATCCCCTGATGTGCGGAGTCGTGCTCCGGGCCAAGATGCGAGATCGGCTGAAAGGAGTTCGACGATGCTTCCCGCCACCGTGGCCATGCTGTTCGTCGTCGCCGTCGTCGCATTCGCGGTGTACGCCCTGGTACGCCCGCTCACGCACATCCACTACCACCGCACCCCGAACGACAAGCTGTGGAGACCGCTCAGCTGAGCGCATAACGGCCGCCTGCGAAGAAAAATAGGGCCGAGGTCATCGGCCCTATGTACCGGTCGGGCAACTGACGCTTCTGTCGCTCGCTTCCCGGTGCCCAGATGGTCGCGCGGAAGCGGCGCGCGGTCATCCGTGAATCCGCGTACTCGAACGGGCCGTCCGCGAGGGTCGACCTGTGACCGTCAGGGCGGTCGCTTATCATCGGGTTCGTGCTCCTGCGGCGAGCTCTCTGCGTCTTCGCGCTGGCTTCGTGCGTGGCCGTGTGCGCGGTCCCGCAGGCGGGCGCCTCCTCGGCGCTCGTCAATCGCACGTTCCGGCTCGGATCGATCTACATCATCACCGGCCACACCGGGACTGCGTCCGCGGGCGCCACGCAGCACATTCTGGGACCGGTGACGTTGCGTGGCTCCTGGGACGGTGGCCCGTGGCGAGTCCTCGCCAGCACCGAGGCGAAGGGCCGAGCGGGCTCTCTATCGGATCGTCGTGCGGCCCGGGCACCGCGGGGTGCTCCACCTCCGCCTCGCCACACCCGACCCGGCGCTCTACAACGTCGTCCTCACCGTCGTCTGATCGACTCGCCTACACGGGCGGAGAGCCAGCCCGAGCGCCGCCGAGGGAAAGAGGGAAGCACTCGGCGACGCCAGGCTGTATGGGGTATGTCCCCAGCCTCGCAACGGCAACACTTGCAGGAATCCGCAGTTCCTACGAGGCACGGTTCGTGCAACACCGCCGTTCGGCCGGCCGGCCTCGAGGGTCGAGTTGGCCCGCTGCCTTCCTCAGTCGAAGTCGAATCGGCCCACGACTGTGGACACGTACCGTGTTCCGTGCAATATTCCGCTGCTCAGGGCAGGTTTCGCAGTCGAGACGACGTGCGGATTTTGCGTAGAACAGCCAGAGGACGAGAACCGGGGAGATCGAGTTGTCCAGCAGATTGCTACGCGAGACGTATCGGAGCCGTCACCACGAGCACGAGGAAGCAGGTGTCGTCGACGCCGATGTGACCGACGAGGCGCTCGCCGAGAGCACCGCAGACGACGGCGAGCAGCTCGAGCAGCACGAAGCGCTGAGCGGCACGGACTAGACGCGAATCTCCGAGCGGCGGTCATTGGGGCGCCGTCCGCGCGAGTGGTGAGGAGGTTCGCAGCAGTCGACGCCCTGAGAATTCGATTCGCGATCGGCCGAAAAGTTGGCTCAAGGACGCGAGGTTCGTCCGATCCTAAACTGGCGCGATGCGGACGGAGCGGCTCGTCTTCGGCCGCTTGTCACCAGCCTGTTTGGCGCGACCGCACGACCGGTGCCAGGCCGTCGACGAACGCTCTTGCCTGCTGATCGAACTCGGGTTGCAGATTCGGCGGCGGCTGTTTCATTCCCAGTGCGCGGGCTTGCGGCTCGCCGTGCTTCATGTAACCGAGCCAGGAGAGCATCGACTTGACCAGGGAGCCGCTGCCGTTGCCGAGTTCGACTTCGACCAGCTTGTTGGCGGCGGTGCGAGTGGCGGTTAGGTGATTTCGCCTACTGTGGAGCCGAGTGGGTTTCGGGGGAGCACCGAGGGGGGCACGGGGTGCGCTCCTGCGTGACAGTCCGATACGCGTGTACACGATCGGCGAAGCGCAAGAAGTCCCTGGATAACGCATAAAAAAGCCCTGTTTCCAGGGCTTTGCAGTTCTTGCAGCATGTATCGCTGTAAGGCCCATACGGGATTCGAACCCGTGCCGCCGCCGTGAGAGGGCGGTGTCCTAGGCCACTAGACGAATGGGCCGCGCGGAACGCGGGCCAGTGTAGCGAAGCGGCCCGCGCGGCACCTGGGCCGGGGCGTCCGGCTACGCGCCGATTTCGTGCAGCAGCGGCTTCGTGTCCAGCGGATCGAAGCCGAGCCGGGCGGCGATCTCCTCGCTGCTCGGCTTCGTGCCCTCACGGAAGAGCTCGGTGAGCAGCTCCCCGGTGCGCGGGCTGCGCCACCAGTCCGCACCGACCTCGGCGACGAGATGCTGCCGCAGCTGCGCCGAACGGATCCAGGCGCGGAGGTAGTCCGCCGAGTAGAAGCCGGCATCCATGTCGGAGAGGTAGTTGTCGCTCCGGTACCGAATGCCGGTCGCGTCGGTCAGCAGCTGCTCGTAGACGCCGGCATCGCCGCCGTCGCCGTTGAAGCGCGACCAGAAATCGAGCTCGAACCGCAGCTTCGCCTCGTAGCGCCGGTAGAGCAGCGCCTCGAGGAAGGTCGTCGCCTCGGCGTTCTCGCGCGCCTGCTCGGGCGACAGGCCGAAGTAGAGCTCGTGCCACTCCGGCTCCCGCGAGATCGCCTCGACGATGTACGAGTAGATCTCGGTCAACGCGTGGTCGCGCGAGATGCGGCGGAACACGTACGGCAGCGCGGGATCGCAGCCGGCGTAGTGCAGTGCATGCCCCGCCTCGTGCAGAAACGCCTGATAGTCGTGCAGGCCGCCCTGGGCGCGTGTGATCAGGTGAACGATCTTCGGCGGGTCGCTGGCGATCACGCAGGCGCGCGGCGATTTCTGAGGGCGATCATCGAGGTCGAGCTTGATGTTCGGCTGCGCGTTCAGGTCGAACCCCAGCGCCTCGAGCGTCTCCAGGCAGATCTCTGTCGCGCGCTCCTTCGTGTACGTCGACTCGAGCGGCGAGAGCCTGCGCATGTACGCCGTGTGGTAGCTCGACGGAACCGCCTCCCGCTCCTCGCCGAGCAGCTTCGCGAACCAGCGCTCGCGCAGTGCCCCGTAGGAGCTCGTCGAGTCGACGCTCGCCTGCGAGAGCGCGCGGGAGAGCTCACGCAGCGAGATGTCCTTCTCCTCGTCGTTGCGCTCGATCGCATCGGCGATGCCCGAGTACTCGGCCGCGAGCTCCTCGCTCGCGCGAAGAAGCTCCAGGCGGTCGTCGTTGAACCGGGCGCTCGCCTCGGCCTGGATCGCGCCGAGCTCCTCGCGGTCGGCATACGCGGGGAGCACGGCGAGCTGTGCCTGCGCGTTGCGCAGCGGCATCTCCTCGTCGCGGAACGTCACGCGAGTGGCGAGCACGCGGTTCTCGAGCTCGTCCTCGCGCTCGGCGAGCTGAGCGGAGATCAACCCGGACTCGCACGACTTGCGCAGCCGGTAGAGGAGCTCCCGCTCATCGCCGGCAGATGCCTCCTCGGCCTCCCGCAGCGCCTCGGTCTGCTCGCGGCTGAAGAGGTCGGCGTACCGGCGGACGATCTCGGCCTGCTCGGAGACCTCCTTCTCGCCCACCCGCACGGCGCGCCACTCCTCGGAGCGCTCGAACAGGTAGCGCTCGAAGCGCGACTCGAACTCGGTGGGGCTGAAGACGGACGTGGAGCTCACGGGCCAACCCTAGCGAGGCGGCGTGCTGTGTCGACGAGCGTCTGCGGCTCGAACGGCTTGCCGAGCAGAGCGTCGGCCTCTCCCACGTACTCGGTCAGGTCGGCGGAGCCGGTCACGAGTGCGACCGGGATGCCGGCAGACCGCAGGCGGCCGAGCAGCTCACGGGTGTCGTGCTCCTGCAGGTGGACGTCGAGCAGGACGACATCGGGCCGCTCCGCTGCGACGGCAGCATCGGCTTCCGCGACCGTCGAGGCCTCTCGCACCGCGAAGCCTTCGAGCTCGAGATTCACGCGACAGAGCAGCCGCAACGACAGGTCGTCGTCGACGACGAGCACGCTGGCGCCTGGCCGCTCCATCGGCGCGGGATGGTAACGGTAGGATCGGCTTGTGGCGCCGAAGATCGGCAGCGATGAGCGCTACTCGGTCGCTCTGGGCGACCTGTGGTCGGGCCTTGCCCGCACACTGACGAGACTCGACGTGGCGGCTGCAGAGCCCGAGCGGCTCGACGAGCTCGGCGCCGCAACGTCGCTCCGGCGCCTGCAGTACGCGCTCCATCTGGCCGCCGAGCACGCGTACGGGCTCGAGCCGCCCCCCGCCGCGGCGAGCGCCCACGCAGAGCTCGCCGACGCTCTCACGTGTGCCCGCGACGCCACCGCCGACGTCGCCGAGGCCGTCTCGATCTGGGGCGTCGAGGGCGTGGATGCCCTGCTCCACGAGTGGCGCGGCGCCCTCTTCCGGGTCCGGCTTGCCCGCATGCGCCTCGCGACCCCGGTCGGTGCCGCGCCCGAGCAGGAGGACGACGTCGAGCACCAGCTCGTCTGGCCGCTGATCGCCTTCACGCTGGCGCTCGTCGGCGCACTCGCCTTCGTTGCCGGCGTCACCCTGGAGCTCTGGCCGCTCTGGGTCACCGGCCTCGTCGCCGTCTGCGCGTCGGTGGTCGCCTATCGGCCGAAGTAAGAAGCTGCTCAGGCGGCCACTGCTGCGCCGAGCCGGGCCAGGCTCTCCGCCCGGCCGAGCAGCTCGATGCTCTCGAAGAGCCCGGGAGAGACCTTCGAGCCGGTGATCGCGAGCCTGATCGGCGCGAACGCCTCGCGCGGCTTCAGTCCCCGCTCCTCGGCCAGGGCCCGCAGCGCCGCCTCGATCGCCACGACTTCCCACGGCTCGACGGCGGCGAGCCGCTCGGCGGCCGCGCGGCAGATCTCCGGGTCGGCTCCCTCTGGCACGGTGACCGGCTCGAACAGGAAGCGGACGAAGTCCGGGTACTGCGAGAGCTTCTCGATCTTCTCCTGGACGAGCGGCACCGTCGCCCGCACCCGGTCAGGCGGCCAGTCGACCCCCTGCTCGGCCAGCCACACGCGAAGGCTCTCGGCGTAGTCGTCCGGCTCGAGACCACGCAGGTAGACGCCGTTCAGCCAGTCGAGCTTCTGGTAGTCGAAGGTCGCAGGGCTCGGGACGACGCGCTCGAGTGAGAAGCGCTCGATCAGCTCGCCGCGTGACATCACCGTGGTCTTGTCGTCGTAGCTCCAGCCGAGCAGCGCGAGGAAGTTGAAGAGCGCAGCCGGCAGATAGCCGTCGTTGCGAAACTCGTCGACGCCGACAGCGCCGTGCCGCTTCGACAGCTTGCGGCCATCGTCGCCGTTGATGTTCGGCACGTGCGCGTACATCGGCAGGTCGACGCCCAGCGCGCGCAGGATGTTGATCTGCGACGGTGTGTTCGAGACGTGATCCTCGCCGCGAATCACATGCGTGATCCCGTCGAAGATGTCGTCCACGGGACTCACGAAGTTGTACGTCGGCCGGCCGTCCGAGCGGACGATCACGAGGTCGGGCAGAAGATCGTTCCGGAACTCGATCTCGCCGCGCACCGCGTCGACCCACGAGACCGTGCCCTCCTTCGGCTGGCGAAAGCGGATCGCGCCCTCGTCCTCGTATGCCTTGCCCTCGGAGAGGAGCTTCTCGGCCAGCTCGCGCGCCTTGTCGGCCGTGTCGAGCTGGAACTTCACGTCGCCGTCCCAGTCGATTCCGAGCCAGAGCAGCGAGCTCTTGATCTGATCGGTCGCCTCGGCGACCTCGCGGCTCGTGTCGGTGTTCTCGATCCGCAGCAGGAGGTCGCCCCCCTGCTGTCGCGCGAAGAGCCAGTTGAAGAGGAACGTGCGGACACCGCCGATGTGGAGGAACCCGGTCGGGCTCGGTGCCATGCGGACGCGTACGCTCGCCATCTCTCTATCGTAGGGCGGCGGTGGAATTCGGCGCGCACATGTCGGCGGCCGGTGGGATCGACACGGCGATCGACCGGATCGAGGCAATCGGAGGCGACTGCGTGCAGGTGTTCACTCAGAGCCCTCGCATGTGGCGACCCACGGAGCACAAGCCCGATGCGATCGAGCGTTTCCGCGCGCGACGAGCCGAGGCGGGGATCGGAGGCGTCGTCTGTCACGCGCTCTACCTGTGCAACCTCGCCACACCGAACGACGAGATCTACGAGAAGTCGATCCGCACGATGCGGAGCACGGTCGACGCAGCATCCGCGATCGGCGCCGACGGTGTGATCTTCCACGTCGGGTCGCACCTCGGCGCGGGCTTCGAGCTGGGGCTCGAGCGCACGTGCACGGCACTCGCGCAGATCCTCGAGCGGTGCGAGAGCGACACCTGGCTGCTGATGGAGAACTCGGCCGGCGCCGGCGGCACGATCGGCCGCTCGCTGGAGGAGCTGCAGACGCTGCTCGACCGGCTCGATCGCCACCCCCGCCTCGGCATCTGCCTCGACTCGTGCCACCTCTACGTGTCGGGCTACGACGTCACCGACCCGGCCGAGGTCGACAGGCTGATCGGCCGCGTGGACGAGGGATTCGGGATCGACCGGCTGCGCGCCCTGCACGTGAACGACAGCGCCGCGGAGCTCGGCTCGAACCGCGACCGGCACGCCAACATCGGCGAGGGCGTGATGGGCGAGGGGCTCGGCGCGTTCATCTCCCACCCCGCGCTCCAGCAGCTGAGCATGTATCTCGAGGTGCCGGGCGTGAACAAGCAGGGCCCGAACGCCGACGAGATCCAGAAGCTGCGCGACCTGCACGCTCGCTGGCTGTGACGTCCAGCCGGTCGGTGGCGTAGTTCTCTCGAGATGACGTTCACGCAGGCCGCTGAGGCGCACCTCGACGACGTCTACGGCTACCTCGCCTGGTTCACGGGCGACCGGGCGGCCGCAGACGACCTCGCCGGCGAGACGTTCGAGCGGGCGCTGCGGCTCTGGCACCGCTTCGACCCCGACCGCGGCTCTGCCCGCACCTGGCTCTGCCAGGTCGCGCGGACGGTTGCGCTCGACCACTTCCGCTCCGAGCGACGGCGCACGCGGCGCGAGCAGCTCGCCGCACCGCGCGACCGGATCGAGGAGCGGTTCGTGGAAGGCCTCTCGCCCGACCTCGAGGCCGCTCTGCGGGCTCTGTCGGCGGGAGAGCGCGAAGTCGTCGCGCTCCGCATCCTGCTCGACCTCGACGCAGGCACCGCGGCAAGCGTGCTCGGCATCTCGGCCACGAACTGCACAACGCGCCTGAACCGGGCGCTCAAGAAGCTCGAGGAGGCGCTCCATGTCGCAGCGTGATCTCGTCGCGGAGCTGCGCGCCGCGCGCATCGACGCCCCGCCGGAGGTTCGCGCCCGTGTTCGGCTGATCGCCGCGGGCGACACGACGCCCGGGCGGCCCCCCACCTTCACGTGGCGCCGCGCCCTCGTCGTCGCCCTGCCCGTGGCGGCGGCGATCGCCGCGACGATCGTCGTGACACGCCCGTCCCACCACCGGGCCGAATTCTCGGCCGCCCAGGCGACGACGGTCGTTCACGGTGCCGTCGCCGTCCCCTCCGCCGGCGCCCGGAAGACGCCTGCGCCGATCGCCCCCACGCCGTCGACGACGCGCGTGCAGCGCTACGGCGCCTACCTCGCCCTGCAGGTGCCAACGCCGAACGGCGTCTCGACCGGCGTCAAGCAGGCGCTGCGGATCACGAAGTCGCTCGGTGGGTACGCCGGATCGGTTCATGCAGCCACCACCGGCACGTCGGGCAGCGCCGACCTGTCACTCAGGATCCCGCGCACGCGCGTCCAGGAGGCAATTGCGCGCCTCTCCGCGATCGGGACGATCACGGCCGAGCAGGTCGACGTGCAGGATCTGCAGGCCGGCCTGAATGCAGCCGATCGCACGATCGCTCGACTGCAGCGCCGCCTTGCGACGCTCCGGGCCGAGCCGCCCTCCCAGGCGACTGCCACCCGGATCGCCGCACTCGTTACGCAGATCCAGCGCCTGCAGCGCGCGCAGGCCGCCACGATCCGGACGGCCCGCTACGCGACGGTGCGGCTGCACCTCGAGACTCCGGTCGCGACGCAGGGCCCGGCGCACCACGGCCCGCTGCACGGGCTCCGCGTCGTGTTCCGGTGGCTGGGGATCGGCGCGGTCTACGCGCTGGCGCTCGGGGCGCCGCTGCTCCTCATGGTGTGGCTCGCGTGGATCGTGACCCGGACGTTCCGCCGGCGGCGCGAGGACGACCTGCTCAGCCGGTCGTGATCTGCGCGAAGATCCGGAACGTCGGCTCGCCGACCGGCAGCTCGTCGAACTCCGGATTGATGCAGCCCAGCTCCTCGTCGAGCCGCGACTCGTAGGTCCGCTCGATCTCCGCCTTGCACATCGGCAGCGGCCGGCGCCGCGCGAGGATCGCGCCGAAGCCCGGCTTGCGTGCTTCGGCAGCGCGCAACATGTCCATGTCGATCTCGACGTCGAACACTTTCTGCATGCAACCGACGTACGTGTGGCCCCAGGCCTCGTACGAGTAGACGAAGGGGCAGCCGCGCGAGAGACAGGCGCCGGGATAGACGACCTTGTCGCAGTGGACGCCGCAGCGGCGGCACTCCAACTCGTCCTGAGGATGGAGCGGCAGGGCCGGCGCGGCGGCGGTCTGCTCTGGTGTCATGCCTGCATTGTCCGAGCGTTTGCGGACGGCCGCAAGACTTGACAAGTCAGCTCGACAGCGCTACGCGGCGCACTGCGTTCAGCACGTCCATGGGCGTGAACGCCAGAAAATCGGGCTCGACCGAGGCGGTGCAGTCGTCGGCTGCGAACCACAGCGCCTGGACCGTCGTCATGCCCACGTCGGCGGCTCCTCGCACGTCGGCCTCGAGCCGGTCACCGACGAACATCGCGGCGAACGGCTCGACGCCGAGCCGGTCGAGCGCATGCAGGAAGATCTCCGGTTGCGGCTTGGCCACACCGACCTCGTCCGAGAACACCATCACGTCGAGCAGCCCGGCGAGCCCGTAGGCAGCGGCGTCCGCACGCAGCAGGCGCGCCGGCTCGGGCCATGCATTCGCGACGACGCCGGTCTTGATCCCGCGTCCGCGCAGCGATTCGAGGAGCGCCTGCGCCGAGCCGAGCACCGCGTGGGCCGGCCGCCACACGTCGTGCTCGGCGTTGATGAACGCGTCCGGGTCGTCGACCCCCAGCTCTCGGAGCACATCCGGGTACGGGCGCCGGGGCGCATCCCCGAGCATCGCCTCGCGGTAGCGCGCCGTGAACTCGGGATCGTCCCGGCCGAGAGCGGCGCGATGGCCCGCCCTGAGCAACTCGTCGTCCCACGTGAACTGGACGAGCGTGTTGCCCCAGTCGAAGAGGACGGCCTCGATCATGGGCATCTAGGGTAACGGCGTGGCGAGGAGGATCCTGTGGGCGTCGCTTGCCCTGGCCCCACTCGCGATCGTCGCCCGCTACGGCCTGCACCTCGGCCCCACCGCCCAGTTCGTGCTGGCGGCCGTGGCACTCATCCCGCTGGCGTGGCTGATCGGAGAGGCGACCGAGAACGCGGCCCAGCACACCGGGGCCGGCATGGGCGCCTTTCTGAATGCGAGCTTCGGCAATGCGCCGGAGTTGATCATCGTCGTGCTCGCCGCCGCGGACGGGCTGCCGGGAGTCGTCCGCGGAACGATCACCGGTTCGGTCGTGTCGAACATCCTCCTCGTGCTCGGCGCCGCGATGATCGCGGGCGGGACGGGCAAGGTCGATGCGCGCTCGCTGCGCTGGCAGCTCTCCGGAGTCGCGATCGGAGTCGTGCTCGTCCTCGTCACGTCGGTGCCGGGCTGGCACGGCTCTCCCAACCGACAGTCACTCGTCACAGCGGGCATCCCGCTCGCTGTGACACTGCTCGCCGTGTACCTCTGGATCACGATCAAGAACCTGCGCATCCATCACGACGCGTTCCAAGTCTCGCCCGACGCGCACGCGTGGTCGCTTCGCGCCTCCCTCGTGACGCTCGGCATCGCCACACTGGCGACCGCATTCGTCTCCGAGGCTCTCGTGCACTCGCTGCACGCATTCGGCCGGGCCGTCGGCCTGGACGAGTTCTTCATCGCGGTGGTGATCGTCGCGATCGTCGGCAACGCCGCCGAGCACGGCGGGGCGATCGTGATCGCGAAGCGCGGCAACACGCGGCTGGCGACCGAGATCGCGATCACGTCGGCGATGCAGGTGATGCTCTTCGTCGCACCGATCGCGGCGCTCGTGTCCCTGGCGCTCTCACACCACTTGACGCTGGCCTTCCGCCCCGTCGAGATCGCGACGATGGCGTTCGCCTCGGCGCTCGCCTGGCTCGTCACGAGGGACGGCACCTCGAAGCGCTGGGAGGGGTTCCTCCTCGTCGGCGCCTACGTGGGCATCGTCCTCGCCTACTACCTCTCCTAGGAGGGCGTGAACGGCTCCTGCGCCCGCGTGAACGGGTAGCCCGCCCAGACGAGGTGCCCGTCTTCGACGCGTAGGCGCTCGCCTCGCTCCCGTCCGACCGCTGCGCGCCAGCCGTCGCCGTCCCGCTCGAACGTCGTCTCGCCCCGCCCCGGAGGTGTTCCCACCACTTTTGCGTGCAGCGCGCCCTGCTCCCACCAGAAGACGAACTCGTTGCCCTCGGACCACCAGCGGCCGAGGAGCTCACGCACGGCAGCAGGGGGATCCTCCTCGGGCCGCCACGGCTCGATCGGCTCGGGCCAGAGCTCCATCGCCTTCTCGACGAGCGAGATCGCGAAGAGCTCCATGTTCCCGCGGGTGCCCGAGTTCGTCAGCGCGGCGGCACCGATCTGCGTCTTGCGGTGGACGAACACGCCGGCGAGGTGGCCCGCCATCGCGCCGCCGTGGCCGCCGTAGATCTTCCCGTTCTGGTTGTAGAGCGCGAGCCCGAGCCCCCAGCCGAGCACCCAGTCGTCGGGGAAGTACATGACCTGCGGGAACCACATCTCCTCGATCGTCGCCGCGTCGAGCACGCCGTCGCCGCCACGCGCGAGAAAGGTCGCCCAGACGGCGAGATCCTCGACGGTCGACCAGAGCTGGCCCATCGCCGCGACGCCGCCGAGCTCGGTCTCCGGCTCGATCCACACCGTGCGCGCGTACTCGTCGACCAGATAGCCCTGCGCCTTCGGCTCCTGGGAGCGCCACGTCGTGCGCGAGAGCCCGAGCGGCCCGATGATCCGCTCGTCGACGTACTCCGTGTACGGCATGCCGGACCTGGCGGCGACGACGCGGCCGAGCAGGCCGTAGGCGAGATTCGAGTAGTGGTGAGCCCGCGCCGGGTCGAGGGCGAGCGCAACGTCGAGGTCCTCCTCGGTCGGCGTCGTGCCGTCGACGAACATCTCCCCCACCTCTCGCTGCATGCCCGAGATGTGCGCGAGCATCCGCCTGATCGTCGGCGAGCCGTCGGCAACGCCTTCGAGATGCTGACCGAGGCGGTCGTCCAGATCGAGTGCGCCGAGGTCGCGCAGCTGCATGATCGCCGTCGCGGTGAACGTCTTCGTGATCGAGCCGATGCGGTACTGCGTGCCCGGTGTCGCAACCCGTCCCTCGTCGTAGTTGGCGCTCCCGACGGCGTTCGACCACACGCGCTCGCCCTTGTGCACGACGGCCGCCGCAACCGACGGCAGACGATCGGCCTGCCGCTCCTGCAGGAGCCGGTCGAGCGCCTCAGACGTGGACATGCGCTCCCACCGCCTGCGGGACGAGCTCGAGCGCGCGCTCGACGTCGTCGTCGGAGATGTCGAGGTGCGTCACGGCGCGCAGTGTGCCCGGTCTCGTCTGCGAAAGCAGCACCCCGTGCGCACGGATCCGTGCAATCGCCTCCTCTTCGCTCAGGCCGAGCGCCGCGACGTTCAGCTGCACGAAGTTCGTCTCGACGAGCTCGAGATCGACCGGCAGCCCGGCGGCGGCCCAGCCTTCGGCGAGCCTGCGCGCACGGGCGTGATCGTCGGCCAGCCGGTCGACGTTGTGGTCGAGCGCGTAGAGCCCGGCCGCGGCGACGATGCCGGCCTGACGCATCGCGCCGCCGAAGCGGTGCTTCTCCATGCGTGCGCGGTACATCAGCTCGCGCGAGCCGGCGATCAGGGCACCGAGCGGACAGCCGAGCCCCTTCGAGAGGCAGAGCGTCGCGGTGTCGAAGATGCCCGCGAGCTCCGCGACGCGGACGCCGGACGCGACGGCGGCGTTCACGAGGCGTGCTCCGTCGAGATGCACCCGCATCCCGAGCTCGCGCGCAGTGGCGACCACGTCTCGGAGCTCGTCCAGCGGCCAGACCGTTCCACCGGCGAGGTTGTGGGTGTTCTCGAGCGCCAGCACGGACGCCCGCGGCCCCCAGAAGCCGCCCTCGCTCCAGCTCGCGGCCCGCAGTTGCTCCGAGGTCAGCCGGCCGCGGTGCCCCGGAAGCCCGCGCGTCTGCAGCCCCGAATGGAACGCCGCACCGCCGAGCTCGGCGACCATGATGTGGGCGCGCTCCTCGACGATCAGCTCGGTGCCGCGCTCACCGAGGATGGCGAGCGCGATCTCGTTGCCCATCGTCGCCGTCGGCAGGTACACGGCCTCCTCCTGGCCGAGCAGCTCGGCGCCACGGCGCTCGAGCTCGAGGACGGTCGGGTCTTCGCGCTCCTGCTCGTCTCCGACCTCGGCGGTCGCCATCGCCTGGCGCATCGCCTGCGAGGGCCTCGTCTGCGTATCGGACCGAAGGTCGATCATCGTGCGATCCTACGCGCATGGAAGAGCGCGACCTGCACACGCTCCCACCCGGCCTGCCCGTGCCCGAGGACGACGGCGCGGCAGACCACCTGACCGGCCTCGCCCTGCCGAAGCTCACGCTCGATTCGTCGCAAGGCCCGGTGGACATCTCGGGGCTCGACGTGCTCTACGTCTACCCGCGGAGCGGCAAGCCCGGCGAGGCGTCCCTCCCGGGCTGGGACGCGATCCCCGGCGCCCGCGGCTGCACGCCGCAATCGTGCGCGTTCCGCGATCACGCTGCGGAGCTCGAAGAACTGGGCGCTGCACGGGTCGCGGGGCTCTCGGTCCAGCCGCTCGAGGACCAGGTGGAGTTCGCGGCACGCAACCACATGCCGTATCCGGTGATCGCCGATCCGGAGCTGCGGCTGCGCGACGAGCTCGGCCTGCCGACGTTCGAGGTCGCCGGTCACACGCTCTACAAACGCCTCGCGCTCGTGGCGGAAGCCGGCGAGATCGTGAAGGTCTTCTACCCGGTGTTCCCGCCGGATCGAAACGCGGCGGACGTCGTGGCCTGGCTCCGCGCTCGACGCTGACCCTCGAATGCGGGAGCTACCGTGTCGAGGTGGATCTGGACCTCGTCACGCAGGTGCTCGCTCCCGAGCCGGCATTCCGCACCAGGCAGGTGTGGGAGTGGGCCGCGCGCGGCACCAGGACGTACGCGGAGATGACGAATCTCTCGGTCGCGCTGCGCAGCCTCCTCGAAGAGCGGGTTCCGTTCTCGACGCTCGAGCTCGTCCACGAGGCGAAGTCCGTCGACGGGACCGTGAAGGCGCTCTTCCACACGTCGGAAGGTCACCCGGTCGAGGCGGTGCTGATGCGGTTTCGCGACGGGCGCAGGTCGGTGTGCCTGTCGTCCCAGTCGGGCTGTCCGTTGACGTGCACGTTCTGCGCGACGGGCCAGATGCAGTTCCGCCGCAACCTGAGCGCGTGGGAGATCCTCGACCAGGCGCTCCACTTCCGCCGGCTCGAGCCGATCGACCATGTCGTGTTCATGGGCATGGGCGAGCCGATGCTCAACTTCGACGCGGTCGTCGCGGCCGCCCGCCGGCTACCCGATCTCGGCGTGACCCACCGTCGAACGACGATCTCGACCGTGGGCTGGCTGGCCGGCCTGCGCCGTTTCGTCGACGAGGTCGACGAGCCGATCAGGCTCGCGCTGTCGCTGCACGCGCCGACCGACGCGCTGCGCAGTGAGCTCATGCCGGTGAACGACCGCTATCCACTCGAGGATGTGATCCGCGAGTGCCTGCGCTACTACGAGCTGCGCAGGCGCAGGGTGTTCGTCGAATACGTGCTGCTCGCCGGCGTCAACGACTCACTCGATCACGCACACGGCCTGGCGGAGCTCCTCGACCCGCGGATCTTCAAGATCAACCTGATCCCGTACAACCCGACTGACTCCGTGTTCGAGGGATCCAGCCGGGAGGCGATGGCCGCGTTCAAGGACGAGCTGCACGGGGCCGGCTTCTCGCCCACGCTGCGCCTCACGCGCGGGCGCGACATCGCCGCCGCCTGCGGGCAGCTGGCGGCGACCGCCTAGCGAGCGGGCGACTCGGGCCGTGTTTCGGCCGGCGGCGCACGTGATAGGAAGACGGCATGGCCGAGATACTGCTGTTCCATCACGCGCAGGGGCAGACCGCCGGGTTCCTCGCCTTCGCCGACGACCTGCGCGCCGCCGGGCACGTCGTTCACGCGCCCGACCTCTACGACGGCAACACGTTCACGGAGCTCGACGACGGCGTCGCATATGCGCGGAAGGTCGGCTTCGACACGATCGCCGAGCGCGGCCGGCACGCCGCCGGGGACCTGCCCGACGGGCTCGTCTATGCCGGGTTCTCGCTCGGCGTGCTGCCTGCCCAGCTGCTGGCGCAGACCCGCCCGGGCGCTCGGGGGTCGCTGTTCTTCTCGGCGGCCTTCCCGCCCTCGGAGTTCGGCACAGCGTGGCCGCAGCGGGTCCCGCTGCAGCTCGCCGAGAGCGACGACGCCGAGCTGTTCCTGTATCCCGGTGACGGGCACCTGTTCGCGGACAGCAGCCTGCCGGACTACGACGACGGAGCGGCGACGCTGCTCCAGCAACGCGTCCTCGCGTTTCTGAGCGTCGCGAGCCGCGACCGCGCGTCGAGACCGTTTCTGAGCCGAATCGACCAGTCCTAGCTAGCGGCGGCGGCGACGACGACGGGCTGCACGGCCGGCGCTGCGGTACGCACCGGCGGCTGCTCCGCGGCGATCACCTGCTCGAGCGCGGCCACGCATCTCGGGTCGAACGCGGTGCCGGTCTCGCGAAGCAGCAGCGCCATCGCGTCCTCGTGCGACCACGCGGCACGGTAGACGCGCTTCGAGATCAGCGCGTCGTAGACGTCGCACACCGTGAGGATCCGCGTGTCCAGGTCGATCTGGTCGCCGGTCAAGCCGCGTGGATAGCCGGCCCCGTCCAGGCGCTCGTGATGGTCGCGCACGAGATGGCGCACGGACGACGAGAAGCCGCCGAGCTCGCTGAGCAGCCTGTGCCCGCGCTCCGGGTGCTCCTGTACCTCTGCGTACTCGGCCTCGTCCAGCGGGCCGGGCTTCTTGAGGATCCCGTCGGGCACCGACAGCTTCCCGATGTCGTGCACGAGCGCGCCGATCGCCAGGTTGCGCAGCCTGCTCGCGGACAGGCCGAGCGCCTCGCCCACCTGCACGGCCCGCAACGCGACCCGTCGCGTGTGCCGCTCGGTGTACTCGTCCTTGTCGGCCAAGCGCACCATCAGCGCCCGGACGTGCGAGCCGAGGAAGATGTCTTCCGCTGCGACGAGGTCGGCACCGCGCAGATCGCCGGAGAGCGGCCGCGACTGTGCTGCACGCGCGAGGTCGACCGCGACCGCGAGGCCGACGAGGAGGATCCCGTCCAGCTCCAGCTCATGGCCCATCCACCAGCCGAGCTGCTCGTAGTTCATCGTCAGCGCCGGCACCAGCGCCGTCCCGAGCCAGACGAGGCCGACGACAACCACGAGATCGAGTGCCCGCTGCGTGAGCAGGAATGTCCGGAGCGCCCGCAGGATCAAGAGCCCGTACGCGGCGAGCCCGACGACGAGCAACCCGATCGCCGCCGCGCTGTTCGGTGCCGGCACGGCCGGCAGCAGGCTCGGCCGGGCGAGCGCGGAGACGCCGAGGCCGATCACGACGATCAGCAACACCGCCTGGAGGACGAGCAGCGAGCGGATGCTCTGCAGGACGCGCGCGAGCGGGAAGATCGCGAGTGTGAGGATCACGGCGCCGGCCGGCAGGGTGGCGCCGCCGGTGATCGCGACCACGCCGTTCGGCCCGAACCAGACGCCCGGCGTCGAGAAGCCGTGCAGCGCGAGCAGGCTCGCCATCACCGCGAATGCGGTTCCGACCAACACCGTTCGCGTATCCGAGCGCCGCGCTCCGACGATCGTCAGCCCGGCCGCCGCTGCCGCCGCAGCAAGGGCGCTGACCCCGACCGCGTAGAAGTGCACCTGGCCCGTGAGGCTCACGTGCACGTCGCCGAACAGCACGAGGGCGACGGCCGGCAGCGCAGCCGCCAGCACGCCCGCTGTGAGCATCGGCAGGAGCCGTTCCCGCAGACCGATCTGCACCTCGCTCTTTTCGGCACGAACCGCGGTGGGCTTGAGCCGTCGAAATGGGGCTTTCGTGCAGCCCGCTACCCTGGCCGGCTGTGCCCGAGACCCTCGCTCACCGTGAAGATCTGCGGAATGTCGCGATCGTCGCCCACGTCGACCACGGCAAGACGACGCTCGTCGACGCCATGCTCTGGCAGTCCGGGTCGTTCCGCGCCAACCAGGACGTCGCCGAGCGCGTCCTCGATTCGGGCGACCTCGAGCGCGAAAAGGGCATCACGATCCTGGCGAAGAACACCTCGGTCCGCCTGAACGGAACGAAGATCAACATCATCGACACACCGGGCCACGCCGACTTCGGCGGCGAGGTCGAGCGGGGGCTGACGATGGTCGACGGTGTCCTGCTCCTCGTCGACGCCTCGGAGGGGCCGCTGCCGCAGACGAGGTTCGTCCTGCGCAAGGCGCTCGAGGCGCACCTCCCGGTGGTGCTCGTGGTGAACAAGATCGACCGCCCCGACGCGCGGATCGAAGAGGTTGTGAACGAGGTGTACGAGCTCTTCCTCGACCTCGATGCCACCGCTCAGCAGATCGAGTTCCCGATCGTCTACACGATCGCCCGAGAGGGGAAGGCGGGACTCGACCCGTCCGCGCTGGCGGACGACCTCGCGCCGCTCTTCGGCACCCTGCTCGAAACGATTCCGGCGCCCTCGTACGACCCGGAGCATCCGCTGCAGGCGCTCGTCACGAATCTCGACGCCTCACCGTACGTGGGCCGCCTCGCGCTGCTACGCGTCCGGCACGGTGTTCTGAAGAAGGGCCAGCAGATCGCGTGGTGCCGCGCGAACGGCGAGATCCAGAACGCCCGTGTGACCGAGCTCCTGATCACGGAGGCGCTCGACCGGGTCCCGGCCGAGGAGGCGGGCCCGGGCGAGATCGTCGCGCTCGCGGGGCTGCCCGACGTGACGATCGGAGAGACGATCGCCGATCCGGACGATCCTCGCCCACTGCCGGTCACCGTCGTCGACGAGCCGAGCCTCTCGATCACGATCGGCATCAACACCTCACCGCTGGCGGGCACCGAGGGCGACAAGCTGACCGCGAGCCAGGTGAAGCAGCGCCTCGACCAGGAGCTCGTCGGGAACGTCTCGCTGCGGGTCCTCCCCACCACCCGCCCGGACACCTGGGAGGTGCAGGGTCGCGGCGAGCTCCAGCTCGCCGTGCTCGCGGAGATCATGCGTCGCGAGGGGTTCGAATTGACGATCGGGAAGCCGGAGGTGCTCGTCCGCGAGATCGACGGAAAGCGGCACGAGCCCGTCGAGCGCGTCGCGATCGACGTGCCCGAGGACTTCATCGGCGTGGTCACTCAGTTGTTCGCCCTGCGCAAGGGGCGCATGCAGGAGATGGTCAACCACGGCACCGGCTGGGCACGGATGGAGTACCTGGTCCCGGCGCGCGGGCTGATCGGCTTCCGCACCGAGTTCCTCACGGAGACGCGCGGGTCCGGGATCATGCACCACATCTTCGATCGCTGGGAGCCGTGGTTCGGCGAGCTGCGCACACGGCCGACCGGGAGCCTCGTCGCCGATCGCCGCGGGCAGGCGACCGGCTTCGCGATCGAGAACCTGCAGGAGCGCGGCTCGCTGTTCATCGCCCCGACCGACGAGCTCTACGAGGGCATGGTCGTCGGCGAGAACTCGCGCTCCGAGGATCTCGACGTGAACGCTTCGAAGCCGAAGAAGCTGACGAACATGCGGGCGTCTTCGGCGGACGAGCTGATCCGGCTGATCCCGCCACGCCCGCTCTCACTCGAGCAGGCGCTCGAGTTCATCCGCAACGACGAGTGCGTCGAAGTGACGCCGAAGAGCATCCGCTTGCGCAAGGTCGAGCTGTCCGCGTCGAGGCGCGCGAGCAGCGCCTCCAAGCGCAAGCGTGAGACGGCCGGTCAGGCCGCGGGCTGAACCGTCAGCCCGCGGTGGCGAGCCGCGCCGTGCAGCTCGCGAGGCCGCGCTTCTCGAGGTACTGCTGGTGGTAGTCCTCGGCCTCCCAGAAGGGCGGTGCGTCCTCGATCTGGGTCACGACCGGGCGCGAGAGGCGCGACTGCACGCGCTCACGTGACGCCTCGGCCGCTGCACGTTGCTCCGCGTCGACGGTGAAGATGACCGAGCGGTACTGCTCGCCGACATCCGGCCCCTGGCGGTTCAACTGCGTCGGGTCGTGCTCGGCCCAGAAGACCGCAAGCAGCTGCTCGTACGGGATCTTCTCGTCGTCGTAGGTCACCTCGACCACCTCTGCGTGGCCCGTGTTGTCGCGGCAGACCTGCTCGTAGCTCGGGTTGTCGACCTGCCCGCCGGCATAGCCGACCCGCGTGCGCGTCACCCCGTCGAGACGGCGAAACGCAGCCTCGACGCCCCAGAAGCACCCTGCGCCGAACATTGCCCTCTGCTCAGCCACTTACTCCTCCTCCAGCTTGATCGATGCCGAGTTGATGCAGTACCGCAGCCCGGTCGGCTGCGGGCCGTCCGAGAACACGTGCCCGAGATGGCCGCCGCACGCAGCGCACATCACTTCGGTGCGCACCATCCCGTAGCTCGAGTCCGTCTCTTCGTCGACCGCGTCCTGCGCGGACGGCGCCGAGAACGCGGGCCAGCCGCAGCCGGAGTCGTACTTCGCCTCCGAGCGGAAGAGCTCCGCGCCGCACCCCGCACAGTGGTACTGGCCGGGCTCGAACACATGGTCGTACTCGCCGGTGAACGGCCGCTCGGTGCCCTTTTCGCGCAGTACGTGGTACTGCTCGGGCGTGAGCTCGGCCCGCCACTCGGCCTCTGATTTGATCGTCTTGTTCTTCACGCTTGTACTGACCCGGTCGCCGTCGAATCGTTACACGGGCTCATGGTCGACACCGTGCCAGATCAGGCCCCGGTCGCGTCGGGCGCCTCACATAGGATCCTGGCATGGCCGGCTACAAGATCGTCAACATCAAGGAACTCGAGGACATGGCGGTGAAGTTCGGCATGTCGCCGAACATGGAGGCGCGCTTCGGCCGCTCGGCGACCGACGCCGAGCACGGGGGCTTCAGCTACCAGCGCTTCGCCCCCAACTACCGCCAGCCGTTCGGCCACCGCCACCGCGACCAGGAGGAGTTCTACGTCGTCCTTTCGGGGAGCGGCGAGGTGACGCTCGAGGGTGAGGCTCACCCGATCCGGCAGTGGGATGCGATCCGGGTCTCGGCGCAGACGGCGCGCGCTTTCGAGTCCGGCGGCGACGGGCTCGAGCTGCTCGTCTTCGGTGCGGGCGAGGCCGGTGAGGCCGAGGTGATCGAGAGCTTCTGGGACGAGCTCGAGTAGGAGCGCCGGGCCTAGCCGCCCTGCTGCACCTCGAGCTCACGGTCACCGGCGTCCTGCGCCGCCGGATGCTCCTCGAACCGGTACGACACGATCTGATCCTTCGCCGCGCGCACCTCGTCGAGCCGCTTGACCGGCCGCGTGTGCGGCGCCTCGTGCACGAGCTCCGGCTCGTCGGCCGCCTCACGGGCGATCGCGAGCAGCGCGTCGCAGAACGCGTCGAGCGTCTCCTTGGCCTCCGACTCGGTCGGCTCGATCATCAGCGCCTCGGGCACGACGAGCGGGAAGTACACGGTCGGCGGATGGAACCCGTAGTCCATCAGCCGCTTCGCCACGTCGAGCGCGCTCACGCCGTGCTCCTTCTTCAGGTTGCGGGCGCTGAGCACGAACTCGTGCATGCAGAGGCGGTCGTAGAGCAGGTCGTAGTCGTGCTTCAGCCGGGCGAGCATGTAGTTCGCGTTCAGAACGGCCGCCTCGCTCATCTCGCGCAGGCCCGGGCCGTACGAGCGCATGAACGCGTACGAGCGAACGAAGACCCCGAACGGGCCGCTGAAGGCACGCACCTTCCCGATCGTCTTCGGACGGTCGTAGTCGAGCCGGAACGTGCCGCCCTCGTTCACGACCACGGGCACGGGCAGGAACGGCTCCAGGATGTCGCGCACGACGATCGGGCCGCCGCCGGGCCCGCCGCCGCCGTGCGGCTGGGAGAACGTCTTGTGCAGATTGATGTGCACGACGTCGAAGCCCATGTCGCCCGGCCGCGAGATCCCGCAGACCGCGTTCAGGTTCGCGCCGTCGTAGTACATGAGCGCTCCGACGCCGCGGAAGATGTCGCGGATCTCCTCGATGTTCTCGTCGAAGAGACCGAGCGTCGAGGGGTTCGTGAGCATGAGGCCGGCGGTGTGCTCGTCGACCTTGCTGCGTAGGTCCTCGACGTCGATGTTGCCGCGCGCGTCGGTCTTCACAGGGGTCAGCTCGTACCCCGCCATCGTCACGCTGGCCGGGTTCGTGCCGTGCGCCGTGTCGGGGATCACGACCTTCCGGCGCTGCTCGTTCTCTCCCTTGTCAGCGAAATACGCGTGGAAGAGCATGAGCCCTGTCAGCTCTCCCTGGCTCCCGGCGGCGGGCTGCAGGCTCACGGCGTCGAGGCCGGTCACCTCGAGCAGGATCTCCTGCAGATGCCACTCGAGCTCGAGCGCACCCTGCGCCGCGTCGTCCTCGACCAGCGGGTGCAGCCCGGCGAAGCCGGGCAGCCCGACGAGCCGCTCGTTGATGCGCGGGTTGTACTTCATGGTGCAACTGCCGAGTGGATAGAAGCCCGTGTCGATCCCGAAGTTGCGGGTCGAGAGCTCGGTGAAGTGCCGCAGCACCTCCGGCTCGGCGAGCTCCGGGAGCCGCGGAGGGTCTTTCCGCGCCAGCTCGCTCGGCACCTCGGGCACCGGCAGGTCGGGCCTGGGCACCCCGATCCCGCGGCGGCCCGGCTGCGACTTCTCGTAGATCAGCTTCATGAGAGCGCCTCGACGAGGCGGTCGATCTCCGCCACGGTCCGCTTCTCGGTCACCGCGACGAGCAGCGCATCGTCGAGACCGGCGTAGTCTCGACCGAGCGGATACCCCGCGTAGACGCCCTGAGCACGCGCCGCCGCGAGTGCCTCGCGGGCCGGCCGTCCGGTGCGCACTGCAAACTCCTTGAACGTTGCCTTGTCGGGAAACACCGGTTCGAGACCGGCCGCGGCAAGCCGCTCCTTGGCGTAGCCGGCGAGGGCCATGCAGGTCTCCCCCAGCTCGCGCAGCCCCTGGGGCCCGAGCAGGCTGAGGTGCACCAGCCCTGCCAGGGCGAGCAGGGTCTGGTTCGTGGTGATGTTGGAGGTCGCCTTCTCGCGCCGGATGTGCTGCTCGCGGGTCTGCAGGGTCAGCACATAGCCGCGGTCGCCTGCGGCGTCGACCGTCTCGCCGACGATCCGTCCGGGCAGCCGCCGGATGAACTCGGAGCGCGCGGCGAGGAAGCCGTAGTGCGGGCCGCCGTAGCTCATCGCGTTGCCCGCGGACTGCCCCTCGCCGATCGCCATCGCACAGCCGTAGTTGCCCGGCGCCTCGAGCACGCCGAGCGACACCAGGTCGACGTGGGCGATCGGCATCGCCTCCGCGTCGTTCGCAGCGGCGGCCAGCTCCGGTGCGTTCTCCAGGACCCCGAAGAAGTTCGGCTGCTGGAAGATGACCGCGGCGGCGCCCCGGGCGGCCTCGTGGAGGCGCGTCGGGTCGGTCGCACCGCCGTCGTGCGGCACCTCGACGACTTCGAGCCCGAAACCCGGCGCATAGGTCTTCACGACCTGCCGCACCTGCGGGTTCGTGGCCTCGGTGAGGACGATCTTCGACTTGCCCGTCGCATGCTTCGCGACGAAACAGGCATCGGCGGCCACCGTCGTCCCGTCATAGCCGGACGCGTTCGAGACGTCCATGCCGGTGAGCTCGCAGACCGCAGTCTGGTACTCGAAGATCGCCTGCAGCACGCCCTGGCTCATCTCCGGCTGGTACGGCGTGTAGGCCGTCAAGAGCTCGCCGCGCTGGAGGACCGCGTCGACCACGGCCGGCACATAGTGGTCGTAGACGCCGCCGCCGAGGAAGCAGATCTCGTCGACGACGTTCTTGTCCGCGAGCTCTTCCATGTGCCGTTGCAGCTCGACCTCGGTGAGCGCCGGTGCAACGTCGAGCTCGCTCCCGTAGCGCACTCCCGCCGGTATGTCGCGGAAGAGCTCGGCGACGGACGCGACACCGATCGTCGCGAGCATCGCCTCGCGATCGGCATCGGTGAGCGAGAGGTAACTCAAGCCTACGCCCCTGCCTCGAGGACTTTCTTGTAGGCCGCCAGGTCGAGCAGGTCGGACTTCTCGTCCGGGCTTGTGATGCGGATGCGGATCAGCCAGCCGTCGCCGTACGGATCCTCGTTGACGGTCTCCGGTGCGTCGACGACCTTCTGGTTCACCTCGAGCACCTCGCCCGAGAGCGGTGAGATCAGGTCGGAGACGGCCTTCACCGACTCCACCTCGCCGTACGAGGAGTTCTTGCCGATCTTCGCGCCGACGTCGGGCGCCTCGTAGTGGACGAGCTCGCCGAGCGCGTCCTGCGCGTACCAGGTGACACCGAGGACTGCTTCGTCACCGTCGATGCGGGCCCAGTCGTGCTCGGGGTGGTAGAGGAGATCGTCGGGGTACGACTCGCTCGCTGCCACGTCAGGACTCCTTCTTGTAGATGGGCTTCTTGACGATCTCTGCCTTGCGGAGGCGTCCGCGCACGTCGATCACGAGCTCGGTGCCGGCCTTCGCCGAGGCGGCCGGGACGTAGCCCATGCCGATCCCGACATCGAGCATCGGCGAATGCGAGCCGGAGGTCACTTCGCCGCCTCCTTCGATCGGCATGTGCTGCCTGGGAATCGCCTTCTCGGACATCACGAACGGCACGAGCCGCTGCTCGGGGCCATGCTCCTTGATCTCCCGCAGGCGGTCGACGCCCGTGAAGTCGGTGCCGAGCGCACACGCCCAGGTCAATCCGGCGGACACGGCATCCCGATCCGGGCCGATGTCGTTGCCGTGCAGCGGGAAGCAGACCTCGAGTCGCAACGTGTCGCGTGCGCCCAGCCCGCACGGCGCGACGCCGCGCGCGATGATCGCATCCCAGAGGCGAACGGCGTCCTCCTCCATGCAGGCGAGCTCGACGCCTTCCTCGCCGGTATAGCCCGTGCGGTTGACCATGACCTCGACGCCGTCGACCTCTGCCATCTCGAAGGTGAACGCCGTCGCCTTGGGGAGCCCGAGCCGTTCGAGCGCCCGCGGCCCCTGCACGGCGAGGAGGGCGTAGTCGTCGGAGACGTCGCGCACGTCGGAGCCGCGCAGCTCGCGCTCCTGCAGCCACGCGAAGTCCGCGTCGCGGTTCGACGCATTCACGACGACGAGGTAGCGATGCTCGTCGAGGCGGTACACGATCACGTCGTCGACGATTCCGCCGGCGTCGTTCGTGATCAGCGAGTACTGCGCCAGTCCCGGCTGCAGCTTGTCGACGTCGTTCGAAAGCGTCGCTTGCAGCAGATCGCGGGCGGTCGGGCCTTCGACCTCCAACTCGCCCATGTGCGAGACGTCGAAGACGCCGGCGTCGGTGCGCACCGCCCGGTGCTCCTGGATCACGCCCTCGTACTGGACCGGCATCTCCCAGCCGGCGAAGGGGACCATGCGGGCGCCGAGAGCGACGTGGCGGTCATAGAGGGGGGTGCGCCGGAGCGTCTGCATCCGCGGGCGATGCTAACGGCAGCAGAACCTCCAGGGATCGGGGTAATACCGCATCTCTGGCCGGTACAGGCTCCGGCAGTCGGAGACGGCTATTCGTCGCGCAGGAAGGACGGCACGTCGAGCGAGTCGCCCGGATCGAACTCCGGTGCTCTCGAGCCGACCGGCGCGCCGCCCTCGGTCACCCCGGAGCGAGCCTTGCGGCGCCGCTGTGCGCCGAACCCGGTCGCGATCACCGTCACGCGTACCTCGTCGCGAAGCTGGTCGTCGATGACGGCGCCGAAGATCACGTTCGCGTTCTGGTCGGAGGCGCTCGTGACGACCTCGGCCGCCTCATTGACCTCGAACAGGCCGAGATCCGGCGGGCCGCTGATGTTCAGGAGGATGCCGGTTGCGCCCTCGATCGAGGATTCGAGCAGCGGTGAGCTGACGGCATGGCGGGCCGCTTCGCCGGCGCGGTTCTCGCCGGAGCCCGTGCCGATTCCCATCAGGGCCGAGCCGGCGTCGCGCATGATCGTGCGGACGTCGGCGAAGTCCAGATTGACGATGCCGGGAACGGTGATCAGGTCCGTGATCCCCTGCACGCCCTGGCGCAGGATGTCGTCGGCGAGCTTGAAGGCGTCGGAGAGCGGCGTCTTCTTCTCGACCACCTGCAGCAGGCGGTCGTTCTCGATCACGATCAGCGTGTCGACCTTGTCGGAGAGCTCGCTGATCCCTTGCTCGGCCTGCTGGGAGCGGCGCCGGCCCTCGAACGCGAACGGCCGCGTAACCACGCCGACCGTGAGTGCTTCGAGCTCGCGCGCGATCTCGGCGACGATCGGTGCGCCGCCGGTGCCCGTGCCGCCGCCCTCGCCCGCCGTGACGAAAACCATGTCGGCGCCCTTGAGCGCCTCCTTCAACTCGTCGCGCGACTCGGTCGCGGCCTCGCGGCCGACGGTCGGGTCCGCGCCTGCGCCGAGACCGCGCGTCGCCTTCGCGCCGATGTGGATCTTCACGTCGGCCTCGCACATCAGAAGCGCCTGCGCGTCCGTGTTCACGGCGACGAACTCGACGCCCGTCAACCCGGCGTCGACCATGCGGTTGACCGCGTTCGTCCCGCCGCCGCCGACGCCGACGACCTTGATCACAGCTAGGTAGTTACCGGAGCGATCTCTCATCTCGTGTGGGCTCGACCTCAAGCTCGAGTGCAGGGTGGGGCTGTCGAGCGCCTCCTTCCTTCGGGAGGGTACGGGTGGTTTCCTGCCTTGTCAACGCATGAGCACTGACTCTCGACCGACCTAACTCTCAACCTCAACCTCCGAGTTGATGGTTGATCGAGAGCACCGGGCGCTCCGGAACGCTGACGTCGAGGTAGCCCCCGCCGACCGCTGCGGCCCCGGTCCGGCGCAGGATCTTGCGTGCGATGGCGAGCTTCAGGTGCAGATCGCCCCCGTCCCCCAGCCGGAGCTCGAGCCCGCGCCCGAGGACCAGCGTCAGCTCCTTGGCCGCTGCGCGCACCACCTGCACGCCGCCCGGCAGAGGCGCTCCGTGGAGCAGCGACAGGGCCGAGGCGGCCTCGGCGGGCGCCGCGTCGAGCCGCTGGCCGACGACCACGTGGACGTCCTTCGTCACCCACAGGCGGGGCAGCCGCGAACGGCGCGCATGCGCAAGGGAGCGGATGACGCGGCCGCTCGCCGCGACGAGAAACGCCTGGGTGCCCGGGACCTGCCGCAGGACGAAGACCGGATGCTCCACACGAACGGTCACGCGCAGCGTGTGCGGGAACGAGCGGTCGAACGAGTAGGAATGCACCTCGGGCAGGGGTGAGAGCGCGTGGGCGACCGTGTCGCTGTCGACCCTCAGGAGGCTCTTGCCCATCGCCGGCGCGAGCGCGGCACGCACCTCGGCGCGCAGCACGGGTGTGCCTCCTCGGACAGCGACGGTCTGGAGCGCGAAGACCGGGGTGTCGCGCGCGACGAAATACGCCCCGACTGCCAGCACGAGCAGCGCGATGCCGACGAGCACCGAGCGGCCCGACGGAGCGATGCGGCCGAGGTCCGGCAGGGCGCGACCCGCAGGCAGCTCCGCGGTGCGCGCGGTCAACCTCTTCGGGGCGGCCACGAAGCACAGTTCGCCGCCGTCTGCGCTTCCCCTACTCGGGCGGCAGCTCGAGAGGCCCCAGGAGCTGCACCTCGTGCTGGAGCACGACGGCGAACTGGTCGTGCACGCGCCGGCGTGCCTCCGCCATCAGCGCGATGCACTCGGCGCTCGTGGCGCCGCCGGCGTTCTCGATGAAGTTCGCATGGCGTGGCGAGATCAGCGCCCCGCCGATCCGGTGGCCCTTCAGGCCGCATTCCTCGATCAGCCTCCCCGCGCCGCGCTCGCCCTCCGGGTTCTTGAAGACGCTGCCGAATGTGCGCTTGTTCGTCGGTTGCGACGCCTTGCGCTGCGCGAGCAGCTCGGAGGCGCGGGCCTTGACCGCGTCGCTCGAGCTCGCTGCGAGCTGGAAGCGAACGCGGGCGACGACCTCTCCGGGCTTCAGCGCCGAGTGCCGGTAGGAGAGACCGAGCTCGATCGGCGTGAGCGTCCGGATGTAGTCGGCGTCGACGATCAGCGCGTCGATCATCACGTCCTTCCACTCGCTGCCGTACGCGCCGGCGTTCATCCGGACACCGCCCCCCGCGGTGCCGGGGATCGCGGCTGCGAACTCGAGCCCGGCGAGCCCCGCCGCGCGCGCGCGGTGCAGCGCAACCGCGTTCGGCGCGCCTCCCCCGGCGACGAGCACGTCTCCCTGGACCTCGGTCGCGATCAGGTCTCCGTCCAGCTTGAGCACGAGCGCCGTCGACGCCGTCGTCGTGCGCGAGGACGTTCGAGCCGAGCCCGATCGTCTCGACGGGCACGTCGCGCTCCTTCGCCCACCGCAGCACGTCCTGCAGCTCCTCGACCGAACCGGGACGCGCGAAGAAGCGCGCCGGCCCGCCGGTGCCGATCGTCGTGAGGCGCGCCAGCGGGACGTTCTCATCCACGCGCGCCACGGTAGTCGATCAGCGACGGAGCAGCCCGACGGCACGGTCGACGTCACCCGCGCCGATGACCAGCAGCACGTCTCCCGGCCGGGCCCGCCGCGCCAGGCGCTCCGCACCCTGCTCGACGGTCGGCGTGTAGGCCGCGAGCACACCGCGGTCGCTCAGCGCGTCGATCACCAGCTTGCCGGTCACGCCGGCGATCGGCTGCTCTCGCGCCGGGTAGACGTCCGTCACCGTCACGTCGTCGGCACCGGCGAGCGCGTCGGCGAACTCGGCTGCGAGGTGCCGCGTGCGCGAGTAGAGGTGCGGCTGAAAGAGCACGCGCAGCTCGGCGCCCGGGAACATCTCGCGTGCGGCCTCGATGGTGACGGCGATCTCGGTCGGGTGGTGACCGTAGTCGTCGACGATCGTGATCTCCCCCGGGTGCACCTCGAAGCGGCGCCCGGTCCCGGTGAAGCGGCCGACCGCAGCCCCGGCCTCGTCCGCCGACAGGCCTGCGAGTTCGAGCGCGGCGATCGCGGTGCCCGCGTTGCGGCGGTTGTGCTCGCCCGGCACTTCCAGCGGCCCCTGGTAGGGCGGCGCGTCGCGAACGACGTGGGCGGCGCGGGCGACCCAGCGATCGAACTCGCCCTCGAGCTCCGCAGTGGAGGCGTATTCCGTGTGGTGGTCGAGCTCCAGATTCGTCACGACGGCGATCTCCGCAGGCAGGTCGAACACCGTGCGGTCGGACTCGTCGGCCTCCACGACGAGGTAGCCCGAGCCGAAGCCCGCGTTCGAGCCGAGCTGAGGGACGGGTGCGCCGATCAGCCAGGCCGGATCCTTGCCGGTCTCTCTCAGCGCGAAGGCGATCATCGCCGCGGTCGTCCCCTTTCCGTGCGTCCCGCCGACGACGATCGACCGGCGCGCGGCGACGAGCTCGCGGAGGAGCTCCTTGCGCCGAAGGCCCGGTACGCCGGGGTACGCCGACGAGACGATCACCTCCCACCCGTCGGGGACGACGGGCTCGGGAGCGATCACGATCTCGATTCCGTCGAGCGGATCCAGATACGGCGTCCGAACCTTGTCCCAGCCGCCGACCTCGGCGCCCCAGGCGCGGGCGAGCTGTGCGTACCCCGACAGCCCGGCCCCGCCGATGCCGACGAACCACAGGCGGCGCCCGTTCATCGCGTCGCCATCGCGACGAGCTCATCGGCGATCTCGACCGCAGCGTCGGGACGCGCGGCCCGCAGCATGGCCTCGCCCATCCGCGCGAGACGCGGTGCATCTCCCAGCAGCGAACGGACGAGCTCCGGCACGTCGTCGAGGTCGAGCTCCCGCACCATGATCGCGCCGCCCGCCGCGACAAAGTGCTGCGCGTTGAGAGCCTGGTGGTCGCCCGTCGCGAACGGGTACGGCACGAGGATCGCCGGACGGCCGGCCGCCGCGATCTCCCACACGGTCGAGCCCGAGCGCGACAGGACGAGGTCGCACGCCGAGATCGCCGCGCCGAAGCGCTCCGTCTCGGGCACCACCCGGTAGTCGTCGCGCCGTGCTCTCTTGCGCACGAGCTCGAAGTCGCGCTTCCCGGTCACGTGCAGGATCGCAGGGCCGTCGGCACCCCAGGTGTCGGCGACGAACTCGTTCAGGGCCTTTGCACCGGCGAGCGCGCCGAAGACCCCGAGCACCCGCCCGTCCCTGGGCAGCTCGAAGATCTCGCGTCCTTCATCCTGCGGGACCGCGCGCGAGCGAGCGGGAATCGGCCGGCCGACGACGCGCGTCTTGGCGTGAAAGCGGGTGCTGATCGGGTACGAGAGGAAGATGCGCTGCGCGAACGGCGCCGCCAGCCTGTTTGCGAGGCCGAAATGCGCGTCGGCCTCCGTCAGCGCCGCCGGGATCCTGAGCGTCGACGCTGCGAAGACCATCGGGCCTGCGACGAAGCCGCCGCCGCCGAGCACCACGTCCGGACGCCGTGCGCGGAGGATCTTGCGGCACTCGTGCGGCGCCGCCCCGGCGAGGAGCAGCGAGCGTGCGAGCTCGATCGACGGCCGCCGCGGGAACCCGCTGATCGGAAACGTGTCGAGCTCGTAGCCGGCTTCAGGAACGAGCCGCGCTTCGACGCGATCCGGCGACCCGGCGAACGTCACGTGCACGCCGCGCTCCGTCAGCGCTTGTGCGACCTCGATCGCCGGCAGTACGTGTCCTGCCGTCCCCCCGGCTGCGATCAGGCACCGAAACTGCTGCTGCACCGCCACGATGAGCGATGTTAAGGAGAATCCCGACGCCGGCGAGGAGTACGACCAGGCTCGAGCCTCCGTAGGACAGGAACGGGAGCGGGATCCCGGTCAGCGGCGCGCTGCCCATCACGGCCAGGATGTTGATCGACGCCTGGCCGCAGACGAGCACCGTGAGCCCGGTCGCGAGGCGCTTCCCGAAGGGGTCCTTGCAGCGCATGGCGATGTCGAGCCCGGCGTAGGCGAACAGCGCATAGGCGGCGATCACGGCGGCGACGCCGATCAGCCCGAGCTCCTCCCCGATGTTTGCGAGCATCATGTCGGTGTGCGCCTCGGGCAGGTAGAAGATCTTCTGGACGCCCTGGCCGAGCCCGACTCCGAAGAAGTGGCCCGAGCCCATCCCGATCTGCGCCTGCAGGATCTGGTAGCCGGTGCCCGCGGCGTCACGCGTCGGGTGCAGGAACGCGAAGAACCGGGCCCGGCTGTACGGCTTCATCCAGATGGCCGCGAAGCCGGCCGCCGAGGCGATCGCGATCGCCAGGCCGAGCACGCGGACCGGTGTCCCCGAGACGATCAGAATGCCGGCCAGCATCAGCGACAGGGCGATCGTCGTGCCGAGGTCCGGCTCGAGCACGAGTAGCACGGCGAACACGCAGGTCACCGCTCCGAGCGGCCGCCAGAGCTCCCTCAGCGAGCGCGGCGCCTTCCTGCGGGCGAGATAGGCCGCCGCCCAGATCGCGAGTGCGAGCTTGGCGAGCTCCGAGGGCTGGAAGACGGCCGGGCCGAAGGAGATCCAGCGACGGGCGCCGTTGACCGGCGGGCCGACCACGAGCACAGCGACGAGCAGTCCGAACGAGACGACGAGCAGGAGCGGTGCGAGCGCCTTGAGCCGGCGATAGTCCCAGCGCTGGGCGAGGATCATGAGCACGATCCCGAGCGCACCGTAGATCCCCTGGCGCTCGAGGTAGTAGTTGGGGTCCCGGCCCCCGACCGCCGCGGCTGCCGAGGTCGCGCTGTACACCATCACGAGCCCGAACGCGACGAGCGCGAGCGTCACGAGGATCAACAGTCTGGAGTCGAGCTCGCGCCGCCTCATCCTTGCGGGTTTCTTCAACGCGCCTCCGACTCCTTGGGAGCGGGGAGCTAGCCGTGGTCGGAGGTCAGCCGGCGACGAGCGCACGGAACGCGTCTCCGCGCTCCTCGAAGTTCGCAAACTGGTCGTAGCTCGCGCAGGCGGGGCTGAGCAGGACGACGTCGCCGGGACGAGCGAGCTGCGCGGCATGCGCGACGGCACGCTCGAGCGTCCCGTCGTCGGCTCCGTCGATCAGCTCGGCCAGGCGCCCCGCCTCGGCGCCGATCAGATGCACCGAGCGGACGTTCGGGCCGATCGCGGCAGCGAGCGGGGCGAAGTCCTCGTTCTTCCGTGAGCCGCCGAGAATCAGGTGCACCGGCTCGTCGCGGAACGCGTCCAGAGCACGCAGGGCAGCTCCGACGTTCGTCGCTTTCGAATCGTTGACGTAGCGCACACCATCGCGCTCGCCGACGAGCTCGAGCCGGTGCGGCACCCCTGGGAACGTCCGCAGGCCCTCGGCGATGTGCTCGTCGGGGATCCCGGCCGCGCGGGCCGCGGCCGTTGCCGCTGCGGCGTTCTCGCGGTTGTGCGCACCACGGAGCAGCGGCTCGGCGGGCAGCTCGTCATCGGCGGCGAACTCGATCCCTCCGAGCCCGAGGCCGCGCGGCACGACCTTCGCCCGCGCCCGTTCGAAGATCCGCAGCTTCGCATCGCGGTACGCCTCGAACGATCCGTGGCGGTCGAGATGATCCGGTTCGAGATTGAGCAGCACTGCGACGTCGCATGCGAGCTCGTGCACGTCCTCGAGCTGGAACGACGACAGCTCACAGACGACCCAGTCGGCAGCGCGCACCGAGGTCAACGGCGTGCCGACGTTCCCGGCCACCGCGACATCGCGGCCCGCCGCCCGGAAGATCGCGCCGAGCAGCTCGGTGGTCGTCGTCTTCCCGTTCGTCCCGGTGACTCCCACGAACCGTGCGTCGGGCAGCAGCCGGTAGCCCAGCTCGACCTCCGACCAGACGGGAATCCCACGCTCCCGCGCGGCGACCACGAGCGCGGCATCTCCGGGAACCCCCGGTGACTTGACGACGACCTCGATGCCGTCGAGGAGCGAGAGATCGTGTTCGTTCCCCAGGGACCGATCGACGACGACCGGGTCGTCGAGCCGCTCGACCGCCGACCGGCCGGAGCGCGCGAGGCCGTAGACGAGCGCCTTCAATGTGGCCGGATGTTCGGGTAGTACTTGTAGAAGAGCGCGAACCCGGCGGCGCAGAGGATCGCCGTGACGATCCAGAAGCGCAGCATGATCTTCGTCTCCGACCACGCCTTCATCTCGAAGTGATGTTGCAGCGGTGCCATCAAGAAGATCCGCCGCCCCCAGTACTTGAAGCTGATCACCTGCAGCATCACCGAGATCGCCACGATCGCGAAGATGCCGCCCACGAACAGCAGCAGCAGCTCGACCTTCATCATGATCGCCATCGCCGCGAGCGCACCGCCGATCGCGAAAGACCCCGTGTCACCCATGAACACCTCGGCCGGGAACGCGTTGAACCAGAGGAACCCGATCGTGGCCCCGACCAGCCCGGCGCCGATGAACGCGACATCCAGGCGGTTCTCGATACGGCCGTGGAACTCGTTCGGCGAGCGGATGTAGATCGTCACCGCCATCGCGGTGAAGGTGCCGAGCGCGATGATCCCCGTTCCCGCGGCGAGGCCGTCGACGCCGTCGGTGAGGTTCACGCCGTTCACCGAGCCGGCGATGATCAGGAAGAGCAGCACGTACCAGAACGGCCCGAGCGGCAGCCACTTGTCGACGATCGGGACGAACACGGCGTGACGTAGCTGTTGGTGGTTCGCAGCGATCCCGACCGCCGCGGTGATACCGGCGAGCATCACGATCTTCCAGCGTCCGCGGAGGCCGAGTGACCGCTGATGGCGAAGCTTCATGTAGTCGTCGAGGAAACCGATCGCGCCGCAGGCGAGGGCGGTCCCGAAGATCGTCAGCGCCGGCAGGGTGAAATCTGAGAGCGGCAGGAACGCGAGCGTCGCGGACGCCATGATCAGCAGGCCGCCCATCGTCGGAGTGCCCTGTTTGGAGGCGTGGTGCTGCGGGCCTTCCGCTCGGATCTGCTGGCCGATCTCGTTGCGGCGCAGGAAGGCGATGAACGTCGGCCCACCGAGAATGGCGATGATCATGGCAACGAGCGCCGCACCGAGAACCCTGGCCATAGCTAGATCAAGTTCTCCGCGACCGCCTCGAGTCCCACCGACCGCGAGCCCTTGACGAGCACGACGTCGCCCGGCCTCAGCCGGGAACGGAGCTCGGCGGCCGCGTCGTCGGCAGTCGCAACCCAGTCGCCGCCGTACTCGCGCGCGAGCGGGCCGACGGCGATCACGTCCGTGATCCCGAGCTCGCGCAGGAGCGCACCGACCTCGCGGTGGTAGGAGGCCGCCTCGTGCCCGAGCTCGGCCATCTCGCCGAGCACCGCAACGAGGCGCCGGCCGTCCCCCAACTCGACGAGATGCAGAAGCGCAGCACGCATCGACATCGGGTTCGCGTTGTAGCAGTCGTTCAGCAGCACGCCTCCGCCGGGCAGCTCGAGCTTCTCCTCTCGCAGCTTCGAGAACTCGACATCGAGCTCGTCCTTCGGCAAGGGCACGCCGAGCGCCTCGGCCGCGAGGATCGCGATGCGGGTGTTCTGCAGCTGGTGCGCCGAGGTGTAGGCCGTCCGGAACGGGACCGGCGACTGCTCGTCGACGCGCCGGACCGAAATGTCCGAGCGCATGAGGTACGGCTCGAGCAGCGGCTCGTCCGGGACGATCGCGATGCCGCCGGCCGGCAGCGCGGCGAGCAGCTCGCCTTTCGCGCGCGCGACGTTCTCGATCGTGTCGACGAGCTCGAGGTGGACGGGGCCGACGTTCGTGATCACGCCGATGTCGGGGCGGACGAAGGACGCCAGCCAGTCGATCTGCCCGAGCCCTCGCATGGCGAGCTCGCAGATGCAGATCTCCGTGTCCTCCTCGATGCGGCAGAGCGTCAACGGGACGCCGATCTCGGTGTTGTAGTTGCCTTCGTTCGCGATCGTCCGGCGGTGCGGCGCGCAGATCGCGAAGAGGATGTCCTTCGTCGAGGTCTTCCCCGTCGAGCCGGTGATCGCGACGACGCGCGCGTGTGAGCGCTCGCGAACGGCTGCCGCGATCGCCGCCAGGGCGGCGAAGGCATCCGCCGGCACGAGGGCGGCGGCGGCTCCGCGCGCGAGCGCGTGCTGGACGAAGTCCTCCCCGCCTCCGACCGCGACGAACAGGTCTCCCTCCTCGATGCGCCGCGAATCGACCTGCATGCCGGTGACGGCGTCCGCCCACGGGCGCGCGATGACGCGCCCGAGCGGCTCGAGCACGTCGAGCTGGAGCGGGATCAGGAGAGCACCTCGCGTGCGACGACGCGATCGTCGAACGGGATCGTGCGTCCGGCGATCTCCATCGCCGAATCGGCGCCCTTCCCCGCGATCACGACCACGTCGCCGGGCCGCGCCTCACCGAGGGCGGTCTCGATCGCGGCCCGGCGGTCGAGCACGATCTCGAGCCTGCCGTCCGCGACCTGCGCGGCGATCTCCGCCGGATCCTCGGAGCGCGGGTTGTCGGTGGTCACGATGGCCCGGTCGGCGAGCCGCGCAGCGGCACGACCCATCAGCGGCCGCTTCTCGCGGTCGCGGTCGCCACCGGCCCCGAAGACCACGATCAGCCTGCCGCGACCGAGACCGCGTGCGGCCTCGAGCACGTTGACCAGCGAGTCCGGCGTGTGCGCGTAGTCGACGATGACCGTGAACGGCTGCCCTGCGTCGACCGACTCGAACCGCCCCGGGACCCCGGCGAGAGACGCGACGCCCGCCCGAATCGCGTCCTCGTCGATCCCGAGCTCGCGGGCCGCCCAGATCGCCCCGAGCGCGTTCGCTCGGTTGAAGCGGCCGCGGAGGTTCAGGTGGACTCCGTCGAGGGGATCGTCGGGCGTGAACGTGCGCGCATTGGGCAGATCGGCGGCCAGTCGTCTCCCCCACTCGTCCCCGACGTTGACGACGGCGCGCTCGGCCTGGTCGAAGAGAGCGCACTTCGCCTCGAAGTAGTCCTCCATCGTGCCGTGAACGTCGAGGTGGTCCTGCGTCAGGTTCGTGAAGACGAGAACCGAGAAGCGCGTGCCGGCGAGCCGTCCCATCGTGCTCGCGATCGACGTCGCCTCCATCGCGCACGACCGGTCGCCGGCCGCGAGCATCGCTCGGAACAGCCGCTGCAGATCGATCGCCTCCGGTGTGTTGAGCCCCGTCGGACGCGTTTCGCCGCCGATGCGACGCTCGATGTTCGTCAACAGGCCGGGCCGGCGGCCGGCCGCATCGAGAATCGAACGCAGCAGGAACGCGGTCGTCGTCTTGCCGTTCGTGCCCGTGACCGCCGCAACCTCCAGCTCGCTCGACGGATCGCCGAAGAAGCGGGCTGCCACCGGGCCCATCGCAGCACGAACGCTCGGGACGCGCAACTGCGGGACGGAGACGTCGAGTTGGCGCTCGACGACGAGCGCGGCAGCGCCTGCCCGGACGGCAGCGCCTGCGAGGTCGTGCCCGTCGACGTTGGCTCCCTTGATGCAGAAGAAGAGCGCGCCGGGAGTCACCGAGCGCGCGTCGTAGGCGAGGTCACGGATCTCGACCGAGGGCGCGCCGGGGATCCCGAGTCGAGTCAGATCCATCGACAGCTGAGCCTAGCGGGCGCCCGGAGACGGCCTTCTACGTCAATGCACGGGCGCGTTCGGGGGGACCGCCAGGTACTGCAGGTCGAACTTGGCGATCTGCGCGAACGCCGGTGCCGCGACGACGCCGCCGTAGATCTGGCCGTGCGGCTGCTCGACGCTGACGAGCACGAGCAGGCGCGGGGTCTTCACCGGCACCATGCCGACGAACGAGGCGACGTACCTGCCGGTCGTGTAGCCGTGCGGTCCCGGGATCTGGGCCGTACCGGTCTTGCCGGCGACGGTGTAGCCGGCGATCTGCGCCGCGTTGCCGGTGGCGCCGTGCTCGTCGACGACGCCGGTCAGCATCGTCTTCAGTTCCTTGTCGACGGCTGGAGAGACGACCCTGCGGTGCTTGAAACGGTGCAGCGTGCGTCCACCCACGCGGTCGACGAGGTGCGGCTGGATCCAGACGCCGCCGTTCGCGATCGCCGCGTAGGCGGACGCGATCTGGATCGGGGTGACGGCGATGCCCTGCCCGATCGGGACGTTGCCGATCGTGGTGCCCGACCATTGATCCGGGTAGCTGGGAACGATCCCGCCGCTCTCGCCCGGGAAGTCCAGCCCGGTCGGCTTGCCGAAGCCGAAGCGGTCGATCCACTTCACGAGCTCGGGCGCACCGAGCTTCTCGGCGATCGTGATCGCGCCGACGTTCGACGAGTACGAGAGGATCTTCGCGACGCTGAGGGTCTCGGTGCCGCGGAGCTCGGCGTCGTGGATGCACTTGTCGGCGACCTGGATGCACGGAGGCAGCCTGAACGTCGACCGCGGCGTCACGAGACCTTCGGTGAGCGCACCGGCCACCGTGACGAGCTTGAACACCGAGCCGGGCTCGAACACGTCCGTGACCGCATGGTTCGTGAGCAGCGACTGGGGCACGCGAGACGAGTCGTTGGCGTTGTACCCGGGGGCCTGCGCCATCGCGAGCACGGCGCCCGTATGCGGGTTGAGCACGATCGCCGTCGCCGACCTGGCGCCCCACTTCGCGACCGTCTCGCGCAGGACTTCTTCGGCGTTCGCCTGAATCTTGTTGTCGATCGTCGAGAACACGTCGTGGCCCTGCCGCTCGGGCGTGGCGCTGACGACGTTGATCGCCTGGCCGAACGGGTCGCGAACGACCGTCTGCCGGCCGGGCTTGCCCGCCAGCTGGCGGTCGTACTCGATCTCGAGGCCGCCGAGCCCTTTGTTGTCGGTGCCTGCAAAGCCGACGACCTGTGAGGCGACACTGCCCTGGGGATACGCGCGCTTTTCCTCGGGGTAGTCGTTGACGCCGGTGAACTTCTTCTTCATGAACGCGGCCGCCTTGAGCGGATCGGCGAAGCGCTGGATGTAGACGAACGCCGTCTTGCGATTGAGCAGCTGCGGATAGAGCTGGTTCGCGTCGACGCCGAGCACCCGCTGCGCGGCAACCGCAACCGCTCGAGGATCCGTGAGCTCGCGCGGATCGGCATAGATCGTCTTCGTCTGCTCGCCGATCGCGAGCTGCACGCCGTTCGTGTCGAAGATCGTTCCGCGTCCGGCGGGCACGACGACGGTCTCGCGATGCTGGCGCTCGGCCATGCGGCCGAGCGTCGCCGCGCGAACACCCTGAAGCCACACGGCCCGCGCAAGCGTCGCTGCGAAGACGAGCGCGAAGATCAGGAGCAGCAGGCGGATGCGCCGGTTGGCCTGCGCGTCGCGCATCACTTCGCGACGTTCACGTACCCGTACGGATCCTGGTACACGAGGCCGAACTTCTTGACCGCCTCGTCCTTGATCGCCCGCGAGGCAACCAGGGACGAGTACTGCGATTGCAGCGCCGCGTTGTCAGCGAGCAGCTTCGACCGCTCCGTGTTCGTCTTGTCGAGCGAGAGATTCAGCTGGAGGACGGCCACGTTCACGAATACGACGCCCGCGAGCAGAATCCCGCTGACCGCGATCCACAGGATCCCACCGCGTGTTCTCGCCTGCCGGCGCTTGCGCGAACGCGATGTCGTGCGTGGACGAGGGCGCGCAACGGGCTCGGCGATCGTCGAAGCCTGGGCGTGTGTCAGGCTGGCCATCAGACGCGCGTCCCCACGCGCAGGCGTGCAGACTGGGCGCGCGGGTTGCGCGCGACCTCCGCGGCGCTCGGCCGCACCGCGCGCCGCGGAGTTGCGCGCATCGTGGGCTCCGATCCGCAGACGCAGACCGGGAAGTCGGGCGGGCACGTGCAGCCGTGCTCCTGTCTGCGGAGGAACTGCTTGACGATCCGGTCCTCCAGGGAATGGAACGCGATCACACCGAGCCGGCCGCCCGGCCGCAGCATCTCGAGCGCCGCCGGCAGCGCCCGCTCGAGCGCGCCGAGCTCGTCGTTCACCTCGATGCGCAGCGCCTGGAAGACGCGCTTCGCGGGATGGCCTTCGCCGAACCTGGCCGGCGCCGGAATCGCCGTCTTGATCACTTCGACCAGGTCGGCCGTTCGCTCGAAGGGCTGCGAGGCGCGGCGCCGGACGATCGCGCGGGCGATCTGGCGGGCATAGCGCTCCTCGCCGTAGCGCTTGAAGATGTCCGCCAGGTCGCGCTCGCTGCCCTCGTTGACGAGGTCGCCGGCCGAGTAGGGCGCGCTCGGATCCATGCGCATGTCGAGCGGCGCGTCGACCGCGTACGAGAAGCCGCGCTCGGGCCGGTCGAGCTGCATCGACGAGACACCGAGGTCGAGCAGGATCACATCCGCCTTCACGTCGTTCTCCGCGAGGTGCTGCAGGACGGCCGAGAACTCGCCGTGGTGCAGGCGCGCCTTGACCCCGGTCTCGCGCCGGAAGCGCTGGAAGAAGGGCGCGACCGTCGGGTCGCGATCGATCGCGATCAGCTTCCCGTCGCCGCGCAGCCGCCCCGCGAGGAGCAGCGAGTGGCCGCCGGCTCCGAAGGTCGCGTCGACGATGGTCTCGCCCGGGCGAGGATCGAGGAGGGAGACGACCTCCTCGGCCAGGACCGGGACGTGATCGGACTCAGTTGGCAAGACGCTCGGCAACATCTTCCGCGCTCCCTTCGACTTCGTGCAGCTGTTGACGCCACTTCGCTCGATCCCAGATCTCCAGGTGGTCGTAGACCCCGGCCACCGTGACCTCCCGCCCGAGGCCTGCGTGCTCGATCAGGTGCGCCGGGATGACGACCCGCCCCTGCTTGTCCAACTCGCCCTGCGCCGCGCCGGCGAAGAAGTGGCGCCTCATGCGCCGCGACCCCTCCGCCAGCGGGTCGAGGCCGTCGAGCCGCTCGGCCAGCTGGTCCCACGCGCGCCGCGGATAGGCGTAGAGGCACCCGTCGAGCCCGCGGGTGACGAAGACGCCGTCTTCGAAGGCCGCCCGATGCTTGGAGGGCAGGGTGAGGCGGTTCTTTTCGTCGAGGGAATGGTCGTGCTCCCCTAAGAGGTGGTCCACAGATCCCCACCTTACTCCACTTTTCCCCACCTGTAAACCCCTCGGCCCCACCCGTGCGAGGCGGCGAGGAGGGGATCTTCTGCGCATGCCGGGCCGGAGTCCTCGTGATAGGCAAGGACGGTGACGATCGTGCTGCCCCACCACCGCCGGTTCATCGACGAGGTGACGGAGCGCTTCGCGGCGGATCCGGCAGTCGGCGCCCTGCTCGTCGGCGGATCGGTCGCCCACGGGCTCGCAGGCCCGAGCTCCGACCTCGACGTGATGCTCGTAGTCGCCGACGAGGAGCTCGCCCGGCGCACGGCAAGGCACCAGGTGACGTTCACCGATCTCGAGGCAGGGGACTACGAGGGCGGGTACCTCGACGGGAAGTACATCTCGCGGGAGTTCCTGACGGAGGTGATCGAGCGCGGCAGCGAGCCGGCGCGCTGGGCGTTCACCGACGCGATCGTCACCTTCTCACGTGCGCCCGGGCTCGAGGAGCTCGTCAGGTCGGCCGGCGCCTATCCGGAGGCCGAACGCGACCGGAAGCTCACGGACTTCGTCGGCCACGCGATGCTGATGGCCTGGTTCCACCGCGAAGCGGCGAAGCGGCACGACCCGTATCTCACCGCGTACGCGTCGTCTCACGTCGCCCTCTACGCCGGCCGCGCGATCCTCGCGTACAACCGGATGCTCTACCCGTTTCACAAGTGGTTCATGACCATGCTCGAACGGGCGCCGCTGCGCCCACCCGACCTCCTGGACCAGATCCGGGCGGTGCTCGACGAGCCGACCGCGGCGAAAGCCGAAGCGCTGACGGCCGGCGTCGCCGACGTCGTCGGCATCGAGCTGACGATGAAGGAGGCGGCCTCCCGCTTCACCGAGCAAACCGAGTGGAGCTGGCGCTACGGACCGCCGCCGCTCGTCGACGCCTGAGGCGCAGCCGAGCTACACCTCGGCGACGACGTCGCCGACCCGGACGCGTCCAGGCTCGATGACCGCTGCGTGCACGCCGAAGGGCAGCGGCTCGGTCGTCTCGACCCGACCGCGATAGGCCGCGAGCGCCTTCAGCGTGTCGAGGTCGGTCCGGCCCGTGTCGGGGCTCTGGGTGGTGACGACGCACCGGCCGACATTGCCGGTGGGCACGACGACCGCCTCGCCGACCGCGATCCTGTGGCCGAGCCATTCGTCCTCCTCGTGCGGATCGAGCCCGGCAACCCCGAAGTTCATGCGGAAGCGGCGGCCGTCGACCTCTGCGACTCCGAGCGTCTGCGCCAGCGCGCCGAGCGACGCTGTCGAGATCAGCGTCGCAGCTCCACCCCGGCCGCGATCGGCGGCGCCGCGCGGAGGCTCGACGAGCCGCACCGGCTCCCCGACCACCTCCGACAGAGCCTCGGCCCACGGCCCGCGCACGAGCCTGGCGGCTCGCGGGGCCGAGTGGAACCGCGTCTCGACCTCCTCGCCGCGCTCGACAGGGCCGTCGACCACCGCACCATCCTCGAACCGCAGCGAGAGTGAGTCGGCGTGCGCGTCGTACTCGGCCTGCACGAGCTGCAGCGGGCCCGAATCCTTGTTGTTCACCAGGCGGCCGGCCTCCGTGACGAGATAGAAGCGGCGGTCGCCCTTCAACCCATCCTCGAGCAGCTCGACTTCGTCGACGAGCTGTAACGCGGTCGCCTTCACAGGCGTCAGCGAGATCCACGCGATGCGGCCGCTCATCGCCCTACGCTAGCTGGCCAGCTGCGCGGCGTACGGCCCGGAGCCGCCGACGACGGCCGCGCCGGCCCGCGCTGCGAGGCCGAGCGCATCTGCGAGCGCGTCACCGCGCGCGAGCGCGAACGCGAGCGCCGCGGCGAACGAATCGCCCGCGCCGTAGGTGTCCACGATCGTCCCGGCGTGAACCGCGTCATAGGACGCACCGTTCGCGGTGCCACCGTTCGCGCCGTCGGTCAGCACGACCGTCCGGGCGTCGAGCGAATCGTCGTAGAGCTCTCCCGGGTCGTTCACGCTGCCGACGAGCAGATCGAGCGGCACCTGCGCCTCGCGGAGCGTGGGCAGCTCGCGCAGCGTCGCGGCGAGAAACCGGGCCGACCGGGCGTCGCGCAGCACGCCCGCGACTCCCGAGACGAAGAACACGAGGTCGTAGCCGCCGAGCGGGAGCGGCCCGTGGGGCAGAAGCTTGTCGCCGAGCACGGTGATCGTCCGCTCGCCGGCGTCGTCGATATGCGTCCAGGCGCGGCGAGTGTCTCCGCCCCACTCGGCGTGAACGTCGATGCCGAGCTCCGCGAGACGGGTCGCCGCCTCACGGCCGAGATCGTCGCGGCCGAGGGCGGTGAAGAGCTCGCACCTGCCGGCGAGCAGGGACAGCTGGCGCGCGACCACCGCGCCTCCGCCGGCCGGCTCGGAGCTCGTCTCGCGTGCGTGCACGATCGAGCCGGCCGCGGGCACCATCGGCACGCGTGCGAACTCGACCCACTCGACGTGACCGACGACGGCGCATCTCACGATTTCGCACCCTGCCACGTTTGCTTCGATGATGGGGAACGTGACCGCCACCGAGCCGATCCCGCCGTTCGAGCGCTTCTACCTCGCGCACCGGGACGAGGTGCTCGGCTACCTGAGACGGCTCCTCGGCCAGCGGGCGGAGGACGCGTGGCAGGAGACGTTCCTGCGCGCTCTCCGCGCCTACGACCGGCTCGAGCACGGGAAGCACCTGCGCGCCTGGGTGTTCACGATCGCGACGAACGTCGCACTGGACGACCTGCGCCGAACACGGAGCGCCGATCAGCTGGAACCGGACGACGGTCCGACCGTCGAGCTGCGTCGAGATGCCTTCCGCGAGCTCGAGCACCTGACCGGCGACCTGCCGCCGACCGAGCGCGCAGCAGTGGTGCTTCGCTACGGCTACGACCTCCCCTACACCCAGATCGCTGCGGCCCTCGGTTCGTCCGAGGACGCCGCCCGCGCCGCGGCCTCGTCCGGGGTCCGCAGACTGAGGAGGACACATGAACGTCACGCCTGATCTCGACACCCGCTTCCGTGAGTCCGCCGTCCGCGAGGGGCTCGTCGACGTGCGCTTCGACACGGTCGACTCCCCGGTCGGCGAGCTCTATGTCGCCGCGACGGACCGCGGTCTCGCGCGCATCTCGTACCGATCCGAAGGCCTCGAGGAGGCACTCGCGCGCACGTTCGGAGTGCGGGTGCTCCGGTCGCCGCTCGACGACGTGCGCCGTGAGCTCGACGAGTACTTCGAGGGCAAGCGCCGCACCTTCGACCTGGCACTCGATCTGCGCGTCGCGCCGTTCCACGCAGATGTGCTCCACGAACTGGCGCTCGTGCCGTACGGGCACACAGACACCTACGGCTCACTCGCGGCGAAGGTGGGCCGGCCACGCGCGGCGCGGGCGGTGGGGACGGTGATGAACCGTAACCCGATCCCGATCGTGCTCCCCTGCCACCGGATCGTCGGTGCGAACGGATCGCTCACGGGCTACGCGGGCGGCCTCGACGTGAAACTGCGCCTACTCCAGCTCGAAGGCGCCGTGCTCGGTCCGATGGCGTAGATGCAGCGGGTCGTCGTCGTCGGTGGAGGCTTCGGGGGGCTGCTCGCAGTCCGGGGCCTCCGCCGCGCCGCGGTCGAGGTCACCCTCGTCGACCGGCAGAACTTCTATCTCTTCCAGCCGCTCGTCTACCAGGTCGCAACCGGCTCGCTCTCCTCGGTCGAGGTCGCAGTGCCCCTGCGGCAGATCCTGCGGCGCCAGCGAAACGCACGCGTCGTGCTGGGCGAGGTGGACGGCTTCGACCTGCAGGCGCGACAGGTCTCGGTGAACTCCCTGCCGAACGGCGGCAAGCTGACGCTCGGCTACGACGTCCTCGTCGTCGCGGGCGGCGCACGGTACTCGTACTTCGGCCACGACGACTGGGCGCCGTATGCGCCGGAGCTGAAGACGCTCGACGGCGCACTCGACCTGCGCGACCGAATCCTGCGCGCCTTCGAAGCTGCGGAGGTGGAGCAGGACGACGCTCGGCGCACTGAGTGGCTCACGTTTGTCGTCGTCGGCGCCGGGCCGACCGGCGTCGAGATGGCCGGCCAGATCGCCGAGCTCGGCAGGGACGTCCTGCATCGCGAGTACCGGTCGATGGACACGCGGCAGACGCGCGTGCTGCTCGTCGAGGCGACGGGCCGCGTCCTCGGCGCGTTTCCGCCCTCACTCTCGGCGAGCGGCGAACGCCAGCTCCGCTCGCTCGGCGTCACACCGCTCCTCGAGACGACGGTGGTCGGGATCGATGCGACCTCGGTCGAGGTCGAGACCGCCGCCGGCGCACGGTCCCAGATCCCGGCGCGCACGGTGATCTGGGCAGCCGGGGTCGCGGCATCGCCGCTCGCCGGGCTGCTCGCCGCGGCCGTCGGCGCCGAGACGGATCGCGCAGGCCGGGTGACCGTCGAGCCCGACCTGACACTCGCAGGTCACCCCGAGGTCTTTGCGCTGGGCGACATGGTCACGGTGCGCGGCCAACAGCTGCACGGCGTTGCGCCGGTGGCGATGCAGCAGGGCCGGCACGTGGCCCGTTCGATCGCGGCGGGGACCCGGGAGCCGTTCCGCTATCGCGACAAGGGCGAGTTGGCGACGATCGGCCGCTCGCGGGCGGTCGGCGTCGTCAAGGGCGTCCGCCTCAGCGGGTTCGTCGCCTGGGTGATGTGGCTCGGCATCCATATCGCCTATCTCGTCGGCTTCCAGAATCGCCTGCTCGTCCTGACGAGGTGGACGTTCAGCTACCTCACGCGCGGCCGCGGCGCCCGCGTGATCCACCGTCGCTAACTCGTGAGCGCTGCCCGGACGGCGTCGACCGCGGCGTCGTAGGCGATCGCCGCGAGGCCGCCGCCCCACGTCAGCCGTGCGACGCCGAGCTCCTGCAGGTCGGCGGGCCCGGGCACGCCCTCCTCGGCGATCACGTTGATCGGCCCGTCGATGCGGCGTGCGAGCTCAGGGATCGACACGGGCGGGCAGAGAATCGGGTAGGCGCAGTCGGCCCCGGCCGCGAGGTAGGCGTTCGCGCGCTCGACCGCCTCGTCGACGTCCCCGCCGATCCGCAGGAACACGTCGACGCGGGCGTTGACGACGAGCTCCGGCGCAGCCTCGCGAATCGCGCGGATCGCCGCCGCCTGCTCGTCGAGGGGGACAAGCCCTGCGCGTGTCGAGTCCTCGAAGTTGATGCCGACGAGACCGGAAGCCCAGGCGGCGCGGGCCGTGCCGACCGGATCGCCGTAGCCGCGCTCCAGATCTGCGGTCACCGGCAGGTCGACCGCCGCCGCGATCCGCCGCGCAGCCTCGATCATCTCGTCACGCGGCGCGCGCTCACCATCCTCCCAGCCGAGCGAGCGAGCGACCGCAGAGCTCGTCGTCGCGAGCGCGCGACAGCCCTTCAGCTTCGCGAGCGCCTTCGCGCTCGCGACGTCCCAGGCGTTCGGCAGCACCAGCAGCGGCGGCGTGAGATGCAGGCGCCGAAACGCAGCCGCCTTGGCAGATTGGTCCGGCAGGGGCGCTATCTCATCCGCCGCAGTTCTTCTGGCCCCACGCGGCGAGATGCTGCTCGGCCGCCGTGACCTTCGCGGTCGCGAAGTTCTTCGACAGCGCGGTCAATGCCGCGATCTGGGACGCGGTCGGGACGGTGCCGGCCTTGTAACCCACCTTCTTCAGCGCGGTGCTGTAGCCCGCAAAGGCCGTGGCGATGGTCTCGACGTCGGACCGGATCGCCGCCGGCGCGGCGTTCTCCATCGCCTTGAACTCCGACGAGGTCGTCGACAGGGTCGACTGCCCGCTCGCCGCGGCAGCGGCCAGCGCCTGCGAGAACTTCACCCCGACACTCTCGAGCTGCGCGCAGTTCTTCACCGAGGCGAAACTGTGGGTGTTGACCGTCGAGCTGCTGGTGGTCGTTCCACCGCCGGCGTTGCCCGTCGTCGACGACGCCGCGGTCGTGGTCGGCGAGCTCGTCGTCCCGGCAGCCGACTTCTTGCCTCCGCAGCCCGAGGCCGCCGCCACGAACATGAGCACGAACACGATCGAAGCTGCCTTGAGTCTCATCCCGACCTCCCCTCGCTGGCGCCGCCCGTCGCGACCGCCTCATCGCGATGGTAAGCACAACGCGACACCGCTTCAACCGACGACCCCGAGCAGCCGGTATCCCACCCCCCACACGTTCTCGATCAGCTCCCTCTCGGTGCCCGTCTCGCGCAGCTTGCGACGTAGTCGCGACGCATGCGAGTCGAGGGTGCGGGTGCGGCCCGCGACGCGGTAGTTCCACACGTCCCGCAGGAGCTCGCCTTTCGTGAACACCCGCTCCGGCTCGCGCGCGAGGCAGAGCAGCAGCTCGTACTCCTTCTGCGCGAGCTGGACGCGCCGGCCGTCGACGCGCACATCCCGCGTCCGGGTGTCGATGCGCACCGGCGGCGCCTCGACGACGTCGTCGAGGCGTGGGTGCACCCGGCGCAGGACAGCCCTGATCCGCTCGACGAGCTCCTGATACTCGAACGGCCGCGACAGGTAGTCGTCGCAGCCGCTTCGGAACGCGTGGATCCGGTCGACCGCGTCGGCCTGCTCGCGGCCGAGGACGATCACCGGCGCCCGCGCGACCCAGCGGTCGAGCCGCTCGACATCGCCGGCGAGCACGAGGTCGAAGTCCCCGTGATCGGGAACGAGCGTGAAGCCGTCTCGGGGGAGGTGCCGCTCGAGGAACCCGCGGGTCTCGGGCTCGGCGTCGGTGAGCAGCAGTGCGGCAACCATCCACTCGACCGTAGCCCGCAGCGCCCGAGGCCACTAGTTGTCCATTCGCACGATTCTGCGCCGATCGATCCTCAGTCGGCAAACGCGGCCATGTCGGGGGACTAGGCGGCTGGTCCGGCCGGGTATGCCTGCGTGGACACGTGCCCCGCCTCGTCGACACTGACGATCATCCGCTCGCCCGCCCGCTGCAGGACGGCCGAGTCGGCGCTCTGGCTCTCGAGCGCCCAGCCTTGCATCGTCCAGCTGGCGACCGCGCCGTCGAGCCGCCGCCGCCGTTCGGCGGCCGGCACCCCACCGTCCCTCCCGCCGCGCCGGGCGAGCAGCGCGATCACGACGATGAGCGCGACTCCGAGAATCGCGAGCAGCACCCACACCCACGCCGGCGTCCCGCTGCTCGAGCTGGAGCTCGAGCTCGAGGTCGTCGTCGGTGCCGGCAGGATGATCTGCCGGGTCGTCGTCTGCTGGACAGTCGCAGTCGTGACCACCGTGGTCGGCTCCGACGTCGTCTGGATCGTCGTGGTATCAGCGGCGGTCGTCCCAGCCGTCGTGGTATCCGCGGCCTGGACGCTCCCGACAAGAGCAGTGGCGAGAAGGATCCCAGCGACGAGACAGCCGACCAGCCCTGCGAGATAGAGCGGCTTCCTCACACCGCAACGATACGCCTTTGCCGTAACCGCTTGCGCGCACCGGCAGAACACTCGTCGATTCGCACAATTCTGCGCCGATCGCGATCCTCAACCGGCCGGCGCGGCCACGTCGCTGGAGCGGTACTCGTGGCGGTGGTCCGCTAAAGCCGTGCGCGGATGCGGTCGGCAACGGGAACGATCCCCTTCGCCTCGCACACCGCGAGTGCTTCCTCGAGCGCATGACGTTCGGCGTCGGGGCGATTGGCGATGCGGTGCACTTCGGCGAGCCGGAGCAGCACGAGCGATTTGACCGTGACGTATTCGAAGTGAGCGCGGTTGAGAGCGACGGCCTCCTCGGCAAGGCTCGTTCCGCCGTCGAGATCTCCACGCCGCGCGAGCACGACGCCACGGGCGGCCGGAATTAGAGGCACGGTTTCCCAGTCGTCGTCGCTGACGATCTCCTCGGCTCGTTCGCACCAGCGAAATGCGTCGTCGTCGCGGCCTCGGTCGACTTCGACATGCGCGAGAAGCGCGGCCGTGGTGCAGTTGTAGGCCGCGGCTCCTGCCGTCTCCAGCGCCTCCCAGCACGCGAGCAGTTCGTCCTCCGAGGCGACGAGGTCATCAGCGCACCATTCGATCCAGAAGCGCCAGAACGCGCACGTGTGGAACGTGAGGAGATCGCCGAGGTCGGCGAACCGCGAGCGCGAGTCGACGTGGAGATCGCGGCCTTCGTCGATTCGGCCTGCAAAAGCCAGCAGCAGCGCGCGGTGGGTGTCGAACAGCGCACTTGCATGGACGGTGATGTCTGGTTCCTGGCGAAACTCCTCGCAGAGAGCCATAGATTTCGCCGTCGTTGTCGGACCGAAGAGAGCGTCGAGGGCGAGAGTGTTCGCTGCTCCTCCCCATACGCGGCTTGCGCCGACGCGGCGTGCGTGCTCCATCGCCTGCCTGGCAGCCGTGTCTCTCGCGTCGCCCTCGGAGACAAACGCGAGCAGACCCCAGGCTTGGGCAAGAAGCCGGTCGTCGCCGAGGGCTGTCAACGGATCGATCGCGGCGTCGATCTCGGCTGCGAACTCCGCGGATGTGCGACGGTCGACGTCGGCGTCCACCTTGTGCCCGAGCAGGGCGAGGCGGGCCTGCCATTCGTTGTGCAGGTCGCCTGCGAGTCGTGCGAGTTCGACTCCTTCGGCTGCGGTCTCGATTGCGGCGTGGGTATCGACGGCCCCGAGCGCATAGCTGAGGTCAGGAAGCAGCGCGACCCGCTCGCGATCCTCCCGCGGGAGCAATTCGCTGGCACGCTGGAGCAGTGCTCGGGCTGCCGTGGAGTCCGTACGCTCGAGGGCAGCACGGCCCGCCGCACCCAGGTGCGCGGCGGCGCGAGCGGCCAGCGCACGACCGGTGTCGTCCAACGGGCCGAGCTGAGACCGATAGGTGAACGCCTGGTCGAAGTGGTAGCCGACGATTTCGTCCAGTTCGACGAGGTTCTGCGCGTGCCCCTCGAGCCAGCCCGCGAGGCGTTCGTGCGACCGTGCACGTTTGGCTTTCGGAAGGACCTCGTAGGCCGCGTCCCGGATCAGCAGGTGGCGGAACCGGAAACCGTCTTCGCCGGCGAGTTGTGCCCGTGCGGTCTGGATCAGTCCCCGGCGGACAAGCCCGGCGAGACGCGGTGTCACCTGCGGCTCTTCCGGCGTGAGCGCCTGAACTGCGCCACGGTGGAACACCTCACCTTCCACCGCAGCGCTCTCGAGCACCCGCCGCTCACGCGGCTCGAGCTGCTCGAGGCGTGCCGCGAGCAGCGCCTTCAAACTGGCCGGCACCTCGATCCCGTCGCCGCCTTGCTCTGACATCGCCAACATCTCGCCGATGAAGAGCGGGTTGCCACCCGCCGCAGCGGCGATCCGCACCGCCAGCTCCCTCGGTAGCTGAGCGCCGATCAGTTGTTCTGAATCGGCTCTGCTGAGCGGCTCGAGACGTACCGTCACCGCCCAGCTCGGCCGGTTGTCGAGCAGCTCCGGCCGGGCCATGCAGACAATCAGAACGGGCGCACCGCTCGAGAGCAGCGCCACATGCTCGATCAAGTCGACGAATGTCTCCTCGCCCCATTGCACATCGTCGAATACCACGACCAACGGCGACTGCTCTTCCAGGAGCTTGCGGAAGGCCCAGGCAATCTCCTCTGCCGTCGTGCCCTGATCCGCCTCCCCGAGCAGTGAGCGGACGGCTGCCGCTGCAGACGGATCCGACGGCATGACGCCAAGCTGCTTCACGACCTCGACGACTGGCCAATAGGTCACCTGGGCGCCATAAGGGAGACAACGACCGCTCACGATAGGGGTGTCCACCGATTCAAGCGCTTCGGCCACCAGTCGCGACTTGCCGATCCCGGCATCCCCGACAACAGTCACGAGCTCGCAGCGCGTCTCTGTGAGAGCTCGTCGCCAGGCATCTCTCAACAGCGACAGCTCGCGTTCGCGGCCGACGAACGCCGTCTTGTGTTGCCGTTCGCCCGCCTGCCGCGCAGCCAAGAGCCGATAGGCGGACACCGGCTCGCGCTTTCCCTTCAACAGCAGGGGCTCGACGGCCTCCACGTCGACCGCCCCGCCGGCCAGCAGCCGGGTCGATTCCCCGATCAGCACCTCTCCGGGCTTCGACGCCTGCTGTAACCGAGCGGCCACGTTAACCACATCGCCCGTCGCGAGTCGCTCTGCCGTCCCGGTCACGACCTCACCCGTGCTCACTCCGATTCGCCCCTCGAGATCCAACTCCGGGAATGCGTCTCTCATCTCGACCGCCGCCCGACACGCACGCAAGGCGTCGTCCTCGTGCACCAACGGCACCCCGAACACCGCCATCACCGCATCCCCGATGAACTTCTCGACCGAACCGCCGTGACTCTCGACGATCCCGCTCATTCGGTCGAAGTAGCGCGCAAGCAGCGCCCGTAACGCCTCCGCATCAGTCGACTCCCCCAACGACGTCGAGCCGACGACATCGCAGAACAGCACCGATACAACCGTCCGGCGCTCGCCCGGACCGCTCCCGAGCGCACGACCACAGGCTTCGCAGAATCTTGCGGATTCGCTGTTCTCGTGGCCGCAGTCCGCACAGACGATCACCGCACCAGACTAGACCCGGCTGAGACGATCACGAACCGCCGCCGCCGGAAAGAGGAGCAGATGCAGCCGGACCTCCGCCCAGCCGTGGAGGTACCCCCCGCCGGACGAGTGACCGCCGGAACTACGTCAGAGCCGCCCGGAGCGAATCACGCTCCAGAGCAGCCAGACGCCGAGAATCGCAGAGAGGAAGAAGCCGAGGACCGAGACGATGTGCAGGCCCAGGAGGTGCGGGCCGGTCTTCGCGAAGATGCCGATCAGGCTCGAGCCGATCAGCCCGCCGGTCACGATCAGCGCGATCACGAGGCGGTTGAAGAGCGTGTCGAGCTTCGCCAGCAGGTCGTCGAGGCCCTTGTGCACGAACCCGACCTCGATCTGGCCGTCGCGCACCTGCTCGAGCGTGTCGTGGATCTGGTAGGGCAGCTCGATCGCCATCTGAGCCAGGTTCAGGCCCTCCCGGCTTGCGCGCAGCGCGATTCGCCGCGGCGTGAAGCGCTCGAGCATCAGGGTTCGTGCATACGGCTTCGCGACCTCGAAGACGTTGAAGTCCGGATACAGCTCGATACCGACCGAGCCGAGCGTCGCAATCGCCTTGTCGAGCATCACGAACCGCGTGGGCAACCGCAGATTGAGCGCGTAGATCAGCCCGAACGCCTCGCGAATCACCTGGTTCGGGTCGATCTCCTGGAGGCTCGAGCCGTAGTAGCGGTGGAAGAGATCGCGCAGCGCCTCGACGAACTCGTCCTCCCGCTCCTTCGGGTAGCGGACGCCGAGGTCGTGGAGCCGCTTCGGCAGGATCTCGATGTTCTCCGACGCTGCGTCGATGAAGAGCCGCGTCAGCTTCGACATGTCGTCGTCGGTGAGCTTCCCGGTCAGCCCGAAGTCGACGAGGCCGATCCGCTCCGGCGACAGGATGAAGATGTTGGCCGGATGCGGGTCGCCGTGGAAGAACCCGTTGCGGAAGATCATCGTCATCCAGGTCTCGGCGATCAGATAGGCGAGGTGCCGCCGCTGCTCGATCGGCCATGCCTCGAGCTCGAGATCCCCGAGTTGCACACCCTCGAGGTATTCGAGCGTGAGCACCCGCGAGCGCGTGTAGGTCCAGTAGACGCGTGGGACGGCGACGTGCGGGTGACCGGCGAAGTCACGGTGGAAGGCATCCGCGTTGCGAGCCTCGAGCCGGTAGTCGAGCTCGTGCCGGATCGAACGCGCGAACTCGTCGACGATCGCATTCACGTCGACGAAATCGAGCGCGCGGATGCGCTCCCTGGCCAGCTTGGCAGCCTGGTACATGAGCGCGAGATCGGCCTCGATCTGGCGCGGTGCATTCGGCCGCTGCACCTTGACGGCGACGCGGCGGCCGTTCGGAAGCGTCGCACGATGCACCTGCCCGATCGACGCTGCCGCGATCGGCTGCGGGTCGAACTCCGTGAACAGGCGCTCGACCGGCTGGCCGAGCTCCTCCTCGATCGTCCGCTCGACATCCGCGTACGAAAACGGCCGCACATCGTCCTGCAGGCCGCGGAGCTCGGCGATGATGTCCGGTGGCACGACGTCCGGCCGCGTCGAGAGCAGCTGCCCGAACTTGACGAATGTCGGGCCGAGCTCGTCGAGCATCTCGCGCAGATGCCTGCCGCGTGCCGTGCCCTCGGCATTCGGGTCGGCCCTGTGACCGTCGATCGCATATCCGAACCCGTGCCTGACCGCGACCTGGGCGATCTCGCTGAGACGACCGAGGTTGCGTTGCTGCTGGCCGGCTGCCACGGTCGAAGTGTTGCACGAAGACCGCGCACCGACGGATCCGGCCCCGGCGCGAAGCCGCGCGGCGGGGCTCAGTGAATGCGCTGGATCGTCGCCTTCCAGGCACCCTTCGGCGCCTGGACGTCGACGCTGTCGCCGCGCTTCTTCCCGAGCAGCGCCGAACCGAGCGGCGAGGTCGGTGACACCGTGCCCGCCCCGCCCACGGCGCTGATCTCGACGGTCATCGCCTGTCCGCCGTCACCGGCGATATCGACCACCGAGCCGACCCCGACCTCGTCGGCCCCGGCGTCCTCGACGATCTCCGCTCCGTCGAGCCGCGCCCGCAGCGTGCGGATCCGCGCCTCGAGGAGACCCTGCTCGTTCTTCGCGGCGTGGTACTCGAAGTTCTCCGAGAGATCTCCGAACTCGCGCGCCTTCTTGATCGCCGCGACAACCTCGGTGCGGCGCGGCCCTTCGAGGGTCGCGAGCTCCTCGCGCAGGGCAGCGGCCTGTTTCTCCGTGAGCCGCTCGCCGTCTACCACTTGGAACGACCACCCCGCCGCCGGGACGTGTACACGACCCGGGGCTTCGCAACGTGCATGCCGGTCTCCTGGAACTTCTCGACGTGACCCTGGAGCCGCGCAACGCGCGAGACGTCGGCCTGCTGCTCCGGCAGCACGAGGGTGATCCCGACGCCGCCCTTCCCGGCCCGGCCGGTGCGGCCGACGCGGTGGGTGTAGACGTCGGGCTCCTCCGGCGGGTCGAAGTTGATCACGTGCGTGATGTCGTCGACGTCGAGCCCGCGCGCGGCAACATCGGTGGCGACGAGCGTCCTCACCCTGCCCGTGTCGAAGTGCGAAAGTGCCTGCTCGCGCTGAGCCTGGCCCTTGTCGCCGTGGATCGCAATCGCGTCGACGTCGTGACGGCGCAGCTTCTCGACCAGGCGATCGGCACCCGCCTTCGTGCGCACGAAGACGAGCACGAGACCGCGCTCCGCGTCGTTCAGCAGCTCGACCAGGGTCGGCACCTTGGTCTCGTTGGTGACCGGGACGAAGCGGTGGTCGATCTCACCGCTTCTGCGCTCGGCCGGTAGCTCGCCTTCGAAGCGGGCGGGGAAGTGCGTGTAGCGGCGCGCCAGCTCGCCGACCTCGCCGTCGAGCGTCGCCGAGAAGAACATCGTCTGCCGGTCCTCCCGCAGCTTCCGCACGAGCCGGTCGACCTGAGGCTTGAAGCCCATGTCGAGCATGCGATCGGCTTCGTCGAGCACGAGCACACGGACCGCGTCGAGCGAGACGAGACCGCGATCGACCAGATCCTGGAGCCGGCCCGGAGTGGCGACGATCACGTGCGCGGCCTTGGCCTCGTTCGCCTGCGCCCGCAGCGGCACTCCGCCGTACACCGACGCGACCTTGACCTCGTCGCCGCAAATCAGCGCGAACTCCTCCGTCACCTGCACGCACAGCTCGCGCGTCGGGACGAGCACGAGTGCCGCGGGCCGCGGCTTGGAGGGGTCGAGGCGCTCGAGGATCGGGATCGCGAACGCGAGCGTCTTGCCCGAGCCCGTCGGGCTCTTGGCCAGGATGTCGCCGCCGCGGAGAGCCTCCGGGATCACGAGCGACTGAATCTGAAACGGGGACTCGATGCCGCGCGCGGCGAGTAGCCGGCACACGTCCTCGGACACCCCGAGGGGACGAAAATCTGTCACTTGGTCTCAACTCCTTCGGACATCGAGATCGTGTGTCCGAGAGGAGACCCGATCTCACGGGAACGCGGCCTACCCGCATTCCGTAGAGATCACGGTAGCAGCCGAACCGGCGGGTGGCCTAAGAAGGTGGGTCGCGGTCCTCGACGAGACGCAGACGATGCTCGAGCTGGGCGACCCGCAGCTCGAGCTCATCCCATTCGTCGCGGGTCACGAGCCCGGCCTCGCGGGCGAGCTCCTGGATCCGCCTCTTCGACCCCTCCCCGACGCGGATCGCGTCGCCGCGCCAGCGCCCGTTCAGGTCGTCGAGCAGCGAACGGAGCTCGTCGAGCCGCGGCCCGAGGATGGCGAACAGCCGGTCGAGATCGCTATCTGGCACGACCGTGCGGGCGCGACTTGCGCCGTTGCCGGCGACGCTCGCGCTTCGCATCCGGGTCGCCGTCGGTGCCGATCACATCATCGAGTGCGTCGGCCGGCGTCTCCGGGGTCTCCTCATCGGCAGCCGCCTGCTCGGCCTCGGCGAGCAGGCGATCGGCCTTGTCGCCCTCCGGCGTCTCCTGGCCCTTGCGCCGCGCGTACTCGGGGTCACGCTTTTCCTTCCAGAGGTTCAGCAGCGGTGCGGCGATGAAGATCGACGAGTAGGCACCGGAGGTGACGCCGACGAGCAGCGCGAATGCGAAGTCCTTCAGCGTCGGCCCTCCGAAGAAGTACAGAGACGCAACCGGGAGCAACGTGATGAACGTCGTGGCCAGCGAGCGACGGATCGTCTCCCACAGCGAGACGTTGGTGATCGTCGCGAACGAGGCGCGTCGCATGAGCGGCACGTTCTCGCGAATACGGTCGAAGATGATGATCGTGTCGTAGATCGAGTAGCCGAGCACGGTCAGGACCGCGGCAACCGTCGCCTCGGTCACCTCACGACCCGTGATCGAGTAGACGCCGATCGTGATGAGGACGTCGTGAAGCATCGCTGCGATCACCGGGACCGCGAACGCGAGCCCTCGGAACCGGATCGTGATGTACAGCGTGATGATCAGCATCGAGAAGAAGATGGCGAGGAGCGCCGCCCTCGCGATCTGTCTCCCGAAGCTCGACGAGACGTTCGTTGTCCCCTTTGCGATCGCGTGCACGTTCTGGTCGAGCCGCGTCGACAGCTTGCTCTGCTCGGCCTCGCTCAGCTTCTTCAGGCGGATCTGGAAGCTCTTGTAGCTCTCGCTCCCGTACGCCGTTCCCCGGCCCTGGACCACGGCGTCGCCGCGGCCGATCGCTGCGGTCTGTGCGCGGACGAGCCCGATCGACGTCGGCTTCGCCGTGCGGAAGGTGATCTGCGCGCCGCCCTTGAAGTCGATGCCGAGGTTGAGGCCGCGCACCGCGAGGGAGCCAAGGCTGATGATGAGGATCGCACCGGAGATCGAGAACCAGAGCAGCGTCCGCTTCATGAAGTCGATCTGCAGCCAGCGGCCGCGCTGCGAGTGGTTCGCGCCCATGAACTTCGGGTTCTCGAACCAGCGGAAGCCGGCGAGCAGGCCGAGCATGGCGCGCGTCGCCGCGACGGCGGTGACGAGCGAGACGGCGGTGCCGATCAGCAGCATCAGCGCGAAGCCCTTGACCCCCGCGGTCGCGACGGCGAACAGGATCAGCGCGGTGATCGCCGTGACGACGTTCGCGTCGATGATCGTGTGGAAGCCCTTCCCGTAACCCGCGGCGATGGCCGCGCGCACGGACTTCCCGGCACGTGCTTCTTCCTTGATGCGTTCGAACACGACGACGTTCGCGTCGGCCGCGACGCCGATGGTCAGGATCAAGCCGGCGAAGCCGGGCAACGTCAACGTGACGCCCAAGAGGAGGATTGCGCCGTACATGAACGCGGCGTAGATGCCGAGGCCGATCACCGCGACGAGCCCCAGGAAGCGGTAGAGGAACAGCAGGAACAGGCAGACGACGATCAGGCCGCCGATCGCCGCGTTCTGCGCCTGCTTGAGCGAGTCCTTGCCGAGCGTCGCCGACACGTCCGTGCGCTCGAGCGGGACGAAGTTCACCGGCAGGGCGCCGGTCTGCAGGACGAGCGCAAGGTTCTGCGCCTCCTTGAGGCTCGACATGCCCGTGATCTGCGCGCCGGTACCGGTCGGGTCGATCCCGTTCGGGTACTGCGTGTAGTCGATCTGCGGCCAGGACCGAATCTCGTTGTCGAGAACGATCGCGAAGTGCTGCGGGGTCTTCAGGATCGAGCCGCGCACAGCCTCGTTCTTCGTCACCTGGGCGAACGCCTTGTTGCCCTTGCCCTTGAACGAGAGCAGCACGATCGGATCACCGGTGGTCGGGTCGAAGTCCTGCCGTGTGCCCGAGAGGTTCAGCTCCGAGCCGGTGATGTTCGGGAACTTGCCGTTGGTCGCGTACTGGTTGTCCGGGTAGGGGCCGTTCTTGAACAGGTAGTAGTCGGTCAGGCCGACGGGCGGAACGCCCTGGCTGTCGCCCGGGCAGATGACGGAGCCCGGCTGCGAGCACGTGATCACGACTGTGCGCGCCGGTACCGCCAGCACCTTCCAACCGGCCGGGATCTTGCCCTTGTGAGCGTCCAGGAGGCCTTCGTTCCCAGTGGCAGGGTCGCGGTGCAGCGTCGGGATCGGTCCGGCTTTCTTCACCCAGACGGTCGTCGTCTTCGTCTTCTTGTTCTTCAGGATGCCGACCGTCGTCTTGACCTTGACCGGCTTGAAGAGCACGTAGCCGGTCGGAGTGCCGACCTTCGCCGTCGACTGGACCCGCGAGAGCAGGGTGTAGAGGTTGCGGAACGCGACCGGCTGGCTGCCGCTCGCCGTGATCGAGGGCGGCACGAGTGCCACCTCCAGGTCGTACAGCTCGAGCTGCGCCGTCGTGCCGATGATCGCGGCCGCCTGGGCGGGATCGTGGACGCCCGCCAGCTGGATCACGATCTGGTTCGAGCCCTGCTTCCGGATCTCCGGCGAGGCGACGCCGAGCTTGTCGACGCGGCTGCGCATGATCGAGACGGAGCGGTCGAGGTCGGACGAGGTGAGCTTGTGGCCCTTCGGCGGCTGCGCCTTGAGGACGACCTCGAGGCCGCCCTGCAGGTCGAGGCCCTTCTTGACGCCGCGGTGCCCGGGGGATCCCGGGACGGCCAGATATGCCACGCCGACGAGGGCGAGAAGGATCAAGCCGATCAGAATCAGGTTGGAGCGCCGAGACGACACGCGCGGGAAGGTTAGCCTGGTTCCTCGGACGTTCCGCGGGCGGATTCGGCGGGCGCAGCCTCGGGCCGCGGATCGGTCTCCGCCTCGGGCACCGGGGCCGCCTCGAGCTCGGGCTCCGGCTCGTGGACGGGCTCGCTCTCGACCTCGATGTCGCGCGCAACCGCAGCGATTGCGCGGCGATCGACCTGGACGACGACGCCCGGGGCGATCTCGACGTGCACGAGGTCGTCGACGAGCTCGCGCACCGTTCCGTGGAGGCCGCCCGCGGTGATCACGTCGTCCCCGGCCTCGATTGTCTCCTGCATGGCCGAGTGCGATGCCTTGCGGCGGCGCGCCGGCATGATGAACAGCAGCCACACGGCGACGAAGATCACGATCAAGATCAGGAATCCGCCCACTGAAGCCTTTCGAGTCGGTCTCGTTTGTAGGACGCAAATCCGCGGTTTTCGATGGCGTCTCGCGCACCGCGGGTCAGCTCGATCAGGAAGCGTAGATTGTGGAGCGACAGGAGCCGCAGGCCGAGCAGCTCGTTCTGGTTGACGAGATGGCGGATGTAGGCCCGTGTGAAGCGTGTGCAGGCCGGGCAGTCACAGGTCTCGTCGAGCGGCGCCTGGTCGCGCGCGAACCGGGCGTTGCGCAGGTTGATGCGCCCGTCACGGGTGAGCGCGCTGCCGGTGCGCGCCGTGCGAGTCGGGAGAACGCAGTCGAACATGTCGACCCCGGCTTCGATCACCTCGAGGATTCCCTCGGGATCGCCGATCCCCATGAAGTAGCGCGGCTTCTCGGCCGGAAGCAGCGCCGCCGTCCAGTCGGTGACGTCGAACATCGCCTCGCGGTCCTCGCCGATCGCGAGCCCGCCGATCGCGTTCCCGTCGAAGTCGAGGCCCGCGATCTCCTCCGTCGAGCGCCGGCGGAGCTCGGGGTCGACGCCGCCCTGGGTGATCCCGAAGCGCAGCTGTCCCTCGGCACGTGGAGCGTGGCGCTGTCGAGCGGCCCAGACGGTTGTCCGGCGCACCGCGTCCTCGAGCAGGCGGCGTGAGACGTCCGCGGGCGGCACGTGGTCGAGGCACATCGCGATGTCGCCGGCGAGGTTCGTCTGAATCGCGGCTGCGAGCTCGGGCGTGAAGCGCGACGTCGCCCCGTCGTAGACGCTCCTGAACGTCACGCCGTCGTCGTCGACCCGCACGATCGTGTCGCGGAGCGAGAAGACCTGAAAGCCACCGGAGTCGGTGAGGATCGGCAGATGCCACGACATGAACGCGTGCAGCCCGCCGAGCTCTGCGATCAGCGCGTCGCCGGGCCGGAAGTGCAGGTGGTAGGTGTTGCCGAGCAGGATCTCGGCTCCCAGCTCGCGCACCTCGTCCGGGTGGAGCGACTTCACCGTCCCTTTCGTCCCGACCGGCATGAACACAGGCGTCCGGACCTCGCCGTGCGCCGTCCGCAGCACCCCGGAGCGAGCCGCCCCATCGGTCGCGTGCACCGAGAAGACAGGCCCTGCCGGGGCGTGGCCCGTCGCCAAACGACCGCCCTCGGGAGACACCGGCTCGGTCACCAGGCCGCCTCAGCAGGGCATTTGCACCGCAAGGACAGGGCGCAGCGAGACCAGGCCTTGCGCCAAACGACGTTACGGAAGTGCAACAAACGATCCACAGGTCAGAGGATCAGCATTGCATCGCCGAAGGAATAGAAGCGGTAGCGCTCCTCGATCGCGAGCTCATAGAGGCGCCTCGTCTCCTCCACGCCGGCGAAGGCCATCACGAGCGCGAGCAGGGTCGAGCGTGGCAGGTGGAAGTTCGTCAGGAGGTGATCGACCCGCCGAAAGGAGAAGCCCGGCGTGATGAAGAGCTCGGTGCGGCCGGCGGGCGGCGCGCCGGCGGCGAGCGTCTCCAGCACGCGCACCGTGGTCGTGCCGACCGCGAGCACCCGCGGTGCCTCGCGAATCCGCTCCCACGCGGCCGGCTCCACCGAATACCGCTCACCGTGGATGTGGTGCGACTCGACGAGCTCCTCCTGCAGCGGCCTGAACGTGTCGAGGCCCACGTGGAGCGTGACGCGCTCCACGTCGAGCTGCGCGAGCAGCTCCGGGGTGAAGTGCAGCCCGGCCGTCGGCGCCGCCGCCGAGCCGCGCTCGCGCGCGTACACCGTCTGGTAGCGCTCCGGGTCGCCGAGCGGCTCGGTGATGTAGGGCGGCAGCGGCACGAGCCCGTGTGGCTCGCCCTCGACCCGCACCCGCCAGCGGCCCTCGCCCAGATGCTCGATCAGCTCGACCGCCCCGTGACGGTCGCCCGCCCGGAGCCTGCGGGTCGGCCGGGCCAGCGCCTCCCACACGTCGCCGTCGACCTGCTCGAGGAGCAGCACCTCCCCGCGCGGCCGCTCGATCGGCAGGCGTGCGGCCACCACCCGGGTGTCGTTGACGACGACGAGAGCATCGAGCAGGCCGGGCAGCTCCCGGAACGCGTGCTGGGAGACCTCGCCGGTCGAGCGGCGGTAGACGAGGAGGCGCGACTGGTCGCGCCGAGGCAGCGGATGCTGCGCGATCAGCTCCGGCGGCAGGTCGTAGTCGAGCTCACGTGCCTCCATCCGGTGCGGACGGTAGCTTCGCCTCCCATGGAAGAGATCCGCACAGCCCTCCGCGACGGCCTCCGCGAGGAGGCAGCGCCGATCGCGCGCCGCCTCGCCGAGGTGAAAGGGCTCTCGAACAACGCGATCCACAGGCTCGAGAGGCTCGAGCACACGATCGACGCCGAACGCGATGCCCGTGTGGACGATCTCGCGCTGCTCGTCGACCTGCTGACCGAAGGCTGGCGCGCGCTGAACGCGCGGCTCGACCGGCTCGAAGCGGCGCTCGCACCCGTCGAGACGAACGTCGTGAAGCTCCGCGAGAGCGCCTAACCAGGGCCCTACTAGCCCGGCAGGACGAGCTCGAAGCGGGAGCCGCTGCCGACCTCGGACTCGAGGTCGATCCGGCCGCCGAGCGCCGCCGACAGCTCCTTGGCGATCGCCAGACCGAGCCCGGTGCCGCCGCTCGCGTCGGAGACGAACGGGCGGAAGAGCCGCTCACGCGCTTCGGGCGGGATGCCCGGGCCGGTGTCCTCGACCGCGACGCGCACCGTGCCGTTCTGCTGAGCGAGCTCCAGCGAGATCCGCCCGCCGTCGGGTGTCGCGTGGAACGCATTCGAGAGGAGGTTGCCGACGACCTGGAGAACGCGGTCTCCGTCGGAGACGATCACCGGCCGCGCTTCGAGCTTCTGCCGGTAGTCGATCGCGCGCCGCTGCGCTTCGTCTCGATACCGGTTGTACGCCTGCTCGACGAGGGCAGCCATGTCGACCTCTTCGGTCGTCACCGTGAACCGATTCGTGTCGAGCTTCGCCAGATCGAGGATGTCGCCGACCAGGCGCTCGAGCCGCTGCGTCTCCGCCTCGACCGTCTCGAGCGATCTCTCTCTGAGCTCCGGATCCTCGACCACCCCTTCGAGGAGAGCAGCGACGTGCCCGCGAATCGCCGTCAGAGGCGTGCGCAACTCGTGCGAGACCGACATCAGGAAATTCCGCTCCATCTGCTCGACCTCGCCGAGCCGGTCCGCCATCTCGGCGACGCGCGCGCTCAGATGGCCCAGCTCACCCGGCGCGTTCGGCGGCACCTCGACGTCGTAGTTGCCGTCGGCGACAGCGTCGACCGCGTCCGACAGCTGCAGGATCGGCCGCACGATCCGCCGCGACAGGTACCACGCCAGCAACGCGGCGACCAGGAGGCCGAGCGCGCCCGCGATCGCCAGCCGCTCGATCAGCGACACGACCTGCTGTCGAACATCCGTCTTGGGGGTGGCGACGACGATCGCGCCGATCGTCGTCCCGGACGTCGCGATCGGGTTGGCGACGGCGAGGTACCTCCGCTTCTGGCCCGGCGGCGTGAACTCGAACGTGACCGACTTCCCGATGTGCCAGTCGATCGGCTCCTGTGGCAGCGGCCGGAGGCCCGTGATCTGGCCGGGGAACAGGCCGAGCCGCGGGCCGAGGAAGAAGATCTGGTCGCCGGTCGCCTTCTCCAGGGTCTTGCCGGCGAACCTCGGCGCCTTGCGGTCCCCGCTCTTGTTGCCGTAGCTCGCGTTCACCGCCTTCGAGTAGAGCTCGGCGATCCCGTTCGCCTCGCGCGTCAGCTTCGAGAGCGTCTGGTTCTCCGTGAACTGCTGGAAGAGGCGGATCGAGATCGCCGTCGTGATCACGCCCGCGAGCACGATCCCCGCGAGGAAGACGAGCGGCAGCCGGACGCGTAGCGATCCGAGCATCGCGATCAGCTTAGGTGGTCGCGGGGTCTTTCTTGGCGTCCTTGGCGGGCGACACCTTGTAGCCGACCCCCCATACCGTGACGATCGGCGACGCGTCACCGAGCTTGCGGCGCAGCTGGCGAACGTGGACGTCGACCGTGCGCGTGTCGCCGGCGAAGGTGTAGCCCCAGACGCGCTCGAGCAGCTGGTCGCGCGTGAGCACGAGACCGCGGTGATCGAGCAGCTCCCACAGCAGGTCGAACTCCTTCGGGGCGAGCTGGATCTCCTCGTCGCCGACCCGCACCTCGCGCCGACCCGCGTCGATGTGCAGATCGCCGTGGTCCATCGTCTCGCTCTCGAGCTCGCGCCGCTCGGGCGTGGCGCGGCGCAGAATCGACTTGACGCGAGCGACGAGCTCGCGTGGGTTGAACGGCTTCGTCAGATAGTCGTCTGCGCCGACCTCGAGGCCGATGATCTTGTCGACGTCCTCGTCACGCGCAGTGAGCATCAGGATGGGCACGTCGCTCGTCTGGCGAATGCGCTTCGTGACCTCGATGCCGTCGATGTCGGGCAGCATCAGGTCGAGGACGATCAGGCCGGGCATCTCCTGCGCGACCTGGGCGAGCGCATCGGTTCCGTTCGAGGCAGTGCGCACGCCGTACCCGGCGTTCTTCAGATAGAGGGAGACGAAGCTGGCGATCGAGCTCTCGTCCTCGACCACCAGGATGTTCGGGGTCGGCGAGGTCACGCTGCGGAGTCGATCACGGTCCGCCCACCGTTGCCGGCTGAGCCCCGAAACGGACGAGCCGCGACGCCGGGAAGTAAGGGACGGGGATCCACTTGCCGCTGTCGAGCGCATAGTTGCCGGGCTCCACGGCGAGCAGGTCGCCGGAGAGCTGCGAGGAGCCGACGCCGACCGCGGTCAGGTCGATGCCGCTTCCCCTCAGGCTGAGGCGATACTTACCGCCCCCGCTGACGCGGAAGCGCACGTTCGTGCCGGCGTAGACGGTGGTCCCGTCGAGCACGCCGGGGCGCTTGGTGTCCCAGCCGCTGACCAGGATCTGGCCGTCCCCGACCGCCGGATCGGTGACGACGAGCTTGCCCTTGTCCATCTGCCCCCAGAGCGTGCCGCGGCTGGCGGTCACGGCGACGGCGCCGTTGACTTTGCTCAGCTCGAGCACGCCGTCGCCGGGCGCGAGCGAGGACGCGAGCGCCACGGGGGCGACCACAAGGCAGCAGAGCAGGATGAGGCAGAGCCGGCGCATCGACTTCTCTCAGTCTTTCCCCCCGAATTATGCCTCGAATGAGGGGTATGTAAGGAGTTTTGGACGGGCAGTCTTATACCGTCCCGCTCGGTGCACGCGCTCACGAGTTTCGGCCTGACCATCCTTGTCGTCGCGGGCGCCCTCTCGGCTGCCCTGCTCGCGTCGAAGGTCAGCGCGCGCACGTCGATTCCGTCGGCCGCCTTCTTCCTCGTCGCCGCGGCGCTCGCCTCCGAGCTGTTCCCGTCGCTCGCGCTCTCGATCTCCAACGTCGAGCGAATTGCCACCGTGGCGCTGATCGTGATCCTCTTCGACGGCGGCTCGTCGATCGGCTGGCGCCGTTTCCGCGCCGCCGCCGTGCCGATCGCGTCTCTCGGAATCCTCGGCACGTTCGCGACCGCGGGCCTGGTCGCGCTGTTCGCCCACTGGGCGTTCGGGCTCAGTTGGATCACATCGGGCCTCCTCGGGGCTGCGATCGCCCCCACCGATCCCGCCGTGATGTTCTCCGTGCTCGGGGAGCGCGAGATCTCCGGCCGCACCGGGACGATCCTCGAGGGAGAGTCGGGGGCGAACGACCCGGTCGGGATCGCGTTGATGCTCGGGATGATCGAGCTCGCGACCCACGCGCACGCGTCGTTCTGGATCGTCGTGCGCGTCTTCGCCGAGCAGATGACGATCGGGCTCGCGGTCGGCATCCTCGGCGGCCTGCTCGAGCGCGTTCTGATGCAGCGGGTCGCACTGCCTTCTGCCGGCCTCCACACCCTGCGCACGCTGGCGCTCGCCGGGCTCGTCTACGGCGTCGCCGCGGTCGCGCACGGGTCCGGGTTCCTCGCCGTGTTCGTCGCCGGGTTGATCGTCGGCGATCTCCGTGCACCGTTCACCGCGGAGATCCGCGTGTTCCAGGACGGGCTCGCGGCGCTGGCCGAGATCGTCGTCTTCGTCGCGCTCGGTTTGACGATCGAGCTCTCGGGACTCTCGTCGGGCCGGTGGGTCGAGGGCCTGCTGTTCGCAGGATTCGCCGCGCTCGTCGCGCGTCCCGTCGCGCTCGGCATCCTGCTCGCACCCGCACGCCTGCGATCGGGGGAGCGCCTGTTCGTGATCTGGGGCGGTTTGAAGGGCGCGGTGCCGATCCTGCTCGCCGCATTCGCGCTCGAGAGCCACGTCGACGACGCGCTGCGCATCTACGAGACGGTCTTCGTCGTCGTGCTCGCCTCCGTGATCGTGCAGGGCGGGACGATCGGTGTTGCGGCACGACGGCTCGGCGTCGAGGTGCGCCCTACGCCACGCGGCGAACGGTCTGTGTGAGCCCGGTCACGCGAACGCTCTCGTAGGCATCGACCACGCGCACAGCGCCTGCGTCGTGCGCCATGGGCTCGCAGACGGCGCAGATCGTCTGGTCGCGCCGCTCCCAATGCCACGTGCGGTAGCGCTCGCCCGCGAGCAGGGTGCGGCGGCAGACCTGGCACATCGCCATCTGCGGGGCAAGAGTAGGCCCGGCGCCGGACGGTACCTGCGAGCCGGGTTCAGACCCGCTCGACCACGCCGGCGATCGCCATGCCGAAGCCGACGCACATCGAGGCGATGCCGTAGCGCGCGTTGCGGCGCTCGAGCTCGGACATCAAGGTTGCCGTGATCCTGGCGCCCGTCGCTCCGAGCGGGTGCCCCAGTGAGATGCCGCCACCGTTCGGGTTGACGTCGTCCAGCCGCTCCTCGAGGTGCAGATCATGGGCGGTCTGCAGCACCACGGATGCGAACGCCTCGTTCACCTCGATCACGGCCATGTCGTCGAGCGTGAGACCGGCCTTCACGAGCGCGCGTTCCATCGCCAGGGGATTGCCGTGCAGCATCCGCGTCGGATCGACGCCGGCGATGCCGAACGACACGAACCGCCCTCGCGGCTCGAGTCCGAGGCGCTCGACGGCGGTCTCGCTCGCGATCAGCACGGCCGCAGAGCCGTCGACGATCTGGGACGAGTTGCCCGCTGTCACGACGCCGTCCGGCCGGAACGCCGGCTGGAGCGCCGCGAGCGCTTCGGCCGACGTCTCGCGGCGCGGCGCCTCGTCGACCGTGAAGGGCTCGGGCGAGCCGGGCAGCTCGATCGGGATGATCTCGGCGTCGAACCTGCCGCCGTCCGAGGCGGCGACCGCCCGTCGATGCGATTCGAGCGAGTAGGCGTCGAGCGAGGCCCGGGACAGCTGCCACTCCTCCGCCAGCAGCTCGGCCGAGGTCCCCTGCATCACGATCTCGTGCCGCTCGGTGACACGCTCGGAGAGCGAGCCTCCGTTCGAGCCCATCGGGACCCGGGACATCATCTCGACACCCGCGGAGACGACCAGGTCGAGCTGGCCCGCCAGCACCGCCGCCGCGGCATTGAAGTTGGTCTGCATGGACGATCCGCACTGGCGATCGACCGTCGTCGCCGAGACCGAGACGGGCCAGCCTGCCGCGAGCACGGCCATGCGCCCGACGTTCCAGCCCTGCTCACCGATCTGCGTGACACAGCCCATCTGCACGTCCTCGATCTCGGCGGGATCGAGTTCGTGCCGCGCAACGAGGCCGTTCAGGACCAGGGCGGCCAGATCGTCGCCGCGAAGAGCCGAGAGCGCCCCGTTCCGGCGCCCGATCGGCGAGCGAACGGCATCGACGACGTAGGCGACCATCAATCGGCGAACGCCGGCTCGAGCGCAGTGACTCGGCGCGCCCGGTACTCGAAGACCAGATTGACCGCGACGAATGTGGCGACGGCGTAGGCCCAGCCGGCAAAGCAGTCGACGACGTAGTGCTCGCCCGTGTAGACGAGGGAGAACGCCATCGCCGGCGGATACAGCGCGAGCAGGACACGGGACCGGCGCGGGACGAGCCGCCAGAGGTAGAGCACGATCAGCAGCGAGAACGCGGCGTGCAAGGAGGGCATCGCCGCCACGTTGTTCGCGTAGGTCTGGCCCTTCTCGAACAGCGAGCCGAAGTGCGCGATCGGGACGTGGTGCCACGTGATCGCGATCGTCCGATTTGCCTCACCGGTTGCGCCGTGCCGCGCAGCGAGCCACGGCGGCACCGCCGGGTAGAGGACGTACGTCGCGAAGCCCGCAAGCGAGAGAACGCACACCATCGTGGCGAACTTGAAGAAACGATCGTGCGCCCAGCGCCAGAGGACCGCCGCGACAACGAGCGTTGCGAAGAAGTGCGTCAGGTAGATGAACCACGTGGCGTAGTCCCACCACTGCAGGTCTCCTGCCCCGTGCCAGAGGTGGTGCTGCAGCCACACGGTCGGGATCGGCTTTCCGAACAGCGCCGCCTCCACCTTGATCTGCGGCACCTCGCGCGCGTGGAAGAGCAGCCCGTCCGCATAGCCGCGCAGCCGGTCGTAGACGAACAACACGGCGATGAACGGCGACCATTCGATCACGAGGCGCGATGTCTTGGCCCGCAGGTCGGTCACCGAGAACGCGATCAGCCCGAGTGCGAACCAGAAGAACACGAGGTCGTGCGACGTCGGCACGCCGACGCTCGCGATCATGGCGATCGACGCGACCGCCCAGGCGACGGGAACCGAAATGCAAAGAGCCCTGCGGAGGTCCACAGGAGAAGATTAGAGTGGTCGCGTGGTGGCCACGCGCACTTCAGACCATCCGCTCCTGATCGGCGGCGCCTCCGTCGAGACGGGCGAGTGGGTCGAGGTTCGCTCCCCCTATTCCGGCGACCTCGTCGGGCGCATCGCGAAAGGCGGCGCGGAGGAGGCCAGACAGGCCCTCGACGCCGCCGAGCGGGCGATGCGCGACCCGCTGCCGGCCAACGAGCGCGCACGCATCCTGGACGTCACCGCCCGCCTGCTCGAAGAGCGCCAGGAGGACATGGCGCAGATCGTCTCCGCCGAGGCCGGCAAGCCGTTGAAGGCCGCACGGGTCGAGGCGCAGCGGGCGATCTCGACGTTCACGTTCGCCGCCGTCGAGGCGCGCAAGCTCGCCGGGGAGATGGTGCCGATGGACGCGTCGGCGGCCGGCGCCGGCAAGCTCGCCTTCACGATGCGCGTGCCGATCGGGATCGTCGGCGCGATCTCGCCGTTCAACTTCCCGCTCAACCTGGTTGCGCACAAGATCGCCCCGGCACTCGCGGCCGGCTGTGCCGTCGTGCTGAAACCTGCGTCCACCACACCGCTCTCGGCACTCTTCCTCGCGAGGCTCGAGGAAGAGGCCGGCCTGCCGCCCGGCTGGATCAACGTCGTCGCGGGCTCCGCCGGGGCGATCGGTGACGTGCTCGTCGAGGACGAGCGGGTGAAGCTGATCACGTTCACCGGCTCCGGGGCCGTCGGCTGGGGGATCGCGGAGCGCGCGCACCGGAAGCGCGTCAAGCTCGAGCTCGGCAACGCGACGCCGGCGATCGTCTGCGGCGACGCGCCTCCCGGCACGGCGGCGAAGCTCGCCGCCAACGCGTTCTCCTTCGCCGGCCAGAGCTGCATCTCCGTCCAGCGGATCTTCGTCCTGCAGGAGGCCTGGGACAACTTCGTGGCCGAGTTCCTGCCCGCGGTCGAAGCGCTCCAGGTGGGCGATCCGGCCGATCCCGACACCGACGTCGGGCCGGTGATCACCGACGGCGAGCGCAACCGCGTCCTGGACTGGATCCACGCCTCCACCGGGGAGGTGCTCAGCGGCGGCGAGACGGCGAGCGACGGCGTGATCCGTCCCACGGTGATCGCGCGCCCCGCCCCGACCGACCGTGTCCAGTGCGAGGAGGTGTTCGGGCCGGTCGTGACCTTGACCAGCGCGGCGACTCTCGACGAGGCGATCGCCGGGGCGAACGCCACGCGCTACGGCCTCCAGGCCGCGATCTTCAGCCGTGATCTTCCGACCTGCCTGCGCGCCGCCCGCGAGCTTGAGTTCGGCGGCGTCACCGTCAACGAGGCTCCGACGTTCCGCGCCGACCAGATGCCCTACGGGGGCGTCAAGGAATCCGGCAACACGAAGGAGGGGCCGGCGTGGGCCGTGCGCGAGATGACCGAAGAGCGTCTCGTCGTGCTGCAGCTCTAGACTCGTATCGGCATGGCCGCACCTTTTCGCCGGCGCGCGAATGACACTGCAGGTATCGCCCCGCGCCGGCCACAGGCCGGCGTGCTGCGTCGCGAGCGCCGGGCACTCCTGAAGGCGCGCGAGGACGCGCTGCACGATCTCGGCGGGCTGCTGGTCGAGATGTACCGGCGCGGCGGCTTCCGCGACGATCTGCTCTCCGAGCGGGCCGCCGTCGTCGTGGGGATCGACGCGCGCCTGGCGGAGATCGAGGAGCTGCTCCACGTCCACCGCCACATTCCACGCTGCGAGTGCGGGGCGCCGATGCTCCGCGGGTCGCATTTCTGCCCGAACTGCGGGCGTCCGCTCGGAGCCGAGCCTGCGTCGGAAGAAACGATCATCGAGCCTTCGCCGGACACCTGATGCCCGACAAGGCGACCGAGCGCGAGACCGCGATCGCGGCCGCCGACGCGACCTGCCCGCGCTGCGGAGCGGCTCGGCAGACCGACCAGCGCTATTGCCTCGACTGCGGCCTCCCGCTGCCCGCCGTGACGGGACGGCTCGCCTCGCTGCGCCGGCGCTGGATCCGCCGCTTCGGCTGGTATCCCGGCGACTGGATCTGGGTCTCGCTGCTCACGCTCGTGGTCGCCGTCGCGGGTGCGGCGACGGCGATCGCGCTCACCTCCGCCGACGCGAGCGCGACCGGGGCCACGCTCGTCGCCACCTCGCCGGTGGCCGTGAGGCAGCCGTCGGCGACGCCGACGGCAACGACCTCGGTCGACACCGCGACGCTGCCCACGGCGCCCGAGCCGTCGACCTCGCCCAACTCGGCAGCGAGCGCCCGGAACGGCCGATTCACCTGGCCGGCGAACGCGAACGGGTGGACGATCGTGCTCGTGTCCTACCCGAAGACGAACGGCGCCGCGTCGGCGAGACGAACCGCCCTCCAGGCGGCGAAGGTCGGCCTGGCGAGGTCGGGGGTGCTCGACTCCTCTGGCTATGCAAGCCTCCAGCCGGGCTACCTGGTGGTCTTCACGGGGATCTACGGCTCGAAGGCCGACGCGGATGCCGCCGTCCCGACCGCCCGCCAGGCGGGTTTCGCGGGCGCGTACTCCCGCCAGATCGCCCGCTGAAGGACGCGAAAAACCCCCATGTGCAGGGCCGAATGCGTTTACCCGGCTGAAAACATTTGTGACAGCCCCCTGGAGCGTGTAGAGTCGACTGACGAGCCGCCCCTAGAAGAGGGTTTACAGCCCCCGTAAAGGCCTGGCGGCTACAGTCGAGGAGCGACGGACGGTGTAATGGACGAACGCATCCTGCATATTCAGCACTGCATGTATCAGTACTCGCGAGCGATCTATCGCTCGATCAAGGATCTCATCGACCCCTACGTGGACGAGGAGACGCACCTCGAATACCGCAGGGAGGTGCTTCTGGCCTGCGAGGGAACGATGCAGCGACTCGCCCAGGATCCGCACTACTTCGCCAAGCCCGACCGCGCCCTGTTCCAGGACATCAGGCGCTACTTCCCGATCAACGCGCAGGCGAAGGTCGCGTGGGCGGTCAACCATGGCGTCGATGCGGCCGTGGGCTTCGTCGAGGACCAGATCGAGGCGGGTGCGTTCGACGGTGGCGTCGCGCGCTGTCGGGCAACGACGCGCAAGGGAAAGGCCTGTCAGCGCACTCCGCTGCCGGACCGCGACTACTGCCCGTCGCATCAGCATCTCGAGCGCAGCAAAGCTGCGGCGTAGATCGTCGGATAAGCTCGCCTCTTCGGCGCAGGCTCGACCGAGCTGCCGAGGAGACAGTTGAGCCACGACACCGACAAGCTCATCCGCCAGCTCTCGCTGGTCGCGTTCCTGATGGCCGAGCGCCGGCCTTTGACGGCGCGCGACATCAAGTCGAACGTCGAGGGCTACCAGGAGATGAGCGACGAGGCGTTCGCGCGGCGGTTCTACTCGGACCGAGCCGAGCTCGTGTCGCTCGGCGTCCCGCTCGACTCGCAGCGTGACGAGTTCACCGGCGAGGAGCTGTACACCCTTCGCTCGGAGCACTACTTCCTGCCGGAGCTCGAGCTCGACGACGAGGAGCTCGCTGCGCTGCAGACCTGCTTCTTCCTGCTCGAAGGGCGCTTCGCGTACGCCGAGCCGCTGCGGCTCGCGCTGCAGAATCTCGCGCTCGGCCGGTCGGCCGGCGCCCTCGCCGCAGCCCCGACAGGCACCGCCTCGCGTGTCGAGGTGCGCGACCCGGACTACTCGCCCGAGCTGCAGGGGCGTCTCGGCAAGTTGGAGGGAGCGATCTCGAAGCAGCGCACGGTCAAGTTCCGGTACTGGTCGATCTATCGCGACGAGGAAGAGGAGCGCACGCTCAACCCGTTCGCGCTGTTGCCGGAGAACGGCTCGTGGTACGTGATCGGGCACGACCTCGAGCGGGACGACATTCGCACCTTCCGCGTCTCGCGGATCCGCTCCGACATCCGCTTCGCGACCCGCAGGGAGCGCGACTTCCGGCTGCCGGCCGAGTTCGACGTGGAGAACTTCCGCGGCCGGGCGGAGTGGCAGTTCGGAGACATCGTCGGCGAGGCGAAGATCGAAGTGGCACCCGATACGGCGTGGTGGGTCCAGCGCGCCTACGGCGGCGAGCGGAACCACGTCGAGGCGGACACGTTCATCACGCAGTACGCATCGTCGAGCCTGCTCGCACGCTGGATCCTCCGACAGGACGGCCGAGCCGTTCCGCTCGCGCCGTCGGAGCTCCGCCGCCTCGTCGTCGAGGGCGCGCGGGCCGCGCGCGCGGCGCACGAGGGCGCTCCGCCGACCCCCGCGGCGGAGGTCGTCGGCACTGAGTTGGATGCCGTCGAGCGCTTCGCCGGGCCGGTGGCGCCCGAGCGCTTCGGCGTCCTGCAGTCCCTGCTCGCCTACCTGCTCTCGGCCTGCGGCGAGGAGCGCGAGGGCATCATCCCGGCGCAGGAGCTCGTCGACCGGTTCTCGATCCCCGCCGAGCAGTTGGAAGAGCATCTCTCGCTCCTGAACCTCGTCAACTTCGGCGGCGGGTGCTACGCGGTCTACGCCGAGTTGCACGGCGACGAGGTGCATGTCGACAAGGAGCTGTTCGGAGACACGTTCCGCCGCGCACCGCGTCTGACGCCGCTCGAAGCACGCGCGATCCGCCTGGCGCTCGAATTCGTCGGACCGATGGTCGCGGCGGGCACGCATTCTCCGCTCGACCGCGTGCGTGCCAAGCTCGAGGAGACCTTCGGGGCGTTCGAGCTGACGCAGACTCCGGAACCGCACGTCGGCGAGGAAGAGGGCCTGGTCGAGACGCTCACACATGCGATCGACGACCACAAGCTCGTCGAGATCGAGTACCTCAAGCCGGAGGAGCAGGAAGTGGTGACGCGCGTGGTCGAGCCGTACTCGATCGAACGCCGCCTTCCGCACTGGTACGTGCACACGTGGGACATCGATCGCGACCAGCCTCGCTCGTACCGGCTCGACCGCATGCGCAACGCGAAGGTGACCCGCAAGGGCTTCACTCCACGCGACGGGTTCGACCCGTCGGAGCTGCATTCGGCGACGACGGCGCGTATCTGGTACTCGCCGGCGGTCGCGCGCTGGGAGGTCGAGAAGGGCGCCCGTCCGCTCGTCGACGGCGCCGCGCTGGCGGACAAGTCGGTCGGCAGCGCCGAGTGGCTCGTCGGCGAGGTCGTCTCGTACCGCGGCGAGGCGATCGTGCTCGAGCCGCCGGAGCTCCGCGCCCAGGTCGCGCTGCGTGCCCGCACGCTCGCCGCCGAGCTGCGGCCCAAACGGGCCGCCTCGGCCTGAGCTCACCCGCGTTCGCGCACTCGCTCGATCGCCCAGCGCGCATGCTCGTCCTCAGCATGCTTCTCGAGGACGCCGAGGTGCTCGGGCCCGCCGACGTTCCCGAGCGCGACGAGCGCGTTGCGGCGCAGGAAGCGCGCGTCGTTCCGCGGGACGTAGAGGCGGTCGTAGTCGTGCACGACCGTGTCGGACTCGAGCCAGGTGACGAGGTCGACATGGCCGGCCGCGCTCGGCTCAAGTGCAGCGCGTCGCTTCTCCACGCCGCGATTCCACGGGCAGACGTCCTGGCAGATGTCGCAGCCGTAGACCTGGGCACCGAGCTCCGATCGATACGCCTCGGGGATCGCAGCCGGTGCCTGCGTCCAGTACGAGAGGCACTTGGTCGCGTCGAGGGTGCCCGGCTCGTCGAGCGCGCCCGTCGGGCAGGCGTCGATGCAGATCCTGCAGTCGCCGCAGTTCGCGTCGAGCGGCGGCGTCGTCTCCAGCTCGACGTCGCTGACGAGCGTCCCGAGCACGACCCACGATCCGTGCGTCCGCGTGATCAGCATCGTGTTCTTCCCGTAGAAGCCGACACCGCTGCGAGCTGCGGCCTCCCGGTCGACATGCTGGTTCGCGTCGACGAGCACCCGAAAGGTGCCGCCGATCGAGCGGCCGAGCGCGGTGAGCTGCGTGCGGAGCTCTGCGTAGGCGTCCGACCACGTGTAGCGGGCGAGCCGTCCTTCGCCCGGAGCGAGCTCCGACTCCGGCTGCCAGTAGCAGAGCGCCGCCGAGACGACGCTGCGCGCGCCCGGCAGCAGCGTCTCGGGATGACACGACGTCTCCGGCTGAGCCATCGTGAACTTCATCTCCGCGAACAGCCCGCGCTCACGCCGTTCGACGATGTGCCGCTCGGTCTCGGCATACGCGGTCGCGCGGGTCACGCCCACCGCATCAAGCCCGAGCTCCGCAGCCAACCGGCGGACGTCGTCGGCGGTCATGCGAGGATTGTGCCCGCATGAAAGCGATCCGCATCCATGAAGACGGCGGCCCCGAGGTTCTGCGCTACGAGGACGTCCCGGATCCGGTTGCGGACGATGGCGAGGTGCTCATCGAGCTCCGCGCGGCGTCGCTCAATCACCTGGACGTCTGGATTCGCAAGGGGCTGCCGTCGGTCCCCAAGCCGCGCATCCTCGGCGCAGACGGTGCGGGTGTGATCGCGGGCACCGACGAGCGCGTCGTGATCAATCCGGGGATCATGGCCGGCGGGAAGACTCACATCGTCGGCGAGACGATGGACGGCACCCACGCAGAGCTGATCGCCGTTCCGCGCGACTACGTCCACCCCATCCCCGACGGCCTGTCGTTCGAGGAGGCCGCCGCATTCCCGCTCGTCTTCGTGACGGCCTATCGGATGCTCGTCACGCGCGCGCAGCTGCAGGCGGGCGAATGGGTGCTCATCTGGGGCATCGGCGGCGGAGTCGCGACTGCGGCACTCGCGCTCGCGAAGGCAGTGGGCGCGCAGGTCGCCGTCACGTCCTCGAGCGACGACAAGCTCGGGCGGGCTCGCGAGCTCGGCGCCGACGTCACCGTCAACCATGCGACGGGGGACGTCGTCCAGGTCGTGAAGGAGGCGACCGGCGGAGGCGCGCACGTGATCGTCGACGACGTCGGTGAGGCGACTTGGAAGCGCACGCTCGAGGCTGCGCGCCCGGAGGCGCGGATCGTCGTCTGCGGCGCGACCACCGGCCCGAACCCACCCGCTGCGCTGCATCGGGTCTGGTGGAAGCAGCTCTCGATCCTCGGCTCGTCGATGGGCACTCCGGCGGACTTCAAGGGCGTCTACGACCTGATCGCGGCCGGGCACGTGCGGCCTGTCGTCGATCGCGTGTTCCCGCTCGCCGAGGCGCGCGCCGCCCACGAGCGGCTCGAGGCGGGCGACCAGCTCGGCAAGATCGTCCTCTCGATCCCGATGTAGCGCCGCCCGAACGAAGAGTGCCCCGGCTGGTGGCCGGGGCACTCGAGGCAACGCGCCAGGTGATCGAGCTCGTTACGGGCCGGTCGCCGCCGCGAGCGTGACCGTCGAGGTGTACGTGCCGGCGAAGGTGTTCCCGGGGATCGCAACCTGGATCGTCGGGGTGACGTCGACCTTGCCGAGGCCGGTGTTGACAGCCGCGTTGAAGAACTTGACCGCCGTGCCCGAGATCGTCAGCGGCAGCGTGATGCCGGAGTTCGTGGCCGCGGTGCAGCTCGAACCGGAGTGACAGGCCTGGGCGGTCGCGGTGACGGTGCCCGGGGCCAGCGTGTGGCCGGCGCCGTCCGAGAACGTGGTTGCCGAGATCTGGAGGTTCCAGCCGACACCGGTGCCGCGCGCGTCGACGACGCCGAGCACGGGTGCGTACGACACGGTCTGGTCGGTGCCGTCGAGCGTGTCGGAGATCGACGGGTTCGACGGGAGGTTGAGCGACACGCCGGCGGTACCGGAGATCGTGGCGGTCGTCGTGAGTGTCCCCGCGAGTGCGGCCGTGGCTGCCACCAGCGCCACTGCACCTACTCCGATGACGATGAGAATCCGCTGCCTCATGGTGGTGTTCTTCTCCTGAATCCGATTGGGGTTCTGCCTGACACACCCACTCTCGGCGAGGACGGTGAGAAGAACGGGCCTCTCACGGTATGAAGATGGAAGGGACGACGCCCGGCCTCGCCTCCGAGTGCTCAAACCCGCATGAGCGAACTCCCCGACGCGGCGTCAGGGCTGTTGCGCTTGTCTGATCAGCACGGATGTGAAAGAACGCCGAGCGCGGAGCCGCATCGGCTTCGCGTCTGGGGGAAAAGGAGGGCGTGATGAGCAGCAAGCTGCTGTGGTTTGCGCTCGCACTCGTGTCCGTTCTCGTGCTGACATCAGCAGCCAGCGGGCACGTTCGGACCTTGATCACCGGCAACGAGATCAAGGCTCATTCGATCACCTCGAAGCACCTGGTCGATCACACGATCCAGCAGCACGACCTCTCGGTCGCGTTGGTCGCCTCGCTGCGGGGGCAGAGCGGCGCAACAGGCGCCACGGGCGCCACCGGGGCGAAGGGCGAGCAGGGCGCGACAGGCGCTCAGGGGGCCAAGGGTGACACCGGACAGCGCGGTGCGCAGGGAGCGAAGGGCGATACCGGCGCGACCGGCGCACCAGGCTTGAGGGGCGAGCCCGGCCCGGTCGGCCCGCAGGGGCCTGCGAGCGTCGCGAAGGTCTCGACCGACGGTCCGTATCCGAGCCTGACGCAGTTGAGCGATTACCCGGGAGGCCGGGCCAACTCGACGGCAGCCTGGATCGGCGACTCGGGAGCCACGCTGTACCAGTCGTGGGTCCGGTGCGGCACGCACAGGACGGCGCTCGGCGGTGGCTTCAGCCACGCCGACGAGGGTGCGCTTGCCTACAAGGGCCTGCAGATCGTCGCGTCGGAGCCTGCGCAGATCGACGCGAACGGCAACGTCGTCTCGGTCACGGGCGGCAGCGGGTTCACCCCGATCGCGGGAGACCCGGCTGGGTCGTTCCGGCCGAACGGCTGGCTCGTCGAGGGGTTCAACAACAACGTCGCCGGCACGCTGGTCGTCCGTCCCTGGGTGATCTGCGCCGACGTCAACTAGTACATCCCTATGGGGGGAGGCGGAAGGGGCGGCGCCTCGGCGCCGCCCCTTCCGGTGTTCACGGAGCCGTCTCGAAGATGCGCGTGTAGAGCGTCTTCCAGTTGGTCGCGATGCCGCGCTGCGCGGCGCGTAGCGTGATCTGCCCTGCGCAGACCATCGTGTGGAGGCGGTTCTCGAGCCGATCCTTGACGTGGTAGTTCGCGTCTCCCGACCCGGGCTCCGGATAGAGGTTCGCGATGTCGTTGGAGCCGCCGATCTCGAGCGAGACGATGTGGTCGACCTCGATCGCCCGGCCGTACGAGGCCGCGGGCATCCCGTACTCGCGCTCGACGGCGAACTTCTCGGATTGCGGGACGTTGCGGACGGTGCCCGTCCTGAACGTCGTCGAGCAGAGAACGGCTTTCGTCAACAGCGCGTAATAGGCCCCCGGAGAGCAGCGGCGGTCCGGCAGCGGCCCTCGGACGCACGCGCTGGTCCGCGAGCGCTGACCCAGGAGGACGGTCGCTCCGAGCGCCGGGGTGCTCGAGCCCGCCGGCCCAGTCGGTGCGTCCAGCCACCTCGCGACCCCGCCGTGGTGAGAGCACGTACCGGAGTGATGCTGCGAGAAGCTGTAGGTGCCGTCGCGGCAGAGCGCCGTCGCTCCGGGCGGCGGCGCGGTCGCCGCCGCACCGGCGGGGAACGCCAGGAGGACGAAAGCGGTAAGACGCCACCACCGCATCCCCATGGTCTATCAGGCATGTCCGACGCGGACATGCCTGAAATAGGGAAAAACCACGACGAGCCGGCCCGAGGCCCGTGCCACGATGAGCGCGCATGACTGACCGGCTCGAGAGCGCGCGGCTCCGGCTCTGTGCGGACACCGACGCGCTCGAGCGGGTCGTGCCCGGCTGGGACGACCTGACGAGCTCCCTGCGGAGCCCGATGCAGCAGCTCGCCTGGCTGCGGGCGGCCGCGGAGCTCCCGAACCTGCGTCTCCACGGGCTGGCGCTCGACGACGGGTCGGCGGTCGCCCCGCTCGAGTCGCGACGGGGCAGGCTCGAGGTCGCGACGGTGGTGCAGCTGTACGAGCCGGTCGACCTGCTCTGGCAGGACGAGGACGCGCTCGGCAGGCTCGGCGACGGCCTCGCACACATCCGTGCTCCGCTCCTGCTGCGTCGTGTGCCGGCCGGCTCGCCGGCCGTCCGAATCCTCAAGGAGGCGTTCCACCGCCGAGCAGTCGTCGCGGTCCACCGGCAACCGGGCCTGCCCGTGCTCGAGCTCGCCGGGCTCGAGGAGGAGCCCGAGTCGCTGTTGAACAGCGGCCGCCGCTCCGACCTGCGGCGGGCCCGGCGACTCGCGGAGCAGCGAGGCGAGGTCGACGTCGAGGTCGTCTCGCCTTCGCCGGCAGACGTCGGCGAGCTGCTCGACATCGCCCTGCGGGTCGAAGCCCACAGCTGGAAGGGCCGCTCGGGAACCGCGCTCGCGCAGGACTCGGTTCGGCTTCCGTTCTACCGCCGCTATGCGCTCGAACTGTCACGCGCCGGATCGCTGCGGATTGCGTTCCTGCGCATCGACGGCCGGCCGATCGCGATGCAGCTCGGTGTCGAGCACGCCAACAGGCTCTGGCTGCTGAAGATCGGCTACGACCAGGAGTACGCGCGCTGCTCGCCGGGGCAGCTGCTCATGCTCGAGGTGGTCCGCCGGGCCGCGGCAGGAGGGCTGGAGACGATCGAGTTCCTCGGTTCGCGGGCCCCGTGGACGGAGACCTGGACGCGGCAGGAGCGCCCCTGTGTGGCCGCCGCGTTCTACCCGTTCCGGGCCTGCTCGACGCTGCCCCTCGCCCGCGACGCGGGCCGGCTACTCGGCAAGCAGAAGCCGCCCCGCCCCCGGACCGGCCTCGGTCAGGCCCGAGGCCGCCTGCTGCGGCGAGCGGCGCGGCGCTACGTGGCCGGGCCCGAGCTTGCGGACGCGCTCGCTCTCGTCGATGCACTCGGCCAGCCGACGACACTCGCCTTCTGGGACGGCCCGGACGACTCCGCCAGGCTCGTTGCGGCCGAGCACATGCGCGCGATTGCCGCCATCGCCGCCGGTGGACTCGACTCGTACCCGTCGATCAAGCTGCCCGCGCTCGCCGGCAATCACAACGCGAGCGAGGCCGTGATGGAACAGGCCGCGGAGGCGGGTGTGCTGCTCCACTTCGACTCTCTGGCAGAGCACGAGGCGGAGAGGACCCTCGCACTCGCCTGCCGCTTCGCCGCCCGGGGCAACGACGTCGGGGCCACGCTGCCCGGGTGCTGGTCACGCAGCGTTGGCGACGCGGAGCGACTCGTCGACGCGGGAGTCCGAGTTCGAGTCGTCAAGGGGCAGTGGCCGGGCGACCGCGATCCGAGCGAGGGCTTCCTCGCGGTGATCGCGGCGGTGGAGCGGGGGAACGGGCGCGCGGCCGTCGCGACCCACGACGCGGGGCTCGCACGCGCCGCGCTGACACGCCTTCCCGGCGCCGAGCTGGAGTTGCTGCTCGGACTGCCGATGACGGCCGCCGCCCTGCAAGCCGCCGAGCACGGAGCCACGGTGCGGATCTACGTGCCGTACGGACGCGGCTACCTGCCGTACGCCGTGCGGCGTACGGTCAGGAAGCCGGTCACGCTCTGGTGGCTCGCGCGCGACCTCGCGCTCCGCCACTAGGAGGGCTAGAGCGCCGTCGGGACCTTCAACGTGCCGTTGATGATCTTCGCCTTGTAGGAGTTCATCAGCGCGATGTAGGCGCTCGGGACGGCCGGGCTGATCCTGCCGACGCCCATGCCGCCGTTCTTCAGGTTGAACACCAGGTCGGTGCCGCCCTGGAACTTGCCGGCCTGCGCCTGCTGAATCGCTTGGAAGACGCCGTTGTCGACGCGTTTGACACCGCTCGTCAACACCCGCTTCGCATCGTTGTACTGGTCGACGTCGACCCCGATCCCCCACAGACCGGCATCGCCCGCCGCCTTGAGGGTGCCGAGCCCGCAGCCGCCGGCAACCTGGAACAGCACCTTCGCGCCCTGAGCGATCTCGTTCTGAGCGACCGTCTGGCACTTGTCCGTCGCCACGAAGTCGTTCGAGTACTGCACGAGCACCTTCATGCCCGGTGCCACCTTGTCGACGCAGTACTTATAGCCCGCGATCCAGATGTCGACCGGCGGGATCTTGATACCGCCGACCGCACCCACCGTGTTCCCGCCCATCTTCTGCGCCATCTTCGCTGCCAGCACACCGACCAGGCAGCCCGACTCGTTCGCGCTGTACGTGAGGCCCTCGACGTTCTTGTACGCCGGCAGCACGTTCCCCTGCTTGTCGGCGAACGGCGAGGTGTGCACCGTGTAGTCGGTGATCGCGAAGTCGCCCTTCGGGAACTTCTTCGCGTAGGTCGCCGTCGTGGGTGCAAGCAAGTACCCGGCCGCGATCACGAGCTTGGCACCTTTGCGGATCGCCGAGTTGAAGTTCGGCGAATAGTCGCTGGTCGAGTTCGACTGCAGCGCGATCCCCTTGATCCCGAGCTGCGCCTTCGCCGACAGGAGGCCCTTCAGCTGGTTCTGGTTGAAGCCCTTGTCCGTGAACTTGCCGATGTCGCTGACGAGCGCAGCCGTGAACGGTGTACTGCCGCTCGTCGTGGTCGTCGTCGCACTGGTCGTGGCGGTCGACTTGCTGCTCCCACCGCAGCCCGCAAGGAACGCGACGGCGACCGCCAGGACGATGAAGATCCGCAACTTCGACGATCCGATCTTCCGCGAACGCCTCATGTCCGTCTCCTCCTCCAAGGTCGAAGTTTCCGCAGGCGCGGCAACGCGCGCGACGCTAGCCCCACTGTGAGGTACCGCATCGGGACTTTCCCGAAACCGAAGGCTGAGCCGTGGACGTTCGGCACGCTGTCAGCCCTGCCACCACTTCCTCTCGAGTGCACGTACCGTGCCGCCGGTCTCGTCGAGCTGGTCGAGCTGGGTCATGTCCTCGTCAGGCAGTGAGAAGTCGAAGACGTTCGCGTTCTCCGCGAGCCGCTCCCGGTGGGTCGACTTCGGGATCACCGGCACGTCGTGTTGGATGCACCAGCGAAGCAGCACCTGTGCCGGTGTACGGCCGAGGCGGTCGGAGATCGCCACGACGGTGTCGCTCCCGAGGTGGCGTCCGGTGCCCAGAGTGCTGTACGCCTCCAGTGCGATCCCGTGCTCGCCGCACGCCTCGAGCAGCCCTCGCCGGTACTCGTAGGGACTGAACTGAACCTGGTCGACGACCGGTGGGATCGACGCGCCGGCGAGCAGCTGCCCGAGCTCACCGGCGTCGAAGTTCGAGACGCCGATCGACCGCGTCAACCCGCGCTCTCGAGCTTCTTCCATCCCCGGCCAGGCCCAGGTCGGGCCGCCTTGCGGCCAATGGATGATGTACAGGTCGACGTAGTCGAGACCGAGTCGTTCGAGACTCCGCTCCGCCTCGGCCACGGGATCCTTGTGTCGGGGATAGAACTTCGTGGTCACGAAGATCTCGTCCCGCGGTACGCCGCTCTCGCGCAGGCCGCGGCCGACGCTCTCTTCATTCCCGTACGCCTGAGCCGTGTCGAAGTGGCGATAACCGAGCTCGAGCGCCCAGCGCACGGCGTCGACACACACCGGGCCGTCCTCGATCTGCCAAACCCCGAGTCCGAGCATCGGAATCTCGTTGCCGTCCGCGAGAACGCGGCGGCGACCGTCTGCAGTCAACTGCGTCGTCATCGATCCCTCCGTCGGGCGGCTGACTGCCAGCGTGCCGCCAGGTCGGCGCCGTCGAGCTGCTCGGCCGCGGCGAGCGCTTTCGCCGCACGCTTCGCCGTGCTCCGTCCGAGTGCTCCGCGCAGCAACCATGTTCGCGTCAACCGGACAAGACGCAGTCTGTCGTCCGACAGATCGGGTGCGCGCTTTGGCTCCAGGTAGAGATCGACGGCCACCTTCTTGACCAGTGCAGGATCGCTCGGCGCGCCGGTCGCCCGTTCGACGCGGTAGGCCACGAGCGAGGCCAGCACTTGGAGCTCGCGCACCCCCGTGCGCACCGTGATCGCCATCGACGCCGAGCTCGATGCGAGCATGGCCCACGGAAGCCGGGTGAAGCGCGCGCCACGCGCGAGCACTCGGGCAACAGGGACCGCGAGCACGACGACGCGCTGGATCTTGTCGGCGACCGCCTCGGTGTCCTCCCCGCCCGCCAGAACTCGCTGCGCTTCCTCCGCCGAGGTCACACGCTTGTCATTGAGGAGCACACGGTCGACGGCCGCGTCGACGAGGTCGCCGACAGCTCTAACCAGCGTCGCGACGGCCTTTCGCGTCGCCGAGGTCGCCCCCACCCCCGCGGAGGCGGCGCGAGCACGCAGGCGCGGGGAAGCGGCGGGCTGATCCAGCGGCATGCCCTACCCTAGGTGACCGCGAAGTTCACGTGACGCGCGCGCCCTCGCAATTGCGTTTCCAGGGCCGCGGCCAGCTTCACGCGTTCCGGCCCGAGGTCGTGAAACACGGCGTCGAGCCTCGCTGCTCCAACCTGGGTCAGGTGGAGGTATCCGCGGCGCCGGTCAGACGAGTCGAGCTCACGATGCACGAGGCCGGCGCTCATCGCCCCGGCTACGAGCCGGCTGACGCTGCTCTGGGTCATCTGCAGCGGCTCGCATAGGGAGCTGACGGAACTCGGCCTGCCCTCAATCGCAGTGGTTCGGACGAGGAGCAGAAGGAGGTATCGCTCCGGCGTGATCCCGTGGTGCCTGGTGATCTCCTCGGTCCGTCGCTGGAACGACAGGAGCCGGATCCGTAACTCCGCGGCAGCGAGGTAAGCACGGTCTGGAGACTGCTTTCCCATAGATCGGGGTTTTCGTCCCGTACGCGCGTCTCCTCCATGCTGGATCCCCCGCTCGGGGTATGGCCGCAGTCAGCCACGCCCCGATACATGCATGGCTCATGTATCTCTCTTCCCGCAGGACGAACGTGCGTCTCCTGGACGCGTATCTGCACCCTCTGCGCTCCTCGGCAGCCGGCTTCACCCTCGTTGAACTTCTGGTCGTCCTCATGATCATCGGCATTCTTCTTGCCCTCGCGGTTCCGGCTTACAGCATGCTGACCGGCCGGGCGCGCACGAGAACGGCAGAGCAGCAGATCCGCGCTGCCATGCCCGCAGCACAGGCGTTCTTTGCGGACAACGACACCTATGTCGGCCTCGGCAACTCGACCAAGAAGAGCCCACCAGGGATCACGTTCTACGACGCCGCCGTTGCCGCCACGGTCGGCACCGGTGCAAAGGGCAAACCGACGGCAACGAGCTACTGTCTGAACGCCACCGCTGGAAGCACGACGATCAGCGCGTCCGGCCCGTCTCCGATCACCTGGTATCAAAAGCAGAACTGCGCTGGCACCGGTCTGGCCACCGCGCCCTGACGGGCATTTTGATTCCAACGGCTTCCCCAGCATCACGCGCAGCGAGAAGGAGGAGGAGATCATGATCCGAGTTCTGGAAGGATTGCCTCAGAACGTGCTCGGCGTCGAGGCCAGCGGCAAGGTGACGGACGACGACTATGAGAGGGTCCTGATCCCGGCGGTGCGAGAGAAGCTTGATGCCGTCGGAACGGTCCGGTTCATCTACGTGCTCGGCGACGAGTTCGACGGCTGGACCTTCGGTGCGATGTGGGAGGACGCGAAGCTCGGCGGCAGCGACCTCACGGCTTGGGAGAAGGTGGCCGTCGTCAGCGACAAGGACTGGTTGAAGCACATGGTCAAAGCGTTCGGTTGGATGATCCCCGGCGAGGTCCGCGTTTTCGAGCTCGCTGAGCTCGACGCCGCCAAGGCCTGGGCGGCCGGTTGACGAACGTCAGAGGCTGCCAGTCCATGCGGCGAACGGTGAGTACACCGCAACTGTCCGCTCCTGGTCCTCGGTGCCGCGTCGAAGACCTTCACCGCCGCGGGAGCGCTGTCATCCGCGGGAACGCTGACCGGGTAGCGAATGCGGTTCCGTGGATTCCGACAATCTGAAGGCGCGTCTGCCTGGCAGTTTCAGCTGGGGCGATCGTTGCCATGCTCGCGGGGTGACGATCCGACCTATCCTCTCGCTGAACGGGGGCACTCCCGCCCACGCGTCTCAAGAGGGTCGGTGTGAGCAGCCAGAGAATTTCACGGTTGTGATCGGCACGGAGCGAGCATGCTGACTCGCGCCGAGATCGAGCACGCCCAAAGGCGCGCAGCCGAGGCACTCGCTGCAGCCGGCATCGTGCTCACCCTGACCGAACAGCGGGAGATCGAGGTGGCGGACTTCGGCCTCTCCGAGCTCGACGAGACCGGGCTCGAGGTCGTCGTCTACGTGAACACCGAACGAGTGTGCGCGAAGGAGCTCGTGATGTTTCCCGGTCAGACGTGCCCCGAGCACCTGCATCCGCCGTTCGACGGGACGCCCGGCAAGGAGGAGACCTTTCGCTGCCGCCAGGGACGCGTCTACCTCTACACCGAGGGTGAGCCGGCGCCTGCGCCGGTTTGCCGCCCTGCGCGCGCCGAGCGCGGTGCGTACACCGTCTGGCACGAGATCGTCCTCGAGCCCGGCGACCAGCACACGATCCCGCCGGGCACGCTGCACTGGTTCCGGGCGGGACCGGACGGTGCGATCGTCTCCGAGTTCTCGACCGAGAGCCGCGACGAGCTCGACGTCTTCACCGACCGGCAGATCGGTCGCGCGACCATCGTCGCCGATGGGTAGCGGGCCGCGCCTGCCCGTCGTCTGTGCCGGGATCGTCGTCGCGGACGTGTTCGTGCCGCCGCTCGAACGCCTGCCCGAAGCGGGTGAGCTCGTCACGACCGACGACTTCGTCGTCGAGACCGGTGGCTGTGCCGCGAACGCCGCGATCGCGCTTGCGCGGCTCGGCGTGCGAGCCGCGGTCGTCGCGAGAGTGGGAGACGATCACTTCGGCGCGTTCGTCGAGGATGAGCTGAGCGCCGCCGGCATCGACGTGGCCGGCATCCGGCGTGCGGCCGGACTCGATACCTCGAAGACGGTGATCATCCCGGTGCGCGGGGAAGACCGCCGCTTCATCCACACCTTCGGCGCGAACGCCGCGCTCTGCGCCGCCGACCTCGCACCTACGCTCGCCGCTGCGCCCGACGTGCTCTATATCGGCGGCTTTCTCGTGTTGCCGTCGCTGCGGCAGGACGAGCTCGCAGCGCAGCTACGGCTCGCACGACAGGCCGGCACGCGCGTCGTCTTCGACGTCGTCGCGCCCGCCGGCCGGGCGCTGTCGGTCGACGACGTCGCAGAAGTCCTCCGCGAAGTCGACTACTTCGTCCCGAACGACGATGAGGCAGCCGCGCTCACGGGCGAGAGTGATCCACGCCGACAGGCCGAGCGTCTGCTCGAGCTCGGTGCAGGCACGGTTGTCGTCACGCTGGGAGAACGTGGCCTGTTCGCCGCGAGCCGCGACGACACGTTCGAGCTGCCCGCCCCCCACGTCGACTTCGTCGAGCCGTCCGGCGCCGGCGACGCTTTCGCCGCCGGTCTCGTCTACGGTCTGCTCCAGGACTGGCCGCTGCGCCGCTCGCTCGAGTTCGCCAGCGTGATCGGCGCTTCCGCATGCACCCACCTCGGCTGCACCGCCGGGCTGTTCACCCGCGCCGAAGCCGACGCCCTCCTCGAGAGCTACGCGCCGTGCCCCTCGCCCCGCTGACCACCCTGCTTGCCGACGCCCGTGCGCGCGGGTACGCGCTCGGATACTTCGAAGCATGGGACGGCTACTCGCTCGAAGGTGTCGTCGAGGCCGCCGAGGCCGAGCGGTCGCCGGCGATCATCGGCACCGGCTGTCTGCTCGGGCACCAACCGTGGTTCGATGCAGGTGGGATCGAGCGTCTCGGTGTGCTCGGCGGCGAGCTCGCTCGACAGGCGCGCGTGCCGGTCGCCCTGCTCCTCAACGAGGCGCACACGCTCGAGCAGTCACTGCGTGGGCTCGAGGCCGGCTTCAACGCCGTGATGCTGCACACGGAGTCCCTGGACGAAGTGACGCGACTGGCACGCGCAGCGCATGCGCGCGGCGCTGCGGTCGAGGGCGAGCTCGGCAATCTGCCCGACGCGGCCCACGGGACGATCGACCACTCCGCGGCAAGCCTCACCGACCCCGACCAGGCAGCCGCATTCGTCGAGGCGACCGGCGTCGACTGCCTCGCCGTCTCCGTCGGGAACGTCCACCTGCTCGCACATGCGAGCGCGACGATCGACCTCGACCGGCTGCGTGCGGTGCACGAACGCGTGCCGGTCCCGCTCGTCATCCATGGCGGCACCGGCTTCCCGCGTGCGGCGATCGCGCCAGCGATCGCCGCAGGGGTGGCGAAGTTCAACGTCGGCACCGTGCTGAGAAGCGCGTACCTGCGCGGGCTCACCCGAGCGCTCGGTCAGTTGCCCGACGAACCGGACGTCCACGCCGCGATCGGCTCCCACGGCCCGGCCGACGTGCTCGAAGCCGGCAAAGCAGCGCTGGTCGAAACGGTCCGCGAGTTGATCCGGCAGTATGGCGGCAGTGGCCGCGCAGCCTGACGAGGAGACGCTCGCCGGGCTCTACCGGCAGATGCTCCTGATCCGGCGCTTCGAGGAGAGGGTGTACTACCTCTTCCTCGAAGGCGAGATCCCGGGGACGCTGCACCAGTACCAGGGCCAGGAGGCGGTTGCCGTCGGCATCTGCGACGCGCTGCGGACAACCGACTGGATCACCTCCACGCACCGGCCGCACGGCCACGCACTCGCCAAGGGCGTGACGCCGCGCGCTGCGATGGCCGAGCTCTACGGCAAGAGCACCGGTTGCTGCGCCGGCAAGGGCGGCTCGATGCATCTCGGCGACCCGGCGGTCGGCATGCTGCCCGCACTCGCGATCGTCGGTGCAGGCAACACCGTCGTCACCGGCCTGGGGCTTGCCTTCGCCCTGCGGCGCAGCGACCAGGTCGCCGTCTGCTTCTTCGGCGACGGAGCGACCAACGAGGGAGCCTTCCACGAGGGGATGAACTTCGCGGCTGTCCGCCGTCTGCCGATCGTCTTCGTCTGCGAGAACAACCTCTACGGCGCCTCGACGCCGTTCGAGGCCGTTTCGGCCCTGGTCGACGTGGCCGACCGCGCCGCCGCCTACGGCATGCCCGGCCACGTGGTCGACGGAATGGACGTGCTCGCCGTCCGTGAGGCAGGCGCCGAGGCGGTGGCGAGCGCACGTGCCGGCAACGGCCCGACGCTGCTCGAGTGCAAGACCTATCGCTTCGTCGGCCACAGCCGCAGCGACGCACGCGGCTACCGCGCAGACGAAGAGGAAGCCGCCTGGAAGGGACGCGACCCGATCCCTCGCCTGCGCGGCGTCCTCCCCGAGCAGGCCGTCGCGATGATCGAGCGCGAGGTCGAGGCGGCGATCGAGGACGCCGTCGAGTTCGCGCGCGACTCACCCGACGCCGACCCGCAGGAGGCGTGCACCGATGTCTACGCCTGAGCCCTCCCGGCGCCTGACGATCGGCGAGGCGCTCCGCGAGGCGATCGCCGAGGAGATGCGACGCGACGACGACGTCTTCCTGATCGGCGAGGACATCGGCATCGAGGGCGGCTTCGGCGGGGCCTTCGGCGTCTACCTGGGCCTGCCCGAGGAGTTCGGCCACGACCGCATCGTCGACACGCCGATCAGCGAGAAGGTGATCGCCGGTGCAGCCGTCGGTGCAGCCGCACTGGGGATGCGCCCGATCGCCGACATGCAGTACTCCGACTTCCTCTTCGAGTGCATGGACGAGCTCGTGAACCAGGCCGCGAAGCTGCGCTACATGTCCGGCGGCAAAGTCTCGGTTCCGCTCGTGATGCGCGCGCCGGTCGGCGCAACGAACCGCGGTGCCCAGCATGGCCAGAGCCCCGAGAGCTACTTCGTGCACGTGCCTGGGCTCAAGGTCGTCTGCGTGTCCGACGCCTACCACGCGAAGGGGCTGCTGAAGAGCGCCGTCCGTGACGACAATCCCGTTCTCTTCTTCGAGCACAAGCTGCTCTACGGAAGCAAGGGGCGGGAACAGGCGGGCGGCCTCGATCTGACAGCCGAGGTGCCGCGGGAGGAGTACCTCGTCCCGATCGGGAAGGCGGTCGTGAAGCGACCCGGGAATGACGTGACGGTCGTCGCGACGCACATCGCGCTCTACCGCGCGCTCGCCGCAGCTGAGGAGCTCTCCGCCGGGGACGGGATCGAGTGTGAGGTGATCGACCCGCTGACCCTGCTTCCTCTCGACACCGAGACGATCTGGGCCTCGCTGCGCAGGACGGGCCGACTCGTGATCGTCCACGAGGACACGCTTACCGGCGGCTGGGGCGCAGAGATCGCCGCACGCGCCGCCGAGGAGTGTCTCTTCGACCTCGAGGCACCGATCCGGCGGATCGCGTCGCACGACGTGCCGATGCCGTCGGCGCCGTCGCTCGAGGATGCGATCGTCCCCTCCGTCGAACGCATCAAGACCGTGATCCGCGAGCTGCGCGACTGATGGCACGCCCGGTGCGCATGCCACCGCTCGGAGCGACCTCGGACGAGCTCCAGATCGTGCAGTGGCTCAAGGAGGTCGGCTCGGTTGTCGAGCAGGGCGAGCCGCTGCTCGAGGTCGAGACCGACAAGGCGACCCTCGAGGTCGAGGCCGCGGTTGCGGGCACGCTCCTCTCCGTGCTGCACGGCCGGGGCGAGACCGTCTCGGTCGGCGAGGTGCTCGCGTACATCGGCGCGCCCGGCGAGGAAGTCGACGCCCCCGAACCGTCCGCTCCGCAGGCCGGGAAGCGGCAGGCTGTTCCGACCGCACGCAGGCTGGCGGGGGAGCACGGCATCGATCTCGCATCCGTCCACGGCAGCGGCCCCGGCGGACGCATCGAGAAGCAGGACGTGCTCGCACTGATCGACGTAGCCCCGGCGGCCGAGGGCGAGCTCGAGGTGTCTCGGAACCGGCGCGCCGTGGCGGAGCGGCTGACACGGTCGGTGCTGACGATCCCGCAGTTCAGCGTGGCCGTCGACGTCGACATGAGAAGCGCTGCCGCGCAACTCGCGCAGGCGCGCGCCGACGGTCTGGAAGGCCTCAGCTACACGCACCTGCTGCTGCAGGCGACGGCCGGGGCGTTACGCGAGTTCCCCACCGTGAACCGTCTGTGGGTGAGCAAGGGGCCGCGCCTCCGTCAACTCGAGCGGGCCAATGTGGGCCTCGCAGTTGCGGGCGAGGACACGTTGCTCGTGCCGACGATCGCCGAGCCCGACGTCCTCCCTTTGTCGGCGCTCGTCGAGATGACCGCGGACGCCGAGCGTCTTGCACGCGGGGGCAAGGTCACGGGCGCGGCGGCTTCGATCACGCTCAGCAACCTCGGCATGTTCGGAGTCGACCGGTTCTCGGCAATCGTCGACCCCGACCAGACCGCGATCCTCGCCGTCGGCACGGTGACCGAGCGGGTGAGCGCCGCCGCCGGCGAGGTGCGTGTGGGCCTCTGGGTCGAGCTCACACTGACCGTCGATCACCGCGTCGTCGACGGCGTGCTCGCGGCCCGCTTCCTCACCGCGATCCGGGCGCGACTCGAGGGCTAGGGCCAGCCCCGGAGCGCTCGCAGCTGCTCGGCCACGAGCTCGATCTCGGCACTCGGAATGAGCCTTGGCGTCCCGAGCAGGGCGGCTCGGTAGTAGAGCGTCGAAAGCCACTCGAGCAGCACGCTGCGCCAGTACGCCTCCTCGAGCGAACGGCCGACCGTGAGCGTGCCGTGACTTCGGAGGAGAACTGCGCTGCGCCCCGCGAGCGCGTCCAACACGCTCGCTGCGAGCTCGTCGGTTCCGAAAGTCGCATAGGGCGCGACACGCACTGGACCGCCGAGCTCCGCGATCAGGTAGTGGACCGCGGGCAGTTCCTCGGCCACGGTCGCAAGGACCGTCGCATGCGGGGCGTGTGTGTGGACGATCGCCGCCGCGTCCGTCCCGTGGTAGACAGCGAGGTGCATCGGCAACTCGCTCGACGGCGCGAGCGCGCTTTCGACAATGTGACCGTCGAGCCCGACGACACAGATAAGGCCGGGATCAAGCGCGTCATAGTCGACGGACGTCGGCGTGATAGCGACCAGCTCGCCGCTGCGAACGCTCAGGTTGCCGGCAGTCCCCACAACGAGCCCGTCCGGGCGCAGGCGACCGGCTTGATCGACGATCAGCGCACGTTCGGCCTCGAGCAGCATGCCTTCCTGTACGAGTGTAGGAGCCGCCTCTCGGCTCCACGTACCGACTTTCCACGGATTTGCCGAAACGATCGCCGCCACCCGGCCAGGGCGGGCACAACGCCCGCTACTCTCGCAACCAGGCCATGGCGAAGATCGATCAACCGAGTGGAGGGACGGTGATCTTGCGCAGCTTCTTCCAGGAGGTGGATGGCTGCCGCGTTCACTGCGTGTCAGGCGGCAAAGGGCCGGCTGTGCTCCTGGTGCACGGATATGGAGTCTCGGGCGCGTACATGCTCCCACTTGCCCACGCCCTGGCCCGATCGTTCAGCGTGCTCATCCCTGATCTACCCGGAAGCGGCAAGAGCGACCGTCCGGCGGAGACGCTCGGCATCGCGGAGCTGGCAGCGCTACTCGGGCAACTCGTCGAGGTGCGCGACATCTCAGCGCCGATCACCGTCGCCAACTCGTTCGGGTGCCAGATCGTCACGGCTCTGGCGGTTGACCGCCCAGACACGCTCGGGCCGCTGGTGCTCGTCGGGCCTACCGTCGATCCGACGCGCCGATCAGGGAGGCGTCAACTCTTCAGTGCCCTCCGTGCTCTGACACGTGAGCCTGATTCGGTCGTCCTCGAGAGCGTTCGAAGAACGAAGGCCCACCACGCTTTCGGGCTGGTTTCGACCGCGCGGGAGATCCTCACAGACCGCATCGAGGAACGCTTGCCGTCGATTCGTCAACCCGCTGTTGTCGTCGTCGGAGAGCGCGACGCCTTCGTCGACGACGCCTGGGGCAGGCGCGTCACTGATCTCCTCCCGGACGGACGACTCGTGGTCGTCCCCGGCGAGCCGCATGCAGTGCACTACACGCGGCCGAAGCTCATCGCCGACCTCGTCGCCGAGCTACACGTCGAGGAACGAACGGATCGCCGCCGCGAGCTCGGCGGGAGCCTCGAGCATCGGCACGTGGCCGCAACCGAGCCACACGAGGCGCGCCTGAGGAATCAGCCGTTGCCATTCCTGAGCTAGGCGCGACGGCACGAGCCTGTCACGCTCACCCCAAACGAGGAGCGTCGGCGCGTCAATCGACGGAAGCTCGGAAGCGAGGTCACGCCGCTCCAGAAGCGCAATCTCTCGGGCGACCGCGATCAGCCCCGTCCGGACGGCATCGCCCAGAACCATCGGCAACTGCAGGCGAATGTCGAACAACGAGCGGGTGAGCGGCAAGACCCGATCTGCCACACCGCGACCGCACGGGATGCCCGCCGGCGCGACGAGCACGAGCCGTCCGACCCGCTGTGGCGCGACCGCCGCCAACTCCGCCGCGAACAACCCACCCAGCGAGTGCGCCGCAACATCGACCTGATCGAGGCCGGCGGCGTCCAGCCACCGCAACACCCACGATCCCATGGCGTCGGCGCCCAGGTTGCGCGGCGGGCGCGGCAGCTCTGGAACATAGATTCGCCGGCTCGCAGCGAGCGCAGGGAAGAGCGGCGACCACCAGCGCCAGGAACCAGCGAGCCCGTGCAGGAGCACGAGCGGGCTGCCGGCACCGAGTTCGCGCTGGGGCACGAGCCGTCCGTCGATGCTCACCAGACGCACCTCGAGCTGGCCGTTCATAACCCGAGCGTAGACCAGCGTTGCCAGAACCGCGCGCACGGCGTCCTTTCGTCCATCGTGGCGACCGCGGATGCGCGCAGCGGCCCGTTGCGGAACGCTGAGCAGGACGAAAGGACGCCACTATGCGTGCACCACGCAGGGTTCTCCTGGTCGCTATCGGAGCACTCCTGTTGACGATGGCCGTCGCAGCGACGGCGACGGCGACAGCGGTCCCAGCAGCGATTCAGACCACCCAGTACGTCTGGGCGCAACCACCCGCCTGGGTCGACGTGGTTCCGCCCGTAACCTGGGTTCCGCGTTCGACCGCCTACGTCTGGGGGCAGCCCCCGAGCTGGATTCCGATCACGGGCTAGGCACGGACACCGGTCCGAGTGACCGGCCGGCTGGCTGGACCAGTCATCGTCAGCAGCATCTGGCCGGGCGACAGTCAGGTGCCGGGCTCGGTGAGGCTGTTGTCGACCCAGACGGTGTCAGTCGACGGGTCGACCGCGATCCCGGTCGCGTGCGTGCCCTTGGGCAGCGCCAGAGTCGTGCGCGCACCGCTGGCGAGATGAACGCGGTCGACGACTTTGCCGGCAGCAACCCAGATGCTGCCGCGGGCGAGTGCGGCCTCCGCCGGGTTTCCGCCGAGACCGAGCGGCGGACCGGCGCGACCCGTGCTCGGGTCGACCTGCGTGATCGTGGCGTGGACGCCGTCCAGCAGCCAAAGAGTCCGCTTGTTCCGCGCGTCGAGGAAGACGAGGTGCCAAGGCTGCTGTGAGAAGTGGAATGTCTTCGTGGCGTGCGTCCGTGGATCGATTCGAAGCACCGCGTGGTCCACGCACTCGCAGATCCAGACATACGAGGCGGCCGGAATGAGGATCCGCGTCTCGATCGCGCCGCTCGCAAAGCGGTCGGTGACTTTGTTCGCGGCCGGATCGATCCGGAGCAACGTCGCGTCGCCCTCGAGCACCCAGACGGCCCCGTCGCCGACTGCGATCGAGCCGTCCCCGAGGTCACCGGGCAGGCGGATGCTCGCCACGCGGCGCCCGCTCAGCTCATCGAGGCGATCCACCTCCGCGATCCGTGCGCCGGCGTTCGGCCCACTGAGCGCGACGGCGTTCCGGGCGACCCAGACGGCCCCTGCCCCGATCGCGAAGTTGGCCGCGTCGGCGGGAAGCCGGAACGTGCGGCGAACCGCGCCGCTCGCAAGCGCGCGGACCGCGATCGTCCGGCCGTCGCCGCCCCCTCGCTCCCAGAGCGTTCCGTCGACGACCCACAGGTTGGCGCCACACCCACAGGCGATCTGGCTGTCGCGAACGGTCGAGACGACGCGGCCACTGGCCGGGTCGATCCGGAGCAGGCTCGCGGCTGCGCCGTCAGAGCTGCCTCCGAACGCCCAGAACGTCACGCCCGCCGCTGCCAGGGCTGCGACGACGACCGCCGCTGCCACGACAAGCGGCCACCTGCGGCGTGGGCCCGCTGCGCCGAAAACCTCCGCCAAGCGCTGCGCGGCGACCTCCGGCTCGAGCGGTGACGGCAGACGCTCCTCGATCGAGAGCAGGCGGTAGAGGAGCCACTCTCCGTCGACGCCCTTCAGCTCATGGGTTCCTGCTTCCTCGAATCCCGCGCCCGAGCCGACCACGAGGTCGCGTGTCGTCCGCGTTGCCAGCACCTCGGCGGCACCCGCGAGCGCCATCACCCGGGCGCCGATATGGACGGCGATGCCCGTCAGCTTGCCGTCGATCTCCTCGCACTCACCGGTATGGAGCCCGGCTCGTACGTCCAGTCCGATCTCCTGCACTGCGGCTGAGAGCCTCGCGGCGGCCCGCAGCGCCTGGGCGGGCTCGGCGAAGGTGGCGTAGAAGCTGTCCCCCGCTGTGTCTTGCTCGCGGCCGCGACAGCGCTTCAGCTCGCGGCGGACGACCTGGCGGAAACGCGCCAGCACCACACGCCAGTGGCCGTCGCCGAGCTCCGTCGCAAGCGCGGTCGAGCCGACGATGTCGATGAACAGAACGGTCGCGAGGCGCCGACGCGGAGACGGAGCCGCCATCCGGCGATTATCCGCGCTCTTTCCCAGTTTGCCAACCGGCGGGCCGGTCGACAGTCTCAGCGAGCGATGCGCGCGCGGGCGTCGAGGGCGGCGAGGTCGCACACGCGGATCTTCCCGCGGCGGAGCTCGATGATCCCGCGCCTCTGCGCGTCGCCGAGGGTCGCGTTCACGGTTGCGCGAGACGTCCCGGCCAGCGTTGCGAGCTGCTCCTGGGTGAGGGGCACGACGATGTCCCCTCTCGACTCCTTGCGGTAGAGCGCGACGACCTCGCTCAACCTGCGGAGGACCCGCAGCTCCGCGCTGACGTAGAGCGCCTCGATCAGGCGCTCGTTCAGCATCCGCACCTCGTTGGCGAGGAAGGCGATCACGAGCTCCGTCACCTGCGGATGCGACCGGCGAAGCATGTCGAAGTCGTCCTTGTAGACGCAGTAGGTCTCCGCCACATCGAGCGCCTCGACCGTCGCCGATCTGCGACCCCGACCGAGGAGCGCCATCTCACCGAAGCTCTCGCCCGGCCCGCGAATCGCGATCGTCACCTGGTCGCCCAGCGGCGCCATCACCCTGACGGCGAAGCGACCCGACACGATCAGGTGCATCGAGTCGCCGGGGTCGTCGCGGTGAAACACGACCTCTCCGCGTCGAAACGCTCGGCGGCGCGCCACCTGGATCAGACGGCGAACATCGTCGTCAGGGACACCCTCGAGCAGGCGCCACTCCACGAGTGAATACTCGCCGACCCATCACCCACCGGGCAAACGCCGAGCGCGCCGAACCGGCCCCGCACCGCTGCGTGGCCGGCCCGGACGGGGTCGCCGCTGGGTCTACGACGTCCGCGCAAGGATGGCCAGGGCAGCTGCGACCACCTCGGCTTCGCCCGCGGAGCTCGATAGGGGCACTCCCAGCGGCACGGCGAGGGCAAGACCGTACTCGTCTCTCCCGATGTTGAACACGACGTGGTAGCTCTGGCCGCCGTTCGTGAAGAGCGCCCACCCACGCCCCGCCGGGATCCCTGGCACCGGGAACTGCGACGGGAGGCCCATCATCCGGGCAACCACAAGCTGCCGAAGAACTTCGCGCTGCGCTCCTGCGGCGGACCGGAAGCTCGCCGCTTCGCTCTCCGCCGTCGAGCCGCGCAGCCCCGAGATGAGCGATTCACGAATGCCCATGACGAATCCCTCGCCCCGGAGCGAAGCGGCGGTCGTCCCGTCGTTCTGCGCCCAATCCCCAACCGTCGTCGTGACGCGCGGGCACCGGATCGACGTGTAACCCGGCAATTCGTTCGCTGCCAGCAGCATCCCGCGCAGCCGCTCTGCGACGCTCCCTTCCGGCCCTGGGTCGATGCGGGCCGCGGCCACTGCCGCCGCCAACGACGCCAACGCCCCCACAATCGCCACCACCACTATCAGCTGCCGGACCTTCATCACGCACCTCCCTCGACTTCGAATCTCGACGCCCTCTGCGCCCTGATCCGAAGCTAGAACGGCAGCCCCGCCGCGTCGTTCACCGCGCCGACGCGCGAACTGTCACCGTGCTGACACTCGCGGCCCTACTACCCAGCGAAGCGTGAGAATGACCGCGTGACACCCAACCGCGCGATCGAGCCCGACGCCTCACCCGTGGGAACCTTGCTCTCCGTCAACGTCGGCCGGCCGAAGGACGTGCCCTGGCAAGGGAAGTCCGTCTTCACCGGCATCTTCAAGAGCCCCGTCACCGGGCCTCGCCGCGTGCGGAAGCTCAATGTCGACGGTGACGGGCAGGGTGACCTGGCGGGTCACGGCGGCGAGCAGCGTGCCGTCTTCGTCTACCAGCTGGACTCATACCGCTACTGGGAGCGCGAGCTGGGGCGAGACGACTTCACCCACGGGCAGTTCGGTGAGAACTTCACGGTCGACGGGCTGAACGACAGCGAGGTCTGCATCGGCGACCGCTACCGCATCGGCAGCGCGCTCTTCGAGGTCACACAACCTCGCGTCACCTGCTACCGCGTCGGGATCCGCATGAACGACCCGCGCATCCCCGCTCTGCTCGTCTCACATCACCGCCCGGGCTTCTACTTCCGGGTGCTCGAGGAAGGCGATGTCGAGGCAGGAGACGAGATCCTCAAGGTCGCATCCGGCCCCGAGCAACTGACGGTCGCCGAGATCGACGCGCTCCTCTACCTCCCCGGTCATCCACGGCAGCAGTTGCTGCGCGCACTGCGCGTTCCGGCCCTCAGTCCCGGGTGGCAGAACTCGTTCCGCGCGCTGCTCGAGGGTGAGCCCGGCGACGGCAACGCGGGTCTCGGCACCGCCGGTCCTCCACCCGCCTGGCCCGGCTTCCGCCGCTTGACCGTGACGGCGATCGAGCGCGAGAGCGACTCGGTGATCTCCATCCAGCTCGACGATCCCGACGGTGCACCCCTACCGGCAGCACGGCCCGGCCAGTACCTCACCATTCGCATCGAGCCCGGCGGCGCGGAGCGATCGATGCTCCGCAACTACTCCCTCTCCGGGCCACCGGACGCCGACTCCTACCGCATCACCGTCAAGCGCGAACGCGACGGCGCCGCCAGCGGCTACCTCCACGGCCGCCTTGCCGTCGGCGACCGGCTCGAGATCGCCGCACCACGGGGCGCCTTCATCCTCGACGAGTCGCAGGCGCCCGTTCTGCTGATCAGCGCCGGCATCGGCGCCACTCCCGTCCTGGCTATGCTGCACGCGCTCGCGGAGGAGCACTCCGACAGAGACGTCTGGTGGCTCCACGGGGCCCGCAACGGCCGCGAGCACCCCTTTGCCGCCGAAGCCCGCGCGCTGCTCGACTCTCTCCCGAGCGCTCATGCCCACATCTGCTACAGCCGTCCCGAGCCGAGCGACCTCCAGGGCCGCGACTTCGACGACGCGGGCCGCCTGACCGCGTCGCTGCTCGCCCAACTCGAGTTGCCTCTCGACGCCACGGCCTACCTCTGCGGGCCGGCGCCGTTCATGGAGGAGGTCAGCGCCGGCCTGGCCGCGATCGGCCTCGAGGCTGTCGACATCCACACCGAGCCGTTCGGGCCCTCACCGAGCCAGACGCCCGGCATCGCATCGGCGCCGGCCCGAGCGCCGCACGCACCGCCCGGAGGAGCCGGGACCGGCCCCACGATCGAGTTCGCACGCAGCGACCTCGCCCTCCCCTGGAGCGACGACTTCGGCAGCCTCCTCGAGCTCGCCGAAGCCTGCGACGTTCCCGTCCGCTGGTCGTGCCGCACGGGCGTCTGCCACAGCTGCCAGACCGCCCTCATTGCCGGCGAGGTCGAGTACGACCCCGATCCGGTCGAACCGCCCGCCGACGGCAGCGCACTCATCTGCTGCTCACGGCCGCGCGGAGCCATCGTCCTCGATCTCTAGGAGAGCGGGGTCTCTCGCCGAGAGGCTTCGTTCGTGCCCGCGCTGAAGACTCGGTCGCGCCGCCTCGAGGGCGGGGCGGGGCGACCAGCAGTCTGGGTGCGTTTCTGAACAGTCCGTGAAATGAGCCCGAGATTCCGGGCGTCTCGGTCGGCGCGCCCCTACAACGGAGGCGTTCGATCCTCGACCAAGGAGCTCACATGCGCCGCTTTGTCCTGCCGTTCGTCCTGCTCGCGCTGGCCTCAGCGTCCAGCACCGCTTTCGCTGCGCGTGAGAGCGGCGGCCCCGTGATCAAGTTGCAGACCGCGTCGTTCGGCGCGATCCTCGCGACCAAGGGGCACCTTGCTCTGTACACGTGGAACCACGAGAAGGGCCTGAAGGTCAAATGCACGGGGACGTGCGCGAAGACGTGGCCGCCGCTGACGATCCCACACGGGACGATGGCGCCCAAGCACATCGCGGGCGTGATGGGGACGTTCGGCGACGTGATGCGGCCCGACGGCTCGACACAGGTCACCTACAACGGCCACGCCCTCTATCGCTTCCACGGCGACACGCCGACGAAGATTCTCTGCAACGGCGTCGACGGCTGGTACGTCGTCAAGGTGCACTAGCCGAATGGAACCTCGTGAGACCCGGCTCTACGGCCGTCGCGCCTTCCTCGGCGTGACGGCCGTCGGTCTCTCCTCGCTCGTCTGGGGCCGTTCGGCCTGGCAGGCGGTCTCCGGGGTCACGCACCCGTTCGTCTCCGCCCTCCCGTCGGGGATCGTTCCGTCCGGCTGGCGGATCTACACGGTCGCCGCGTCGATGCCGCAGTTCGATCCGGCAACCTGGCGGCTTCGAATCGACGGGCTCGTCGACCGGCCGCAGACGATCGACTACGAGCAATTGCGTTCGCTGCCGGCGGCTGAGCAGATCTCGACGTTCCACTGCGTGACGGGCTGGACAGTCAGCAACGTCCACTGGCGAGGCGTGCGATTCGCCGACCTCCTCGCAGCGGCCGCGCCGCATCCGGACGCCGGCGTGCTGACGTTCACGTCGGCCGAGCAACCGTACGTCGACACGCTGACGCTCGACCAGGCTCGCCTGCCGGACGTGATGCTCGCCTACGAGATGGACGGGCAGCCGTTGCCGCGGCCGCACGGCGCGCCGGTCCGGGTCGTGATCCCGGACATGTACGGCTACAAGGGGGTCAAGTGGGTCGAGCGGATCACCGTCGGCGCCCAGGCCGAGCCCGGCTACTGGGAGCAGCGCGGGTACGACACCGACGCGTGGGTGGGCCGCTCGAATGGCTTCTGACGTCGGCTACATCGAGCGGTTCACCCGCACCGAGCGCGCCGTTCACTGGGTACATGCCACCGCCTTCTTCGGGCTGCTTGCAACCGGGCTCGCGCTGTATGTGCCCCGGCTCAGCATCCTCGTCGGACGGCGGCCGCTCCTGAAGGACCTGCACGTCTACACAGCTGTGGCGTGGATCGCCGCCCTCGTTCTGGTCGTCGCGCTCGGCGACCGCCGCCGGCTGCGCAAGACCGTGCGCGAACTCGACGAGTTCGACCGGGACGACCTGGATTGGCTGCGGCTACGGCCTGCGCCGCAAGGCCGCTTCAACGCCGGCCAGAAGATCAACGCAGCGCTCACCGCCGCATTGGCCCTTCTCTTCGCGGTGTCGGGCTCGCTGCTCTGGCTCGGCGAGCGCGACCACCGGTTCCAGTTCGCAAGCACGATCCTGCTGCACGACTGGCTGATGTACCTCTCGCTCGCGTTGCTCGTCGGTCACCTCTACCTTGCTCTGATCTACCCGGCAACCCGCCATTCGCTGCGAGGGATGACGTCCGGCTCGGTGCGCAGCGACTGGGCCGAGCGCCACCACCCCAAGTGGGTGCGCGAGCAACGACAATGAGCGTGATGACGACTGTCTTGATCGTCGACGACGAGCCGATCGTTCGGGACGTCGTCGTTCGCTACTTGCAGCGAGACGGCTTCGAGACGCTCGAGGCGGGCGACGGAGATGCCGCGCGGTCGATCATCGAGAGCGGAGCTCCCGATCTCGTCGTGCTCGACGTGATGCTTCCGGGAACGGACGGGCTTGCGCTCTGCCGCTGGATTCGCACGGACAGCGCACTGCCCGTGATCATGCTGACCGCTCGTGGCGAGGCGGCCGACCGGATCGTCGGGCTCGAACTCGGGGCCGACGACTACGTCACCAAGCCGTTTTCACCGCGGGAGCTGGCGATCCGCGTCCGCAACGTCCTCAGGCGAGCGGAGGTGCCGAGCACCGTCGCGAAGATGATCACGTTCGACGAGTTGACGATCGACGGTGCGGCCCGTGAGGTGACGCTGTCGGGGGTGCCCGTGCGACTGACCGGGAAGGAGTTCGACCTGCTCTTCTTCCTCGCGTCGAACCCGCGCGAGGTCTTCTCCCGGAAGCAGCTGATGGATCGTGTCTGGGGGTACGAAGCTGCCCTCGACACGGGCACGGTGACGGTTCACATCCGTCGGTTGCGCTCGAAGATCGAGCTCGATCCGTCAGCTCCACGGCGCCTCGAGACGTTGTGGGGCGTGGGTTACAGGTTCGTTCCGTGATTCATCTCGCGATCGTCGTGGCTCTCTCGACGCTCGCCGTGGGCCTGCTCGGCGCGGCGGCGCTGCGACGGCTGTCAGCGGTGCGGGCGCAGCTCGCCGCGTTCGGGTTGCTCGCCGTCCTCCTGCCCCTCGCAGCCGTGCTGCTGTCGGGCTGGGTGATGTTCCACATGGGAGCGGACGTGAAGATCCTCGCGGTCGCCGCCGCAGCGGCCGCGAGCGCGGTGGCGGTCGCGCTTGTGCTCGCCGCTTCGATCACCCGTCCGCTCGAGAAGCTGAGCGCTTCGGCGGATCGTCTGGCGCAGGGAGACTTGACCGTTCGCGCTCCGACCGGAGGGCCGCGGGAGCTCGCGAGACTCGGAAGCTCGTTCAACGCGATGGCCTCCGAACTCGAGAGCCTTTTCGACGCACGCCGCGAACTGATCGCCGCAGCGAGCCATGATCTCCGAACACCGGTCGCGTCGATCACCGCCATGCTCGAGGCCATCGAGGACGGTTTAGCTCAGCCCGAGGAGTACCTCGCTCCGCTCCAGGAGCACGCCCGGCGCCTCGCCTCACTCGTCGACGACCTTTTCGAACTCGCGCGGATCGACGCCGGCGCGCTCTCACACGAGCTCCAGATCGTCGCCGTTGCGCCACTCGTCGATTCCTGCGTGCGCGGTGTCGAAGCGGTCGCTCGCGCACGCGGTGTGACCCTGGACCAACACCTCGCTGAAGCGCCGCCGGTTCGCTGCGCACCCGACCAGGTCGAACGTGTGCTCCTGAACCTGCTCACCAACGCCCTCCAGCACACCCCGTCCGACGGCGCGATCGCCGTCAGGCTCGCTGCCGCGGAGGATCACGTCACCGTCAGCGTCGAGGACACCGGCAGCGGCCTCACTGCCGAGGCTGCGCGCCGCATGTTCGACCGCTTCTGGCGAAGCGATCCGGCCAGGAGCGGCGGCACCGGCCTGGGCCTCGCGATCGCCCGAGGACTCGTCGAGGCTCAAGGCGGCCGCATCTGGGCGGAGGGAGCCGCAACCGGCGGAGCCCGCGTCTCCTTCACGCTGCCTGTCGCGTAGCTCCTCCACTCGATCTTGATCGTCGACGCTCAGGCCGACAGGACGAGGCCGGGCAGCCGCTCCGCGTACCAGGTGTCCCAGGGCTCAGCCGGCTCCGCAGCAAGATAGTCACGGTCGAGCTGAACGAGTGCGTGCACGAGGTGCGAGCGGATCGGCTTTGCACCGAGGATCTCCGGAAGTTCGGAGAGCCCGAGGAGCCAGTCGGCATACCATGACGCCCAGTCGGGGTCGTCGCCGTCGACGATGCGATACACGGTGTGGTGTGTCTCGGCTGCCTCGTGGAGAAGTGCCTTGATGCGATCGGTGGGTTCCATGCCCTTTCGACCGGCGAGGGCGACGGCCGTTACACCAGTGAACGGCGCATCGAACCCGCCTTCGGTGGCGCGCAGATCTCTATCCGAAGCCGAGGATGAACTTCGCGTCGTCGGACATCTTGTCCGGCGACCACGGCGGCTCGAACGTGAGCTCGCTCGAGACGGCCTCGACGCCCGGGATCTCGCCGACGACGCGCTCGATGTCCTCCTGGATCATCGCGCCGGCCGGACAGCCCATCGATGTGAGCGTGTACTGAACGGTCACGTTCGGGCCCTCGATCTCGGCGTCGTAGAAGAGCCCGAGCTCGACGATGTCCATCCCGAGCTCCGGGTCCTCGACCTGGCGCAGCGCTTCGACGACCTCTTCCTTGCTCGGCATAGCTCGAGGGTAGTCGAACGAGGGCCACCCGCGTGGCCCGAGGTCAGCTGAGGCGGACTTCTTCGCGCCGGTCACGGGCGAAGAAGTGGATCCCGTCGACGAACCGCACCCAGTTGCAGCGCGTGCACATGACGAGCGAGTGCGTGCGCGCCGAATCGGCGAGGAACCGGACGCCCCGCAGCAGGTCGCCGTTCGAGACACCGGTCGCCGCGACGATCACTTCTTGGGGAGCGAGATCGTCGATCGTGAAGATCCGCTCGACGTCCTCGATGCCGTGCTCCTGCGCCTCGGCGATCTCGGCGCGCCGTGTCGGCCAGAGCTGCGCCTGCAGCTCGCCGCCGAGACAGCGCAACGCCGCAGCGGCGAGCACCGCTTGCCGCGTGCCGCCGATGCCGATCGCGAGGTGATCGTTCGTGCCGCGGACCGCGGCGCTGATCGAGGCCGTCACGTCGCCGTCCTGAATCAACTTGATGCGCGCGCCGGACGCACGGATCTCCTCGATCAGGTCGTGATGGCGCGGGCGGTCGAGCACGATCGCAGTGACGTCGTTGACCATGCGGTCGAACGCCTCGGCGATCGCGCGAATGTTGTCGGCGACCGGGATCGAGAGCGAGATCTTCCCGCGTGCGCGCGGTCCGACCGCCATCTTGCGCATGTACATGTCGGGCAGCGACGGCATCGCGCCGCGGGGCGCGGCCGCGATCATCGAGATCGCATTCGTGCCGCCGCGAGCGACCACCGAGCGCCCCTCGAGCGGATCGAGCGCAAGATCGTATTCCTCGCCGCCCAGCCCGATGCTCGTTCCTGCCGCGAGCTGCTCGGCATCCTCGTGGCCCCCGATCACGACGTGCCCACTGATCGGCATGCGCTCCAGCGCGAGGCGGGCGCCGGAGAACGCGGCGTCCTCCGCGGCCTGCATGTCTGCGCGCCCGAGCCAGCGCGCACCGGCGAGGGCCGCGCGCTCGGTCACGCGTGCGAATGTCTCGCACTGGCAGAGTGCGCGAGCATCGTCAGTGGTCTGGGTCACGCGACCTGCCTCGTCCGTTCGGCGGCCTGCATGACGAGCTCGATCACCTGGTCGATCGTGCGCTCCACGTTCGCATTCTCGACTACCGGCACACCTTCGCGTCGCGCGCGACCGACAATGTACGTCTGAATCCTGCGAATCGCCTCGAGCTGGCCCAGGTACTTGTCCATCGCGCGGACCCCGCCGCTCGCCGAATCGCGCACGTGAAAGTGCACCCGATGCACGTTTTCGTCGGCGATCTCGATCACGACGTGCACCAGCAGGGCTCCCTCGAGCTCGGCCGGCAGCAGTCCAGGGACCAGGTGGACGCCTTCGAGCACCATCGACCACCCTTCGGTGAGCGCACGGCGCACCGCTGCCTCGACGCCCACGCAAACGTGTGTGCACTGGTCGACGAACCCGACGATCGTGGGATCGCCGGTCACCTCCTTGTCGAGCGCCTGCCCAGCCTCGAAGCTCGAGAAGTGGATCGTCGGCATGAACTCGGGCGAGAAGAACGCCCTCATCGTCTGCCGAATGAAGTCGGTCGAGGCGACACGAGTGATCCCGAGCCGGTGTGCGACCTCCGCCGCGACGGTCGACTTGCCTGTGCCGGTCGAACCGCCGATCAAGAGGATGATCGGCACGTCGAGCGTCTGCAGGTCGGCGAGCCGACGCAGCCGGCCGACTGCCCGTTCCGCCTCTGCCTCACCGAGCACCTCACGGGCGAGCTCCTCGAGCCGATCGATCTCGACCGCCGAGACCCCGCGCTCCGCGAGATCGAGCTCGATCCTCCTGGCAAGCTGATACGCGAGATCGGGAAGGACACCCGCCGCGATCAGCGCGCGTGCCATCAGCCCCTTCGAATACGGGAGCCCGTCGTCTCCGAGCGGCAGCGGCTCGCCGTGACGGCGCTGCGTCACACCTGCACCGGCATCAGCCCGAGGATCTGCTCGTCGAGGCCGGGAGCGACCACTTCGTTGGCGGCGAGCACCACACGGATCCCCTGCGAGAGCGCGTGCTCGACGACGACGTCCACTGCTGCCGCCTTCAGCTCGACCAGATACGTGTCGGCGTCGACGAGATCCCCGCGCAGCGCCTCGCGATTTGCAAGGTTCGTCGAGACGTGGATCACGTCGGCGTCGAGATGGGAGACGCCGCGCGAGCCGGCCGTGAAGACAGCGACGCGGCCCTCGAGCGGCGCGGTGGCACCGAGCCGTAGCTCGAAATCCTCGAGCACGACCGTCGAGATCAGCCGCCGATAGGTGTTCAGGTAGTCGTCGCCGGATTCGCCGCGGCCGACGACGAGAATCCGGTGATCGACGTCGATCGGCGGGATCGCCGCCCCGCTGCCGTCGAAGATGACGACGTCGGGGCGCCGCTGTGCGGCGAGCGCCGCTCCTTCGGGCACGTTCGAGACGAACACCGCACCCGCGAGGCCCCCGCCTGCCCGCCGGCAGCCGATCGTCGGGACGCCGGTGAGCGCCGCGATCTCGAGGTGGTCCGACGCGGCGTGCCTCCCCGAGCGAGAGCGCTCGACGAGCTCAGTCGAGCGAGGGCGCCGACTCGACGAGCTCCGGCTCGGGCGGGCCGCCGCGGCCCATCGCGACCACGACGACGCTCCGTTCGCGGGCGAGCAGCCGGGCCACATGCGTGGTTACCGCGGTCTTCCCCACGCGCTTACCGGTCCCGATCACAGCGATCGACGGCAGCTCGAACGGCTCCAGCACCGGGGGATCGAACCGGAAATCGGCACCCACATAGGGCAGCCCCTCAGCCAGCGCCCGTGAGGCCCAGCGCAGCCGCTCGGCAGGCCCGAGCACGGGCTCGTCGGAGAGGTCGACGACCACTTCGGCACCCTCGAACCCGTCGACGAGCGGCACGCCGTACTCCCCGTCGCCCCGCAGCTTCTCCGTGCCCCCGACCAGGATCGCACCGACCCACTCGTACGGCAGCGAGCGCAGGGCGGCGCGCACGACGGGCGCGTAGTGCTCACCGTCGATCAGCGCAACGGCCCTCACCGGCGCGCGGTCACCTCGCGCTCGATCCGGCCGGTGTACTTCTCGTACTCACCGCTCAGGAGATCGAACTGGATGATCCGCTCCTGCCCGTGAAACGGGTACCGGCGCCAGATCGCAGCGTGGCTGCCTGACACCTCGACGACGTTGTAACAGGGCCGCGTGTTGCCGCGTAGCCGCAGCGTCGAGACGGTGCCGGTGTTGACGACGAAGAGGTTCTCCAGCTTCCACGCGTAGGGAACGTGCTTGTGGCCGGAGAGCACGAGGTGGACGCCCGCACGTTGCAGGCACTCGATCGCGTCGCCGGCGTCGTAGACGACGTTGCGCTCGCGTCCCGTGCCGGGAATCGGCAGCAAGTGGTGATGGAGCACGAAGACGCGCAGCTCGGAGGGCTCGGCGGCGAACTGCTCCTCGATCCAGCCGTAGCGGCCCCGCCCGATCTGCCCGTGATCGAGATCCGGTTCGGTCGAGTCGACGGCGACCACCGTCACGCCCGCCTTCCGGAGCACCGAGCTCCGCTCTCCGATCAGCTCCTCGAAGTGCACGTAGCCGACATTCCTGGAGTCGTGGTTGCCCGGGATCACGACGAGCGACTCGCACTCGATCCGGTCGAGGTAGCGCTTCGCCTGCGCGTACTCCTCCTTGAAGCCGAAGGTCGTCAAGTCGCCCGAGCACACGACGATGTCCGGCTTCAGATCGTTGATCTCGGCAATCGCTCTCTCCATCAGATCCGGCACGAAATGCGGGTCGCCGCAGTGGAGATCCGAAAGATGAGCAATCGTCACACCCATGCGATTGAGTCTAGGGCATCCGAGCCCACTGCTACCCTGGCCTCAGTGGTGCCGGAAACACCCGTTTTCCAGGCATATTGCGGCTCCGAGCCGCCGCGTTTCGCCAACCCCGCGGAGCTCGAGTACGCAAAGGTCCTCGACTGGTACGGCATCCCGTGGCAGTACGAGCCGACGACGTTCGTGCTGGAGCGGGACGACGAAGGGCGGGTCACCGAGGCGTTCTCACCCGACTTCTACCTGCCCGACCAGGATCTGTACCTGGAGGTGACGGTGATGAAGCAGTCGCTCGTCACCCGCAAGAACCGCAAGCTGCGCAAGTTGCGGGCGCTCTATCCCGACGTCAAGTGCAAGCTCTTCTACGAGCGGGACTTCGAACGCCTCGCGGCCCGCTACGGGCTGCGGAAAGCGTCCTGAGCGCACTGGCCGAGCTCGACGAACGGATCGGCGAGGTCTTCCTCGTCGCCGACGAGATCCTCGGACGGGTCCGTGAGCTCGGCGCCGAGCTCACGCAGCACTACGAGGGATGCGAGCCGCTGCTCGTCGGCTCGCTCAAGTCGTGTATCCCGTTCCTGTGCGATCTATCACGTGCGGTCCCGATCCACCACCATCTCGACTTCATCGAACTGACCGGATACGGCGAGGATGACGGCGGGATTCGGTTCCTCAAGGATCTGAACACCGAGATCGAAGGCCGCGACGTCGTCCTGGTGGACGCGGTCATCGACACCGGCTTGACGATGCACTACCTCGTCCGCTCGATGGCTCTCCGGAGCCCCCGCTCGCTGCACATCGCAACGCTGTTCGACCGTCCGTACCGGCGGCTCGTCGACGACCTGCCTGTCCGGTATGTCGGCTTCACGATCCCCGACGAGTTCTTCGTCGGGTACGGCTTCGAGCTCGACGAGCGCTATCGCAACCTGCCGGATCTGCGCCTCGTCCACTGACCAGTTTTAGGTCCGGCTAAATTAGCCGGGTGATCGCTTCCCGGACCGAGTTGCCGGAAGGCCTCCGCACGGTCGACGAGGCCATCCACCGCACGCGCTTTCGCATCCTCCCGTTCCTCGGGCCGGCCTTCATCGCCTGCGTCGCCTACATCGATCCGGGCAACTTCGCCACCAATATCGCCGGCGGCTCTCGCTACGGGTATCGCCTGGTCTGGGTGGTCGTCGCCGCCAATCTGCTCGCCACGCTGATCCAGACACTCTCGGCCAAGCTCGGGATCGCCACCGGGCGCAACCTGCCCGAGGTCTGCCGGGAGCGATTCTCACGGTCGACCACCCTCTTCCTCTGGGTCCAGGCGGAGTTGATCGCGATGGCCACCGACCTCGCCGAGTTCCTCGGCGCCGCGATCGGCTTCCATCTCCTGTTCGGCTGGGGGCTCTTTCCGTCGGCGGTCGTCTCGGGAATCGCCGCGTTCCTGATCCTCAGCCTGCAGCGGTTCGGCTTCCGCGCCTTCGAGGCTGTGATCGCAGTGCTGGTGGGCGTGATCGGCGCCTGCTACGTGATCGAGTTGACCTTCGCCCACGCCGACTACAACCAGGTGTTCAAGCATGCCGTCGATCCCCAGTTCGGGAGCACGGGCGCGCTCTTGCTCGCGGTCGGGATCATCGGCGCGACCGTCATGCCGCACGTGATCTATCTGCACTCCGCGCTGACGCAGGACCGGCTCGTGCCGGAGACGGACGAGGACGCGCAGACGCTCCTCCACTACACGCGGATCGACGTGGTGATCGCGATGAGCATCGCCGGTGTGATCAACGTGTCGATGCTCGTGATGGCCGCCTCGACGTTCTACCGGACGGGCCTCCTGGACGTCTCGTCGCTCGAGACGGCGCACAGGACGCTGCAGCCGATTCTCGGCAGCGCCTCCAGTGCGATCTTCGCGCTCGCACTCGTCGCCTCGGGCCTCTCGAGCTCGGCCGTCGGGACCCTCTCGGGCCAGGTCGTGATGCAGGGATTCATCCGCCGTCAGATACCCGTGTCGGTGCGGCGGCTCGTCACCATGATCCCGGCCTTCATCGTGATCGCCCTCGGCATCGACCCGTCACGGACGCTCGTGCTCTCGCAGGTCGTGCTCTCGTTCGGGATCCCCTTCGCCCTGATCCCGCTCGTCATCTTCACCGCGCGAAGCGACGTGATGGGCCAGCTCGTCAACCGTCGCATCACGACGGCCGCTGCGATCGTGATCACCGCCGTGATCGTCGCCTTGAACATCTTCCTGCTCCTGCAGGTCTTCAGCCTGGCCTGAGATCGCCCGGCGCGCTACTCCTGCGGCAGCGTGGCCTCGTCGGGCGGCGGGTACGGCTCGGGAACGGGAGCGGGCATCGGCAGAGTTCCCTCGTCCGGCGGCGGCGAGGGCTCGGGCGGGAGGTCGGGAGCCTCGAAGGACGTCATGCCTGCACGGTACTCCCGATCGCGCTGGACCGCCCTCAGGGCAACCGCGACCGCCTGCCGCAGCGGCCCCACCAGCTCCCGATAGTCCTCGTCGTCGAGCGTGCCCGCCCGATGGTCGAACTCCAGCTCCTTGAGCGCCGCGAGTGCACGGTCACGCTCCGCGAGGAGCTCGAGCCGGCGCACCTCGTCCTCTCCCGGCGCATCGAGGCGGTCGTCTGCGACGGCGGGCTCCCGCAGGAACGGCAGCGCGACGACGACCACCACCGCCGCGGCCAGCACGATCGCGACCACGATGCTCATGCCCGTGCCGGTGCCAGGCGCGTGACGAGCCGCCTCTGCTCACGGGCGTCCGGCCAGAGCGCCACCCCGGCCCCGAGCAGGAAGACGATGCCGGCGATCCAGATCAGGTTGACGAGCGGCTTGACCAGGATCTTCGCGTACACGACCTTCGTCTTCAGGTTGACGTCGTCGGCGATCACGTACAGGTCCTCCGCGCGCAACCAGCTCGTCTTGATCCCCACCTCGCGCGACGGCTCGGGTGGGAAGAAGTACTGGTTGTCACCCGACGAGAGCGACCCGTGCCAGCGCCCGGAGACGTCGAAGACCGCTCGCGTCTCGATCGCGTTCGGTGTGGGCGTGCGGCGCACGTCGCGAAGTGTCAGCGTGTAGCCGCCGATCGACGTGGCTTGCCCGGGAACGAGGCGAACCTCCTTCGATCGGCCGTAGGCGCTCGATCCTGCGATGCCGATCGCAAGCAGGACGATCGCCGCGTGCACGATGTAGCCGCCGTAGCGGCGCCGGTTGCGTGACACGAGCTTGAACACCGACCCGGTGACGCGCGTGCCCCGAACGAGCTCGAGCACGATCGACGCCAGCACGAACGCGGAGAACGTGTAGGCGATCAGCCCCGGCTTGGAAGAGCCCGCACCCGCGAACGCGAGTGCGACGCCGCAAATCACGGTCACGGTGATCGGCCAGGCGAGCGTGCGCAGAAGCGCCCGCACGCTCGTCTTGCGCCATGCGATCAGCGGGCCAATTCCCATCAGGAGCAGGAGAGGCAGTCCAAAGGCCCGCAGGAAGAAGTCGTAGTAGGGCCGCCCGATCGTCCGCGTCTCGCCTTTGACGAGCTGCGTCACGATCGGGAACAGAACGCCCCAGAGGACCGTCAGACAGAGCGCGACGAGCAGCAGGTTGTTGTAGAGGAACGCCGCTTCGCGCGAGAGCGCCGATTCGAGCTTCGTCTTCGCCTTCAGCAGCGGCAGGCGCCACATGATCAACACGAGTGAGAAGACGGTCGAGATGACGACGAACGCGAGGAACCACGAGCCGATCGGGCTCTTCGCGAACGAGTGGATCGAGTTCACGACACCGGAGCGAGTGAGGAACGTCCCGAGAATCGACAACTCGAACGCGAGCGCGACCAGCACCATGTTCCACACCTTGAGCATGCCCTTGCGCTCCTGGATCATCACGGAGTGCAGGAAGGCGGTCGCCGCGAGCCACGGCATCAGCGCGGCGTTCTCGACCGGGTCCCAGGCGTAATAGCCGCCCCAACCGACCTCCACGTACGCCCAATGCGCACCGAGGAGCTGGCCGAACCCGAGGAACGCCCACGCAACCAGCGTCCAGCGGCGGGTCGCGACGATCCAGCGCTCGTCGGTCCTGCCGGAGAGCATTGCTCCCGCGGCGAACGCGAAGGGAATCGACAACCCCACGTAGCCGAGGTAGAGCATCGGCGGATGGGCGACCATGTAGGGGTTCTGCAGGCTCGGCGTCAGCCCCGCTCCGTCGAGGGGAGCGGCCTGCGTGTCGAACGGGCTCGCGACGGCGACGAGCACGAAGGCGAAGAACGTCGCGATGCCGCCCAGGACGGGGACGACCCAGGCCGTCAAGTCCCGCAGCAGCCTGCGATTCAGCGCGACCGCAAGCGCGCCGTACCCGGTGAGCACGAGGAGCCACAGGAGCAGCGATCCCTCCTGCCCACCCCAGAACGCGCTGAGCGCGTACGCGGTCGAAAGCGTGCGGTTGGTGTGCGTTGCGACGTACGTGAACGAGAAGTCGTGTCGCACGAGTGCGGATGCGAGGACGACTGCCGCCAGGAGCGTCGACCCGAAGCTGCAGTAGAGAGCGTTGCGGGCCGACGAAGCGAGCCGGCGGCGGTTCGTCACGGCCGACGTGACGCCGGCGACGAGCGCATACACCGACAGGCCGAGGCTGACGACGAGCGCCGCGCGGCCGAGATCAGCCATCTACGAGGGCGTCGTCGTGGCCGTGTACTTGGACGGGCACTTCGTCAGGATGTCCGTCGCGCTCAGTCGGCCACCGGTGAAGCTGCCGCTCGCGACGACGCTGCGGCCGACCTTGAAGAGCGGCGGCGGATCCTCGCCGCGATAGACGACGGGGACGACTCCACTCTGGCCGTCGATGTTCTTCAGCCTGAACCGCAGGCCGCTCGCCGAATGCGAGTCACCGCGCAGAGGCCCGACGACCACTCCGACGACCGCGAGCTTCCCCGTGTGACCGGAGAGCTGGTGCGGCGTCAGGGTCGGCGTGGAGTTGCCTGCAACCGCGGTATAGAGCAGGAAGACTGCGAGGACGGCCGCCACCGCCAGGGCGACGACGAGCCGCGCGGGACTGCGCGTGGGCACGGCCCGAGTCTAGCTAGACGTCGGCGTTCGCCGTCTGCCGTCGCGCCGGGACGCGATAGCCGTGATCGGCACAAAGCGAGCCGGGCAGGTCCTCGGTGAGCGAGTCGCAGTAGCCCTTGCCGTAGGCGGCGCGCATGAAGGCCGCGACGACGTCCAGCGACCACTCGCTGATCCCCGACGCCTCGCGCCAGAGGTCGGCGAGCCGGAGGTCGATGTCGAGCTCGAGCAAGTCGATGCGTGAAGGTCCAGATGACATGCGCCTTCAGAGTAGGAACTCGATCGGACGGACTTGCGGCGGTAGCCTCTCTTGCGCACGTTCGTCACAAACCGCACGTCTGAGACACCAGCTGATACCTCCTCGCCTCCACTTCGGACCTGCCCGGGTGCCCGCCCGCGAGACACCGGCAACGGCAGTCGACGCGCTCCTCGAGCGCGGACTTTCGGCATGCGAGATCGACTTCGAAGGGCGCTTCTGGATGGACTACGACTTCGCGGCCGAGTTCGGAGAGCGGTGCGCGGCAGCCGATATCGCCCTGTCGGTCCACGCGCCGATCGCGGGCTTCATGGGCCACGCCGAGCGCGGCAAGAAGCTCAACATGGCCGTCGGCATGCTCGACCACTCAGCGGGCATCGCGAAGGCCGCGGGTGCGGAGATCGTCGTGTTCCATCCGGGCTTCCTGCTCGGCCGAACGCGCGAAGATGCGATCGCCGCGGTCGTCGAGCAGCTGGCCGAGTTGCGCGACCGGCTCGAGGGGAAGGATCGCGCCGTCCCGTTCGGGATCGAGGTCATGGGGCGCGTGCGCGAACTGGGATCGATCGACGACGTCTGCGAGATCGCCTCGCAGCTCGACTGGGTGCGGCCCGTGATCGACTTCGCCCACATGCATGCGACCTCGGATGGGGCGTTCCTGTCGGTCGAGCCGTTCGCCGCCGCGCTCGAACAGGCCGACGCGGTGATCGAGTCGGGCGCGCCGTTCCACATTCACTTCTCGGACATCAAGTTCGCGAATCGCAACGAGACGAAGCACCTGCCGTACGGCGAGGGCACGCTCCGAGCCGAGCCGATGCGTGAGGCACTGGCGCGCTTCGAGCGTCCGGCCACCGTGATCAGCGAGTCCCCGGACGAGGCGTCGACGCGGGCCATCCGCGACGTGCTGCTCGGCTAGAGCTCAGCCGATGTGCTCGATCCCATCGGGCAGGCCGACCCACGGGTGCATGCGGTCCTCCCACACAGAGACACGCGGCGGGGGGAAGCCCGGGTCGGCGAACGCACCGACCGGCACCGCGACGTGCTCGGGGTCGGACCAGTAGTGGACCGTCGCACCGCAGCGCGGGCAGAAGAAGAACGAGCACGCCTTTTCGCCCTCGTCGGAGACCCGTACGTACTCGGTCGCATCCCCCTCGATCAGTACCCGCTCGCGCGGCCAGCGTGCCTGCATCGCGAACACGCTTCCCGTTCGCCGCTGGCAGGCAAGGCAGTGGCAGACCGAGATCCGGACCGGGTCGCCCTCGACGTCGACCGTGAGCTGCCCGCACGAGCAGGACGCGTGCCGTGTCGCCATGTCGGCACGGTAGCGCGCCGCTAGGCTCCGCACGATGCTCGATCCGCAGGCCTTCAAGGCATACGACGTCCGCGGGCTCTATCCCTCGCAGCTCGACGAGGAAGGTGCCTATGCGATCGGCCGGGCCTTCGCAGAGCAGTTCGAGCCGTCGTCGATCGCGGTCGGACGAGACGTCAGGCTCTCATCCCCGTCGATGGCGGCAGCCGTGATCGAGGGTGCCGCGGACGGCGGAGTCGATGTGCTCGATCTCGGCACGGTCGGGACCGAGATGGTCTATTTCGCCGTCGGTGAGCTGGCGCTCGACGGCGGTGTGATGGTCACCGCGTCGCACAACCCGAAGGAGTACACCGGGATGAAGATCGTGCGCCGCGGCGCGCTCCCCGTCGGCGGCGAGTCGGGGCTCCTGGATGTACGTGACCGCGCTGTCACGGCGGACTGGCGCGACGCGAGCCGCGGACAGGTCCGCGCGGAGGACATCTGGGACCGGTTCGTCGACCGCGTGCTCTCCTTCGTGAACCTCGACGCGCTGCAGCCGCTGCGAGTGGTGATCGACGCGGCGAACGGGATGGCCGGCGCGATGCTGCCGCCGGTGCTCGCACGGCTCCCGATGCTCGACGTCGTCAGCTGCTATTTCGATCCGGACGGCTCATTCCCGAACCACGAGCCGAATCCGCTGCTGCCCGAGAACCGCGAGTTCATCATCGGCAAGACTCGCAGCGAGAACGCCGACTTCGGAGTCGCCTACGACGGCGACGCGGATCGGTGCTTCTTCGTCGACGACACCGGCGAGTTCGTTCCGGGCGACTTCATCACCGCGCTCTTCGCCGAGATGATCCTCTCCCGCGAGCCCGGCGCGAAAGTGATCTACGACGTTCGCGCCTCACGCGCCGTGCCGAAGACGATCACGCGGGCCGGCGGCGTCCCCCTGATCAACCGGGTCGGTCACGCGTTCATCAAGCAGCGCATGCGCGAGGTCGACGCCGTGTTCGCGGGCGAGGTATCGGCGCACTACTACTTCCGTGACTTCTCACAGGCCGATTCCGGCACCGTGCCGTTCCTGCTCATGTGCGAGCTCGTCTCGCGCCACGGCAAGCTGAGCAAAGCGCTCGCTCCGTTCCGAGCCGAGTACTTCATCACCGGCGAGATCAACACCCCGGTCGCGGACGTGCCGGCGAAGCTGCGGGAGCTCGAGGAGCGCTTTGGCGCCGACGGCCGCGTCACGCACCTCGACGGCCTCTCCGTCGACTTCGACGACTGGCACTTCAACGTGCGCCCGTCCAACACCGAGCCGCTGCTCCGCCTGAACCTCGAGGCGAGCTCGCCGGAGCAGATGGACGAGAAGCGCGACGAGGTCCTCGCAGTCATCCGCGGCGATTGACGTGATCGAGCTCGGGCACGCGACCGACCGAAAGCCGCCGTACCGGTACGCGGCCTACCAGCGCGTCGGGTTCTCCGAGACCGATGCGCAAGGAGTCGTCTACTACGGCCGCTACATGCCCTACTTCGACGTCGCGCGGACGGAGTACCACCGGCACCTCGGCCGTGTGCACCTCGGCGGCGTCGACTTCGCCATGCGGGCGGTGACGGTGGAGTACGTCGCCGGCGCGCGATTCGACGACCTGCTCGAGATCTTCGTCCGCGTCGAGCGGATCGGCACGACGAGCATCACCTACGACCACGCCGCCTACCGCATCGACGACGACGCCGCCGACCGGCTGATGGCGACTGCGAAGGCGACACTGGTCTGCATCGCCCTCGACGAGCGCAAGGCGGTTCCCGTGCCGGGGGCGTTCCGAGAGCAGATCAAGGCGCTCGAGCAGCACGGCTGACGCCCGGCGCGGAGCCTATCCCTCGATCGAGGTACCCCGGCGAAAACCACCTCGATCACTCGATCGAGTGAAGGCATGGACGTCGGTCTGGTAGCGAAACGGAAACGGCTCGGGGCGTGCGCCGACCAGCGCCCGCACGCGCTCGAGCAGCTCCTCGCGTTCCTGGCCAGGCATCGCCGCCACGAACGACGTCGACGCAACCCGGTCACAGACGTCGTCTGCGGTCGACCAATGGTCGAGCCGGAAGACCGCGTCCTTGCGGGAGCCGAAGAGCGGCGAGCGCTCGAGGGCGCGACGCCACGCTCCCTCGTACTGCAGGGTGACCGGGCCGCGCAACGGCCGGAGCAGCTGCTCGATGTCGGCCTGCAGCGGATCGTCCAGATCGCGGCTGTTCCAGACGAGGATGAGCGAACCGCCCGGCCGCAGCACGCGCCGAAACTCGGCCAGTGCGGCGTCGTGGTCGAACCAGTGAAACGCCTGTGCAACGGTGACCGCGTCGGCCGAGGCCTCGGGAAGCGGCAACGACTCGGCCGTTCCGTCGAGCGCCTCGGCGTCCGGCGTCGTCTCGGTGAGCTTCGCGCGCATCTCGGCGACGGGCTCGACGGCGATCACCCGCGCGCGCGTCGGGACGAGCAGGCGGGTCAGCTTGCCCGTGCCCGCGCCGACATCGACCACGACCCGCCCCGGCGCGAGGCCGGCATGCTCGACGAGCCACGCAACGGCTTCCGGCGGGTACGACGGGCGGGCGCGTTCGTAGACGTCCGCGCCTCTCGCGAAGCCGGCGGCCGCAACCGGATGAACCCGGCTCACGATGGAGTGACGCGATACGCGTCGAACACGGCGTCCAGGTTGCGCAGCGCCGTCAGAAGGGTGCGCAGTCCCTTCACGTCGCCGACCTCGGCCGTGTACCAGTTCTTCGCGAGCTGGTCCTCGACGACGCCGCCGTAGCCGACGATGTTCGCGCCGTGCTCGGCGAACGTCCGCGCCACGTCCTCGAGCAGGCGCGGGCGGTCCCACGAGTCGACAGCGATCTGGACGCGGAAGCTCTTCGCCGAGGCGGCGCCGTCCCAGTCGACCGGCGTGAACCGCTCGGGGCTGCGACGCAGCGCCTTCACGTTCGGGCAGTCGTCGCGGTGGATGGTGATGCCCTTGCCCATCGAGATGTACCCGACGATCGGGTCGCCCGGCACCGGAGTGCAGCACTTCGCCAGGCGCACGAGGACGTCGGTGACGCCGGGCACGACGACGCCCATGTCGGAGCCGGAGACGGGCTGCGTCTTCGGCGCCTTGGTGACGACCGGCGCCTCCTCGGCGACCTGCTCGGTCTTCAGCCGCTGGACGACCTTGTTGACGATCGCGCCGGGCTGGAGCTTCCCCGAGCCGAGCGCCAGGTAGAAGTCCTCCGCCTTCTTGAACCCGGTCTCACGGATCACCTGCGCGAGCGTCGCCGAGCCGCGCAGCTTTGCGTACGGCAGGTTCTGCGCCTTCAGCGCCTGCTCGAGCGCCTCGCGGCCCTTGTGCTCGGCGTCCTCCCGCGTCTCACGCGAGAACCACTGCCGGATCTTGTTCCGCGCGCGCGAGCTCTTCGCGAGCGACATCCAGTCCCGCGACGGACCGCGTCCCTGCTTCGAGGTGAGGATCTCGACGAAGTCGCCGTTCTTCAGCGTGTAGTGCAGCGGGACGATGCGCCCGTTGATCTTCGCGCCGACCGTGCGATGGCCGACGTCCGTGTGCACCGCATAGGCGAAGTCGATCGGCGTTGCGCCGGCCGGCAGTGTCTTGACCTGGCCCTTCGGCGTGAAGACGTGGACCTCTTCGTCGAAGAGGTCGGTACGGAACGTCTTCATGAACTCCCGGGGATCCGCCTCGTCGGTCGTCCCCTCGTCCATCAGCTGCTTGACCCACGCCACCCACTCGGCGTCCTTGTCCTTCTTGCCGCGCTTGTAGAGCCAGTGCGCGGCGACCCCGTACTCGGCCGTCTCGTGCATCTCCCGCGTTCGCACCTGGATCTCGAGCGGCCGGCCCTGCGGCCCGATCACCGTCGTGTGGAGGGCGCGGTAGCCGTTGAACTTCGGCATCGCGACGAAGTCCTTGAAACGACCGGGCATCGGCTTCCACAGCGAGTGGATGAGGCCTAGGGCGCCGTAGCAGTCGCGTGTCCCCTCGTCGGCGCCGCGCTCCACGATCACGCGCATCGCCGTGAGGTCGTAGATCTCGTTGAACTCGCGGCCCTTCTTGGCCATCTTGTCGTAGATCGAGTAGAAGTGCTTCGCGCGGCCGGAGATCTCCGCCGGGATGTCGACCTTGTCGAGCTCCTTCTGCAGGACGACGGCCGCCTCGCGCACGTGCTCTTCGCGGTCGGTGCGCCGCTCGGCGACCATCTGCTTGATCTCCTCGTACTTGCGCGGGTGCAGCGTCTGGAACGCGAGATCCTCGAGCTCCCACTTGAGCGCATGGATGCCGAGGCGATGGGCGAGCGGCGCATAGACCTCGAGCGTCTCGCGTGCCTTCTGCAGCTGCTTCTGCTTGCCGAGGTACTCGATCGTCCGCAGGTTGTGCAGGCGGTCAGCGAGCTTGATCAGGATCACGCGCAGGTCCTCCGCCATCGCGACGATCAACTTGCGGTAGTTCTCGGCCTCGGCGTGCTCGCGGCTCTGGAACTGGACCCGGGTCAGCTTCGTGACGCCCTCGACGAGCTGGCCGATCTCGTCGCCGAACTCCGACCGGATCTCCTCGATGTCCTTGTCGGTGTCCTCGACGACGTCGTGCAGGAGCGCCGCGGAGAGCGTCGCCTCGTCGAGCTGCAGCCCGGCGAGAATCTTCGCCGCCCCCCAGGGGTGGTAGATGAACTCCTGGCCGGACTGCCGCACCTGGCCGGCGTGCGCGTCGGCGGCGAACTGAAACGCCCGCGTCAGGAGCTCGCGGTCGACGTCGGGCTTGTACGCCTCGACTTCGGCGATCAGCTCGTCGACGAGGTCTTGATGGCGTTCCAGAACGGCCATCGATCCAGTGTACCCCCGCTCTTCCGAGGGATCTGTGCCCCCTCAGGAGGAATCGCCTTTCTGCCGATGAAGCAGGAGGACCCGTGTTCAAGCGTCGGCGGCAGACGAAGAAGCTGATCCAGATCGCGCGCATGCTGCGTGCGCTCGACGACGTGAGCGCGCGTCCCGGCCTCCGCTCGCGCGGCAGCACGCGCATCATGCTCCGCAGCTAGCCGTCGGGATCGAACGGCTCAGGCGGCCGCGGCGAGCGCGGGCTTCTCTTCGAGCAGCATTCTGAACGTCGGCGACTCGAGCAGGCTCCGGTGCGCGCCTTCAGCCAGTTCGAGCTCCTCGAAGATGAGACGCGCCTGCGGCGTCCAGGCCGCCTCACCTGCCCGCCACTGGGCGGCGAGCCAGTCGCGGAGCTCCACGAACCCGTCGGGCGCGTCGAAGACGCGCCGCACGACGAGCTGCGGCGACGATACCCCGTTCCAGTGATTCTCCTGCAGGCGAAACGCGACGTCGTAGCGCCCCTCGCGGCTGAGCCGGTCGAGCTGTGCGCCCATGCCGAAGGCGATCGCCGAGCCTGAATCGCGGCCCCGCTGACGCACCCGGAAGCGCAGGTGCTTGCCGTCGCCGACGGTCGAGAGATCGGCGAGCTCGCACCCGTCGACGAGCAGGACGACACCGGGGTTGCCCAGCCCGAACGGGGCCAGGCGGCCAAGCTCGGCTGCGAGCTCGAGGTTCAGTTTCGCGCCGCTCACGATCGCGTCGACGCGGATCACCGGGCGCAGGTCGTCCTCGGTGAGCGTTGCGTCGGCGTAGGCGGCGAACGCTGTTGCGAAGGCGTCGATGCGATCACCGGCGATCGTCAGACCGGCTGCTGCGCGATGGCCGCCGAAGCGCTCGAGCTCGGCCGCGCACGCGCCGAGGGCGGCGTGCAGGTCGAAGGCCGGCACCGAGCGTCCGGAGCCTTTCCAGCTGCCGTCCGTCCCGGCGATCATCACGACCGGCCGGTTGTAGCGCTCGACGAGCCGCGACGCCACGATCCCGATCACGCCTTCGTGCCAGCCGTCGCCGGCGACGACATAGCCGCGTCGGCGCCGCCGCGCCTCCGGCCAGGACTCGACCTCGGCGACCGCCTCGCGCAGGATCCGCTCCTCGATCGCCTGCCGCTCGCGGTTCAACGACTCGAGCTCCTCCGCGAGCTTCATGGCCTCGCGGTCGTCGTCGGTGAGGAGGAGCGTGAGCGCCGCCTCGGGGCGGCAGAGCCGGCCCGAGGCGTTGATCCGTGGGGCGAGCCGGAACCCGATCGACGACTCGTCGATCGCGGCCGGGTCGACGTGCCCCACCCGCATCAACGCGCGCAACCCGGGCTTCTGTGTCTGTGCGAGCCGTCGGAGGCCGAGCAGCGCGAGCGCACGGTTCTCGTCGACGAGCGGCACGACGTCGGCGACGGTCGCCAGTGCGACGACGTCGAGGTGCCGCTCGAGAAAGGGATGCTCGGCGCCGAGGAGCGCCTGCGCGAGCTTCCAGACGACGCCGGTCCCGCAGAGGCCGGCGAACGGATAGTCGCCCTTGAGCGGCGCCACGACCGGACAGGCGGGGAACTCCTCGGCGGGCCGGTGGTGGTCGGTGACGACGACCTGCAGGCCGAGCGAGCGTGCGTGCTCGACCTCCGCGACCGCGGTGATGCCGCAGTCGACCGTCAGGACGAGGTCGAACCCCTCCTCCGCGAGCCGTGTGAGCGTGTCCGCGTTCAGCCCGTACCCTTCCTCGAACCGCGAGGGCAGGTGCCACGCCACGTCTGCGTTCAACTCACGCAACAGCAGGACGGCGAGCGCGGTCGCGCAGATCCCGTCGGCGTCGTAGTCGCCGTGCACACAGATCCGCTTGCCGGAGCCGACAGCGGCGGTGATCGCCTCGACTGCTTCGCGCATGTCCCCGAGCGCGAATGGATCGTGCCCGGGAAGTGCACCCTCGAGGAACCGCCGCGCGTCGGCGGGGTCGCCGTAGCCGCGCCGGACGAGCACGGATGCGGTCACCTCGTCGAGCTCGAGCGTCTCCGCGAGCTCCCGGCTGCGGGCGTACGAGCATGGTTCGAGCTGCCAGGTTCCAGATGCCATGTCCTCGCGACGGTACGGGCGCGATCGGACAGAACCCCTGGAAACTGCTTGAATTGCAGGCACTCGTGCTTCGGACGCTGGCCGCGATCGTCGCCGCCGCAGGGTTGGCCTGCGCGGCTGCCCCTGCCTCCGAACGAACGCACACGATCGCACCGGGGGTCACCGTCGCCGGCGTGCACGTCGGTGGGTTGAGTGCCGAGCCCGCGCGCGCCGCGGTCGACGCCGCCTTCGCGCGCCCCGTGACGATCGCGTACGACACGCTGCAGACGACGATCGACCCCGCTCAGATCGGCACCGCGATCGACGTCGATGCGGCGGTCAGCTCGGCGCTGGCGGCCACTCCGCGGAGCCGCATCGCGATTCCGGTGCGGTATTCGCGTGCACAGGCGGCGCGCATCGTCGACGGCATCGCAACGCGCGTCGACCGGCCGGCCGTCGCCGCCCGCGTGACCGGTGCAACATCGGCAGGCCCCCAGTTCACGCCCGCCAGGCCGGGCGTCGAGGTCGACGTGACCGCGACGCGGGCCGCGGTCGGCCGCCTGCTCGGCGACGGCACGCGCGCTCCGCTGCAGCTCGTCACCCACCCGGTCACGCCGCTGCGGACGGTGGCGCACTTCGGGCCCGTGATCGTGGTGACGCGGACAACGAACACGCTCCGGCTCTACAACGGGCGCAAGCTCGTGCGCACGTTCCCGGTCGCGACCGGACAGGCGATCTACCCGACTCCCGCCGGCCTTTGGCGGATCATGGACAAGCAGCGCGATCCATGGTGGTACCCGCCTACCTACGACGCCTGGGCCAAGGGCCTCAAGCCCGTGCCGCCCGGCCCCTCGAACCCACTCGGCACGCGCTGGATGGGGTTGAACGCCCCGGGCGTCGGCATCCACGGCACCGACGCCCCGACGTCGATCGGCTACAGCGCCTCGCACGGCTGCATCCGGATGCACGTCCCCGACGCGGAGTGGCTCTTCGAGCACGTCCGCGTCGGGACACCTGTGGTCATTCTCTAGGCAGCGAGACGCCGAGCCAGGTCAGAACAGCCACAACGGCGACGAGCGCGACCAGGCCGCCGTAGACCCACTTTGGGTGTCCCGACTCGCGCACCGTCGCCGCGAAGGCCCGGCCGAGGAGGATCAGCACAGCGCCGAGGATGCCGATCCCGACGATCAGCGCCGGTAGCCAGATGACGAGGCGCTCCCAGCTGGATGTGGCGGCGAGGACGTTCACTACCATGGGATCGTGCCCGAATCGCTCCCACCGCCAGATTCGAACTACAGCTCCGGCAGCGACTACGTCGTCGAGTTCCTCGGCTACCGATTCTCGTTCAGCGGCACGGACTTCGAAGGGCGAGTCGTCGCGGCGGCCGTCAAGCTCGGCGTCGTGGAGAGCCCCGAGCTCGACGAGGACGAGACCGCAGACCTCGTCTCGCTGGCCGCACAGGGAGTGGTCGAGGCGCCGAGCTCGCGACTCGGCCGCTACCTCGTCCGCAACTGGGAGCGCGTGTCGCTCGTCGACGGCGAGTCACTCGTCTACTGGCTGCGCAAGCTGATCTTCCGCGGTGCCTGGCTCGACCATCAGGTGAAGCGCGGGGCGCTCGAGGTCGTCTGGGACGAGAGCGAGGCGGAGTTCGCGTACCAGCATCCGGGCGGCGGCGGCCGGCCCCTGCTCGAGCTCGCACCGGTGCCGTCGTGGCACGAGCTGCAGTTCCGGCAGTAGGCGGTTGCGCCTTTCTGGCGCTGCTGCTCGCGCTCGACCACTACGCGACGTATCCCGAGCAGCTCGCGCTCGGAGTGGTCACCTGGGTCGTGCTCGGAGCGGCGCTCGTGCGTGCATCGGGCGAGCGGCGGATGCAGGCGCTGGCCGTCGTCGCGTTCGCGACCATCGGCGAGGTGACGGGCTCGCTGATCTGGGGCGTCTACCACTACCGGCTGCACAACCTGCCGCTCTTCGTGCCGCCCGCGCACGGGCTCGTCTACCTCACCGGGCTGTCGGTGGCGTTCGCATTGCGACGGCACACACGCGTGCTCGTCGGGACGGCGGCGGTCGCCGCCGCCACCTGGGGCGTGCTCGGACTGACTCGTCCTGCCGCGCCGAGATGTCGCAGGGGCGATCGGCGTGCCGCTGCTGCTGCTCTTCCTCTGGCGCGGGCGCAACCGGGCGGTCTACGCGGGTGTGTTCCTCGTCGTCGCCTCGCTCGAGCTGTACGGAACCGCCATCGGCACCTGGCGCTGGGCACGCGAGCTCCCCGGTCTCGGCATTCCCGACGGCAATCCTCCGTCAGGTGTCGCCTCGGGCTATGTCTGGTTTGACGTGATGGCTCTGCTGGTCGCGCCGTACGTCGGTCGCCTCACCCGACGACGGCCGGCGCGCCACGACTTGCCGGTCTCGTCGGCGAGCGATGACTTGCGCGCCTCCGCCGAGTCTCTTTGACGACAGCCACGCATACACCGCGAGCGAAGGAGCACCCATGAAGTTTCTTCTCACCTCCGCCGGCATCAAGAACCCGAGCATCAACGACGCGATGCTCGAGCTGTTGGGGAAGCCGATCGGCGACTGCGACGCGCTCTGCATTCCCACCGCGTCGTACGGGCACGCCCCGCGCGGGATTCGCGGGGCGTACCGCTTCATCACCGGACAAGCCACGACGCCGATGTGCGAACTGGGGTGGAAGTCACTGGGAGTGCTCGAGCTCACGGCACTGCCCACGCTCGAACGCGACGCTTGGGTCCCCCTGGTCGAGGAGGTCGACGTCCTGCTCGTGAACGGCGGGGATTCCCTGTACCTGGCCCACCACATGCGGGAGTCGGGGCTGGCCGACCTCGTGCCCTCGCTGGGCGCGGTCTGGGTCGGCTTGAGCGCCGGGAGCATGGTGATGACACCTCGGATCGGCGAGGACTTCAAGGTCTGGAGCCCGCCCGACGGTGGGGACAGAGCCCTGGGGATCGTCGACTTCTCGATCTTCCCGCACGTGGATCATCCGGATCTGCCGGAGAACACCATGGCAGCCGCAGAACAGTGGGCCGCCGGCCTGTCGAATCCGGCCTACGCGATCGACGACGACACCGCCATCAGAGTGGTCGACGGCAACGTCGACGTTGTCTCCGAGGGGCACTGGCAGCTGTTCGCCTGACGAGACGGCGGGGCCGCACCGGCTCGCTTCAGGAAGCGTCGAGCTTCCCGAACTCGGCGTGCAGCCGATCGGCCTCTCTCGAGCACCACTCCCGCGTCAGTGCGACACCCAGCTGAGCCGATGCGACGTCGGCGAGCCGCAGGCCGAGACGCCGGCAGAGGAGCGTGAACCCGCGCGGTCCCGCGTCGGTGTGCGAGACGAGCAGGACGCCGCGCGCGACCCCGTGCAGCTCGAGGAGGTAGTAGGACCGGATCCCGCGCTCCTCGTCGAGCGGGGCAGGAAGCGGCACGATGCCGGCGTCCTGGACGCAATACGGGAAGCGCCCTTCCTCGAGCACGCTCTGCAACGCCGCAGTGACCCGGCCGAGCGGCGAGCCCAGCTTCCAGCCGCGGTCGACGACGACGAGCCGCTCGCCGTCGTCCAGGTACAGGGCGGCCACCTCGCACGACAGCGATTCCGCAGCGATCAATCCGAGCGTCCGCATCAGCGACTCCACGTCGTCTCCCGCCACCGTCGCGGCGGTACGCACTGCCTCGAGCTCCTCGAGCTCGTCGGCAAGGCGCTTGGCGGGCGTCACCGACTCCACGGCGTCGGCAGCCATGGCGGCCGCGGACGAGAGCGCGTCGTCGTCGGCGCCGTCGAGCGTGCCGTCCGCAACGCCGAAGACGACGACGACGTCGCTCGTCACCGGGACGAACGCGGCCGCCTGCGCGTAGTACGGGCCGAAGACCAGCTCCTTGCCGCCGTAGGCGAGTCGAACCGGACTGCCCGTCGTCAGAGCCTCGGCCAGCGTCGCTTCCTCGTCGCTCGTCACCTCGATCAGCCCGGCCCAGCCGGCGCCGCGCCCGCTGCCTCCGAAATGCACGAACCGGTTGCCGGTGACGCGGCGCAGGACGAACAGATCGCGCGCGCCGACCGCAGCGGCTGCAGCGTCGGCCAGAGGCGGGGTCACGGCCATCGCGGAAGCCTAGAACAGCCTTGACGGCTCGGAGCGCGCACCGAGATGGGCGCGGCCGAGCTCGGTGACGATGCGACCGCGCGGAGTGCGCTGCAGGAAGCCGAGCTGCAACAGGAACGGCTCGTAGACGTCCTCGATCGTCTCCGGTTCCTCGCCCAGGGCGACGGCCAGCGTGGAGAGGCCGACCGGCCCGCCGCCGAACTTCTCGACCACGCAGCGAAGGAGCTCACGGTCGAACCGCTCGAGACCGGCGCCGTCGACCTCGAGCAGCGTCAGCGCCTCCTCGGCGATCTCGGTGGTGACCTTCCCCTGGTGACGCACCTCGGCCACGTCGCGCACGCGCCGGAGGATGCGGTTGGCGATGCGAGGGGTGCCTCGGGAGCGGCCTGCGACGAGCTCGGCGGCATCGTCGGCGATCTCCACGTCCAGGATCGACGCCGACCGGCGCACGATCGCTGCGAGCTCGAGCGGCGTGTACAGGTCGAGCCGGAACGTCAGCCCGAACCGGTCGCGGAGCGGTGTCGTCAGGAGGCCGGTGCGCGTGGTCGCCCCGATCAGCGTGAACGGCGGCAGATCGAGGGTGAGCGTGCGGGCGGCAGGGCCTTGCCCGACGATGATGTCGAGGCGAAAGTCCTCGAGCGCGGGGTAGAGGATCTCCTCGGCAGCACGGTTCAGCCGGTGGATCTCGTCGACGAACAGCACGTCCTTCGGCTCGAGGGCGGTGAGGATCGCGGCGATGTCGCCCTTGCGCTCGAGGGCGGGACCGGCGACCTGCCTGATGCCGACCCCGAGCTCGTTGCGCACGATCTGGGCGAGCGACGTCTTGCCGAGGCCGGGCGGCCCGGCGAGCAGAACGTGGTCGAGCGCCTCACCGCGCGCCTTCGCGGCCTCGAGCGCGATCGACAGTTGCTCCTTGACTCGCTCCTGGCCGACGAAGTCCGCCAGGTCGCGCGGGCGCAGCGACCGCTCGAGCTCCTCCTCGCCGCCGTCCTGCAGGACGGCGGCTAGCAGCTCGCTCATGCAGCCCTCCGCAGGACTGCGCGCACTTGCTCCTCGACTGAGCAGCTCGGGATCCACGTCGGCAAGCGCACGCTCGGCGTCGAGCAGCGTCCACCCGAGCCCGACCAGTGCGTCCCGCGCAACGAGTTCCTCACTAGCCGCCGTCGCGTCAGCGACGGGGGCAAGCTTCTCCTTCAGCTCGAGCACGACGCGCTGCGCCGTCTTCAACCCGATACCGGGGATCGCCTGGAATCGCTTCACGTCGTCGCGCGCGATCGCGCGGCGCAACTCGACCGGTGTCGAGCCGGAGACGATCGCGAGCGCGACCTTCGGGCCGACGCCCGACACGCCGAGCAGGAGCTCGAACAGCTCGCGCTCCTCCCCCGTGGCAAAGCCGTAGAGCGCGAGCGCGTCCTCACGCACGACCGTGTGGATCTCGATCGTGATCTCGCCGTCGCCCAGCCGCTGCACGGACGGTGTCGCGCTGACCAGATACCCGACGCCGTTGACGTCGACCACGAGGCCCTGCCCTGCGCGACCCGCGATCCGCCCGCGGAGGCGGGCGATCATGCGGACATCCTCATCAGCGGCGGGACGAGTGCGTGGCAGATGGCAACCGCGAGCGCGTCGGCGGCGTGGTTCGGCGCCGGCACCTCGTCGAGCCCGAGAATCGCCTTCACCATCTTCCCCACCTGCTGCTTGTCGGCACGGCCGTAGCCACAGACCGCCTGCTTCACACGCGCGGGCGCATACTCAGCGCACGCGACGCCGGCGGACGACGCGGCGACGAGCACGGCTCCCCGTGCCTGTCCGACGGAGAGTGCGATGCGGGCGTCTGCGCCGACGTACGACTCCTCCAGGGCGACGGCATCCGGAGCGTGCTCCGCGATCAGTTCCTGGACGCCCGTGAAGATCGTGAGCAGGCGTGCCTCCAGGCGATCGCGCGGCGAGGTTTGCCACCACCCGTGGCACGTGGCCCTGAGGCGCCCGCCGCTTTCGTGGACGATTCCGTACCCGCACGCTGCCGTCCCTGGGTCGATGCCGAGAACCTTCACGAGGACACGTTAGGCACCGCCCCGGACGTTCCTGCGGGCGGGAGAGCGGCGACTACGCTTGCCGCTCGAGCACCACCTCGTACGACTCGACGGAGACCCGGCGAATGCTCCCCGCGGGAGGCGGGCTCATGGCTTCGAGCGCCGCCGCGCCCTGGTTCAGATCCGCCTCGGAGGCGAAGCGCGTCGCCACGACGACCTGGCCGGCGGCCCGGTCTGCAAGGACGGTGATCCGAGTGGCGGGCACGCCCTCGGGCGCAGTGCCGGCAGAGTTGATCTCGCTGACCAGCGCATCGAGCGCTGCCTCGTCTGCTTCGAACGTAACGACGCGTGCGTACTCCGGCATGACCGTTTCCTTTCGTTCGGGGGCTCGAGCCGGACTCTACGCCCCGCCGCGCGTCGAGGAAACCATCGGACCGAACGCCGACTAACCCGCGACGGCTTCGAGCACCTGCTCGGGGATGTCGAAGTTCGCGTAGACGTCCTGGACGTCGTCGTTGTCCTCGAGCTCGTCGATCAACCGCATCACCTGACGCGCCTTCGCCTCGTCGTCCACCGCCACGGTCGTCTTGGGGACGAGCATCAGCTCCGCCGAGTCGACCGCGAAGCCGGCCGACTCGATCGCCTCGCGCACAGTGGCGAGCGACTCCGGTGCGGAGGTCACGTGGAACGTGTCGCCGTCACGCTCGAGGTCGTCGGCTCCGCCGTCGGCCGCGACCAGCAGGAGCTCCTCGTCGTCGACGCCCTCGGCCGGCACGACCACCACGCCGCGGCGGTCGAACTGCCAGGCGACCGCACCCGTCGCTCCGAGATTGCCGCCGTTCTTCGCAAAGAGGTGGCGCACGTCGGCAGCCGTCCGGTTGCGGTTGTCGGTGAGCGCCTCGACGATCACCGCGACGCCTTCCGGTCCGTACCCCTCGTAGACGATCGTTTCGAACGCATCGGCGTCGGCGTCGGCGCCCGAGCCCTTTGCGATCGCCCGGTCGATGTTGTCCTTCGGCATCGAATACGACTTCGCCTTCTCGATCGCGTTCTGCAGTGCGAGGTTGTTGGCCGGATCGCCTCCCCCCTCCTTCGCCGCGACGATGATCGCGCGCGAGAGCTTCGAGAAGAGCTTGCCTCGCTTGGCGTCGGCAGCGCCCTTCTTGTGCTTGATCGACGACCACTTGCTATGCCCGGACACTCTGCTCCTCCCTGACGAGCTCCAAGAACTGGCGGTGCACGCGCGTGTCGTCGGTCAACTCGGGATGGAAGGCCGCGACGAGGAACCTGCCCTCGCGGGCGAAGACCGGCCGGCCGTCGACCTCCGCGAGCACCTCGACACCCGGCCCGACCGCCTCCACCCACGGTGCGCGGATGAAGACCGCCCGCACCGGTGTGTCTTGCACCGACGACGTCGAGATCGGTCTCGAACGACGCGACCTGCCGGCCGAACGCATTGCGGCGGACCGCGAGATCGACGAGCCCCAGATGATTGCGGTCGAGGACGATCATCCCGGCGCAGGTGCCGAACACCGCACCCTCGAAGCGCCGGACCGCGTCGTCGAGGCCGTACAGGTGCATCAGCCGCGTGAAGGTCGTGGACTCGCCGCCCGGAATGATCAGCCCGTCGAGCCCGTCGAGCTGCTCCGGCTTGCGCACCTCGACCGCCTCGGCGCCGAGGCGGCGCAGCATCTGGGCGTGCTCGCGAAAGTTGCCCTGCACGGCGAGAATGCCGATCCGAAGCGGCTCCATGTGGCAATGGTATCCGCCTCGATCAGGCGGGCACGACGTAGCCGGAGCCCGCGCGCTCCGCGCGGCCCTCGTGCACGAGCCGCTCGAGATGCGCGAGCGCCTCGGCCGTGGCGAAGCGGCGGAGCGTGGTCGAGAGCTCGGCCTCGAAGAGCGAGAGGGACACCTCGTACGCCGAGCGCGGCTCACCGTTCAAGGCCTCCGCGGTGCGGTCCAGCCGGTCATGGTGATGCGCGCGGATCTCGCGGGCGCGGCCGGCCGGGTCGACGACCGTGGCCTTGTGCCCGCTGTAGGCGACGCGCGGCGCGAGCTCTTCGATCCGATCGAGTGTCTCGAAGTAGTCGCCGAGCGGATCCGGCCGCGAGTTCGGATAGAGGCCGATCGTCGGGGTGATCCCGACGAGAATCACGTCGCCCGCGATCAGCACGCCGTCCCGCACGAGGACGATGTGGCCGTCGGCGTGGCCGCGCAGCACCTCGACGCGCCAGCCGTCGATCTCGTCGCCCGCATCGAGCAGCTCCGGGCCCAGCACCCAGTGGATCGCGGAGTTGAGCCGGTCCGACTCCCGCGCGATGCCGTGCACCTGGCTCGGGGGGATGCCGTGGCTCTCCCAGTAGGCGATGAACCGCTCGGGGTCGCGGTTCCCCCACGCTTGCACGCACTGCGCGTAGTCCTCGCGCCCCTGCCAGACCGCAGCGCCGGTCACACCGGCTGCGTCGGCGGCGCCCCCCACGTGGTCCGGATGCATGTGGGTGACGACGATCCGCTCGACCGGCGCGTCGAGCTCGTCGAGCACCGGACGCCAGCGTGCCTCGGGGTCCCGGGTGCCGAGGCCCGTGTCGACGAGGATCCACCCGCCGCTCGAGGAGCGCAGGAAATAGCAGTGGACGTGGTCGAGGCCGAACGGCAGGTCGAAGGTGACGCGATGGATACCGCTCTCGAGCTCCTCGACCATGCCGGGACGGTAGATGACGTGCCGGAGGCGGTGCGCATGGCACCGCCTCCGGCCGCGAGCTGTCCTACCGAGCCTTCGAGAAGATGTGCCCGAAGGGCTGCCAGCCGGTCCCCTTGTACTGCTCGAGGATCTGCTGGTCGATGGGGAACCGCTCCGTGGGCGTCGTGACCATCTTGACGCCCGGGTAGAGGAACGGGTTCACCTGGTTCATGTGCGTCAACGCGGTCATGAGACCCGACCGGGTCGGGTTCGTCCCGGCCGTCTTGAGTGCCTGGACCATCGTCCACGCGCTCGCGACGCCGTAGAGCACGTTCGCGTCGAGCGGATCGGCACCGCTGTCGTACTTGGCGATGATCGCCTTGTACAGCTTGGCCGACGGCGTGTCCGGGTTGTTCCACACGTCGTTGACGTAGGTCGCGGAGATGTCACCCTGGACGTTGGCACCGCTCTTCTGCGCGAGGCCCATGAAGAGCGGCGACGCGGAGACGTTGTTGATGAACGTCGTCGGCTGCCAGCCGACCTTGGTGGCGACGACGAGAGCGGTGATCGTCTGCGTCGGAAGTGCGAAGAGCGCGAACACGTTCGCCCCCGCCGCCTTCAGCTTCACGACCTGCTGGCTCACGTCGGTCGAGGTCGCGTCGTACTTCTCGACGTCGACGATCTTCGACTTCGCATCACCGAGGCCCTGGACGAGCCCGTTGTAGTAGTTCTGGCCGTAGGCATCGTCCTGCATGAGGACGCCGATCTTCGCCTGCGGAACCTTGTCCTTGATGAACTGGCCGTAGACCCGCGACTCGCCCGGATAGTCGGGCTGGAAGCCCATCGTCCACGGATACTTCTTGAACTGGAGGCCCCAGTACGAGTCACCGGTGGCGACGAGCACCTGCGGGACCTTCTTCTGGTTCAGGTAGTCGCGCGTCGCGAGCGTCGGCGCCGTGCCGAGGCTTCCGTAGACCGCGAAGACCTTGTCCTGCTCCACGAGCTTCTTCGTCATCGGCACCGTGTTCGCCGGGTTGTACCCGTCGTCGTAGTACTTGAAGACGATCTGGCGCTTGTTGACGCCGCCGTGGGCGTTGACGTACGAGAAGTACGCGGCCTCGGCCTTCGGGATCACGCTGTACAGCGCGGCGGGCCCGGTCAGCGGGAACGTCCCGCCGATCGTGATCGTCTTCGACGTGACGCCTGGGGTCGCGGAGGCCGCGGCGAACGCCGTCGAGGCGACAACCGCGGCGAGCACCAGCACTGCGAGCGCGAGCGCTCCGTTCAACCTTCTAGTCATCTGCCCTCCGTGCCTAGGGAATGGTCTGAACTCTGACCCATGTGGGATCCGAAATGCAAGAAACGCAATAGGTTGGCCGCGCCCAGGGGTAGCAGGGCCATCACTGCGATGACAACGGCTCCAAAAATCACCGGTACCGCTTGCGACGAACTGACGTGGGTGGAGGTTAGGCCGATCGGGAGCAGTTCGACGAAGATCGCGCCCACGATCACTCCCCAGAGGGAGCCGAGACCGCCGACAACCGCCCCGATCAGGATGTACAGCGACAGCGTCAGCGCGAAGACGTCCGGGTTGACGAAGTTGTTGACGAGGACGTAGAGGGACCCGGCGACGGCCGAGAACGCGGCCGAGATCCCGAAACCCAGCGTCTTGTAGAGCGAGAGGCTCACCCCCGACGATGCCGCCGCGATCTCGCTGTCGCGCACCGATCGGAACGCTCGGCCGGTTCGGCCGCGCAGGATGAGCCACGCGAGCACGAAGATGATCCCGGCCACGATCCACGTCGTGCGGTACAGCCAGGCGCCGGTGTGAGTCGGCAGCGCGAGTCCCTCGGTCCCGCCGGTGAAGTTCGGGTAGTTCTTGGCGATCTGCGGCACGGCGAGTGCGACCGCGAACGTCGTCAGCGCCAGGTAGACGCCGTGGAAGCGCAGTGCGGGCAGCCCCACGACGATCCCGACCGCGAACCCGACCAGCGCCGCGACCGGCAGGGTCGCGAGGTCGTTCCAGCCGTGGTCGTGGGTCAGGATGGCGGTCGCGTACCCGCCGAAGGCCATGAAGGCTCCCTGGCCGATCGAGATCTGCCCGGTGTACCCGGTCACGATGTTCTGGCCGAGAATCGCGATGAAGAAGACCGCGACGAGTGCCCCCGTCGAGAGGTGGTAGTCGGAGAGCGTGAACGACAGCAGCCAGATCACGGCCGCGACGACGACGGCTGCCGTGACGCCGGCGGCCGAGACCGAGTACCTCCTCATGCTTGCCGCCTCATACTCTTCGCACCCTCGTACGGCCGAACAACCCCGACGGTTTGACGAGCAGCACGACCAGCATGAGCACGAACGCGGCCGGCAGCAGGAGTTGCGGTGTGACCCAGCTCACGTAGCTCCCGAGCAGGTTGAGGACGACACCGATCGCGAGCGCACCGACGACCGCCCCGGCGGCGCTCTCGAGCCCGCCGAGCACTGCGGCCGCGAAGGCGTAGATGAGGACGCCGTCCATCATCGACGGCTGCAGGAGCACGCTCGGGCTCGCCGCCGCCATCATCCCGGCGACCGCACCGAGCGCCGCTGCAAGCCCCCAGCCGAGCGAGAGCATCCAGCTGACCCGGATCCCGACCAGGCGCGCCGCGTCCGGCCTTACGGCGGCGGCGCGCATCGCGAGGCCGAGCTTCGTGAACTGGAACAACAGGTGCAGCACGAGAACCGCCGCGATCGAGATCACGATCGTCGAGATGTCCTGCCTCGAGAACGCGACGCCGCCGACGCGGTAGATGTGGGCGGGGAACGGCGTGGGCATGAACTTGATGTCGTTGCCCCAGATCCAGCCGATCGAGCCTTCGACGAGGATCAGCAGCCCGATCGATGCGATCACCACCGTCAGCTGGTTCCCGCGGCGCTCGACGGGTCTGATCGCGGCGATCTGGACGAGGGAGCCCCCGACGAAGGCGATGCCCAACGTGCAGACGAAGGCGATCCAGTACGTGAGCCCCCAGTCCATCAACTGCCAGGCGATGTAGGTCGCGAACGTCGCGAGCGCGCCCTGGGCGAAGTTGATCACTTCGGTCGCGCGGTAGATCAGAACGAGCGCAACCGCGAGGCTCGCGTAGATGCCGCCGTTCGCGAGACCGGAGATCACCTGCTGCGCGAAGAGGGAGCTTCGCAGCGACCCGATCACGAGGAACACGCAGCCCGCGAGGAGGAGCGACGGGACGACCCAGCTCGTCGTCGGACGGAAAACCGGGCCTCGTTGCTTGATCGTCAGCGTCGCCATCAGTAGCCCAGGTAGCTCCGGCGGATCGTGTCACGCGACGAGAGCTCTTCGCTCGCCCCTTCGTAGGCGACCTTGCCCACCTCGAGGACGTACGCGCGCGCCGCGGTGGCCAACGAGGTTCTGGCGTTCTGCTCGACGATCAGGACCGCGGCCCCCTCACGCTCGTTCAGCTCGCGCACGATCCGGAAGATCTCTGCGGTGACGAGGGGAGCGAGACCGAGCGACGGCTCGTCGAGCAGGAGCAGCCTCGGGCGCTGCATGACCGCCCGTGCGAGCGCGAGCATCTGCTGCTCGCCGCCCGAGAGCGTGCCCGCCTGCTGGCTGCGGCGCTGTTCGAGCCACGGGAAGTACTCGAGCACACGGCGGAAGTCGTCGCGCAGCGAGCCGCGCCGCACGATTGCGCCGAGCCGCAGGTTCTCCCACACGGTCAGCTCGACGAACGTGCCGCGCCCTTCGGGCACGTGCGCGACGCCCAGCCGCGCGGTCGCCTCGGGCCCCCGTCGTCCCAGCGACTTGCCGGCCAGTTCGAGTGTCCCGGTTCGCCGCACGGTGCCCGAGATCGCGCGGAGGGTCGTCGTCTTCCCGGCTCCGTTCGCGCCCAGGATCGCGACGATCTCGCCCTCGTCGACGGTGAGACTGACGCCTCGGAGGACCTGCACCTGGCCGTACCGGGCATCGACGTCCCGGAGTTCGAGGAGCACCCCCATGCGGTCGGTCAGTCAACCTGCATTTGATCCATCAGTCAATATTGGCCGATGCCAGACGCCGTGATCGTCTCAACTGCGCGCACGCCGATCGGCCGTGCCGCCAAGGGCTCGCTCGTCGACGCCCGCCCCGACGACCTCGCCGCGTTCGCGGTCGAGGCCGCGCTCGAGCAGGTGCCGCAACTCCCGCGGGAGGAGATCGTTGACGTGATGATCGGCTGCGGCTTCCCGCAGGAGCGACAGGGGATGAACCTGGGGCGCCGCGTTGCGCTGCTGGCCGGCCTCCCGCAAACGGTGCCGGGCACGACGGTGAACCGCTTCTGCGCGTCGAGCCTGCAGACGATTCGCATGGCGTTCCACGCGATCAAGGCAGGTGAGGGCGAGGCGTTCGTCGCCGGCGGCGTCGAGTCGACCTCGCAGGTGAGCGGGTACCCGAAGTCGGAGGAGGAGCTCCATCCGGCGCTCTTCGGCGACGACGCGCCGATCGCGAACGTCTACATCCCGATGGGGCTCACCGCCGAGAACGTCGCAGAGCGCTGGAACGTCTCGCGGGAGGAGATGGACCGGTTTGCGCAGCAGTCGCAGGAGCGTGCCGTGGCCGCGCAGGACTCCGGGTTCTTCGCCCGCGAGATCACGCCGTACGACGGCGTCGACGTGGACGACGGGCCGCGCCGAACGTCGACCTACGAGAAGCTCGCGGCGCTCGAGCCGGCGTTCAAGCCCGGCGGCAAGGTGACTGCCGGCAACGCCTGCCCGCTGAACGACGGCGCGGCGGCGGTCGTCGTCATGGCGGCGAACCGCGCGGCCGAGCTCGGGATCGCACCACGCGCGCGCATCCTCGCGTCGAGCGTCTCCGGCGTCGAGCCGGAGATCATGGGCGTCGGCCCGATCGAGGCGGTGCGCAAAGTGCTCGCGCAGGCGGGCATGACGATCGCCGACGTCGACGTGATGGAGTTGAACGAGGCGTTCGCGGCGCAGGTGCTGCCCGTGTGCCGCGAGCTGGGCGTCGATCCGTTCAGCGACAAGCTGAACCCGCACGGCGGCGCGATCGCTGTCGGTCATCCGTACGGCATGACCGGCGCGCGGATCATGAACACGCTGCTCAACGATCTCGAGACGATGGACCGGTCGATCGGCCTCGAGACGATGTGCGTGGGCGGCGGCCAGGGGATGGCGATGCTCGTGGAGCGTCTGAGCTAGCCCTGAGCGCGCTCGCGCTCGTCCTCGCCCTCGGTTCCGCGATCGTCTGGGGCGCAGCCGATTTCTCCGGCGGCACGCTGACCAAGCGGCTGCCGGCATTCGGCGTCACGGTCGTCTCGCAGGCCGCAGGGCTCGTCGTGCTCGCTGCAGTCGCCGCCGTCCACGGCGCGGTCGGCGGCCGCTCGTTCGTGCTCGGCGTGCTCGCCGGCATCGGCGGCGGCGCGGGGCTCGCGGCGTTCTATCGCGCGCTCTCGCTCGGGACGATGAGCGTCGTCTCGCCCGTCGTCGCCTGCGGCGCGGTCTTGCCGTTCGCCATCTCGATCGCGACCGGGGAACGGCCCACGGTCCTGGCACTCGCCGGGGCAGTGGCCGCGCTCGGCGGCGCTGTGCTCGCGTCCGTGGAGGAGCGCCGCGCAGAGGCTCCCGAGCGGGCGCGCGCAATCGCGCTCGCGGTCGTCGCGGCGGTCGCGCTCGGCCTCTTCGTCTACTTCCTCGGTCTCGGCAGCCGGCAAGGTGATGCGCTGTCGACCCTGTTGGGAGCGCGGATCGGGTCGCTGGCGCTCCTCACGCTGGCCGCCACCGCGCGGCGGGCCCCGATGGGCGTGCCGCGTCGGTGGCTCCTCCCGGTCGCAGCCGTCGGCCTGGCCGACGTGACGGCGAACGTCCTCTTCGCCTTCGCGGCTGGACATTCACTGCTCGCGCTCGTCTCGGTGCTCGGCTCGCTCTATCCGGTCGTCACCGTCCTCCTCGCACATGTCCTCCTGGGCGAGCGCCTGACCCGCACCCAGAAGGTGGGGATCACCGTCGCCCTCGCGGGGGTCGCGGCAATCGCGAGCGGCTGACCTCCCACACCTCCCCGCCGGCGCCTCGGCAGTCGATCGACCTGTGGAACGTTTGTGACACTTCCGTTACGTCGTTTGGCGACGAGCCGCGACTCGCAAGGTCGAAGCGATCCGTGATGCAGAGCTGTATTTCGCCGCCTGTGGAAAGTCTGTGACACTTCCGTAACGTCGTTTGGCGACGGGACTGGTCTCGCTGCGGCCTGTGCGGAAAGGGCTACGTGTGCTCGTCGAGCCACGGTTTCAGTTCCGACCACAGATGCTCCATCGTCGTCGTGCGCGAGGGATGGAGCGGGTCGTACGGGATGTAGTTGACCGTACGGACGATCCACGTCCCGTCTGCTCCCAGGTCGAGCACGTTGATGCACGCCGGAGCCTGTTCGAAGGTGCCGAAGTACGTGCGGCCGCCGGCGAGCGCATGCGACAGCAAGATGCGGTTCACACCGCCGTGGAACACGGCGAGCGCGGTCTGCCACTCGCGGCCAACGAGCTCGTCGAACGCCGGCAGCACCCGATCGAGCGCCTCGCCGAGGGACTCCCCACCCAGGAATCGCGCAGCCTCGTCCCGGACCTGCAGCGACCCGACGAAGAGCCCCTCGAGCTCGTCCGGAGGAACGTCGTCCAGCCGGCCGCCGCGCCACTCGGCGAACCCGGGCCACTGCTCGGGCCGGCTCTCCGGGGCGACGACCGCCGCCGTCTCGAGCGTCCGCGGCAGGCCGCTCGTCACCACCAGGTCGAACGAAACGTCGTCGAGCGCGCGGTGCGCGGCCGCCGCCTGCTCGAGCCCACGCTCGGTCAGCCGCACGACCTCGGGATCGCGCTCGCCGACGTACGAGACCTCCGCGTGCCGCATCAGATAGAGCCGCCTGCGCACGGGACGTAGCATCGCAGCGATGGCCGACAAGCCTCCGCTGATCGTCGAGCAGAACGTCGAGGCCTTCCTCGACGAGCGGGGCCTCGGGAGCGGGCCGATCGTCGCGACGCGCATCGGCGACGGCGGCGGCTCGAACTTCACGTTCCTGATCGAGCGCGGCGACGACAGGTTCGTCCTCCGGCGCCCGCCACGCCCCCCGCTGCCGCCCACCGCACACGACATGGTGCGCGAGGCCGGCCTCCAGAACGCGATCCGCGCCGCCGGCTTCGCTCGGCTCGCGGAGATCGTCGCCGTCTGCGAGGACGAGAGCGTGCTCGGCGTGCCCTTCTACGTGATGCGCTACCTCGACGGGCACGTGATCACGAGCGTGCTGCCGCCGGGTCTCGAGACGAACCAGGCACGCCGGGCGCTCGGATTCGACCTCGTGGACACGCTCGTCGAGATCCACTCGGCCGACGTCTCGCGCGACGAGCTCGCCGCCTTCGCGCGACCCGGCAGCTACCCGGAGCGTCAGGTGCGCCGCTTCACTCAGCTCTGGGAGATCAACAAGACACGCGAGCTGACACAGGTCGAACAGGTCGGAGCGTGGCTCGCGGGCAACCTGCCGGAGCCGCTGCCGCCCACGGTCGTGCACGGGGACTACCGCCTCGGGAACATGATGGTCGCGCCCGCGAAGCCAACGCGGATCGTCGCGGTCCTGGACTGGGAGATGGGCGCGATCGGCGACCCGCGCGCCGATGTCGGCTACCTGCTCGCGACCTACACCGAGCCTGACGGGCGCGCGAGCCCGCTCGGCTCGTCACCGGTCACGGGCGAGCCCGGCTTCCCGACCCGGGCGCAGCTCGTCGATCGTTACGAAGAGCGCAGCGGCCGAGACGTGCAGCCCCTCCCCTGGTTCGAAGCGCTCGCGCTGTGGAAGGCGGCGGTGTTCTGCGAGGCGATCTACGGGCGCTTCATCCGCGGTGAGCTCGGCACAGAAGACACACGCGCCGCGATCTTCGAGCACGCGGTGCCGCTGCTGGCGGAGACCGCCCTCGCGACGATCAGCTAGCCGCTTCGGCGACCCCGCGGAGCGTCGCGGCGTCGCGCGTCGAGACGAGCAGCGTCGTCGCACCGCTCTCCCGCCAGGCGGCGAGACGGTCGCGGATCCGCTCGACGGAGCCGACGAGCGCAACCTCGTCGACAAACGCATCGGGGACCTTCGCCGCCGCTTCGCGCTGGTTGCCTCCGAGGAACAGATCCTGGATCTCCCTCGCCTCCGCCTCGTAGCCGTAGCGCGTGAAGAGATCGTTGTAGAAGTTCTTGCCGCGGGCGCCCATGCCGCCGATGTAGAACGAGTAGTACTCCTTCAGCATCGCCCGCCCGGAGTCGACGTCGTCGGTGACGATCGCCGGCGTGGACGGTGCGATGTCGAAGCCTGCACGTGCTCTGGCGAGCGGGAAGACCGCGCGCGCCTGCTCGGGCGACCAGAAGATCGGAAGCCAGCCGTCGGCGATCTCGAAGGCCTGCTCGACGGCCTTCGGCGCGATCGCCGCGAGGTAGATCGGGATCTCCGGCCGTACCGGGCGCGCCATCAGCTTCAGCGGCTTGCCGAGGCCGGTGCCACCCTGCAGCGGGATGTCGTAGTGGTCGCCGTGGTGCTCCAGGCGCTCCCGGCGCACGATCGCCCTGACGATGTCGACGTACTCCCGCGTCTTCCCGAGCGGCTTCCCCCACTCCTGCCCGTGCCAGCCCTCGACGACCTGCGGGCCCGAGGTGCCGAGCCCCATCAGGAACCGGCCGCCCGAGAGCAGATCGAGCGTCACGGCGGTCATCGCCGCGTTCGCCGGCGAGCGGCCCGGGAGCTGCATGATCGCTGTGCCGAGCTTCAGGGTCGTCGTCTGGGCCCCGAGCCAGGCGAGCGGCGTGATCGCGTCCACCCCCCACGCCTCGGCGGCCCACGCCGAGTCGTACCCCAGCGTCTCCGCCTCTCGCGCCAGCTCGAGCAGCTCGAGTGGATTCGTGCCGGGCTGGGCATACCCCATGTAGAAGCCGAGCCGCATTGGTTCGAACGCTACTCCTCTGCGATGCTACGAGAATGACCACCTCAAGCTTTGCGCCACCCGCCGAGCGGCTCGAGCAGGTCCGCGCCTTCATGCACGAGCGCGTGCTTCCGAACGAGCACATCCTCGACCAGGAGAACGACGCGTCGGAGGCGCTCGTCGCGGCCTTGCGGGACGAGGTGCGCGAGCTCGGGCTGTGGGCGCCGCACGTGCCGCCAGAGGCGGGCGGCACCGGCACCGGCTTCCTCGACTACGCGTACCTGAACGAGCAGATCGGCTTGACCGTGTGGGGCCAGCTGATCTTCGGATGCCAGGCGCCGGACGCCGGCAACGCGGAGATCCTCCACATGTTCGGCACCGAGGCGCAGAAGGAACGCTGGCTCTTCCCGCTCGTCGCGGGCCAGATCCGGTCGTTCTTCTCGATGACCGAGCCGGAAGTGCCGGGCTCGGACCCGACGACGCTGCGCACGCGCGCTGTGCGCGACGGCGACGACTGGGTGATCGACGGCCACAAGTGGTTCTCGTCAGGGGCTGAGGGCGCGGCCTTCGGGATCGTGATGGCGGTCACCGACCCGGACGCTGCGCCGCACGCACGCGCGACCCAGATCATCGTCCCGGTCGACACGCCGGGAGTCGACGTCGTGCGCCCGGTCCCCGTGATGGGCCATGCCGGCCGCGGCTGGTCGACGCACTGCGAGGTGCGCTACAGCGGCGTTCGCGTGCCGGTGGCGAACACGCTCGGCGCCGAGGGCGCCGGCTTCCTGATCGCGCAGAAGCGCCTCGGCCCCGGTCGCATCCACCACGTGATGCGGTGGCTCGCGCAGATGCAGCGTGCGTTCGACCTGATGTGCCGTTACTCGCTCGAGCGCGAGACCTTCGGAGAGCCGCTCGCCAGGAAGCAGACGGTGCAGAACTGGATCGCCGACAGCTACGTCGAGATCCAGGCGTGCCGTCTGATGACGCTCGACGCGGCGCACAAGATCGACGCGGGAGACGAGGCTCGCGTCGAGGTCTCCGCGATCAAGTTCTTCGCCGCGAAGGTCATGAACGACGTGATCGACCGCGCGATCCAGGTGCACGGGGCGAAGGGCCTGACCGACGAGACGCCGCTCGCTCACATGGCGATGATGGCGCGCGGCGGCCGGATCTACGACGGGCCCGACGAGGTGCACCGGCAGGTCGTCGCCAAGCGGATCCTGCGTGCGTTTGCCGACGGGGACGGGTGGCAGTTCCAATGACGTGGTCGATCGACTCGCTGCAGGGGAAGCTTCTCGTCTCGTCGCCGGCGCTGCACGATCCGAACTTTCGCAAGACGGTCGTCCTGATCGCGCACCACGACGACGAGGGTGCGATGGGCCTCGTGCTGAGCCGCCCGTCCGAGATCGCCGCCGTGGAGGCGGTGCCTGCGCTCGACGGGCTCCCGGGTGCGGCCGATCCGGTCTTCGTCGGCGGCCCGGTGCAACCGGAGGCGTTCATGGTGCTCGCCGAGTTCAACGACGTGAGCGAGGCGGCCGCACCGATCATGGAGCGCCTCGGGTTCATGCCGGCCGAGTCCGAGCCGGAGGATCTCTCGATTCGCCGGCTCCGCCTGTTCGCCGGCTATTCCGGCTGGGGCGTCGGACAGCTCGAGGCCGAGCTCGAGGAGGCGTCGTGGATCGTCGTCGATGCTCTGACCGACGACGCCTTCGCCGACGACCCGGAGGAGCTGTGGCGGACGGTGCTGCAGCGCAAGGGCGGCCCGTTCGAGCTGATGGTCGACATGCCGTTCGACCCCAGTCTCAACTAGCGATCGGCGGCAGCCCGACGGTCTCGCCCGCGCGGCGCGGCCCCGGCACGTTCGGAAACCGGAACGGCGCGGGCGCACGGCCGGGCTGGACGAACCAGCACTCGCCGCTGCCCTCGCTCGTGGCAGCGAGCCACATCGCGTCCGCGACCTCGTCCGGCCGCAGCAGCGGAAAGCCGGACGCCGCGAACATCGCACGCTGGTCGTGCTTGTCGAGCATGGGCGTGTCGGCGATGCCGGGGCAGATCGCGTTGATCCTGATCGGCGCGATCTGCGGGGCGATGCTGCGCACGAAGCCGACCACCGCGTGCTTCGTGAGCGAGTAGATCGCGTCGAGCGGCATGCCGACCAGGCCCGCGAGTGATGCGGTCGCGACGATCGTGCCTTCGCTCATCACCTGGGCGAGGCGGCGCACACCGAGGACGACACCGTCGACGTTGACCGAGACCGCCCGCCGGTAGTCGTCGTACGACAAGCTGCGCAGGTCGGTCTCCGCCGTGAGGATGCCGGCGTTCAGACATGCGAGGTCGACCGGCTCGACGCGCTCCCAGGCGGCCGGGTCGCCGACGTCGAAGCCGTTCGTCAGGTCGAGCGAGAGCACCTCGTAGCCCTCGCGCTCCAGCCGAGCGCGCAGCGCGCGCCCGAGGCCGCCCTCCCCGCCGGTGACGAGCGCTCTCACGGCTCGAGCACGACCTTGCCGACGTGCTTCCGGCTCTCGATCAGCGTGTGCGCAGCGCCGGCGTCGGCGAGCGGGAACGTCGCACCGACGACCGGGTCGATCTCGCCGGCGGCCCACATCGCGAGCAGCTCGATCGCGCACTCGTGCACGAGCTGCGGGTGCAGCTTCATCAAGCGCCCGAGATAGATGCCGACGACCGCTGCGTTGCGTCCGACGAGCCACTGCACGCTGGGATCCGTCCACAGCCCGCCGGCGAACCCGATCGCAACGATCGCACCGAGTGGATTGAGCAGCGGCAGCGAACGCGTGAAGACCTCACCACCGACCGGGTCCACGACCACGTCGACCCGCAGGTCGTCGATCTCGTCGTAGCCGAGCGCCTCGTCTGCGCCGACACCGAGCGCAAAGGCGCGTTTCTCGTCGGAGCTCGCAGTCGCGAAGACCTTGGCACCGAGTTGCTTCGCGAGCTGGATCGCTGCACAGCCGACACCACCGGAGCCGGCATGCACGAGCACCGTCGACGCTGGCGTGACCCGCACCTGGTGGTGAAGCGGGATGTAGGCCGTGAGGTAGGTCGTGAGGAACGAGGCGCCGGCGGCGAACGAGGCGTTGTCGGGCAGGGTGAACGTCCATTGCGGGTCGACCTCGACGCGCTCCGCGTAGCCACCGGCTGCGCGTGGCAGCGCGAGCACACGTTGCCCGTCGAGCTCGCCGGCGACCTCGTTGCCGAGCACGTACGGAAGCTCGGGTGCCTGCGGGTAGAGACCGCGGCGAATGAGGACGTCGGCGAAGTTGACACCGGCCGCGCGCACCTCGACGACGCTTCCCGAAGGGTCGGGCCAGCTCTCGAGCGTGAGGTCGCCGCCGACCTCGCGCAGGACGACGGCCTTCACCGGCCGACCCAGTTGGCCGCGCGCTTCTCGAGAAACGCGGCCACGCCCTCCTGCCCGTCTTCCGAGTTGAGGCAAGCCGCGAACGCGTGCACCTCGCGCTCGTCGCTCCGCTGGTCGCGCGTGTCTCGCAGCAGCTCCTTGATCTGGCGGAGCGCGTGCGGGCTCTGCTTCGCGAGCGGCTCGACGTAGCGCGCGACACCCTCGTCGAGATCGTCGACGACGAACTCGACGAGCCCCCACGACTCGGCCGTCTCGGCGGGAATCCGCTCCCCCGACATGACGAGCCAGCGGGCGCGGCCGGGCGAGATCAGGCGGGGCGCGCGCTGGGTGCCCCCTCCGCCCGGGAGCAGCCCGAGGTTCACCTCGGGGAAACCGAGCTGCGCGTCGCGCTGCGCGATGCGGAAGTCGCACGCGAGCGCGATCTCGAGACCGCCGCCGAGGCAGTAGCCGTGAATCGCGGCGACGACCGGCACGGGAGCCTGCTCGATCAGGTCCGCCACCGGCTGGATCCCCGCCGGGCGGTCGTTCTCGCCGGCACCCCCCACGAAGCCGCTGATGTCCGCGCCGGCCGAGAAGGCGCGCTCGCCCCGTCCGCGGAGCACCACGGCGCGAACGTCCGGCGCGAGCTGCTCGAACGCCGTCCAGAGCGTGTCGATGATCCCGGCGTCGACGGCGTTGACCGGCGGGTTGTCGAGCCAGACGGTCTCGATCATGTGGTTGTCGCCGGCTCCTGCGCGAACATCTCGCGGAGCTCCGTCTTGCGGAACTTGCCGACGCTCGTCTTCGGGATCTCGGCGACGAACTCGAACCGCTCCGGCAGCCACCACTTGGCGAAGTTCGGCGCCAGGAACTCGCGCAGCTCGTCCGCGGTCGCCGTCTTGCCCTCGCGGAGCACGACCGCCGCGAGCGGGCGCTCGTCCCATTTCGGGTCGGGCACGGCGATCACCGCCGCCTCTGCGATCGCCGGATGAGCCATCAGCGCGTTCTCCAGCTCGACCGAGGAGATCCACTCGCCGCCGGATTTGATCACGTCCTTCGAGCGGTCCTTGATCATGATGAAGCCGCGAGGGTGCATCGCGACGACGTCGCCCGTCTTGAACCAGCCGTCCTCGGTCCAGCGCTCGGACTGCTCCGGGGTGTCGTAGTAGCCTGCTGCGACCCAGGGGCCGCGGATCTCGAGCTCGCCCATCGCCTCGCCGTCCCACGGCAGGACGTTGCCGTCGGCATCGCGGTTGCGCAGCTCGACGAGCGGCAGCGGCCGTCCCTGCATCGCGATGTAGTCGAACTGCGTCTCCTCGTCGGCCTCGCTGAGCTCGCCGGGCAGCTGTGCGGTCGAGGCAACGGGCGAGGTCTCCGTCATCCCCCAGCCGTGCACGACGCTCATGCCGTGACGCTGCTTGAAGCCGGCGATCATGGCGCGCGGCGCGGCCGAGCCGCCGACGAGCATGCCCTTCATCTTCGAGAGATCCCACTTGCCCGGGTTCGCATCCAGCAGGCCGAGGATGCCGAGCCAGATCGTGGGGACGCCCGCTGTCCAGGTGACGCCTTCCTGCTCGAACGCGTCGAGCAGGCTCTCCGGGTCGAGGTGCGGGCCCGGGTAGACGAGCTTGGCGCCGATCATCGTCGCGAGGTACGGATAGCCCCAGGCGTTCGCATGGAACATCGGCACGACCGGCAGGATCGTGTCCGCCTCCGAGATCCCGAGGCTCATCGGGTTCCCGGCAGCGACGCCGAGCGTGTGCAGCATCGTCGAGCGGTGCGAGTAGAGGACGCCTTTCGGCTGCCCGGTCGTGCCGCTCGTGTAGCACATCGCCGCCGCCTCGTTCTCGTTCAGCTCGGGGTCGCGCCACGCATCGGCGTCGGCGCCCGCGAGGAGCTCCTCGTAGGAGTCCTCGACCACGAACACGTGCTCGATCGCGGTGCGGTCGACGAACTGCTCGAGCAGCGGCAGCAGCGCCTTGTCGACGATCACGACCCGATCGCCGGCATGCGTCGCGATGTAGGCGAGATCGTTCGGGTGCAGCCGAAGATTCAGCGTGTGGAGCACGAAGCCGCCGCACGGAATGCCGAGGTAGGCCTCGTGATGCTGATGATGGTTCCAACAGAGCGTCGCGACCCGATCGCCGCGCTCCAGCCCGAGCTCTTGCAGCGCGACGGCGAGCGCGCGCGAGCGACGGCAGCTCTCGGCGTAGGTCGTCCGGTGGAAGCTCTTGTCCGGGAGCCGGGTGACGATCTCCTTGTTCGGGTTGTACTGCTCGGCCCGCAGCAGCAGCGAGGGCAGCGTCAGCTGGTAGTCCATCATCAAGCCGTTCACCGCTCCATCTCCTTGATCGCTTGGCGTTTTGCGAGGTCCTCGGCGCTGACGACCTGGCCGTCCCGTTCGACATAGCCGCCCTTGCCGCCGACGATGAACAGGACGAGATCGCCGTCGCCGCTGTTCGTGATCATCCGATGAGTCGTCGACTCGACATGGACGATGCCGCCCTCGCCGACGGTGTGCTCGTCGCCGTCGAACGAGAAGATCGCGGTGCCGCGGTGGACGAAGTAGAGCTCGTCCTGGTGGTCGTGATAGTGGTTCGGCCCTTCGTAGCCCGGCGGGAAGACGAGGGCGTTGACGCCGAAGGCGGTGACGCCGAGCGGCTGCCTCACCTTGCGGAATCCGTAACCGTCCCCGAGCTCGTCCAGCGAGGAGATCGAGTAGCTCATGCGCCTGATCCTAGTGTCTGACACGAACCGTGTCAGACACCGGAGCGGCGAGCGGGCAGTGCCGTCGCGACTGCCGCGACGGCGAAGACCGCGGCCACGACAGGCTGGCCGACGGACACGAACGCCGCCGTGGCCGCGGCGAAGAGCGCGAGCTCGAGCACGAGGCGGCTCGGGTCGCGCAGCCGACTCCGCGCCTTCGGTGCGATCCAGATGCCCCACACGAGAGCCGCCGCCAGCGCGGCGACGACCCCGGGGATCACCCAGCCCCACCACGCGAACGCAACGAGCATCGCGAGCTCGCAGGCGAACCGCACCGTGAGCGCGAACGCCCTCACGAGCCGAACAGGAACCGTGTCAGCACCCGGTCGCGCAGGCGGTCCGGGAGCCTCTGCACGCGGGCGCGCCGCTTCGCGTCGGGCCCGACGACATAGCGCGTCTTCGGCTTCGACGACGTGAGCGCGTGCTCGACCGCCTTTGCCACCTCGGCCGCCGGCACCGCCTTGGCGGAGCGCGCCGCCGCGAGTGCGCGGAACTTCGCCGTGCGCTCGGCGTACAGCTCGGTCGCCTCGGGCCCAAGGTCTGCGACCGCGGGCTGCGGCTTCGACCAGATCGGCGTCGCGATCGTCCCGGGCTCGACGATCGCCACCTGCATGCCGAACGGGGCGAGCTCGACTCGAAGCGTGTCTGCCATCGCCTCGAGCGCGAACTTCGACATCGCGTACGCGCCGAGGAACGGGAGCGCCGAGCGCCCGCCGATCGAGCCCATCAGCACGACCCGGCCGCGAGAACGCCGCAGGGCCGGCAGGAAGGCCTGCAGCACGCGCAGCTGTCCGACCACGTTGACGTCGAGTTGTCGCGTCAGCTCTTCGGGCGGCAGGAACTCGAGCGGCGAAGCGATCGCGATGCCGGCGTTGTCGACGAGGGCGTCGAGCTCCTCCACCTGCAACGCGGCGTGCGCGACCGCCACTCGATCCGTGACGTCGAAGACGAGCTCCGTCGTCCCCGCCGGCGCCTCGCCGGCGTGCCGCACCGACGCATACACCGTCCAGCCGGCATCGCGCAGGTGTGCCGCGGTCGCCGCGCCGATCCCGGTCGACGTGCCCGTTACGAGGACAGCAGGGATGCCGCGATCTCCGCGCGCTGCTCGCGGCCGTACCCGAGCACGCCTTCGAGCCAGAGCGCGCGCTTGTAGTAGCGGTGCAGCGGGTGCTCCCACGTGAAGCCGATGCCGCCGTGCGCCTGGATCGACTTCTCGCACGCGAGCACAGCGGCTTCGGCCGCCTGCGACTTCGCGGCTGCGACCGCCAGATCGACCTGCTCGTCGTCTTCGGCGACGCACCACGCCGCCCAGTAGGCGAGCGACCGCGAGAGCTCGACAGCGACGTAGCCGTCGACCAGCGAGTGCGAGATCGCCTGGTACGAGCCGATCTTCTTGCCGAACTGCTCGCGGTCGGAGACGTAGGCGAGAGCCAGCTCGATCGCCTTCGAGCCGATGCCGACCGCCTCGAGCGCGAGCGCGGCGAGCAGGCGGCGCCGCACGTCCGGCCAGTCGCCCTGCGCCGCCTCGGCGCCGTTCGCAGACAGGCGGCCGAGACCGAGGGTCTCGTCGACGGTCGCGAGCGTGTCGCCCTGCGCCTTCACGCCTCGCATGTCGGGCGTGAGCACGCGGGTGACCTGGTCGAGATGCGGCACGAAGCCGTCGATCTCGATCGACCACACCTCGTCGCCCGGCTGCCCCGCGATCTCGTTGAGTGCGTACGGCCCGTCGTAGAGCGCGCGCCCGAGCTCCTCGAAGAGCACGGCCGCGTCGAGGAACGTGAAGTCGCCGCCCTGCAGGACACCGACCCAGCCGAGCTCGGCGAGCTGCTCCATCGTCGGCGACGGGTTCGCCTCCAGGAAGGAGCGGGCTTCGCGCCGGAGATCGTCCTGCTCGGGGCTGAACGAGAAGTCCATCACCTGCTCCTTGGGAGGCCGAGCACGCGCTCGGCGACGATGTTGCGGAGGATCTCGCTCGTGCCGGCCTCGATCGTGTTGCCCCGCGAGCGCAGCTGCTGGTACTGCCAGTACCCGTCGCCGGAGCCGCCGGCACCGTTCGTCAACTGCGCGTGCGAGCCGAGGATCTCGAGCGCGAGCTTGGTCAGCCGCTGGTTGTTCTCCGACCACACGAGCTTCGACGCCGAGCCTTCCGGGCCGGGAATGCCCGTCTTCGTCAGCGTCGTCAACGAGCGGTAGTTCGTGTACTTGAGGGCCTGCAGCTCGATCCACTCCCGCGCGATGCGGTCGCGGAGGATCGGGTCGGTGACGTCGCGCTCCTTCGCCAGCGCGATCAGCTTGCGGACGGCGACGTCGAGCGTGGCCGAGAGCGCGAAGCCGAGCGTGCCGCGCTCATGCAGGAGCGTCGTCATCGCGACCTGCCAGCCCTCCCCGACGGAGCCGAGCACGTTCTCCATCGGCACCTGCACGTCGGTGAAGAAGATCTCGTTGAACTCCGGATGACCGGTGATCTGCACGAGCGGCCGGACCTCTACGCCGGGTGCGTGCATGTCGACGATCACGTACGTCAGGTTCTTGTACCGCGGCGCGTCGGGGAGCCCGAGACCGACGAGGATGCAGAAGTCTGCGATGTGCGCGAACGACGACCACACCTTCTGCCCGTTGACGAGGAAGTGGTCGCCCTGGTCCTCGATGCGCGTCCGCGAGGCGGCGAGGTCGCTGCCCGCGTCGGGCTCCGAGAAGCCCTGACACCAGATCTCTTCCGCCATCAGGATGTTCGAGAGGTAGCGCTCCTTCTGCTCCGGAGTCCCCCACGCGATGATCGTCGGCCCCGCCATGCCGAGCCCGATCACGCCGAGGTGCGACGGGGCCTCGGCCCTGGCCAGCTCCTCGAGGTAGATCGCCTGGTGGCTGTACGGGGCGCCGGCGCCGCCGTACTCCTTGGGCCACGTGAGCCCTGCGTAGCCGGCCTCCCCGAGTCGACGGCTCCAGTCGCGGTCGGCGTCCTCGAAGCGGCGCGCGCCACGCGCCTTCGAGCTCGCCGGCAGGTTCTCGGCGATGAACTCGCGCACCTCCTGGCGGAAGGCGGCCTCCTCTGGGGTGTCGCGCAGGTCCATGTCGCGATCCTACTGCCGGAGCGTCATGCAGGTCGACGTCGCATAGGCGACGAGGGAGCCGGAATCGTCGGTGATGCGACAGCTGAGCAGGGCGACCGTCCGGCCCGCCTTGATCACCTCTCCGACCGCGGTCAGCCGCCCGCTCCAGACCGGCTTGAGGAAGTTGATCTTCAGCTCGACCGTCGTGAAGGATTCGCCCTCCTCGAGACGCGTGAGGTTGGCGCAGCCCATCGCGCCGTCGGCGAGATCGCAGAGGATGCCGCCGTGCAGCGTGCCGGGCGGGCTCGAGTGCTCGGGCCCGGCGTCCAGCTCGAACGTGACGCGTCCTTCCTCGGCGGCGACGATCCGCATCCCGATCAGCTCCGCGACCGGCGCGGGCGGAAGCTCGCCCGCGATCATGCGCTGCAGCGTGGCGAGTGTCACGGTGTCAGGACCGTCCGGATCACGTCGCCGCGTTGCATCGCGTGCAGCGCGTCCTGCCAGCCGGCCAGCGGCGCCGTCCGCGTCACCATGTCCGCCAGGTCGAGCTTCCCGTCGAGCGCCCATTGCGCGAGCAGCGGGAAGTCCTGCTCGGGCAGGTGGTCGCCCCCGTGGGAGACGAGGATCCGCGCCCGCCGGGCGAAGAGGCCCGGCAGGTCGATCTCGACCGACTCGCCGGCGGGCGAGAGGCCGATCAGGACGACCGTCCCGCTCGTCCCGATCATCCCCAGAGCCTGCTCGAACGTGGCGCGGCGACCGACGGCGTCGAAGACGAAGTCGACTCGCCCAGGCTCCGTGTGCGTCGCCCCGAATCCCACCGCCTGCTCGAGCTTGCGCTCGTCGAGGTCGATCGCGCGGATCTCCGCCGCCCGGGCGATGCGCGCGCCCTGGATCACCGAGAGGCCGACCGCACCGCAGCCGATCACGGCGACGCGGGCCCCCTCCCACACCTTCGCGGTCTCGAGCACCGAGAGCACCCCCGTCGCGACGGCGCAGCCGATCAGGCACGCCTGCTCGACCGGCAGCTCGCGCGGCACCTTCACGGCCGCGACCTGCGGGACGACGGTGTGCGTCGCGAACGTGCCCGTGCGCAGCACGGGCGTCAGCTCTCCGCCGTCGGCGCGGAAGAGCCGCCCCGGCGCCGCGGGAGGGCGCGTGCACCGGCGGGGCTCGCCGCGCAGGCACGTCGCGCACTGCCGACACGCCGTCTTCCAGCCGAGCACGACGCGATCGCCCGGCACGACCGACTGGACGCCGGCGCCGGCCGATTCGACCGTGCCCGCACCTTCGTGCCCGAGCAGGACGGGAAGAGGGTGGCCCCAGCCGTCCTCCTCGATCACGTGCAGGTCGCTGTGGCAGACGCCGGTCGCCTCGATGCGCACGAGCACCTCGCCCGCGCCCGGCGGCTCGACGCGGATCTCCTCGAGCGCGACGGTGCCCGGGCCGGAGAGGACTACGCCCTGGTCAGCCACGTGCGATCCAGGTCGCGGATCGACGTGCCCCCCGCCAGCGCGAGATTGAGGTCGATCTCGGCCAGCAGGTTCTGGATCAGCTCCTCGACGCCGCGGCGGCCGCCAACCGCGAGTGCGTAGGCATACGGGCGCCCGAGGAGGACCGCGTCGGCGCCGAGCGCCATCGCCTTCAGCACATCCGCAGCGCAGCGGATCCCGCCGTCCATCAGCACGACCGCCTCCGGCAGCGCGTCACGGATCTCGACCAGCGCGTCGAGCGCGGCGACCGCGCCGTCGACCTGACGGCCGCCGTGGTTCGAGACGACGATCCCGTCGATGCCGTGCGCGAGCGCGCGCTGGGCATCGTCGGCGGTCAGCACGCCCTTCACGAGCAGCGGCAGCGTCGTCTGCTCGCGCAGCCAGTCGAGGTCGTCCCAGGTGAGGCCGAGATTCGGGAAGGTGGCGAGCATCATCGCGGCAGCGGTCAGCATGTCCTCTTGTGGGGTTTTCTCGAGCCGCGAGAGGAACACCGGGTCGGAGAAGTACTGGCCGCAGCCCTCACCCTTGATGAACGGCAGGTAGGCCTGGCGCAGGTCGCGTGGCCGCCAGCCGAGGGTCAGCGTGTCGAGGGTGATGACGATCGCTCCGTAGCCGGCGTCCTCGGCGCGGCGCACGAAGCTCGCGCAGATCTCCCGGTCGTTCACCCAGTAGAGCTGGAACCAGCGCGGTGCGCTCGTCGCGGCCACGTCCTCGATCGAATGGGTCGCGGCGCTCGAGAGCACCATCGGCACACCGGACGACGCGGACGCCTCCCCCACCGCGACCTCGGCGGCTTCGTGCGCGATCGAGAGGACCCCGATCGGAGCGAGGAAGAATGGCCCCGGCGAATGCATTCCGAGCACGTCGACCGAGAGGTCGCGCACCACGTTGCCGGTGAGCATGCGCGGACGGAGCCGCCAGTCCGCGAAGGCATCGAGATTCGCGCGCAGCGTCGACTCGGCCCCTGCGCCGCCTGCGATATAGCCGAAGGCCCCCGGATCGAGCCTCTCCTCCGCGACCCGCTCCCAGTCGGCGGCCGTGATCGGCCACTCCGGCGGCTGCTGCGCGATGTAGATCGCGTTCTGGATCATCGCCCCGGAGAAGCTCACCAGCCGATCCTAAACCGGCGCGATGGAACGCCCCATCGACACCCTGTGCGGGCCGCTGCTCTTGGGTGCGTGCGGGAGCAGCCGTTCCGAAGGATCGGTACCTGGTACCTCAGGTACCAGGTACCTGGTCTTGCGAAGCTGAGCGCGGCGAGCCGAGCCGGTTCGGTCCAACAGCTGGAGAGGCGCCTAGCAGATTCGAACTGCTGTAAACGGCTTTGCAGGCCGCTGCCTAACCACTCGGCCAAGGCGCCAGGGGGCGGAATGGTATCGGCAGGCCCGCGTTCGTCCAGATCCGGAGGACATGGGTTCACACGGCCTTTCGCCGGGTGAATGGCGCATATACAGTCGCGGGTGCAGTGTCGTTGCAGGAACGCAGCGCTACCCAGCGCGTCCAGGAGGCCCGCGAGCGCTACGTCGCGCGCGGTGTCTCTACCCCGCCGCTCGTCGTCGACCGCGCCGAAGGCGCCCGCATCTGGGACGCCGAGGGGCGCGAGTACATCGACTTCGCGGGTGGGCTGGGCTGCGCCAACCTGGGCCACAACCTCCCTGCGGTGGTCGACGCGGTCCACGCGCAAGTCGACCGCTATATGCACCAGTGCTTCATGGTCGGGATGTACGAGCCGTACGTGGAGGTGTGCCGGAGGCTTGCGGAGCTCTCACCGTGCCGGGGCGCGGACCAGAAGTCGATCCTCCTGAACAGCGGCGCGGAAGCGGTCGAGAACGCCGTCAAGATCGCCCGGGTCGCAACCGGCCGGCCGGCGGTCCTCGTGTTCGAGAACGCGTTCCACGGCCGGACGCTCCTCTCGATGACCATGACCTCGAAGGTCGTCCCCTACAAGGCGGGCTTCGGGCCCTTCGCGCCCGAGGTCTACCGGGCGCCGGCGCCGTACCCGTTCCGCGGGGTCAGCGAGGACGACGCGATCGCGGGCCTCGAGTCGCTCTTCAAGGCCGGCGTCGACCCGAAGTCGGTCGCCTGCGCAGTGCTCGAGCCGGTGCAGGGCGAGGGCGGCTTCATCCCGATGACGCCGGACTTCCCGCGCCGCCTGCAGGAGCTGCTCGACACCCACGGGATCCTCTATGTGAACGACGAGATCCAGTCGGGCTGCGGCCGCACAGGGCCTGTGTGGGCGATCGAGAATTACGGCGTCGAGCCGGATCTGCTCGTGTCGGGCAAGACGCTCGGCGGCGGCCTGCCGCTCGCAGCGGTCACCGGCCGCGCCGAGTTGATGGACGCGGTCCCGCCGGGCGGGCTCGGCGGCACGTTCGGGGGCAACCCGCTCGCGTGTGCCGCGGCCGTCGCGATCCTCGACGCGCTCGCCGAGCAGCGGCCGCGGGCGGAGGAGATCGGCACCCGCCTGCGCGAGCGCCTCGAGGCGATGGCACCGGAAGGCTCGGAGGTGCGGGGAATCGGGCCGATGATCGCGCTCGAGCTCCCGGAGCGAAACGGCGACGAGGCGGCCAGAATCACTGCTGCGGCGCGTGAGCAGGGGCTGATGCTCCTGTCGTGTGGGATCTACGGCAACGTGATCCGGATCCTCGTGCCGTTCACGATCGGCGACGAGGAGCTCGAGCGCGGGCTCGACATCCTGGAAAAGACGCTTGGCCGCTGAGGTACACGTCGAGGGAATTCGGAAGAGCTACGCGGACGTCGTCGCCGTCGACACCGTCGACCTGACCGTCGGCGACGGAGAGTTCTTCACACTGCTCGGGCCGTCCGGCTCCGGCAAGACCACCACCCTCCGGATCATCGCAGGCTTCGAGCGCCCGGACGCCGGCCGCGTCACACTCGGCGGCGCCGACATCACCAACGAGCCGCCGTACTCCCGCGACGTCAACACCGTCTTCCAGGACTACGCGCTCTTCCCGCACATGACGGTCGCGGAGAACGTCGGGTACGGGCTCAAGGTGAAGGGCGTCGCGCGCGCCGAGCGGAAGAGCCAGGTCGACGACGTGCTGCGCATGGTGAGGCTCGACGGGTTCGGCGGGCGCAAGCCCGTCCAGCTTTCGGGCGGCCAGCGCCAGCGGGTTGCCCTCGCACGGTCGATCGTCAACCGACCGAAGGTCCTCCTGCTCGACGAGCCGCTGGGCGCACTCGACCTGAAGCTGCGCCAGGAGATGCAGATCTTCCTCAAGTCGCTCCAACGCGAGCTCGGGATGACGTTCCTCTACGTCACGCACGACCAGGAAGAGGCGCTGACGATGAGCGATCACGTCGCCGTCTTCAACAACGGGAAGATCGAGCAGGTCGGCTCGCCGACCGAGGTCTACGAGCAGCCTGCGACCGAGTTCGTCGCCGGCTTCGTCGGCACCTCGAACATCCTCGAGCGCGGCGGCAAGCGGCTCTCGGTCCGGCCGGAACGGATCGAGCTCAACGGCAACGGTGATCCCGGCGTCATTGCCGATGTCGTGTTCGTCGGCGCCTTCAGGCGCATCCTGGTCGACACCGACGCCGGCGAGCGTCTGACGGTCGTGCGACCGAACATCGGTGCAACCGTCGAACCAGGCACGCGCGTCCACCTCTCATGGCGAGATGAAGACGCATACGAGATCCAACCCCCCGTAACCACTCTCGAGCAGGAGGAGTAGATGACAAAGCGCATGTGGGCGCTGCTCGCGACCCTTGCGGTCGCCGCGGCGTTCCCGGCGGCAGGCGCGACGAGGGCGTCCGGCGGCACACTGAACATGATCGCCTGGGAGGGATACCTCCAGCCCCAGTGGGTGAAGCCGTTCGAGAAGCAGAGCGGCTGCACGATCCACCCGAAGTACGCGGGCTCGTCGGACGAGATGGTCACGCTGATGCGCTCCGGCGGCGGCAGCCAGTACGACATGGTGTCCGCATCGGGTGACGCGTCGCTGCGGCTGATCTACGGGCACGACGTCCAGACCGTCGACCCGGCGAAGGTGCCCGACTTCAAGAACTTCGGGAAGGCGTTCCAGTCGCCGCCGAACAACACCGTCGACGGCAAGCACTACGGCATCTCGCTGCAGTGGGGCCCGAACACCCTGCTCTACAACACGCAGAAGGTGAAGCCGGCTCCCACGTCGTGGTCGGTGATCTACAGCCCAAAGTACAAGGGCAAGATCACGGTGCCGGATAACCCGATCCAGATCGCGGACGCCGCGCTGTATCTGATGAAGACGCAGGCGTCGCTCGGCATCAAGGATCCGTACGAGCTGAACTCGACCCAGTTCAACGCGGCGGTCAACCTGCTCAAGAAGCAGAAGCCGCTGATCAAGAAATACTGGGCACTCGCCTCGGACGAGATCGATCTGTTCAAGAACGGTGACGCCATCGTCGGCGCATCGTGGCCGTACCAGACCAACACGCTGATCGCGGCCAAGGCGCCGGTCAAGGATCTCGTGCCGAAGGAAGGCGCGACCGGCTGGCTCGACACGTGGATGGTCTCCGCTCACACGAAGAACCTCGACTGCGCCACCAAGTGGCTGGCCTACGTCTCGACCCCGAAGGTGCAGGCCGAGCAGGCCATCTACTTCGGCGAGACGCCCGTCAACTCGAAGGCGTGCCCGATCATGAACAGCCTGTCCAAGGGCTCGTGTGCGCAGTACCACGCGAACGCGCCGCTCAAGTACTTCAAGCAGATCTACTTCTGGAAGACACCGATCGCCGACTGCGGCAACGGCCAGAAGAACTGCATGGACTACACGAAGTGGCAGCAGGCCTGGACACAGCTCAAGGGCTGAACTCGAGCCGGCGAGCGCGTCGCTTCGGCGGCGCGCTCGCCTTGCTCGGCACGCCGATGGGGTTCTTCCTCGCGGTCTACATCGCGGCGCTCGTCGCGCTGTTCATCTCCTCGTTCTGGACCGTCAACAGCTTCACCGGCGAGCTCGAGAAGACATGGACGACCGCGAACTTCTCGACCCTTTGGCACGGATCGGTCTACCACACGGTCGCGCTGCGCACGATCGGCATCGCCGCCGCCGTCACGATCACCGATGCGGTTCTGGCATTCCCGTTCGCCTATTTCATGGCCCGCGTCGCCTCACCGCATGTCCGCTCGATCCTCTTCGTGCTGACGCTGCTCCCGCTGTGGGCGAGCTACCTCGCGCGGGTGTACGCCTGGCGGCTCATCCTCGACCACGACGGGATCCTCAACTGGTCGCTCCACAAGCTGGGGCTCCCGTCGGCGAACATCGCCTACACGAATACGGCGGTCTGGATCGTCTTCTCGTACATCTGGCTGCCGTTCATGATCCTGCCGGTCTACGCGTCCCTCGAGCGCATCCCCCACTCCTACATCGAAGCCTCGCGCGACCTCGGCGCGCGCGGTGCCCGGACGCTCAGGACCGTGATCCTGCCGCTCGCGCTGCCCGGCATCGTGGCCGGCTCGATCTTCACGTTCTCGCTCACCCTGGGCGACTACATCACCCCGCTCCTGATCGGCGGCAGCGGCGGCACGCAGTTCATCGGCAACGTGGTCTACGACTCGGTGAACATCTCCAGCAACCTGCCCTTCGCGGCGGCCTACGCGACCGTGCCCCTGATCGTCATGGGCGCATACCTCCTGATCGCGCGCCGGCTCGGCGCGTTCGACGCGTTGTAATGGAAAGGCGTGGGACACGGATCGCACTCGGCATCTTCACGCTGCTCGTGCTCGCCTTCCTCTACGTGCCGATCGCGCTGATCTGTGTCTACGCGTTCAACGAGTCGAACGTCCAGAGCTGGCCGATCGCCGGGTTCACCACCAAGTGGTTCTCACCGGCGCTCCACGACCAAGCGATGCAGCAGGCACTCTGGCTGTCGCTGAAGTGCGCGGCCCTCGCAACGTTGCTCGCCCTGGTGCTGGGATCGATGGCGGCGTTCGGCGTGCACCGCTTCCGCTTCTTCGGTCGCGAGATGGTGTCGTTCATCCTCGTGCTGCCGATCGCGCTTCCTGGGATCATCACCGGCATGGCGCTCAGCTCGTACTTCACCTTCTGGGGCTGGAACCTGTCGATCTGGACGATCATCGTCGGCCATGCCACCTTCTGCGTCGTCGTCGTCTACAACAACGTGCTCGCGCGACTGCGCCGCGTGCCAGGCTCACTCGAAGAGGCGTCGATGGACCTGGGCGCCAACCGACGCAAGACGTTCGTCTACGTGACCCTGCCGACGATCTCAACCGCGCTCGTGTCGGGCGCGCTCCTCGCGTTTGCGCTGTCGTTCGACGAGGTGATCGTCACGACGTTCACAGCGGGGGCGCAGAACACGCTGCCCCTCTGGATCCTCGGCAACATTCGGCTCGGCCAGCAACTTCCCGAGGTGAACGTGATCGTGCTCCTGATCCTCGCCTTCACCATCTTCCCCGTGCTCTTGGCGCAGCGCCTGACCCGCGAGAGCGGAATCCTTCGCACCGAATAGGAGGCCCCAGAATGGCAACCATCGACGTCATCAATCCCGCCACAGCCGAGACGATCGACTCGGTCCCGTCCATGTCGGCCGAGCAGGTCGACGAGGTCGTCGAGACGGCCAAGCAGGCGCTTCCCGGCTGGCTCGACGCGACGCCGAAGGAACGCTCGGAGCTCCTGCACAAGCTCGCCGACGTGCTCGAGGACAATGCCGAGGAGCTCGCGCAGATCGAGTCGAGGAACGTCGGCAAGCCGATCGGGCTCGCTCGCGAGGAGATGCCGTTCAGCGTCGACAACCTGCGCTTCTTCGCCGGCGCAGCACGGAATCTCGAGGGCAAGTCCGCCGGCGAGTACATCACCGGCTACACGTCTCTCGTGCGGCGCGAGCCGCTCGGAGTCGTGGCCGGGATCTGCCCGTGGAACTACCCGCTGATGATGGCGGTCTGGAAGATGGGGCCGGCCCTCGCGGCCGGCAACGTGCAGATCCTGAAGCCGTCGGAGCAGACGCCGATGTCGCTGCTTCGGTTCATCGACCTCGCGAAGGACGTGATCCCGGCAGGCGTCCTGCAGGTCGTGACCGGCGACGGTGTGCCGACCGGCGCCCGGCTCGTCGAGCATCCGGACATCCGCCTCGTCTCGCTGACCGGCGATGTCGAGACCGGCAAGACGATCGCCCGCAACGGCGCTGCGAGCCTGAAGCGGATGCATCTGGAGCTCGGCGGCAAGGCACCGCTCGTCGTCTTCGACGACGCCGACGTCGACGCCGTCGCCGAGGGGATCAAGATCGCCGGCTATGCGAATTCGGGCCAGGACTGCACCGCCGGCTCGCGTGTGCTCGCAGGACCGAAGATCTACGACGCGCTGCTCGAGCGCCTCGTTCCCGCCGTCGAGTCGATCAAGATGGGCGACCCGTCCGAGGGCGAGGAGATCGAGATGGGCCCCGTGATCACGAAGGATCAGCAGGATCGCGTGCTCGGGTTCCTCGAACGGGCGAAGGGCGCAACGGTCCTGACGGGAGGCGAGGCGGGCCGCGACCGCGGGTTCTTCGTGCAGCCGACCGTCGTCACCGATGTCGGCCAGGACGACGAGATCGTGCAGGACGAGGTCTTCGGCCCGGTCGTCACCGTGCAGCGGTTCGCCGACGACGACCAGGCGATCGCGTGGGCGAACGGCGTGCGCTACGGGCTTGCCGCCTCGGTGTGGACGCGGGACGTCGGGCGGGCGATGAACGCTGCGCGCAAGCTGCAGTTCGGCGCGGTGTGGGTCAACGACCACCTCGTCCCGATCGCCTCGGAGATGCCGCACGGCGGCTACAAGCAATCGGGCTACGGCAAGGACATGTCGATCTACTCGATGGAGGAGTACACCCAGATCAAGCACGTCGTCGTCAAGATCGACTGATTCCCGTCGTGCCGGCGATCGAGCACGTGGCGCTGTGGACCGACGATCTCGAAGGGCTGCGCTGGTGGTACGAGCGCTGGCTCGGCGGCCGTGCCGGTTCGCTCTACCGGCACGGCCCTTTCGCCTCCTACTTCCTCGAGTTCGAGGGCGGAGCGCGACTGGAGCTGATGCACCGGCCCGCCGAGGAGTGCGGGCTGCGCGCGCACGTCGCGTTCTCGCTGGGCTCGAAGGAGCTCGTCGACGAGCTTGCGTCGGAGCTCGGTGCGGTAGACGGCCCGCGCACGACCGGCGACGGCTACTACGAGGCGGTCGTGCTCGACCCCGACGGGAACCGCATCGAGCTGACGGTGTAGCTGCTAGCGAATGCGGAACGCGGGTAGGAAGGTGTTCTTGGCGCAGCCCGTGTCGAGCCCGGTCGCCGAGCCGCGCTCGAGGAACCGGGCAATCAGCCCGGGCACGCAGCCGAGCTGTGCGATGCCGTGCCCCTGGCCGGGCGCGAGGATGACCTTCGCGTTCGGCATCGCCTGCTGCACCCCGGCCGAGTTCGCGGGGGGATCCTTCGGGTCGGCGCCGCCCTGGAGGACGAGTGTCGGCACGTTCGAGGTCACACGCGACCAGTCCTCGCCGGTTGCGTTCACCTGCGGCCAGGCCGCGCAGATCGCCGCCATCTGCTTCGCCGCGGGCACGCTGCTGTAGACCATGAAGGTGCCCTTGGCCTCCTGCGCGGCGACCGCCGGGTCACGGACGGCCCACGGCTCGGTACACATGATGGCGAGCGGCATCACGGGAGTCGCAGCACTCGCTCCACCGATGGCCGCGATCTCCCGCGCCAGCGCGGTGTAGCTGCCGCTCTCGGCCTTGGCGAGCGTGAACGGCACCCGGGCGGCGCCGGCCGAGTAGGCGAGCAGCTCGTCGACGGCGTCCGCGGTCGCAGCGGCATCGATGGTCAGGGTCCCGCGCTTGACCGGCTTGGCGGCGAGGCGGGCGAGCAGCGCCGGAAATCGATCGAACCAGTGCGGGAACGTCGTCGCGCACGCCGGGTCGCCCTTGCAGCGCTTGTCGAGGAGCTTGAGCGCGCGCTGTGCGCTCGTCGACCAGCGCTCGAAGACGGGCACGTCGAGCAGCGTCACACCGTCGAGGACGACCGCTCTCACGGTCTCCGGGTGGCGCCGCAGATACACCTGCGCGGCCGTTGCGCCGTAGGAGCCGCCGTAGAGGTCGATCTGGCCGTAGCCGAGCGCCTGGCGAACGGCGTCGAGATCGTCCATCGCCTCCGGGGTCCGGTACATGGTCACGTCGGCGGTCACCTGACCGAGGCACTGGGCGACGAGATCGGCGATCGAGCCTGCCAACGTCGCGATTGTGCATTGGAGCGGATTCGAGCCGCCGACGCCGCGCTGGTCGACGAAGACGATGTCGCGGTTCGCGTTGATCTCCGCGAAGCTCTGCGACGTCGCGGGCAGCTGGTCGAGGTCGACTCCGCCCGGCCCGCCGGTGATATAGAACAGCGGGTCGGCGCGGCGGGCCGTCTTCGTGGTCGCCGGCAGCACGGCGACGCTCAACTCGATTTGAGGGCTGTTCGGAAGCGCACGGTTCTCCGGGACGGAGACCTTCCCGCACTGGGCCTGGACGCCGCCGATCGCGCACGCGGCTAGAAGGACCGGGATCCCGATCACAGGCTCGATTCTCTGCGGACGGCCGCTCGCGGCCATCGGCAAATCCTCGGATCAGAGGTTCTTCAGTTCCGCAAGCGCTGCAGCCGAGGGCACCCAGTCACCGGCGGCGGCGTTCGCACGCACCTGCTCCGGCTTCGTCGCGCCCGCGATCACCGACGCAACCGGCGCAACCGCAGCGAGGCCGCCAATCGCGACCTCGAGCAGCGAGACGCCGTGCCCCGCGGCCCACGCGCGCAGCAGCTCGACGCGCTCGAGGTCGGTTTCGTCGAGCGCTCGGCCGTGAAGACGCGTTCCCGGAGCAGGCGGAACGCTCGAAGAGACCTTGCCTGTCAGGAGGCCGCTTGCGAGCGGGAAATACGGGATCAGGCCGAGACCGAGCCGCTCGCACGCCGGCAGGACATCTGCCTCGATGTCGCGCTCCAGCCACGAGTACTCGCTCTGCTCGGAGACATAGGCCGGGGAGGCGAGCTCCCTGGCGCGCTCGAGACTCTCAGCACGGTAGTTCGACGTGCCGTACGCGCGGATCTTCCCCTCCTCGACCAGTTCCTCGAGCGCTCCGATCGTCTCCTCGAGCGGGGTGCCCGTGTCCTCTTCATGGTGCTGGTAGAGGTCGACGACGTCGGTCTCGAGCCGCCGCAGCGAGGCGTCGAGCGCCGCCCGCAGGTAGGCCCGCGAGCCGCGACGGTTCGCGCCGTCCCCCATCGGCTTGCCGAACTTCGTCGCCAGCACGACCTCGTCGCGGCGCCCCTCGAGTGCCCGGCCGAGCAGCTCCTCGCTGCCGCCGTGGTTGCCGTAGATGTCGGCGGTGTCGAAGAAATTCGCACCGACCTCGAGCGCTGCGTCGACGACGGCACGCGTCCCGGCCTCGTCCACGCGGCCGCCGAAGTTGTTGCAGCCGAGGCCGACGACGCTGACCGTCAACGGGCCGAGTGGACGCGTGCGCATGCGGTGACCGTAGCTCCTGGAACCTGGTCTCCGGCAACGCCCGAGACCAGGTTCGGCCGTCAGCGCCAGGTCTCGCGCAGAACGCGGAGCCAGTTCTCGTGCGTGATCTTCGCAACCGCCTCGTCGTCGTAGCCGCCCGCGCGCAGCGCGTCGACGAGCTTCGGCAGCCCGGACACACCTCCGAGCTCGTCCGGCACGGCTGCGCCGTCGAAGTCGGAGCCGAAGGCGACGTGGTCGATGCCCATCCGCTCGACAAGGTAGTCGACGTGGCGCACGATTTCGGCGATCGGCGTCTCGTGCACGAGGAGGCCGTCCTCGCGGAGAAAAGTGATGGCGAAGTTGACCCCGACGACGCCGCCCGAGCCGCCGATGGCGTCGAGTTGGCCGTCCAACAGATTGCGCGACGCCGCGCAGAGCGCATGCGCGTTCGAGTGGGTTGCGACGAGCGGTGCGTCCGAGAGCCCGGCGACGTCCCAGAAGCCCGCCTCGTTCAAGTGCGAGACGTCCACGAGGATCCCCAGCCGGTTGCAGGCCCGCACGAGCTCCCGTCCGGCAGGCGTCAGCCCACCGCCGGTGTCGGGCGATGCGGGGAACCCGAACGGCACGCCCTCGGCGAAGTCGTTCGGGCGCGACCACACGAGCCCGATCGATCGCAGCCCTCGCTCGTGCCACCGCTCGAGATTGGAGAGATCCGGTGCGATCGGCTCGGCGCCCTCCATGTGCACGATCGCCGTGACCCGGCCCACGCGAAAGTCCTCCACCGACGTCGCGCGCTCGACCGGCAGCGAGCACAACGCGGCGAAGAGCTCCTCGGCGATTCGATCCGCCTCCTCGAACGGGATCGCGGAAGGCAGCGGCACCGCGTACGGAGTCCCGGTTGGATCCGGCGTCGGCGGCGACGGCACGTACAGGGCGAAGAAGCCGCCCGCGAAGCCCGCGGCCAGCGCTGCGTCGAGGTCGAGATGCTCCGTCGGCTCGCCTCGCCAGCAATGCAGGACGAGGTCGTTGTGCCCGTCGATGATCACCGCCGCATCCTACGGACGGCCCGAAAGAGCGCCCGAGGTCAGGCGGCGACGCGCGAGACGAGGATCCGTGCGAGGCGCTGCTCGGCTCCACGGACGGCCGGCTCGGCGAGCATCGGTGCGGTCGTCGTCAACGTGATCTCGGTGCTCTTACGGCCGAGCAGGACGACGTCGACGAAGATGCGCGCCGTCGCCGAGCCCGACTTGACATCGACGATCGTGCGGTAGGCGCGGGTATAGGGGGCGAGCGCCGGAAACGGGATCTGCCGGACGGAGACGAGTCGCTCTGTCGCCGAGAGATGCTTGGCGAGATTGCTCTTCAGGCACGGCAGCACCTGAGGCGCGAGGACCGTCCGCTGCCAGTCGAGGCCGACCATCGCCGGGGTCTGGAGGACCTGAGCCTCGCTGTCGAACTCCACCCCGGGATGCTTGAAGACGGTCTCGGCCGCGCCGACCAGCACGAGATCGGACTGCTTGGGCTGGAAGTTCGCGCAGCCGGTGGCCGACGACAGGTCGGGCCTCTTCGCACCGCCTGTCCAACCGGTCGACCCGCCGAGATCGGCGCGCTGCATCACAGCCGCGCGCGCTGCTGCCTGTCCGGCTGCGGTCAGCTTGATCTGCTCCTTGTCGGCGATCGCCGCGCCCGCGAGCAGCAGCGCTGCGCCGAGCGCACCGAGGATCGCAACCGTCTGCCTCGAGCCGATTCTCATCACCGTGCCTGAACCGTATCGGCGCGCGCGAAGCGGCTCTTGAGCCCACGGCTCGCCGCACGCAGGATTCACTAGGGTCACCTCCGACGTGAGGACTCGATGCTCAAGCTAGCCGCGGCCGCGCTCGCGGCCGTGGTCGCAACGGCGGCCGGAGCCGCGGCAGCGAAGGCCCCGCGTCCACCAGAGGCGGCCGGGGGCCGTGCCGTGACGGTCGTCGGCCGCGGCGTTCCGACTCCCACTGCGTTCGCCGTCTTCGCGGGACGGCTCTTCGTCGCCGGCTACGGCGACGAGCACGATCCCGACGTCGCAGGCGGTCTCTACCTGCTCGGCGGGGGCAAGGCGCTGAAGGTCCCGGGCTCGCCCGACCACGTCTTCGGGCTCGCCTCGGTGCGAGGGACCCTCTATCTGAGCACGGGCGCGACGATCCTCGCCTGGAGCGGCTGGGACGGCACACGGTTTCAGTCGAGCCGCGTCGTCACCACGATGGACGACGGCGCCTTCAACGGTCTGGCCGTCGGCCCCGACGGACTGCTCTACGCCGGAGCGAACGTGGACACCACCTCGAACCCCGCGTACGTGAGCTCGTTTCTCTCCGTCGATCCGGCAACAGGCTCGATCGACGTCGTCGCGACCGGGATCCGCCAGCCCTGGCAGCCGCTCTTTCTCCCCGGCCGGTCGTTGCCGCTCGTCTCCGATCTCAACCAGGACGACCTCGGGCCGAACCGCCCGGCCGACTACCTCGTCGAGATCGAGCGCGGCGCCAACTTCGGCTACCCGTCGTGCCCGGCGACACCGAGCACGTGCGGGAGCTACACGAAGCCCTTCGCCCAGTTCCGCGCGCACGCCTCGCCGATGGGCCTGGGCTTCCTCAGGGGCAGGCTCTACGTCGCGCTCTACGGAGGGGTCGGCAAGGGGCCCGAGGTGGTGTCGATGCCTCCGCGCGGCGGCAAGCCGATCCCGTTCCTGACCGGCTATCCCGCCCCGGTGATCGCGGTCGGCACCGCCGGCGGGAACCTCTACACCGGCGATCAGAGCGGCGCGATCTACCGCGTCACGCCGTGACCTCGATGGAGGCCCGCTGGTGGGACATGCGGCCCGCGCAGAACCTCAAGGCGGCGAGCTACGTGTGCCCGCTCTGCGACGGGATGCTGCATGCGACCAGCGAGCACGCGCTGATCGCCCCGGAGGGCGACCTGTCGAGGAGGCGCCACGCCCACATGGACTGCGTGCTGGCGGCACGCAAGCGCGGCGAGCTGCCGACCCGAGACGAATGGCTGAAGCGTCGACGATGAGGGACGAACGTTGTTAGGTTGCGACGTCGTGGGTGACGCAGAGGCTTGGCCCTGGCCGGACTCGCTCGACGCGCTGGTCGCGGCCGCGGCGACGCACCGGCTCCTCTTCGAGAACGACGAGGTGCGCGTCCTCGACACGACGATCTCCCCGGGGGAAACGACGGAGCTGCACACCCATCGCTGGCCGGGCATCCTCTACGTCCTCTCGTCGGCCGATTTCGTGCGCCGGGACGGCGACGGCGCGGTGCTCACCGACACCCGCGAGAGCGGCGCCCCTCCGCCGGGCGCCGCGTTCTGGGTCGCCGCGATGCCGCCGCACACGCTCGAGAACGTCGGCGCGACCGACGTCCGCGTGATCAACGTGGAGCTGAAGAACGGCTGAAGTCGCGGACTACGCCTTGGCGTAGTTCGACATGCCGGTGACGTCGATCAGGACGCAAGTCTCGTCGCCGACGATCCAGGCGTCGTGACCTGGAGGCATGTAGAACGCATCGCCCGGCCCGTACTCCACCTCGTCGCCGTCGTCCATCCGGACCGCCATTCGGCCCTGAACGACGTAGCCGGTGTGGGTGGACTGGCACGAGTCGGTTCCCGCGAGCGGCTTCACATGCTCCGACCAGCGCCAGCCCGGCTGGAACTCACCGCGCCCGATCTGCAGCTGACCGACATCGACGATCTGCACCTTGCCCGTCCCACCGACGAACTCACGAGTCTCGTCCGGGGCGTCGAAGCGCTTCTGTTCCAAGGCAGCCATGACTCTCTCCTTCCAGTTGTCGACGCCGGACCATCTCAGCTCGGCGCAGGAGAGGCAAGCTCATCCCTTGACCGAGAGATCGACGAGTGGGATCCTCGACGCACGCAGCCATGCGGCGCTGCGTGACTGTGGTGTCCCCGGCGGCGGGGTGGTGGTTCTGTGGTGGCACGGCTTCGCGCCGTCTGCGGCGGCGTACTCGGACTCGCGATGCTCCTGGCGATCGTCGGACCTGGTGGTGCGTCCGCGCGCATCAGCGTCCTCACGGTCGATCGCGGCGACTCGGCCTGCTCCGACACCCTGACCCGCGCGCAGGTCGCCATGGGCGCGTCCTGGTGCTCCCTCGCCCCTGCGGCCCGGCTCGCCCAGCCCGGCGATCTGGTTCTCGTGCGGCCGGGCGTCTACCCGGGCGCACTGCAGCCGACGGTGTCCGGCACGGCGGCCGCGCCGATCTCGTTCCGGGCCGACGCCGGCGTTCAGCTGACCGCGACGGTCAAGCTCACCGGCGTCTCGAACATCTCCCTGTACGGGTTCAGGATCTCGGGCTCGAGCGCACAGGGCATCTGGCTCGACGGTGCCGGCAACGTGACGCTCTCGCATCTGACCGTGAGCGGCAACGCCGGCTACGGAATCGTCCTCAAGGGGACCCGTGCGGTGTCGGTCGAGAGCTCGACGGTGTCCGCGAACCTCCGCGCGGGCGTCTTCGAGACGGGAACGTCCGTCGGCGACGTGATCCAGGACGACACGATCACCGGCAACGGCCGGGACGGCTCGCCGTACAACGGCGACGGGATCCAACTCGCCGGTACCGGCACGCTCGTTGCCCGAAACACGATCACCGACAACGGCGACCCCGGCCCCTACGAGCACGGCATCTACGTCGGGGCGACGGGAAACGGGTATGTGATCGAGGACAACGTGCTGTCCGGGAACGCCGCCTCCGACATCAAGGCCGAGGGCGCCGGAACCGTTCGCTACAACCGGCTCGGGACCGCGATGTTCGGGCTCGTCCTGTCCGACGACAGCGCTCCGGTGCAGGTGTACGAGAACGTGATCGCCGGCAACTTCCAGCACGCGATCCTCGCGACGACCGATGCGTCGCCGTCCCAGGCGGCGCTCTGGAACAACACGATCGTCCAGACCGGCCGCTCGACGGCATCCGGGAACGCGTCTGCGCTGTTCGTGCTCGCGAGCGCAGGCCTGGACGTGCGCAACAACGTCATCTGCTACACGAACCCGGACAACCTCGGGATCGCGATCTGGATCAACTCTGCCTCGACCGTCTCCTCGCTGAGCTCCGACAACAACTGGCTCTGCACGGTCGACGCCCAGAGCCGCGCCTTCGCCTGGAACGGGTCGCGGGTCAACGCTGCCAAGTGGGCCGCCGCGACGGGACAGGACGGGCAGAGCATCCTGTCCGCGCCGCCGAGCTTCCAGCCCGATTTCGATGTCTCGGCTCCCGACCTGGGCGCGGCCCAGGGAGCATCGCTCGGCCTGGTGCGCGACATCGTCGGGACGCCGATCCCGGCCTCGGCGCCGGACATCGGCGCCTACCAGGCACCGGCCGGCGGCTGACCCGAAGACGAGCCAGCCAGACGGTCTCTAGCCGGTGAGGATGCTCCGGCCGTGCAGCGCCAGCAGCTCCGCGCGGCGGGCTGCCAGCCGTACCTGCCGGCGCTCGAGCTCGTCGACCGCCGCGTCGAGCAGACGCTGCGCCGCGATCAGCTCCTCCCGGCCGGCGGCCGAGATCGCCCAATCGACCTCACCAGGCGATGCCTCCGGGTCGGCGATCGTCCTGCCGAGTAGCGACCTCATCCTCCACTAGGTCGTTCGGGCCGCCGAAAAGTTGGAACGTGGCTCGACCGCTCTCGCCGGCCGAGATCAGTAGGCGGGGAGCGGCGGCGGAAGCGAACGGACGGGCGATGCCTCCGGCGACTCCCTCTCTGCACGGGTATCCGTGCGGGCGTGCCAGAGGTCGATGTTCAAGCGTTCGATCTCCTCGACGAGCATCGTGATCGCCCGGCCGGCGGCGCGTACCTCCTCGCGCTGGTCGGTCTGAAGCCCCTCCCCCCACTGCCGAAGCGTCTCCACCTTTGCCTCGTCGAGGCGTTGCGCGGAGCTGCTCAACGAGCCTGCGCGACCGGGTGAAAGAACAGGTTTGTCAACACGTTTTCCACAATGGCACCTCTACCCACCACGGCGATTGCCGTCGTGACCGAGCCTCGATGTTGATAACTGGCATCTGCGCGCGACGCCCCGTCAGGCTCGGCGCGGCAGGGCAAAAAAATTCACCGAGCCGGTGGCGTTTTCGTCCACCTTTCCCACGAACCTTCGGCTTGCGCCTATGGCCCTCAGGAACGGCTTCGGTCTACTCACGCTCCGCGCTCGGTGCAATCAGCACCGTAGCTACGGCGCGATGAGCCTTCAAGACCACGCTCGTCGGGTCGACCGCAGTTTGCGGAAAAGTCGTCTCCCGACTCGGCGGGAAGGGCGACGACCGGGAAGACGGCGTTCGTGCCCGCGATAGGATCCAAGGGGGAACGGGATGACACCGCTCGAGGAGGAGTCCTGATGGAGTTCGACACCACCCACGTCTGGATCACGACCCGTAAGTTGCAGCGCGGGGCACGCGAGGAGTTCAGCCGGTCGTGGCGCCCCAGCGAGTTCCCGGCGGGGATGCTGCGTGCCTACGAGTGCTATTCCGCAGATGGGACCGAGGTGGTCGGCATCTCGATCTGGGATTCGCCCGAGTCTCGTGACCGGTACCGCGTGTCGGCCGTCGAGAACGAGCGGCGCCAGGCGATGGCACCCTTCGTCCTCGAGGAGACCTCGGGCTTCTACTCCGGGCGTGAGCTGAAGATCCCGAAGACCGACTGAACCTGGCCGCCGGGCCGCGCGCCCCGGCAGGTTTGGAAATCACCGAAATCGGCAACCGGGATGAAAGGGACGGCCTGATTGTCCGGGTTTGGCACTGGCTGTCCCTGACCAGCCCCGGGAGGGGAGGCCCGCTTGCCGCAGGGCGCGCCTCCCCCTCGGAGGCTCTACGATCGGACGCGGGAGGCAGATGAGGTTCCTTGCCCTGAGCTTGTGCGTCGCCGCGATCGCGGCCCCCGCGGCGTTCGCGAAGGGACACATCTCCGTCGCGGTCGGCGACTCGACCCCGCGGGTGGGTCAGCCGTTCACCGTCCATGTCCACACGGGCTACGTGGTCCCGAGCGACGACTGGCTTCGGCTGATCGCGGTCGCCCCGGGGAAGAGCTGGTACGACGTGGTCGGGACGGTCACCGGAGACTCGTCCTTGACGCACGCGAACATCCCGCACGACGGCTTCGGGATCAAGCTCGTCCGGGTCGGCGCGAAGGACTGGCGCGCGCTCGTGCGGCTCCCGCGTCCGGGACGGTGGCGGCTCGTCGTCCCGAACGGGACGCATCAGGGATTCATGGTTCCGCCACCCGCGTCGTGGATGCCCTGGGTGACGGTCCACCGCTGACTTGGCGGGGCCTGACGTCGAGCGCCGGCGGCTAGTGCTTCTTCGCGAAGGCCGCGCGCACCGCGCTCGCTGCGGTCATCGGCACCGAGCAGCGCGTCTTCTTGCCGCGGCACGAGCCGCTCCAACCGGTGAACTGCCAGCCCTTCGCCGGCTTCTCCGTCAGGGAGACCGCACCATAGGACGGGAACGCCTTCGTGCACGTCCCCCGCTTGCAGGCGATGCCGCGCGGAGAGCTGGTGACCGTGCCGCTTCCGGCCACCTTGACGGCGAGCGGGTAGGTGTCGGGTGCGAAGAGCGCCGTGACGTCCTTCGCCGCGTCGAGCGTCAGCGAGCAGTCGGCGTCCCCCGTGCACCCGCCGCCCGTCCAGCGGATGAACCGGTACCCGTCGGCGGAGGCGGCGCTCACCTGGATCGCGGTGCCGCGGTCCCAGTCGGTCCCGCAGGAGGCGGAACAGTCCACGCCCGGGACGTCGCTCTGGACGGCGCCGTTGCCGACGATCGTCAGGCCGAGGTGCACCTGGTCCTGGGTGTGCCTGAACCATGGCTGCACCTGCAGGTTGGTGGGCGCAGTGCCGGCCCAGTAGTCGTCGTGGCCGTAGTCGAGCTGCAGTGACGTCAGCGGAATCCCGGACTCCGCGTACGGATAGAGGATGTCTCCCGACGAGTCGCAGAAGTGGCGGATGTCACCGGGACACGTGTGCGGCGAGTTCGGGAAGCCGTCCGCCGGAGAGACCGCGTGCAGGAGCTCGTGTGCGGCAGTGCTGGCACGGTCGGCGCCGTTGCAGGCGTCCAGGAACACGGTGGCCACGCCCATGGCGGGCGAGCCGAGCGTCGCTCCCCCAGCAGTCGCACCGACCCCGCAGGTGTTCTCCGTGTTGACGTCGTCGATGAAAACGAGGTATTTCGCCGTGCCGGCATCCGGCTGCGACTGCATCTGCGTCCAGACGAGATCGAAGACCTGGTCCCGGTCGGTCATCCCGACGCTGACGGACGGCAGCCGGATCACCTGCAGGTCGACCTGGAGGCCGCACGACGCGGCGTACATGTCGAACCGGGGCATCCGCGAGGGGTCTTCGCGCAGCCACCACGAGTTGATCTGGTCGATCCAGTCGGAGATCTGCGGCGCGTACGTGGCGCTCTGGTCGGCGCCGTCGGCGGGAATGGCATAGAAGACGCGCACCGGGTAGCCGGTGATCGCCGCCGGCCGGTCGGACGTCGACGTCGTCCCGCACCAGGATGCCGACCGCCGTGAGCCGACGGGAGCAGTCGCGACAGGGTGCGCCGACGCAGCGGTCAGCGCATCGGGCCAGGGCGCAAGCGCGGTCGCACCGTTCCCGGCGCGACCGCCGGCGATCGCGGCGAGTGCCGCGACGAGAACGATCACCGCAGCCACGAGGCGTCTCATCGCGGGGCAGGATGCCAGATCTACCGGCCGGCGCCGTCAGGGTTTGCGCTGAGCGTCATCCCCGCGACGACGACGAGTTCGTGGCTGGTGCCGGTCACTCGTCGTGCTGCGCTGCGAGCACCGTGTCCAGCACTTCGTCGTACGAGGCGGTTGCGAGGCAGATGGTCGTGTCGGCGGCGCCGTAGTAGAGCCGTAGCTCTCCGCGGTCCAGGTCGTGGATCATGCCGCACGGGAAGATCGCGTTCGGAACGTCACCGCCCCGTTCGTAGGGCTCCCGCGGGGCCAGCACCCAGTTGGATGCCCGCCGCAGCACGTGGGTCGGTTCTTCGAGATCGAGGAGGGCGAGCCCGAGTCTGTAGATCCCGCCCGAAATGGTCTCCTTGACGCCGTGGTAGACGAGTAGCCAGCCGTAGTCGGTCTTGATCAGGGGCGGGCCGATGCCGATCCGCTGCGAGTCCCACCAGGCGCCGGAGCGGGGCTCCATGACGGTCTCTGGAGGGCTCCAGCTCAGGAGGTCGGCCGAGCGCGAGAGGGAGATCCCAGGTGTCGAGTTGCCGAAGCCGGACGTCGGTCGGTGGAAGAGGATCCATTTGCCTCCGACCCGCTCCGGCAGCAGCGCTGCGTTCTTGTCGTCAGGCGCGATGACGACCCCGATCCGTTCCACCGTGCGAAAGTCTCGTGACTTCGCGAGGAAGACGCAGGGGCCGGCAGGGCCGTAGGCGGTGCACGTGATCACATGCGTGTCGAGTTCGGAGACCCAGACTGCACGGGCGTCCTCGAAGCCCCAGAGCTCTTCGTCGTGCCCTGCGACCGACTCGAGCAGCGGCAGCTCATCCACGTGCCAGTTGCTCGCTCCGTTCGCGGATCGCGCAACCGTGAGGTGGGAGATCCCGGTGCGGGCCTCGACTCGTGCCAGCAGAACGGTCTCGCCGTTGAGCTGCACCGCGGCCGGGTTGAAGACGGCGTTCACGCTGTGCGGCCAATCCGCCGCGGTGAGGATCGGGTTCGCGGGGTAGCGGCGAAACGGTTCCGGCTTGACTGTCAGGCGGCAACCTTCGAGACACGGCTCGTGCGCACGACACGGGGCAGCCCTGCAGCGTCGAGCACCAGTTGTGCGCGATGGAAGGCAAGCGTCGACTCGGCGCCTTCGTTTGCGTTCACGTCGTCTGCTCCCAGCCCGTCGCGGCAGCCCCCGGTGGCGAAGTCATAGAGCGGCCGGCCGAGGCGGTTTCTGCCGAGGAACCACTCGAAGGCGCACTGCGCGCGAGCGCCGTGATCGATGTCCCCCGTCACCGCGAACGCCGACAACTCGGCCTCGACGAGCGCAGACGCATCGAGTGGCTGCTCGTCACCCACGCCGGGGGCCGGCTGGGAGCGGTGACGTCCCTCGTGGCCGGGAAGCCTCAGCGTGCCGTCCGCGAGGCCACACTCGTCACCGAGCCAGGCCAGCGCAGAGAGCCCGATCTTTGTGGCCTGCGGCCGGCCGAGTGCGGCTCCGCCCAGGATCAGAGCTTGCGGCACTCGGGCGTTGTCGTACCTGAGCGAGTCCTCGAACCAGCTCCAGCCGGGCCCCGCAGTCGCCTCGTATGCTTGCTCGAGTTGCGCCACGCAGCGCTCGAGCAGTTCTCGTGCGTCGGCTTCCAGTCGGTCTGGATCAAGCCTGGCCAGCCCGAGTGCGGTGTATGCGGCGGTACGCAGCGGCAGTTCGTTCGCGCACGAACGGACGAGCGCAGCGAGCAGGTGCTGCGCCGGGTCGACGAGCGCCGGCACCCAGGCTGTCGTCAGCACATCGCCAAGCGCCCAGATCGCGCGGCCGACATGGTCGCCGACATGCGCGTCATCGAGCCAGCGGCGGTCGTAAGTCATGAAGTTGCGCATCCCGCGGCCGTTGTCGTCGCTCGCGTCGGAGAGAAACGAGAGCGCGCGGTACAGCACGGCCGACCACACCCGATCACCGGTGCGCCGTTCGAGCTCGAGCGCGACGATCGTCAGCCGCGCCACATCGTCGACGCAGTAGCCGGTGAAACGGTTCGGGATCGCGCCGTTCGCGTGCTGAATGACGCCACAGTCGTCAACGAGCGTCAAGAGGTGATCGGTTCGAACCTCGAGCAGCTCGAGGCTGCTCTCCGGGATCGGCGTCCGGCGCGGCGCGGCGAGCACGGCTTCGCGGAGCACATCGGCGGTCGCCTCTCCGATCGACGGCCAACTGAAGGTCGCCCCGATCCGTGCCGCCTCCGTTCTTGCGGCGGCGAGCACCTCAGGCTCTTCGACGAAACCGCAAACGGCCGCTGCCAGCGCCTCGGAGTCGCCGAAGCCGAAGAGCTTCCCTGCCCCAGAAGAGAGCATGTCGGTCGCGTACCAGTACGGGGTCGAGACTGCGGCACAGCCTGCGCCCAGCGCGAAGGTGAGCGCGCCGGAAACACTCTGCTCACGACTGCCGTAGGGCGTGACGAAGACGTCGGTCGCGGCGAGCAGGTCGGCCAACTCGTCGATCTCGAGGAAGCGGTCGTCGAGCTCGACGTACTCGGTGAGGTCGAGGTCGAGAATGCGACGCTCCAGTTTCGAGCGGTACTCCTCACCGTCGCGTCGCGCGACCTGCGGATGCGTGCGTCCGGCGACCACGTACAGCACCTCCGGATGACGCTCGACGATCGCCGGCATCGCCTCGAGCATCACCTCGATCCCCTTGCCCGGAGACAGCAGGCCGAACGTGCTGAGCAGGAAACGCGATTCCATCCGGGCATAGCCGCCGGCGGCGACATACCGCGGGCGCCGCCCGCCGTCCAACTCTGCGCGAGCGCGCGCCAACTCGAGCGGCGCGCCGTGCGGGACGACAGCGATCGTCTCCGCCGCGCAGGCACCGACCTGCACCAGTAGCCGCTTGGCGGTCTCGGTCATCACGATGACACGTTCTGCCTCGTCGCAGAGAGCCGTCAAGACACTCAGTTGATGCGCTGTCGGTTCCGAGAGAACCGTATGAAGCGTCACAACAAGTGGCTGCGTGAGCTCGCGCGCGAACGAGAGCACATAGTCGCCGTCCCGGCCGCCGAAGATGCCGTACTCGTGCTGGAGAAGCACCACGTCGACGTCGGTCCGGCCTAGTGCACGAGCCGCGCGAACGTAGTCGCCGCGCGCCCCCTGAGAGACGGCGCGCAAGGTCTCGGGCCGCTGCGGGCTGGACGGCTCATCCACGACGACGATCTGGCTGACATCGGCCACGTCGTGGACGTCAAGCAATGCCCTCCCAACGTCGAAGGAGAATGTGCCGATCCCGCACGCGCGCGGTGGAAACGTCGAAAAGATCGCGGTACGCACGGTCGGTGCGCCCCTTTCGCCAGATGTCCGAGGCCCACGTGAGAACCGCAGGATCAATCGGCCGGCTGCCAGCGTAGCGGCTATCGGCGAGACGACCTCGAAGTCGAGGTCCGTATTTCAGGCGCCGGATCGCGTTCACAAGCGCCACCGAGAGAGGTGAGCGGGACGCTCTCTAGCGGTGAGCGTACCTCCAAGGGCGTTGACCACCCGGTTCGGAGGTCACAGCGACCGCCTGGGCCCGACTTCGGACGCCCAGCTTTGCGTAGACGTTGTCGAGGTGCTTGCGCACGGTCCCGACCGCGATCGCCTCGACCCCGTCGCAGTCTCGAAGCAGCTCGGCCACGCCAACCCCGGCATCACCCTCCGGGTGTACTCGCACGAGTTCGATAAGGCCCGGCACACCGACGAGCTGCGGTCGGCGATGTCCAACGCGTTCGGGCATATGCTCGCCGCGGCGGACGATGCTTCGTAACCGCGGCGACTTGCGAGCGTCCCCGCCGGGGGAGGGGCCGAAGCTATGGGCTAGCGTCTTCGGCGGGGGTGCGTCCAGCTAGCCTCCGCCGTTGCCGCTCGGCGAGCAAGATCTCGAATGTCTCCTCCCGCGCGGTGGTTAGCGACGCAAGAGTTAGTTCTGCTTCGAGTTCCTCCTCGCTCAGCTGCGATGCGACTGCCGGGTCGATGGGTGGTGCGCTAAAGGTGGTCATGGCATCAACGTGCCTTCCCTTGTGGCTGGCTGAATCAGCGAACACCCGTATTTCGCGTGCGAGCAACCGGCCCGTCGCGCCCTGTGGTTGACATCTCGTTTTACATCACAGCCTGAAAGACAGAAACGGCCCCGGAAGGGGCCGCGTCTTTGGCCTAGATAAAGGAGGAGCGGATGATGGGACTCGAACCCACGACCTTCTGCATGGCAAGCAGACGCTCTAGCCAACTGAGCTACATCCGCGAACGGTCGCCAGTATAGCCGCGGTCAGGTGAGGCCCAGGCGTGCCGCCATGGTGGCGGCGACTGCTTGAAGGCCCGACAGCGGGCGGATCATGACGGTGAAGCGCTCGATCAGGCCGTCCGCGTTCTCCTCGAGGATGTCGATCCCCTGCAGCTCTCGGTCGCCGACGTTCGCCTCGAAGAAGAGGATCGTCGTCGCGCCGTCCTGCCACTCGTTCGTGTAGCGGAAGTTCTCGAACACGGTCGCGACGAGCCGGAGGATCTGGTCGACCGTCTCCTTGCCCTCGTACGGCTTGTAGACCGCAGGGCTGCGGAAGACGACGTTCTCGGCGATCGACGCCATCGCCGCCTCGTGGTCGTCTGCGAGGACGGCGACGCCGAAGGGATGCCGCACGGTCACGCTGCGTCCAGTGCCTCGTTGACGAGCCTGTCCGCGAGCTCGTTGTGGGCGCGCTTCACGTGGCGATACTCGACGCTCGCGAGCTGCCGTGCAAGCGCGGCCGCCTCGACGGAGAGCTCGCGCAGCGCGCCGTTCTTGACGCGGTACTCGCCGCGCATCTGCTTGACCATCAGCTCCGAGTCGGACACGACCTCGACGCGGGGGACTTGCAGCTCGACGGCCTTTCGCAGGCCGGCGATCAAGCCGCTGTATTCGGCGACGTTGTTCGTGGCGCTTCCGATCGCTCGTCCTTCGGCGGCGAGCACGGTCCCGTCGTCGGCTTCGAGCACGTAGCCGTAGGCCGCCGGTCCCGGGTTGCCGCGCGACCCGCCGTCCGTAAAGAGGCGCGCCTTCAAGACACCCCGACCGCGGTGTGTGACACCGACGGTGTCAGACACCTTTCCGACGGCCGCCTCCGGTCGGCCGGCAGCGTCATGCGTTGTCGATCTGGGCCCGCTGCAGCTTCCCGCTGTAGTCGACGTACACCGACTTCCATTCGGTGAACACGTCGAGCGCAGCCTGGCCGGCCTCGCGGTGGCCGTTCCCCGTCTGCTTCATGCCGCCGAACGGCAGATGCACCTCGGCGCCGGTCGTCCCGGCGTTGATGTAGGTGATGCCGGTCTGGAGATCGCGCATCGCAGCGAACGCCTTGTTGACGTCCCGCGTGAAGATCGACGACGACAGCCCGTACTTGACGCTGTTCACAGCGCGCACCGCTTCCTCGAACGAGTCGACGGGGATGAGCGCCGTCGTCGGGCCGAAGATCTCCTCCTGCGCGATCCGCATCTCCGCGTCGACGTCGGCAAAGACCGTCGGGCGGTAGTAGAAGCCGTGGCCTTCGACCCGCTCTCCCCCGGTCAGCAGCTTGGCACCTTCGCCCTTGCCGATCTCGGTGTACGAGTGGATCTTCTCGACCGCCGTCTCGTTGATCACCGGGCCGATCTGGGTGTCGTCCTCCCACGGCGGGCCGATGCGCATCTTCTCCGCGCCGGCGACCAGCTTGCGCTGCAGCTCGTCGTAGACGGCGCGATGCACGATCACGCGCGACGCGGCAGTGCAGCGCTGCCCTGCCGTTCCGAACGCCGACCAGAGGATGCCCTCGACCGCGAGATCGACGTCGGCGTCGTCCATGACGATGATGCCGTTCTTGCCGCCGAGCTCGAGATGGACGTGCTTGAGCTCGTCGGCGGCGTTCTTCGTCACGAGCACGCCCGTCTCGCGTGAGCCGGTGAACGTGATCACCGGCACGTCGGGGTGGCGTACGAGCGCGTCGCCGGCCTCCTCGCCGAACCCGTGCACGATCTGGACGACGCCTTCCGGCAGCCCCGCCTCGTGCAGCAGGTCGACGAAGCGCTGCGCCAGGAGCGGCGTGTCCTCGGCCGGCTTCAGCACGACCGTGTTCCCACAGACGAGCGCCGGGCAGAGCTTCCACGCGGGGATCGCGATCGGGAAGTTCCAGGGCGTGATCGCACCGACGACGCCGACCGGCATCCGGACGCTCATCATGAACTTGTCGCGGAGCTCCGACGGAGTGGTCTGGCCGAACAGCCGCCGGCCCTCTCCGCCCATGTAGTAGCTCATGTCGATCGCTTCCTGCACGTCGCCGCCGGCCTCCGCCTTCACCTTCCCCATCTCGCGCGTCATCAGGTCGGAGAGCTCGGGCTTGCGCTGCTCGAGCAGCTGCGCGAAGCGGAACAGGATGTTGCCGCGCTCGGGCGCCGGCACGAGGCGCCAGTCCTCCCAGGCCGCCCGCGCGGTCGCGACTGCGCGATCGACGTCGCCGGCCGACGAACGCGGGAAGGTGTCGATGACCTCGCCGGTGGACGGGTTCAGTGATTCAAAGGTCGCTGTGGCCATGCGGACGATGCTACCGGGGGCCGGAGCCCGTCCAGACGGTTCGGCGCCTTCGGGGTGGGCTCAGGAGCTGGGCGCTTCCGTGTCGGGAAATGTCCCCGTCACGCGGGCGCGGCGCCGGTCGCGGGTCACGCGGCGCTCCTTGAACGACTCGGGCTCCTCGCCTGCGCGCCGGTTGGGGCCTTCGCGCCGGTCGACGATCACGGTCACCGACGGGTTGTCCCGGTAGTACTCGACCATCTTGTCGAAGAGCTCCGGCTCGAGCTCCTTCGGGATCACGCAGTAGATCACCGGCTCAGTGTAAGGCGTGGACCAGCGAGCGCTAGAGGCGGGCGATATTCGGGACGATCCGGCCGTCCTCTTCCATGTGCGAGTTCCACTCGGTGATCGGCCCCTCGAGCTCGCTCGGGTCGTGGCCGCGCTCCTCGAGCCGGACCGGGTTGTCGGAGTCGAGCGAGACCCGGTACTGGTACCAGGAGATGTCCCAGGCGACCGTGACGACGACCTCCGCGTTGACGCCGGATAGGACGACGACGGAGACCTTGGGCGCGCCGAGCGACTTGCCGATGCCGCCGACCGTGCGCCGGTACTGGGACGCGTTGAAGATGTCAGCGGCCTCGACCATCGCAACCTCGTGCTCGGAGAGACGCCGCAGGATCGGCTCCGACGCGACCGTCTCCTCCGGTCCGCGCGGGCGGGTGCCGAGGAGCCCCGACAGGAAGTTGCCGCGCCGCCGCCTTGCCGCCGGGACGGTCGGCGACGTGGGCGCTCCCTCCCGCACCCAGCCGTATTCGACAGCCGTGTCGGCGCACAGGGGGCAGACGTCGACGTAGTCGGCGCCGCCGTTCGGCGAGAACCGAACCGCCCGCTCGCCCATCAGCAACGTGCGCTCACAGATCGCGCACGCACGCTCCACGGTGACCCGTGTGATGCGTGTCATGGGTGAAGCGTAGCGAGCGTCCTAGGCAGGCACCGCCTCGTTGTCACGCTTTGCGGCCTCGATCAGCTTCTGCGCGATGTGCGTCGGGACCTCCTCGTAGCGCAGGAACTGCATGTGGTAGTCGCCACGGCCGCCGGTGAGCGAGGTCAGCGCCTGGTTGTAGGTCAGCACCTCGGCCATCGGGACCTCGGCCTTGATCGTGGTCAGCCCGCCTTTCGGCTCCATTCCGAGCAGGCGCCCGCGCCGCGAGTTGAGGTCGCCGTTGATCGCGCCGACCGTCTCGTCGGGGACGGTCACCTCGAGCTCCATGATCGGCTCGAGCAGCACGGGCTGCGCCTGCTCGTACGCCGAGCGGAAGGCCATCGAGCCGGCGATCTTGAACGCCATCTCCGAGGAGTCGACGTTGTGGTAGCTGCCGTCGACCAGCGTGACGCGCACGCCCTGGACCGGCGCGCCGGCGAGGTTGCCGTGCTGCAGCGCCTCCTGGATGCCCTTGTCGACCGCGGGCCGGAAGCCCTGCGGGATGACACCGCCGACGATCTTGTCGACGAACTCGTACCCGACGTGGTCGTCGAGCGGCTCGAGCACGATGTGGCAGTCGCCGAACTGGCCGCGCCCACCGGTCTGCTTCTTGTACCGGCCGTGCGCGCGCGCCTCGCCCTTGATCGTCTCGACGTACGGCACGCGCGGCTGGTGCAGCTCCATCTCGACGCCGAATCGCCGCCGAGCCCGCTCGACCGCGACCTCGACGTGCACCTGGCTCATGCCCGACAGCAGCTCCTCCCCGGTCTGCTGGTCGCGTGAGAGCCGCAGCGTGGGGTCCTCCTCGCCGAGCCTGCGGAGCGCCTGCGCGACCTTGTCCTCGTCGCCCTTCGTCTTCGCCGACACCGCGAAGCTCATCACCGGCTCAGGGAAACCGAGAGCGGGCGGTTCGAGATCGTGCTCGGCGTCGACGAGCACGTCGCCGGTCTGCACCTCTTTCAGCTTGGCGACGGCACCGATGTCGCCGACGCCGAAGCCCGCGGCTTTCTCGTGCTCCTTCCCATCCAGCGTCATCAGGGAACCGAGGCGCTCCTTGGAATGGTCGCGGTGGTTCACGAGCGTCGTGTCGCTCTTCACCTCGCCCGCATAGACGCGGAAGATCGAGATGCGGCCGGCGAACGGGTCGGCGACCGTCTTGAAGACGAAGGCCGCGACGGCTGCGTCGGTCTCGATCGGCGAGCCCTTCTTGACCGGGCTCGGCACACCCTCGACGATCAGGTCGAGGAGCGCGTGGGCGCCGAGGTTCTTCGTGGCGACGCCGCAGGCGACCGGATAGATCTCGTCGCGGGTGACCGCGTTCTTCAGCGCGGCCGCGATGTCCTCTGCCGGGATCTCCTCGCCGCCCAGGTAGCGCTCCATCAGCTCCTCGTCCGTCTCGACGACGGCATCGAGCAGCTTCGTCCGGTACTCCTCGACGGTGGCAGCGAGGTCCTCCGGGATCGGGACCGGATCGCCCTCGCGCTCGCCGTTCGGATCCATGTACGCGCAGTTGTGCAGCAGGTCGACGACGCCGGTCAGCTCGTGCTCGGCGCCGATCGGAAGTTGAATCGCGATGCAACGATCGGAGAGCTGCTCCTGGACCGCGGCCAGCACCCGGTAGAAGTCGGCGCGCTCGCGGTCGAGCATATTGACGTACACGACCCGGGAAAGCTCGAGCTCCTCGGCGCGCGCCCACACGCGCGATGTGTTGACCTCGACACCCATCACGCCCGAGACGACGACCAGCGCGCCTTCGACGACGCGCAAAGAGGCGACCGTGTCGGCCTGGAAGCCGGAGTCGCCGGGCGTGTCGATGAAGTTCAGCTTGCGGCCCTGCCACTCGCAGGCGCAGAGCGACGCGGAGAGCGACATCTGCCGCCTCTGCTCGTCCTCGTCCCAGTCCGAGACGGTCGTCCCTGCCTCGACCGTCCCCAGCCGGTTCGTCTTGCCCGCCTGGAAGAGCAGGGCCTCGACGAGCGAGGTCTTGCCCGTTCCGCGGTGTCCGACGACGGCGACGTTGCGGATCTTCCCGGCTTCGATGGGCATCGAGTCCTCCTGTGCGCGTAGAACGGGTCGCGCGAATCCTATGCCCCGGCCGAGTCCAGGGCGAGGCGGCCCGTCACCGTCCGGTCGGAGCCGATCGCCCAGGAGATGCGGACCGCGTGGGTGCCGCAGGAGCCGCGGAGCCCGTCCGAGGCGACCTGGGTCACGGTGCCCTGACACGAGGCGCCAGTCGGGAAGTTCAGGGCGAGCGAGGTCTGCTCGACCTGACCCTGGTTCACGAGCAGGTCGACGCGCAGGCCTGCACCGCCGGCATGGCCGACGACGGAGAGCACCGGCGAGGACTCGCTGCTGACGATCTGTGCCGCAACGTCACCCGTAAAGGCGGTCGGGACGGTTGTCGTCGCGCGTGCGGCGACCGTGGTCGCGGTCTTGTGTGGCGCCTTCGGCTGTGGGGCGAACGCCAGTGCCAGCACAGCAACGACCGCCGACGCGGCGACGCCTCCTACCGCACCAAGGCTGACCGTGCTCGCGAAGCGCCCGAGAAACGCAAGCCCGACGCTGCAGACAGCCACTCCGACGAGCGCGATGAACCAGAGGTCCTGCCGGTCTGTGCCCGAGAGGAGCCCGTGCGCAGTTGCGGTCAGCCACACCGCGAGGGTCACGTAGTGAATCCGGCGCCAGACGCGGAACGGCAGCCGCGTGCGCACGAGATTCGAGAGCGCGACCGCGAGCAGAAGCAGCGCCGAGGTGATCCCGAGTCCCACGCCGAACGGGCGGTAGGAGGTCTGGAACGGGATCACGAGCTGCATGATCGAGATCGGGACGACGCGATCGGCGAGCAGCGCGAGCCCGTGCAGAGCCAGGAAGACCCCGGTGAGGATCGCGAGGAAGCGGTGCACCTCCTGGACCGCAAAACGCGGCCACGTGAATTTGGCGCGTGCCGACATGAGGACCCCGAGCACGACCGAGGTCGAGAGGAGCAGGTACGCGACGATCCCCGCCGAGCGGGCGACGTACCAGGTGAGAGCAGTCATGCTGCAGCCTCGAACGGGACGCTGCGCGTCCAGCTGCGATTCGTCACGACGGTGCCGTCATGGTCGACGAACCTCCCGACGAAGTCGCGCTCGTCGAGCCAGGCCGGCCCAGCGTCACCGAGCAGCAGCGCCGCCTTGGCGGCGACGTCGGCGATCAGGCAGGTCGGCGCGGCAACCGTGACATCGCACCAGCGTGTGCGTGCCGGCGCGCCGGTCGCGGGGTCGATCAGGTGATGCTGGCGCTGCCCGCCCCGGAGCCAGGAGCGCTTCGTCACGCTGCTCGTCGCGAGGCCGCCCCGTTCGAGCGTGACCGTGTCGCCGCCGGGCAGCCCGACGACAATGGGCACGGTCGTCGCGAGGTCGCCGCCGGCCGAGACCCACCCTGCACCGAGCAAGGCGAGTGCGTCGTCCACGGTCTTGCCTTTGACGACGCCGTTCAGGTCGAGCGTGACGGGCGCGGCGCGGAGGAGCATCCGTCCTCGCAGGCTGACCGAGGCCGACGAGGGGACCGCCGCCGGCTCGACCGCATCGCCGTCAGGGGAAAGCAGCGAGGAGTCGCGGTCATAGCCGGCGGCGAGCACTGCGCCACCGACGGTGGGGGTGACAAGCCCGTCGGTGGCTCGAGCGGCATCGAGTGCGAGGGAGAGCATCGACGCCAGCTCCTCCGAGACGATTGCGACGCCGAGGGGAGCGGCGTTGATGCGATTCAGCTCGGAGGTTTCGATGAAACGGCTGAAGCGGTGGTCGCGCGAGTCGAAGAGGGAGCGCACGTCAGCCACCGGCAGCCCGGGGGCCAGCTCGACCTCGCAGCCCATCGAGCGGAACCTGCTCACGATCCTGAGCTCTGGACGACCGGCGGGCTCGCGGCCGGCGCCGGGCTGACGGAGCTGCCTGAGCTGCTCGAACCACCGGAATCGTCGGAGCTGCTGGAGCCGGTCAGGCTGTCGGCGGCGGCCTGCAGCGAGCTCGACTCGCTCGGGATCGCCGCCTGCGCCGACGTAGCCGAGCTATGGCTGTGTGTGCCCGGATGTGCGGCACGGGCGACGACGGCTCCGCCGGCGAAGGCGCCTGCGGCCGCCACACCGATCACGTACCGGGTGATCCGCACGCGGCGGTGGGCTGCATCCATTCTTGACGGGCGGCTCATGTCCTCAAGCCTGCCGGGCGGCCCTAAGCCGCAACTAAGGCGTTCGTTCAGATTCCCTATGGATTCTCAGACGCGGGCGGTCGCGCCTGCGAGGCGCGACTTCAGCCGGAGAATCGCCTTCGTATGCAGCTGGGAGACCCGCGACTCGGTCACACCGAGCACCTCGCCGATCTCCCGCAGGGTCAGCTCCTCGTAGTAGTAGAGCGTGACCACGAGCTTCTCCCGCTCCGGCAGGCGGGCGATCGCATCAGCGAGCGCCTCTCGCGTCTCCGTCTCGTCCAGCGCCTCCGCCGGCCGTGGCCCGGAGGTGTCCTCGATCGTGTCGAGCAGCGAGACCTGGTCACCTTCGCCCGAGACCGACCAGAGCTCGTCGAGCGCTGCGATCGAGGAACGCGAGATGTCGGTCAGCGAGTCTTCGAGCTCGGCGACCGTGATGCCGACCTTCGCCGCGATCTCCTCGTCGGTCGGCGCGGTCCCGAGCTTGGCCTCGAGCTCGCCGATCGCGCGCTCGATCTCCCGTGCGCGCGAGCGGACCGAGCGCGGCACCCAGTCGAGGGCGCGCAGCTCGTCGATGATCGCGCCCTTGATCCTCGCGATCGCGTAGGTCTCGAACTTGATGTCGCGACCTGGGTCGTAGCGCTCGATCGCGCCGATCAGACCGAGCAGCCCATACGAGACGAGGTCGCCTTCGTCGACGTGCGCCGGCAGTCCGGAGCCGAGCCGGCCGGCGACGTACTTGACGAGCGGCGCGTAGGTCAGGATCAACCGGTCACGGATCGCCTTGTCGTTCGTCCGGCGATATTCGAGCCACAGTGTCTGCGTGTCCTCCCCTGCCACAAAGTGAGAATACGCGCTAGACCCTCGTTTTCCTTAGTGCGGAGTACGCCAGCGACCCCATCCAGGCGGCGAGGGCGGCCGAAGCGACCGCGATCGGCCACTGGGAGGCCGTCGCGCTGTAGACCGCAATCGCGGTGAACGCCGCGGTGATCAGGCTGAACAGCAGGGCCAGCGGCACGGGGCGATGCTACTGCGGAAGGCGCCGATACAATCGCCACCGCAACCCAGGGGCGTGGCGCAATTGGTAGCGCACCGGTCTCCAAAACCGGGGGTTGCAGGTTCGAGTCCTGTCGCCCCTGCTCCGAGGAGACCCCGCCTAGGCGGGGTTTCCTTTTTCGCCTCACGGAGACACGCGTCCATCTTGCCGATTCGAAGAATCGGTACCTGGTACCTCAGGTACCTGACTTGCGAAGGCGAGGGAGCTGGGATGCCGATGCGAGCGCGCTACCTCACGCTTCACAGGCGCTCTGCGCTTCACAGGCGCTCTGCGGTCCGAGCCTCACGGCCGCCAGCGCCCACCGGCGTGTTCCGATCCTCTTTGCCCACCGCCGCTCGGGTGTCGCGCGCTGCTGCTGCACCCTTTGCCGCGCGCCCTCGTCACGCCCGATGAGCATGATTCCGTATCCCAGCTGATCCATCGCGGGCCTCCTCCTTGCGGTCACTTCTAAGAAGCTCAACGCGCGAAGAACTGATCAGATTCCTGGCCCGCCCGTCCCGGGCCGACGGGCCCGAGACGGATCTCGCCTAAGCGCGTTGCTTTGAGGCTGTTTCGCAGGGGAGTTCGAGCCTGCCTGCCAAGCTTCCAAGGGAAAGAGGGGCAGGTGACGAACCTGGTCTGACATCAACCTGGAGGTGTCGCGTGGCTTCGTCACGCACGTGGAGTGGTTGGGTCGGCTTCGCAGCACTGATGCTGATGGTGATCGGCTCGCTCGACTTCTTCGAGGGACTGATCGCCGTCATTCGCAAGGGCTACTACGTTGCCGGGCCCAACCAGATCATTCTCGTCAACACGACGACGTGGGGCTGGGTCACGATGCTCCTCGGCGTCGTGCTCTTCCTCGTCGGGCTCGGCCTCGCCAGCGGATCAGGTGCGGCGAGGTGGACGGCGATCGTCCTGCTGGTGCTGAATCTGCTCGAGCAGCTGGCATGGCTCGGCAACACGGCCTACCCGCTCTGGACGCTGACCATCATCGGCCTCGAAGTCGTCGTGCTGTACGCGCTGACGGCTCGCTGGCACGACGCAGTCGCGGAGCCCCTCTAGCCGAATACAGCGCAAAGCCCGCGGCGATCAGATCTCTGGTCGGCCCGCGGGCTTTGCGCTGCGGGGCTCGAGCGTCAGGAGCCCGTGGCCATCACCGCCTCAAAGGCGGGCTCGGCACGCACGGCGTCGAGGTCAGAGTCGCCCTTGGCGTAGTCGCGAAACCGACCGGACAGCTCGACGGCCCTCTGAAGATGCTCGACCGCCTCCGTCGTCTGGCCGGTCAGGCTCTCGCAGCACGCAAGGTTGTAGAACAACAGCGCGTACTGCGGGTCCGTCGCGACGATCTCCCGTAGACGCGCGACCACCTCGGCGTACTCGCCCGCTTCGTACTGCTTGCGGAGCGGGTACCAGAGCTCCCAGCCGACCGGGTCGTACGGCTTGCCCGGCGTCCCGCCGACCGCGATCACCGTCGTTCCCGCCTCCTCGGCGAACGCGGTCCGCTTCACGTTGCCCGGAACGAACACACACGTGCCCGCCGGCGCATCCCGTCGTTCGCCGTCCAACTCGAAGACGGCCCGTCCGCGGGTCACGATGTACAGCTCTTCCTGCGAGAACGGCTCATCCTCCGCGTGCTCGTTGATCACCCTGTCGCCGGCGTTCTCGCCGACCCAGGCGTTCACGCCGAAGGCCGTGATGCCGAAGTGGTGGCGCACCGGCCGAATCGGAACCTCACCAACCGGTTGGAGCACGTCGATGTCGTCGATGTGCGTGACCGCGTATCTGCTCAAGGGAGCCCCCTTTGCCTCGATTCCCGCCTGCCTGCTCGAACCTCCGAGTCTAGGGTGCCGGGCTCCGCTCGCAGAGAGGGAAAGGGGTGGGCAGGCGCCCTCCAAGGAACCGCCTGCCCACCCTTTGACGACGCGATGGCCCGCGTCAACGGTCGCGGATCGCGACGATTGGTGAACGGTAGGAAGCGCCGCGCCGCTGCTGGGTAAAGGTTCCGCGAAGAACCGCAGAAAGCGCGGTGAAACAGGCGGGCAGGCGCCCTGGACGAATGCGCCTGCCCGCCTAAGATCGCACGGGCGGGGGGTCGCACCGCGCGCCGCCTCCGACCATACAACGAACTCTCCGCTCGTAGCGGAAGACCCGCCCGAAAACCTGGCCGCACGGGCCGGGCACTGTCGTCTAGTACTCCAGGTCGGCGTTGGAGGCGAGGCGCGGCCGCCCGTAAAGGGGAGTGCGGACGGTCGGCGCCCCTCAACGCCGGGCCCGGTTCTAGTCGTTGTCCAACTCCACCCGCACGTCGTGGCCGCGTGCCCGCTCCGCCGCCTCCCAGGCCCGCAGGCGGAGGAACAGCTCGAGCCGCATGGCGTCGGCCCTGTACGAGCCGAGAAGGTTGACCCGGATCCCGACCGGGTCGACGAGCTCGGCGGCCAGGTCGTCCTGGTCGCCGAGGTACGCGAGCAAGAGCTCGGCCGCCTGCCGGCTATTGAGTCGAAGGGTGGTCACCGCCGCATCCAGCGGATGTGCTGGCCATGCCTCAGGGTGGCGCACCCAGCGGCTCGGGGCAATCGCTCGTTCGGGCATATCGAGCCCGGTTTTACTAGAGCTTCTTAGGCCGAGACGCCGTGGCGGTCGGGGGTCTCTCGTGCCTCGACGACGCCGAGCGGAAGCCGGAGCACGAAGGTGGAGCCGGCGCCGGGCTTCGATTCGACCCGAAGAGCGCCCTTGTGCGACGAGGCGATGTCCTGCGCGACGGCGAGGCCGAGACCGGTGCCGGGGACGGTGGAGGCCGCATCCGAAGCTCGGTAGAACTTCTCGAAGACGTGCGGGACATCCTCCGGGCTGATGCCGATTCCGTCGTCCGAGACGGTGATCACCGCGTCCTGCCCGTCGGAGCGCACCGAGACCCGGACCTCGCCCTCGGGAGGCGAATACTTGATCGCGTTCGAGAGCAGGTTGCCGACGACCTGCGAGAGCCGGTCGCGGTCGCCGTCGATGACGAGCGGCTGGCCCGGCACGTCGAGCACGAGCTGATGGCTCGCGGGCTCGAGGAAGAAGAGCTGGGTCTGCTCGCGGACGAGCTCGACGAGATCGAAGGGCCGCCGCACGAGGGTCAGGTCGCCGCCGGCCAGGAGCTGCACGTCGAGGAAGTCGCCGGCGAGCGAAGCGAGCCGGCGGGCCTGGGAGTCGATGATCTGCAGGTAGCGACGCCGCTCGTCGGGCGGGAAGTCTCGCTCGAGCAGCAGCGCCGTGAAACCGAGCACGGCTGCGAGCGGCGTGCGCAGCTCATGTGAGACCATGCTGATCAGGTCGCGCTTGTGCTGCTCGCCCTCACGGAGCTGCTCGTTCTGGGCGATCAGCTGATGCCGCCCCAGCTCGAGTGAGCGCGTCATCGAGTTGAAGGCGGTGACGAGCGCACTCACCTCCGCCGTTCCCTCCGGCTCGAGCCGCACGGTGAGATCGCCCCCCGCGACGTCCGCGGCTGCTTCCGCGACGCGGCGGACAGGTCGTGCAACGCCGCTCGCGACCCAGGCACCGAACAACAGCACGAGCGCCGAAGAGATGACGATCGCGGCGATCCCGACGCCGACCGCCACGTTCGCGACGTTCCGGGCATGCGTCGAAGCCTGGCGAGCCCGGAGATTCTCGGCCGTGAGCAGTTCGTCCAGAGTGCCGTTGATCTCACCGATGCGCCGCTTCGCCTCGCTGCCGGCCGCCTGGCCGGTCGCGACGGCGTGTGCGATCTGTGCGATCACGATCACGTTGTCCGCGTAGTCGATCAGGTAGCCGTGCAGCTCATTCGCAACGCGCTGTGCGCGCACGCGCTGGGGCGGATCGTTCTTGACGAGGCTGAGGAGATGCCCGACGTCGCTCGGCACCTTTGCCCGATTCGCGTGAAAGATGCCGACGAAGCGCGGGTTGTTCGAGAGCACGTAGCCGCGCAGGGCCGACTCGAGATCGGCGGAGAGCGTCCTCACCTGCAGTGCGGCGACGGTGACGTCGCTCGACCGTGATTCGCGCGCCTCCGCGTTCCGCAGTGACAGGATGGCGAACAGTGCGGCGACGAAGAGGATCCCGACGAGGGCCGCGATCCCCGCCGCCAGGAGACCCACGCGCTGCACGAGCGAGAGGCGCCTCATCCGTTGCGCCCCACGAGCTCTTCGGCGATCGACAACACGTCCTCGACGCGAAACGGCTTCGCGAGGAAGCCGTCGGCACCGTTCTCGAGCGCGAGAGCGACATCCTCCGGCGCTTGCCACGCCGAGACGACCACCACCCCGACTCCGTCGAGAGCCGGATCGGCTCGAATCTCGCGCAGGACCTCGATTCCGTCGACGCCCGGCAGCATCACGTCGAGGAACACGAGATCCGCTTGCGACTCCCGCAGGTGGCTGAGCGCCGTCTCTCCGTCCGAGGCCTCGTCGCAGCGAAACGTGTCGCCGAGTGTCACGACGATCAACTCCCGCAGCGGCGCCTCGTCGTCCACGACGAGCACGCGCGGACGATCGTCAACGAGCCCCGAGGTCACCCGACCAGCCGGAAGAGGAGCACCTCGTGCCGCGGCCGGAGATGCGTCGCTGTGACCGTGAGCGTGCCGCGCGCATTGTCGTAGAGGCCGGTGCCGCCGACGACCGGGATCTGGTAGAGGAGCCGCGACTGGAGGGCGCCGGTTGCGACGAGCGTCCCCTTTGGGAGGACATAGGTCGAGACACACGACCGGCTTCGCGTGTCGACGAACGTGCACGTGATCATCGCGCGCCCGATCGGCTTGCGCGAGATGCTCGGGTTGTAGAGGAGCTGAGTGATCGCCTCGACCGAGCCTGCATCGCCGCCGCTCGCCGGGTGCACGAGCCGGTAGGTCGCCTGGACGTCGGTGATGCGGATCTGGGCCGGCCCGGTGGCGCCGGCCGCACGGAGCGTCACGGCCGAGGCGACAACTGCGCACACGAGCACCGTCAGCGTCACCGCCCGCCGCCTGGCTCGAATCATGAATACCCCTTTCGTCGCAGCGACCAGTGTCGCATAGGCACCTGTCGGTCGAGGAGACACAGGCTGGGATCCGCAAATACCCGGATTCGCGGCCCTTCAACCACGGGCGACACTGACAACGCACCCGAAAGGAGGTGAGCCATGGCCACGCTCGAGAAGTGGGCTCCGCTCCCCGACCTCGACATCGTCGAGCGCCGCATGCGTCGTTTCTTCGAGGAGCTCGGTGTCACTCCTGCCGTGACCCCGGCCGCCGACGTCTACGACACCGGCGGTGAGCTCGTCGTCGAGCTCGATGTGCCGGGCTTCGACGACAAGGACATCACCGTCACCGTCGTCGATCACACGCTGACGGTCAGCGGCAAGCGCGACAGCGATACGGCGGTCAAGGAGAAGGATCTCCGCGTGCGCGAGCGGCTCGAGGCGCATTTCGAACGGCGCTTCCGGCTTCCCACCGAGACGGACTCGGACCACGTGACCGCGGAGTACGCCAAGGGCGTTCTCACCCTGCACGTGCCGAAGCTCGCCGCGGCCAAACCGCGGACCGTGAAGATCCTCAAGAAGTGAGGCCAGTCGACCGGAACATCGCGCGGCCGCCGCGCTACGCAGCGGCCGCGCGAACAACTCGAGAAAGGATGGTCATGACGAAGGCGACGACCCCAGGCCCGCTCGTAGGCGATCGCGTCGAGATCGACGGGCATCGAGTAGGCGACGCCCCGCGCGCCGGTGAGATCGTCGAGGTGCTCGGCACCGAGTCGCACCAGCACTTTCGCGTCCGCTGGGACGACCGGCACGAGACCCTCCTCTACCCGGGCACCGACGTCCACATCATTCGTCGCCGTGCCGCGCCGGCCGCCCGCAAGCCGCGCCGTCCGGCGCGCAGCGCCTGAGTCCTAGGAAAAGCGAGCGGCTACGCCGCGGAGTGCACCCTCGCATCGATTCGCTCGGTGAACTCCGCGCCGCTTTCGATCGCCCGGCGAACCGGGCAGGCCGCAGCGACCGCGTCGAGACGCGCGAGCTGTAGCGCCGTCAGCTCGGCCTCGATCCGGACGGTGATCTCGAATCGCCTCGGCGTGGAACGGTGGTCGTAGACGACATCGACCGAGACGTCGCCGAGGTCCCACTCCTTGGTGCGGGCGTACATGACGAGCTGCGTCGAGATGCAGGCGGCGAGTGCCGCCGGCAGCAGCTCGTGCGGCGAAGGGCCGCTCCCCTCACCACCGAGAGCCTCCGGCTCGTCGGTGGTGAGGTGATGGCGGCCGTCGATCTCGATGTCGTGTCGCAGCGAGCCCGAGATCGAATGCGCACTCGCGGTCAGCATCTCAGCCTCCCGAAGGCACGTAGCTCGACGTGGCAGAGAGCACCGCCTGCGCAGCCGCGAGCCGCGCCACGGGCACCCGGAAGGGCGAGCAGGAGACATAGTCGAGCCCGATGCTCTCGCAGAAGGCGATCGACGCAGGGTCTCCCCCGTGCTCGCCGCAGATCCCGATCTCGATCGTCGGCCGTACTGCCCGGCCACGTTCGACGGCCATGCGTACGAGCTCGCCGACTCCCTCCACGTCGATCGTCTGGAACGGATCGTGCGGGAGCAGTCCGTGCTGGAGGTAGAAGGTCAGGAACCGCCCCTGTGCGTCGTCGCGTGAGACGCCGAGCGTCGTCTGCGTGAGGTCGTTCGTCCCGAAGGAGAAGAAGTCCGCATGCGCGGCCAACTCGCCGGCCTGCAACGCTGCGCGAGGCAGCTCGATCATCGTCCCGACGAGGTAGTCGAGGCCGCCTTCCTCGGCGGCCGTTCGCGCCGTCAGCTCGACGAGGCGTTCGAGCTCGGACGCGAACGCAACCAGCGGATGCATGATCTCGACCCTTGGGAGGACACCTGTCCTCCGCTCGACGGCCTGCGCCGCGCGAACGATCGCCTTGATCTGCATCTCGTAGATCTCCGGCCGCTCGATCCCGAGGCGGCAGCCACGGGTGCCGAGCATGGGGTTCGCCTCGCGCAGCGACTCGATCCGCTCGCGAATCCGAATGTCCTCGACCTCGGAGGGGTCGGGCAGGAACTCGTGCAGCGGCGGGTCGAGCAGGCGAATCGTCACCGGCAGCCCGGCCATCGCCTCGAAGATGCCTTCGAAGTCCGACTGCTGCATCGGCAGGAGCCGCTCCAGCGCCGCGGCGCGCTCCTCGACGGTCGACGCGAGAATCATCTGGCGGACGATCGGGAGCCGGTCTGCAGCCATGAACATGTGCTCGGTCCGGCAGAGGCCGATGCCCTCGGCCCCGTGCTTGCGGGACCGCTCTGCGTCGAGCGGCGTGTCGGCGTTCGCGTAGACACGCATGCGACGCACGTCGTCGGCCCAGTCGAGGATCGTCGCGAGGTTCGCGTCGGGCTCCGGCTCGACGAGCGGTGCGAGGCCGAGGATCACGCGGCCGGTGGAGCCGTCGATCGTCAACGGATCGCCCTCCTTGATCACGGCGTCGCCGATTCTGGCGGTGCGCTCCTCGAGGTCGATGTCGAGCGCGCCACAGCCGGCGACGCACGGCTTGCCAAGGCCGCGTGCGACGACCGCCGCGTGGGAGGTCATCCCGCCGCGTGCGGTCAGAATGCCCTGTGCCGGCAGGAGGCCGTGGATGTCGTCTGCCGTCGTCTCGGGCCGGACGAGGATGATCGCCTCGCCGTCCGCGCTCCGCGCGGCGGCGGTGTCGGCGTCGAAGACCGCGAGCCCGCAGGCTGCGCCGGGCGAGGCGCACAGGCCGACGGCGGCGACGGTGAGCTCGGCGCGGGGATCGATCGTCGGATGCAGGAGCTGCTCGAGCTGCGCGGCGTCGATCCGCTGCACGGCGTCGTCGCGGGTGAGCAGACCTTCGCCCACCATGTCGACCGCCGCGCGGAGGGCGGCCGTGGCGGTGCGCTTGCCGCTGCGTGTCTGCAGAAGGTAGAAGCGACCGCTCTCGACGGTGAACTCGATGTCCTGAACGTCGTGGTAGTGCCGTTCGAGCTCCGCGACCGCGGTCACGAGCTGCGCGTGAGCCTCGGGCAGCACGGCCCGCATCTCCGCGACGGGCTGAGGGGTGCGGGTGCCCGCGACGATGTCCTCGCCCTGGGCCTCCGAGAGGAACTCGCCGTAGAGGCCCGGCTCGCCCGTCGCCGGATCGCGACTGAAGCAGACGCCGGTCGCCGACTGCGAGTCACGGTTGCCGAACACCATCTGCACGACGTTGGCCGCGGTGCCGGCGTCCTCGGAGATGCCGGCCGTCTTCCGGTACACCTGCGCGCGCGGGGCGTTCCAGGAGTCGAACACCGCCGCGACCGCTGCCAGGAGCTGCTCCTTCGGGTCCTGCGGAAAGTCGGTGCCGGTCGCGAGCACGTAGATGCCGCGGAAGGTGTCGACGAGCTCGTAGAGGTCGTCGTGGGAGTCCGAGACGACCTCGCGGTTCTCGAATGCGTCCAGCTCCTTGGCGAAGAGCGCCGAGTCGATGCCGGCGACGACCTCGCCGTACATCTGAATCAGGCGCCGGTAGTCGTCGAGCAGGAAATGCACTTCCTCGGCGGGCGCCTGCCTGATCACGGCGTCGCTCATCCCGAGGTTCAGGATCGTCTCCATCATGCCCGGCATCGACACGGGGCCGCCGGAGCGGACGGACACGAGCAGCGGATCCACAGGATCGCCGAAGCGCTTGCCGGTGCGCTCCTCGAGCCGAGCGAGATGCTCCTCGATCTCCGCGCGCAGGTCGGCCGGAAGCGGGCCATGGTCGGCGAGATAGTGACGGCACGCCTCGGTCGTGATCGTGAAGCCGTGCGGGACCGGCAGATCGAGCGCAGTCATCTCGGCGAGGCCTAGGCCCTTGCCGCCGAGCACCTCACGGCCGCCCTCGCAGTATTCGTCGAAGTCGTAGACCAGTTTGACAGTCATGCTGCGCACCTCCGGAAAAGTTCGTCCCAGCCGGCCTCGACGGGCAGGATGACCATCGGCTCGACAGCGACACTCATTGCTTCGAGTCTCGGTTCGGCTCCGAAAACGAGCATCGGCGCGATCCCCGATCGGGTCGCGGAATTCCCGCAGGGCGATTCACAGAGGTAAAGAAGACGACGAGGCGGCCGCGCCGGCGGCCGCCTCGAAGTTGGCTCGCTCTTCGTCAGACCGTGTGGGCGACGGGCACGAGCACCCGCTGCGCGAGCTCGGCGAGCCGCGTCGAGTACCCCCACTCGTTGTCGTACCAGGAGACGACCTTGACCTGGGTCCCGCCTGCGACGAGCGTCAACCCGGAGTCGAAGACCGACGAGAAGCGCGACTTGATCACGTCCGACGAGACAAGAGGCTCCTCGCTGTACTCGAGGATCCCGTAGAGCTCGTCGGTGCCTGCGGCCGCCGCGAACAGGGAGTTGACCTCCTCGACGGTGGTCGGCCGCTCGACGTCGACGGTGAGATCGACGAGCGAGCCCGTGAGCACCGGGACGCGAGTTGCGAAGCCCTGGAGCTTCCCGGCCAGCTCGGGGATCACGAGACCGATCGCGGTCGCCGCCCCGGTCGAGGTCGGAACGATGTTCGCAGCCGCTGCGCGGGCGCGACGCAGGTCCTTGTGCGGCAGATCGACGAGGCGCTGATCGCCGGTGTACGCGTGGATCGTCGTCATGACGCCGTGACGGATCCCGAGCCCCTCGTGGAGCACCTTCGCCACCGGCGCGAGGCAGTTGGTCGTGCACGACGCGTTCGACACGATGCTGTGTGCCTCGGGGTCGTACGTGTCGAAGTTGACGCCCAGGACGAGGGTCGCATCGACGTTCTTGCCCGGCGCGGAGAGGATGACCTTCTCGGCGCCCGCGGCGATGTGCGCGGCGGCATCGTCGCGCGACCGGAACTTGCCCGTGCACTCGAGCACGACCTCGGCCGACACGTCGCGCCATGGGATCGCCTGCGGAGCGGTCTCGGCGAACACCGGAATGCGGGTGCCGTCGACGACGAGCGCATCCTCTTCGACACCGACGATCCCCGGGAAGGGGCCGTACAGCGTGTCATGGCGCAGCAGATGGGCGAGCGTCGCGACGTCGGCGACGTCGTTGATCCCCGCCCACTCGATCTGGGCGCCGCTCTCGTAGGCCGAGCGGAACGCACAGCGTCCGACACGGCCGAATCCGTTGATCCCCACACGAACGGTCATTTGCTTCTCTCCTTCGATCTCTGTCGGTTCCAGACTGCACGCCGCACGACGGCGACGCACCGGGGTTTTTCCGCAGCAGGCTCCGGGGGTTCGCCGATTGCCCGGCCCTCGGCAGGGCGCATGATCGAGGGAACCTCAGGGAGAAGGAGGCGCCCGTATGTTCGAAACCGTGCTCTGGGCGACCGATGCGTCGCCGCTCGCCGACGGAGCGCTCGTGGAGGCTCTTCGCCTCCTGCAGCCGGGCGGCCGCCTGATCGCGTTTCACTGTGACGAGCGGTTCCTCGGTGGACGCGCCGCAGGCTTGCCGGTGCTGGTCGACGAGATCGACCGGCGGGAGAAGCTCCGGAAGCAGGTCGAGCAGCTGAAGGCCGACGGCTTCGACGCCGAGCTCGTGGTCGAGGCGATCCACCGCAACATCGCGGGGGAGATCGCCAAGGCGGCGGAGCTCCACGGCGCAGACGCGATCGTCTGCGGCACCCGCGGCTTCGGCCTCGTGGCGGGGGCCGTCGCGGGCAGCGTCGCGATGCGCCTGCCGCACCTGGCTTCCTGTCCCGTGGTCGTCGTCTCGGAGCGGGCCGCCGAGCGGGCGACCGACCGGGCGACGCTCGTGCCTCGGTAGGCAACCTGGTGGGCGCCGCCGGCCGGCGGCGGCGCCTACTCTTCGCCCCGGTGTCAGCGACGATCGAGATCGAGCACCTGCACGTCGTGCGCGGCGGGCGCACGGTCATCGATGATCTCTCCGTCGACGTCTCGCCCGGCCGCGTCGTGGGTCTGCTCGGGCCGAGCGGCTGCGGGAAGTCGACGCTGATGCGCGCGATCGTCGGCGTCCAGATCGTCGCGGGCGGACGCGTCGTCGTCCTCGGGCGCGACGCGGGCGACGCTTCGCTGCGCCACGAGATCGGCTACCAGACCCAGGCGCCGTCGGTGTACGCGGACCTGACGGTGACCGAGAACCTCCGGTATTTCGCCGCCGTGACGGGGGCAGAGCCCGGCCGCGTCGACGCCGTGTTGACCCAGGTCGAGCTGCAGGAGGCCGCGGGACAGGTCGTGGGCTCCCTCTCGGGAGGCCAGCGGGCACGCGTCTCGCTCGCGACCACGCTCCTGAACGAGCCCGCGGTGCTCGTGCTCGACGAGCCCACGGTCGGGCTCGACCCGATCCTCCGTGCCGATCTGTGGGGCTCGTTCCGCGAGCTCACCGACGCAGGAGCGACGCTGCTCGTCTCGAGCCATTCGATGGAGGAGGCAGCCGAGTGCGACGACCTCCTGCTGATGCGGGACGGCGCGATGCTCGCGGTGACGACGCCGGACGAGCTCCGACGCCGCACGGGTGAGAGCGACCTCAGTCGCGCGTTCCTCGCGCTCGTTCGGGGAACCGCCGCGTGATCGCCACGGCCCGGCGCGTCCTGTGGCAGATCCGCCGCGACCCGCGCACGATCGCGTTGCTGATCCTGGTGCCCGTCGGGCTGCTGACGCTCCTTCGCTTCGTGTTCGACTCGCGACTCGCCGTGTTCCAGCACATCGGTGCGCCCATGTGCGGCCTCTTCCCGTTCATCCTGATGTTCCTGATCACGTCGATCGCGATGCTGCGGGAGCGCACATCGGGGACGCTCGAGCGCCTCATGTCGCTTCCGCTCACGAAGGCGGCACTGCTCGGCGGCTACGCGGTTGCCTTCGGCATCCTCGCCGCGCTGCAGGCGGTGATCGTGTGCACCGTCGGGTTCACCCTGCTCGGGTTGAACGCCGCCCACGGCCCGTGGCTCGTCGGCCTGCTCGCGGTCGGCAACGCCCTCCTCGGCATGGCGCTGGGCCTGTTCGCGAGCGCATTCGCCCGCACGGAGTTCCAGGCGGTGCAGTTCATGCCTGCGATCGTCTTCCCGCAGCTTCTGCTCTGCGGTCTCTTCGTGCCGCGGAGCGCCATGGCGGTCCCGTTGCAGTACATCGCGTACGTCTTCCCGCTGACATACGCGTTCGACGCGCTCAGCCGTGCGACGCACCCCGGCGCGCTCGGGGACATGTTCGCACTCGACGTCGCCGTCGTGATCGGCGCCACGCTCGCCTCGCTGGCCCTCGGCGCCGCGACACTGCGCCGCCGAACGCCGTAGGCCGCCGCACAGCTGTCTGTGGTTTTCCCCGATGCGGCTGCGACACCCGGGCGCAACAGTGCAGGCATGCTCCCGACTCTGAACGCTCTCGGCATGGTCGTCGCGACGCTGCTGATGCTGCTGGCAGGCCTGTCGAAGAAACGCCTCGAGTGGAAGCCGAAGCCGCGCGACGTGACGCGGCGCGGCCGCCGGCCGCCCGGCACTGCGTGATCCGCAAAGATCAGGCAGATGCATGCGATCCGCGCCGAAGGCCTGACGAAGCGGTACGGCAGCACGCTCGCTCTTGACTCCCTCGACCTGGCGATCGAGCAGGGTGAGATCTACGGCTATCTCGGCCCGAACGGGTCCGGCAAGACGACGACGATCCGGCTCCTGCTCGGCCTGCACCGGCCGACGGCGGGGCGCGCCGAGATCTACGGCCTCGACGCCTGGCGCTCCCCCGTGGCAGCCCACCGGCGCCTCGCCTACGTCGCCGGCGAGCCGTACCTCTGGCCAGCGCTGACGAGCACCGAGACCTTCGCGTTCTTCGAGAGCCTGCACGGCTCGACCGATGTCCCCTATCGCGAGCTGCTCGTGGAGCGGTTCAGGCTCGATGCGGACAAGAAGGTCCGCGCGCTCTCGAAGGGCAACCGGCAGAAGGTGCAGCTCGTCGCGGCGTTCGCCACCCGCGCCGACCTGCTCGTCCTCGACGAGCCGACGAGCGGCCTCGACCCGCTGATGGAAGTGGCGTTCCGCCAGACCGTGCTCGAGGCGAAGGAGCGCGGGCAGACCGTGTTTCTGTCCTCGCACATCCTCAGCGAGGTCGAGGCGCTCTGCGATCGGGTCGGCATCCTCAAGGAGGGCCGGCTGATCGACGAGGGCAGCCTCGCGGAGCTGCGGCACCTGAGATCCCAGACGGTCGAGGTCACGTTCAGCACACCGCCGCCCGAGCTCTCGAGCGTGCCGGGAGTCGCCGTCGTGGACGTCGCCGGGAGCACAGTGCGCCTCGAGGTGAGCGGGAGCCCGCAGCCGCTGCTCAATGCGCTTGCCGCCCTGCCCGTGCTCTCGTTGACGAGTCGGGAGCCGTCGCTCGAGGAGATCTTCCTGCACCACTACGACGGCCCAGAGCACGATGCGCGCCGGTAGCGCGATCGCACGACGCTCCTTCCTCGATACGCGCGGCCGCACCGCCTCGTTCGCCGCGTTGTTCGTGTTCGTCGCAGCGGCGAACGTCGTCGGCTACCGGCGCAGCTATCCAACGCTCGCTGAGCGCATTGCGTTTGCGAGGAGCTTCGGTTCGAACAGGGCGGTCGAGCTCTTCTACGGCTCGCCGCACGACCTGCTGACCGTCGGCGGCTACGCCGCCTGGCGCGTCGGAGGGATCGGCTCGCTCATCGCAGGGATCTTCGGGTTGTTCGCCGCGGTCCGCGCGCTGCGCGCCGAGGAGGACTCGGGTCGCCAGGAGCTCGTGCTCGCAGGGACGATCAGCCGCCGCACCGCCTACCTCGCAGCGCTCACTGCGGTCGGGGCGGGGACCGCGGTGCTCTGGCTCGCCCTCTTCGTCGGCCTCGCGGCAGCCGGGCTGTCCATCGGAGGATCGGCGTTTCTCGCGCTCGCGACGATCTCTCCGGCGGTCGTGTTCGCGAGCGTCGGAGCGCTCGCATCCCAGCTCGCGCCGACGCGGCGCATCGCGCTCGAGTTGGCGACGGCAGCGCTGGTGCTCGCGTACATGCTGCGGGTGATCGGCGACACCTCCACGTCGGCCGGCTGGGCTCGCTGGGCGACGCCGCTCGGCTGGAGCGAGGAAACGCGCGCGTTCGCGGGGACTCGACCTGCCGTCCTCGTCCTTCCCGCACTTTGTTGCGCGCTCCTGCTCACTGCCGCCGGGCTCATCTCTGCCCGGCGCGACGTCGGCACCGGGCTGCTGCCGGCGCGGGACAGCGCGGCTCCCCGCCTTCGCCTCCTGTCGTCCCCGACCGCTCTGGCCGCGCGGGGCGAGGTCGGCAGCGTGGCAGCCTGGGCGGCGGGAACGGGGCTCTTCGCCGCCGTCGTCGGAGTGCTCTCGACGAGCTTCACGAACGCGAACGTCCCCGCGAACCTGCGCGAGCAGCTGGAGAAGCTCGGCGTCTCGACGATCACCACGCCCCGGGGCGTGCTCGGCTTCTACTTCCTGCTGTTCGTGCTGACGATCAGCCTGTTCGCGTGCTCGCAGATCGCCGCGGTTCGGCGAGACGAGGCCGACCAACGGCTGGAGACGCTCTTCGCGTTCCCGGTCGGTCGCGTGCGCTTCCTGGCGGAGCGCCTGCTGCTGGCCGCGGCCGGCGCGGCACTGCTCGCGCTCGTCGCAGCGGTCTGCGCCTGGGCGGGCGCCGCCGCCCAGGGCGCGCACGTCTCACTGGCGCGCCTGCTCGAGGCCGGCGCGAACTGCCTGCCCGCGGCGCTGCTTTTCCTCGCACTCGGCGCTGCTGCGTTCGCGCTCGTGCCGCGCGCGACGAGCGGAATCGCCTACGGGATCGTGACCGTCAGCTTCGTCTGGCAGCTGCTCGGCGCCCTGCTCGGCGCGCCGCGGTGGCTGCTCGACCTGAGCCCGTTCCAGCACGTCGCGCTGGTGCCAGCCCAACCGTTCCGGGAGGGGGCGGCGACAGGGCTGCTCGCGATCGCCGCCGTCGCGGCGATCGCGAGCCTCGTGCTCTTCCGGCGGCGCGATCTCACAGGCACCTAGGACGTCCAGGACGTCTAGGCGGATGTCATCAGGTGCAGCGTGCCGAGGATCGGAGCCAGTACCTCCTCCAGAGTCGGATGCCCGACCTCTTCGAGGTCGTACGTCGCGTGCCTGATCGGATGCCGTGAGTCGATCAGCCTGCTGAGGTCGATCGGAGTCCCGGTGACGACGACGTCGCAGTCGGCAGCGTTGACCGTCTCCTCGAGATCGTGCAGCTGCCGGCCGGAGTAGCCCATCGCGGGGAGCACGTCGATCAGGTGCGGCCACTGCTCGAGCGTGTCCTTGAGCGTCCCGACCGCAAACGGGCGTGGATCGACCAGCTCGGCCGCGCCCGCGTCACGCGCCGCGACCGTACCCGCGCCGAACGCCATGCCGCCGTGGGTGAGCGTCGGCCCGTCGTCGACGACGAGCACCCGCTTGCCGCGAACGTCGGCACCGGGCTGAAGCTGTACGGGTGACTTCGCATACACGACCCTCGCGTTCGGGTTCGCCCGCTCCACGTCCTCGACGACCCGCAGCACGTCCGCGGGCTCGGCCGTGTCGACCTTGTTCACGACAACGACATCGGCCATCCGAAGGTTGACCTCGCCGGGGTGGTAGGTGAGCTCGTGACCCGCTCGCAGCGGGTCGACGACGACGATGTGCATGTCGGGCGCATAGAACGGGAAGTCGTTGTTGCCGCCGTCCCAGATGATCACGTCGGCTTCCGCCTGCGCCTGGGCCAGGATGTCGGCGTAGTCGACTCCGGCGTACATGATCATGCCGAGCTCGACCGGCGCCTCGTATTCCTCACGTTCCTCGACCGTCGGGTTCGCGGCATCGATGTCCGCGAGCGAGGCGAAACGCTGCACGCGCATCGCCTCGAGGTCGCCGTACGGCATCGGATGCCGGACGAGCGCGACCGACAGGCCGTGTGCGCGGAGGATCCGGCCGACCGCGCGACTGGTCTGGCTCTTGCCGCAGCCCGTCCGGACAGCGGTGACGGCGATGACGGGCTTGACGCTGTTGAGCATGGTCGAGCGCGGGCCGAGCAGCGTGAAGTCGGCACCGGCCGCAAGCGCGATCGAAGCCTTGTGCATGACCGCCTCGTGCGAGAGATCGGAGTACGCGAGCACGACCTCGTCGACGTCCTCGCGCAGGATCAGGTCGGCGAGCTCGTTCTCGGGAACGATCGGGATGCCTCTCGGATACAACGGCCCTGCGAGCGCCGGCGGATAGATCCGGTCGTCGATCCCCGGGATCTGCGCAGCAGTGAACGCGACGACGTGCAGGTCGGCGTCCTCGCGAAAGACCGTGTTGAAGTCGTGGAAGTCGCGCCCGCCGGCTCCCATGATCACGACGCGTCTCATGATTGCTCCTTTCCGTGCGTCCGCTGACGGCGGGGTCGGGCCGTTGCCGAGGAGTACGGGGCCATCGTCGGAGGAGCGCACCCGCAGTGCATCGGTGGCTTCGCTGACGAACCGTCCGGACCGCCGCTGACGGCGGCGAGCCGCGGGAATCGTGCGGGTTTCCCGCAGTGGTTTTCCGCAGGCAGCCTGATGGCGGTTTCGCGCCTCTGCCGCAAAGTCCCCGAAAAGGCCGGAACGACCACCCCGGCCCAAGTGAAAGGGAGTTCAGAGATGCGCAAGTTCCTAGAGATCGGAGGCGTCATTGCAACGGTCGTGCTGATCGTTTTCGGCGTCGTCGCCATCGCACTCGGCGTCAACGGCCGCAACACGGTCCGCAGCAGCCTCAAGGCTGAGCAGATCGTCGGCAGCCCCGACATGACCAAGGCCGGCATCGCGGCGGAAGCAAAGGCGGCCGGTCTGCCGGCGTCGATCAAGCTCCCGACGGCGAACCTCGCCGGCAAGGCGATCGTCACGGGCGCACTCGCCCGCGACTTCGCGGAGTACATGAGGATCCACGCGCTCGAGGCGAGCGGTGGCCTGACGTACTCGCAGATGCCGCGCTATGCGTCGGCTGACGGGAAGGGCACCAACGACGCCGCCAAGGCCACCAAGGGCGCGAACGGGCAGCCGCTCGACAATGCCGCCCGCAACACCTGGGTGACCGAGACCGCGCTGTCGACCGCGCTCAACGCGAGCTTCCTCGCCGAGAACGTGGCGCTCTTCGGGATCGTCACCGGCGTCGCATTCCTCCTGACCGGTATTGGCTTCGGGATCCTCGTGCTCGTGGGAACGCTCCGCGGCCGCCAGCCCGAGCCCGAAGCTGCGACCTCTGGCACGCGCAAGCCGGAGCCGGCGGGGCCGACGACCGTCCCCGCCGCGTAACACCTGCGCATCTCCGAAGGCGGGCCGCCTGCAGGCGGCCCGCCTTTGTATCTCTCGAACCCGGAAGGACGAATGGAAACGCAAGGCACGAAGCTCGAGCCGGTCGAAAGAGTCGCTTGATGCTGGGCGTCCGTGATACCCGGCGGGTGGCGTGGCGGCGCCAGCACGCCACGCGGCACTACGTCGGGTACGTGACGATCAGCGAGGACACCGTGCGGCTTGCGGGCCGCGAGGAGGCGACGGGAATCGACGTCGCGCTGTCCATCCCCCACACCGCGATCCGCACGGTTCGAGTCGGGAGCGGTGACACGGAGACGGTCGACGGCGAGCCGGCCGTCGTGCTCGAGCTCCGGGACGAGGAGCCGATCCACGTGCGGCCGCTGGGAGACGGGCCGCGGGACCTCGACGGCTTCGCGCGGAGGTTCCGCAGCCAGTCGTGACTCCGGCGGCTACGCCGGCGGAGCGAGCTGTCCGTGCTCGATCGCGTAGCGAACGAGCTCGGCGCGGGTCGAGAGCTGAAGCTTTCGCATGATGTGCGCTCGGTGGGTCTCCGCCGTCCGCACCGAGATGAAGAGCTGCTTTGCGATCTCCTGGTTCGTGTGGCCTAGCGCCAGGAGCCGTAGCACCTCGCGCTCACGGTCGGAGAGCGGGTCGGAGGCGGCAGCCTCCTGCGCCGCGGCGTCGGCCGCGACCATCCGTGCGCCGAGCGCGGGATGCACATAGCGCTTCCCGCCGGCGACCTCGCGGATCGCTGCCACCACTTCCGCGTCGGCAGCCTCCTTGAGGACATAGCCGCTCGCCCCGGCGGCGAACGCCTCACGCACGTAGCTCGGATCGTCCTGCATCGAGAGCATCAGCACCTTGGCCGCCGGCGCCTCGTGCAGCAGCTTCGGCAGCGCCTCGATTCCGCTCTCGTCCGGCATTACGACGTCCAGCAGGACGACGTCCGGCTTGCCGGCCCGCACCTCGAAGATCGCGTCGCGCGCGTTGCCGGCGTCGCCGACGACCTTCATGTCCTTCTCGGCTTCGAGCAGAAGCCTCAGGCCGGAACGAACGACGGCATGGTCGTCGACCACGACGATCCGGATCATGAGAGGGGCACCTCGGCGATCAGGCTCGTGCCGCCGCCTCGGGTCGACTCGATCGTCAGCCTGCCGTCGAGCAGAGCCAGGCGCTCGCGCATCCCCGCCAGGCCGATCCCGCCGCGCAGCTCGTCCTCGGAGTCGAACCCGTGGCCGTCGTCCTCGACCAGGGCGGTCGCCGCCGCACCGCGGCGCACGAGCAGAACGCTCACGCGGCGCGCGCCCGCATGCTTGGCAATGTTCGTCAGCGACTCCTGCACGATCCGGTACAGAGTCGTCTCCACCTCGGACGGCAAGCGGGCGTCGCCGAGCTGGGACTCGAAATCGACGGAGATCCCCGTCGCCTCGATGAACGTCTCGACAAGGCGCTCGAGAGCCGGCACGAGGCCGAAATCGTCCAGCGCCTTCGGCCGCAGCTCGACCGCGAGCCGGCGGACGTCCTGGAGGGTCGCGACGACGAGCTCGCGCAGCTGCGCGAGGGCGGCAGTCTTGTCCTCGGCGTTCTCGACCGTCTTGAGGCCGAGCAGGACCGAGGTGAGCGCCTGCCCGGTCTCGTCGTGCAACTCACGTGCGAGACGGCGGCGTTCGGCCTCCTGCCCCTCGATCATGCGCCGCAGCGAATCGCGTTGGACGCGCCGCGAAAGCTCGACGGCAACGGCTGCGCGCAGTGCGAAGTGCTCTGCGAGCCGCAGATCGGCGCTCGTGAAGCGCGGATCGCGCCCGTCCCGGTCGTGGGCGAAGACGATGCCGATCGCCCGGTCGCGCGTCAGGAGCGGGACATAGAGACCCGTGGTCGCGCCGAAGTGACGGGCGACCTCCTGGACGACCTCCGTGTCGTCGAGGACGGCGTCGACGCGCTCGCTGCGCGCGCGGGCGAACACCGAGCCGATCTTCGTCTCGTACGGGACAACGTCGTGGAGCAGATCGCTCGGCCCCTCGGAGGCGACCGCCTCGATGCGCAGGCCGTCCGGCGTGGGCAGAGCGATCGCAACGATTCGGGCGTGGATCAGCTCACGCAACCGCTCCACGACGAGTTGCAGCAGCCGCGACAGCTCGAGCTCTCCGGCCAGCGCAGCGCTGATCTCCTGCAGCGACTCGAGCTGCTTCGACCATGCGGTCGCGGATTCGTAGAGACGTGCGTTCTCGATCGCGACCGCGGCCTGCGCGGAGAGGATCGCGATGAGATCCTCGTCCTCCTCATCGAAGTCGGCGCCGCCTTCCTTCTCCGTCAGGTAGAGGTTGCCGTAGGCGACGCCGCGCAGCACGATCGGCGTGCCCAGGAAGCTCCGCATCGGCGGATGGCCGGGCGGGAATCCGACGGAGCGTGGGTCTTCACCCAGGTTGTGCAGGCGAAGGGTTCGGGAGTCGGTGATCAGCGCGCCGAGGATGCCCCGCCCGCGCGGGAGGTCGCCGATCAGCTCCCTGGTCGGGTCGTCGATGCCGTGCGTGACGAACCGCTCGAGGCTCGTCCCGCTCGGGTCGATCACCCCGAGCGCCGCGTAGCGTGCGCCCGTGACCAGTGCGGCCGCCTCCACGATGCGCTGCAGCACGCCGTCGAGCGACAGCTCCGAACTGATCGCAAGCCCCGCCTGCAGAAGCGTGCGCAACCGGGTCGACTGCTCGGTTTCCACGCGCGCATCGTCGCAGAATTCCACAGTACCCTCGTGGGTCGGGTCACCAGGTCTTCGGTGAAGCGGCCGGCGCAGGCCGGCCGATCCGCACCCGCATGTCGACCGCGACGCACCCCTCGGGCCCGGCCAGCACCGGGTTGAGGTCCAGCTCGGTCACCTCCGGGAGGTCGACCGCGAGCCGCGAGAGCCGGTGCAGCAGATCCGTGAGCGCCGTCTTGTCGGCGGCGAGGGCACCGCGCCACCCGTCGACCAGCTTGGCCGCCTTGCCCGTACCGAGGAGCTCCGAGGCATCCACGTCGGTGATCGGCGCCAGAGCGAAGTTCGCGGAGCCGATCAGCTCGGCGAGCACCCCACCCGGCCCGAACGCGACGAGCGGACCGAAGACAGGGTCCTGCACGATCCCTGCGAGGAGCTCTGCGCCCTCGGTGAGGAACTGCTGGACGATCACCGGCCCGCCCATGCGGGTCGCGGCCCGGTGGACCTCTGCGGCTGTGCGGAGGTCGAGGGCGACACCGCCGGACTCCGTCTTGTGTGCGCCGGCAGCAGCCGTCTTGACGACGACCGGGAGCCCGAGCTCCTCTGCAGCCGCAGCGGCTTCATCCGGAGTCGCAGCACGGCGCTCGCTGACGAGCGGGATCCCGTAGGCCTCGAGGAGCGCGTGGGCGCTGTCGGCATCGAGCCACCCTTCGTCGGCGCTGTCGACGATCGCGCGCGCCCGCGCATGGTCGACGTCGACCTCCGGCGTCGTGCCCGCGGGACGCCGGAGCCAGGCCGCACGCTGTGCGGCGAGGCCGAGCGCGTGTGCGGCCGACTCGGGGTACTCGAAGCCGCCGTGCGCGGAGCCGTCGGCGCTCATCACGACCGAGAGCAGAGGCTTGTCGGATTCCCTCGCGCAACGTGCGAGCAGTTCCTCGACGGCGCGGGGGTCCTCCACGACCGGGGGAACGAAGAGCGCGATCAGCGCGTCGACGTTCGGATCGGCGAGGATCGGGCCGATCACGCGCTCGTAGGTCGCAGCGTTGGCCGAGCCGAGCAGATCGATCGGATTCGCGAGGCTCGCTTCGATCGGCACGCCCTCGGCGAGGACGGCACGTGTCTCCGGCGTCAACTCGGGCAGGACGAGGCCGTGAGTCTCACAGGCATCTGCGCAGAGGATGCCGAGCCCGCCCGCGTTCGTCAGGACGGCGACGCGGTTGCCCGCAGTGGCGGGGAGCGACGTGAGGAGCACGGCGGTGTCGAGAAGCTCCTGGAGCGTCGACGCGCGCAGCACCCCGGCTTCCCGGAAGAGCGCATCGACGACGACGTCCGACCCGGCAAGTGCCGCGGTGTGTGAGGCAGCCGCACGCGCGCCGGCCTTGCTCGTGCCGCTGCGCATGGCGAGGATCGGCTTCGAACGGGCGACCCGGCCCGCGACACGGGCGAACTTGCGCGGGTTCCCGAACGACTCGAGGTAGAGCAGGACGACGTCGGTCTCCGGGTCGTCCTCCCAGTACTCGAGCAGGTCGTTGGAGGACACGTCGGCCTTGTTGCCGATCGACACGAAGGCCGAGAGGCCGAGCCCGCGTGCGTCCGCCTGCTCGAGCAGGGCGAGGCCGAGTGCGCCGCTCTGCGACGAGAACGCCGTTCGACCGGCGGGAAACGCGCTGCGCGCGAACGTCGCATTGAGACGGCAGGCGGCCGACGCGACCCCGAGGCAGTTGGGGCCGATCAGCCGCGCGCCGTAGCTGCGGACGAGCGCCAGCAGCTGCGTCTGGCGCTCCAGCCCGTCCGAGCCGGTCTCGGCGAAGCCCGCCGAGATGACGCAGATCGCGCGCACGCCTGCGCGGAGCGCCGACTCCGTCGCGTCGAGCACCTGGTCGCCGGGAACGCAGACGATTGCGAGATCGACCGGCGACGGGATGTCAGCGATCGAGGCGTAGCCGGGCACGCCGCCGACGGGCGCGCCCTTCGGATTGACCGGGTAGGCGGCGCCGGAGAAGTCGCCTGCAATCACGTTTCGGAAGAGCTCCCCGCCGATCGTGCCCCGCCGGGCAGAGGCCCCGATCACGGCCATCGAGGCGGGCTTGAAGAACGATTCGAGCGAGGCTGCGACCGCCGAATGGTCCCGCTGAGCGATGCGGTCGAGCACCTCCGCTGAGCTCTGCAGCTCGAACTCGACCTCGACCACGCCGCCGACGTAGCGGCGGCGAACCTCGAACCCGGTGTCGCCGAAGACGCGCAGCATGGCGGCGTTCTCGGGCAAGACCTGGGCGACGAACCGGTCGATGCCCGCCGAACGGGCGTGCGCGGCCAGGCGCTCGAGCAGGCGGGTCGCGATGCCGCGATGCTGAAACTCGTCGGCGACGACGAAGGCGACTTCGGCGCGCGACGGGTCGCGGAGCCGGACCCAGGTCCCGAGCCCGATCACGCGGACGGCCCCGTTCTCGTCGACCAGCTCGCCGATCAGCGACAGGCTCTCGTCACCGTCGCTCCGCAGGAACGACGTGACCAGATGCGAGTCGACGCGGACCGCGCCCTGGAAGCGCAGGTACCGGCTCTCGGGGGTCAGGCGCTCGAAGAACTCGACCAGCGCTTCCTCGTCGGCGGCGCCCGTCGGGCGCAGGCCGAGCGTGGAGCCGTCCCGCAGGACGACGTCTTCGCGGTCAGGGCTGACTACCACGCAGGCACTGTCGCCGAGTGAAGCTGGGAAACCATCCGCCGAGGGCCGTGCCAATGGTACGGAAAACTACGTATCTACCACGGCCTCTGTCCCCGATTCCCCGTGGCGACGGCTGCGACACGATCGAGGTGTCCGAGACGAGAGGAGGCCCAACCGATGACGTCGATCGTGCTTGCAACCGACGGCTCACCCTCGGCCGAAGAGGCGACGAAGCGTGCAATCGAGCTCGCGGGTGCCCTGGACGCGACTCTCGTCGCAATCGCGGTGGAGCATGTGACCGTGCCCACGTACGGCTACTACGGCTACGCCGACGCCGTCACGGAGCTCGCGAAGCTGGAGCATCAGCACATCGACGATGTGCTTGCACAGTCGAAAGCCGCCGCGACCGAGGCGGGTGTCTCCTGCGAGACGGTGCATGCGTCCGGCGCGATCTCGGAAGAGATCTGTGCAGCCGCGACGAAGTACGACGCACGCCTGGTCGTGGTTGGCGCACACGGCTGGGGGCCTGTTCGCCGGCTGATCCACGGCAGCGTGTCGAGCGCAGTCCTCCATGATGCTCCGTGCCCCGTGCTCGTCGTTCGCGGCGAGCAGCCGACACCCTCGGCAGCCGATTCGGCGCGGACCGAGAACGCCCAGCTATGACGCGCACGCTGGTCGCCTACGGGAGCAAGCACGGCTCGACCAGAGAGGTCGCGACCTCGATCGCCGCCAGCCTCCGTGCTGCGGGACACGACGTCGATCTGCTCTCCGCCGGCGCCGCGGCGGTCGCCGGGATGAACGGCTACGAGACCGTCGTCGTCGGCGGCTCGCTCTACATGGGCCGCTGGCACCCTGACGTGTGCAGGTTCATCCGCCGCCACCAGCGCGAGCTCACGGACCTGCAGCTCGCGGTCTTCGCGCTCGGCCCGCGCACGCTCGAGACCGAGGACGTCGCCGGCTCACGGAAGCAGCTCGACGGCGCGCTCTCGCGCCTCAAGGTCGAGCCGGAGCTGATCACGATCTTCGGCGGCGCAATCGACCCGACCAAGCTTCGCTTCCCGCTCAACCGCATGGCGCAGAGCGATGTTCGCGACTGGCAGGCGATCGACGCCTGGGCCGACGAGGTCGGCGCGCTGATCTCCGAAGGAGCGGGAGCCCTGGTCTAGGTGTCCCACGTCAGGACTCGGCCACGGGCTCGGGGCTGCGGCCTGTCGCGAGCACGCAGCCCACGAGCACGAGTGCGAACCCCAGCAGCATGCCCCCCGTGATGTGCTCGCTGAGCACCGCGACGCCCAGGACCGCAGCGACCGCCGGGTTGACGTAGGTGATCACCGTCGCCCGGACAGGCCCGACCTCGGCGATCAGCGCGAAGAAGAGCAGGAAGGCAAGCGCCGTGCAAACGACGGCGAGCCCCGTCACCGACTCGAGCACATGCGCCGACGGTGTCGACGCGGGCCAGTGCGTCGCCGCCAACGGCAGGTAGACGAGCGCGGAGATCGCGAGCGAGGCGGCAACGACCCCGAGCGCGGGCACGCCGCCGAGCCGGCGCGAGAGGATGATCGGCCCGACCGCGTAGCAGACTGCGACCAGCGCGACCTCGACGAGTGCGAGCGCATTCACCTGGCCGACGTCGAGGCCGACGATCGCCGCCACCCCGACGAGACCGATCAGAAGCCCGAGCCAGCTGCGCCTGCCGAGCCGGTCACGCTCGCCGGTGAGCGTCACGACGAGCGCCCCGACGAGCGGCACCGACGCGATCAGGAGCCCGGTCAGGGAGCTCGTGAGCTTCGTCTCGGCGCGCGCCAGGAGCACCCACGGAATCGCCACCTCGATCGCCGTGTAGGCAAGCAGGGGCACCCAGAGAGGCAGCAGCGGCCGCAGGTCGCCGCGGTAGGCGGCCACCGGAGCCAGGAGGAGAGCCGCGATCGCCGTGCGGCCGAAGACGAGCGTGACGGGTGCGAGCTCCCCGACTGCGACGCGGATCATCAGGTAAGGCAGGCCCCAGATCACGCACATCGCTGCGAAGAGCAGCGCCCCGCGGCGCTTCATTCAGCCGGCTGGGGCTCGGTCAGCATCCGTACGACACAGAGCACTGCAACGACCGTGATCACCACGTCGTTCCCGAGGCACCACTGGCAGATCGCGCCGATCGGGCCGAGCTGCGCCCAGAGCAGGTAGCCGCTGAACGCGACTCCGGCGAACGCGATCAGCACGCCGGTGAACGCCGCCACTGTTCCGCGCACAGCCGTCGTGGCGAGGATCGCCGCGTAGGCGAGCAGGCCGAGCAGCGCAACCGGGACACCGCCGAGCTCCGCGTACTTCGACTTCTGCACGGTCTCGCAACCGCCGTTCACGCAGATCGGAGCGGTGTGCGAGTAGTGGACGTAGGTCAGGTACGCCGCGATCCCTCCGCCGATCACTGCGGCCACGGCGATCGAGGCGCGAAGCTTCACTGCAGCAGGGGGTCGAGCGCCGCCGCGAACGATTCGGGATCCAGTGCGGAGAGCTGCAGCTGCGTCGGCAGCCCCGGCGGGCGCTGCACCAGGAACGTCGGGGTCCCCTGGACGGCGTAAGCGCTCGCCGCCCGCGCCGCGCTCGTCATCATCGCCGTGACGGGGGCCGTCAAGAACGCAGCGGAGATGGCGTTGGCATTCGCACCTGCGGCCTTGGCCGAGCTCGAAATCGTCGAGTCGTTGATCCAGCCGCTGTTCTCGGCCCCCTGCCGTGCATAGAGCTCATCGGCCATCTGCCACAGCTTGTTCTGCTTGCCCGCCGCGTAGTTGGCGCGCAGGCCGTACTCCGAGTTCGGGCCGACGATGTTGATGCCGCGGTAGATGAGCTTGATCTTGCCGGTCCTGACGTAGTCCTTGAGGACGGTCGGCAGCGTGTCGATGTTCCACTCCTTGCAGTACGGGCACTGCGGGTCCTCGAACACCTGGACGGTCACGGGCGCCGTCGCCCGGCCGAGTCTCACTCCCTGCTGCGGGATGCCCCGCAGGGAAGCGGTCGGCGTCGTCGCCGGAGTCGTGGCCGCCGCAGTCGTGGACGGCCCCGAGGATCCGCCACCCGTGCCGACGAGGATCAGCACGACCGCGACCACGATCGCGCCGACAGCCGCTGCACCAAGGAGGTAGAGACGGTTGCGCGCCACGCGCACAGCATGCCCGAGTCGCCCCCGGATCGGCTCCGTGGAAACCCACAGAGGAAGTCGCAGTTAGGCTCCCTCGGTGGCGCTCCTGCAGAGCCGAGTCGAGCACACCGACGATTTCGCCCGCCGGCAGGCCCGGCAGGAGGCGCTCGTCGAGGAGCTTCAGGCCCGGACGGCGGAGACCGCGGCCGGCGGCGGCTCGCGCGCAGTCGAGCGGCACCGGGCCCGCGGCAAGCTGCTCGCCCGGGAGCGGATCGACCGGCTCGTCGATCCCGGGACGGCCTTCCTCGAGCTGAACGCGCTCGCCGCCTGGGAGGTCTACGACGGCCAGGCGCCGAGCGCCGGGATCGTGACCGGGATCGGCGTCGTGGAGGGCCGCCAGTGCGTGATCGTCGCGAACGACGCGACGGTGAAGGGCGGCTCGTATTTCCCGCTCACGGTGAAGAAGCACCTGCGGGCGCAGGAGGTGGCCGAGGAGAACCACCTGCCCTGCCTCTACCTGGTCGACTCCGGGGGCGCGTTCCTGCCGCTGCAGGCCGAGGTCTTCCCCGATCGCGAGCACTTCGGCCGCATCTTCTTCAACCAGGCGCGCATGTCGGCGAAGGGGATCCCGCAGATCGCGGTGGTGATGGGCTCGTGCACCGCAGGGGGCGCCTACGTGCCGGCGATGAGCGACGAGACGGTGATCGTCCGCGGGACGGGAACGATCTTCATCGGCGGGCCGCCGCTCGTGAAGGCCGCCACCGGCCAGGACGTGAGCGCGGAGGAGCTTGGCGGCGCCGACGTTCATACGCGGCAGTCCGGTGTCGCCGACCACTACGCGACGAGTGACGAGCACGCACTCGCGATCGCGCGGCGAATCGTCGCGAATGCGCACGCGCCGAAGCCGGAGCTGCCGTGGCCTCGGCTACCGGCGGAGCCGCCCGCGGTCGACCCGTCCGACCTCTACGGACTGATTCCCGACGACCACCGCACGCAGATGGACGCCCGCGAGGTGATCGCACGGATCGTCGACGGCAGCCGGTTCGACGAGTTCAAGACGCTCTACGGGGAGACGCTCGTCTGCGGGTGGGCCCGTATCGAGGGCTATCCCGTCGGGATCCTCGCCAACAACGGAGTGCTGTTCGCAGAGAGCGGCCAGAAGGGCGCGCACTTCATCGAGCTCGCGTGCAAGCGTCGCGTGCCGCTCGTCTTCCTGCAGAACATCACCGGCTTCATGGTCGGCAAGGAGTACGAAGCCGGGGGGATCGCGCGGGACGGGGCGAAGCTCGTGACGGCGGTCGCGTGTGCCGAGGTCCCGAAGTTCACGGTTGTGATCGGCGGATCGTTCGGAGCAGGCAACTACGGCATGTGCGGGCGCGCCTACTCGCCCCGGCAGCTGTGGATGTGGCCGAACGCGCGCATCTCCGTGATGGGCGGCGAACAGGCCGCCACCGTCCTGACGATGGTCGGCGACGCCGACCCCGACGAGATCCGCGCCAAGTACGAGCTCGAGGGCAATCCGTACTACTCGACCGCCCGCTTGTGGGACGACGGGATCATCGACCCGCTCGACACACGGCGCGTGCTGGCACTCGGCATCTCCGCCGCGTTGAACGCGCCGATCCCCGACACGACCTTCGGCGTCTTCCGCATGTGACCGACCCGTCGGGTTAGGGTTCGACCCATGGGCTACTCGATGCTGAAGATCGACGAGGTCGAAGGGGCCGGCCCCGGCGGCGCGGTGAAGTTCCTGCGCCGCGAGCTCGGAGTGCAGGCGTTCGGCGTCAACTGGTTCGAGATCCCACCGAACACGGCGGGGCTCGAGCACGATGAGGTGGACACCGGCCAGGAAGAGGTGAACGTGATCGTTCGCGGCAGCGGTGTGTACCGGATCGACGGCGAAGAGATCCCCTTCACTGCGCCGATGATCTTCCGCTTCGATCCCGAGACGACCCGGCAGCCGGTCGCCGGCCCGGACGGCTTCGCCATGGTCGCGGTCGGCGCCTGCCGCGGCAGCTACCAGGCGCACGGGCCGTTCTAGTCCGGTTCGTCCTCTGGAACCTCGCAGACTCGCTGAGCTCGATCGGCGAGCTGCGCCGCTATCTCCAGGACGAGGCAGTGGATGCGTTCGAGCAGGTGCCGGGCCTGCTCTTCAAGGCCTGGATCTCGGACGAGGTGACCGAGCGCTGGGGAGCGGTCTACATCTTCGCATCGCATGAAGCGGCCGAACAGGAGCTCCCGTCCCGAGCACGTGCGTTGATCGGCAAGGACCCGGACGTCGTCGAGCTCTTCGACCTCGAGGCGACGGTCTCCGTCGCCGGAGAGCTCGGGCGGCTCGGGCTCGCGTTCGAATGAGTGCGCTTCGCGTCGCGCGGGACGGTCCGCTGCTCCGCGTCGCGATGACACGGCCGGAGCGGCGGAACGCGTTCGACGCGGCGTTGATCGCAGAGCTGACCGACGCATTCGCCGAGGTCGGGGACGCCCGCGCAGTGCTGCTCACGGGCGACGGTCCGTCGTTCTCCGCCGGTGCGGACGTCGAGTGGATGCGTTCCTCGATCGAGTTGAGCTATGACGAGAACGTCGCCGACGCGCTGCGCCTCCGCGCGATGCTGGATGCGATCGACTCGTGTCCGGCGCCGGTGGTCGCCCGGATTCAGGGACACGCCCTCGGCGGCGGCTGCGGGCTCGTCGCGTGCTGCGACATCGTCGTCAGCGAGCCGAGAGCGCAGTTCGCCTTCAGCGAGGTGAAGCTCGGGATCGTGCCTGCTGTGATCTCACCGTTCGCGCTGGCCAAGATCGGCGCCGGCGCGGCCCGGCGGTACTTCGTCACCGGCGAGCGCTTCTCCGCCGAGGTCGCTCTCCGCATCGGGCTCGTGCACGAGGTCACCGACGAGCTCGACGACGCGGTCGAGCACGTGCTCGACGAGCTCCTCTCGGCAGGCCCCGAGGCGGCGCGCGCGGCGAAACTGCTCGCCCGTGCCCCACTCTCCGCGCACGAGACGGCGCAGCAGATTGCCGCCCGGCGCACGAGCGACGAAGGGCAGGAGGGCCTGCAGGCGTTCCTCGAGAAGCGCCCGGCGACGAGCCCGGACGGCTCTCGGTGGGGTGTCTTCGCGCGCAGCGACTGACGGTCGAGCACCGGCTATGCGAAGCTCGGCAGGACGTGCTCGTCAGGCGAGGCCGACGGCGAGCGGGTCTTGCGTCTCCCCCAGCCCGCTCGCCGTCGCGCTCGTACCGTGCCCCACCTACTGGACGCGCACGGGGCCGCGGATCTTCCGCGTCTCAGGAGTGCCTCGTTAGGCTTCGGCCGTGTTGACGAACCGCTCTGCGCCGCCCGCGACCGTCACGCCCGTGCTCTTCTATCCGGATGTGCGAGCGGCCGTGGCGTTCCTCGAAGCCGCCTTCGGCTTCGAGGAGCGCGTGCGGATCGGCGAGTCCCACAGAGCCCAGCTGCGCGTCGCCCCCGACGCTGCCGTCGTCGTCGCCGACGTTCGGGGCGGGCAGGTCGCACCGAGCGAAGGCGTCGTCACGCACCTCGTCAAGGTGCGGGTCCCGGACGTCGACGCGGCGTTCGCACGCGCGCGGGATTGCGGCGCAAAGGTCCTCGAGGAGCTGACGACCTGGGAGTACGGCGAGCGCTCGGGCGTCCTCGAAGATCCGGGCGGCCACCGCTGGGAGCTGACCCAGACCGTCCGCGACACAGCGCCGGAGGAATGGGGCGGGACGACGATCGGGCCCTGGTGAGGGTCGTCAGGGACCGGGCGCGCGGACCGCGACGGCGGGCGTGACCGCGGCTGCATAGGTCGAGTTGCCGACGACCTCGACGCGGTAGCTGCCCGGGCCGAGCTCACCGTTATAGCTGCCGCGCGAGCTCGCGACGCGGCGCCAGCGGCTGCGGGTGAGCCGCTGCACGAGCAGTGGCAGCGACGGTGATACGACTGCATGGAGATTGCGCCCCCGCGCGGTGAGCGTCACGCGCGGCATCACGTTCATCTGCACCGTGTCGCCCGCGACGGTGTTGTAGGCGAGCCGGAGCTCCGTCGAGCGGACCGCGGGAAGCGAGACGGTGAAGTGCCCGGTCGGCGCGGGATGAAGGTGGCGCACCGTCAGCCACCCCTGGTCGGTCAACTCCTGGAGCCGGGCCTTGCCGAGCCCACGGACCCAACCCTGGACGCGTACGTGATCGCCGTAGACGAGACGGTGCGGGAAGTCGTCGAGCGTCAACGCGTGAATCTCGAAGTCGGTCGACCCGAGCTTGAACCTCGTTCGAATCACGTTGCCTGCGAACTGTTTCCAGCCATGAGAGGTGAGCGCGCGCACCGCCTGCGCGCGCCCGGAGGAGTTGTGCACGACGCGCAGGTCGCGTACGCCGCTGACCTTCAGCACCTTCGAGACCTGCGCCGGCGACAGCACGGTCGTCGGCCACACGTGGTGCGGCGAGAGGTAGTCGTACGGATCGGCGACCGAGACCAGGTACGGCACCTGCTGCATGTGCGGCCACGCGTCGTGAACGGATGACGTCCGGCCGCCGGACGACGACGAGTAGTACGCCGGGATGATCGTGTCGTGGTACAGGAGCACCTGGCCCGCGGTGGCGCCCACCGCCAGGTTGGTCTCCGTGCGCTCGGCCTTGATGCCGCCGTAGACCTGTGACCGGTCGTCCGGGAACAGATCGAAGTCCTCGCCGGGCTTCAGCGTCGCAAGCGTGTACGAACGCGCGGCGACCGCCTGAGCCTCATAGGTCTGTGCGTGCCAGGCGACCGGCACCTCCGACGGCACGACGCCCCGCAGGTACCGGTCGAGCGGGAGCACGTTCACGGCCATCAGACCGCCCGGCTTCGCCTTGACGACGAGCTCGCCGCGATAGCCCGCGCCGCCGAGACCCAACGGCTGCGCGCCCGGCTCGAACCGGAGCGGGAAGGCAAGCTGCTTGAAGCCGCGGCGGACGACGACGGTCCGCGGCTGGAGGTGCAGCTTGCGGCCGCGCGCATCGACGACGAGGAACGGCGCAGACGATCCGATCCGCAACGTCGGCTGGCCCTGTCGCAGGAGGACGCGGACCGGACGTGGGTGAGCCAGACCGATCTGCGTATCCGGGTAGTAGTGCGCGAGGATCCTGCGGTAGTCGTAGCCGTGCCGCGCGTAGCCTTCGGCGCCCCACTGGCTCATCCCGACACCGTGCCCCCAGCCCTTGCCGTCGAGGAGAAACACCGTGCCGGCGTGCGCGAGCCCCGGAAACGCAAGGGCGGCAAGTAGGAGGAGCCAAACCCGCATCGCGGATCGGCAGAGTAGCGGCGTGCGCAGGCTCCTGCTTCTCGCGAGCGCGATCGTCTTCTTCGACACGCTCTTCTTCGCGGTGCTCACACCGCTGCTGCCGCACTACGCTGCGGCTCTGGGCCTCGACAAGGCCCAGGCCGGTGTGCTCGCCGCGGCCTACCCGGCAGGCGCCTTCGTCGGAGCGATCCCGAGCGGCATCGTCGCCGCGCGCGCCGGAGTCAAGCCGACCGTGCTCGTGGGCCTGACGGCGGTTGCGCTGTGCACGGTGCTGTTCGGGCTCGCGACCGAGGCGTGGCAGCTCGACCTCGCGCGCTTCCTGCAGGGGACGGCGAGCGCGTTCTCGTGGACCGGGGCACTCGCGTGGCTCGTCGCGGCCTCGCCGCCGGAGCGGCGGGGCAGCATGATCGGCACCGCGTTTGCGGCCGCGGTCGGCGGAGCGCTCCTCGGGCCGGCGCTCGGCGGCATCGCCTCGGTCACCGGCACCGGGTGGACCTTCGGCACGGTTGGTGTCGCATCGCTCGCGCTGGTCGCCTGGGCCGCCGCGACCCCGTCGGCGCGCCCGGATGCGCCCCAGCCGCTCGGGATGCTCTGGCGCGTCTTCAGGGATCCGGCCGTCCTCGGAGCGTTCTGGTTCGTCCTGCTTCCCGCCCTGCTCTTCGGCACGGTCTCGGTGCTCGCGCCGCTGCGACTCGCCGCGCTCGGCTTCGGATCGGTGGCGATCGGAGCGGTCTTCCTCGTCACGGGGCTGTTCGAAGCCGTGAACAACATCGTCGTCGGCCGTGCGTCCGACCGCCGCGGCCCGCTGTATCCGATCCGCATCGGGCTCGCCGCCTCGGTCGTCGTCGCCGCGGTCTACCCCTGGCCGACGAACAGCTACGTCCTCGCGGTCGTCGTCGTGTGCGGTGGTCTCGCCTTCGGGACGTTCTTCACGCCGGGCATGACGCTGCTCACGAACCTCTCCGAGCAACGAGGCCTCGTTCACGGCTACACGTTCGCACTCACCGGGCTCGCGTGGGCGCCCGGCCAGGCGATCGGCTCGGCAGGAGGAGGAGCGCTCGCACATGCAACGCACGACGCAGTCCCGTACCTCGCTCTTTCGGGTATCTGCGCGGTGACGCTTGCCGCACTCTGGCGGCTCGGCCCGGACCGGTAGGTTCGGCGCGTGAACAAGGTGCTGGTCGCAAACCGCGGTGAGATCGCGCTGCGTGTGTTTCGCGCCGCGAGAGAGCTCGGGCTCGGCACCGTCGCCGTCGCCGCGCACGACGACACCGGCTCGCTGCACGCGCGCTCGGCCGACGAGGTGGTCGAGATCACGTCGTACCTCGACGCGACGGAGCATCTGCGCGCAGCCGCGCAGACCGGCGCGGACGCGATTCATCCCGGCTACGGCTTCCTCGCCGAGAACGGCGACTTCGCCGAGGCCGTCGCCGCCTCCGGCGTCATGTGGGTCGGGCCGTCTGCTGGCGGCGCTGCGGGCGGGCGGCGACAAGCTCGCTGCCAAGGAGATCGCCGCGGCAGCAGGGGTGCCGACGATCCCCGAGACGAGCACGCCACCGCTGATCGTCAAGGCCGCGGCGGGCGGAGGCGGCCGTGGGATGCGCGTCGTGCGCTCGCCGGCCGAGCTCGACGAGGCGGTCGCGGCCGCGCAGCGCGAAGCCCGAGCCGCGTTCGGCGACGATCGTGTCTACCTCGAGCGCTTCCTCGAACGGCCGCGGCATGTCGAGATCCAGCTGCTCGCGGACACACACGGGACGGTGCTCGCCCTCGGCGAGCGTGACTGCTCGGTGCAGCGGCGCCACCAGAAGGTGCTCGAAGAGTCGCCCTCCCCCGCGCTCGACTCCGCGCTGCGCGCGGAGCTGAGCGACGCCGCCGTGCGCTTCGCACGCGCGCTCGGGTATGTGGGAGCGGGAACCGCCGAGTTCGTGCTCGACGGCCGCGAGTACTTCTTCCTCGAGTTGAACGGGCGGATCCAGGTGGAGCATCCGGTCACCGAGGCGGTCACCGGGATCGACCTCGTCCAGTGGCAGCTGCGAATCGCGCGCGGCGAGCGGCTCGACGTTCGGCCGGAGCTGCACGGAGCAGCGGTCGAGGCTCGGCTCTACGCCGAGGACCCTCGGACGTTCCTGCCCCAGGCCGGGCACATCGATGTGCTGCGCCTGCCGACCTCGGTGCGGGTGGATACGGGCGTCGTCGAGGGCGACGAGATCGGCACAGGCTACGACCCGCTGATCGCGAAGCTGATCGCACACGGCACGACCCGCGACGAGGCGCTCGACCGGCTCGCGGCGGCGCTCGCCGAGACGGAGGTTGCCGGAGTGACGACGAACCTGCCGTTTCTGCGCTGGCTCGTGGCGCATCCCGCGGTTCGCGCCGGAGACACGACGACCGCGTTCCTCGTCGAGCACCCGCCGCTCTCGGCCCCGCCCGCCTGCCTGCCCGACCCGGTCTGGCGCGCTGCCTTTCGCCTCAACCTGCCGCCGCCGCCGCCGCAGCCGCCGCCCGACGTGGACGCGGCGGCGCACGCGCACGGCCCCACGGAGGAGTCGAGCACGATCGTCGCGCCGATGCCGGGCACGGTGCTCAAGGTCAACGTCCGAGTGGGCTCGATCGTGAAGGCCCGGGATCCGCTCGTCGTGCTGGAGGCGATGAAGATGGAGACGCCGCTGGTCTCGCCCTATGACGCGACCGTGCGCGCTGTTCACGTGGAAGAAGGTGATCGAGTCGCCGGCAATGCGCTCCTGGTCGAGCTGGACGATTAGCGTCGTCGCCGTCCTCGTGCTTGCCGGCTGCGGCGGGCACTGGCGCGCGAGGTTCGAATCCTCGGACATCGGCAAGGACCAGTACTGGACCGTGCGGGCGCACGGAAAGCCGAAGGCGGTCGTCGTCCTCCTGCACGGCCTCGTCCAGAACTCGGGCGAGCAGCTCGAGGCGTGGCAGGCGCACCTCGCAGACGAGGGCTACGACGTGATCTTCCCACGCTACGAATACCCGAGCTCCGACCCGAACGCGCGCAACAACATCGTCGGGGCCGTCGGCCGGGCACTCGGCTCGCTCGGACGGCCGCAGGTGCCACTCGTCCTCATCGGCCACTCCCGAGGCGGACGGCTGGCGGTCGAGGCGGCGGCGTTCCTGAAGCCGCGGCTCGTCATCGCGTACTTCCCGGGGCTGATCAACCCGCAGTTCGAGCCCGGGACGAATCTCGCGCTCATCCCGAGGACGACCGACATCTGGCTCTTCGTCGGCGACCGCGACACGAGCGTCGGCGGCTCAGGTGCCGACGAGCTGCAGGCGCGGCTGCGGGCCTACCACGTGCCCGACAGGCAAGTCCACCGGGCGATGATCTTCTCGGACGGCTTCGTGGCCGACCACATGTCGGTGTACGACGCCGGCGCGGCGGCGAAGCGCGGGATCTGGGGACGGGCCGACCGTCTGATCGCAAATGCGATCTCCGCGCCGAGCGACTAAGAAGCTCGCCCTCCTAGAAGATCTTCTGGAGCTTCATGGCAGCGCCCATGTCGCCCTTGATCTTCAGCTTGCCGGTCATGTAGGCGGTGGTCGGATTCTGCTCGCCGCTGACGATCTTCGCGAAGGTCTCGGCCGAGGCCTCGATCGTCGCGTCGGCAGGGCCCTCGCCCTCGGTGACGGCAAGCGTGCCGTCGGCGACGTCGACGTGCCACTTGCCTTCGCCCTCGATGTCGAACTGGTACGAGTTCGTCATCCCTGAAAGCTTGGCCGCATCCGCGCGCGACTCGAGCGAGTCGAAGAACTCCTTTGCTGCCACCGTTTCATCCGCTCCTTAGGTCGAGGCTGACTCGAAAGTCAACCTACCGCAGAGGAGGACTACGCCGCGCCGGCCTGCGGCAGATGACGCTCGATCAGGAGGCCCGAGAGACGGCTCTGCGCCTCCGCGAGACGGCGGCGGTTCTCCTCGAGCTCGGCCTGGGCGGCGCCGGACGCACGCAGCTCCTGCCGCTCGGCGACGATCCGGCCGATCTCCTCGGTCAGGGTCTCGACGGTGTGCCGCACCGCACTGGTGTCACGCGCCGCATGCATGTTTCTCCAAATGTGGATCGGCCGATCGAAAGGTTTCGTCATGCCACGAAAGGGGGTTTCGACACGGTGCCCCTGCCTCCTCGGTACCATCGCCCCCCGATGCGTGCCGAGCGGAGGGCGCCGGCGTGAACTTCGACGTCGATCGCGAACACAAGTTGGTGCGCGACACGGTTCGCCGGTTCGCGCTCGAGAGAATCGCACCGGTCGCGGAAGAGCTCGATCGCGAAAAGCGGTTTCCGTACGAGCTCGTCTCCGAGCTCGCCGAGCTCGGGCTGATGGGCATGACCATCCCGGAGGAGTACGGCGGCGGCGGCACGGACACGCTGTCCTACGCGATCGCGATCGAGGAGCTGACGCGGATCGATTCGTCGGTTGCGATCACGGTCGCCGCACACCACTCGCTCGGAACGCTCCCGATCTACTACTTCGGCAGCGAAGACCAGAAGCGACAATGGTTGCCCGACCTGGCGTCGGGGAAGGCGCTGGCGGCGTTTGGACTGACGGAGCCCGACGCGGGCTCGGATGCCGGTGCGACCCGCACGACCGCCACGCTCGACGGCGGCGAGTGGGTGATCGACGGCTCGAAGATGTTCATCACCAACGCAGGGACCGACATCACCGCTTGTGTGACGATCACCGCGGTCACCGCCGACGGCGAGATCTCGAACATCATCGTCCCGAACGGGACCGAGGGCTACGTGATCTCGGAGCCGATGCAGAAGCTCGGCTGGCGCGCCTCCGACACCCGCGAGCTGTCTTTCCAGGGCGCACGCGTGCCCGAGGGCAACCTGCTCGGCCCGCGTGGGGAAGGCTTCCGCCAGTTCATGAGGATTCTCGACGGTGGCCGCATCTCCGTCGCGGCGATGGGCGTCGGCCTTGCACAGGGCGCCTACGATCTCGCGTCGAGCTATGCGCTCGAGCGCGCGCAGTTCGGCCGCCCGATCGCGAAGTTCCAGGCCGTGCAGACGATGCTGGTCGACATGGCGACGGAGATCGAGGCGGCGCGCGACCTCGTCTGGAAGGCCGCGTGGGAGAAGGATCAGGGCCGCGACTTCGCCAAGACCGCTGCCATGGCCAAGCTCTTCTCCGGCGAGCTCTCCCATCGTGCCGCGAGCTGGGCGCTCCAGATCCACGGCGGCTACGGCTTCATGGACGAATACGCGATCTCGCGGCTCTACCGCGACCAGAAGATCCTGGAGATCGGCGAGGGAACGAATGAGGTGCAGCGGATGGTCATCGCTCGCCATCTCGGTCTCTAGCGCCGTCGCGGCGCTCAGCCTCGCTGCGCCGGCGGGCGCGCACCTCTCGATCAACCCGGACACGGTGCGCACGGGCGCACTCGTCGATCTCGTCTTCTCGGTGCCGGATGCAGCCGACACGGCAGGAATCGACCAGGTCACGATCAGGGCCCCGTCCGAGTTCGTGCTCGACGACGGCGAGGCGGTCGCCGGCTGGACGCAGTCGCGGGCCGGCCAGACGCTCACCTGGAAGGGCGGCAACATCCCGCTGCGTCAGTACGCCCGCTTCGGACTGCGCGGCACCGCGCCGGCGCAGGCCGGCACGGTGCTCTTCAACGTGCTCGTCGGCGACCGGACCGGCAAATCGATCACCTACCGTGTCGGGGTCACCGTGGTCGCGCACGGCCCGCGTGACAGCGGGGCGCGCTCGCTGGGCAAGGCCGCGCTCGTCGTCGCGGTCGTCGGCGCCGGGCTCGCGCTCATTGCGCTGTTCGTCGCGCTCTACGTCTGGCTGCGTCCGCCGCCCCCGTGAGTTAACCTCGGGAGCCGTGCTGCTCTTTCGGCAGTTCGTGGATGACGACCTCGGGTGCGCTTCGTACCTCGTCGGCGACCCTGAAGCCGGTGTTGCGGTCGTCGTCGATCCCTCGTTCCGGATCGAGCAGTACCTGGACGTGGCCGCCGGCGAAGGCGTGCAGATCGAGCGTGTCCTCGAGACGCACACACACGCCGACCACCTCTCCGGCCATGGGCGGCTGGCGCTCGAGCGCGGCGTGCCCGTGGCGATCCACTCGATCGCCGAGCCTGAGTACCCGTTCGAGCCGCTCGCCGACGGCCAGGTCGTCGAGGTCGGCGCAGTCCGGATCCGCACGCTCCATACTCCGGGCCATCGCCCGGAGCATTGTGCGTTCGTCGTCGACGACCGGATCGCACTGACAGGAGACTCTCTGTTCGTCGGCGACGCGGCCCGGCCCGATCTCGCCGTGGCGGCGCGCGAGGGCGCCGAGGATCTCTTCCACTCGTTGGCGAAGCTGAGCGCGCTCGGCGACGGCGTCGAGGTGTATCCCGGCCACGTTGCGGGGTCGCTCTGCGGCGGCAACATGAGCAGCGAGCGCTCCTCGACCATCGCCCACGAGCGGGAGTCGAACGATGCACTCGCGTTTCGCGACGTGCAGGAGTTCGTCCTCGTGTCTTCGTCGGTGTCGATCCCGCGCCCGCCGACGACCGCGCTCGTCGTGTCGCTCAACCGCGGCCCGTGGGTCGGACGGCCCGCGGACCCGGCCGAGCTCTCGCAGCCCGGCGAGGCGACGGTGCTCGACGTCCGTCCGTTCGCAGACCATGCGGCCGGGCACGTGCCGGGAGCGATCAGCGTCCCCGTCAGCGGCTCGTCGTTCGGGACGAAGGCCGGGTTCGTGCTGATCGCCGACGAGCCGGTCGTGTTGCACGCGCGCTCCCGCGACGAGGCGCTCGAAGCCGCCTGGCGGTTGTGGGCGATCGGCAAGCTCGAGCTGGCGGGATACGTGCTATCGCCGCATGCGACCGAGACGCTCGCGACCGTCGACGTCACCGAGTTGAAACGACTGCTCGACACCGCGGAGGTGCAGGTGGTCGACGTGCGGGAGACGACTGAGCGCGACGACGGCTACATCGCGGGATCGCGCAACATCCCGTACCGCCTGATCCGCAAGCTCGGCTGCGGGGCACTCGAGCGGACGAAGCCGGTCGTGACCGTGTGCGAGAGCGGCCCGCGCGCGGCGATCGCCGCCTCCCTGCTGCAGCGCGAGGGCTTCGACGTGCGCGCCGTTGCAGAGGGAGGCATCGCAGACTTCACCGACACCGTGTCCTTCCGCCGCTGCGGCGGCTCGACGCGGCCCCCGGGCGAGTAGCCACGTTGCAACGCTCCCCCTTTTGGGGGGATGCCCGGCCAGACCTTCGGCCGATGGCAGAGTCGACTGTGGCATTCAGCGGCTCGTCTTCAGAGGGTGACCAGGCCGGGCTCAGCGGAGTGCGGCGCCGACTCGCGCTGGACGGCGGCTTCACGCTGATCGAGATCCTGTTCGTGCTCGTGATCATCGGCATCCTGCTCGCGATCGCCGTCCCGTCCTACCTCAGCTCCCGGGACAAGGGCGCCCAGAAGACCGCCGACGCCAACGTCCGCTCCGCCCTGCCCTCGGTCGAGGCGTTCCGCGGGGACAACGGCAACTACACCGGCATGAGCGCCGGCACTCTTCGCAGCACCTATGACTCGGGCCTCGCCTCCGCGGTCGCAGTCACGGTCACGGGCACCCCTCCCACCCAGACCTACTGCATCGGGGCGACGATGAGCGGCAAGACCGCGAGCTTCAAGGGCCCGGCCCAGGCCTCGCCCTGGTACGCGACGGTCAACTGCACCGGTAGCGCCACCGCCACCGCGCCGTAGGCGGGCGCGGGAGCGCGGCAGAAGCCGCGCCCCCGGCTTCGCTCAGGCGGGGATGGTCTCGTGGACCGGGAACTCCTTGACGTCGGGCGGCCCCTGCGGCGAGATGCCGGCAGCTGCCATGCCCTCCCCGATCCGGGCCTGGAACGCGTCGAAGTCGGCCCGCGTCTCCCAGAAATCGATCACGCCCCAACCGCCCTCGATCGGGCCCGAGGCGTGGAAGATGAGGCCCTTCGGCGGCGTGCGATCCGGATTGATGTGGTCGTGCGCAGTGTCGAACAGCTCCTGGGTGATCCCCGGCAGCTTGATGCGGATGCCGATCGCCATGGTTGACTCCTTCGTTTGGGGGTCTTGACTCTAGCGTCGAGGCTGCCGGCCGGAGCAACGGCTCAGTGAAGCCCGGCGAGGAACATCCGGAGACGAATCGCCACGCCGGCGAGGTACTCGTAGCGAGCCGGCGGCTCGAGAGCGCCCGCCCAGCGCTGCACCTCGATCGCGCGGCAGAGCCAACCGAGCCGCAACGCCGTGTCGAGTGCCGATTGCAGCTCTCTCCGAGTCGCGCCGCCCGAGAACGGTTCGAGGTACGCGTCGCGGAAGGGACCGACCTCGACGCTGTCGCGCACGTCATCGAGCCCCCAGGCGATCACGCCTTCGAGCGTCACCGCCATCGTGAAGAACGGGTGGGACACGCAGGACTCGCCCCAGTCGGAGAAGGCGTAACCGCCGTCACGCGCAAAGACCTGCCCGTCGTGAAGGTCGTTGTGCTGGATCGTCTCGGGGATCGCGTAGCCCGCCAGCTCGGTGCACATCTCCTGCACCCGCGGCTGCAGGTCGCTCAGACGAGCGTGCTCGTCGGGGGTGAGCCCGTGAACGTTCTCCAGAAGAAGCTCGAACCGGGAGGCCAGGCGGTCGAGGCGGCAGTCGGGTGCCCCGGCGGCGAGGAACTCGTCGGCCTGCCCGGCCACGTCGATCTGAAGCTGTGCGTACAGCGGCAGGGCATCGAGCCAGCGCCCAAGGTCGCGCTCGCGCGCTACCAGGTCGCGCAGCACGAGCCCGGCATCGCGTGTGAGCATCCAGCCGCGGTCGGAGTCGGCCGTGATGAGCTCGGGAACGCGGTCGGGGCACAGGCGGCCGAGCATCGACACGACCGCAGCTTCATAAGCATGAGCCGACGCATTCGCCTTGAACCACAGATCCCCCTCCGACGTCCGGCGGACGGGGATCACCGTCGACCAGGGCGTGACCAGCGGCTCGTCGAGCGTCCCGACGTCCTCGACACCGAGACGGTCGAGCTCCTCCTCGATCCAGGCACGCGCGGCCTCGAGAGAAGCCGGATCCGTCCACGCGGCGACCATTCGTCAGCCTAGAACGCCGCTCCCGCCGCCGCCAATTGCCGTCCGAGGGCCCGTCGTAGAATTGCGGCCTTCGTGGCTGAGCCTCAGATGTGATCGAGCCCGTCGTCGAGCGCTATCTCCGGCTCGGGCTGCAGCTCGGCCGGCACGTCGACGGAATCGTCGACGCGTACTTCGGGCCGCCGGAGCTGGCGGCCGAGGTCGACGCGGGGCCGCCGCCCGATCCGCAGGCGCTCGTCTACGACGCGGCAGCGCTGCTCGACGAGCTCGAGGAGGGCTGGCTACGCGACCAGGTGGTCGGGCTGCGCACCTACGCGGGTGTGCTCGCAGGCGAAGCGGTGGCGTACGCCGACGAGGTGGAGGGTTGCTACGGAGTGCGGCCGGCATTCACCGACGAAGCCGTCTTCGCCGCGGCGCACCTGGAGCTCGAGGAGCTGCTTCCGGGCAACGGGCCGCTGACCGAGCGATACGAGCGCTGGGAGAACTCGATTCGCGTTCCCGGCGATCAGATCGAGCGCACGGTAACGGCGGCGATCGAGGCTGCCCGAGGCTGGGCACGCCGACTGGTCGACCTGCCGCGGAATGAAGGTGTCGTCGTCGAGATCGTGCGCGACGTGCCGTGGCTGGCGTTCTGCGAGTACCTCGGCGGCCTGCATAGCCGGATCAGCGTCAACGTCGACCTGCCGCTGTCGGCGATCGAGCTCCTGACCGTGGCGATCCACGAGACCTATCCGGGCCACCACGTGGAGCGCTGCATGAAGGAGCACCTGCTCGTGCAGGACCGCGGCCTGCTGGAGGAGACCCTGGTGCTCGTCCCGACCCCGCAATCGCTCGTCTCGGAAGGGATCGCAACGATCGCAACGTCACTCGTGCTCGACGGCGAGGGCGGGAAGGAGCTCGCCGCGCTCGTGCACGACGCCGGAATCGAGTTCGACCTCCCCCACGCGCTTGCCGTTCGACGGGCACTGAGGCCGTGCCGGTGGGCCGAGATCAACGCCGCGCGGATGCTGCACGACCGCGGAGCGAGCGAGACCGAGGTGCGTGCCTATCTCGAGCGCTGGGGGCTCATGTCCCCGCAGCTCTCGGCGCACATGATCCGCTTCCTCGGGGAGCCGACTTCGCGGACATATGTGATCACCTACGCCGCCGGACACGATCTGTGCGTCAAGTACGTGGCAGGCGAGCCGGCCCGCTTTCACCGCCTGCTGACCGAGCAGGTGCGCGTTCGCGATCTCCTGGAGGCGGGCGCTACCTGAGGCGCTCGAAGTCGTAGCCGGCCGTCGCCAGCGCGGCACAGAGCTCGACGCAATGCTCCTCGTCTCGAGTGACGAGCGTCAGCTCGACACCGGTTCGGACGAGACCGATCCCCATTCCCTCACGGCGATGGTTCACCTCGACGATGTTGCCGCGCAGGTCGGCGACCAGCCGCAGCAGCTCGAGAAGGCTCGGTGGTAGCCGCAATCGGTAGGCATAGTGGCTCGATGCACGCCGGCGGGCCGGCCGACCAGAACGGAACCGCGAAGCCTCCATGGTCTCCTCCGGAGACGCAGTACGCGCGGAGCGGCGATCTCAGCATCGCCTACCAGGTGCTCGGTGACGGGCCGATCGATCTCGTCTTCATTCCGGGCTTCGTCTCGAACCTCGAACTGACCTGGGACTGGCCGCCGCTCGGTGCCTTTTATCGCGCGTTCACGACCTTCGCGCGTGTGATCCTGTTCGACAAGCGCGGAACCGGTCTGTCCGACCGTGTGAGGCTGATGCCAACGACCGAGGAGCGAATGGACGACCTCCGGGCAGTGGTCGAGGCGAGTCGGTCCGTGCGCACGGCGATCGTCGGGGTCTCCGAGGGAGCACCGCTCGCGATCTCCTTCGCCGTCGCGCATCCCGAACAGGTCTCCACCCTGATTCTGTACGCGCCTCTGCCGAAGGCAAGCCAGGCTCCGGACTATCCGTGGGCGAAACCCGCGGCGTGGTGGGAAGACGTGGCTGACTACTTCGAGCAGTCGTGGGGCAGCCCGGAGTACCTGCAGTCCGACGTGGCCTGGCGCGCACCCACCGAGCTCGACAACCCGGCGTTCGTCCGCTGGTGGGGCAGCTACCGCAGGCTGGGCGCGAGCCCTGGAGCGGCCGCCGACCTGACGAGGATGAACGCGCGAATAGACGTTCGCGAACTGCTTCCTCGGGTGGAGGTGCCAACACTGGTCCTCACACGGAGGCGAGACCGTGTGATCGCCGTCGACCACGCGCGCTACGTCGCCGGCCGGATTCCCGGCGCGACGTATATCGAACTGCCCGGCGAGGACCACCTCCCCTTCGTCGGCGACGCATCCGCTGTCGTGAACGCGATCGCACGGATGCTCGGCGTGAAGGGTGAAGTGTCGATCGACGACCCTGCCTCGCAGATCCTCCCCAGCGAACCGACCGGGCACGGGATCGCCGAGGTGCTCTCCGGGCGGGAGCGTGAGGTGCTGTGGTGGGTTGCCCGTGGCAAGACAAACGCCGAAATCGCGACCGCCCTGTACATCTCGGAGTCGACTGTTCGCAAGCATCTCCAGAACACCTACAGCAAGCTCGGAGTCTCGAGCCGGACCGGCGCGCTCGCGCTCCTGAGCGGCACCGACTTCGTCGGCTGAGGACACCGGAAGATTCGCGGAAGCGCGAATAGACCCGGGCCGAAGACGCTGCGACGCTGAGGAAGCTCGGGCATCACGCTCGGAGCCCGCGGGTGCTCACCCGCGACAACGTAGGAGGACACCATGAAGATCCTCGTGCTCGCCGCCGCCTTCGCGGCGGCTTGCCTCGTCCCGTCGGCGCTGGCGTCATCGCCGCAGAGCGGGGCGCTGCACGCCACGAAGGAATGCTCGGGCTTCACGGGCGACGCCGGCTCGTACTGCTTGATCACGTCATCGAACGTCGCGGCGGTCGCGGTCGGGACGAAGATCCTCTACCTCCAGCCGGGTGATCTCTTCACGCCGGCGGGCAGCGACGTCGTTCTCCACCCTCCGGGGCCAGGCCTCAACGTTGCCTTCGGCAACTGCTCGCTCTCCGTGGGGCGGTGCACCATCTGGGGCGGGCTCGGGACGCTCCGCGGGTTCCACGCCTCTGTCGCCGTCTCGTACCTCGGCGGAGAGGACTGGGGCTGGGACGGGACGTACACCCTGAACTCGCGGACTCGCTGACGGCGCGGGGCCTTGTGGCAGGGGGTGTCTGACACCGCAAAGGTGTCAGACACCTTCGAGGCGCGCGCTACCTGAGGCGCTCGAAGTCGTAGCCGGCCGCCGCCAGCGCGGCACAGAGCTCGACGCAATGCTCCTCGTCTCGAGTGACGAGCGTCAGCTCGACACCGGTTCGGACGAGACCGATCCCCATTCCCTCACGACGATGGTTCACCTCGACGATGTTGCCGCGCAGGTCGGCGACCAGCTGCAGCAGCTTGAGAAGCTCGCCCGGGTGGTCCGGGACGCTCGTGCGCAGCACGAGATACCGCCCCGCACGGGCCAGGCCGTGTCGCACGACCGACATGAGCAGCGTTGCGTCGATATTGCCGCCCGAGAGGAGCGCGCAGACGCCACCCTCGCCACCGCCGGCTTTGCCGCCGAGCAGCGCGGCCACAGACGCTGCGCCCGCACCTTCGACGACGAGCTTGGAGCGTTCGAGGAGCAGCGTGATCGCCTCTGCGATCTCCTCGTCGTCGACGTGGACGATCTCGTCGAGCAGCTCGCCGAGAATCGACATCGTCAGTTCGCCCGGCTGCTTGACTGCGATCCCGTCCGCGATCGTGCCGTGACCCTGTTTGCCCGCCTGCACGCCGACGAGCCGGACGTTCGGCCGCAGCGCACGCAGCGCGATCGAGATTCCGGCCGCCAGGCCCCCGCCGCCGATCGGGAGGAGAAACGTCTCGGCGTCGGGAAGCTGCTCGGCGAGCTCGAGTCCAAGCGTCCCCTGGCCGGCGATGACGGCCTCGTCCTCGAACGCGTGGACGAACGTCGCGCCGGCCGACTCGGCGTGCGCCATCGCCTCGGCGAGGGCATCGTCGAAGGTCGCTCCGGCGAGCACGGTCTCGGCGCCGTAGTTTCGAGTTGCGTCGACCTTCGCCATCGGCGCGTCCTGCGGCATGTAGACGGTGGCGCGGATCCCGAGCTCGCGGGCAGCCCAGGCGACCGCCTGGCCGTGGTTGCCCGCGCTCGCCGCGACCACCCCGGCAAGCCGCTCGGCGCTGCCGAGACCCGTCAGCTTGTTGACCGCGCCGCGGATCTTGAACGACCCGGTGCGCTGCAGGTTCTCGGCCTTCAGCCAGACGCGGCGGCCGGCACGGCGCGAGAGCGTCTCGGATCCGTAGACCGGTGTGGCACGCGCGTGACCCGCGATGCGCGCGCGTGCCGCTTCGAGCTCAGGGAGTGTCGGGGCCGTCTGCGTCGCCAACGTGGAACACCTTCTGAAGGATTTCACGAACCGCCGTCAGTGGGTCGAGACGACGCGCCTGAACCTCGTCCAGCAGCCGTCGCAGCTCCGGATCGCTCTTGACCGCCTGCTCGATGTGACGGCGCGCGCGATTCGACGCGACCTGGAACACCTCTGCCGCCAGGTTCCGCCGTCGGCGCGCGTCGAGCCGGCCGTCGGTCTCGAGCCACGCGCGGTGCTCGTTGATCTTCTCCCACAGTGTCTCGACGCCCTCGCCGCGCATCGCCTCCGTGAGCACGATCGGCGGCCGCCAGCCTTCGTGCGGGCCGAGAGCCAGCACCTGTCGAACCTCGTTCAGCATCGTCTTCGCCATCGGGTGATCCAGCTTGTTGATCGCGATCACGTCGGGGATCTCCATGATCCCAGCCTTCAGGGCCTGGATCGAGTCGCCCGAGCCGGGCATGAGCGCGAGCACCACCGTGTCGGCGATCGACAGCACGCCGACCTCGCTCTGACCGGTGCCCACCGTCTCGAGGAAGACGACGTCCTTGCCCGCAGCGTCGAGCACGAGCAGCGTCTGCAGCGTCGTCTCCGCGAGCCCGCCCTGATGACCACGGGTGCCCATCGAGCGGATGAACACGTCGGGGTCGAGGAAGTGGTCGGTGAGCCGGATGCGGTCTCCGAGCAATGCTCCCTGCGTGAACGGGCTCGACGGATCGACCGAGACGACCCCGACGGTCTGCTGCTCGGCACGAACGAGGCGGATCAGCGCTGACGCAAGGCTCGACTTGCCGACACCGGGCGGCCCGGTCAGCCCGACGGCGTAGGCGTGGCCCGTTCTCGGGTAGATGTCGCCCACCAGCTCGTAGGCGAGTGGGTCGCCGTTCTCGACCAGCGTGATCGCCCGCGCGAGTGCACGGCGATCGCCGGCCAGTACTGCTTCGACGAGGCTCTCCCGCGTCCAGCTGCGCCGCTCGCTCACGCCGGGATGCTACGCAGCCAACTCACGCCCGACCGCCGCCCTCGGTCTGACCCTCCGAGCGAGCACGTAAGCGGCCAGACCGCCACACGCCGCGAGGAGACCCGCGATCGCGTAGGTCCAGCGCGCTCCGGCGGCGTTGACCAGCGCTCCCGCGGCGATCATCGCAATCCCGAGCAGCGCGCTGTGCGCGCTGATGATCAGCGTGAAGGCGCGGCCGCGGAGCCGGTCGACCGTGCTCTGCTGGATGATCAGCACGGACATCGGGAACGTGACGCCGTTTCCGAACCCAGCGAGCCCCATCGCGAGCGCGGCGATCCAGACGTTCGGCGCCACCGCGGCACCGAAGATCCCCGCCGCCCAGGGGACGAACCCGAGCGGATAGACGAGCAGCGCCCGGCGCTGCTCGACGAGCGCGCCCGTCAGCAGGCTCCCGACCACGAGCCCGACGCCTGAGGCGGTCCAGAGCAGGCCGAAGCCGAAGGCACCAGAATGGAGCGCGCGCTGCGCGAGGAAGATCTCGGAGACGTTGACCAGGCCCTGCGTGAGCATCGCCAGCCCGAGCGCGACGAGCACGACCACGAGCGCGCGCGACTGTCGGAAGACCTCGAGCCCGTCCTTGAGGTCGCGCCAATGGCCCCGGGTGGCGCTCTGCTCACGCTGCAGGAACCGGGCGGGAATCCGCACGAGCAACATCGCCGACAACAGGAACGTCACGGCGTTGATCCAGTAGACGACATCCGGGCTCGACCAGCTGACGATCGCACCGCCGAGGAGCGGCCCGACGGCGGTGGCCACCCAATCGGTCGCCTGGAGGAGCGTCGTGGCGCTCGCGAGGTCGGCCTCCGGGACGAGATTCGGCACGCCGGCCAGCACGGCCGGGCGGAACAGCGAGTTGGCGGTGCCGGCAACGGCAGCGAGCAAGATGATCTCGAGCGACGTACCGGCGAAGGGCAGGATGCAGAACACGGCGAGCCGCACGAGGTCTGCGGTGACGACCAGCCGCTTGCGCGAGAGCCGGTCGACGAGCGGTGCGGCAACGAGCCCGACGATCACCGAGGGCAGGAAGGTCACGACGAAGAGGGCGCTCACCCACCACGGTGACTCGGTGCGATCGGTGATGTCGACGGTGAGGGCGATCGTGGCCATCCACGTCCCGATGCCGGAGCCCAGCGTCGCGAAGAAGAGCAGCCGGAAGTTGTCGTACCGGAGCACCGCCAGACGGCGGCTGAGCGAGAACCGCCCGCCCGCGGCGGCGCTCACGCGCGGGCCAGCGCCCGTCCGAGGGCCGCCGCGAACAGGTCGAGCTCCTCCGGTGTCCCGACCGAGACCCGAATTGCGGTCGGGGAGCCGAACCCCGCGAGCGGCCGGACGATGATCCCCTGCTGCAGCAGCCGGTCGAAGAGCTCGTTGGCGTCGGCGCCCGTCTCGACATAGACGAAGTTGCCGACCGACGGCACCGGCTCGAGCCCGTGCTCCGCGAGCACGACCTGCAAACGGGCGAGCCCGTCGGCGTTGACCGCGCGGCGACGCGCGATCTCGGCTGCGTCGTCGAGGCTCGCAAGAGCTGCGACCTGCGCGGAGGTCGTGACGTCGAAGGGCCGGCGAACCTTCGCCAGCGCCGCGCACACCGAGCTCGGAGCGACTGCATACCCGACACGCAGTCCCGCGAGCCCGTAGATCTTCGAGAAGGTCCGCAGGATCGCCACCCGGCGACCCGCCTTCAGGTAGCGCTCGACGGCGTCGGGATAGTCGGGCCGGTCGATGTACTCGAAGTACGCCTGATCGACGACGGTGAGCACGTGCTCGGGCACCCGCTCGAAGTAGGAGTCGAGCTCCTCGGCGGTGTTCATCGTCCCGGTCGGGTTGTTCGGCTGGCAGATGTAGACGAGCTTGGTGCGCTCGTCGATCGCGTCGAGGAGCGCAGCGAGCTCGTAGCGATGATCGACGAGCGGGACGAGCGCCGTCTCCGCCCCCTGCTTGCGCGCATAGATCACGTAGCTCGGGAACGAAGGCCAGCCGCAGACGATGCGGTCGCCGGGATCGAGGATCGCCTGGCTGATCATGTCGATGCAGCCGTCGGCGCCCGCCCCCACGCTGATCTCGTCGAACGCGACACCGTGGCGGCCGGCCAGCGCCTCGTGCAGCCGGTAGATGCCGCCGTCGGGATAGCGGTTGAGCTCCCGAGCCGTCCGGTCGAGCGCGTCGAGCGCCGACGGGAAGGGGCCGAAAGGCCCCTCGTTCGATGCGAGCTTGATCACGCGCGCGAGCCCGAGCTCGCGCTGCACGTCTTCGACCGGCTTCCCCGGCTGGTACGGCGTCAACTCCTCGACGCTGGGCCTGAAGAAGGCGCTCTGGGAGCTGTCGAACCGGCTCGTCATCGGCGTGACCCTACCCCGGGGTGCGGCCGCGTGGGTGATATGCCTAGGCTGCAGGCATGGCCGAGCTGGGTCTCTTCCCGCTGCCGATCGTGCTCGTTCCGACCGAGCGGATCCCGCTGCACATCTTCGAACCACGTTACCGGGAGTTGATCGACGAGTGCGTTGCCGGCGACATGGAGTTCGGCCTCGCACTCTCGACCGGGGACGGTGCTGTGCACGAGGTGGGAACTCGGGCGCGCGTCGCGGACGTGCTCGAGGTGCTCGACGACGGCCGGATGAACGTGATCGTCGAGGGGACGGACCGGTTTCGCCTGCTCGAGCTCACCACGGGGCGCGCGTTCACGACCGGAATCGTCGAGCCCGTTACGGACGACGACGATCCGGCCGACGAGGCGGACGTCCAGCGCGCGCTCGAGGTGTTCAACGAGCTGGTGTCGCTTGCAGAGAGCGAGGTCGACCTCCCTGATCCCTCGTCGCCGACCTTCGACTGGGAGCTCTCGGCCCGCGTCGACTTCGGCGTCGATTCGAAACAGGAGCTCCTGGCGATGACCTCGCCTCGAGAGCGGGTGGCGCGACTGGTCGAGGTGCTCGAGACGTCGCTCGAGGCTCTCCGAGCCGAGCAGCTCCTGCGCGAGCGCGCGAGCCGCAACGGCAAGGTGTCGCCGGTCGAACCCGACGTCACGTGACGACACCCGCGCCGCCGCGGCGGGCGTCGCCTGCGGCGGCGAGGGAGCCGTCACGCAGCTCGACGGCGTTGGTGCCGCCGAAGAACAGATTGCGCCTCCGCCAGCGCACCACGTCGTAGCCGAACGACTCGACGTGGTCGAGCACGACCGGATCGAACCCGCCCTCGCAGTGGACGTGCGGCTCGTCGACGTGCACACGCGGATGATCGATCGCGGCTCCGACGTCGAGCCCGTGAGCGACGACGTTCGCGATCACCTGCATGATCGCGCCGCGCAGCCGAACCGAGCCGGCGCTCCCGACGACGAGCCTCGGCCCGCCCGAGCCGACCACGACGGTCGGCGCCATCATGCTCGTCAGCCGCCGCCCCGGCGCCGTCGGGCCACCCGCGACGAGGTCGTACTCGCCGAGCATGTTGTTCAGATGGATGCCGGTCCGCGGCACGATCACACCCGACCCTGAGCCGGTGGACGAGGACAGCGATGCCGCCGTGCCGTCCGAGTCGACGGCCGAGACATGCGTCGTGCCGGCGGGTGAGGGCTCGAGGATCCCCGGCGCTCCCGCCTCCATCCGCGCGAGCCCGCGCGCGACGCCGTCGCTGGAGAGCAGCCGGCGCGCTAGCCCGCCGCGATGCAAGCCGCTCGTGAATCCCTCCTCGCGCACACGCGTCTGCTCGCGCATCACCTCGGCGAGCGACGCGATCGACTCGGCGCTTCCGGGGGCGCCGCGCCCCGCCTGGGCGAGCAGAGCCAGCCCGTACGCAATCAGGATTCCACCCGACGACGGCGGGGGATTCGAGATCACCTCGTGTCCGAGATAGCCGACGCGCACCGGACGGCGCCACGCGACCCGGTAGCCGGCCAGATCGCGATCGGTGATCCCACCCCCTCCCTCGGCCACCGTGTCGACGATCGCGCGCGCGAGCTCGCCGCGGTAGAGCGCGGCGGCGCCCTCGTCGGCGAGTTGCTCGAACGTGCCGGCGAGATCCGGCAGGTGCAGCGTGTCGCCCGGCCCGAGGCGCGATCCGTCCGAACGGCTGTACACCCGTTGGCCCTCGTCCGTGTGCCGCAGGATCAGATCGAGGATCGCGTGCAGGTGCGCCTGCGGGCGCGACACCTCGACGCCGCTGCGGGCAAGCTCGAGCTGCCGGCTCGAGCAGGACCCGCCACGGCAGGCGCCCATAGGTGCGGTGGACCGCCTCGAGACCGGCGGCGGCTCCCGGCACCGCACACGACGCCGCGCCGATCCGAAACACCTGTGTGGTCTCACTGTCGCCGCCGAACGCGACGTCGATCGCGTGCATCTCCGCTTCGGTGGCCGTGGGGCGGCCGATCCCGGGCGTCGCGACGAAGAAGTCCGCCACGCGGGCCGGTCGCCCGTCCGAGGGAACGACGAGGGCGAAGCCGCCCGCGCCCGGCCCGGTCAGCGGGCTCTCGGCCACCCACGCGGCGAACGCCGCGGCGACGCAGGCATCAACGGCATTCCCGCCCTCCTCGAGCATCCTGGCTCCCGCCGCTGCCGTCAGCGGGTGGCCGGCCGCGATTGCACCCCTCATGGATGCGCTCCGGCGGCCGATGAAGAGACCGTGTTTTCCATCCTCTCCGAATCTTCACGGTTTCCTACTAACTCCGCGCGTTGCTTCGAGGTCCATATTGAGCGAAGGCCCATTCAATGATCATCTCGCGTAGGAAACTCCTCATCTCCGCGGCGGCACTCGCCCTGCTCCTGGGCATCGCGTCGTCGCCGCAGCTGCTCGGCGCGCACGTAGCCTCGGCTTTCGAGTCGCTGCGCGGCGCCGAGCGGCACTGGCTACTCGTCGCCGCGCTCGGATTCGTGGCTGCCTTCGCCTGCACCGTCGGAGCCTGGCGGGCTGCGCTCAGCGCCACCGGCGGACGTATTCGCCCCAAGCGGGCGGCCGCCAGCCTCGGCGTCGGGGCGATGGTCAACTCGTTTGCACCCGCGAAGCTCGGCGACGCCGTGAAGATCGCCCTCTTCTCGAAGGGGATCGACGCGCCCGGGGGCATCTGGACGGCCGGCGGCGTGTACGCCAGCCTCGCGGCAGCACGCTCACTGATGCTCGCGGCGCTGTTCGTCGCCGCCGCGGCACTCGGGGCGATGCCGCTGTGGCCCGTGTTCGCGCTGTTCGGGCTCGTGGCCGCCTTGGCCGTCGCCGCGGCGCTCTCGAGGCGCCTGCGCCACCATCCGCGCATCGCCCAGGTGCTCTCCGGACTCGTCGCGCTCGAGCACTCGCCGCGCGCCCTCGTGACGGTGCTCGGCTGGTCGGCGGGCATGCTGCTCGCGCGACTCGGCGCGACGATGGCCGTCGCCGCCGCCCTCGACATCCCCCACCCTGTGCTCGCTGCGCTCCTGATCCTGCCGGCGCTCGACGTGGCCTCGGCCTTCCCGATCACGCCCGGCTCGATCGGCATCGGCAGCGGAGCGGTCGCGGTCGCGCTGGCGAGCCGCGGCATCGGCATGAACGAGGCGCTCGGCGTCGGCTTCGCGATTCAGGCCGTCGAGACGATCGTCAGCGTCAGCGCCGGCACGCTCGGGACGCTGTACCTCGCGGGCTCCCGCTCGGCCGTGCGGAGATGGACGCTGCGTGTCGCGACGGTCGGCGCATCGGTCGCACTTGCGGCCGGCCTCGGGTTGATCGTCTTCAACGTGTTCTAGAGCTACGGCTCGCGCAAGAACGACGGCGGCTCGAGCACCTCGGCCGAACCGGCCGACGCCGCCCTCACGAACGTGCCGCGCTTCGACGACGAACGGCCGCCGATGCCGGTCGCCACGACCGTGATCCACATCTGCCCTTCGAGCCGGTCGTCGATCGTCGCGCCGAAGATGATGTTCGTGTCGTCGGTGGCCGCCTCGCGCACCGCCTCGGCGGCCTCGTTGACCTCGTAGAGCGTCAGGTCGTCGCCGCCGGCGATCGAGAGCAGGATTCCGCGCGCACCGGTGATCTCGGTCTCGATCAGCGGGCTCCGCAGCGCTCGCTCCGCGGCTTCCTTCGCGCGGTTCTCGCCGGTTGCGTAGCCGATGCCCATCAGCGCCGAGCCGGAGTCCGCCATGATCGTGCGCACGTCCGCGAAGTCGAGGTTGATCAGGCCCGGGTTGGTGATCAGGTCGCAGATCCCCTGGACGCCGTGACGCAGCACGTCGTCGGCGATCCGGAAGGCGTCGATCATCGACGTGGACTTGTCCAGCACCTCGAGCAGGCGGTCGTTCGGGACGACGATCAGCGTGTCGCAGGCCTCGCGCAGCGCCTGCAGCCCGTCATCGGCCTGCTTCTTGCGGCGCGTGCCTTCGAACTTGAACGGCAACGTGACGATGCCCACCGTCAACGCCCCGAGCTCGCGCGAGATGCGCGCCACGACGGGTGCTGCACCCGATCCGGTGCCGCCGCCCTCGCCGGCCGTGACGAACACCATGTCCGAGCCGCGGAGCGAGCGCTTGATCGCGTCGTAGCCGTCCTCGGCGGCGCGGCGGCCGATCTCCGGGTCCGCCCCTGAGCCGAGGCCCTCGGTGATCTCGCTGCCGATGTGGATCTTCGTCGACGCGTCGCTCATCTGCAGCTGCTGGATATCGGTGTTGACCGCGATGAAGTCGACCTGGTTGATGCCGGCATCGATCATGCGGTCGACCGCGTTCAGACCGGCGCCGCCGACGCCGACGACGCGGATCACCGCGAGGTAGGACGCACTGTCGCGGGCGCGCTCGAGGCGGGCGGGCTGCTCGGGCAGCGGGTCGAGCCAGCGAGCGAGCGGACGCTCCTCGCCGGCGCTCGGTGCAGGCTCGGGCTCGGGCTCGGGGTCGAAGTCGTAGTCCGGCGCAGGTGCGACAGCCCGAATCGGCGTCGGCTCAGCGGCAGCCGGCTCGTGCGCGACCGGCGCCGGAGTGACCGGCGGCTCCGTCGGGAGCTGCTGCTGCTCTCCCTGCTCGTTCGTCGTGCCTCGCTGCGCTGCTTCCGTCGCGCGGAAGAGCTCGGCAAGGGGACCCTCACGCATGCTCGCGCGATTTCTGGCCACTGAGCACCTCCTTTGCAAGGTCACGGTACATCTGCGCGGCATCGCCGGCGGGCTCGTAGGCGAGCACCGACGCTCCCTTGACCGGCGCCTCTGCGAATCGCACGGTCTTGCGGATACGGGTGTGGTAGACCAGGTCGCCGAAGCTCTCGCGCAGGATCTCGTCGGCTTCACGTGAATGCGTGACGCGCTTGTCGTACATCGTCGGGACGATGCCGACGATCTCGACGCGCGGGTTCAGGTTCTCGCGCACCATCGCCAGGGTGCTCTCGAGCTGGACGAGGCCGCGCAGAGAGAGGTACTCGGTCTGCACCGGGACGACGACGCCCGTGGCCGCGACGAACGCATTGATCGTCAGCAGGCCGAGCGACGGCGGTGTGTCGATCAGGATGAAGTCGTAGTCGTCCCTGATCGGAGCCAGCGCCTTCTCGAGTGCGCGCTCGCGGCCGATCTGGCTCGACAGCGCCATGTCTGCGCCCGCGAGGTCGATCGACGACACGGCGATGTCGACCTCGACCGTCTCGATCACCTGCTCGATCGGCAGACGATGGACCAGCACGTCGAACATCGAGCTCTGGATGGTGTCGGGGTTCAGGCCCTGCGACATCGTCAGGTTCCCCTGCGGATCCAGGTCGATCAGCAGCACCTTGTGTCCCTGCTCGGCGAAGGCGACGCCGAGATTCAGGGTCGTCGTCGTCTTCGCAACGCCGCCCTTCTGGTTCGCGAGCGCGATCACCTGCGTTTCGCTAGGCGAAGGCACGCTCGCAAGGCGAACGTTGGGACGCGGAAGGAGGCGCGCGAGACCCATGTGAAGCGCCATTTCGGGTTGGCTCAGCTCATTCCTTCCGCCTTCTCGCGAAGTTTCGTCGCAGCGGCCCGTGCCCGCGCGTCGCCTTCGGCCTTCGCCCACGCCTCCGCCTCGGGCACGAGCGCCCGCAGCTCGACCAGAAGCTCGCTCGCCGGCCCGGCCGCCCGGAGCGCCTCGATCCGCTCGAGTCGAGCCAGCACGCCCGCCGTCACACCGCTCTCGTCATCCATGCACCCGACGCTAGCGCGGGTGTCGTGACGTGTCTGTGCCGGCTCTGTGAAAAGAGCGCTGGTACTACGCGACGCGGAGCACGGAGGCCGGGCGAGGGCGCATCCCGAGCAACGTGTCGTCCAGGGCGAGCACGAGCTCCTCCCTGGTTCCGTGCAGGAGCGTCTGGACGAGCGTCCGGCGAACCGCGTCGCGAGCATCGCGTCCGAGCCGCTCGGCCCGGAGGGCGTCGAGCAGCTCGCTGCGCTCGCGTCCCTTCTCCGTCAAGAGCACCGAGGCTCGCATCGTGGCCGCCCACGTGCCGCCGTCCCCGCCGAGCAGGCAGAGGAGGCTCTCGCGAACCTGGGCGGAGCGAAACGGCTCTTCCGAGAAGAGCGAGAGCTCCCAGCGGTCGAGCGCCTCGCCGAGCTCGCGATCGACGTCGGCGAGCGTCAGCTGCGCGCGCAGGTCGCAGGCGAGCTGCGCGCGCACGCGGTCGAGCCGCGTCGCCTCGCCGCGCGGCTGAGACGCCGCAATCGGCAGGAGCGGCGAGATGCGCAAGGGGCGGAAGTCGAGCCGCTCGAAGACGACGGGGCCGGCGGCGATCGCGCCGGCGGTCGCGAGGCGCAGCGCCGTGACCGCGTCGGCAAGCTCTGCGGCTGCGTCGGGCGGCTCCGACTCGTCGGGCTCGAGCTCGCGCTTGAGCTCCAGCACCAGCATCCGGTCGACGTCGCGGCCGAACTCGGCCGGCATCAGGCCGTGCGCCTCCGGCCAGAGGTGGGAGATCTCACCCGAGACGATCGGGCGGAGCGTGATCCCGCCGCCGAGGTCGGCGTCGTTCCCGGCCGACAGCCCGATCACAGGCGCGAGCGCAACGTAGGTGCGCGAGCTGCCGAAGAGCGTGTGCTCGAGGTCGGCATAGGCGGCATCGAAGGCGTCGTCGTGCCAGTCGAAGCCACCGCTCCGCTCCGCCGTCCACGTCAGCATCGGGATGAGGATCGAGCGGAAGAGCGCCTCGTCGCCGGTGTCGCCGATCCCGGAGTGCGCCCGCGCGAAGATCGCGGCGGCAGGCTCCCGCTTCAGGTCGTCGATGGCGTTGCGCGCATCGGGCAGCCGGCGCAGCGTCGGCGCCTGCTCCTCGACGAAGCCGCGCACGAGCGGGCGATACTCGTACAGCGACGGCCCTTCGCGCGTCGCATGCTCTTCGAAGGCGAACGGAACCTGCGCACCGCGCTCGGCCGCGAACGCGGCGAGGCAGAACGCGCGCAGGGACTCGTAGAGGTGCGGTGCGCGAAGCGGCACGTCGTGGAGTTACACGCGCGGCGGGTCGTCTCCTGCCTGGCAGGCCGGGCACCAATACGCCATGCGGTTGTCGTCTCCCTGCCCCCACGAGCGAATCCGGGTGCCGCAGCGCGGGCAGGGACGGCCGGCCCGCCGGTAGACCTGGTGGCCGCGGCGACGGTCGCCGTCGACCGACGCGCGCATCAACTCGGCCGCCGACTCGAGCGCGCTGCGTCGATCGTCCTCCGGAACGTCACCGAGGCGCCTCCACGGAGAGAGGCTCACCCGCCACAGCGCCTCGGCCAGCCACATGTTCCCGATCCCGGCGACGAGCGACTGGTCGAGGAGCGTTTCGCCGAGCCACCGGGCCCGATCGGCCCCGCGCAACCTGGCGAGCATCGCCTCGAGACGAGGCGGCCGCTCCAGGATGTCCGGGCCGAGGCGCGCGATCGCCCGGGCATGCAGCTCGAGCACCGGGCCGTTCCAGAGGACTCCCTCGGCCCGCTCGCCGCGGAGGACGAGCCACGGCGTTCCCACTCTGCGCGCCCCGAGCGGGGCGATCGTCCAGCGGCCGGAGATGCGCAGATGCGAGCGCAGCACGATCCCGCCGTCGAAGCGGAAGAGCAGGTTCTTGCCGAACGCGTCCACCGACTCGAGCACGCGGCCGTCGATCCGCTCGGCCACGCGCTCGGCGCGCGCCCGAGGATGCGGCGCCTCCGCCTCGATCCGCTGGCCGACCAGGACCTGCAGGCGACGCGCGGCGCGGTGGATCGTGTCCCCCTCGGGCACGCGGCCACGGTAACGGGCGTGGCAGAGTGGCGGCGTGAGCCGAACCCGCTCGATCGCAGCCGGTGCCGCCGCCGCTCTCGCGTGGAGCGCGGCGGAGCGGATCGACCGGAGGCTCTTCGCGAACGACTACACCGACGTCGCGCTGCTGGGCAAGGCCGTCACCCGCTCGCGCGCGTGGCCGGTCGCCGGCTCCGCCTTGCACGCCGCGAACGGTGCTGTGTTCGGCCTCGCCTTCGACGTTGCGCGCCGCCGCAGCTCGATCCCACCCCGCCGGCTCGCGCTGCGCCTCGCCCTCGCCGAGCACCTCGTGCTCTTTCCGCTCGGAGCCGTCGTCGACCGCTACCACCCGGCGCGCGGCGAGCCCGGCGTCGAGCGCGTGTTCGGCGGCCGTGCGTTCGCGCAGGCGACGCTGCGGCACGCGCTGTTCGGGCTGGTGCTCGGCCGCCTCGCCGCATGATCGAGCTGGCCGCGCCGGTGGTGCTGGCGCCGCTCGCAGGCGGCCCGTCGACCCCGGAGCTCGCCGCGGCCGTCTCGAACGCCGGCGGGCTCGGCTTCCTCGCGACCGGCTATCTGGACGCGGAATCACTCGACCGGCAACTGCGTCGCCTGAGGGAGCTGACCGACGCGCCGTTCGGCGTGAACCTCTTCGTGCTCAACGAAGCCGCGGTCGACGACGACGCCGTTGCGCGTTATGCGCGCGAGCTCGTTCCCGACGCGCATCGCTATGCCGTCACTCTCGGCGAGCCTCACTTCGACGACGACTCGTTCCGCGCGAAGCTCGAACTGGTCGTGGCTGCCGGCGTGCCTGTCGTATCGACGACGTTCGCTGCTCCACCGCGCCCGCTCGTCGAGCAGGTGCACAGAGCAGGCGGCGAGGTCTGGGCCACGGTCACGAGCCCTGAAGAAGCGCGGGCGGCAGCGGAGTCCAGCGCCGACGTTCTCGTCGTCCAGGGAGCGGAGGCGGGAGGACATCGGGGTTCGTGGACGGATGCCGACGGCCCGGATCTGCCCCTGCTCGACCTGCTGCGGAGCATCGACGCCACCGTGCCGCTGGTCGCTGCGGGCGGGATCGCGACGGCGACTCAGGCCCAAGCGGCACTCGCGAACGGAGCGGTGGCGGTGCAGGCGGGCACGGCGTTCCTGCTCTGCCCCGAAGCCGCGACAAGCGCCCCGCATCGCGCTGCAGTGCTGGCCGGCGGCGAGACCGCGATGACCCGCGCGTTCACCGGACGCCGAGCCCGCGGGATCGTCAACGACTTCATGCGCGCGCATCCCAACGCGCCACGCGCCTATCCGCACGTGCACTACCTGACGTCGCCGCTCCGTGCGGCGGCGCGAGCCGCGGGCGACGCACAGCTCCTCAACCTGTGGGCGGGCACCGAGTTCCGGCGCGCGCGGCCCGACGCCGCGGCACAGGTCGTCGCGGCGCTAAGCCCGTAGGACTGCTCGACGCGGCCCGGCCAGGAACCCCGCGTCGACGAGCAGCTGCATCGCCTCGGTCTCGACGACGGGCTCGCCGTCGAAGCGCTCCACCGCGAGCCGCTTGAGGCCGCCGGACCTGACATGCGCGACGAGCGCGGCCAGAGCGGGACGCAGCCAGGCGTCGTCGGGATCGCGGAGCGGCACGAGTGACCGGCCGCCGCGCTCGACGTAGAGCACCGGCTCGCCGCCGAGCGACACGACGTAGGCGCCCGCCACCCGCGCAGCCCGCGCGCCCGCCCGCCGCGGCCACGGCAGCGCCGCACCGTAGGGCTGCGCCGGGTCGGCCGCGGCGACCACGAGCGGATCGCCGTCCTCGGGGCGATCGCGGAGCTCGCGCAGACGTTCGACTGCGCCGCCGAGCGCGAACTGCGCACCGCCGAGGCCCTCCACGAAGTAGCCGCGCCGGCAGAGACCGAGCGTCTCGAGTGCCCGCAGCTCGGCGTACACCGCTCCATAACCGCCGGGAATGCCTTCGGCACGCACGCCGTCACGAGTGACGATGCCCTGCCGCTCGAGCAGGAGCTCGGCGAGTGCGCGGCGGTCGGGCGCACCGCTGAAGAGACGCTCGGTGCGCGACCACCGGCCCGCGGTCGCCGTCGGGCCTTGCACGCGGCGTCGGGAGAACCGCCGTGGACGCCGCTCCTGCTTCGGCGTGCCGAAGCGGCGTGCAGCGCGCAGCGGCGTCCACGCGTCGTTCGTCACCTCGCCGGCCCAGACGAGGTCCCAGAGCGCGGGCAACGCGATCCCCTCCTCCAGCTCGGTCTCGGCCAGGAGCTCGTCCCAGAAGAGCGCACCGGAAAGGGCGGCGCGGATTAGATCGTGCTCGGGCCCCATGGGGGCAGCCGCAGGCGGGACTCGGCCGAGGGCCGACGCGTCTTCACGGAAATACAGCGCGACGCGGTCCTGTCCCGCTCCAATCCAGACGACCTCGCCGCTCGCAGTGAGCGCGTCCAGGTGCTCGGGCCGGTAGCCGGGAACGCGGCGCGGCAGGACCTCGTTCTCCCACAGGGCCACCGGCAACGGCAGCGCCTGAAGCGGGACCAGAGCCTCACGCAGCGAAGCGCGTCGATCGACGCCGTGCCACGAAGGCAGGAATCGCGCGAGCGCCTCCTGGTCGACCGGCTCGACCTCACGCCGCAGGGCGGCGAGCGAAGCGCGACGCAGTCGCCGCAGCACGTCGGGGTCGCACCATTCCCGCTCGACACCGCCGGGGCGCAGCTCACCCCGCACGAGCTGCTCCGCGTGCTCGAGCTCGAGCAGCACCGCCGCGACGTCGCGACCGAAGCGCTCGTTCGCCTGACCGGTCGTGAACGGCCCTCGGCCCTTGGCGTACCGGAGCACGAGCTGCCGGAGCGAATCGGGGCCGCCGTCCAGGAACGCGTCCGGCAGGCCGGACGGCGGCATCGCACCGAGTGCGTCGCGATAGCGGCCCGCGTCCTCGACGGCGATCAGGCGCTCCTCGCCCCCAACCCGCACGACGAGGGCGCGCCGCTCCTCGACGAGCGGCGCGGCGAGCATGGCGTCGTATTCGCCCGGGCGCAGGTCGCCCCGCAGGCGCAGCTTGTCGTGCAGCTGGTCGGAAGTCTTCGGCTCACCCTGGAGCTGGCGCTCGACCTCGTTCACCGCATCGGCGTCGAGCAGGTCGCGGAGCTCTTCCTGGCCGAGCAGCTCACGCAGGAGGTCGCGGTCGAGTGAGAGGGCCTGGGCGCGCCGCTCCGCAGGCGGCGTGTCGTCCTCGTACATGTAGGTCGCGATGTAGTCGAAGAGCAGCGAGGCCGAGTACGGCGACGCGCTCTGCGTCTCGACCTCGACGAGATCCACGTCGCGCACCTTCAATCCCTGGAGCAGGGAGCGCAGCGCGGGCAGGTCGAAGACGTCCTGGAGGCATTCGCGATAGGTCTCGAGGATGACCGGGAAGCTGCCGTAGCGCCGAGCCACTTGCAGCAGCGACTGCGCCTTCAACCGCTGCTGCCACAGCGGCGTGCGCTCGCCGGGACGCCGGCGCGGGATCAGCAGCGAGCGGCCCGCGTTCTCCCGGAACCGGGCGCCGAAGAGCGCGGTCTCCCCCACCTCGGCCACGACGAGGTCCTCGACCTCGGCCGGATCGATCATCAGGTCCTCGGTCGGCGGCGGCACGTCCGACTCGGGAAAGTGCAGGGCGATGCCGTCGTCCGACCAGATCGACTGCGCCTCGATCCCGTGGGCCTCGCGCAGCCGCGCCGCGATCGCCATCGCCCACGGCGCATGCACGCGGCCGCCGAACGGCGAGAGGATGCAGACCCGCCAGTCGCCGATCTCGTCGCGGAACCGCTCGATCACGATCGTGCGGTCCGACGGCACGAGACCCGTCGCAGCCTCCTGCTCGCGCAGGAAGGCGAGGAGGTTGCGGGCCGCGCGCTCGTCGAGGTGGAACTCACCGCGGAGCCGCTGCAGCGCCTTCGCCTCGCTCAGCGCCGACAACTCGCGGGACGCGGCACCGATCTTCTGACCCAGCTCATAGGGCCGGCCGACGCCCTCCCCTTTCCAGAACGGCACTGCGCCCGGCAGGCCCGGGGCGGGCGAGACGAGCACGCGGTCGCGTGTGATCTCCTCGATCCGCCACGTCGAGGCGCCGAGCAGGAACGTCTGGCCCGCACGCGCCTCGTAGACCATCTCCTCGTCGAGCTCACCGACCCGGCCGCCGCCGTCGACGAGGAAGACGCCGAAGAGCCCCCGGTCGGGGATCGTGCCGGCGTTCGTGACCGCGAGCCGCCGCGCACCGTCGCGTGCGCGGATGACGCCGCCGGTGCGATCCCAGACGATGCGCGGCCGCAGCTCCGCGAACTCGTCCGAGGGGTAACGGCCGGCGAGCATGTCGAGCACGTTCTCGAGCTGTGCACGGCTCAGATCCTTGAACGGATGCGCGCGCACGACGAGCTCGTGGAGATCGTCGACGCGGATCTCCTCGTCAGAGGCGATGGCCACGACCTGTTGTGCGAGCACGTCGAGCGGGTTTCGGGGGATCCGCGTCTCCTCGATGTCGCCCTCTCGCATCGCGCGCGCCACCACCGCCGACTCGAGCAGGTCGGCCCGGTACTTGGGGAAGATTCGCCCCTTGGACGTCGCGCCGAGCTCATGGCCGGCGCGGCCGATCCGCTGCAGCCCGCGGGCGACGGATTTTGGCGACTCGACCTGGATGACGAGATCGACGGCGCCCATGTCGATGCCGAGCTCGAGGCTCGACGTCGCGACCAGGCACGGGATCCGTCCCGCCTTGAGATCCTCTTCGACGAGCTGTCGCTGCTCGCGTGCGAGCGAGCCGTGATGCGCGCGCGCGATCTCCTTCTCCGCGAGCTCGTTCAGCCGCAGCGCGAGCCGCTCGGCGAGGCGGCGGTTGTTGACGAAGACGATCGTCGAGCGATGCGCCTCGACGAGCCGCAGCACCTCGGGGTAGATCGACGGCCAGATCGACTGCGCGCCGTGCTCGGTGCCGCTGTCCATCTCCTGCCCGTCGGCCGGGACGGGGTGCGAGAGTGAAGCGGTCGACCCGAGCTCGCGCATGTCCTCGACCGGCACGATCACCTCGAGATCGAGGTCCTTGCGCGTGCCCGCATCGACGATCGTGATCGGGCGCCCGCCGCTGACGAAGCGGCCGATCTCCTCGATCGGCCGCTGGGTCGCCGACAGCCCGATCCGCTGGATCGGGCTGTCGGCTAGCGATTGCAGGCGCTCCACCGACAGCGCGAGATGGGCACCGCGCTTCGAGCCTGCAATCGCGTGCACCTCGTCGAGGATCAGGGTCTCGACGCCGCGGAGCGACTCGCGCGCCTGCGAGGTGAGCATCAGATACAGCGACTCGGGCGTCGTGATCAGGATGTCCGGCGGCTCTTTCTGAAGCTCGCGGCGTTCTTTCTGCGGCGTGTCCCCGGTGCGAACGCCGACCCTCAACTTCGACTCGAGGCCTGCGAGCGGGCCGCGGAGGTTGCGCTCGATGTCGTAGTTCAGCGCTTTCAGCGGCGAGACGTAGAGGAGTCGCAGCCCCGCGCCGGGCGCCGCGTTCAGGCGGTCGATCGCCGACAGGAACGCCGTCAGGGTCTTGCCGGAGCCGGTCGGCGCCTGGATCAAGACGTGCTCGCCACTCGCGATCGCGGGCCATCCCTGGGCCTGCGCGGGGGTCGGCGCCGCGAACGCTCGCTCGAACCAGGCCCGCGTCGCGGGCGAGAAGACGCTCAACGGGTCCATGCTCTGGAGCGTACTCGCGCGAGCCTCGTAGGAAACGCACAGGTCGGCTCAGTAGCGTTGCGCGACATGAGATTCGAGGAACCGGTCACTCGGCGCGGGTCGCTGGCGCGGCTCGGTGGGCTGGTCGTCGCTGCGGCGGCCGGCAAGGCGCTTGCGAGCGACGCCGCCGACGCAGCCGACGCAGCCGGCAACCGCGCGGTCGAGACGGGTGCGGTCGCATGCGTGCTGACGCCGGAGCTGACGGAGGGCCCGTACTACATCGCGGGCGAAAAGGTTCGCCGCGATATCCGCGAGGGACATCCGGGCACGCTGCTCGTGCTCGACCTCCGGGTGCTCAACGCGGCGACGTGCAAGCCGCTGCGCGGGGCCGCCGTCGACATCTGGCACGCCGACGCGGCGGGGAACTACTCCGGCTTCGGCGCCGGAGCGGCGAGCAGGACGTTCCTGCGCGGAGTACAGAAAACGGACGCGAGCGGGATCGCGGTGTTCACAACGATCTATCCCGGCTGGTACCAGGGACGCGCAGTGCACATTCATCTCAAGGTTCATGTCGGCGGCAACGTCGTGCACACCGGGCAGCTCTTCTTCCCCGACAAGCTCACGAAGGCCGTCTACAAGCATGCGCCGTACGCCGCGCGCGGCAACCCGGACACGCCGAACGCGCGCGACTCGATCTACGTCAACGGGGGCAAGTACGGACTGCTCCAGCCCGCGAAAAGCGGCGCGGGCTACCTCGCCGCGATCTCGATGGGCGTGCACGCGTAGGCGCCGCGAACTGGTGTCTGACACCTGTGGTGTCAGACACCTCCTCGAATTGCGCGGCGCTGTCGTCAGAGCTGGACCAACTAGGATCGGGACATGCCGGCCGCGCTCTACTTCACCGACGATCCCGAGGCCTGCAAGCTCCTCGCGACGGATCCGTTCGCGCTCCTCGTGGGCTTCGCGATCGACCAGCAGGTGACCGTGCAGAAGGCCTTCGCAGGCCCGTACGTGTTGAAGCAGCGAACCGGGACGCTCGACCCGAAGCAGCTCGCCGCGATGGATCTCGGGCCCGTGTTCGCGGAGAAGCCCGCGATTCACCGCTTCCCCGGCGCGATGGCCGACCGTGTGCGCGAGCTCGCCGCGGTCGTGACGGAGGAGTACGGCGGGGACGCGTCGCGCATCTGGTCGGAGGCGAGCGGCAGCGCCGACCTGAAGAAGCGAATCGGCTCGCTCCCCGGCTTCGGCGAGATGAAGATCAAGTCGCTCGGCGCGGTGCTCGCGAAGCAGTTCGGCGTCGAGGCGGCCGAGGCGCTCTCGCCGAGTCATCCCACGCTCGGTGACGTCACCTCACCCGAGTCGCTCGCCGAGTATCAGGCCGCCAAGCGTGCCTACAAGGCGAAGGTTCGGGCGGGCGACACGACCGCGGGCTGGAGCTCCTAGGATCGCAGCGCGTTCAGAGCCGGCCCGAGAGCCTGCTTTCCGCGGAGCACCGGCTCGAACAGGTCGCCGTGCCTCGCCACCCGGTCGAGCGCGACCTGCATCGAGAAGTCGACGGGCCGCACGTCCTCGTTCAGCTCGTCCCAGCGCAGCGGCGTCGAGACCGGCGCACCGGGCTTCGGCCGCACCGAGTACGCGGACGCAATCGTCTTCCCCCATCCGTTCTGCCGGTGGTCGACGAGCACCCCCGCCCGCTTGCGCTTCAGCCACTCCGTCGTCACCTCACCGGGATGCTGCGCCTCCAGCTTGCGAGAGAGCAGCTCCGCGAACTCATAGGTCTCCTCGTAGGACGAGCGCCGCGCGATCGGGACGAGGACGTGGATCCCATCGGCGCCGCTCGTCTTGACGCACGACTCGAGGTCGAGCTCCTCGAGTGCCGCGTGCACGTAGTGGGCGACACGGATGCAGAGCGGGAACGCGTCCGGCTGCTCCGGCGGATCGAGATCGAAGAGCACGAAGTCGGGGCGTTCGGGCTTGTCGACGCGCGAGTACCACGCGTTCATGTCGATGCAGTGCATCTGCACCATCCAGAGGAGCGCCTCGCGCGAGTTGACGAGCGGGAAGTCGACCAGACGGGACTCCCCCTTCCCGCCGCGCGGCCAGGTGCGGAACTCCCGGGTCGGGATCCAGGCCGGAATGCCCTTCGGCGCCTGCTTCTGGAAGAACGCTCCGCCCTCCAGTCCTTCACGCCATCGCTTCATCGTGAACGGGCGGTCGCGCAGATGCGGGACGATCGCCTCCGCCACGGCTTCGTAGTAGGCGAACAGGTCGCCCTTCGTGATCCCGTCGTCGGGGAAGAGCACGCGATCGGCCGAGGAGAGCTTGACCCTCACGGCTTCCTCGCCCAGATGAGGTTTGCGCGGTTCGGGATTGCGTAGGTCCCTTCCGGCAAGAGTGCTCCGAGTCGCGCCACGACGGCCTCGCGATCGTCGCGGCTCGCGATCCAGCTGACCGAGCGCAGGTTGTCGAGGATCCCGGCACGGTCGAGCACGTGGTCGTGAGCGACGGAGATTCGATCGTGCACCTCGGCGAAGAACGAGCTGCCGCGCAGAAGGTCCTCCCAATCGGGTTCGTCCTCCCAGCGCCGCATCGCCGCGTCGTGAAGCAGCTGTACCTCGTGCAGGAACTCGCGCGGCCGTGGGTCGGGACGATCGTCGTCGCCCTCGTTCCAGACGATGGCGAAGATGCCGCCCGCGCGGAGCACCCGCGCGATCTCCGGCAGCGCAACAGATTTGTCGAACCAGTGGAACGCCTGTGCCGCGAACACGCCGTCCACTGCCCCGTCGTCGAGCGGAATCCGCTCGGCCGATCCTGGCAACGCGATGACGCCCGGAACGACCTGCTGGAGCATCTTCCGCATGTTGACGAGCGGCTCGACCGCGGTCACGTTGCGATAACGCCCGGCCAGGACGCGGGTCAGCTTGCCCGTGCCGGCACCGAGGTCCAGCACCACGGCGTCCGCGTCGAGCGGCAACTGCTCGAGCAGCTCGGGCGGATAGGTCGGTCGCGTCCGCTCGTACTCGTCGGCGACGCGATCGAAGCTCAGTTCGCGGCGGTCAGACAACGCCGGCAAGCAGGAAGGCGCGGTTCTCCTTGAGCATCTCGCGCGCGATGACGAGACGCTGGATCTGGTTCGTGCCTTCGTAGATCTGCGTGATCTTCGCGTCGCGCATCATCCGCTCCACGGGGTACTCCTGGATGTAGCCGTACCCGCCGAGCACCTGCACGGCGTCGGTCGTCACCTCCATCGCGACGTCGGTGCAGTAGAGCTTCGCCATCGCCGAGAGCTTGGTCAGCTCCGGGCCTGTGTCGCCCTCGTCGATCATCGAGCCGACCTTGTAGAGCAGCCCCCTGGCGGCCTCGCACTTCGTCTCCATGTCGGCGAGCATGCCCGCGATCAGCTGGTGCTCGGCGATCGGCCTCCCCATCGTCTCGCGGGAGCGCGCGTACTCGACCGCGTAGTCGGTCGCACCCTGCGCCAACCCGAGCCCTTGCGCGGCGATTCCCGGGCGAGAACGGTCGAGGATCCGCATCGCGATCTTGAACCCCTCCCCCTCTTCACCGAGTAGGTTCGCCGCGGGGATGCGGCAGTCGTTGAAGAACAACTCGCCCGTCGTCGAGCCTTTGATGCCCATCTTCGGCTCGATCCGACCGACCTCGAGCCCGGGCGCGTCGGCCTCGACCACGAACGCCGAGATGCCGCCGTGTCCCTGCTGCGGGTTGGTCTTCGCGAAGACGACGTAGACGGACGCAACGCCGGCGTTCGTGATGAAGCGCTTGCCGCCGCCGAGCACGTACTCCTCACCGTCACGAAGCGCCGTGGTGCGCATCGCCGCGCTGTCCGACCCGGAGCCCGGCTCGGTCAGTGCATACGCAGCGAGCCACTCGCCGCTCGCGAGTCGAGGCAGGAACCGTTGCTTCTGCTCCGGATCGCCCGCCAGCTTGATCCCGAGCGAGCCGAGCTCCTGCACCGCCATGATCAGGCCGCTCGTCGCGCACACCTTCGAGAGCTCCTCGATCATCACGAGCGTCATCAGCGAGCTCTCGCCGATCCCGCCGAACTCCTCGTCGAAGAGCACGCCGAAGAGCTCGTTCGCGCGAAACGCCTCCACCACGTCCCACGGGAACTCGGCCGTCCTATCGATCTCCGCCGCCCGCGGCGCGATCCGCTCACGCGCGATCGTCCGCACCAGCTCGCGGATCGCGCGCTGATCGTCGGAGAGCGGGTCGTAGGCGCTCATTCGGGGGTGAAGTGTAGTGCGGCGGCTGCCGATACATCCGGCATGTTCATCCCGGTCCGCATCTTGACGCTCGTCGTGTCGGGCACCGTGCTCGCGTGTGCCGCGATGATGCTGCTGCTCGTCGCCGCGCGCGGCTAGGATCCCGATCAGGTCGTTCGTGAAAGACGGCCTCGACGTTGTGCCGTCGCGTAGATTCTTGCCGACCGATGATCCTTGCGAACGGCCTCATTCGCACGCTCGCCCCACAGGTCCCGACGCAGCGCGCACTCGCGATCGCGGGCGAACTGGTGGCCGGCGGCGTCGGCGTCCACGAGACCGCGCTCGCCTCGCCCGACGTGACCGACCTCGGCGGGCTCGTCGTCGTCCCCGGCTTCACCGACTCACACGTCCACTTCCCGACGTGGGCGCTCGCCCAGGACGAGATCGACCTCGACGGCTGCGGGAATCTCGACGAGGCTCTGCAGCGGCTCCGCCGGGTCGAGGTGCAACCCGGCCGCTGGCTGCGCGGTCACGGCTGGCGAAGCGGCGACTGGCAGCCGCACCGCGAACCGACGCGGCAGGATCTCGACCCGATCACGGGCGAGACGCCGGCCGGGCTGATCGCGAAGGACTACCACTCGCTCTGGCTCAACTCCGCGGCGCTCGCATTGGCGAACGGCGACCTGGAGGTCGATGGGGGCGTCGTCGAACGTGATGCGAGAGGAGAGCCGACGGGCATCCTGCGGGAAGAAGCAGCCTGGCGGTTCAAGGAGCGGCACATGATCGTCTCCGACACCGACTACCTCGAGGCGATGCGCGCGGGCGTCCGTCTCGCCAACTCTCGCGGGGTGACCGCCGTGCACGACAAGGACGGCTGGCTCGGAGCGCTGCGGCTCTGGCAGCAGCTCGAGGAGCGCGGCGGGCTGACCCTGCGCGTCTGGCAGTCGATTCCGCACGACGCACTCGACGCCGCGCTCGCCGTCGGGCTTCGCTCCGGCTTCGGCGGCCCCCACGTCAGGCTCGGGTACCTGAAGGTGTTCATGGACGGGACACTCGGCTCGCAGACCGCCTTGCTGCTCGACGGCACCGGCGTGCAGATCACGAGCGGCGCGGAGCTCGCCGAGATCGTGCGCCGGGGAGCGGCGGCGGGATTCCCGGTCGCGGTGCACGCGATCGGCGACCGCGCGAACCGCGAGGCCCTGGACGCGTTCGAGCAGACGAGGGACGCCTGGGGGCCGCTGGGCCTCCGGCAGCGGATCGAGCACGCCCAGCTGCTCGCACCGGAAGACGTCGGTCGCTTCGCGGAGATCTCGGTCACGTGCTCGGTGCAGTTCTCCCACGCGCCCTCCGACCGCGATCTCGCCGACGCGTCCTGGGCCGCCAAGACCGACACGGCGTACGCGTTCCGCTCGCTTCTCCACTCCGGCGCAGTCGTCGTGAACGGCAGCGATGCGCCGATCGAGGAGCTCGATCCGCTCGCGGGCATCCGCGCCGGGGTTCGCCGCACGATCGACGACCGTCCCGCCTGGCATCCCGAGCAGGCGCTGACCGTCGACGAAGCGTTCCACGCGACCTGTGTCGCCCCCGCCTGGCTCGCGTACGACGAGCGGCGGCGCGGCACGCTCCTGCCGGGGCACTACGCCGACCTCGTCGTCCTCGATCGTGACCCGTGGGACGACCTCGACGCGCAGGTCGTGGCGACCATGGTCGGCGGCCGCTGGGTGCACAACCCGCCCCCCTGGTAAGCACGGGGGAAACCATGTTTCCCCCGTGAGCCCCCTTCTTCTTGCCACGACAAGACGTCCGTGGCTTGGCCTCCCGCCGGGCAAAGCCCGGCTCCGGCCGCAATGCGCACCTCACAACGAGGTTTTGCATGCCTCTTACGCGCACGCAACGGTCGCTTGGCGCGCGGGGACGATGGTCAGGCCGTCAACTTGCAGCCAGGAGGAACCACCATGAAGCATCGTCTGATCGCCACCATCGCCCTCGCGGCACTTGCCTGCGCCGTCGTCGCCGCGGCCGCGGCCGGCGGAGGCAAGGGCCGGCTGTTCCAGTTCCGGGGCGAAGTGCTCGCCACGGGCGCCAACTCGGTCCAGGTCAAGGTCGAGGGCGGCAACCACGCCGCGCTGAAGGCTTTGCTCGGCCAGAGCCAGGACGAGACGTTCACGACCGACGCCAAGACCGAGTTCCTGGGCTGGACGGCGGGCGTCCCGCACGTCATCTCGATCACCGACCTCAAGGCGGGCGACAACGTCCAGGTTTCGATCCGCGACCAGGCCGGCTCCTCGATGGCCGACCTGAACGCCAAGGCCGCAGCACTCGTCGGTGACCACGGCAGCGGCAACGGCGCACCGGGCCGCGCTCTCTTCCTCTACGTCGGCACCGTCGCGGGCGGCCAGGCCGGCGGGCACATCGCGTTGCACGTCGCCGGCGGCAACTGGCGCGGCCTGCGCTCGATGCTCGGCCAGTCGCTCGACGAGACGTTCACGTACGACGTCGGCACGATCTTCCTGCTCTGGCAGGGCAAGGTGCCGACCGTCATCGACCCGTCGCAGCTGAAGGCCGGCGACCGGATCACGATCCGCATCCGTGCGCCGCGCAACGCGACGCTGGCGCAGGTCGCAACCGTCCCTGCCGCGCACGTGGGCGACCACGAGCCCGGCGACCCGATGACGCAGAACTAGCGGGCCCTAGCGCCCGAAGAGCCGCCGCGGCCGCGTCTTGCCGGGCCGCGGCGGCGGTGTGCCGTGGTCGACGATCGCACCCGGCACGCCGACCGTCAGCCAGTGTGCAAGCGCCTCGTCTCGGAGAGCCGACACGGCGGCGCTCATCCCGATCCGCCGGATCGAGGGTGCGTGCCCGTCGCTCGCGATCAGATGTGCAAGCCCTCGGTCGAGCAGCACGTCGGCACAGCCGCGCGAGCGGCGACCGAGGGTGCCGTCCACCGCGCCCGCGGTGAGCTGGACCAGCACGCCCATTTCGACGAGCGGCTCGAGCAGCTCGGGGCGCTCCTGAACCTCGCCGTTTCGCTCCGGATGCGCGAGCACCGGGGTGATCCCGTCGGCGAGCAGTGAGAAGAGACGGTCACCGACGTCGAGCGGCCAGCCGACATACGGCGTCTCGACCAGGAGGTACCGCGGGTTGCCGGCGAGCGCGAACCGGAGCAGCTCTTCGCGGGGACGTCCGAGCTCCGCGAGGTCGAGCTCGCCTCCGGGCACGAGCTTCAGCGCATCCCCGACTGCGTCCTGCAGCTCGGCGACCGCCGTCTCCATCTGCTCCGGCGTCGTCGGGAAGTCCTCGCGCACATGAGGCGTGGCAGCGAGCACGGTGATCCCGTCCGCGAACGCGTCGCGGCAGATCGACACCGCCTCGGCCAGATCCTTCGCACCGTCGTCGAGACCCGGCAGGACGTGCGAATGAAGATCGATCAAAGCTGCGCGAACGCGAGGAAGAGCTCGCGGGCAGCGCGAATCCCGGCCGGGACGTAGTCCGCGACGAGGCGCTCGTTCGGAGAGTGGATCTGCGAGTCGGGCAGGCCGAAGCCGGTGATCACGGTCGGGATCCCCTTGTCGGCGAGCGCCGGGACGATCGGCAGCGTGCCGCCCGACCGAACGAGCACCGGGCGGCTGCCGAGCGCACGCTCGAACGCGTCGAGGCCGAGCTGGATCACCTGCGAATCCGGCGGGATCAGCCCCGGCGGCGACGACGACCACATCTCCACCTCGACCTCGGCGCCGGCGGGCGCGCCGGCGCGCAGCAGCCGCTCGACGACCGGAGCGACCTCGCCGACCTGCTGGCCGGGCGCCAGCCGGATCGAGACGTTCGCGACCGCCTCGACCGGCAGCACCGTCTTCTGCAACAAGGGCGAGCCGGTCGCGATGCCGTTGACGTCGATCGCCGGCTCGGCGAACGTGCGCAGGTAGAAGTCGGCCGCTGCGGCGGCGTCCTTTGGCCGCGCGCCCTGGTCGGCGAGCTCGTCGGCCCCGGCAGGCAGCTGCGCCCACCCTGCGAGCTCCTCGTCACTGGGCTCGGCCCGGCCGACGCGCAACTCGTCGGCGAGCGTGCCGTCGTGCGCGACCAGGCCGTCGAGCGACTTGATCAGAGCGTGCGCTGCGTTCAGGGCCGCACCTCCGTACATCCCCGAGTGGAGGTCGCGTTCGCCGGTCCGGACGGTGACATGGAAATACGCCATGCCGCGGGTCGCGACGTTGAAGGCCGGAACGTCGCGGCGGATCATGCCGCTGTCGAAGACGATCGCCGCGTCGGCGCCTCGCTCGTCCGCCTCGAGGAACTCGACGATCGAATGCCCGCCGGTCTCCTCTTCGCCGTCGCAGCAGAAGCGAACGTTGACCGGCAGTTCGCCGGCGCGTGCCAGCTCGCGCGCTGCCGAAAGAAGCATGTAGAGCTGGCCCTTGTCGTCGACCGTGCCGCGGCCGTAGAGATAGCCGTCCCGGAGCTCCGGCTCGAACGGATCGCTCTCCCAGAGCTCCAGCGGATCGGGCGGCTGCACGTCGAAATGCCCGTAACAGATCACCGTCGGCGCGCTCTCGGCGCCGCTCGACGCACGCAGCTCGCCGATCGCAAGCGGCTGCCCGTGCCAGTCGAGCACGTCACACGAGCCGCCCGCCTCGCGGATCAGCGAGCAGACCCACTCCGCAGCACGGACGACATCGCCCGCGTGAGCAGTGTCCGCGCTGATCGAAGGGATGCGCAGGAACTCCGCCAGCTCGTCGAACCAGTCCATGCGGCGTGCAGCCTAACCGCAAGCCAGGTACCAGGTACCGGAGGTACCTGGTACCGAACTAGGCGACGTCGCGGAGCTTCTGGCTGTCGGCCAGCGCTCGGAGCTTCTTCAGCCCCTGGTTCTCGATCTGGCGGATGCGCTCACGCGTCACCTGGAACGCCCGACCGACCTCGTCGAGCGTGCACGGGTGCTCGCCGTTCAGGCCGTAGCGGAGCTCGAGCACCCGGCGCTCGCGATAGCTGAGCGCACTGAGGCACTTGGCGAGCGCGGCGGCGCGGAAGGCGGTGTCCGCGGCCTCGTCGGGCGGCGGCGTGTGCTCGTCCTCGAGAAACTGCCCGAACTCCGACTCCTCCTCGTCGCCCACCGGCTTCTCGAGCGACACGGGGGTCTGCGAGGTGCGGCGGATCGCTTCGACCTCTTCGACCGTCATGTCGAGATCGAGGGCGATCTCCTCGTTCGAAGGCTCGCGGCCGCGCTCGGCGCGCAGCTTCCGCTCCGTGCGCACGATCTTGTTCAGCTTCTCGACGACGTGAACCGGCATGCGGATCGTGCGCGCCTTGTCGGCGAGCGCGCGTGCGACGGCCTGACGGATCCACCACGTCGCGTAGGTCGAGAACTTGTAGCCCTTGCGCCAGTCGAACTTCTCGGCGGCGCGCACGAGCCCGATCGTCCCCTCCTGGATCAGGTCGAGGAAGGGGAGCCCCTGGTTGCGGTAGCGCTTGGCGATCGAGACCACGAGGCGTAGGTTGGCCTCGACCATCTCCTGCTTCGCGCGATGGTCGCCCTGCTCGATGCGCTTCGCGAGCTCGACCTCCTGCGCGGCGGTCAGAAGCTCGACCTTGCCGACATCCTTCAGGAAGAGCTGCAGCGAATCGGCCGAGAACTCGACATCGACGGGCTCCTCGATCTCTTCTGCCTGCGCTGCGTAGAAGTCCGCTTCGGCGTCCTCAGCTGCATCGAGGGGCGTGACCTCTTCGTCCGCGGCGGCTTCGACGGCGACCTCGACTTCGGTCTCCTCCTCGAAGTCGGTTCCCTCAACGTCGATCTCGACCTTGCTCACTCGTCCCCCTCGGTGACCAAGCATTCCCAAAAATCGGATGCGGAACTGTCGCAAGAGAACCGGACGGACGCCATAGGCCGCTCGGCTCATCTTTTCGTGGTGCTGGTCCCACCCCCCACGAGTCCGGTCAGAAACGCACTCGACTGCTTGCCAAGTGTAGACACAGGATTCAGCGCGCGTGCAAAACGGAACTCCCTGATCGCGAGATTCCGCTGCCCGGTCCACGCGAGGAGCAGGCCGAGGTGGTACCGCACCGACTGGCTGCGCGGGAAGCGCTTCACGAGCGGTCCGAGTCGCGAGAAGGAAGCGGAGAGGTTGTCCTCGTCGAACCGTCCGACCGCGGCGGCCACCTGAGTCTCGTCGTTTCCGGGTTGCAGGCGCGCCGCACGCGCGTAGAGCTTCTCGGCGGAGTGCTGTCTGCCGCGACGCTGGAGCAGCGCGCCCTGGATCAACAGCGGGTCGTTGTGCTGCGGCTCGAAGATCGGGTAGCCCTGCTGGAAGAACTGCGGATGCAGGATCGCGTCGGCCTGCACCTCGTAGAAGGTGTCGTATCCCGCCTTCTTCGCCTGGCGGTATGCCTGCTCTGCGTCGGAGACGTAGCCCGCGCAGAAGAGCGCCGTGCCGAAGTTGAACTGCACGACCGGATCGTCGGGGTACTGCTGGGACAACCCCTCCAGCAGGCGCGCGGCGGTCTTCGGCGGATGCGCGAGTGCGCTTCGGACGGCGGCGACGTGCTGCGAGGGAACGCCCGGGACGATCAGCGCGCGGGGCCGCTGCTTGCACTGGGCCGCCGGCTGCGAGGGGCTCTGCCGGGTGGCGAGGACGACGCCCGCGACCGTCAATGCGGCCACGACGGCGATCGCCGCCACGAGCAGCCGCACGCGTTTCCCCGCCGACATCGCGGGCAACGTAGCGGGAAATACGGAAACACCCGCTACCGTTTATGAAGCTATGACGACTTATCGCGAGCTGCTGCAGCGGACCAAGGCCGAGATCTCGGAGGTCGACGCCAAGACGGCCCAGGAGACATCCGGGGCGGTCTGGGTCGACGTTCGCGAGATCGACGAATGGCAGGAGGGCCACCTGCCCGGGGCCGTGCATGTTCCGCGCGGCAATCTCGAGAGCCGCATCGAAGCGGTCGCGCCCGACAAGACTCAGCCGGTGATCCTCTACTGCGCCGTCGGCAACCGATCCGCGTTCGCGGCGAAGACCCTCGAGGAGCTCGGCTACGAGAACGCCCACTCGCTGATCGGCGGCTTCACCGACTGGAAGCGAAACGGGCTCGAGATCGTGATGCCGAGGACGCTGTCTCCGGAGAAGCGCACGCGCTACTCGCGCCACCTGTTGATCCCCGAGATCGGTGAAGAGGGTCAACTCCGCCTCCTCGACTCGAAGATCCTGCTGATCGGCGCGGGCGGGCTCGGCTCACCGGCATCGCTCTACCTCGCCGCCGCGGGCGTCGGCACGCTCGGCATCGTCGATGCCGACATCGTCGACGAGACGAACCTGCAGCGGCAGATCGCGCACTCGCTCGAGACCCTCGGCACCCCGAAGGTCGACTCTGCGAAGCGCGCGATCCAGGCGCTGAATCCCGACGTGAACGTCGTCACCTATCGCGAGCGCCTGACCTCGGAGAACATCGACCGGATCCTCGACGACGGCTGGGATCTGATCGTCGACGGCGCCGACAACTTCCCCACGCGGTACCTCGTCAACGATGCATCGGTCTGGCGCGGCATTCCCGTCGTGCACGGCTCGATCTACCGCTTCGAGGGACAGGTGACGGTGTTCAAGCCCCACGAGGGGCCGTGCTACCGCTGCCTCTTCCCGGAGCCGCCGCCGCCGGAGCTCGCGCCGTCGTGCGCCGAGGGCGGGGTGCTCGGCGTGCTGCCCGGGATCGTTGGCACGCTGCAGACGAACGAGGCGATCAAGCTGGCCGCCCAGATCGGCGAGCCGCTCGTCGGGCGCCTGTTGCTGCTCGACGCTCTCGCGACGGAGTTCAACGAGGTGAAGATCGAGCGCCGCGCCGACTGCCCGGTCTGCGGTGAGCACCCGACGATCACGGAGTACATCGACTACGTCGAGTTCTGCGCGCGATGAGGGTCCCCAGGAATGAGTGTCGTCAGGGTCCCCCCTGTTTTGCGCTCCGAGGCCGGCGGCGCGCGTGAGGTCGAGGCCTCCGGCTCGACAGTGCGTGAGCTGCTCGAGGATCTGGCGCACCGCATCCCGGCACTCGGCTCACGCGTCTACGGCGACGGCGAGATCCAGTCGTTCGTCAACGTGTACGTCGACGGCGAGGACGTGCGCACCCGCGACGGCCTCGACACCCCCGTCCGCGACACCAGCACGGTGATTCTCCTCCCGGCGATGGCCGGTGGTTGCTAGCTCGCTGCTCGACCTGATCGGGAACACCCCGCTGGTCGAGCTCCAGGCGCTCTCGCCGCCGGGCCGCACGATCTACGTGAAGCTCGAGGGACAGAATCCGACCGGCTCGATCAAGGACCGGGTCGCGCTCGCGATGGTCGAGGCGGCCGACCTGCAGCCAGGCCAGGAGCTGCTCGAGCCGACGAGCGGCAACACGGGCATCTCACTCGCACTGGTCGCCAAGCTCAAGGGGCTGAAGCTCACGTGCGTCATGCCCTCGAACGCGACACCGGAACGGCGCGCGCTGCTCGAGCTCTACGGCGCGACGGTCATCGACTCGCCCGGAGAAGAGGGCTCGAACGGCGCCGTGCGCCTGGCGCAGGAGATCGCCGCCCGGAACGACCGTTTCGTGATGCTCTTCCAGTACGCGAACGAGGCGAACCCGCGCGCGCACTACGAGGGGACAGGGCTGGAGATCGCGCGCGACCTGCCGCGGGTCGACGCGCTCGTCGCCGGTCTCGGCACGGGCGGCACGCTGATGGGCACCGGTGCGCGCCTGCGCGAGGCGTTCCCCGGCGTGCAGATCGTCGCCGCCGAACCGCTGCCGGGCGAGCCCGTGATGGGGCTGCGGTCGCTCGAGGACGGCTATGTGCCGCCTGTGCTCGATGTGGCGCAGCTCGATCGCAAGCTCCTCGTCTCCAACACGGAAGCTGCCGCGGCGGTGCGCGTGCTGCTCGAGCGCGAGGGCCTGTTCGCCGGCGTCTCCGCCGGCGCCGTCGTCCACGTTGCCCGGCGCATCGCAGACGAGCTTCCCGAAGGCTCGGTCGTCGTCGCCGTGCTCGCCGACGGCGGCTGGAAGTACCTCTCGGCCCCGTTCTGGAGCGGCGAGGAGATCGACGAGGCGGTGCTCTGGTGGTAGTCCCGGCCGCGATCCGCGCCGAGCTACGCGCGCACGCCGCCGACGAGGCGCCGAACGAGTGCTGCGGGCTGATCGTCTTTCGCGACGGTGTCGCGGAGCGCTACGAGCGCGGCCGCAACACGCTCGCGTCGCCCTACCGCTACGAGCTGGAGATCGATCCGAGCCTCTGGTTTCTCGAGGACGAGGGCTACGAGCTCGCGGTCTTCCACTCCCATCCGGAGACCGAGCCGATCCCGTCGCGGACCGACCGTGAGCTGGCGGGCCTCTGGTCCGGCCGGCCCTTCCTGATCTACGGACTGAAGCTCGACGAGCTTCGCGCGTGGCGAATCGCCCGAGACGGCGTCGAAGAACTGCCGCTCACGACCTCGTAGCCGAAGGAGACATGCCCCGGGGTCAGACCCCGGGGCATGTCTCGAACGGGCAGGTCAGCTGACGGTGAACTTGCCCTTCATGAACGACGCGTGCGGGTCGCACACGTACTTGTACGTCCCCTCTTTCAGCGTCAGCGTCCAGGTCTTCGTCCCCTTCGCGCCGACCGACGTCTTCTTGTTCACGCCGGGGCCGGTCAGATGGAAGTTGTGGATGGAGGACTTGTCGGCGATCTTGAACACATAGGTGCCGGCCTTCAGGCTCTTGACCTTGTTGCCGTTCTGCGTGAGCGTGATCGTGAAGCCGGGGCCGTCGGTCCCGTTCAGGGTCGGCGTGCCCGCGACGGCGGCGGGCACGAGTAGCGCGGCAACGAGCACCGCGAGCGCAATGAACCTCATGCATCTCCTCGGATCGTTCGAAATCCTGCCGTCGGACAGGGTACGCTCGGCCGCGTGGAGCTCGCAGAGGTTGTCTCACCCGGGTCGATCGTCGAGCCGCAGGGGCGCTATCTCGCCGATCTGATGGGCCGCGGAGTGCAGGGAACCGCGGAGGCGATCGTGCTTCCCGCCACGACCGAGGACGTCGCGGCCGTGATGCGCTGGTGCTACGAGCACGACGTGCCGCTGACCGCGCGCGGCGGCGGCACCGGGCTCGCGGGCGGGGCGATCCCGGTCGAGGGCGGCGTCGTGATCGGGTTCGAGCGGTTGAACAAGGTCCGGCAGTTCGACCCCCTGCTCTGGCGCATGCACGTCGAGGCGGGCGTCACGACCGGCGACGTGCAGCGGCTCGCGCGCGAGAGCGGGCTCCGTTTTCCGCCCGACCCGGGCGCGGCCGAGATCTCCCAGATCGGCGGCAACATCGCCTGCAACGCCGGCGGCCCGCATGCGTTCAAGTACGGCGTCACCGGCCACTGGGTGACCGGCGTCGAAGCGGTCGTCCCGCCCGGGGAGATCGTGCACGTCGGCGGCCCGATCAGAAAGGACGTCGCCGGGTACGACCTGAAGAGCCTGCTCGTGGGCTCCGAGGGCACACTCGGGCTCGTCACCGCAGCCTGGCTGCGCCTGATCCCCGCGCCGGAGCTCGAACTGCCGGTGATCGGCATCTACCGCGACGCGGAGGCAGGGATCGGCGCGATCGAGCGCGTGCTCGGCTCGGGGCTCGTGCCCGCTGCCGTCGAGTACCTCGACGCGGTCACGCTGTCGTACTCGGGTGACACCTATCCGTTCGGGATCCCGGACACCGGCGCCTTCATGGTCATGACCGAGGCCGACGGCGCTGCGAGCGAGGCGCGCCGCGTCGCGGCAGAGCTGCAGGAGGCACTTGCCGAGGACGCGGTGGCCGTGCACGCGCCGGTTGCACCGTCGGAAGTCGCGGAGCTGTGGCGCTGGCGCGGCGGCGTCGGGTTCGCGATCCTGGCGCAGCGCGGCGGCGCCTTCAGCGAGGACATCGCCGTGCCTCTCGACCGGTTGCGCGAAGTCGAGCGCGAGACGCTCGAGATCGGCGAGCGGCACGGCGTGCCGTCGCTGTCGTTCGGCCACGCCGGCGACGGCAACATCCACTCGACGTTTCTGTTCTCAGCCGGGGACGCCGACGAGGAGGAGCGCGCCGACGCGGCCTGCCACGAGCTCTTCGACCTGGCGCTCCGCCTCGGCGGCACGGTCACCGGCGAGCACGGCATCGGCTGGCTCAAGCGCGGGCAGCTCGAGCGCCAGCTCGGCGCCGTCGGCTACGACCTGCACCTGCGGATCAAGCAGGCCTTCGACCCGAAGGGCCTGCTGAACCCCGGCAAGAAGCGCTGACCGCGCTCCCGCCCCGACCGGGCTACTCGCGCTCGCGGGCTGCCAGATACTTCTGGTTGAACTCGTACGGCAGCGAGTCCTTCTCGGCGTACACACCATGGTCGAACGCACGCGAGCGCACACCGGCCTGAACGCGCTCGCAGACCACGTAGTCCTGGTGAGCCACGAGCTCGGCGAACTCGACGACGTCGCTCGGGTCGAACGCCGGATCGTCGACCACCTCGGGACGGAACAGGTAGTCGGTGACGATCGTGGTGTGCTCCGCCCCGCGCGGCTGAAGCCTCGTCGCGATCACGACCGTGCCGGTCAGGTCGATGAACATGTTCGGGAAGATCGTCGCGCCGTACATCGAGCTCGCAGTGCGCTCGTCGAGGCCGGGCATCACAGGGATGTTCGTCTCCCCCGACGCCGTATAGCCGGCGCCTCCACCGGCGATCGAGACGCCCCAGTCGTCGCGCCCCTCCTCGAAGACCTCTCCCTTGCGGAAGGTCGGAGCGACCGCAACGAGCTCGGGGTGGACGGTCGGGCAGTGCAGACACTCGTTGTAGTTCTCGATGATCACCTTCCAGTTGGCAGCCACCTCGGAGACGGTGCGATGCGCCGTCTTGAGCTCGTCCATCCGCCACCGCTCGTACTGCAGCGGTTGGTCGTGCTGCTGCTCGAGCGACTCACGAACGCCGAGCGACGGCTGGCCGAGATGCACGAACACGAAGCCCTGCCAGACGTCGACCGCGACCGGCCAGAGGCCGTGCGACTCCCGGTCGATCTCGTCCTCGCCGACGAGCGGCGTCCCGATCAGGCGTCCGTCGTAGGAGTAGCTCCACGCGTGATACGGGCACTTGATCGCACCGCGCGCATGTCCGCGCTCCTCCGGATCACAGAGCCTCGACCCCCGATGACGGCAGACGTTGTAGAAGGCGCGCAGTTCGCCGTCCTTGCCGCGCACGACGAGGATGCTCTCGCCGACGACGTCGACGGTCAGGTAGTCGCCCGCGCCTGCCGCCTCGTCGGCCCGGCCCGCGTAGATCCATTCCCGGAAGAAGATCCGCTCGCGCTCGCGCTCGAAGACGGCCGGAGCGTGGTAATCGTGCCCGGGAAGCGTAGGACGGCCGGCGCGCATGCTCGTGTGGAACCATACAACCGCTTGACACATCGTGCTATGTCGGTTTCCATTGTGCAACCCGCGAGCGAGGAGGTTCCCGCAATTGCACCCGCGTGAACGCAGGACGACGAGGCGCCATTTCCTCTTTGCATCGGGGGGAGCCATCGCCGCGATCTCGGGTGCGGATGCCCTCGTGCGCGCCGCGGACGCACTCGGCGGCATCACAGGTGCGCCGGTCGGCCCGGGCGGCATCCCGCTCGCACGTCGCGGCCATCCGGTGACGCTCCCGATCTACTCCGACAACGAGCCGATCTCGAGCGGCAAGAACACCGAGAAAGGGCCGTTGAACGTCTTCAACTGGTCCGCATACATCAACCCGAGCGTCGTCAAGAAGTTCGAGTCGGCATACAAGGTCAAGGTCAACATCACGACCTTCGAGAACGAGGAGGAGGCGCTGGCGAAGCTCACGTCGGGCCAGGCCGCATTCGACGTCTGGTTCGCGACGGTGCAGTACCTCTCGCGCGCGGTCGCCGGGAAGCTGATCCAGCCGGTCAACCACTCGTACCTGCCGAACTTGAAGAACGTCTGGCCCTCGCTCCAGAGCCCTTTCTACGACGCGCATTCGCACTACTCGGTGCCGTACATGGTCTACACGACCGGCATCTCGTGGCGGCGCGACAAGGTGAAGACGCCGCCGCCGTCGTTCAAGAACGGCCTCGATCTCTTCTGGCACGCGCAGCGTTACGCGGGCAAGGTCTCGATCCTCGACGATCAGCGCGAGGCGATCGGCATGTCGCTGCAGCACCGCGGCGTCACCGACGTGAACACCGAGAATTCGCAGCTCGTCAAGCAGGCGGCGGGCGACCTCTCCAAGCTGACGAAGCTCGTGAACGTGAAGACGAACACGACCCAGTACACCGACGTCCCAACGGGCGCGGTGTGGATCGGCCAGGCGTGGTCGGGCGACATGGCCGGTGCGCTCAACTACATGCCGAAGGGCGTTCCGGTGAGCGTGATCGGCTACTGGCGGCCGCAGCACGGCGCAATGGTTGGAAGCGACATGGTGACCATCCTGCGCGGTGCGAAGAACCCCGTCCTCGCGCATCACTTCCTGAACTTCCTGCTCGACAACGGGCACGGAATCGAGAACTTCTCGTGGATGGGCTACATGCCGCCGCTCAAGGCGATCAACCCGAGCAAGGTGATCGCACAGGGCTACATCCCGAAGAACCTCGGCTCGACGGTCGTCACCGAGGACGACTTCACGAACGGCGTGACGCTCCTCCCACTCTCGACGCAGGGCCAGTCGGTGTGGCAGGACGCGTGGTCGACCTTCAAGGCCGGATAGGAGCCGCGGGCCCCGCGGATGCTGCGCCGCCTCTTCTGGCCCGCCTTCGCGCTTCCGGGCGCGATCTGGCTCGTCTTCCTCTTCCTCGTCCCGGCCTACGCGCTGCTCGCGGTCGCGTTCGGGACGGTCGACCCGATCTTCTCGAACCCGGTGCCCGTGTGGAACCCGCTGCATTGGCAGTTCTCGACGATGCGCACCGTGCTCGACGGGCTCCGGCCGGGGCAGCCGTTCTGGACCGTCTACGTGCGGACGTTCTTCTACGTGGCGTTCGCGCTCGCCGGCTGCCTCGCGATCGGCTATCCGGTCGCGTACTACCTCGCCCGCCACGCTCGGCGCACGAAGCCGCTCCTGCTCGTGCTGCTGATCATCCCGTTCTGGGTCAGCTACCTGATGCGCATGCTCGCGTGGGTCGGCCTGCTCCTCCCCGACGGCCTCGTCAACCGCGTCCTGATCGACACCCACGTCCTCTCGCACCCGCACGGATGGCTGGACGGGCAGCCGTCGTCGGTGATCCTCGCCCTGGTCTACGGCTACGTCCCGTATCTGATCCTGCCGCTGTACGCCTCGCTCGACCGGATCGAGCAGCAGGTGCTCGAGGCGAGCCGTGACCTCGGCGCCAGCCCGATCTCGACGTTCCTGCACGTCACCCTCCCGCTCAGCCGCAACGGGATCCTGGCCGCGAGCGTCCTGATCGCCCTGCCGATGTTCGGCGACTACTACACGAACGACATCATCTCGGGCTCGCCGCGCACGACCATGATCGGGAACCAGATCAACCTGTTCTTCCAAGGCGGCCCGCAGCGGACGGTCGGCGCGGCGCTCGTGATCGTTCTGACGGTGCTGCTTGCGGTCCTGATGTCGTACTACCTGTGGGTGACTCTTCGCGCGTCGCGAACGGAGATCGCGGCGTGAAGCGAGTGCGCAACTGGTTCGCGAACCCGTGGGGCCAGCCGCGCTTGCTCGGGATCATCACGTGGGCCTACATGGCCTGGGCGATCCTGCCGGTCGTGATCGCGATTCTCTTCTCGTTCAACGCCGGCCGGTCTCGCAGCGTCTGGCAGGGATTTTCGACGCGCTGGTACTGGGGCGATCCGGACCTCTCCGTGCTGCACGACCCGACGATGCGCGGTGCGCTCGAGCAGAGCCTCAAGCTCGCGGCACTCGACATGCTGATCGCCGTGCCGCTGGGAGTCGGGCTGGCGCTCGGCCTGACGCGCTGGCGCGGCTACGGGGCGCGGCCCGTCAACTTCCTGATGCTGTTCCCGCTCGTGACGCCCGAGATCGTGATGGCGGTCTCGCTCCTGCTGATCTTCGTGACGCTCTACAAGATCCAGCTCGGCACGACCGCCCAGGTGCTCGGGCAAGTCACGTTCTCGATCTCGTACGTCGTGATCGTCGTTCGCAGCAGGCTCCTGTCGATCGGCCCGGAGTACGAGGAGGCAGCGCGCGACCTCGGCTCGTCGCAGATCGGTGCGCTGCGGCTCGTGCTCCTGCCGCTGCTCGCCCCCGCGATCTTCGCGAGCCTGATGGTCGTCTTTGCGCTGTCGATCGACGACTTCGTCGTCACGGACTACCTCTCGTCGAACGCGTCGACCCAGACCGTGCCGATCAAGATCTACTCGGGCGTGCGCGGCACGACGACGCCCGCTCTGAACGCGCTCGCGACGGTGATGGTGGTGACGACGTTGCTGGCAGTCGGGCTCGCCTACCTCGTCTATCGGCGCTTCAGCGCGGCTCACGGTGGCAAGAGCAGCGCCCTGGGCGAGATCGCGGGGCTGGACGTATGACCGACGTGACCGCGAGCGCGGCCGACGGCCAGGTCGAGCTGGTCGGGCTCCGCAAGGGGTTCGGCGACGTGGCCGCGGTCGACGGCATCGACCTCGTGATCGGCGCCGGCGAGTTCTTCTCGCTGCTCGGCCCGTCCGGGTGCGGCAAGACGACGACGCTCCGGCTGATCGCGGGCTTCGAGCGCCCGGACGAAGGCCGGATCATCCTCGACGGCGTCGACATGGCGGCGACGCCGCCGCATCGCCGCCGCGTCAACACGGTGTTCCAGAGCTACGCCCTCTTCCCTCACCTCGACGTCTACGAGAACGTCGCCTACGGGCTGCGCCGCCAGCGGGTGAAGCGCACGGAGATCCGCAAGCGCGTGGACGCGATTCTCGACGCCGTGCATCTCGGCGGCTACGGGAAGCGCCGCACCGCACAGCTCTCGGGCGGCCAGCAGCAGCGCGTGGCGCTCGCCCGGGCCCTCGTCCTGAATCCGTCCGTGCTCCTGCTCGACGAGCCGCTCGGCGCACTCGACGCGAAGCTGCGAAAGGCGTTGCAACTCGAGCTGAAGTCGATCCAGGAGCAGTTCGGAATCACGTTCGTCTACGTGACGCACGACCAGGAAGAAGCGCTGACGATGTCCGACCGCATCGCGGTCATGTCCGGCGGGCGCGTCGAGCAGGTGGCACCGCCAACGGAGATGTACGAAGAGCCGCAGACGGTGTTCGTGGCCGACTTCCTCGGCGTCTCGAACCTGATGACGGTCACCGCCGACGGCACCGACAGCGGTGCCTGTCGGGTGCGACTCGGAGACACCACGCTGCTCGCCCGGCAGGGTGCGATCGGCGCACGCGGCGAGACGCGGATCGTCATCCGGCCTGAGCGAGTCCGCATCGAGCAGTACGGCGCGGGCGGCGACAACCGGATTCCCGGCCTGATCGAGCGGGTCGTCTACCTCGGCGCCTCCGAGCAGCTCGTCGTGCGGCTCGCGACCGGCGACGTCGTCCAGGCGCTCCAGGTCAACGACGGCACCGAACGCGAGTTCACCCAGGGGACGGCCGTGCAGCTGCATTTTCCGCCGGACGCGCTGCGGGTGCTCCAGGCGCCGCAGGCCTGACCGGCCGCCCGTCAGTCGTCGACGAGGACGATCCGCGCGTCGAGCCCGACGACGCCGTCGGCGCGGACGAGCAGAGGGTTGACCTCCACCTCGGCGATCTCCGGGTGCGCGGCCGCAAACCGTGAGAGGGCGGCGACCGACTCGGCCGCAGCGGCGACAGCGAGCGGCGCACGGCCACGCGCTCCCGTGAGCAGCGGGGCGGCCGCGAGCGAGCGGACGAGCTCCTCCGCCGCGCGAGCGTCGATCGGAGCGAGCGCGACCGCGGTGTCGCGCAGGATCTCCGCGTTGACCCCGCCTGCGCCGACGAGAACGATCGGGCCGAACCGAGCATCGCGACGCGCGCCGACGAGCAGCTCGAAGCCCGCGCCCGTGCCTTCGTCGGTCTCGACGGAGAACGACGGCGGTTCGAGCCGCGCCGTCAGATCGGCGATCGCCTTCGCCAGCTCCGCGTAGTCCGCGATCCCGACGACGACGCCGCCCGCATCTGATTTGTGCAGCGATCCGAGCGCCTTGACGACGACCGGGAAGCCGAGCTCCTCCGCGGCTGCGACCGCGTCGGACGCGGTGGTAACGACTCGGGCGGCGCCGAACGGGATGCCGGCTTCCGCGAGGGCTCGGCGCGCTGCGGGGTAACCGCCGTCGACGACCCGAGGCCCTGGCGACCCCAGGTCGAGCAGTGGAGCGCGCGGCTCGCCGCGGTCGGCGACGAGCACTGCCAGGCCGGCGACCGCGGACTCGATCGCGCGATAGACGGGCACGCCGGCCGCCCGGAGCGCCTGGGCGGGCGGGGCATCCCAGTACATCGTGTGGACGACCAGCGGCTTCCCCGTCTGCTCGGTCGCAGCGACGAGCTCACGGGCGACGGCCAGCTCGCGCTCGCGCAGGTCGTCCGACAGGCTGCTGTAGCCGCCGAAGTAGGCGGTGAAGAGCACGGAGTCGACCTCCGGCGCTTCGAGCAGCACGCGAGTCGTGCGGGCGAAGCTGAACGGGTCGCGCTCACCTGCGCCGGCCAGGTCGACCGGGTTCGCGGTCGCCGCCGTCGGCGGCAAGAGGTCCCGCAGCGACCTCTGGGTCTCCTCGCCGAGCACGGGCAGGTCGAGCCCCACGGCGCCGAGCAGGTCGCTCGCGACCGCGCCGTAGCCTCCGCCGTCTCCGACGACGGCCACACGCCTGCCGCGCGGACGCGCGGGTGCGAGCAGCGCCTGCACCGCGTCGACGAGTTGCCGCGGGGTCTCGACTCGGTGAACGCCGGCGGCGCGACAGGCGGCATCGACCGCGTCCAGATCGCTCGTGAGCGACCCCGTGTGCGAGCGCGCAGCGCGCGCGGCGGCGGCCGTCCGCCCGACCGTCAGGAGCACGACGGGCTTGCCCGCGCCGCGGGCCGCTGCGGCGAACGCCCGGCCGTCCCGGAAGTCCTCGCAGTACACGCCGATCGCCCGTGTCGGCTCGTGCCGTCCGAGTGCAGCGACGAGCTCGGTCACGTCGACGTCCGCCTGGTTGCCGACCGCGGCGACTCGCGAGAACCCGAGGCCGAGATCGGCGAGCAGAAGCCCCGTCTCGAGCACGATGTTCCCGCTCTGCGAGACGAAGCCGACAGGCCCTGCCGGGAGCGGGTTCGAGGCGAGCTGCAGCTCGGCCTCGGCGTCGAAGACGCCCAGACAGTTCGGCCCGACGAGGAGCGCCCCGGCCGCGTGCACGCGTTCGACGAGTGCCCGCTCGCGCGCCGCTCCCTCCGCGCCGAGCTCGCCGAAGCCCGCCGCAACCACGACGAGCGCACGCGCACCCTTGTCGAGCGCATCGGCGACCGCCTGCTCGAGCGCTTCCGCCGGGACGGCGAGCACGACGAGCTCGGGCGGCTCGGGGAGCTCGGCGATCGACGTGTGCACCGGCAGCCCGTGCAGCTCGCCTCCGCTCCGCCCGACGAGGAAGACGGAGCGTCGGTGTTGCCCCTTCGCGGCATCGCGTGCGAACCAGTACCCCCACTTGCCGGGGTCGGCGGAGACCCCGACGATCGCGACCGACCGCGGCTCGAAGAGCGGAGTGAGATCGCGTGTCAACGGACGCCGACGGCGCGCCCCGCACGCTCCGGACGCGGCAGAGAGGCGTGCAGGTCGGTGAGCGCAGCGACCCGCTCGCGCACCTCGTCCGGCGCCGCTGCGGCGCGCCCCCGCGCGGTGTCGACGTGGAGCAGCATCTGCTCGGCCGTCGCGACGGGCTCGGGGTCGCCCTCGCGGAGCAGGACGTGAAAGATGTGCAGGCGCTTCTCGTCGGAGCCGAGGATCTGCGTCGTCACCTGCACGCCGTCGCCGGCGGCGAGCTGTCGCAGGTGCGAGAGGTGCGTCTCCGCGGTGAAGTAGCTGCCGCCTCCGGCGAGATAGTCGGCATCGATCCCGACCCTGGCGAGCAGGGCGTCGTTCGCGTCGGCGAAGAGCTGCAGGTAGCGGCTCTCGTGCACGTGGCCGTTGTAGTCGACCCACTCGTCCGGCACGCGCCTGCGGATCAGGCGCAGCGGCGCGCCGTCACGGCCCTCCTCCGCGGCAGCAGCCGGCCCGAGCAGGCCGCGCTCCCACGCGGCGAGTGTCGCTCCGGCACCCGCTTCCTCGGCGCGCAGCGCGTGCAGCAGCCGGACGAGGATGCGGTCACGGCGACGCTCCAGCTCGCGCACCGTCTTCCCCGCAGCCTGTTCGTCGGACTGCGCGGCGATGCGATCGATCAGATCGTCGGTCAGGTCGGGCACGTCGGTCAGCTTGCTCCAGGGCCACGCGAGGGCCGGGCCGAACTGGGCGATGAAGTGGCGCATGCCGGCCTCACCACCCGCCAGGCGGTAGGTGAGGAACGTCCCCATGAATGCCCACCGCAGCCCCGCTCCGAAGCGGATCGCATCGTCGATCTCGGACACCGTCGCCACGTCGTCGTTGACGAGCCACAACGCTTCGCGCCAGAGCGCCTCGAGCAGCCGATCGGCGATGAAGCCGTCGATCTCGCTGCGAACGACCAGCGGCCGCATCCCCACCGCCGCGTACACGCGGCGTGCGCGCTCGACCGTCTCGGGCGAGGTGCGCTCGCCGGCGCACACCTCGACGAGCGGGAGGAGGTACACCGGGTTGAAGGGATGGCCGACGACGAACCGCTCCGGCCGAGTCAGGCCCTTCTGCAGTTCGCTCGGGCGCAGCCCCGACGTCGACGAGCAGATGATCGTGTCGGCCGAGGCGGCCCGGTCTGCGACTGCGAGGAGGCCGCGTTTCAGCTCGAGCTCCTCGGGCGCGGACTCCTGCACGAGCTCCACGTCCGCCGAGGCATCCTCGACCGACGAGACGACCGTGAGCGTGCCCTCGGCCGGCAGAGGCGCGAGCGTCAGCAGGTCGTACGCGGCACGCGCGCTCTCGACGACCTCGGCGGTGCGCGCCTCGGCCTGCGGGTGCGGATCGTAGAGGCGGACGTCGACGCCGTTGAGGAGGAAGCGGGCCGCCCAGCCCGCGCCGATCACACCTCCGCCGAGCAGCCCGACGGCGCCGGGGCGCTCAGACACGGCCCGGCAGGGCGAGCCGCTCCCGCACCTCCTCGGGCCCGGCCACCTCGGCGTTCAGGTCCTCGATGATCGATACCGCTCGCTCGACGAGCTCGGCATTCGTCGCCAGGTGCCCGCGTCCGAGGTAGAGGTTGTCCTCGAGCCCGACCCGGACGTTGCCGCCGACCATGAGCGCGAGTGCGACGTACGGCAGCTGCATCCGGCCGATCGAGAACGCCGAGAAGACCGCGTTCTGCGGCAGGCGGTTGACGAGGGCGAGCAGCGTCCCCGGATCGTCGGGTGCCCCGTAGGGGATGCCCATGCACAACTGCACGAGCGCGGGCTCGTCGACGAGGCCGTCCTGGATCAGCTCGTCGACGAAGACCAGGTGCCCGGTGTCGAACACCTCGAGCTCGGGCCGAACGCCGAGCTCGCGGATGCGCGCGGCCATCGCCCGCAGCATGCTCGGGGTGTTCACCATCACGTAGTCGCCGCCGGCGGCGAAGTTCATCGTCCCGCAGTCGAGCGTGCAGATCTCCGGGAGCAGCTCCTCGACGTGAGTGAGGCGCTCTGCTGCTCCGACCATGTCGGTGCCCGCCGGGTCGGGCGGGAGGGGCGAATCCTCTCCCCCGAGCACGAGGTCGCCTCCCATGCCTGCGGTCAGGTTGAGTACGACGTCGACGTCGGCGGCGCGGATCCGCCCGACGACGTCGCGGTAGAGCGCAGGGTCACGGCTGCCCTTGCCGGTCTCGGGGTCGCGGACGTGGATGTGCACGACGGCGGCGCCGGCGCGCGCGGCGTCGAGCGCAGAGTCGGCGATCTGCTCCGCGGTGACCGGAACGTGCGGGCTCCGCCCGGCGGTGTCGCCGGCGCCCGTGACGGCGCAGGTGATGAACGGCCGGGCGTTCATCGGCACCTACCCCGTGCGAGATGTGAACCTGCTGTGCACATGGCGCGACGGCGAGAGCTTAGGGCGGCCTCCCGACTGCCGTCAAGACACCGCTTGACCCTCGTCCCCGCACCTGTCTAGTGTGCGCCATGATCGCAAGAGGTGCACAATATGAACGCTCCTGACCTCGAGGCGCTGCTCGCCACCGCCCGCGACTTCGCCCGCGACGAGCTTCGGCCGGTCGCCCTTCACTACGACGAGACCGAGGAGTACCCGCTCGAGCCGCTCCGGCGGGCCGCCGCGCTCGGCCTGACCTGTTACGACCTCCCGGCCGCGTACGGCGGCGGAGGGGTCGAGAGCCTGACCGCCCGGTGCGCCGTGATCGAGGAGCTCTCGTACGGCGACGCGCCGATCTTCTGGGTGATCGCGCAGGGCGGCTTCTTCGCCGGGCCGGTGCTCGCGCTCGGCTCGGACGAGCAGAAGCGCCGCTACCTGCCACCACTCTGCGGGCCGGAGCCGCCGGCCTGCTCGGTCGCGATCACGGAGCCCGACCACGGATCGGACTCGGCGGCGATCGAGACTCACGCGCGGCGCGTCGACGGCGGCTACGTGATCGACGGGCGCAAGAAGTTCATCGGCAACGCTCCGATCGCAGATGTCTGCGTCGTCTTCGCGACGGTCGACCCCGGCTCGCGCTCGAAGGGGATCACCGCGTTCGTCGTGGAGCGCGGCGACACCGGGTTCCACATCGGGCCGCGTCTCCCCAAGCTCGGCTGCCGTTGCTTCCCGGCGGGCGAGCTCTTCTTCGACGCCTGCTTCGTGCCGAACGATCGCCGGCTCGGCGAGGAAGGTGAGGGCTTCAGCGGCCTGATGCACGTGTTCGACGTCGCCCGAGTGCAGCTCGCGGCGAGCACGCTCGGGCTCGGCCGCGCCGCACTCGACCACGCGGTCGACTACGCGAAGGAGCGCCGGCAGTTCGGGCGGGCCGTGCACGAGTTCCAGGCGGTCTCCTTCCGGCTCGTCGACGCGAAGCTGAAGCTCGACCAGGCGCGGCTGCTCACCCGCCACGCTGCGGAGCTCGCCGACCAGGGGAGGCCGTTCTCGACGGAAGCAGCGATGGCGAAGCTCGCGGCCTCCGAGGCGTCGTGGTTCGCCGCGTGGGCTGCGGCGCAGACCCTCGGCGGCGCGGGCTACATCCGCGACTCACCGGTGCAGAAGTGGCTCCGCGACGCGAAGCTCGACGAGATCTGGGACGGGACGAGCGACATCATGCGGCTCATCGTCTCCCGGAGCCTCTTCGCGTGAGCGGGCGCGACCCGCGGTACGACATCCTCTTCGAGCCGGTGCAGCTCGGGCCGGTGACCGCGCGGAACCGGTTCTTCCAGGTGCCGCACTGCAACGGCATGGGGCACCGCGACCCGACCGCGCACGCGGTGATGCGCGGCGTCAAGGCCGAGGGCGGCTGGGCGGTCGTGTGCACGGAGGAGGTCGAGATCCACCCGGACTCGGACGTGGGCGGCTTCGTCGAGGGGCGGCTCTGGGACGACGACGACCTGCCTGCGCACGAGCGGCTCGTCGAGCAGGTGCACGCGCACGGTGCGCTCGCGGGAATCGAGCTCGTGGACAGCGGGCTCAGCTCGGCGAACCTGTACGGGCGAATCCCGCCCCACGCGCCTGCCGACCTGCCCGTGCCCGGCTACGAGCCCGTGCAGGCGCGGCGAATGAGCGGGCGCGACCTCGACGACCTGCGCCGCCGCCACCGGCAGGCGGTCGACCGGTCGCTGCGCGCCGGTTACGACGTCGTCTACGTCTATGCGGCGCACGGGCTGACGACGCTGCAGCATTTCCTCTCGCGCCGCTACAACGACCGCTCCGACGAGTACGGCGGCACGCTCGAGAACCGCGCTCGGCTTCTACGCGAAGTGCTCGAGGACACCCGCGAGGCCTGCGCGGGCCGCGCCGCGGTCGCCTGCCGAATCGTCGTCGACGAGCTGCTCGGCCCGGATGGAATCGGGCGGGGCGAGATCGAGGAGCTCCTCGGCCTGATCGGCGAACTGCCGGACGTGTGGGATCTGATGGTCGGGCACTGGCCCGACGACTCCGTCACCGCGCGCTTCGCCGACGAGGGCTGGACCGAGGGGTACTTCCGCGGGCTGAAGCAGCTCACCTCGAAGCCGGTCGTCGGCGTCGGGCGGCTCACCTCGCCGGACACGATGGCCCGGCTCGTCAAGGACGGCGTCCTCGACCTGATCGGAGCGGCACGACCGTCGATCGCCGATCCCTTCCTGCCCCGGAAGATCGAGGAGGGGCGGCTCGAGGACATCCGCGAATGCATCGGGTGCAACGTCTGCGTCACCGGCGACTGGACGGCCACGCCGATCCGCTGCACCCAGAACCCGTCGATGGGTGAGGAGTGGCGCCGCGACTGGCATCCCGAGCGCTTTCGCCCCAAGACCTCCGACGCGAAGGTGCTCGTGGTCGGCGCGGGGCCGGCCGGCCTGGAAGCGGCGATGGCGCTCGGCAAGCGCGGCTACGAGGTCGTGCTCGCAGAGGCGACTCGCGAGCTCGGCGGACGGGTCTGCCGCGAGGCGCGGCTCCCGGGGCTTGCGACCTGGATCCGCGTCGTCGACTACCGGCAGTCGCAACTCGCGCAGCTCGCGAACGTGGAGCAGGCGTTCGAGAGCGACGTCACCGTCGAGGACGTGCTCGCGTTCGGGTTCGAGCACGTCGCGGTCGCGACCGGGGCGCGCTGGCGCGCGGACGGTGTCGGACGCTGGCACACGCACCCGCCCGCGCTCGACCGGGCGACCGAGACCCTGACGCCGGACGATCTGCTCGCCGGGCGACTGCCCGACGGGGAGCGCGTCGTGCTCTTCGACGACGATCACTACTACCTCGGCGGCGCTCTGGCGGAGCTGCTCGCCGGGGCCGGAAGAGCAGTGACGCTCGTCACCCCGGCCCCCCGGGTCTCGGAGTGGACCGTGAACACGATGGAGCAGGAACGGATCCATCGCCGGCTCAGCGAGTCGGGAGTGGAGATCCGGACGGCGCGGGCGCTGCTCCAGCTCGACGGAGGCACGGCCTGCGTCGCGTGCGTCTACACGAAGCGGGAGGAGCTGATCCCGTGCGACGCTCTCGTGCTCGTGACCGCGCGGCTGCCCGAGGACGATCTGGCGGAGCGGCTCCACGATCGAGCCGGCGACTGGGACGACGCCGGGCTCCGCTCCGTGCGGGCGATCGGCGACGCCTGGGCTCCCGGGACGATCGCCGCCGCCGTGTGGGACGGGCGCCGGTTTGCCGAAGAGCTCGACGCCGAGCCCCACGGCGACGCCGTGCCGTTCCGGCGCGAGGTCGTCCGGCTCGCGGAGGTCACGTGAACGTCTGGCTCCTGCTCGGCCTCGCGATCGCCGCCGAGGTGGCCGGCACCGTCGCGCTGCGCGCGTCGGACGGCCTGACGCGCGTCGTGCCGGATGCCCTCGCCCTCGTCGCCTACGTCCTCTCGTTCGTGTTCCTCGCACTGACGCTGAAGCACCTGGCGCTCGGCACGACGTATGCGGTCTGGTCGGGCGTCGGGACGATCGCGATCGCGGCGATCGGCAGCAGGGTCTACCACGACGTGCTCTCCACGACCACGGTGGTCGGGATCGCGGTCGTCGTCGCGGGAGTCGTCCTGATCAATGTCGGCGGGATGGGTCGCTGACCCGTTCGCACTGTGCGAGCATGACGCAGATCATGAACAGCTCAGAGACGCAGGCGCCTGCCGGGCTCGGCCGGTCCCGCACGATCCAATCGGTCGACCGGGCAGCCGCATTGCTCAAGGCGATCGCCGACAGCCCACGTCCCCCGACCGTGGTCGAGCTCTCCGAGACGTGCGGGCTGAACCGCAGCACCGCCTGGCGGCTGCTCGCGACGCTGGACGCGCACGGCCTGATCGAGCGTGACGCCGTCAGTCAGCGCTACAGCCTCGGCTATGCGCTCCTGCGCATCGCGGCGGGCGCCGACGTCGACCCGCTCGTTCGGCGCGCACGCCCGGTGCTCGAACAGCTTGCGCGCGAGGTCGGCGAAGCGACCAACCTCGCGGTCGCCAAGCGCTCCGAGCTCGTCTACGTCGACCAGGTCGATCCCCCGCAGATCATGGCGCCGAACTGGTTCGGGCGGCAGGTCCCGCTGCATGCGACCTCGACCGGCAAGGCGTACCTCGCCTTTCTGCCCCCGGCGGAGCAGGACGCGGCGCTCGTCGGGCGGCTCGAGCGCTTCACGGAGACCACCGTCACAGACCGGCGCGAGCTGGCGCGGCAGCTCGAGCAGGCCCGGCGCGACGGCTGGGCGATCTGCGTGGGCGAGCTCGAGGAGTCGCTCTACGGCGCCTCGGCGCCCGTGCTCTCCGAGCAGGGCCGGCCGATCGCGATCGTCAGCGTGTGGGGAACGCTTCATCGGCTGCCGCGCGAGCGGCTCGACGACGTCGGGCGGCAGGCGCTCGCAGCGGCGACCGAGATAGGCAGGCTGCTTTCGTGAGCGCGCCGCTCGTCGAGGCGGAACGCCAAGGCGAGATCTGCATCGTCCGCCTCAACCGGGCGGAGAAGCTGAACGCGATCTCGACGGAGGTCGAGCAGGCCCTCGGCGAGGCACTTGCCGGCGACGACGTGACGGGAAGCGCCTGCGTCGTCCTCACCGGCACCGGGCGGGCGTTCTCCGCAGGCGCGGACATCTCCGAGTTCGCAGAGCGGGATCCGGCCGCGATCGCGCGCTACTACCGTGAGACGGGCGGCGTCTACGAGGTGCTCGCGGGCCTGCCGCAGCCGACGATCAGCGCGCTCCACGGGTATTGCCTCGGCGGCGGCCTCGAGCTCGCCCTCGCGACCGACCTCAGAGTCGCCGATCGGACCGCCGTGCTCGGCTTCCCCGAGGTCGGGATCGGGATCCTCCCGAGCTCCGGCGGCACCGTCCGCGCGACGCGGCTCCTCGGCCCGGCGCGTGCCAAGCAGCTGATCCTCCTCGGAGAGCCGGTGACCGCCGCGGACGCACTCGACCTCGGGCTCGTGACGGAGGTCGTGCCCGAGGGCAAGGCGCTCGAGCGAGCCTGCGAGCTCGCGCACGCGCTCGCAGCCCGGCCGCGGCTCGCGCTGTCGGTCGCCAAGCAGGCGATCGATGCGGTCGCCGAGAGCCCCGGGCAGGGGTCGCTCCTGATCGAGCGGCTCGCCTACGGGCTGCTCGCACAGACAGCCGAAGCTCGTGCTGCCGCCGACGAGTTCACGCGGGACTGACATGCACGAGAAGGAGATCGAGATCCGCTGGCGCGACCTCGACGTCTACGGGCACGTCAACCACGTCGTCTTTCTCACCTACCTCGAAGAGGCACGCGACGAATGGCTCGGGCAGGCCCTGGGCACACCCGAGTCGGTCTGGAGCTACGTGGTCGCGCGCGTCGAGATCGACTTTCGGCGGGAGTTGGCCCTCGACGATGACGTCGTGACGGCGCGGTGCGGGCTCGACCGGATCGGCACGTCGAGCGTCCGCACCGTCGAGTCGATCGTGACGCGGGCGGGCGAGACGGCCGCCGAGGCCAGGGCCGTTCTCGTCGCGCGCGACGCGGAGACGGGCCGCTCGCGCCCGCTCACCGAGGACGAGCGCAGCGCCTTCGAGCGAGCATCGAGCGAGACCTAGATCGAGCGCAGCAGCGCGTCGAGCGCGTGCGCCTGGCCCCGCATCTCCGCGCGGTCGATCAGCGGGCTGTGCTCGCCGAGGACAGCGGCGCAGAAGTCGTCGAGCTGCGCACGGTAGTGATCGCGCGCCTCGACCCGGTGCTCCTCCCCGTCGAGCAGCACGACGCCGGGCGGCTGCACGAACGCCTGCGGCACCTCGAGCACGCCCGTCGAGCCGATGACCTCGATGCGGTTGACGAGCGCCGACGTGAACCCGCACTGGAAGGTCGCGGCGACGTCACCGAAACGAAGGAGGCCGGCGAAGTGGTCGTCCACCCCACCGCGCACGTGCGCCTCCCCGCGCACGCGATCCGGCTCTCCCAGGACGAGCCGCGCGGCGCTCACGCAATAGCAGCCGAGGTCGAGCAAGGCTCCGCCACCGAGGTCGGCGTCCCAGCGAGGATCGTCCTCCCGTCCGAGCGTGGCGGTGAAGACGGCGTCGACCACGCGCACCTCCCCGACGTGCGGCAGCAGCTCCTCTAGCAGTCGCGTCTGCGCGGCGTGGCGCCACATGTACGCCTCGGTGACGACGAGCCCTCGCCGCTCGGCCTCGTCCCACGCCTCGTCCACCTCCGCCGGACGCCGTGTGTACGGCTTCTCGCAGAGCACATGCTTGCCCGCTACGAGTGCACGCATCGTCCACTCGTGGTGAAGCGCATTCGGCAGAGCGATATAGACAGCGTCGAGCGCGGCGTCGCCCAGGAGCTCTTCGTAGGAGCCGTGGGAGCGCTCGATGCCGTGCTCGTCGGCGTAGGCCCGCGCCCGCAGCGGGTCCCGTGAGCCGACGGCATCGATCGAGAACGGCGCATCGCCCGCGCGGGCGCCGAGAATTGCGCCGTTGATGTTCGCCGTCGAGAGGAGCCCGATCCGAATGCGTGTCACGCGACGCGTATTCTCGCGGGATGGGCCACGAGACGCTTCGCAGACGCGCCCGGGAGGCACTCGCGGGCGGGGCAGAGCGCGCTCCGGCTCGTTCGCACTTCCGCGCGATGGGCATCGACCCGGGCCGGCTCGACGGCCCGATCGTCGGCGTCGTCTCGACCTGGACCGGGACGATGCCCTGCAACGCGAACCAGCGCGAGCTCGCCGAGCGCGTCGCCGACGGGGTCGCGGACGCGGGAGGCGTCGCGCTCGGGTTCAACACGATCGCCGTCTCCGACAACCAGTCGCAGGGGACGCCCGGCATGCGGGCCTCGTTGATCTCACGCGAGGTGATCGCCGATTCGATCGAGCTGATGGTGCACGCGCACGACTTCGATGCGCTGGTCTGCCTCGTCGGCTGCGACAAGACCGTGCCGGCAGCGCTGATGGCACTCGCGCGGGTCGATAAGCCGGCGGTCGTCCTCTACAGCGGTCCGATGCGTGCGGGCCGTCTCCACGGGCGCGAGGTGACGATCCAGGATGTGTGGGAGGCCGTGGGGGCCGAGGAGCGCGGCCTGATCCCCCGCGCCGAGCTCGACGAGCTGGAGCGGTTCGCCTGCCCCGGCGCGGGCACGTGCGCGGGTCACTTCACCGCCAACACGATGGCGGTCGCGCTCGACTGCCTGGGCATCACGGTGCTCGGAGACGGGCTGATCCCGGCGGACGAGCTCGAGGCGAAGGGCGACGCCGCCGCACGCGCGGGAGCGCTCGCAACGTCGCTGACGGCGACCTCTCGCACCTTCCTCGACCGGCGCGCCCTGCTGAACGCGATGACGGGGATCGCGGCGACCGGCGGCTCGACGAACGGCATCCTGCATCTGCTCGCGATCGCCCGCGAGATGGACGTGCCGCTCACGCTCGACGAGCTGGCGGAGATCGGCGCCGGGACGCCCGTGCTCGCGAACCTGGCGCCGTCGGGCCGCCACACGGCCGAAGGCCTGCACCGGGCCGGCGGGACTGCGGTCGTGCTCGCCGAGCTCATCCGTAGCGGCCGCGTCGACGGCGCAGCCCCGACCGTCAGCGGGCACACGCTGGCCGAGGCGACGCAGGACGCTGCATCGCCGGACGGCGACGTCGTGTTCACGTTCGAGCGCCCGTTCAAGACGACCGGTGCACTGCATGCGCTGCGCGGCAACCTGGCGCCGGACGGCAGCCTCGTCAAGGCATCGGGATCGGTCCGACGCGGGCACCGCGGCCCGGCTCGCGTGTTCGACAGCGAAGAGGCGTGCACGGACGCTGTCCGGGCGGGCGTCGTGCAGCCCGGCGAGGTGCTCGTCGTCCGCTACGAGGGGCCGGCCGGCGGGCCGGGGATGCGGGAGATGTTGAGCGTGACGGCGTCCGTCGTCGGGGCCGGGCTCGGAGAGTCGGTCGCGCTCGTCACCGACGGCCGCTTCTCGGGTGCGACTCGCGGCCTGATGGTGGGTCACGTCGCACCGGAGGCGGCGCGCGGCGGGCCGCTCGCTGTCGTGCGCGACGGCGACGTTGTCGAGATCGACGTCGACGCAGGCACGCTCACACTCGACGTAGCGACCGGCGAGATCGAGAGGCGCCTGGCGGAATGGCACGCACCGCCGCTGCCGTACGACCACGGTGTGTTCGCGCGGTATCGGCTGCTCGTCGGCTCGGCGTCCGAGGGCGCCGTGCTGCGAGAGCGCTGAGCGTGAGACGATGCGGCTCATGAGCTTCGTCGGCAAGCGGACGCTCGTCACGGGTGCAGGCTCGGGCATCGGCGCCGCCGTCGCACGGGGCTTCGCCGCGGCGGGCGCGGACGTGATCGTCGCCGACCTCGACCCGGCGGCGGTGGCCGGCGAGCTCTCGGCCCAGGCGCTGGTCCTCGACGTGCGCGACGAGGCGCAGGTCACGGCCGCGGCGGGTGAGCTCGACGTGCTCGTCAACGTCGCCGGGATCGGATCGACGACGTCGGCGCCCGACACGAAACTCGACGTGTGGGAGGACGTGTTCGCGGTCAACGCGCGCGGCACGTTCCTCTGCTGCAAGCACGCGATCCCCGGCATGGCCGCACGCGGAGGCGGAGCAATCGTCAACGTCGCCTCGGTGGCGGCGCTCGTCGGCCTGCGGAACCGTGCCGCGTACTGCGCGTCGAAGGGCGCCGTCGTGGCGCTGACGCGCGCACTCGCCGTCGACCACGTCGCCCAGGGAATCCGGGTCAACGCCGTCTGCCCAGGCACGGTCGACTCGCCGTGGGTGCGACGGCTCGTCGACGAGGTCGGCGAATCGCTCGACGCGCTGCGCGCGCGGCAGCCGATGGGGCGCCTCGGGACGCCCGCTGAGATCGCCGACGCGGTTCTGTACCTTGCAGCGGCCGAGTTCGTCACGGGCAGCGTGCTCGTGATCGACGGCGGGCTCACCGCCGCCTAGACGCCGTGCACGCGCTCGTCACGCAGCCGGGCGTCGACGGATCGACGCGCGTCGAGGAGCTGCCCGAGCCGACGGGAGCGGGCGTGCTGATGAAGGTACTCGAGGTCGGCGTCTGCGGCACCGACCGCGAGATCGCGCACGGGGTCTTCGGAATCGCGCCCGAGAACGAGCAGGAGCTCGTGCTCGGCCACGAAGTTCTAGGCCGCGTCGAGAGCGACGGACATGGATACGCGCGCGGCGACCTCGTCACCGCGGTCGTCCGCCGCTCGTGCCGGCACTGCCTCGCGTGCACCGAGGGCTTCCCCGACTCGTGCCTGACCGGCGACTACGTCGAGCGGGGCATCACCCGTCTCGACGGCTTCGCGTGTGAGCTCGTCGTCGAGGATCCCGCGCAGCTCGTTCCGATCCCCCGGTCACTCGGCAGGCTGGGTGTGCTCGCCGAGCCGGCGTCGATCTGCGAGCGCGCGCTCCGCCATGCCCGGACGATCGGCAACCGTCAGCCGTGGGAGCTCCAGCGGGCCCTCGTGCTCGGTGCGGGAGCCGTCGGGACGCTTTCGACCTATCTGCTGCGGCTCGCCGGCGTCGAGGTGTGGACGGCGTCGCTCGAGCCGTCGAACGACCTCGTGACCGCGTCGGGCGCCCACTACGTCTCGCTGCCGGGCACATCTCTGCCCGAGCTCGGCGGGTTCGACCTCGTGATCGAAGCCGCCGGCAGCGCTCAGCTGATGGCCGACACGCTCGGCCTGCTCCGGCGCAGCGGTGTCGCCTGCCTCCTCGGGATCGACCCGCGCGTGCAGCAGGTCGCGCTCGACGGCCGCACGCTCGCCCTCGACGCGATCCTCGAGAACCGCGTCCTCTTCGGGAGCGTCAACGCCGCCCGGGAGGACTGGCTCACGGCCGTCGCCGATCTCGACCGTGCCCGCGAGCGCTGGCCGGACGAGCTCGAGCAGTTCGTCGACCTGCGCGTCCCGCTCGATCGGTTCGAGGATGCCTTCGCGCACCGAGGCGGGAAGGCGACGCTCGTCCTCTCGGACTGAGGATCGAAACTCGCGAACCTGGTTCGGCTGCGCCGAACCAGGTTCGGAACGCAAAGCCGGTTCGGCTGCGCCGAATCAGGTTCGGTAGGCGATCTGCACGCGCTCGCCGGTCTGGCCGGAGCGCACGATCGCATCGCCGACCTCGGAGGCGCGGTAGCCGTCCTCGAAGGTCGCACCGTACGGCGCGACGTCGGCGTCGTCGGCGATCGCCTGCAGCATGTGGTGCAGCTCGTGGACGAACGTGTCGCCCCAGCCGATGATGTGGCCGGGCGGCCACCAGTGCTCCCAGAACGGGTGATTCGTCTCCGACACGAGCACCGTCTTGAAGCCGCGCGCGCGGTCGCCGTCGGCGCGAAACACCTGCAGCTCGTTCAGCCGTTCCATGTCGAAGGCCAGCGATCCCTTCGAGCCGTTGATCTCCCACTGGAACGCGTTGCGGCGGCCGAGGGCCAGGCGCGTGCCCTCGATCGTGCCGACCGATCCGTTCTCGAACTCGACGGCGGCTTCGAGCGCGTCGTCGACCGTGCGGCCCGGCACGAACGTCTTGACGAATCCCGCCACGGAGGTGATCTCACCGTTCAGGAACCTCCCGAGGTCGATCACGTGGGTGCCGATGTCGCCGAGCGCGCCCGAGCCTGCCTCGTCGGTGTGGAACCGCCACGTGTCGAGCGTCGCGTCGTCGGCCCAGTCCTGGAGGTAGCGCCCGCGGAAGTGGCGGATCTCCCCCAGCTCGCCGGCCTCGATCAGCTCCCGCGCGAGGCGCACCGCCGGCACGAAGCGATAGTTGAACGCGCAGAGATGCTTGACCCCGGTGGCGGCGACCCGCTGCCAGATGTCGTAGCTCTCGTCGGCGTCGCGGCCGAGCGGCTTCTCGCAGATCACGTGCTTCCCGGCCTCGGCCGCCGCGACGGTCGGCTCGGAATGGAGCGAGTTCGGGCCGCCGTTGTCGAAGAGGCCGACCCGCTCGTCGGCGACGAGGTCGCGCCAGTCGCCGGTCGCATAGTCGTAGCCGTACCGCTCGGCCGCCTCCCCCACCGCCTCGGTGTCGCGCCCGGCGATGCCGACGAGTCTCGGCATGAGCGGCGGCGGCCACGTCATGTACGCGATCTTCTTGAACGCATTCGAATGGGCCTTGCCCATGAACGCGTAGCCGAGCATCCCGACGCCGATCTCTTCCATTGGGCGATAGTAAGGGTATGACGAAGCCTGTGAAGTGGGGAATCATCTCGACCGCCGATATCAACCGGAAGGTCATCCCCGGCGCGCACGCGTCGGACAAGGTCGACCTCGTCGCCGTCGCGAGCCGCACGCAGGCCCGAGCCGACGAGTACGCGAAGGAATGGGAGATCCCGCGCGCGTTCGGCTCGTACGACGAACTGCTCGCCGATCCGGAGCTCGAGGCGGTCTACATCTCGCTCCCGAACACGATGCACTGCGAGTGGTCGGTCCGCGCGCTGGAGGCCGGCAAGCACGTTCTCTGCGAGAAGCCGCTCTCACGCCACCCGGCCGAGGTGAGCGCCGCGTTCGATGCGGCCGACCGCACCGGCCTGCACCTGAGCGAGGCGTTCATGTACCGCCACAATCCGCAGACAAAACGGCTCACGGAGCTCGTCGCGGAGGGCGCGATCGGCGAGCTGCGCCTCGTGCGCTCGGTGTTCAGCTATTCGCTGTACGACCACGACAACATCCGCCTGCGCACCGACGTGGAGGGCGGCGCGCTGATGGACGTCGGCTGTTACAACGTCAGCGGCTCGCGGTTGCTCGGCGGCGAGCCCGAGCGGGTCTACGGCGAGGCGTGGTTCGGCCCGTCGGGCACCGACTGGGTCTTCGCCGGGACGCTCCGGTTCCCGGGCGACGTGCTCGCGACGTTCCACTGCGGGACCGCGCTCCCGGGCCACGACGAGCTCGAGGCGGTGGGCAGCGAGGGCTCGCTGTTCCTCGACGATCCCTGGCATTGCCTGACGCCGGTGATCGAGTTGCGGCGCGGCGACGAGGTGGAGCTCCTCGAGCTCGAGCCCGAGGACTCCTACCGCCTGGAGCTGGAGAACGTGAGCGATGCGATCCGGGGCGAGGGGGAGCTCCTGCTCGCCCGGGACGACGCCCTCGGCCAGGCACGCGCGCTCGAGGCGCTGCACGAGTCCGCGACCACGGGCGACCCGGTTTCGCTCTGAACACCGCCGCGGGTTTACGGGCCTGCGGATCGTTCGATAGCCGCCAGCGCGAGCTGCTCGTCCACCTCGCCCGGCAGGCCGCTGACCCCGACGGCGCCAACCCGCACGTCGCCCTCGAAGACCGCCACGCCGCCGAGGAAGAACGTGAAGAACGGGTCGAAGCTCGCCCGCTCCACGGCATCGTCCTCGACCTTCTCGGCGAGCTCGCGAGTCGTCCTCGCGTCGCTGCGTGCCGCCGTGTAGGCCTTGCGCTGCGCGTTCAGGCGCGTGTCGGGCGCCGCCCCGTCCATGGTCGCCGCGGCGACGAGCTCACCGTGGCTGTCGGCGACGAAAACCGAGACCGGCCCGGAGGCCTCTGAGACGACAAACGCGACGATTTGTTGGGCACGCTCGAGCCGCATCCGTTAATCGTAATCACTGACGACGCGGGCTACGATCCGCGGCGATGAGCGCGGTCGTGATTCGGGGCACGCCGTACCCCGTCGTCCTCCCGAAGCTGACCGATCCTCGGCTGCATCTGGCCGCGACGATCACGTCGCTGCAGCTGATCGGGCAGGTGGGCTTCCGGTTCCAGCTCTCGATCTCGCAGATCCTGATCTCCCTCGCGACCTGCGCGGTGATCGAGATGACGATCGCCTTCCACAAGCAGCGCGTGTTCCTGTGGCCGGCGAGCGCCCTCCTGACCGGGAACGGCGTCGCCTTCATCCTCCGCGTGCCCGGCACGCAGCACGGCGACTGGTGGAGCCTCCACGGCTGGTGGATCTACGTCGGGACGTCGGCCGTCGCGATCCTCTCCAAGTACCTGATCAAGTGGCGGGGGAACCACATCTTCAACCCGTCGAACATCGGGCTCGTCCTCTGCTTCCTGATCCTCGGCCGCGGCCGCGCCAACCCGCTCGACTTCTGGTGGGGGCCAATGTCGGTCTGGCTCCTGGTCGCGCTCGCCGTCATCCTCGCGGGCGGTTTCCTGATCCTGTCACGCCTCAAGCTGCTCTGGATCGCCGTGGCGTTCTGGGTGACGTTCGCCGCCGGGATCGGGGTGCTCGCGCTGAGCGGCCACGCGATGTCCGCTCGGTGGCACCTCGGGCCGATCACCGGCTTCAGCTTCTGGCTCGTCCTGATCACCTCGCCCGAGGTCCTCGTCTTCCTCTTCTTCATGATCACCGACCCGAAGACGGCGCCACGCAACCCGACGGCTCGGATCGCGTACGCGATCTCCCTCGGGCTCCTCAGCACGCTGCTGATCGCGGGCGCCCGCACCGAGTTCGCCAGCAAGGTCGGGCTGCTCAGCTCCCTCGCCATCGTGTGCCTCGTGATGCCGGTGCTCCAGCTGCTGCCGCGGCGCGCGCTCAGCCGCCGCTGGCTCGCGGTCGCGGGCGTGGCCGGGCTCGCAGTCTACGCAGCTGCCCTGGTGCTGATCACCGGCGGCGCGCCGTCGAACGCAGCGCCGCGCCTCGCGGCGGGGGCGCTCCCGCCGATCACGATTCTTCCCTCGCGCGGCGTGCAGTCGCAGCTGAACCTCGCCACGGCGCAGCAGATCACCCACAATCTCGTCGCCGTCGTGCCCGCCCACGCGAACGACCCGGTGCGGCTGTGGCTCGAGCCGGGCAACGGCCAGAGCCCGCCGGTCGCCGTCGCGCAGCTTGCCGGCGTCACCTACCGCCTCCACCAGGCTGCCGGTGCGTGGGCGCTCGGACAAGCCTCCACGACCCACGCGACGGCACCGCTCGAGGCGACCGGTTCCCAGGTGCCGCGGTACCGGCTGACGAACATCGCCGGCCAGGTCGGCCTCGACTTCCAACAGGGCTCCTTCCGGTTCGGCGTGTCGAACGACTACCGGGCGATGATGGGCGGCGGAGTCTGCTGGCTCGACTACAACGGCGACGGCTGGCTCGACCTCTTCGCCGTCAACTCCTACTCGAGCGCGGACACCGACAGCTGGGACGCCCAGGGCGGCCTGCCCCGGACGGCGCTGTTCGAGAACCAGCACGGCACGTTCACGGACGTGAGCCGGAAAGCGCAGGCGGATCTCGCGGTGCAGGGCAACGGCTGCGTCGCGGGCGACCTGAACGGCGACGGCCTGCCGGACATCCTGGTCACGACGACGACCGGCGTCGACCTGCTCTGGAACAACGGCGACGGCACATTCACCGAGGGCGCGCGGGCGGCGGGGATGACCGCGTCCGGCTGGTTCACGAGCGCCGCGATCGCGGACGTGAACGGCGACGGCCGCCCCGACGTGTTCGTCGCCGGCTACGCCGACCCGAACGAGCCGGTCCAGAACTCGGTCGCCGGCTTCCCGACGAATCTCGCCGGTGTCCGCGATCGGCTCTATCTCAACCAAGGAACTGACGCAGGCGGCCGGGCGCGGTTCCGCGAGGTCGGCATCCAGGCCGGGCTCGAGGCTGCGAACCCGAGCCACGGGCTCGGTTCCGTCTTCCTCGACTACAACGGCGACGGCCGCCCCGATCTCTACGTCGCGAACGACGAGGACCCCAACCAGCTCTACGAGAACGTCCCCTGGCCGGGAGGCGCGCAGGCCGATCCCGAGCAGCTCGGATTCCGCTTCGAGGAGCGTGCGGCGAGCGAAGGCGTCGCCGATGCGTACGCCGGCATGGGCATCGCCGCCGAGCCCGGCACGCAGGGGCGGCTCGCCCTGTTCGTGAGCAATTCGCGCAACGAACCGTCGGCGGCATTCAGGCGCGTTGCGGGCGCAGGCTCACCCGCTTTTGCGAACGCCCGCCAGGCGGTCGACCCGGCGCTCGGCTCGGCGTTCGCCGGCTGGGGCGCATCGTGGGTCGATCTGTCGAACTCCGGCGTCCCCGACCTCGTGCTCGCGGCCGGCGCGATCCCGGTCACGAGCCTGAAGCAGGACGCAGAGCCGCTGCGCCTGCTCACGCCGATCGACGACCAGGACGGCCAAGCACGCTACGGAGACGCCCGCAAGGTCTTCGGCGTCGGCGGCCTGCGGCTGAACGGCCGCGGTCTGGCCGCCGCGGATGCAGGGAACGACGGGCGCATGGACGTCGCGATCAACACGATCGGCGGGAAGCTCACCTTGCTCCGTCCGACCGGCGTGAGCGGCCACTGGCTCGACGTCGAGCTCTCGAGATTCTCGCCGGGCGCGGTCGTCACCGTCACGCTGCCGGACGGCCGCCGCCTGACGCACATCGTGCAGGCGGGCAGCAGCTATCTCTCGTCGGAGGATCCGCGGATCCACTTCGGGCTCGGCGCCGCGACGTCGGTTCGCTCGCTCACCGTGCGGTACCCGTGGGGCGGCACGAGCTCCATCGGCAAGGTCGCCGGGAACCGCGTGGTGCGGATCACCTCTCCACCGCCGGTCAAGGTGGTCGCCAGGCCGGCGGCGACACCGGCGCCGGCGAACTGCAAGCCCGTCCCGCGACAGGGCCGGTCGGTCGCGCGCATCTGGAACGATCAGGCGGTCGACGCACTGCGCGTCGGCGGGGCGTCGGAGCCGGTTCAGGCCCGCGATCTCTTCGACCTCTCGACTGCGATCTCGCAGGCCTGGCACGCGGCCGCCGGACAGCAGGCCCGCGAGACGGCAATCAGCTATGCGGCCTATCGACTGCTCGTGTGGCGTGCGTCGTTCAACGCGAATCTCGAGCGCACGTTCTCAATGCTCACCAAGCAGATGCGCTCGCTCTGCTACGCGCCGAACTTCACCAGCACCGCCGGTGACTCGCCCGCCGCGGTCGGGAACCGCATCGCTGCGGCCGCGATCGCCGCCGGCCGGCATGACGGCTCCAACGAGGAGCTCCGCTACGCGGATCCGAGCTACACACCGGTCAACGAGCCTCTGGCCGTCGGGACGCCCGGCTCGGCGGTGCACGATCCGACGTTCTGGCAGCCGCTCGCGCTCTCGCAGAAGGCCGCCCAGGGCGGCGGCTCGGTCTCGGCGGGCGTCCAGACGTTCGAGAACTCGCAATGGGGCCGTGTGCGCCCGTTCGCGAAGCGCGTCGACGCGGGCTCGCCCGACCTCGGCGACGCGTCGAGCGCCGCCTACAAGCAGGCTGCGGTCGAGGCGATTCGCGCCACGTCGCAGCCGGCCGGCCGGACACCGGTCGACGCATCGCCCCTCGGCTGGAACCGGATCGCCGCCTCGCTGCCCGCCGGGACGAGCGCCGACGCGCGGCTCGTGCACGACGTCCGGCTCGATCTCGCTCTGAACGCCGCGCTGAACGACGCGGCCGTCTCCGCCTGGGGCGCGAAGCGCGCCAACCAGGCACCGCGGCCGATCTCGATGATCCGGTACCTCGCCTTCAACAACCAGCTGCCGCTCGTTCCCGGCCTGGTCAAGCGAGTCGGCGAGCAGCAGCTCGTCCTGCGTGCCGGCCGCTGGGTGCCCGGCGCGGGCTGGAGTGCCCTCGCCCGGACGCCCCCGTCGCCCGGGTGGCCCTCCGGCGGCGCCGCGTTCGCCTACGCCGCGAACGAGGTGCTCACGTCGATCAGCGGCCGCTCCTTCGCCGGGCCGGCTGCCAGGGCCGCGACACAGGGAGTCGAGCGCGGCACCGAGCTCGCAGGTGACGCGACGGCAGGGCGCAGCCTCGGCACGAAGGTCGGCAAGCTGGTGCTCCGCCACCTCGCCGGCTGACCCTCGGGTTCGCGATACGAGTACAGTCGCCGTGCCTTGCTCGAGCGCCTCCAGACTCCCGTGGCGGCCACCATCATCGGTGCGCTGCTCATCATTCTCGGCGGCATCCTCGAGGTGGGGGGCTCCGCGACCGCAGGCACCATCGTCGCTTTGGCCGGATTCGGATTGATCCTCAAGTACCGCGTTCTGCCCGCGCGACGCGACCGCAAGAAGTAGCTCCGCGTGCCCGAGCTGCAAACCGGTCTCTGGAACTGGCAGGCGCCGCATCCCGAGTGGACGCCGGATCAATGGTGGCCGCGCGAGGTGTCGTCCTACGCCGTCGACGACGGAGCCCGGCTGTTGCTCTTCGACCCGGTGGCGGTGCCTGACGAGCTGGTCGATCTTGCAGCGCAGCGCGAGCCGGTGGTGGTGCTGACCGCGCCGTGGCACGAACGCGACGCACGCAGCCTGGTCGAGCGCTTCGGCGCATCCGTGTTCACGCCGGCGCCCGACACCGCGGCCGATCTCGTCCGCAAGTACGGCGTCGACCCTGAGCAGATCTCCGACGGCTGGCAGAGCCCCGACGTCGCCTGGCTGCTGGCCGGGGGCGGCGGTGAGTTCCACCTCTATGCGGCAGGCGACCGGCTTCCGATCGGAATCGAGGCCTTCCCCGGGAGGTCGGACAACGACCTCGTGCTCTGGATCGAAGATCGCCGCGCCATCGTCACCGGCGACTCGGTCGTCGACTTCGGTCGCGGCTTCGAGATCCCGCCCGAGGTCCTCCACCACGGCGTCACGCGTGAGCAGGTGGCCGGGCGGCTGCTGCCTCTGCTTCGGCTGCCGATCGAGATCGTGCTCCCAGCGCATGGAGCACCGACGGACCGTGCTGCTCTCGAACGCGCACTCGCCTGAGGGCTGCGGCGCCCCTTACGCGTCTCGCCGGGCGAGCAGCCGCGCACCGACGGCAGGTATCTCGGCGCGCGCGATCGCCGTTTGCTCTTCGTCGCGGAGGGACTCGTCGAGGTTCCAGCGGTAGAGATAGGCGCCGTAGACGGGCAGGCCGAGCTGAAAGTGCGACTCGAGTGCGGCGACGATCCGCTCGACCGGATGTAGGTGCGCGCGGTGCTCGCCGACGAGCTCCTCGGCGCCGGCCCCCTCTGCTGCTCCGAGCGCGCGCCGCTGCCGCAACCACCAGCCGGCGGCGCGCTCGTCGAAGGCGGCGACATCGAACTCGTCCACCACCAGCACAGCTCCCGGCCTGAGCAGATCGGCAAGACGGTCGAGTGAGGGCTCCAGCGGCTCGACATGATGGAGGGAGGTCACCGCGACGGCGGCGTCGAACGAGCGGGCCGGTTCGTCGAGCTCGTGCAACAGGACGGGCCGAACACCCGCTCCACCGGGTTGGGGGTCGATCGCGAGCACGTCGTAGCCGGCATCGGCAAGCGTGCGCGCCAGCTCGCCGTCGCCGGCGCCGATCTCGAGCAATCGCGCGGGCGGCCGCGGCAGGTTGGCACGCACGAACGCCTGCACGTCGAGAGCGACCATTCCCCGACAACCTAACCGGCCCGGCAACCCGCTAGCATCGTGCGCCGTGGCGGACTCCCGCGTCGAGCAGTACGCAACCCTCCTGCTCGACACCTGCCTGCACGTCGAACCCGGCTGGCAAGTCCTCGTGTGGGGGTATCCGCAGGCGCGGCCGCTGCTCGAGGAGGTCACTCGCCAGCTGGGGCAGCGTGGCGCCTACCCGCTGCTGCGGCTGACGTTCGGGGGAGGCCTCGTCTACCACCGGGACTGGCTACGCCAGGCGCCGCTCGAGACGATCGCTGAGCCCGCGGCGATCGACGTGCACGCACTCGACCACTGTGACGCGCTGCTCGCCATCGCTGCACCGGAGAACACTCGCGACGGAATTGACATCGCTGCGGAGCGGACAGCGACGGTGCAGCGGGCCTACGGGCCGTCCATCGCGCGGGTGAACGCGAACGACTTTCCGTGGGTCATGTGCTGGTTCCCGACGCCGGCGCTGGCGCAGGACGCCGGGATGACGCTGGCGGCGTTCGAGGACTTCCTCTACGGCTCGGTGCTGCTCGATTGGGAGGCCGAGCACGCTCGGCTCTCCCGCTACGCGGCGCTCTTCGACGCCGCCGAGGAGGTACGCATCGTCGGCGAGGGCACCGACCTGCGCCTCTCGATGGCCGGCCGCCGCACAGAGGTGGACGCCGGGATCGGGAACATTCCGGGCGGCGAGTTCTTCGGCTGCCCGGTCGAGAACTCGGCAGAAGGCACGATCGCGTTCACCGAGTTCCCGCAGCTCCGGAGCGGCCGCCAGCTGCGCGGCGTCAGGCTGCGCTTCTCGAAGGGTCGAGTCGTCGACGCGTCGGCTGAGACCGAGGAAGAGTTCCTGATCCAGACGCTCGATACCGACGACGGCGCACGCCGGATCGGCGAGCTGGGCATCGGCTGCAATCCGGGGATCACCCGCTACATGGGCAACGTCTACTTCGACGAGAAGATCGACGGCTCAATCCACATTGCGCTCGGTGCGGGATTCGCCGACCTCGGGGGAACGAACGAATCGGCTCTCCACTGGGACATCGTCAAGGATCTACGCCGTGGCGGCCGGATCGAGCTCGACGGCCGCGTCGTCCAGGAAGACGGCCACTGGATCGTCTAGTTGTAGTTCCTAGGAAGGTTGTTCATCCGGGTCTCCCTGGAGGCTGGTGGTTGTCGACACCCCAGCTCCAGAGGAGGACCCAGATGAGGCTTCACGGTAACGCGAGGACCTGCCTGCATTCTCGGCTGTTGATCGTCGAGCGGGTGTGTGAGCAGCGTTGGACGGTGGCGGCTGCGGCCGAGGCGGCCGGCGTCAGCGAACGGACGGCGGCGAAGTGGCTTGCTCGCTATCGCCGTGAGGGGCGTGCCGGCTTGGTTGATCGTTCCTCGGTGCCGCATCGGAGCCCGCGTCGGACGGCTGCCGAGTGTGTGCGGATGATCGAGTTGTTGCGGCGGCTGCGGATGACGGCCGCCGAGATCGCCGAGGTGCTCGCGGATGCCGCTCTCGACCGTCTCTGCGGTCTTGAAGCGGATCGGTCTCGGGAAACGCTCTCGTCTGGAGCCACTCGAGCCGCCCAACCGCTACGAGTGCGGGCGGCCAGGCGAGCTCGTCCACATCGACGTCAAGAAGCTCGGCCGCTTCACCCGGCCCGGGCACCGACTGCTGGGCCGCGGCCCCGGCCGCTTCGAGGAGGGCGCCGGTTACGAGTACGTGCACGTCTGCGTTGACGACTTCAGCCGCCTGGCCTACGTCGAGGTCTTGGCCGACGAGCGCGCCTTGACCGCGATCGGCTTCCTGCGGCGTGCGCTCGAGTGGTTTGCAGCCCAGGGCGTACAAGTCGAACGAGTGATGACCGACAACGGCTCCGCCTACCGCTCACACGCGCACGCCCTCGCTTGTCGCGCGTTGGGCATCCGCCACAGCCGGACCAAGCCACGCCGGCCGCGCACCAACGGCAAAGCCGAACGCTTCATCCAAACCCTGCTCGGCGGCTGGGCATACGCCCGCCTCTACGCAAACAGCTCCGAACGCGCCCGAGCGCTACCGATCTGGCTAAACCACTACAACTACCTCAGACCACACGCCAGCCTCGGCAAACAGCCACCCGGCTCCCGACTGAACAACGTCTCCAGGAACTACATCTAGTCGCCGCCTTTCACGAGCACGGTTGGACGGTTGAGCGCTCGTGAGGTGACCGGACGGGTTGTCGCTACGACGGGTCGCCGTCGAGCGAGACCGCGTCGACGGCCAGCTTGAGCGACCCGTCGGCCTGCCGCTCGTACAGGACGACGTACTTGCCGGTGCCGCGCGGCGAGTCGTACGTGCCGACGTCGACGACGATGTCGCCGGCCTCCCAGATGTCGCCGGTGCGGAATGTCATGTGATGCGGGCTCTCGGCGAGCCATGCGCCCATCAGCTTCGCGATCGCGTCCCGGCCGCGGACCATCGGCATCCCGGTGAAGAGAAGCCGCGCGTCGTCGGTGTACAAGTCGACGACGGCATCGGCGTCCTGGCCGGCGAGCGCTGCGCTGAACCGCTCGTTGAACGCCGCCAGTTCATCGCGCGTGGCCATCCGCCGATCCTACGCCTCACTCTCGTCGTGCTGGGCTGCACCCTCGACGGGCGGTATCCAACTTTCGCGGCGCTTCACCCAGATCTCGTCTTCGGGCTTCAGCTCGAACGGCGCGTCATCCAGACTTCCGATCCGGATCTCGACGCACGTGTCGCCAGGGTCAGCTGTGTCGATGAGCCGTGACCCACAGCGCGGGCAGAAGCCGCGACCGTCATAGCTCGAGATCTCGCCGCTCATCTCGAACGCCTCGACGGGCCACTGGGCATACACGCTGAACGCGCTGCCGGACTCCTTCCTGCAGCCCGCGCAGTGGCAGCGCCGGACATGGACAGGGTCACCGCGAACGCTGTAGCGGACCGCCCCGCAGAGACATCCGCCGGTGCGCAGCCCTTCCTCCACGCGCACGGATGCTACGCAACTCTGTCCGGCATGACCCATGGATCGGTACCTGGTACCTCAGGTACCAGGTACCTGGCTGGCGAAGCTGAGGGCGCTGGGATGCGCCTGCGCTCGGCAATGACGCCAGAGCCGCCGGTTCTAGAGGGGGGCCTGGTAGACGAGGGCTGTCCCCTCGAGCACGACGACGTCGTCCTGGTTCGAGATCGTCGTCCGCAGGGTCGAGATCGGCTTGTCCTCGCGGAGCTCGAGCACCTCGACTTCAGCGGTGATCACATCCCCCGGCCGCACAGGCGCGCGGAAGCTCCAATCGACGTGCAGGAAGACGCTGCCGGGACCGGGCAGGTCTTCGGCGACCACCGCGTTCAGAAGCCCGGAAGTGACGCCGCCCTGGACGATGATCCCGCCGAAGCGGCTCCTGGCGGCCGCGTCCGCGTCGTAGTGAAGGGGGTTACGGTCGCCGGTCAGCTCGGTGAACAGCTCGATGTCGCGATCGCTGATCGAGCGGGAACGCCGCGCCGTGTCGCCGACCTGCATCGCAGGATCCTCTCATGCGCACGGGGGTCACGCCTGCGAGCAGTCAGGCGGGCTGCTGTACCGCCTTCCGAAGGAAGGCTTCGACCTCGCGACGACTCCTGAGCCGAACGACGTACCGGTTGGATAGAGCATCCGGCCACTCCCTGCGGCGACGGAAGTGTGAACGGATCGCCCACACAAACAGCGACTCGCGCCCCCAGAAGGCGGTTGTGAGCGATTCCCGGTTGCCGTTCCAGAGCTGCTCCCGTCCTCGCAGCCGCCGCCACGTGCGCCGCGTCAGACGCGGCAGCCAGACATGGAGCGGGAGATCCAGCCAGACAACGGTGTCGGCTTGGTCGAGCACGAAATCGCCCAGCTTGTGCTGATATGCGCCGTCGGCGACCCAGCCGTCGCCCGCAAGCAGAGGAACAAGCCGGGCGCGCAAGTCCTCGTCGGAGGTCTCCACCCACCCTGGCCCATGCACAAGCTCGTCAAGCTCGACGAACGGGACGCTCAGTCGATCAGCAAGCTGCCGGCCGAGAGTCGTCTTGCCATTCCCGCTCGCGCTTGCAATCACCACAATCCTCCGCACCGGCAGATCTTCGCTCACCGCCGGTCCCGGCACGCGGCCGCTCGATGCGAAAGTATCGGGTGGACAATCGAAGGAGGCCGGATGTACGCGCTCATTGGTCGTGTCGAGATCAAGCCGGGCCGTGAAGACGAAACCGCGACGATGGCACGCGAGCACGGCCCCGGCCTCGTCGGCAACATGTCTGGCAGCAAGACGGCGTACTGGGCTCGCGCGTCGGACGACTCCGGCAAGCTGATCCAGCATTCGTTCTGGCTCTTCGAGAACGAAGACGATGCGCGAACCGCGGAGACAGTCTTCAACTCACTCCGGACGATGGAGGCGGCGCCTGCGGTCTTTCTGAGCGCCGACGTTTGCGAGGTCATCGCCCAGCTCTAGTGCGGGAACGACCGTGGACTGCGGGGGAGCGTACGCTTACGACAATGCGAATCTCCATCGCCACCTATAACAGCTGAGCGATCGATCACGCCGAGCGTGTCTCGGTCGCGCTGAGCAAACAGGAGCTGTGGCGCCAACTGCATGACGCCGAGGCCGCATCGCCTCGGCCGCGTCCGTCGCGACGGTTTGGGCTGTGGCTCATCCAGGAGCCGTCAAAGCGTCGATCCTCCGTGCGGATCTAGGGGCGGGGGCTTCCCCCTCTCGGGCGGGGAGAGGAATGGGAATGGCTGGGATCGGAACTGCCGCTCAGCGGTAGCCACATGGACGTGTGCGTGGGCTGGAATGAGCGGTGGACGGTGCCGAGTAGCTCCGCCCGGATCGTGTCGAAATCGACAGCGTCCCGCAGCCGGTTGCCGAAGGCGGACACAGTCGCCTCCGCGTCGTAGCGCGCCCGGTTGAAGCGCCTGTCGGCGATTCGCTGCACGCGGCCGCGCAGCGGATTGAACAGAGCGGCGACTGCGAGCGTCGATGCGGCAACAGCCACCGGCGACGAGAAGGGCAGCACGTCGGTCGCGAGCACCACGATGCTGGCAAAGAGCATGACCAGGAGCCCGGTCACGATCGCCCACGAGAGGGTGCGGCTGATCAGGCGGTCGATGTCGTACAGGCGGTACTTGAGGATCCCGATCCCGATCGCGAGTGGGATGGCGGTGAGTCCGAGCGCGACGACGTCGGTCACGATCCGCCAGTGGCTGCTCACATTTGTGTTCACGACCACGAGGATCGAGGCGATCGACACGGCGCCGCCGGCCATCAGCCAAGTCAACTGCTGGCGTCGCTCACCCGCGGCGTGTCGCCAAGCCGCCCACTGGCGGATGACGAAGGCGGCGAAGAGGACGATGACCAACGGCGTCGCGGCCCAGCCGACCCCGGCGATCAGGCCCGGAAAGCCGGTCTGCGTTCCGAGGTAGTTCCCGACCCCATCGACATCGAAGCCGCGGCCGACGTGGAGCGTCGCCTGCGAGAGCGACCAGAGCCCGGCGAACCAGGCGCCGGCGGCGAGATAGACGATCACGGCGATCCGCCAGCGCTTCGACTCGATCGTCCCGTTCGGGAACACAGCGACGGCGAGGCCGAGCAGAACGACCCCGAGCGACCAGCTCGGCTCGACGGCGAGCGCGACTCGCCCGAGCGGCAGGCTGCCGCCGTGCCGGTGGTAGTCGAGCACGGTATAGAGGACCCCCACCGCATAGAGCGCGAAGAGCGCGGCAGCGGCGAGGAGGAGCCAACCGATCGGGTTCGCAGCCTGCCGGCGCGCGACCACGTAACCGACTCCGCCGACCACGACGACCACGACCAGCAGCACGCCGTCGAACGAAGCGCGTAGGTCGTGCGCAAGCACCGTCAGTACAACGCCGGCCGCGACGGCCAACAGAACGTAGCCGCCGAGAGCGCGCGCAGCCACAACGGCCGGGAGGCGCAAACCGGGAATCACCGCGCTGACTCTACAAAGCGGGCGTCTCGGGACCGTTACGGACGGGCCCGACTCGCCGTCCCACAGCGAAGGGTCGGGGTTGCGACTCCAACGGGCCCCTGAGAGAGCAGCGGTTCCGAAAGATGGGTACCTGGTACCTCAGGTACCAGGTACCTGACTTGCGAAGCTCGAGGGCGCTCGGATGGGCCAGTGATGCGAGCGCACCCTGACCGCAGCGCGACTCGAAGTGGTGTCTGACACCAGTGGTGTCAGACACCATGTCGCCCACACTCACAGTTCAGGAATGAAGCTCCTATGACTGTCAAGTGGTGAGTGGGCTCGAGTTCTCCATGACGCGGTAGAGGTGGCGGGCGAGGTAGCGCTTGAGAAGCCGGACGGCGTCGCGTGTTGTTTTGCCTTCGGCGACCCGGCGGGCGATGTAGTCGCGGGTGGCGGGGTCGTGTTGGCGGCGGTGCAAGACAACGGTGTGGAGGGCGCGGTTGAGCTGGCGGTCGCCGCCGCGGCTGAGCCGGTGGCGTGTCGTGAGGCCGCTTGAGGCTGGGAGCGGCGCGACGCCGGCGAGTCGTGCGAAGCAGGCTTCGGAGGACACGCGACCGTGGTGTGACCAGGTGACGATCAGTTGTGCGGCCACGATCGGGCCGACGCCGGGCTCGCTGAGGAGGTCGGGAGCGAGCGCCCGCACGTGAGCGAGGATCTCGCGTTCGAGTTCGGCAGCCTCCTGGGTTGCCGCCTGGATCCGTTGTGCGAGCGTGCGGAGCACGAGGATGGTGGCCAGCTGGTCGGGTGTGCGTGAGCTCGAGCGGCGGAAGCGGCTGCAGCGTCGAAGGAGTTCTCCAAGCGGTAACCGCCGCAGCTCGGCGCGCAGGCCCTCGGGTGCGGTCACGATCACGCTGCGGAGTTGCACGAGCGCGACTCGGCGTACGTCGACCGCGCTGCGCCGTGCGAGCAGAAGCAGGCGCAGAGCCTCTTGCCGCTCGCCTGACCGCGGCAGTGCTGGCTGTTTGCTCGCGAGCGCCGAGCGGGCCGCCCCGGTCGCGTCGAGCGAGTCGTCCTTGCCGCGCAACCGCCGCTCGGCACGGTTGCTCCGTCCGCTCTCGTGTACGAGCTCACCTCGAGCGCTCAAGAAGCGAGCCAGGCCGGCGCCGTAGTGACCCGCGCCCTCGACCGCCCAGATACGCGCGCCCGGCGCGTACACCTCGGCAAAGCGCACGGCTTCGGCGTAGCCGCGAGCGTTTGTTGGCAGCGATCGCTGCGCGATCACAGCGCCTGTCGCTGCGGCGACGATCGCGAGCACATGTTGATCGCGATGAGTGTCGACACCGACCACGTAGTCCAGTTCGTCTGCAAGCATCCCGACCGATCCTCCGACTCGTAGGGTCCGGTACGCCGGTCTGGAGCAGGGAAACCGCGTGGCAGGTCTGTGATGAGTCACGCCGAGAAGGCGGACAAGCTCCTGATCAAGCCAACAGCGGGCGCCAGGCCGGCGTCGCCGTGCACGCTCGGACGATTCATTCCCAAGGCACGCAACCGCGGCCCGACGCCTGATGAGTCACGAACGGCACGAAGACCACCTAGCCTGGCAACGGCCCCTGACGGACCGACCAACCGAGTCTCACAGACGCCTGAACCCATCGCTCAAGGTGAGACGGCGTGCAACAGCGAGGACTCCACGGCCGACGGCATCGAGGGCAACCACACCGGCCAGCACGAGCGCCAAGACAACGCCGGGTGCGCCACCCTCCCGGTCGCCCTGGGCGCGTACGAAGATGATTTCCGCGACCCCGAAGAGGAACGCTGCGGTGAACAGTGCTCGGCCGGGCTGAGAGAGCCGAAGCCAACGGCCGAGCCCTCGCCAATAGCGTCGCAGCAACGCCACGTGCGAACTCTAGGTCAGACGAGCGAACTCAACCTTGCACGAGCGTCCCCTGCTCGAAACGCTGCTGTGAGTTAGCGGCCGGAGCGGGCCTGGAGGCGAACGGCGACCGTGTCGAGTGTCACGGCGCCCAGGAGCACGAGGCCGGTGATGATGTAGATCCACCCGTTCGACACGCTGAGCGTGTTCAGACCGTTCTGGAGCGTGCCGATCAGCAGGGCGCCGAGCAGCGCGCCGCGGACCTCGCCGCGGCCGCCGAAGAGGCTCACGCCGCCGATCACGGCCGAGGCGATCGCGTTCAGCAGCAGGTTGCCCGGCGGGAAGGTCAGCGCCACCGAGTTCACCTGCGAGGCGAAGATGATCCCACCCAGCGCGGCCATCGCACCGGAGAGCATGAAGACGAGCACGCGGATGCGCGGCACGTTGATGCCGGCGCGGCGGGCAGCCTCGGCGTTCCCGCCGACTGCGTAGACGTGACGTCCGAACGTCGTCCACTTCGCGAGGAACGTCAGCAGGATGAAGAAGATGATCACGATCACGCCCGAAAGCGGCAGGCCGAGCGACGTCGCGATCACCTTGCCGTGGTTCGCGATCGCGACGGTACCGAACGCGACGACAGCGATTCCCGCCGTCTTCAACACGAACGCAGTCCAGTTCACATTCGCGATCTGGGTGCCGCGCGCGGCGATCCGCTTGTAGAAGACGCTGAACGGATACAGAGCCGTGACGATCAGCGCGATCAAGTAGCCGCCGAAGTGCGAGAACGCGTAGCTGTCGGTGTAGTTGATCCAGCGGTCCTGAATGATGATCGTGCCGCGTTGCTCGAGCTGGTTGAGGATCACGCCCTGCCAGATCAGAAAGCCGGCAAGCGTGACGACGAACGACGGCACCCCCACGAACGCGACGATCGATCCCTGCACGCCTCCGATCGCCGCACAGACCGCGACAGCGATCACGATTGCGAGGATGCCGGGCAACTGGTGGCCGCTCCCCGGCAGCTGGAGCTCCGCGACGACGAGTGCACCGATGCCTGCCAGGTACCCGATCGACAGGTCGATCTCGCCCAGTAGCAGGACGAAGACGACGCCGAAGGCGAGCATCGCCGTGCCGGCCGACTCGTTGATCAAGTTGGTGAAGTTGACCGCCGTGAAGAAGTTCGTCGCGGTCAGTCCGAAGAGGATGACGACGAGGACCTCGCCGACGATGATCGGCGCCGAGCCGAGGTTGCCGGTCTTGGCGTTGAAGAGCGCCTTCTGGTAGAGACCGGTGAGGCCGCCGCCCGAAGGCTCTTCCGCGTCGGCCTGCTTCGGGCCATCAGGGCCGACGACGTCCACGGATGTCATGCCTCACCTCCGACGCCCGGCGCTTGCGGGATGCCCGAGACCTTCGTCGGCGCGCCTGCGGTGATCGCCTCGACGACCGCCTGCTGTGTCGTCGTGCGGCGGTCGAAGATGCCGACGTTCCTTCCGAGGCGGAGCACCGTGATCCGATCGGCCGTCTCGAAGATGTCGTGCAGGTTGTGCGAGATGATCACGACTGCTAGCCCCTGCTCGCCGAGGCGGCGGACGAGGGCGAGCACCTGCTCCGTCTGCGCGACGCCGAGAGCCGCGGTCGGCTCGTCGAGGATGACGAGCTTCGAGTTCCACTGGACTGCCTTCGCGACCGCGACGGACTGACGCTGCCCGCCGGAGAGCGTCGCGACCGGCTGGCGGATCGACGAGATCGTCGTCACCGCAAGGCTCTTGAGAGTCGACGCAGTCGTGTGCTCCATCGCCGCCTCGTTGAGGATCTGCCACTTGTTCACCTCGCGCCCGAGGTACATGTTCTGGACGACGTCGAGGTTGTCACAGAGGGCGAGATCCTGGTAGACGACCTCGATCCCGAGGCCGGCCGCGGTCTTCGGGCCGTGGACGTGGACCTCCTGGCCCTCGAAGAAGATCTGCCCACTGTCGTAGGCATGAGTGCCGGCGATGCACTTGATCAGTGTCGACTTGCCGGCGCCGTTGTCGCCGACCAGCGCCATCACCTCGCCGGAACCGACCTCGAAGTCGACGTCGGTCAGCGCCTCGACCGAACCGAAGGTCTTCGTGATCCCGCGGAGTTGGAGAAGTGGGGTCTCGCTCATCGTCGTTTAGTCGTGGTGGAGGCGCCCCGAGAGGCGCCTCCACCACGGATCGTGCGTGATCCTACTTGCAGTACTGCTTGAACGTGCCGACGCACACGTCGCTCCGCTTCAGGAACTTGTCCGTGAAGAGGCGGGTGTAGTTGGCCTTCGTGATCCAGATCACCGGCAGCGCATTGGTCGGCTCCGGATGCTTGCCGTTCGGCCGGGTCCCGTTCGACTTCGGCTTCTTGCCCTTGATGAGATCGACCGCAGCCTGAGCTGCAGCGTTCGCCTCGTCGGGCACGTACTTGTACACCGTGCCGGTCTGCCAGCCGGAGATGATGTTCTGGACACCACCCACCGACGCATCCTGCCCGGAGAGCGGGAGCGGGTTGAGGTGCTTGGCCTTCAGGTCGGCAATGACGGCGCCGGCGATGTTGTCGTTCGCCGCCAGCACGCCCTGGATGTTGTTGCTCGTCTTCACGAGCATCTGGTTGAAGATGGTCGCCGCATTGTTCGCATCCCAGTCAGGCACGAACTGCTGCGGGCCCCGCTTGATCTTCTTCGTTGCGAAGAGCGGGTTGAAGACGGCGAGGTTGCCGGACTGGAACCAGTACGCGTTCTGGTCGGTCTGGCCGCCCCACAGCTGGGCGACCGTGCCGCCCGGGTACGTCCCCTTCGCCTTCATCGCGGCGATGACACCGGCGGCCTGGGCCTTGCCGACCGCCTTGCCGTCGAACGTCACGTAGATCGACGCGGTACCGCCGGTGACCTGGCGGTCATAGTCGATCGCCTTGCCGCCCTTCGAGGTGAAGAGCTTCTCGATCGACGCGGCGGAGCCGTTGTCGAGCGCCGTCTCGATGACGACCGTGGCGCCCGCTGCGATACAGGCCTGCGCCTGTGCCTTCTGCTTGAGCGGGTCGTTGAGGGCGTTGTTGATCGACGCGGTGACGCCGGCCTTCTTGAAGGCGGCCTTCATCGCCGGGGCGTCGAACTGGACCCAGCGGACGGACGACTTCGTGTCCGGAAGCAGGACGCAGACCTGCACGCTTGCCGCCTTCTTCTTCGTGCTCGCAGTCGCACTCGTGACGATCAGCGTCGCGAGTCCCGCCACGGCCAGGGACACGAGCAGCAGGGCAGTAACCCTGCGGGAAACTTTCCTCAAGATGATCTCCTTCTCTTCCGTTCTTGGCTGACGGGGGGTTCCTGTGCCTGGAAAGGTCGCGTATTCCACGCTCCACGTCAAGTTGGACGTCGCGGAATGTGGTGAAGGGGTAGGCTCGGCCCGATGAAGACGAGCCTCGGAATCTGGGCCTTCGGTGCGATGGCGACGCGTTTCAACCCGGGCGGGTACAAGCCCGAGCTCGCAGGGGCCTCCACGGTGCAGAAGGTCCGCACAGCGGTGCAAGGCCTCGGCGACCTGATCGACGACTACGAGTTCCACTATCCGCAGGAGGTCTCGCGGGAGAACCTCGAGGACGTGCAGCAGGCGCTCGAGGGCCACGGCATGTACTGCATCGCGAGCGGCCTGCACCTTAATCCACTCTTTGCCAAGGGCGGTTTCTCGTCCCCGGCCGACGCGACGCGGGCCGAAGCGCTCCGCCTGACGACCGACGGCATCGACCTGGCCGCCGACGTGGGCGCGCACTTCATCATCTGGCCCGGGATCGAGGGTTACAACTACCCGTTCCAGACGGGCTACGCGGATTCCTGGAAGCGGTTCATCGACGGCGTCGGCGAGGCCGCCCAGCACGCGAGCGGGCGCGGCGTCACGATCTTCCTCGAGCACAAGAACTCCGAGCCGGCGATGAAGATCTTCATGCGCAACATCGGCATGACCCTGCACGTCATCCACACGCTGCGCGTCCAGGGCATCGACAACATCAAGGTCAACATGGACTGGCAGCACCTGATCATGAACGGCGAGAACCTCGCCGAGTACGCGGCGCTCCTGGCCGCCGACGGCCTGCTCGGCCACCAGCACGGCAACTCCGGCTGGGGCACCTTCGACGACGACAACATGGTCGGCGCCACCGCCTTCATGGAGACGCTCGAGCTGGCCCTCGAGCTGCGCCGCGTCGGCTACGGGTCGAACGGAGAGCGTCTCGGCCTCGACCTGTACCCGTACACCGAGGATGCCGTCGGCGCCGTGAAGCGCTCCGTCCTCCAGTGGCGGTTCATCGACGGCGTCGCGGCGAAGATCGACGAGACCGCGCTCCGGGCGGCGCAGCAGGAGAAGGACGCCGTCAAGGCGTACGAGCTCGTGTACGCAGCGCTGGGTGCCTGAGGCCCAAGCCCTCATCGGCCTCGACGTCGGCACGACCGGCGTCAAGGCGGTCGCGATCTCGCCGGAGGGCGAGGTGCTCGCGACGGCGGACGAGGGCTACCTGCTCTCGACGCCGCAGCCCGGCTGGTCGGAGCAGGATCCAGAGGACTGGTGGCGCGCCGCCCAGTCCTGTCTCGCGCGCCTGCCGAACGGCCCGGTCGGCCTGTCCGGCCAGATGCACGGGCTCGTGACGCTCGGCTCCGACGAACGGGTGCTGCGGCCGGCGATTCTCTGGAACGACCAGCGAACGGCAGCCGAGTGCGCGGAGATCGAGGCGCGCGTCGGGCTCGACCGGCTGATCGCGCTCACGGGCAACCGGGCCCTCACCGGGTTCACGGCGCCGAAGCTGCTCTGGCTACGCACGCACGAACCGGAGACATACGCGCGGATCCGCCATGTGCTGCTGCCGAAGGACTACGTCCGGCTCCGGCTCAGCGGTGAGCATGCGATCGACGTAGCCGACGCTTCCGGGACGCTGCTCTTCGACGTCGCAGGGCGACGGTGGTCGGAGGAGGTCTGCGAAGCGCTCGAGGTGCCGCTCGACTGGCTGCCACCCGCGCACGAGTCGTCCGAGATCGCCGGCGCGGGCGACCAGGCGGCTGCGGCCCTGGGAATCGGGATCACGGCGCCGGGGCCGGTGTCCGTGGTGCTGGGCACGTCCGGGGTCGTGTTCGCGGTGCTGCCGTCGTACGCGCCCGACCCCGAGGCCCGCGTGCACGTCTTCTGCCACGCGGTGCCCGGCACCTGGCATGCGATGGGCGTGATGCTGAGCGCGGCCGGATCGGCAGCCTGGCTTCGCCAGGCGCTCGACGCGGATCTGCAGACGCTCGATGCGGAGGCCGCCGGGTGGCAGCCGGGCGTGGAGGGCCTTCTCTTTGCGCCGTATCTCGCGGGCGAGCGAACGCCGCACGCCGACGCAAACGCACGCGGCGCCTTCACCGGGCTCTCGGTTCGCCACGACCGCGGCGCGCTCTGGCGGGCGATGCTCGAGGGAGTGGCGTACGGCCTCCGCGACTCGCTCGAGCTGCTGCGCGCGCTTGGCGTCCGCCCCGAGGTCGGGCGCGTCTCCGGTGGCGGAGTGCGGAGCGAGCTGTGGCTCCGCATCGTCTCGGCGGTCCTCGATCTGCCCCTCGAGCGCACGGTCTCGGAAGAGGGCTCGGCCTTCGGCGCGGCGCTGCTCGCCGGCGTGCGGGCAGGGGTCTTCGCCAACACGAGCGAAGCGGTCTCGCGCTGCGTGCGGGTGCGAGACCGGCTCGAGCCGGATCCCGCGTGGGTCTCCGCCTACGAGGCCGGCTACGGCCGCTACCGCACTCTCTATCCAACTCTGCTTCCACTGGAGGATCACCAATGACGCTCGCAGGCAAGACGGCAGTCATCACCGGGGCAAGCCGCGGCATCGGCGCCGCGCTCGCTCACATGCTCCACGCACGGGGCGTCAACCTCGGGCTCGCGTCACGGCGCGGCGGCGACCTCGGGCTCGACCGCACGGTCGCGCAGCGGTGCGACGTGCGCGACCTGGACGCCCTCGAGCGACTCTGCAGCGCCACCGCGGCGGAGTTCGGGGGCATCGACATCGTCGTCGCGAACGCCGGCGTAGGCGCCTACGGCGCATTCCTCGATCTCTCGCGGGAGCACCTCGACGAGATGATCGACGTCAACCTGAAGGGGACCCTCTATGCGATCCGGGCCGCATTGCCGCACATGGCCGGCCGCGAAGGCGACGTGATCACTCTCGCCTCCGAAGCGGGCCGGCGCGGGCTCCCGAACGAAGCGGTCTACTGTGCGTCGAAGTTCGGGCAGGTCGGGTTCACGCGGGCCCTCGACCACGAGCTGCGTGGGCAGGGGATCCGCTGCACCAACGTCTGCCCCGGCGGCGTCGCCACCGATTTCGCGCTCGAAGCGGGGCGAGGGCGGACGCCGGACGTGCTGCCGGGGATGATGACTGCCGAGGACGTCGCGGAGGTGTGCGTCTTCGTGCTCGAGCGGCCACGGCACTTCCGGATGCTCGAGACGGCGCTCCGGCCGATGACCGAGACGTCCTGGGGCTAGAAGGACGCTGCCCGGCGAAGCCGGGCAGTCGGAAAGGTGTCTGACACCGTCGGTGTCAGACACAGCGGCAGTCTTCAGCCGGCCTGCTCTTCGCCCGGCGGGGGCGGCTCGCGGTGGTGCCAGGACCGGAAGGTGACGGTCAGCCGATGGATCCGCTGCCCTTCGACCGAGTCGACCTGGAAGCGCAGTCCATCGTGCGCCACCTCGTCGCCCGGCTCGGCCGCACGCCCGAGCTCGCCGAAGACGAAGCCCGCAATCGTGTGGTAGTCCTCCTCCGGCAGGTCGCAGTGGAAACGCTCGTTGAAATCGTCGATCGGGAACGTGCCGTCGATCCGAATCGTGTCCTCGTCGATCCGCTCCACGGTCTCGTCGGGCAGGTCGAACTCGTCCTCGATCTCGCCGACGATCTCCTCGAGCAGATCCTCGAGCGTGACGATGCCCTCCATCGAGCCGTACTCGTCGATCACGACGGCGAGATGCTGGTTCGTACGCCGGAACTCCGTCAAGAGCGCGCCGAGGTCCTTGGTCTCCGGGACCATGTACGCGGGGCGTACGAGCGACTCGACGTCGACGAGGCTGATCCCGCGATCGTGCATCGCCTCGATCAGTGTGCGGATGTGCAGGACGCCGACGATGTCGTCCAGCGTCTCGCGGTAGACGGGATAGCGCGTGTACGGCGACTCGAGCACGGCCTTGAGCGCCTCCTCGGCCGGCAGGGCGATCGAGATCGCCACCACCTCCGGGCGAGGGACCATCACATCCGAGACTTCCTTGTCGGCGAAGTCGAAGACCTTGTAGAGCATCTCCTGCTCCTCGTGCTCGATCTCCCCCTGCTCCGCCGAGGAGCTGAGCAGCATGCGCAGCTCCGCCTCGGAGTGGGCTTCGTGCTCGGCGCCGGGCGGCTCGAGGCCGAGCGCCCGCAGGATCAGCGCCGTCGACTCCTGCAGGGTCCAGATCAACGGCCGAAAGACCAGGAAGAACCAGTGCACGGGCGTCGAGAGCGCGAGCGCGGTCCGCTCGGGGTGGCCGAGTGCGATCCCCTTCGGCACGAGCTCGCCGATCACGACGTGCAGGTACGTGACGATCAGCAGCGCGAGGATCACGGCGAGGAAGGACGCCATCACGGTGTCGAGGTGGTGCGCGAGCACCTGCTCGCCCAGGGCGCCGATTGCGAGCGATGAAATCGTCACGCCGAGCTGCATGGCCGCGATGAAGCGCGGTGGGTTGCTCGTGATCCGCAGCACCGCCCGCGCGTGGCGGTTGCCCTCGTGCTCGAGCTCCATGATCCGCGTTCGCCGCGACGTGACGAGGCCGTACTCCGCCGCCACGAAGAAGGCGTTCAGCAGCACCAGCCCGAACAGGGCCAGCATCTCCAGGGCGAACGTCACGGGAGGTCGCGCCCCACGGGCGCGCGCGTACTGGGCGGCAGATCGTCGTCCACGCGAATCAGTCAGCCGAGTATACCCGGGCCCTGGACAGATCGAACGTATGTTCGTATCATCGCTGGATGCGGGTCACCTACCGCGAAGAGCCGTGCAAGGCCGCGCTCAACCGAGTCAAGGGAATGCCCTTCGAGTGGTCGCTCAACCCCTACATGGGCTGCGTCCACCGCTGCACCTTTTGCTACGTCCGCAGCTTCGAGCGGCGCGCCGACCGCCCCTCCGACGACCGCTACGGCACCTCGATCAGGGTCAAGCCGAACATCGCGGACGTGCTGAGGCGAGAGCTGCAGCGCACGGGGCCGCGGGACGACGGCGTCGTGATCGGCGCCGCCACGGATCCGTACCAGCCTGCGGAGGGCCGTTACCGGCTGACTCGGGCCTGCATCGAGGTGCTGTCGGAGGCAGGTCAGCCGTTCTCGATCATCACGCGCGGCCCGCTGATCGTCCGCGACGTCGACGTGCTCGCTGCGGCGTCACGCCGTGTGGACGTCTCCGTCACGTTCTCGGTGCCGACCGTCGATGACGACGTCTGGCGGACGACCGAACCGGGCACCGCACCGCCGCGACAACGACTGCGCGCCCTTCACGAGCTCGTGCAGGGCGGCGTGCGGGCCGGCGTCGGCATGGCGCCCCTCCTCCCCGGTCTCTCGGACCACCCGAGCCAACTCGCCCGCGTGGTCGAGGCTGCGCGCGAGGCCGGGGCGTGCGGCGTCTGGGCGAACCTCCTTCACCTTCGTCCCGGGACGCGCGAGCACTTCATGTCGTGCCTTGCCCGCGACTGGCCCGAACTGCTGCCGGAGTACGAGCGGCTGTATGCCGGAAGCGCCTACCTGCAGCGGGCGGTCGCCCAACCGGCCAAGGACGAGGTGCGGCGACTCGCCCGTGCGCACAGGATCGGCGACCGGAGACCCGAGCCGCTGCTGCCGCCGGCACGCCCCGAACAGCTTTCTCTCCTTTCAGCATAGGATTGCCCGGCATGGCCGATGAGATCACGACGCTGATCGTCGACGACCACGAGGTCGTACGCGAGGGCCTGCGCCTCTCGCTCTCCCGCGCACCGCATATCCGCGTCGTCGGCGAGGCGGCAGACGGCGCCAGCGCGGTCGAGATGGCCGAGCGCCGAAAGCCCGACGTCGTGATCATGGACGTTCGCATGCCGGGCATGGACGGGCTCGAGGCGACGAAGCTCCTGACCGAGCGCGTGCCCGAGTCGAAGGTGCTCATCTTCACGGCGTACTCGGAGCGTTCGCTGCTCAGCCGCGGGCTCGAGTCCGGCGCCAAGGGCTACATCCTCAAAGAGGCCCCGCACCAGACGCTCGTGCGCGCGATCGAGAAGGTCGCCCAGGGCGACGGCTACGTCGACCCGGCCCTGATGCCTGCGTTCCTCGCCGGCAAGGACCAGACCGACATGCTCACCGGACGTGAGCGGGAGATCCTCCAGCTGCTCGCCGACGGCATGTCGAACGCCGACGTCGCCGCGCGCCTCTTCATCTCGCAGGAGACCGTGAAGAGCCACGTGCGCCACATCCTCACGAAGCTCGAGGCCGACACACGAACCCACGCGGTCGCGATCGCGCTGCGCGAAGCCATCATCGATTGACCGATGATGGGCTCGAACGGCTGATCGCAGCCGAGCAAGACGAGCGGCGCCGGATCGCGCTCTTCCTCCACGACGGGCCGGTGCAGAACCTGGCGGGGATCGCGCTGATGCTCGACGCCGCTCTGCACGCGATCCAGACGGGGAAGCTCGACGACGCGGCGAGCGTCGTCGGGACGGCACTCGAGCGCCAGCGGGCGACGATCAGAGAGCTTCGAGACCTCTCGTTCGCGCTCGAGCCGGTCGTTCTGCGCGACCAGGGCTTCGGGCCTGCGCTGCAGGCTCTTGCCGAACAGGTCGGAACGACGAGCGAGATCCGCATCGACCTCGACGTCGAGGCCGCCGAGCACATCGGCCAGACCGCACAGGTCGCGATCTACACGATCATCCGAGAGCTCCTCGACCAGGCGATTCGGCGCGGTCCCGTCAGCCACATCTCGGTCCGCATGCGGGCGACCGCGGACGACGGCGTCGAGACGACGATCTCCGACGACGCGGAGCCGGAACGGCGCCGCCGGTCGTTCGAGGCCGTCGAGGAGCGCGTCAAGCAGCTGCACGGGACGATCACGGTCGAGGCCGGCGAGCCGGGGACAGTGATCGTGGTGACGCTGCCGCCGTACGCAACGCGACGGTAAGCTCGGCGCCGATGAGCGACGGGAACGACTATCTCCTCTTCGTCTGGTCCCCTGCGGGCTATGCCGTGCGCGAAGAGCACGGCGACCTCCCGCAGATCGGGAGCGAGCTCGAAGTGGACGAGCGCATGCTCGTCGTGACCAAGGTCGGCACCTCACCGTTTCCCGGCGACACCCGGCGCTGTGTGTTCGTGAGCGGCAAGTAGCACCGCCCTCGAGACTCGCGAAACCGAACCTGATTGCCGGCGAAGCCGGGAACCAGGTTCGCGAGTTCAGCGCGCGGCGTCTTCTGCCGCTGCCAGCCCGAGCACCAGGGCCTGCGCGAGGCCGCTCGCATACCCGCCGGTCGAGACGCCGCCCGCATCGACGCCCGCGGCCCAGAGCCCGTCCACCGGCGCGCCGTCTGCGCTCAGCACGCGCGCGCACTCGTCCACTCGCAGCCCGCCGATCGTGTGCGTGATCGAGGCGATCACCCGTACCGCCGCGAGCGCCCCTTCGGGCGGGTCGAACGGCAGGTCGGCCAGGGCGACGAGCGCCTCCGCGGGCGCAGCCTCCACCATCTGGAGCACGGTGCGGTCGCGCACCGATTGCTCGAGCGCAGCCGCGTCGAGCACGTAGTAGGCCCGGGCGCCGGGCCGCCGCGCTGTCGCCTGCACGACATTCGTCTCCGACCACGACACGTCGTCGGCCGAGAAGAACTCGATCCCGTCTTCGTCGAAGATCCGCGCAAAGCGGCCGTACAGCTGCGAGAGCGACACGAGCTGCGACTCGTCCCAGGGAGCGTCCGGCATGTTGCGGCCGTAGAACTCGTCCAGCCCGGCGCTGAGCGCCCCACCGCGGCCGAGGGCGTGGCGGAGCCCGTCTCCCTCCGACCACGGGCTCGCGCGCAAGCGCAGCGACGCCGCCGGGGCGATATAGCGCGTCACGAGCTCGGAGGACGCGGCAAAGCCGCCGGTGCAGAGAATCGTCGCCTCGTCGCCGCAGCCGTCGGCTGCCAGCTCGGCGTCACCCGCGAGAGCGGCGACGGTGCCGCGCGGATCGAAGCGCTTGCCGACCGTCCGCGGGTTGCCGGTCTGCTCCCACACCACGGGCGCGCCTTTCCCGGCCAGCCAGTCGATCGCCTCGTCGAGTCGCTCCCAGACGAGGCGCTGCAGGCGCTCGTCGCCGGCCGGGCACTCACTCCGGAAGTCCTCCCAGTCGCGATGCCGCCAGACGACACCGGAGGAGAGAAGCATCGAGCCGCCCAGCCGGGTCCCCTTCTCGCAAACGGTGACCTGGTGCCCGAGCTCGCGAAGGCGCGCCGCAGCGACCAGCCCGGCCATCCCCGCACCGGCGACGCGCACTAGGTGAGTGAGAACGTCGGCTTGTGCTCGACGTACTCGATGCGCACGCGCTCCGGCCCCCAGAGGAACGCCGCGTACGTGTTCGCCGCGTCCACGACCGATTCGACTTCGATCCCGAGATCCCCGGCGTCGGCCATCACATCCTCGGCGGAGTCGACCAACACCGCGAGATGGTTCAGGAGCGGGCGCTCCGAGGCATCCGACTCGCCCTCGTGAAACACGATGAAGGCGCCGCCGACCTCGACTCGCGCGTCGCCGGCCGCGTTGAAGCCGTAGCGCTCGTACTCCTGAGCGGTCGTCTCGGGCGACGCCGACCAGAGGGCGACGTGATCGAGGTCGTACTCCACGTCGGTCTGCGCCTGAACGAGCGTCAGGAAAATCCCCTCGCCGATCTCGAAAACGTCCGGCGAGCCCTCGGGCAACGCCGATCGCGCGGCGGCAAGATCGGAGACACGCAGGGCGACGTGCTTGAGCACGCCCGGCGAACGCGGTCCCTCCGAGTCGAACAGGGTCAACTTGCCACGCCGGGCATCGCTCCCGAGCAGCGTGAAGTTCTCCTCGTTGGCGATCACGTGCATCCCCACGTGACGCTCGAGGAACGCCGCGATCGGCGCGCGGTCGACGACCCAAAACGCGACGTGGTCGAGGGTTCTCGGGTGCACGAGCACAAACGTTAGCGACGGTGACCCGGCTGGCGAAGCGTGGAGGAAGTTGCGCGGTGTCCGGGCCCCGCACGCGAGGGGCCCGAACACCGGCGCGACTTAGCGCGAGCTGCGGCGCGCCGTGCGAGAGCGGGACGCCGTCTTGCGCGTGCCGCTCTTGCGTGCCGAGCTTGCCTTGCGAGTTGTGCCGGCCTTGCGGGCCGTGGTCTTCTTGCGGGCGCCGCCCGCCTTGCGAGCGGTGGTCTTCCGCTTGACCGCGGTCTTCCGGGCGGTGACCTTCTTCCGCGCGGTCGTCTTCTTGCGGGCAACGCCCCGCTTCGCGGTTGCAACCTTCCGCGCGGCGGTCTTCTTGCGCGCCGTCGCCTTCTTGCGAACAGCGGTGGCCTTCTTGCGAACGGCCGTCTTACGAGCCGTGACTCTCCGCGCAGTCGTCTTCTTGCGGGTAGTGACCTTCTTCCGCGCGGTCGTCTTCTTGCGGGCAACGCCCCGCTTCGCGGTTGCAACCTTCCGCGCGGCGGTCTTCTTGCGCGCCGTCGCCTTCTTGCGAACAGCGGTGGCCTTCTTGCGAACGGCCGTCTTACGAGCGGTTGTCTTCCTCGCAGCGGTCTTCCGCTTCGGAGCAGCCTTCCTCTTGACGGCCGTCTTCCTCTTTGCCGCAGTCTTCTTTGCGCCTGACTTTCTGGCCGAAGACGTGCGCGACGTCGAGCTCCTGGCGGAGCTACGCGTGCCGGAGCGTGACGAAGACCGCGTGCGCGCCGGAATGGCGGCCACGGGCTCTGCACTCTCTTGCGAGTCGCTGATGGCGGACTCGCCCCACGATTCCTCGACGATCTCCACCGATGGTTCGCTCGACGACTCGACTTCGAGCGGCGGTGACGCCTCGCCGGTCCCGCTCCAATCCTCTTCGGTCACAACTGACCTCCTGGGGTTGCTTTGCGCGTGCACGATTGCCTACCACGTTCGTTTGTATCGTGCAACGCGGACGGACAACTTCCTCCGCACGTTGCTGAAAAGGAAAACGATCCCTTCCGGGCACACATTACGCGCGTGCGCTGACCAATGGCTTCGACGTCGGTGCGTCGACTCCGCCTGCGTTCTCGAGTGTCACCATCACTTGCGAACCAGGCACGACTCGATGTTGCAACATGATCACCTTCCCGGAGAACTGACCGGCGCGATGCACCGCACCATCGGCGACCCATGCTTCGTACGTCTTGCCGTGTGGAAGCGGCGGAAGCTGGACCGCGAGGACGGCCGCGCCCGACGACGCAACCACCAGCTGGCCCGGCGCACCGGAGACCGCAACGCGCCGCGCGCTCGGGTCGCCGAGGATGCCCACAGCCGTGCGTTCGTGCGCAAGCGAGTGGTGCAGCGACGCCGCCCAGATGCCGAGCACGACCGCGGCGGCCGCGGCTGCCACCGCAATGCCGGCCGCGACCGCCAGGAACGGCGAGCGCCGCCTGGGAAACGGCACGACGTTCTTCCCTTCGTCGTGGGCAGCGTCGAGGATGCGCTCCCGCAGCGCCGGGGGCGGCGACGGCCCTTCCACGGCGAACGCCAGTGACGCGGCTGCTCCCTGCAGGCCGGCCATGTCCCTCCGGCACCGCTCGCATTCTGGGAGGTGAGCCTCGAACCGAGCGAGGTCCTCGCCCGTCAGCGCGTCGAGGGCATACAGGGCTGAGAGCTCGTGAGGGTCTTCTGCCATACGGATCCAAAACCGGATTCGCCCGACGCCTCTGGTCGGTTCGGACCCTAGATCTGGTGCAGCGGTCTATTCCAGGGGCTCGTTCTGAACGTTGTGCTCGGTGGCGTAATCATCGGTCAACTGGTTCACGACGTCCATGCCGTCGGCATAGGCGTAGTTGATCTTGATGAACGGCGCCCACTTCTCCGGCAGCGCATCCTCGGGGAAGATCGCCTCGACCGGGCACTCCGGCTCGCAGGCTCCGCAGTCGATGCACTCCTCCGGGTCGATCACGAGGATTCGGCCCGCTTCGTGAATGCAGTCGACGGGGCAGACGTCGACGCACGAACGGTCTTTGATGTCGATGCAGGGCTCGGCGATGATGTACGTCACGGGCGCCTACTCTACCGACGCGAGAAGTGGGTCGATCAGTTCTCGGGTGCGCTCGAAGAGCGCCGATTTCGCGACGACCTGGTCGAAGCCCGCGGCATGGGCCCGCCGCAGACCGGAGGTGTCGGTGTGGTTCGTGTAACCGAGAATCGGCACGTCCGGATAGCTGTCGGCGACGTCGCTGGCATCGATGCGCGCGATGTCCGCGATCACGAGATCGGGCGGCTCGACCCCATCCGACGTCTCGAAGCGATGCTCGGGGAGAAGCGCCTCGAGCTTCCCACGGATGAAGAGGTCGACCCCACACAGCAGGATCGTTGCCATGCCTGACTTCGAGCCTAGCATCGTCGCGACCGCCTACCAAGACGGCCTCGTCCTCGCGCGCGACGGCGCCTACTTCGACGCGCACGAGGCATTCGAAACCGCCTGGCGGGCCTGCGACACCGAGGAGCGCGACTTCTTCCAGGGCCTCGTGCACGTCGTCGTGTCGGCATACCAGCGGGCGCGCGGCAAGCCGGTGGCGGCGGAGCGCCAGCGCGTGAAGGCGATCCGGCGGCTCCGGGCGTTCGCGCCAACGCATCGCGGCCTCGACGTGGCGGGTCTGCTCGCCGCGCTAGAGCGAGCTGAGCCCGATCTTCGTCAGCGCCTGGTCGAGTGCGACCTGCAGCCACCAGTTCCGGTTGAAGAAGAGCAGGAGCCCGAGCACGACGAGAGTGGCGCCTGAGCAGAAGCGGATCACGTTGTAGTGGTCGCGCACCCAGCGAAACGCCGTCATCGCATGTGCGAACGCAATCCCGGCGAGCACGAACGCCGCACCGAGCCCGAGCGAGTAGGCGACCAGCAGGACGATTCCCCGCGCGACCGACCCGGAGCCCGAGGCGAGCACGAGAATCGACGCGAGCACCGTGCCGATGCACGGCGCGGCGCACACCGCGAACGCGCCGCCGAGCAGCGCCTTCGAGCCGCGCCGCCGTGCGTGCTGCAGGAGGCCCGGTGCGACGGCGCGCTCGGGCCACGGCAGGAGGCCCATGAACGCGAGCCCGAGGACAACGAGCACGAACCCGGCGATCTTCAGCTGCGTCGGCTTGTCGACCGCGCTGCCCACGGCCGCAGCGCCGGCCCCGAGCACGACGAACACGATCGTGAAGCCGACGATGAACGGGACGCTCGCGAGCGCGATCCTGCGCCCGACGCCACGGTCACCGAGCCGGTCGATCTCGACTGCGGAGATCGCCGAGAGGTAGCCCGGGATGAGCGGCAGCACGCACGGCGTCACCACCGAGATGAGGCCGGCGGCGAATGCGATCGGAAGCTTCTCAACCATCGAACCGTGCGAGCGCGTCGTCGACGAGTCGCTCGTCGTCGGGGCCGAGCGCCGGCGCCGGCCCCGCCCGGCCGCCGCCGCTCCGCCTGCGCGACCAGTGCCAGGCACCTCCGGCGATCGCTGCGGCGCCGAGGGCGATCCCTCCGAGCGGCAGCAGCCAGGCGATCAGGTCGAAGCCGTGCGTCTGCGGGGTGGAGAGCACCGCGGTGCCGAACTGGGCCACCATCGCGTCGAGAATCTGCTGCTCCGACTGGCACGCGGCGATGCGGCGCGCCACGTCGGCCTTCATCGCGTTTGCAAATGGGGAGTTCGATTCGTCGAGCGTCGTGTGACACTCGAGGCAGACGAGCAGGGTCTCGAGATGCGATTGGCTCGCGTGCGTGGTGCAGGCTGCCGCCGGTGCGGCGAGCACGAGCGCCGCCGCGACGACGGCGAGGGCTCTCACGAGCTGAGCGCCCGCCGGATGCCGTTGTCGAGCGTCTGGCGCGAAGCGACGCTGATGATGTGCGGCGGAACCACGTTGCCGCGGCGATCGATGAAGAACGTCTCGGGCGTTCCGGTGACGCCCCAGCCCGGATACGTGTTGCCGCTCGCGTCACGCACGTTCATGTAGCTCACGCCGTAGCGCTTCAGGTATGCGCGTGCAGGGCCTTTGAAGTCCAGAGCGTCGACCCCGAGGAACACGACGCCCTTCGAGCTCCAGTAGCGCGCCGCCGCGGCGAGCGTCTTTGCCTCCTGCTTGCACGGCAGGCAGTCCGATTGCCAGAAGTTGACGACGACGACCTTGCCCCGCAGCGAGGCGAGGCTCAACCGGCCCTTGCCGTTGAGCCGCGGCAGGTCGAGTTTCGGGGCCGGAACGACCTTTCCCTTGTCGACCTTCTGTGCGACCCCGGAGCCGCGGCCGTGCACGACGTCCCAGACGAGCAGCCCGAGCAACGCAAGGACTCCGACGGCGACGACGGCACGAATGACGCGCATCACAGAATGTAGACCGTCGTCCCCACGTCGACGTGGTCGAACAGCCATTCGGCGTCGGGCACCTGCATGCGGATGCAGCCGTGTGAGGCGCTGTAGCCGATCGACCCCGGCTCATCCGTGCCGTGGATGCCTACGCCGGGTGCGTCGAGGCCCATCCACCGCGTTCCGAGCGGGTTCCCCGGGCCGGGCGGCACCGGCTTCAGGCCCCTCGCCCAGGCATCCTGGACCGGCGGGTACCAGGTCGGGTTCTTCCACTTGACGACGATGTGCCAGACGCCCTTCGGCGTCGGGTAGATCGCCTGACCGGTCGCAACCTTGAAGACGCGCCGGAGCTTGCCGAGGTCGTAGAGGAAGAGCCTGTTGGTCGACCGGTTGATGACGATCGTCTCGGCGAACGACCCCACCGACACCTTCGGGGCGACAGTCCTCGTTCGCGCGCGCACCGGCAGGCGCGTGTTCGCGCGCAGCGCCGCGACGATCTTGGCCTCGAGACGCCGCGTGTCGAGCCTGCGCCCCGGCTTGTCCTTGGTGAGATACGGCTTGCCGAGCTTCAGCTTCAGCGTCGCGTCGACGGGCGCGCGGGCGAAGCGGCGCTCGGTCGCGGCGAGCCAGGCGTGAAGCGCAGGGCCGTGCACGGCGACGACGAGCTGAACGTTCGCACCGGGCTCCGAGACGCGCGCACGCGCGACGGCGGTTGCGCTGTAGGCCGACGCGACCCTCACCGGGTCGAGCAACAGCTTGCTGCGGTCGACCACCACGGGGAGCGGACGGCGAAACGCCTGCTGCACGGCGGAGACGGCGTCGGCGGGCGCAAGGCTGCCGACCCGCACGCCTGCGACGCGCACGCCCGGGGGCAGCGTCTTCGGCGCGGCGCTCGTCGTCGTCGTCGTCGCGGTCGTGGTCGAGGCGGTCGTCGTCGCGGTGGTCGTCGTCTCCGCGGTCGTCGTCCCGACGGTCGAGGTCGTGGTCGACGTGGTGACGCCGGCTACCACGGCGCCGGAGAACGCCCCCGCGACAGCGAAACCGAGCACGAAGAGGACCGCTGCGGGCAGACGCTTCACGTCGCAAGTAGTGTAGCCAGCGTCTTCAGGGCCATTCCCGGATCGTCTGTGACGATCCCGTCGACGCCCGCCGCGACGAGCCGCCGCACCGCGCCCGGGTCGTTGGCGGTCCACGCGAGCACGGGGGCGCCGCGCCTGTGGGAGGCCGAGACCGCGGCGCGCGAGCAGAGCGTCTGGTGCAGCGAAAGCGCATTCGCGCGGGCGAAGCGGAGCAGCAGCGGCACGCGCAACGGCATCACCTGGCGCAAGGCGGCCGCGCCGGCCCGTGTGAGCGCCGGCGGCCAGTTGAGCTTGGAGATGCCGACCCGGTCGCGCGGGTACCCGATCGCGACCGTGCAGCCGGGCGCCGCCGCGGCGACTCGCCGGCCGGTGGCCGCAAACGCCGTCGACACGTAGGAGCGGCCCTGCAGCCCGTGGCGCTTCACCGCCGCGAGCACGTCGTCCTCATAGCCAGGCGTCTTGATGTCGAGGTGCAGCCCGATCTCGTGGCCGCCGAGGAACTCGAGCGCCTCGTCGAGCGACAGCCCCCCGTCCTGCGGCAGCTCGTCGAGCGAGTGGCCGACGCGGAGCCCCGGCGAGATGTCGAACTCGATGACGTCCGCACCGGCTGCGATCGCCGCTGCGAAGGACGGGAGCGTGTTTTCGGCGGCGAGAGCCGCAGCTCCGCGGTGCCCGATCACGAGCGGACGGCCCAAACCGCCTCCGAGGAGGGCGATCATGGCAGGGAGGAGTCTAGAATCCCGGGATGACCGTGCCTGCCAGGAAGACGACAACCGTCCTCGATGAGGACCCGCCCTCCCTCGATCCGAGGGCGATCGAGCAGAACTACCGGCGCGAGCGGGCCCGCCGCAGGGCGAAGACACAGCGGCGCAGCGCCGTCAAGCGCTCGAACGTCAGATTCTGGGTCAGTCTGCTCGTCCTCGCCTTCGTCGCGGCATTCGCCTTCGTTGCGGCCTGGCACGAGATCCAGACCCTGTTCGGCATCTAGGCGAGTGTGCACGCGCCGATGACACGGCCGGTTCCGGCAGCTTCCGACCGCTCTGATCCCCATACTTAGCGGTCGTGGGCGGCCCAGACTTCATCGAGCTCGAGGTGCCGGGGGGATCGGGCGGCTCCGGCGACCCGCCGCCGGGCACCTATCCGCGACCGGCTGCGAGCGGTCTCTGGGCCGCCGGCGAGCGCATCACCTGGGTCGCGGGCCTCGTGCTCGCGCTCTCGTCGTTCATGGGCTGGTATGCCGGATCCGGCGTCGGCGTCAAGTTGGCGGTGATCGGCTGGAACACCGGCATCCTGGGCAAGCTCGTCTTCTTCATCGGGCTCGCCGTGGTGCTGATCGTCGTGCTGCGCGAAGCGGGCTACGAGCTGCCGCCGGCGATCCCGGAGAGCCTCGTCGTCCTCGCGCTCGGAGCGCTCGGGACGATCTTCGTCGTGATCCGGATCATCTCGATCCCGGATGCGGTGCTGCCCGCCGACGGCCGCGGCATCGGCATCTGGATCAGCCTGCTCGCCGCACTCGGCGTGATCCTCGGCGGCCTTGTTCGGGCCGCCGAGGAGCTGTAGCCGAGGAGCCCTTGCGGGCAGTGCCTCGGGCCGCTATGCGGCCGCCAGTGCCTTCTGCTTGATCGCGTCGTACTCCGCCTGGGAGATGGCGCCGCTGTCGAGCAACTTCTTCGCCCGCTCGATCTCGGCGGTCGGACTGCCGCTGCCGGCGGTCTCCCGGACGTACTGGTCGACCTGGGCGCGCTGCGCCTGGTCGCGATCGATCGTGCGCTGAGTCATCCCGTCGTGCTGGGAGATCAGGTAGACGAATACACCGAGGAACGGGAAGATGATCACAAAGATCAACCACAGGGTCTTTCCCCAGCCGGAGATGTCGTGGCGCCGGAAGACGTCGGCGAAGACGCCGATCAGGAGCCAGAACCAGATGATCCAGAAGAACAGAATGATCATCCACCACAGCACCTGGAAGAACGTGTAATTGGCGAGCAAAGGTTCTCCTTCGGTCGTTGGAGTGCGAGACCAAGTCTTGCACGGCGGACGGTTCGGCGCGAGATCGACCGCGCGATCTGGATCACCGATGAGTTTTGAAGCCGCCCGGGGTCTCTGTGAGACTGACCAAGCTGTCGTCGCCGGAGGTGAGGGAACGTGCCACGCACTTTGCTCGTGATCGGGACTCGGAAGGGATGCTTTCTGCTGGAGAGCGACGCGGATCGGCGCGACTGGTCGGTGCGCGGGCCCTTCTGCGAGGGGTGGCCGATCTACCACGCCGTGTACGACCCGCAGACGGGTGCGATCTTCGCTGCCGCCGCGAGCGAATGGCACGGCTCGGCGGTCTGGCGGAGCCCCGACCTGGGCGAGACCTGGACGCATTCGAGCGAGGGGCTCGCCTACGAGGACGGCAGCCGGAAGGTCTCCAAGGTCTCGACCCTCTCGGTCGCGCACGGCCGCGTGCTCGTCGGCGCCGAGGCGCCCGGCATCTTCGAGAGCCGGGACGACGGCGCCACGTGGTCGTTGCTCAGCACGCTCGCGGGCGAGCCCGGCAGCGAGGTGTGGGACGACCCCGCGAACCAGCCTCCGGGCCATCTCGGGATCTCCGCGCTGATGGCCGATCCCTCGGACCGCGACCGCTTCTGGGCGATCGTGCAGGGGATCGGGGTGTTCGAGACCACCGACGACGGCAGCTCGTGGACGCCGCGCAACCGGGGCCTGCGCGCCGACTGGCCGCGCGAGCACGAGGAGGTCGGCTTCTGCGTGCACAAGCTCGTCCGCTCGCAGGTGGACGGCGACCGGATGTACCAGCAGAACCACGTCGGTGTCCATCGCAGCGACGACGGCGGCGCAAGCTGGAACGAGATCACCGAAGGTCTGCCGAGCGAGTTCGGGTTCGCAGCGGCCGCGCACCCGCACGACCGCGACACCTTCTTCGTCATCCCGCTCGACGCGGGCCACGGCCGCACCATGCCCGACGGCAGAGCGTCGGTCTGGCAGACCCGCGACGGCGGCTCGAGCTGGGAGCGGGCCGACAACGGCCTGCCGCACAGCAACGCGTATCTCGGCGTCCTGCGCGAGGCGATGGCCAACGACACCTACGACGTGCCCGGCTACTACTTCGGGACGAGCACCGGGCAGCTCTTCGCGAGCGCCGACGACGCCGCAACGTGGCACGAGATCGCGAGCTACCTGCCGGCGATCTCGTCGGTCGAGGTCGTGGTGCTCGACTGACGCCGTGGCCGAGCTCCACCTCCCGATGACACTGACCCCGCTCTTTCCCGAGCTCCCTCGCCGGATCGACCTGCCCGCGGTGACCGTCGACGACGCGATCGACCAGCTGGAGGCGCGCTGGCCGGGGGTCCGGGATCGGCTCTGCGAGCCCGGCCCGGCCATCCGCCCCCACATCCACGTGTACGTCGACCGGGAGCGGGCGGCGCTCGATACGCCGCTCGCTCCCCAGTCGCGCGTCGACGTGATCGCCGCGATCAGCGGCGGTTGAGGGCCGTCTAGGCCGGGACGAGCTGCTTCGCGCGTTCGATCAGCTGCTGCGGATCGAACGGCTTTCCGACGAAGCCGCGAGCCCCCCGCTCCTCGGCGTCGGACGCGTCCGTCGAGTCCACCTGCCCGCTGAACATGATCACCGGGATCGACCCGTAGCGCTCCTGCATCCGCTGGAGCATCTGCCAGCCGTCGATGCCGGGCATGACGACGTCGAGCAGGACGAGCGCGGGGGCCTGGTCCTCGATCGCGCTCAGCGCCTCCTCCCCGCTCGCCGCTTCCCGGACGGTGTACCCCTCGGACTCGAGGTTGTGCCGGACGAGCTCGCGAAGGCTCGGGTCGTCGTCGACGACGAGCACGAGCGGACCGCCCGCCCGCCCACCCGGCCCGGAGCGGTCGAGGAACGCCTCGAGGTCGCCGCGCCGGTAGCGCCGGTGCCCTCCGGGCGTGTAGAAGGCGGGCACCCGGCCCTGATCGGACCACTTGCGGATCGTCGACTGCGCAACGCCCAGGAACTTGGCGGCCTGGCCGAGCGTCAGCCAGTCCGGTTCGCCCGTCGGGACTCGTCTACCTGTAGAGGTCACCCGCCAAAAGTAGCCAAAGGTCCCGGTTTCTAAACCGGATTATGGTTTTTGAACGGTAACCGTCACCGTTTCGCGCGCTGCCGGCGCCAGCGGCAGCGGCTGCAGCGTGCGGACGAGCGACTGGGTTCCGCCGGGCTTCGGGTTGTCGTGCAGGGCCTCGCCGACGGCGATCCCGAGCGCGAACACGAGCAACACCGCCACCACGATCAGCACTACCCGCTTCACGGCCGGTAGTCCGTCGCCCCGCGGGCATAGAGGTGGAAGGCGGCGTCGGCGACGGTGCCGGCCTCGCTGACCGGAGGAGCGTCGGGCTCCGCGTCCTCGAGGACGCTGCGGGCCCAGTCGTCGGCGCCGCCGTAGGCGCGGACGAGGTCCTCGAGTGTGAAGACCTGGCCGACGCGCTGACGCAGCGCGTCGACCACGATGTCGACCTGCGCCATGCGCTCGGCATAGCGGCCACGGTCGGCCCTCGTGGCCTCGATGCGGCGGATCCCGTCCTGCCACTGGTGCCGCGCGAGGTCGAGGTCCACGATCACGGAGTACAGCAGCTGTCGGGCCAGAGGGCGGGAAGCTCCGCGAGCATGCGGTCGCCGAGCTCGTAGCCGGGACGAGCAAGAGCAAACGCGGCGTGCGCGTGGAGGCACTTCAGGCTGCCCGTCCGCTTCGAGCCGCCGATGCCGGCGTCGAGCTCGGGTCGCAGTCGCCGCTGTTTCGCCTGCGCCTGCTCGAGACTTCGCGCCAGCGTGGGATCGGACTCGACTGCGCGGGTCCAGCGCTCGACGCCGCCCGCCGCCTCGAGCCGCGAGATCGCCGCGACGAGCTGCGGGCACGTCACGTAGAACTGGGTGGGGAACGGGTGACCGTCGACGTCGTACGGCGCCTGCTCGGTCACGGCCGGCCTCCCGAATGGACAGCGGACGGCGACACGCCTGAACGCACGCGGGGCACGGCCGATCTGCCGCGCGACGACCTCCTGATCGGACACGTGCGGAGGCTAGTGGTTCTTGTGGCGCCAGGCTTCGATCCCGCGCACGATGAAGTAGCGCTCGTTGGGCTTCACGAGCCCGAGCCTGCGAGCCTCGCGCAGCAGCTGCTCGCCCGTGTCGGCGGCGGCGATCCGCGCTTGGAGCTTCTTCTTCTCGACGCGAAGGGCGTGCACCTCGGCTGTGCGGGCCTGCAGCTCGCCCTTCGTGTGCAGGTAAGTGTGCAGCGGCTTCCAGTACAGGAACGCGACGAGCGCGATCCCGCCGATCGCAAGGAGCCGCGTAGGACGAAGCCGTGGCACTGCGACAGCTTCGGCGCGTGACCCCCGATCCCTACACGGGACTCCTTGGAGCGTGAACTCACGATCCTCGTTCGCTACGCGAACCAGGATCGATGTCTCCCGGGTGGCAAGTGCACGGCGAAACGTCGCGAGTGCGGGCTTTGCCCGTGCTCGCTCGAGCGGCAGATGGAAAGTGTCGGAGAGGGGACCTACGGGGGAGAACCGAAGGTGCTCCCCCGTGTTACTCAGGCAACGTCGACCTTGATCACGTTGGTCGAGCCGGGCAGGTTGACCGCGGTCCCTGCCGTCAGGACGACGCGGTCTCCGGCGTCGACCAGCCCCGACTTGAGCGCCGAGTCGAGGGAGCGCGACCACAGATCCTCGACGTCGTCGCTCGGCGGCATCAACACCGGCGTCACCCCCCACTCGAGCGCCATCTGCTGCACCGCGGTTCGGTGATGCGACAGGCCGAGGATCGGCCGGCGCGGCCGCAACCGCGCGACGCCCGACGCGGTGCGCCCCGTGAACGTCGGGACGAGGATCGCACGGGCGCCGAGAGCCTCGGCGAGGTCACAGGCCGCATTCGACATCGCGCGGCCCACGGTCGGCTCCTCGCCCGCCTCCGGCATCTGATGCCGGTAGCCCATCGACGGCTCGACCGCGCGCGCGATCCGGTCCATCATCTCGACCGCCTGAATCGGATAGTTCCCGGTCGCCGTCTCGGCGGAGAGCATCACGGCCGAGGTCCCGTCGAGCACAGCGTTCGCGACGTCGCTCGCCTCCGCGCGGGTCGGCTCGGCGTGCTCGATCATCGACTCGAGCATCTGCGTCGCGGTGATCACCGGCTTCCCGGCTTCGAGACAGCGCAGGATGATCCGCTTCTGGAGCAGCGGGACGGTCGCCGCGCCGATCTCGACGCCGAGATCGCCGCGCGCCACCATCACAGCGTCCGCCTCCAGCAGCACCTCTTCGAGCGCCGCGACCGCCTCCGCCTTCTCGATCTTGGCGATCACCCGGGCGGGCGAGCCGTGCTGGCGGATGATCGCCTGCAGCTCGCGGACGTCGGCCGCCGCGCGCACGAACGAGAGCGCGACGAAGTCGACCCCCAGCCCGAGCGCGAATTCAAGGTCGTTGAGATCCTTCTTCGTGAGCGACGGAATCGGCACCGGCACGCCGGGCAGGTTCACGCCCTTGTGCGACTTCACCTCGCCGCCGACGACGACGAGGCAGCGGGCGCGTCCGTGGTCGACCTCCTGCACCGAAAGCCGCACGAGGCCGTCGTCGATCAGGATGTCGTGGCCGGGGCGCAGCACGTCTCCGATCACCGCCGGGGCGATCGGCAGCTCGCCGTTCAGCGCATGCTGCTCGCCGACGACGACGATCTCCTCGTCCTTGAGCAGGATCCGCGGCTCCTCGAGGTCGCCGATCCGCAGTTTCGGGCCCTGCAGGTCGGCGATCAGCGCGAGTGGCTTGCCGGTCTCCTCCTGGACCTCGCGCACGACCCCCGCACTGGCGGCGTGGTCCGCCTGCGTCCCGTGCGAGAGGTTGAGCCGGATCGCGTCGACCCCGGCGTCGACCAGCCGGCGCAGCATCTCGTGACTCGACGACACGGGGCCGATCGTCGCGACGATCTTGGTTCTCCTGCGCTCCGCCGCCATCGCGTCCAGCGTAGCGATCAATCAAACGGCGTAGCGGCCGTTCTCAGTGCTGTGCGCGCGGGAAGGCCTCCCACCCCGGGTAGTGCGATTTCGAGCCCAACTCCTCCTCGATGCGAAGCAGCTGGTTGTACTTCGCGACGCGATCGGAACGCGCCGGCGCCCCGGTCTTGATCTGCCCGGTCCCGAGCGCCACGGCAAGATCGGCGATCGTCGAGTCCTCGGTCTCGCCGGAGCGATGCGACATCACGGCCGTGTAGCCGTTCGCCTGAGCGAGTCGCACGGCCTCGATCGTCTCGGTGAGAGTGCCGATCTGGTTCACCTTCACGAGGATCGAGTTGGCGACGCCGCGGTCGATCCCCTCCTGCAGCCGCTCGGGATTCGTGACGAAGACGTCGTCGCCGATCAGCTGCACCCGATCGCCGATCAGCCGGGTCTGCGCCACCCACGACTCCCAGTCGTCCTCGGCGGCACCGTCCTCCAGCGACACGAGTGGATAGCGGTCGGCGAGCTCCGCCCAGAAGCCGGGCATCTCGGCGCTCGTCTTCTCGCGGCCCTCGAACCGGTAGACGCCGTCGGAAAAGATCTCGCTCGCCGCGGGATCGAGGGCGATGGCGACCCGCTCGCGATGGCCGGCCCGCTCGGCCGCGTCGAGGATCGCCTCGATCGCCGCCTCGCTCGATTCGAGGTCGGGCGCGAAGCCTCCCTCGTCTCCGACTCCGGTCGCGAGCCCGCGCTCAGAGAGCACCTTCTTCAGCGCGTGATAGACCTCGGCGCCGATCCGGAGCGCCTCGGCGAACGACGTTGCGCCCACCGGGACGACCATGAACTCCTGCAGGTCGATCGAGTTCGCAGCGTGCACGCCGCCGTTGATCACGTTCATCAGCGGGACCGGCACGGTCGACGCGGCTTCACCTCCGAGATGGAGCCACAAGGGCGTCCCTGCGGAGGCGGCTGCTGCTTTCGCCGACGCCAGCGAGACGCCGAGAATCGCGTTGGCTCCGAGGCGCCCCTTGTTCGGGGTCCCGTCGAGCTCGATCAGCTTCTCGTCGAGTGCGGCCTGATCGCGCGCGTCGAGCCCCTTCACGGCTGCCGCGAGCTCGCCGTTGACGTTCCCGACGGCGTTGCCGACGCCCTTGCCGCCCCACTCGGGAGCACCGTCACGAAGCTCGACCGCCTCGTGCACGCCGGTCGAGGCGCCGGACGGGACGATCGCGCGGCCGAACCCTCCGTCCTCGAGGCGGACGTCCACTTCGACGGTCGGGTTGCCTCGCGAGTCGAGCACCTGACGGCCGTGCACTGCAGCGATCCTGGTCCCTGACATCTCTACTTCGTCCCCTTTGCCTCGTCGTAGTAGGCGTCCTGCTCGTCGAGCGGAAGCGTCGTCCAATCCTTCCCGGCGGCCGCGGCAATCGCCTCCGCAGTTTCCACGCGGGCACGAAAGCGCTTCGCCGCAGCCCGCAGTTCGAGCTCAGGATCGACATTCAACCGGCGTGCGACGTTGACGGCGGCGAACAGCACATCGCCGAGCTCCTCGGCCACGCGCGCATCCGGCTGTGTCTCCTCGGGCGGATCGTCGACAGGCAACTCGGCATGCAGCTCGCGCAGCTCGTCCGCGAAATCGGCGAGCGCTCCCGCGAGATTGGGATACTCGAAGCCGACCGACTTCGCGCGCAGTTGCACCTTGCGCGCATACAGAAGCGCGGGAAGCCCTTCCGGCACGTCGTGGAAGATCCCCTCACGGCCTTCGTCCTCGCGCTTGATCTGCTCCCAGCCCTGCCGCACAGCGGCAGGGCTAGTGGCTTCAGCCGTCCCGAAAATGTGCGGGTGACGGGAAACCAGCTTCGAATGTATGCCACGAGCCGCTTGTTCTAGATCTCCTGTTCCACGCTCCTCCAGCAGCAACGCGAGGAAGTACACCTGGAACAGGAGATCCCCGACCTCGCCGAGCAGCTTCTCGTCGTCTCCGGCGAGGGCCGCATCCGCCACCTCGTAGGCTTCCTCGACCGTGTGCGGCACGATCGTCCGGGTCGTCTGCTCGCGATCCCACGGGCACTCGCGACGCAGCCGCTCGGTCAGCTCCTGGAGCTCGACGAGCGCTTCCGCGAGAGACACCGCGACCGGGTCTTTAAGTCGTCGTCGCGTTGGTCGTCGACGCGCAGGGGTCCGGGCTCGGGATGAAGCCTGTCGCGTACTTGATCTTCGAGCCGGAGCAGAAGCTCTTCGTGAGCGAGGCGACCCAGTCGGTCATGGCCTGATTCTTGTCCTGCGAGAGGAGCGTCTGCCTGATCGACGCAGAAACCTGCTTCTCCGGCTGCGACGACTTGGCCTTGACGCCCGAGAGCGGCTCGATCACGAACCAGCCGTACTGCGCGCTGTGCACGGGCGCGTGAACGACCTTCGTCGCGCCGGTGAAGGCGACCTTGTCGAACTCCGGCACGGTCTGGCCCTTCGAGACGGTCAGCTTGCCGCAGAGGTCCTTCGAGCCTGGGTCGAGCGAGTACTTCTTCGCGAGCTTGCACCAGGTCGAGTCGTTCCCGGCCTTCAGCTGCGAATAGAGCGACTGCGCCAGGGCGGGTGACTTGACGAGGATGTGGCGCACGGCACGCGACTGGAGCGTCGTGTACTGCGAGAGATGCGCCAGGTAGTAGGCGTGCACCGCGCTGTCGGCGACCTTCGTGTTCTTCGTCACCTTGGCGTAGATCGCCTCCGAGATCAGCTGCTGGCGAACATCGTTGCGCACCTGGGCATCGGTCAGGTTCTGCTTCTTCAACTGCTGCTGGTAGAGCGTCTCGCTGCCCTTGAAGTACTGCTTCTTGATCTGGTCGAGCCGCGTCTGGACGGCGGAGTCGGAGATCTTGATCCCCATCGACGCAGCCTTCTGCTCGCGCTCGGCCTGCTGGACGAGCAGCGTCACCGCCTGCCCCTTGATCGTCTGGTAGTCGGTCGTGCCCGGCTTCGGGAACGCCTTCGGCGGAGTCTGCGATGCATAGCTCCGCTTGGCCTGCGCGATCAACGCGTCGAACTCCGCCTTGCTCACGTGGATCGATCCGACCGTGGCGACGTCGTCCGAGGTCGGGCTCGCCGAGTTGCCGCCGCACCCGGCGAGCAGGGCTGCGAACACGACGAACAGCAGGGAAAGTTTCACTTTGCTCATAGGAAACGCCAGCTAGGCAGCCTGGCGGGCGGCCAGCATAGCATCGACCAAATCGAGCGCTCCTTTGAATTCATCGCCCCTTAACGTCACCTCGCGATTGCCCGTCGAGTACACCGCCGTCTCGACCTGTGAGCGCAGATCGCGCAGCTCCGTGGAGCCGAGAACGACCGGTCCGACCGAGGCGCGACCACCTCTGAAGACGAGGTAGTCGGCACCGAGCAGGGCCAGCTTCAGCTTCGCCGACTGGATCGCGAACAGGTTCTCGACGGGCTCGGGCACCGGCCCGTATCGGTCCTCCGTCGCGACCCGCAACTCGTGCAGCTCGTCCTCGGACTCGGTGAGAGCGATGCGTCGATGCAGATCGATCTTCAGCGCCTCCGCGCCGATGTACGCCGCCGGGACGTACGCGTCGACGCGCGCATCGACACGGACCGGCCGGGCTGCGAGGCGCCGCTGACCGGACAGTTCGGCAACTGCCTCGTGCAGCATCTCCACGTAGAGCTCGAACCCGAGCGCGGCGACGTGACCGGACTGCTCTGCGCCGAGCAGGTCGCCCGCGCCGCGAATCTCGAGGTCCCGCATCGCAATCGCAAAGCCGGCGCCGAGCTCCGTGTGGTCGGCAAGCGTGGCCAGACGTGCCCGCGCTTCGGGCGTCAACTCGTGGGCATCCGGGTAGAAGAGGTAGGCGTGCGCGAGCACGTCGCTTCGGCCGACGCGCCCGCGGATCTGGTAGAGCTGGCTCAGTCCGAGCGTGTCGGCACGCTCGACGATCAGCGTGTTGGCCTGCGGGATGTCGAGCCCCGACTCGATGATCGTCGTCGAGACGAGAACGTCCGCGTCGCCGGCGAGGAACGAGATCATCTGCTCCTCCAGCTCGTGCTCCCGCATCTGTCCGTGCGCGACGAGGAAGCGCAGGTCGGGACAGAGCTGCTGCAGCTTCGAGGCGGCCTCCTCGATCGTGTCGACCCGGTTGTGCAGGTAGAACGCCTGGCCGTTGCGCTGGATCTCCCGGTCGAGCGCCTGCTTGATCAGTTCCTCGTCGTACTCGCCGACGAACGTGCGGATCGGCCGGCGACCCTCGGGAGGGGTCTCGATCACGGAGATGTCGCGCAGCCCCGCCAGCGACATGTGCAGCGTCCGCGGGATCGGAGTCGCGCTCATCGCGAGCACGTCGACCTCGAGGCGAAGCTGCCGCAGCAGCTCCTTCTGCGCGACCCCGAAGCGTTGCTCCTCGTCGACGATCACGAGCCCGAGCTCCTTCGGGATCACGTCGCGGGAGAGAACTCGGTGCGTGCCGATCAGGACCTCGACTTTTCCCTCGGAAAAGTCGAGAAGGGCCGCTCTTGTTTCCTTCGGTGTCCTGAAGCGCGAGACCATCTCGACGCGCACGGGGAAGTCGCGATAGCGGTCCTTGAACGTGTTCCAGTGCTGCTGCGCGAGCACGGTCGTCGGGACGAGCATCAGCACCTGCTTTCCGCCCACGGCGACCGCGAACGCTGCCCGCAACGCGACCTCGGTCTTGCCGAAGCCGACGTCGCCGCAGACGAGCCGGTCCATCGGGTGCGGCGATTCCAGATCCTCCTTCACGGCTTCGATCGCCGTCCGCTGGTCCTCCGTCTCGCTGTACGGAAACTCGCTTTCCAGCCGCTCGACCCACTCGTGCTCGACGTCGTACGCGACTCCCGGCTGCGTCTGTCGCTGTGCGTAGAGCTGCAGCAGCTCGCCCGCCATCTCGCGGAGGTGCGCGCGGGCGCGCGTCTTCAGGTTGTCCCATGCCTTGCCTCCGAGCTTCGACAGCGCCGGCACCTTCGAATCCGCGCCGATGTAGCGGCTGACCTTGCCGATCTGCTCGTGCGGGACGTACACGCGGTCATCGCCTCGATAGGCGAGCAGCAGGTAGTCGCGCGTGACGCCGGCGACCTCCTTCGTTTCGAACCCGAGCAGCTGGGCGATCCCGTGGTCCTCGTGCACGACGTAGTCGCCGGTGCGCAGGTCGGAGAAGCTCTGCAGCGCGCGGCCGGGCGCCGCTGCTGCGCGCGGCGGCCGCTTGCGAAAGACCTGGGTGTCGGGAAGCAAGGCGAGCCCGAGCTCGCGCCACACGAACCCACGGCGGGCCGGCGAAACGGCGAACTGCAGTCCCGCCTGCTCGATCCCGGGCTCGAGCAGGCCGGCCGCGACGCGCCGGAGCAGCGCCTGCTGGCGCAGCGCCTCGCCCCGATGTGGGAACGCGACGACGACGTCGAGCTCCTGGCGAAGCAGACCGCCCAGCTCGTTCTCGGCCTCGGAGAGACCGCGCGCGGCGAGCGCGGGCCGCTGCGCGTCGAACGAGTGCGGCTGACCCTGCGGCAGTGGCGTCAGCTCGGTGGCTCCGTCGAGCGCGACCGGCGTCAGGCCCTCCTCCGACCAGACGGCGTGCACCTCGTCGACCGACCAGACCAGATCGGGCGATCGCTCGAACGGCCGCACGAGGTCGTCGGGAACCGCGAACGTCGGCTCCTCGCCCTCGTCCGGACCGAGGTCGAGCTCGACGAGCTCACGCCGCCGCTCGGCGGCCGGATAGATCGTCGCCTCGTCGACCGTGCGCAAGGCGCGCTGCGTGAAGGGCGAGAAGGCGCGGATCTGCTCGACCTCGTCACCGAAGAGCTCGATCCGCAGGGGCTCGCGGCCGGTCGTCGCGAAGACGTCGACGAGGCCGCCGCGGACCGCGAACTGCCCACGCTCCTCGACCCGCTCGACCCGCTCGTAGCCGGCCGAGGCAAGTTCCTCGGCGAGTGTGTCGATGCCCGGCTCGTCGCCGGGTGCGACGCGCAACGCCGCCGGCCGCTCGCCGGCCGGCGGGATCCCTTCGGCCACGGCGGTCGCCGACGCACACACCAGGCCGCCGCGCTCGAGCACGGCCAGAGCGCGGGCCCGCTCGCCGACGAGGTGCGGCGGGGGCTCGAGCCCGGATCCCCAGTGGACGCCGCGCGACGGGAACAGCGCGACGTGCTCGTCGCCGAGGAACCAGCCGACCGCCTCGGCCGCATCGCGGGCGTCCGCGTCCTCCGGCAGCAGGACGACGAGGCCCCGCTGCAGCTCGTCGTGCAGCGCCGCGAGGACAAGGGGCAGCACCGGCTCGGACACGCGCGCACGCGTCGGCAGCGCTGCGGCGAGGGCCTGAAGCCGCTCCTCCGCGCGGAGACGCTCGACGAGGCTGTAGAGAACTGGACGGTCCATGACGATGGGCCGAACGAGGCGTTCGGCCGGGTCGTCATCGTACGTCCTCAGACCACCCTGCGAGCGCCGTCGTAGCTACCGGCGTACCAGCCGCTGAGCGGATCGATCGAGACCCGGGTGCCCGAGTGCGGGGCGTGGATGAAGAGCCCGTGGCCGACGTACAGGCCGACATGACCGACACCGTCGAAGAAGAGCAGGTCGCCCGGGCGCAGTCCGGCGCGCCCGACGCGCCGGCCGAGATCGAACTGCGCCCACGACGAGTGCGGCAGCTCGATCCCGAAGTGGGCGTAGACGAACCGGGTGAAGCCGGAGCAGTCGAACCCACCGGCGGGAGATGTGCCGCCGTAGGAGTAGCGCGCGCCGACGAACCGCCGCGCAAAGCGGACGATGCCCGCCTGCTCTCGCGCGACGGCGGTGGCCTTGCTCACACGTGCAGGCTCGTCGATGCCCGCTCTCCCCGCGCGCGCGGTGACGCACGCGAGAACGGCGAGGAGCAGCAGCGCAAAGCGGAGGCGGTCGGTCACAGGAAGGGATCCCTTCGGCAGAAGCGGCGCGCGAGCAGGACGGCGCGCCTGGCTGTCGTTGGCGGGCGCAGTCTGTGCCGAACGCGGCAGGGCGGGCAATCACCCTGCCTCGGGATGTGCGCTCCCCCGGACGGGGTAGGCCGAACGGGGGGCTCAGATGCGGGTCAGCCGGGCCGCGGCCCCGGCCCGAGGGAGGTTCCGCGGCACGCGGCCACCGGCCGTTGCCGTGTGACGGACGTTACGAGCGTCTGGTGTTGACGGCGCGCTGTGCCGCCTCGAGCCCCTCGGCGTCGAGCACTTCGACGGCGTCGGCGGCGTCCCGGACGAGCGATTCCTGATCCTCGTCCGCGCCGAAGTCGGAGAGCACCCAGTCGGCGAGCGGCCGCGGGTCGCCCCGCTGCGGGCGGCCGACGCCGACACGCAGGCGAAGAAACTCCGGCGTGCCGAGGTGCTGCGCGACCGAGCGGACGCCGTTGTGCCCCGCGGTGCCTCCGCCCAGGCGGGCCTGCAGCCGGCCGAGCTCGAGGTCGCTCTCGTCGTGGACGACGAGCACGGCGTCCGGTTCGAGCTTGAAGAACTGCAGCGCAGCCTTCACCGATCGCCCGGAGTCGTTCATGAACGTCTCGGGCTTGAGCAGGGCAACCTTGTGGCCGTCGATGCGCACCTCCGCCAGGCGGCCGTTGAACTTCGCACGCCATTGCCCCTCGTGCCTGCGTGCGAGCTCGTCGACGACGAGCCAGCCGACGTTGTGGCGGTTGCGGGCGTACTCGCGGCCGGGGTTGCCGAGCCCTGCGACGAGCAGGTCGTACGAGGTGCCGTGGCGGCGCGGCCAGAGCCGCATGGGGCCGGGCTATTCCTCGGCTGCGCCGGGCTCGGCGCTCTCGCCGGCCTCTGCAGCCTCGGCCGCAGCCTCGCCTTCGGCGGCAGCCTCGCCCTCGGCGCCCTCTTCGCCCTCGACCGGCTCGGGCTCGATCTCGCGCATCGGCGCGGTGACGGTCGCGAGCACGGTCTCCTCGAGATCGTCGAGGAGTGTGACGCCCTCCGGGGCGGTGATCGACGAGAGGCGGAGCGAGTCGCCGATGCCGAGCTCCGAGACGTCGGCGTCCAGGTGCTCGGGCACCTCCATCGGCAGCGCCTCGACGTTCAGCTCGTTCGTGACCTGCGAGAGAACGCCGCCTTCCTTCACGCCGACGGGCTCGCCGAGCAGCTGTAGCGGCACGGTGGCCCGGATCGGCTGGTCGAGACGGACTTCCTGCAGGTCGACGTGCGTGATCAGGCCGCGCACCGGATCCTGCTGGTAGTCCTTGAGCACCGAGGAATGGGCCTTGCCCTCCTCGACGACGACGTCGAGCACGGCGTTCAGGCCGCCCTTCGAGGTCAGCGCCGAGCGGAGATCGCGCTCGGGGATCGAGATGGCGACCGGCTGCTCGCGGCCGTACAGGACGCCGGGGATCAGCCCCTGGCGGCGTAGGCGGCGCGATTCGGCCGAGCCGAGGACGGCACGGTTCTGGACCAACAGCTTGACGCGCTCTCCAGCCACGACGCAGCAGTGTAGCGAGCGCGCTCAGGAGCCGTAATCGAGCTCGGGCCGCCAGTCGGTGCCGCGTCCGCCCGGTGTGCGGTCGAAGACGGCCCACATCGGCCACATGAAGTCGACGTGGCGCGGGTGCTGACCGGGGTCGCGCGGTGCTCCGAGGAGCTCGCTGCTCCAGAAGTGATGGATTCGCCCGTCGGTGCGCTCGAAGACGTGCGCGACCGGGAGCTGCGAACCGTCCTCCGTCTCTGCCAGGTAGTCGGTGTTGAAGGTGGAGTGCGCCGACGACAGCAGGCGTGCGTTGCGCCAGCCTCGCGACCGCCCGTGGGCGACGAACTGCTCGATCGGCGCTTTGGCGACGAGGACGACGTTCACGCGTCGCGTGATGTGCCGCAGAGCGCCGTCCAGGCCGTCGATGATCGACGTGCAGTCCTGGCAGGGAGCCTCCAACGGGAGCCCGCGCTCGCCGCGGACGAACATGAAGTTGTAGAGCAAGAGCGTGCTCAGGTCGGGCGCGAAGAGCTCGGAGAACCGCACCGGGCCCGTTGCGGCGTCGAACGCGTAGTCCTCCTGCAGCTCGCCGCCGAGAGGCAGCTCTCGCCGCTCGGCTGCCACCGCCTCCTCCTGGCGGCGCAACGCGAGCTCCGATTCCAGCAGCCGGTCGCGCGCCTCGCGGTACTCGGGCGATTCATTCGGGAAGTTCATCAGGGCGACACCTCCTGATGGAGCAGAACCTGCAGCCGGTCGACCTCGTACGTATAGCCGTAGCGCCGGTAGAGATCGAGCGCCCGCTCGAACTCGAGGCGCGCTTCGGCCCTGCGTGCCGCAGTGGCAAGGACGTGCGCGAGTGCCTCGTGCGCGCCCGCGTGCACGACCGGGAAATCGGTGCGGTAGGCGTAGTCGAGCGCCTCACGGGCGAGTTGCTCGGCGGCGGCGATGCTGCCTCGGTCCGCCGTGATCCGAGCCCGCAGACCATCCCCGACGGCGAAGTTGACGACATCCTCTGCGGCGCCGAGCTGCTCGCCCTCGAGCGCGAGGCGCTCCGCCTCGTCGGGCTCTCCTCCTTCGTAGGCGAGTTGCGCGAGCATGACCAGCGAGGTCGAGAGGAAGCTCGTCTGGCCGAGCTCCGTGAATGCAGTGATCGCCTCCTCGGACGCCCGCCGCGCCTCGTCGAGCCCCCCGCGGGCGTGCTCCAGCTCACTTCTGACTTCGTTGCGGATCGCCCGGACAACAGGAAGGCCGAGCTCGGTTGCGATCGCATCGCCCTGACCGAGAAGGTCGAATGCGTCGTCGAAGCGGCCGTCGAGTCGAGCAAGGTGTGACTCGACGTTCAGGGCGAGCAGCCGCCCCGGTGCGGACTCCGTCGCGGCGAATGGACCGAAACGGGCGCGAATCTCATCCGGTGTGAACGGCCCGAGGGTGAGCGGCCCGGTCGCCATCACCGTCGCCCGGGCCGCGAGGCCGGGAGCACCAGCACGCTGAGCGTGGGCGAGCAGCCGCTCGAGGGCGTCCACGGTCGGGACGGCTCGACTCTGCAGCCAGTGCGTCCAGGCGACGAGGTGGTAGGCGTGTGCCGCTCCGAGGTCGTCACCCGCCTCGAGGAAGACACGGAGCGCCTCGCCGCCGGTGGCGAGCGCCTCCTCGACCGCGCGCCCGGGATCAGTCGCAAGCCGCAACTGCAGGTGGGCGATACGGCCGTGCATCTGCAGGATCGGCTCCGTGTGCTGCTCGAGCTCTTCGATCAGGCGGAGCTGTTCGTCATGGAGCGCCGAGTCGTCGAGCGCGGAGAGCTGATTGATGATCGCAGTCGGGCGGAGCGAGTCGTCGTCGGGCAGCAGCGCGAGCGCACGCCGAAGCAGGTTCGCCGCTCCGGGCATGTCGCTGCGCGCCACAGCCCGCGAGCCGGCAGCGGCGAGCCGCTGGCCGGCGGCACCCTCCAGCTCGGGGCTCGGCCGGCCGAGCTCGCTCAGGTAGCGGGCCGCCTGCCCGAGGTGGTAGCCGAGAACCTCGTCGAGCTCGATCAGCTCCTGCCCGTGCTCCTCGAGCCAGCCGGCGAAGCGCTCGTGCAGCTCGGCACGAGTCTCCTTGGGGAGCGAGTCGTACGCGGCATCGCGGATCAACAGGTGGCGAAAGCGGAAAGCGTGGTCACCGACGAACGTCGACGCAGCCGGGTGGATCAGCTCCTTGCGAACGAGCCCGACGAGCTGGGGCTCGACGTCGGCCTGCCGCGTCAGGTCTGCCACGACGCTGCGATGGAACACCTGCCCCTCGACTGCACCGCGCTCGATCACCGACCGCTCATCCGTCCCAAGCTGATCGAGCCGTGCCTGGAGCAACGCGTGCACAGTCGCCGGGACCCCGACGTCGCCGCCCTCGCGGGCAAGTGCGATCATCTCCTCGACGAAGAGCGGGTTGCCGTCGGCGACCGCGAGGATCCGGGTTCGCGTCTCTGGCGCGATGCCCCCGTGCGAGTCGATCAGTGCGGAGCACTCGTCGGCGGTCAGCGGCTCCAGGAGGATCGCGCTCGCGTTCAGCTTGCCGCCGCCCCAGCCGGTGCGCTTGTCAAGCAGGTCCGGGCGAGCGACGCAGAGCAGGAGGATCGGTGCGCCGCGCGAGAGGTCGGCGACGTGGTCGACGAGATCCAGAAAGGTCTCCTCACCCCATTGGATGTCGTCGAACACGACGACGAGCGGCCGCTCGGCCGCCACTTCCTCGAGCTGTGACCGAACGGCCCAGAAGAGCTCGTTCGGGGTCGACGCGCCGGCGACGAGAAGCGCGAGGGTGTTCTCGGCGCGTGCACCGAGCTGCTTCAACACCGAGACAACGGGCCAGAAGGTGATCCCCTCTCCGTAGTCGAGGCAACGGCCGTGCAGGATCGTCGCGTCGAGCCCGTCGAGGAACTCGGCCAGGAGGCGCGACTTGCCGACACCGGCGGCGCCGAGCACCGTGAAGAGGTGGCAGCGCTGCTCGCGCATCGTCCGTTCGAAGGCCTGCCGCAGCTGATCGAGCTCACTGCGGCGCCCGATCAGTGGCGTGTCGAGCCGGCGCGCGATCGGCGCTGCCTCGAGGTCGACGTCGACGAGGCGAAACGCCGCCACCGGCTCGGGCTTGCCCTTCGCGGCGACCTCGACCGCCTCGACATGAACGGCGTCGCGGACGAGCTCGCGTGTCGTGCCGCCGATCAGCACGTCACCGGCCGCCGCGGCCTGCTCGAGGCGCGCGGCGACATTGACCGCGTCGCCGGTGACCAGGCTGTCCCCGTCACCGGCCATCACCTCGCCGGTGTTGACCCCTATTCGCGCCTGCAGGCCGAGCTCGGGCACCGCCATCCGCATCTCCCACGCGGCCCGGACCGCGCGCAGCGCATCGTCCTCGTGTGCCACAGGCACGCCGAAGACCGCCATGACTGCGTCGCCGACGAACTTCTCGACCGTGCCGCCGTGGCGCTCGAGGATCGTCCGCATCTCCTCGTAGTAGCCGCGCATCGTCGCCCGCAGCGCCTCGGGGTCCGTGCGATCGCCGATCGCGGTCGAGCCGGTGAGGTCGCAGAAGACGACCGTGACGGTCTTCCGCACCTCGCGTGCGGGAACAGGCTCAGCGAGGGACGCGCCGCAGGAGCCGCAGTACCGAAACCCTTCCGGGCTCTCCTGCCCGCACGACGCACAGCGCACCGCCCGAATCTACTCGACGGCCACCAGCCGTGATGTCAGCGCGGGATCAGCGCCCGGCCCCGGCGGTTGCACGACGGCTGCGGTAGAGCACCGGCGGCGCACGCTGCGAACGCCGTCGCCGCTGGTCAGCCGCTGGGCAGCTTAGTGTTGCCGCATGCGCAAGTGGCTCCCGCTGATGATCCTTGCTGCGGCCCAGTTCATCATGGTGCTCGACTCGAGCGTGATGAACGTCTCGATCTCGCAGATCGTGGCCGACCTGAACACGACGGTCACCGGCGTGCAGAGCGCGATCACGATGTACACGCTCGTGATGGCGGCGTTCATGCTCGTCGGTGCGAAGCTCGGCGACATTCTCGGGCGTGACCGGGCGTTCGGTCTCGGCCTGGGCGTGTACGGGCTCGGCTCGCTGATCACGGCGCTCAGCCCAAGCCTCACCGTGCTGCTGATCGGCTGGTCGGGGATCGAGGGGCTCGGCGCGGTACTGGTGATCCCGGCGATCGCCGCACTGACCGCCGCCAATTACAAGGGCAAGGAGCGGGCGTTCGCCTACGGCATGATCGGCGGCGCCGCCGGCGCGGCGATCGCCGCGGGGCCGCTGATCGGCGGTTACGTCACGACGACCTGGAGCTGGCGGTACGTCTTCGTCGGCGAGGTCGTGGTGGTGATCGCGGTGCTGATCGTCCACCGGCGGATGAAGCGCGCGCCCAAGCCCGAACACGTCCCGAAGCTGGACTACGGCGGCGCAGTGCTCTCCGCGGTCGCGCTCGGGCTGATCGTGTTCGGGATCCTGAAGAGCAGCACCTGGGGCTGGATCAAACCGATCGCCGCGCCGACGATCAACGGGCACGAGCTCACGCCGCTCGGGTTCTCGCTGGTGCCGTTCCTGATCGTCGGCGGCTTCGTCGTCCTCGGCTGCTTCCTGACGTGGGAGGAGCGGCGCGAGCGGCTCGGCCGAAGCACACTGCTCAACCGCGCGCTGCTGAAGATCGAGACGCTGCGCGGCGGGCTCTCGTCTCTGTGTGCACAGCAGCTGATCGTGATGGGCACGTTCTTCGTCCTGCCCGTGTACCTCCAGGTCGTGCTCGGCTTCGACGCTTTCGAGACGGGGAAGCGGCTCTTCCCGATGTCGGTCTCGATGCTGGCCGCGGCGCTGACCGGGCCGAAGGTGGCGGTGCGGTTCGGGCCGCGCGCCGTCGTTCAGGTCGGGCTCGGAGCAATGGCGATCGCTGCGCTCGTGCTCGTCGGGACGATCGACGTGACCCTGAACGGGACAGCCTTCGCGTTGTCGCTGATCTTCTTCGGAATCGGTGCCGGGCTCCTCATGTCCCAGCTTGGCAACGTGATCATGTCCTCCGTCCCTCCGGAAGACACGAACGCGGCCGGTGGACTGCAGGGGACATTCCAGAACCTCGGCGCGTCCCTGGGCACGGCGCTGATCGGCTCGGTGCTTCTGCTCGGACTGCTGAACGGATTCACCACGCGGATCCAGCAGAACCCGGCGGTGCCGGCCGACGTGAAGACACAGATCACCGCCTCCACGGAGAACGGGATCGCGATCGTCACGAGCGAACAGGCGCACCAGGCGCTGCTCGACGCCGGGCTGAAGCCGGCCGAGGCGGACGCGGTCACCGCCGACTACAGCAACGCCCAGCTCGACGCGCTGAAGACGTCGATGCTCGCGGTCGCGTTCCTGGCGGTGCTCTCGTTCTGGTTCACGAGACGTCTGCCCGGAAGGCAGAGAAGCGCGCCTAGCTAGAAGAGCTGGTTCTCGCCGCCGAAGATCGCCGAGACGGAGTCGTCGGCGAAGACGTTCATGATCGTCTCGGCGAGGAGCGGCGCGACCGGCAGGACCGTCATCTTCTCGGGCCTCGCCAGCGGGTCGATGGGAACCGTGTCGGTGACGACGATGCCCCTGATGTCGGACTCGTCGAACTTCTCCAGCGCGTTCCCGCAGAAGAGGCCGTGAGTCGCGAAGACCCAGACGTCCTCGACGCCGTGCTCCCGGAGCGCGTGGACGTTCGCGAGCAGCGTGCCGCCGGTCATGATCACGTCGTCGCCGAGAATCGCCGTCTTGCCGCGCACGCGGCCCGTCACCTCGGTCACCTCGACCACGTCGTGCGCCGGCCGTGACTTGTGCATCAAGGCGAAGTCCGCGTCCAGCATCTCGGCGAAGCGCACCGCTTGCTTGGCGCGGCCGGCGTCGGGGGAAACCGAGACGACGCCCTCGCCCGTGACGCCGAGATCGCGGAAGTGGCGGGCGAAGAGCGGCACGGCAGTCATGTGGTCGACGGGGATCGTGAAGAAGCCCTGGATCTGGCCGGCGTGCAGGTCCATCGTCAGGACGCGGTCGGCGCCGGCGAGCTGCAGCATGTCGGCGATCAGGCGCGCCGAGATCGGCTCGCGCGGCTTCGCCTTGCGGTCCTGGCGCGCATAGGGGAACAGCGGGATGACGGCGGTGATCCGCTTCGCGGACGCAAGCTTCGCGGCCTGAACCATGAAGAGCAGCTCCATCATGTTGCGGTCGACCGGCTCGCACCCGGTCTGGACGATGAAGATGTCCGCGCCGCGGATCGACTCGTCGAAGCGGCAGTACGTCTCCCCGTTCGCGAACGTGCTCAGCTCGACCTCGCCGAGCTCGACGCCGAGCTGCTCGGCGATCCGCTGGGCGAGATCCGAGTGGGAGCGGCCGGAGAAGACCATCAGGCGCTTCTGCGGCCCCCGCTCGATCCAGTGGCCGGGTTTCTCCTCGCTCATGACGTCCGGCGCCCCGAGGCCGGGGAGAACGAGCTCAGTTGTCCCGCTGACGGGCTGCATAGCCCTCCTTGTTCTCCTGCTGTGGTCGGGCGATTCCCAGCGCATCCGCCGGAACGTCCTTGGTTATGACCGACCCGGCTGCGATCCATGCTCCGTCACCAACCTCCAGCGGCGCGACGAAGCCATTGTGGATGCCGGTCCTGACGTTGCTCCCGATCGTGGTGCGCGCCTTGGGCTGGCCGGCCAGGTGCGGGTAGTTGGCGGTGATCGCCCCGGCGCCGATGTTCGTGTCGTCGCCGATCTCGGCGTCACCGATGTACGACAGGTGAGGCACCTTCGTGCGGTCGCCGATGCGTGAATTCTTCATCTCCACGAAGGTGCCCGCCTTGGAGGAGTCGCCGAGGACCGTCCCAGGGCGAAGGTAACAGAACGGCCCGATCGTCGCGTTGGTGCCGATGTGAGCGTCGACTGCCACCGTGTTGGCTCCGATCTCGGCGCCCGCCGCGACCCGGGTCGCGCCGCGCAGGACCGTGAACGGCTGGATCGTCACGTCCGGCTCGAGCTCGACGGTCGGGTCGATCCACGTCGTCCGCGGATCGACGATCGTCACCCCGGCGAGCATGTGCTCCTCGTTGATGCGGTCGCGCAGGACGGCCGCCGCCTGGGCGAGCTCGGCCCGCGTGTTGACGCCGTCCGCCTCGCGCGAGTCCGCCGCGATGTGCGCGGCGACCTTCCCTCCGTCGGCCACGATGATCTCGATCGCATCGGTGAGGTACAGCTCGCCCTGTACGTTCTTGGGCTCGATTCGCTCGAGTGCCGGCCACAGCGCGTCGGACCGAAAGACGTAGATCGAGGAGTTGATCTCCCGGATCCGCTGCTCTTCCTCGTTCGCGTCGGTTCCCTCGACGATGCGCAGCACGGAGCCGTCGGGCCCGCGGACGATCCGGCCGTAGACCCGCGGGTCGGGCGGCTCGGCGCTGAGGATCGTCGCGGCCGCCCCCTCGCGATGATGCGTCTCGACGAGCTCGCCCAGCAGCGCGGCGGTGAGGAGCGGCGTGTCGCCCGACAGCACGAGCACGTCACCGTCGTGACCCGCGAGCGGAGCCCGGGCGCAGCGGACCGCATCGCCGGTGCCGAGCGGCGTCTCCTGGATCGCGACTTCGACCTGGCTTGCCGCGAACTCGTCGCTCGTCGTCGGCGATGCGACGACGACGATCGGGGCCGCTCCTGCGGCACGTCCGGTCTCGATGATCCAGTCGACCATGCGGCGTCCGAGGAGCGTGTGGAAGTGCTTCGGCACGGAGGATTTCATCCGTGTGCCGAGACCTCCGGCCATCACGACGGCTGCGAGGGGCGCTTGGGTCATCGAGGCTGGGGCGCCAGGATTCGAACCTGGGATCGCGGGACCAAAACCCGCTGCCTTACCGCTTGGCTACGCCCCACTTGTGGGCGACAGTCTAGGGACGCTCGCTGAACAGGAAGATGAGGGCGGCGACCGCGAGCAGAGCGATCACCGCGATCGCGACCGCCTTCAGAAGCGAGAGGGCGATCGGCACGCAGAGGACGAGCAACTGCGACGCGGCGAAGATCCACGCGGCGTGCCGCACCGCATCGGAGCGGCTCGTGCGGCCGACGAACCACCAGAAGCCGACGGCGATCACCGCGAGCCCAACAGCGGCCCACCAGTGCAGAACGTGGAAGAGATAGAGCAGCCCCTCGATGGCCGCGATCCAGAGCGTGATCCGAAGCCGCCGCTCCCGGAGCCAGCGGCCGGAACGGCTGGAACCGTGCTCGATTGCGGTCGTTCCGACCATGCCGATCAACCGTACCACGCAGGCACGGTGACCCAGGTCCGCCCGAGGTTGCGCACCGCGCGGGCAGCACGTTCGGCGTCGACGACGCGATGAAACAGCCCGTACAAGACCGGCCCGGCGCCGCTGACGTCGGCGCGAAACGCGCCCTGCTCGAGCAGCTCGGCGGCGAGCGGCGAGGACGCGAGATCGTTCGGCGGCAGCGCCGCGAGATCGCGGGGGCGGCGGACTCCGGCCAGCGCCGTGTGCAGCGCCTCGAGACGCTCCGCATAGCCCCGCTCACCCCCGCGCTCGTCGAAGGCCGCGTACACGCGCGCCGTCGAGGGCTTCACGACGCCCTCGGGCTGAAGCAGCAAGACGACGTAGTCCTGCGGCAGGTCGAGCGCCTTCAGTCGGGTGCCGTCGCCCGTTCCGAGCTGCGGCCCGTCCAGCATGAAGAAGGGCACATCGGCGCCGAGCTCCGAGGCGAGCTCGTGCAGCTCTTCCGCCGTCCTGGGAGTCGCCAGCTGTGCATTCGCGAGCCGGAGAGCCGTCGCGGCGTCGGAGCTGCCGCCGCCGAGACCGGCCGCAACCGGTGTGCGCTTGGCGATGCGAACACGCCAGCTGTACGTGGCGTCGAGTGAATCGAGCGCACGCCGCACGATCGTGTCCTGCGGGAAGCCCTCGACGATCGTCTCCTCAGCGGGCTCGACAGTGATGCGGTCACCGAGATCGATCCGCTGGTACACGGTCGCCAGGTCGTGCTTGCCGCTCTCGCCCCGCGGCCCGACCACGAGCGCCAGGTTGATCTTCGCGGGCGCAGGGCCGATCACGCCAGTGCCTCCGCGAGCGTGACGAACTCCGGCGGCGCCAGCGCCTCGGCCCGAACGGACGCATCGCGGCCGATCGTGGCCAGCGCCTCGACAGCGCGCTCCCGCGTCACCAGCCCCGAGAGAGCCAGTGAGTTCGCGAGCGTCTTGCGCCGGTGGCCGAAGGCGCCCTCGACGACCCGCTTGACCTGGAGCGACGCACCGGGCGCGGTGCGACGGAAGGCAACCAGCGCCGACTCGACATTCGGCCGCGGCCTGAACACCTCGCGCGAGACAGGGTGCATGCCGGTGCGCTCTGCGGCCAGTTGGACGAGCACGGAGACGCTGCCGTACGCCTTCGTGGACGGCAGGGCGAAGAACCGGTCGGCAACCTCGCGCTGCACCATCACGCACCAGTGAGCGATCTGCGCGACGTTCAGGCTCTCCGCGACGAGCGGCGTCGCGATGTTGTAGGGCAGGTTCGCAACGAGCTTGTTGGGCGCAGGAACGAGACGCGAGATGTCGAGCCGCATTGCGTCGCCCCAGTGAACCGTCGTCCGGTCGATCCCGTCGAGGTGCGAGGCGAGACGCTTGTCCACCTCGACCGCATGCACGTAGGCAACCCGCTCGGCGAGGAACCGCGTCAGCACACCGAGGCCCGGCCCCACTTCGAGGACGACGTCGGAGCGATCGAGCTCCGCGAGCCGCTCGATCACGCGCAGGATGTTCTCGTCGACCAGGAAGTGCTGTCCGAGCGACTTCTTCGCCGTCAGCTTCATAGACCGAAGACGGTCTCCGCGTTCGCGACGATCTGGGCGCGGATCTCCTCGCCGAGCAGCTCGGCCAGGAAGTCGTAGGTGTGCGCGACGTACGCGGGCTCGTTGCGCGCGCCTCGGACGGGCTGCGGTGCGAGATACGGGCTGTCGGTCTCGGCCAGCAGCCGGTCGGCGGGGACGCGCCGCGCAGCAGCGCGCAGGTCGTATGCGTTCTTGTAGGTCACGTTGCCCGCGAACGAGACGTACCAGCCGCAGTCGAGTGCAGCGTCGAGCAGGTCCGGCGACGAGAAGCAGTGGAGAATCACGGCTCCGTCGTGCTCCAGCAGCCGCGCACGGCTGTCGTCGTCGGCGGCGCGCGTGTGAATCACCACCGGCTTGCCGAGCTCACGTGCCAGCGCCAGCTGTCGCTCGAACACCTCCGCCTGTGCGTCGCGTGGTGCGTAGTCGCGGTAGTAGTCGAGCCCGGTCTCGCCGACGGCCACGGCCTTGGGGTGGGCGAGCAGCTCGCGCAGCTCGTCGAGATCTCCGGGCTCGGCCGCGCCGTGGGGGTGCACGCCGAGACACGCGTAGACCCCGGCCTCGTTCTCGGCGCGCGCGAGCGTCACGCGTGCGTCGCTGACCGACGTGGCGACGTCGATCACGCGCGTCACCCCGGCTGCCCGCGCTCGCGCGAGCACCTCGGGCGCGTCGTCGCCCAGGTGCGCATGAGTGTCGATCACTGCTCGTCGACAGCCATCCGCGCGAGCTCCTCCTCGACGATCGATTCATCGAGCTTCTTGAAGAGCTGGCGCGGCTCCTGCAGCTGCTGCCCGGGCTGCAGGTCGCTCGGTTCCCAACGACCGACCCACGAGGAGTAGTCGCCGGTGAGCACCTCGTGTTTGCGCCCGTCCTCGTCGACCTCACGGAACTCGAGCGGGCCGGCGATGAAACCCTCGTGGCCGAGGAGCTCGTGCACGAGTTGTGAGGTGTGCGGCAGGAACGGCGTGAAGAGGATCTTCAGGCTGTCGATCGCTCGCAGCGCGACGTAGAGAACGGTTGCCCCTCGCTCGAGGTCCGTCTTGACGAGCGCCCAGGGCGCCTGGTCGCTGACGTACTGGTTGACGGTCGAGGCCAGCCGCATCGCCTCGGCGAGCGCAGCGCGGAACCGACCGCCGTCGATGTGGGCGCCGACGGTCTCGAACCCCTCCGCAACGCCGTCGAGCAGCGCCCGATCGAGATCCGTCAGGATGCCGGGCTGCGGGACGGTGCCGAAGGTGCGATGCGCGTTCGTCAAGGTGCGGTTGACGAGGTTGCCCCAGTTGGCGAGCAGCTCGTCGTTGTTGCGCCGCACGAACTCGGCCCAGGTGAAGTCGGTGTCCTGCGTCTCCGGGCCTGCGGCGACGAGGTAGTAGCGGAGTGGATCGGGGTCGTAGCGATCGAGGAAATCGCGCACGTAGATCGAGTACTGGCGGCTGGTGGAGAACTGCTTGCCCTCCATCGTCAGGAACTCCGTGGCGATCACGTTGTCCGGCAGCTCGAGCGTCCTGCCGGCGCCGTACTCGCCGCCGGTCCCGTAGCCGAGGAGAATTGCCGGCCAGATCACCGTGTGGAACACGACGTTGTCCTTGCCCTGGAAGTACGCATGCTCGGACTCCGGGTTCTGCCACCACTCGCGCCAGGCTTCGGGGTCGCCCTGGTTCTGCGCCCACTCGATCGACGCGGAGAGGTACCCGATCACCGCGTCGAACCAGACGTAGATCCGCTTGTTCTCATCCTCCGCATACCCGGGGATCGGAATGCGGACTCCCCAGTCGAGGTCGCGCGTCATCGGGCGCGGGCGTATCTCGGCGAGCAGACCGAGGGAGAAGTTGCGGACGTTCGGCCGCCACTCGTTGTGGCCGGAGATCCACGCGCGCAGGGCGTCGGCGAACCTGGGGAGATCCAGAAAGAGATGGTTCGTCTCACGGAACTCGGGCGTCGCACCGTCGATCTTCGAGCGAGGGTCGATCAGCTCGGAAGGATCGAGTTGGTTGCCGCAGTTGTCGCATTGGTCGCCGCGCGCCTCCGGATACCCGCAGATCGGGCACGTGCCCTCGATGTAGCGGTCGGGCAGCGTGTGGCCGGTCGCCGGCGAGAACGAGACGAGCATCGAGTGTTCGAAGATCGCTCCGTGCTCGTACAGCGTCTTGAAGAGATCCTGTGTGACCCGAGCATGGTTGACCGTGGTCGTGCGCGAGAAGCAGTCATAGGAGAGACCGAGCCGGCGGAAGTCCTCACGGAACGCCGCGTTGTAGTAGTCGGCGATTTCAGCGTAGGGCTTGCCCTCCCGATCGGCGGCCACCATGACCGGTGTGCCGTGCTCGTCCGTGCCGCTCACCATGAGGACGTCGTTGCCCTTGAGCCGGTGATACCGCGCGAAGGCATCCGACGGCACGCCGAACCCCGCCACATGGCCGAGGTGCCGGTGCCCAGCCGCGTAGGGCCACGCCGGAGCGACGAGGATCTTCTTCTTCGTGTTCGGTGCGGCTTCCACAGCGAACCATCATACGAACCGCCCCGAAACCAGCCCCGGCCGCGACGATGAGCGCGAGGGCGATGACGAGAGCGAGGGCGGGCAAGGAAACCCGCCTCTCCCCCGGCCCGGCACCGGACGCCTGCGCGACGGGAGCCGGCCGGCGCGCGAGGCCCAGCGCGTGGCGCACAGAATCGGCGGCGCGAACGTCGCTGCCTTCCCGCGACACCAGAGGCTCGGTTCGACCCGCTGCTCGGACGCCGCGCGCGGGTGAGTCCGCATGGCGGGCGTTGGTGTTCGAGCGGGGCGCGGTGGGCGTGCGCCGATCAGCCCGGGCGACGACTCGTGCGGGAACTGCAGCAGGGATCTCGTCAGGGCGGGCGAGTCCGCGCGCCGGCACGACTGCGGGCCTGGGCGCTGCCGCACGCGTGCCGGGCCGAGACTCGGACGTGACCTGCGTGGAGGCGGACACGACGGTGGGCTCGACGCGTGACCCACGAGTAGCCGCCGAGTCGGGCCGGGAGGCCGGCGCGACGACGACGGGGACTGCGGTGACGGCCGGAGCGGGGCTCGCCGCCGGCGCGGTAGGTGCGGGCACCGGCGCAGGCGAGGAGGCGGGCGGCGGACTCGACCCGGGCGGCGTGGGCGCCGGGGCGGACACGGGAGCAGGTGCAGGGGCGGGTGTGGGCGCGGGAGCCGGCACGGGAGCGGTGACGGGCGGCGGTGCTGTGGCGCGTGCGGGAAGCAGCGACAACGGATCGAGGTACCCCTGGTCCTGCGCCGTCAGGCGCACGCCCAGGTGGACGTACGGCTGTGCGACTTCGGCTTCGCCACTCGGCCCGACCGTGCCGACGGGCGTGCCTTCCGAGACGGCGGCGCCGACGCTGACGCCGATCGAGCCGAGGTGCGTGAGCGTGACCGAGTAGCCGGTCGGCGTCTGAATCGTGACGCTCTTCCCCGAGGACGGCACCGAGCCGGCGAAGGTCACCGTCCCCGAGACCGGTGCGGCGACCGGGGAGCCCGACTCTCCGCCGACGTCGATCCCTCGGTGCTGGCCGGCGCCGTACGGATGTGCCGGATCGAAGACGAACGGCTGCAGGACGGCACCGCCCGCGGGCCAGGTCCAGGCGCCCGCGGCCGGAGCGGCCAGGAGCGCAGCCAGTACAGCCGTGAGAAGAGCTCGGCGCATCGACACCACCTCTGTTGTCTGAGAAGAGAACGTTCAGACCACGGTAGGGACGGTGTCACCGTGTTGTCAAACAAGCTTACAGAATTGTCACAGAGAGCCGCGATAGAGCTCGTTGCGCGACCGATCGGTGAGCTGGGCGACGACGTCCGCCGCCACGCGGCGCGGCGTGCCGGCCGTGATCAGATCAGCCACGGCCTTCCGAGCCACGGCCGGATCAGAGACGGCCGCTCCCGGGCCGAGCACCAGCGTGATCTCGCCCTTCGGCGGCTCCGCAAAGCGCTCGGCGACCTCCGAAGCGGTGCCGCGCACGACCTCTTCGAAGCGTTTCGTCAGCTCGCGGCAGACGGCGACAGCGCGGCCGGGCTCGACCGCGGCCAGCGAGCGAAGGGCGGCCGGCAGGCGCTTCGGCGACTCGAAAGCGACCACGGGACAGCTCCAGGCGGCCGTCTCGCGCCAGACCCGCTCGAGCTCACCTGCCTTCCGCGGCAGGAACCCGATGAACGCATAGCGGTCACCGGCAAGACCACTGGCGACGAGCGCGGTCTCGACCGCAGACGGGCCCGGCAGCACCGTCACCTCGACGCCGGCGGCGAGCGCCGCACGCACGAGCCGCCCGCCCGGATCGGAGACGAGCGGCATGCCGGCATCCGTGACGAGCGCGATCCGCTCGCCTGCCTCGAGTCGAGGCAAGAGCTCCGCCACTCGCGCCGCCTCGTTGTGCTCGCGGTAGGAGAGGAGCTGTGCCTCGATTCCATGCCGCGCGAGCAGGACGCGCGTGCGCCGCGTGTCCTCAGCGAGCAGGAGATCTGCCTCGCGCAGCTCCGTGAGCACGCGCAGGGTGATGTCCTCCAGATTGCCGATCGGTGTCGCGCAGATCGCGAGAGGCACGAGAACGCCTAGAGCGCCTCGAGCGCGACCAGCCCGGCGCCGATCATCCCGGCGGCCTCGCCGAGCTGTGCACGCTCGATCTGGAGGTCCCGGCCACCGTCACCGAGCACCTCGCGCAGCACGGCGCTCCGCGCGGCCGGCAGGAGCTGCTCGAACGCCGCGACGCCGAAGCCGCCCCCGATCGCCATGCGCTCGAGACCGAAGATGTTGACGAGCGACCCGACGGCAACGCCGAGGTAGTGACCGATCGAATCGAGCAGCGGATGATGTTCCTCGATCAGGTCGTGCGCGGTCGCGTGCGCCCCGATCGCCTCCTGCGCCACACGGGTCGCAGCAGTGCCCGAGCAGTACGCCTCGACGTGCCCGCGGCCCGCGCACGCGCCTTGGCAGGGGACCCCGTCCGCGACGATCACCATGTGCCCGAGCTCGGACCACGCGTGGAGGAGCTTCCCGGCGAAGATGATGCCGCCACCCACACCGGTTCCGAGGGTGAGTGTCCCGAAATACGACGTGCCTCGCCCCGCTCCGTGCGCATGCTCGGCATACGCGGCGCAGCTCCCGTCGTTCTCGACACCGATCGGCAGATCGAGCCGCTCCTTCATCGCGGCCACGAAGTCGACCTCACGCAGCGGGATGTTGACCGCACCGAGCGCGTGACCGGTGCGGTAGTCGAACCGGGACGGGATGCCGAATCCGATCGCATCGACGCCGTCGAGCGGCAGCTCGCGCACGGCCGCGGCGAGCCCGTCGAAGAGCGCGTCCTGCGAGGTCGTCGGGGTCGGGCGTTCGACCGTTTGCAGCACGCGGCCGTCCTCGATCACTCCCGCCAGGACCTTGGTCCCGCCGAGATCGACGCCGATCACACGATTCATGGTCATACCCGGCGGGTAACCTACCCCGCCGAATGGCGCCGGATGAGAAGCCGTACCGCGTCTATCGAGGCGGACGTGCCAAAGGGAAGGTCCCAACGGTGCCGCGCTCGGGACGCCAGCAGGGCGCGGCGGGCAGCAGCCGGGCGGAGCCCGGTCGCGGCGGAGCGCCCGCCGAGTATCGCGGGCCGGGTGCGCGCCGCCCGAAGCGCCCGCACTGGGGCCGCCGGATCGGGCTCGCCGTGCTCGTCGTGCTCCTGCTCGTCATCGTCTGGGCGGTCGCCAGCTGGTTCGCGTTCTCGAGCGGCGTCTCCGACGCGAACAAGCGCCTCGACCCGGATGCCAAGGCGGCGCTCAACCAGCAGGGCGGCCTGCTGATCTCGCACCCGACCACCATCCTGATGCTCGGCACCGACAACAACGCGAAGCTCGCCAGCCGCGCCGGCGACATGCATTCCGACTCGATCCTGCTCCTGCGCACCGACCCGTCGCATCACCGCCTCTACTACCTCTCGATCCCGCGCGACCTGCAGGTTGCGATTCCCGGGTCGTCGACGCAGAAGATCAACGCCGCGTTCCAGATCGGCGGCCCCGCTCTTGCGATCAGGACGATCCGGCAGTTCACGGGGCTCGACATCAACCACGTCATGGTCGTCAACTTCGGCGACTTCAAGGACCTGATCGACGCACTCGGTGGAATCACGGTGAACGTGCCGAAGCCGATCCGCTCGAACCGCTTCGACTGCCCCTTTGCGAGCCAGGCACGCTGCGACAGGTGGCCCGGCTGGCGCTTCCGCAAGGGCTCCCAGCACATGAACGGCGAGCGGGCGCTGATCTACTCCCGCATCCGCGAGAACCTGCTCGACCCGTCCGAGACCGACGTCACGCGCGGCGCGCGCCAGCAGGCCGTGATGGATGCGACCGCTGCGAAGTTCACGTCGCTCGGGACGCTGATCGACGTGCCGTTCGACGGGAGCTCGCTGGCGAAGCCTCTGACCACGGACCTGACCGCGAGCCAACTCGTGCAGCTCGGCTGGGTCAAGTTCCGCTCGTCGAGCTCGAGCTCGGTCCACTGCCGGCTCGGCGGCGACCTCGGCGGCGGCGGGGGCGGCAGCCCGAGCGAGGACAACCCGGCGACGATCGCGATGTTCCTCGGCAAGTCGGCACCTCAGCCTCCGACAGGCCCGTTCGAGCCGGGCTGCGTGATCGGCCACCCGCTGCAGTAGCGACGCGCCTCGACCGTTACCCTCCTTCGGGTCCTCGCCGAAGGCGGCGTTCACTCGCGCTGGATCAACTCGCCCCAGCGGGCTTCGATGCGGCGCGTCTTCCAGATCACGACGGAGGTCGCCCAGGTGAGGACGAACAGGGCGACGATGGCGTAGCCGAGCGCGTCGAAGTCGAGCGTGCCGACGAACGCCCAGACGCCCCCTTCGAGACCGAGCTTGCTCGTCATCACCTGCAGGAGCTCGATCGTCCCGACGATCAGGGCGACGGCGACGGAGAGACTCGTGACCGTGATGTTGTAGTAGACCTTCCGGACCGGGTTCGAGAACGCCCAGCCGTAGGCCTGGCTCATGAACGCCCCGTCGGCCGTGTCCATCAGGCACATCCCGGCGGCGAACAGGAGCGGCAGGGAGATCACGGCGAGGAACGGCACGTGGTGGGTCGCGACACCGGCCGCCAGAGCGAGCAGGCCGACCTCGGTGGCGGTGTCGAAGCCGAGCCCGAAGAGCACGCCGAGCGGGTACATCTGCCAACTCGCCCGGATGCGGGAGGCCAGCCGGCCGAGGAAGAACCGGCTCAGGAGCCCGCGGTCGAGGAGCCGCTGTTCGAGCTCTTCCTGGTCGTAGGCGCCCTGCCGCATCGCGCGGAAGATGCGCAGGATGTCCAGCAGGACGAGCAGGTTGATCGTGCCGATGATCCAGAGGAAGGTGCCGGAGACGCTGGCTCCGACCACGCCGCCGTAGCTCTGGAAGCCGGGGATCGCCGTGTTGACGGTCTTGGCGGCAACGGCGAGCGCGGCCGCGAGCCCGAAGACGATCGTCGAGTGCCCCAGTGAGAAGAAAAACCCGACGCCGAGTGAGCGCTTCCCCTCCTGCAGGAACTTCCGCGTTGTGTTGTCGATCGCGGCGATGTGATCGGCGTCGAACGCGTGCCGCAGGCCGAAGGTGTAGGCGAGGGTGCCGAGCCCGGCCAGAGCCGGGAGCTGCCGGGCGTAGTAGAAGAACAGCCCCCAGCCGAGGGCGTGCAGCACCAGTACGCCGAAGCCGAAGCCGGAGAGGCGGAGCCACTCGGCCCTGGTCAGGATCCTCAGCCAGTGCACCACGCCTCGAACATATCGAGACGTGGCGTGCTCGCTCCTCGTACAAACCCCGCAGGCCGCTGCGGTTGCACCGCTTCGCGGCGGCGGTCAGGTGACTTCGTCGAGCCGGCCGGTGTGCACGTCGTAGACGAACCCGCGGACGCTCCCCTTCTCGGGTATGAACGGGCTCGCCTGGATTCGGGCGACCGACTCGCGAACGTCGATCTCGAGATCGGCGAACGCCTGCGCGTCCCACCCCGGCTCGACTCCGGTCTCCTCGTGCAGCTGCCGGTGGAAGTCCTCGTCGCTGAAGGTCAGCATCCCGCAGTCGGTGTGGTGGATGAGGATGATCTCCTTCGTCCCGAGCAGCCGCTGCGAGATCGCGAGCGAGCGAATCTCGTCGTCGGTGACCACGCCGCCCGCGTTCCGGATCACATGGGCGTCGCCCTCCTGGAGGCCCAGCAGCCCGTAGACGTTCAGCCGCGCGTCCATGCAGGCGAGCACGGCGACGTGCTTCGCGGGGGGCAAGGGTAGATCGCCGTGCTCGAACGACTCCGCGTAGCTCTCGGCGTTCCTGAGCAGCTCATCGGTGACATTGGTGACGGCCATGGGGCTCTCCTTCTCCGGTCGGCGGCAAGTGCCATTACTATACAAACTGAAGTGTTGCTGGAGCGGCGTCGAGCTTCACAGCAGGAGGCCCATCTCGATCGCGTCCCACAGCTCGCCGTTTGCCCGCCGATAGTGCTTGACGCGCCGGCCCTCCTCGACAAAGCCGAACTTCTCGTAGAGGGCGATCGCAGACCTGTTGTGGGCGAAGACACCGAGGCTCAGTTTGTGCAGGCCCCGCTCGCGCGCCCACCCGGCCGCCGCCGTCAGCAGCGCCGAGCCCACGCCGCGGCCGCGCCACTCGCGCGCCACCGCCATTCCGATCTCCGCGAAGCCGAACCTGGTCGCGTCAACATGCAGCAAACCGATGATCTCGTCGTCTGCGACCGCGACGAGCGTCCCGTCGAGCGTCCAGCTCGCCGCACGCGCCTCGACATCGACCGGCGGCTCGCTCGCGATTCCGTCACGCTCTTCCGCGACGGCGGCAAAGAGAACCGCGAGCGGCAGCCGGTCGTCGTCGCGAGCAGGACGGATCGCGAACGCCAGGTCGGGCACCACGAGATCCTTGCACGGTCTGGCACCATCGTCCGGCGTGGAAGCCGACGTCGTCATCCGCACCGAACAGCGGGCGGATCACGCTGCGGTCGACAAAGTGGTCCGCGCCGCGTTCGCCCGTCACCCTGACGAGGTCGCACTCCTTGTCGAACGGATCCGCGCGTCGCGCAACTTCATCCCCGAGCTCACCCTGGTCGCAGAGGATCCCTCGGGCGTGATCGCTCACACGATGCTGAGCTGGGTCGGGCTCGAAGAGAGCTCACGCGAGCGGATCCTCAATCTGAGCCCGGTCTCGGTCCGCCCCGACCGCCAGCGCAGAGGTGTCGGCACACGTCTCGTCCAGGCTGCCCTCGAGCGCGCCGAGCGGGCGAGCGAGCCGGCCGTGCTGGTCGAGGGGATCCCGGCGTACTACCCGCGCTTCGGCTTCGAGCGCGCGAGCCTGCTCGGCTTCGTTCCACCGAACGCGGCGATTCCCGACGCGGCGTTCATGGTCAAGCGGCTCCCGAGCTACGAGGCGGGCATCGCGGGACGCGTCGTGTATCCCCCCGCGTTCGACCACCTCTCGTGACGGATCACTCCTCTGCGATCGGCCGGCCGACCACGAGCACCCGTCGGAGCTCTGGATCCAGCTCCCGGTAGCTCGCGTCGGGAAGCACGCCGAGCGCGTCGAGCGTCTTCGAGAAGAAGCAGCGTGCTGCAGCGGCGAGGACGACGTCCATGATCTCCACGTCGGACAGGCCGAGGTCGCGGAGCGGCCGCAGGTCGTCGTCGCCGATCGAGGTCGCATCGTCGACCACCCGTTCGGCGAGCTCCATCACGGCGAGGTCGACCTCGTCCAGGCCGGCGGCCTGCCGATCGGTCGCGAGTTGCAGAACGGGCTCGTCGAATCGCTCGATCAGCACCGTGCCGTGAGCGAGGGAGCAGTAGCTCGAGTGCAGTCGTTGCGCGGCCGCGAAGGTCGCGAGCTCGTACCGGCGCAGATCCATCCCTTCCTTGATCGCACCGTTCAGCCCCACCCACGCGGCGTAGACCTCCGGCCGCTCGGTGAAGGCGAGCTCCAGGTTCTTCGGCATCAGGCGACCGACAGCAGATCGACGACGAACACGAGCGGCTCGTTCGGCTTGATCACAGCGCCGGCGCCGCGCGCGCCGTAGGCCATCGCCGACGGGATGGTCAGCTTCCGTCGGCCCCCGACGCGCATCCCCTGGACACCGGCGTCCCAGCCGGGAATGACCTGGCCCTTGCCGAGCTTGAACTCGAACGGCTGACCGCGGTTCCATGAGGCGTCGAACTCGTCACCGGTCGAGAACGACACGCCGACGTAGTGCACGGTCACCTTCTTGCCGGCCATGGCCTCTGCTCCGTCGCCCACGACGATGTCCTCCACGCCGAGCTCGAACGGGACGTCGCCTTCCGGTCGATCGATCTGCGGACGCTCAAGGCTCATGGTTCGCTCCTCCGTTGCTTCACAGCGTGTACTCCCATCCCTCTTGCCACTCGAACGGGGCCTCGGCGAGCCTATCGAGCGGGACACCGCACGCGACATGGTCGAGCGCCCATCGCGTCGCGACATGGCCGATCACGAGCACGCGCTCGCCGTCGCGTTCCTGCGCCAGCTCCGCCAGGAAGCGGCCGACTCGCGCGACCGCCTGCCGCCAGCTCTCTCCACCGGGGAACGGCTCGTCGAGCCGCCGGAGCCGCTCCTGCTCGAGTCGTGCGCGCGGCATGCCGTTCAGGTCGCCGTAGTTGCACTCGCGCAGGCGCCGGTCCTGCACGATCGGAAGCGGCGAGCCCGCGAATGCGATCTCCACCGTCTCCACGGCGCGGCGGAGGTCCGACGTGAAGACGAGAGCGAGACCGTCGTCGCGGCGCCGGCGGCCGAGCTGTCGAGCCTGCTCCCGGCCGGTTGCAGACAACGCCCCCTGGTTCCAGCCCGTTGCGATGCCGAGCTCGTTGTCGGTGCTCGTCGAGTGCGTCTCGAAGACGACGGCGACACTCATGCGCGCAGAGCGCGCGCCGAGCGCAGCGCACCGGGGACGGCGAGCGAGGTGGCGCCGAGCATCACGAGCGACACGACGGACATGTGCGTCGTCGGCGGGCCGCCGACCGATGTCCACCAGACGATCGACGCTGCAGTCATGACGATCATCGTGGCCGTGGTCGTCGCAGCGAGAACGGCCTCCCACTGCAGCGAGGAGCGACTCAGCGTGAGCTCGCGTGCGGTTGCGACGGCGGCATGCGTCCACAACGCGATCGACGCGACGGCGCAGAGCACGAGCGCGAGGAATGCCGCGCTGTAGAGCCAGTCGCCGCCACCTCGCTGACCGGGCGTCAGCCGGTGCGCCCAGGCGACGACGCCGAGCAGCACGGCGAGCGTGAATCCTGTCGAGCCGAACGCGCGAAGTACCGGACGATGCACCTTCTCCCAGCCACCCGCACGCAGGAACGCGACGAGCGGTCGTGCGGCCAGAGCGATCCCGATCAGCACTGCGAGCGTCCCGACCTCTGCCGCCAGCAGCACGCCGTCGTAGGCCGCCGCAGGCACTCCCTGGTCGGGTCGAGGAGTGATCGACTGCCAGTGCTCGGCGGTCTTCGCGAACCCGAGGCCCGCAACGACGAATGCCGCCCACGACGCGAGCACGAGCAGCACGCCGGCGCGAGCCCGGCTCTCCGGCGGCACCTCGTCGCCGGCGAGACCGGAGCTCCGCAAGCGCTGGGCAAGGCCGGCGACGATCACGTCGAGCTTGACGCGCACGGGGACTCTGCCGCCTTTGGATTCGGCTTCGATGAGGCTCGCGAGCTCGTCGCCGTAGCGCTCACGCCACGCGGACGGGTAGGCCAGAAGCAGGCGCGCGCTCACGCGCTCGCCGCCCGCAGTCGTGCGGTGCCTTCCTTCACGAGCCGCCGTAGGTCGGCGAGCGCGGCGCCCAGCGTCTCCGCGCCGGTAGCGGTGATGCGATACGGACGACGCCGCTCGTCGGTGCCGAGGGCCTCGATCAGCCCGCGTTGCTCGAGGCGCGTGATCGCGCCGTACAGCGTCCCGGGGCCGAGCCGTACCCCGGCGAACGACTCGATGTCGAGCAGCAGCGCATGGCCGTGCTTGGGCCCGGACGACAGGCTCGTCAGGATCAGGAAGGGCGGATCGCTCGCGCGCACGTCTGCAATATACTACGCCTCGCGTAGTAGTGCAAACGCGCGGGTCAGGCCTCCGAGGCCTTCTTCGAGTCCCCGCTCGACGACGATCCGTCCGAGGAGGACGACGCCGAGGAGGAAGACCCCGACGACGACGAATCGGACGACGAGTCCGAGGACGAGCCGCCCCCGTCCTTGGACGGCTGCTTCGACTTGCGGCCGTAGTCGGTCGAGTAGAAGCCGGAGCCTTTGTAGTGCACCGCCACCGGATGGAGGACGACCTGCAACGGGCCTTCCCCACACGTCTCGCAGGCGGTCGGGCCTGCCTCCGTCATGCCGTGGAACACCTCGAACAGATGCCCGTTGGGGCATTTGTACTCGTAGATCGGCATGGAGCGGGCAAGGCTAGCAGCGAGACCCGCGAGCAACCCCGCGGGGTAGCCTCGCCGTACGTGAAGCGCGTCGCCGCCGTCGCCCTGCTCGCGTTCACCGCGCTCGTCCTGCCGGCGGGCGCCTCGGCGCACGCGACGCTGATCGCGATCTCGCCAGAGAACGGCGCGGTGCTCGCGAAGGCACCACGCGCCGTGCGTGTGCAGTTCGACGACACGATTCGCGTCGCGCCTGGCAACGCTGCCGTGTCGAACGTAACGAACGCGACGGTGCTCGGAGGGCCTGCCACCGTGCGCGGTCACGTCCTGACCCTGCCGCTACGGGCGGGCCTGCAGGACGGCGACTACAGCGTGCGTTGGAGCATCGTCTCGGACGACGGACATCGCGAACAGGGGGTCGTCGCCTTCGCGGTCGGAGCCGGCAGCCCCGTGCCACGCTCGGTACTGGGAGCGGCCACGCGGCTGAGCTGGAGCGACATCCTCCTGCGCACGCTGTACTACTTCGGGCTGCTCGCCGGCGCGGGCGCGGCGGTCTTCGGGCTGTTCACGGCGAGACTGCTCGGCGACGCAGCCCGCAAGCCGCTTGCGCAGCTCCTCTTCTTCTCGTTGCTGCTCGTGTTCCTCGGCGGCAGCGGCATCGTCCACTCCGCACCGCCGGGCACGCGCTTCGCGCTCGTCCTGAAGATCGCGCTGACGATCGCGCTCGCGGGAGGGGCCGCCGCGGCGCTCGCGCCGACCGTCCCGGGACTGCTGTTCGTCGCCGGCGGAGCATCGCTTCTGCTGCTGGCAGCCCCCACGCTCTCGGGTCACGCACTCGACCGCAGCCAGCCGCGAGCGCTCAGTGCGCTCGCTGACTTCGCGCACCTGGCGGCCGCGTCGGTCTGGCTCGGCGGGCTGATCGCCCTCGTCTATGTCGTCCCGCGCGCCGCTTCCGACGAGCCGACGCGAACAGCCGTCGCACGCCGATTCTCCGCAGTTGCGCTCGGGGCCGTGCTCGTGATCGCCGCGACCGGCCTCGCCCGCGCGCTGACCGAGCTCACGGCGGTGCATCAGGTCTGGTCGACCTCGTACGGTCGCGCGCTGATCGCGAAGACGGTGCTCTTCGCGCTGCTGGTCGGGCTCGGCTGGTTGAACCGCACGCTTCTGCTCGACGCCTTCGCGCGCCTCCGCCGCTCGGTCCTCGTCGAGATCACCGTGCTCCTCGGGATCGTGATCGCGGTCGCGATCCTCACCGAGCTGCGCCCCGGGCGCGACGTGTCGCGCGCAGTGGCAGCGACGTCGCCCGCACAGGTTGCGCAGCCGCCCGTTCTGCCGCCGCGTAACGCAGTCGTCGACGCACGCGAGCTCGGCACCCTCGCCGTCGCGCTTGCGCGCACGCCCGGCCGCGCGACGGTGACGCTGCTCGGGCCGGACGGCACGGCCGTGTCCGGCCGCTCGGTGCTCGTTGCCGGTGTCCGAGCGGTCAGTTGCGGCGCGGGCTGCTACCGCGCACCCGCCCCAGCCGGACCGCTGCACGTGACGGTGAGCGGTCGGACGCTCACGTTCTCGATTCCGGCGCGGGCGCCGGACGCGCGCGCGCTCCTACAGGACGTCACCCGGCGCTATCGCGCCTCGAAGACGATCGTCTTCGTCGAGTCGCTCGCCTCCTCGCCGACCGACAAGGAGCAGACGCGGTTCACGGTCGTCGCCCCGAATCGCCTCGCCTACGTGATCCACGGTGGCTCATCGGCGATCGTCATCGGCGCCCGACGATGGGATCGCGACCGCGCGGGCGGACCGTGGCTCGCGTCGCAGCAGACTCCGCTCGACGTCACGGAGCCCTACTGGCAGTCGCCGACGAACGTGCATCTGGTTGCGCCAGGTGTCCTGACCTTCCTCGATCGGCGTATCCCCGCGTGGTTCCGCGTCACGCTCGCCCGCCGGCTGCCCACGCGGATGCACATGACCGCGGCGGCGCACTTCATGACCGACCGCTACGTCGAGTTCGACGGGCCGGTCACCGTCTCGCCGCCGCCCTCGCGATGACGCTGCGCCTCCTCGGCGATCAGCTCGAGGAAGCACGGCGCGTCTTCGAACCCCGCCAGGCCGGCAGGCGCGGTGCGCGACCGGCGAGAGCGGTTCGACGAGCGTCGCAGCGTCGCGATCGCCCCTGCGGCACCGACCAGCCCGCCGATTGCGAACGAGCGGAACTTGGTGCCGCGACCCGCGCCGTCCATGCGACGATCGTACTCGACATGCGGTTGACCACTCTTGGCGACGTCCTCCTCGACGTGATCGTGCTCCTCGCCGATCCGCTGGTTCCCGGCGACGATTGCCCGGCCGAGACGCGCGCCGTTGCCGGCGGCCAGGCCGCGAACGTTGCCGCCTGGGCCGGCGCCCTGGGCGCGGACGCACGTTTCGTCGGCCGGCGCGGTGACGATGCGGCCGGAGAGATCGTCACCCGCGCGCTGCGAGCCAACGGCGTCGACGTTGTCGGACCGGTCTCGGGGAGAACCGGAGTCGTCGTCTCGATCGCCTCCCAGGGCGACCGCACGATGGCCTCGGACCGCGGCAGCGCTCCCGACCTGGCGCCGCAGGACCTCGACGCGTCGTGGTTCGATTGCGACGTGCTGCACCTGTCGGGCTACGCACTGCTGCGCGAGCCGATCTCGTCGGCCGCGGTCGCAGCCGCCCTGCTCACGCGCACGCACGGCGGACTGGTCGCCGTCGACGTCTCGACCTGGTCGCTCGTCGACGAGCCCTTCCGCGAGCGGCTGCGCGAGCTCGCGCCCGACGTCGTCTTCGCGACGGAGCGAGAGCAGGAAGCCGTCGGTGAGCTCGACGCGCGGTGGGTGCTGAAACGCGGCCCGAACGGCCTGAGCGTCGACGGCCGCGACTATCCGGCCGCAGCTACCACCGTCGTCGATGCGACCGGCGCCGGTGACGCGCTCGCAGCCGGCTTTCTCGTCGGCGGCCCGCAACTCGGGCTCGACGCGGCGGCGCGCTGCTGCGCACAGCTGGGTGCGATGCCCGCAGGGGCCGCGCAGTGATCGTCTCGGACGAGATCCGGGCGGCAGAGCGCGACGGCCGCGGCATCGTCGCACTCGAGACGACCCTGATCGCCCACGGCTTCCCTCCCGGCGAGGGCGTCGAGGTCGGCCGCGCCTCCGAGCAAGCAGTGCGCGACGGCGGGTCCGTGCCCGCGACGGTCGGCGTGCTGGACGGCGAGATCCGGATCGGGCTCACCGGGGACGAGCTCAGCCGCTTCGATGCCTCGGCGCGCAAGCTCGGCCCACGCGACCTCGCGGTCGCCGTCGTCCAGGGCGCTCCCGGAGCGACGACGGTCGGCGGCACGCTCGCTGTCTGCAGCGCCGTGGGCATCAGGTTCATGGCAACCGGCGGCCTCGGCGGCGTGCACCGCGGCTGGCCGACGCCGCCCGACGTCTCTGCCGACCTGCACGCCCTCGCCCAGGCGCAGGTCCTCGTCGTCTCGTCCGGCGTCAAGTCGCTGCTCGACGTGCCGGCGACGTCGGAGCTGCTCGAGACGCTCGGCGTGCCGGTGCTCGGCTGGCGCGCCGACACGCTGCCGCTCTTCTATGCCGCACAGGGTGGGCCGCCGGTCTCGGCGCGGATCGAGTCGGCCGACGAGGCGGCGCGGATCGCGCGCGCACACTGGGAGCTCGGCCGCGGCGGCCTCCTGGTCGGTCGTCCTCCGGATGAGAGCCTCGACGACGTGGAGCCGCTAATCGAGCAGGCCCTCGCCGCAGCCGCCGCGGACGGTGTCCATGGGCAGGCGGTGACGCCGTTCGTCCTCGCCTACCTGCACCGCGAGAGCGGCGGCCGCACACTCGCGGCGAACCGCGACCTGATCGTCGGCAACGCCCGACTCGCCGGCGAGATCGCCGCCCGCTGAGCGCTACTCGAGCGTCCGCAGGAAGTCTTCGATGTCCATGGCGGGCAGCGTCTCGATCTTCGTCGAGCCGCGGGCGGCGATCGCCACGGAGACCTTGGCCATCGTCGCGATGTCGGGCGCCTCGACGACGTTGACGAAATCGAACTCGCCGAGGGTCGCCCACTGGTGCAGCACCTTGGCGCCGAGCTCTTCGAGGTCGTGGTTCACCTGGCGGAGGCGCTCAGGATTCGACTTGAGGGTCTGGACGCCCTGCTGCGTCAGGGTCGAGAGGAGGATGAAGATCGGCATCGCGGCGACTCCTTCGGTTTGGTCGGCGTGAGCCTACCCTCGCAGCCTGGTCGGTATAGAGGAGCGCGCCGCCGAGGTAGAGCAGCGGGGTGAGCACGAGGTCGGCAAGGCCGTGCGCGATGCGCTGTCCGTTGTCGCCTTGCGAACGCAGCAGCGCGATCAGGGTCAGCTCCGCGACGACGACCACGATGACGAGCGTGGCGATCGACCCGAGCGAATGGACGTAGTCGGCGGTCCCGAGGCTTCGTCCACGGGCCAGCGCGGCGCGAAACCCGAGGCGCTCGATCATCGCGGCCGCCGGCGCCAGGCCGAAGAGGGCGAGCCAGGCGGCGGCCGGCAAGACGGCCGCCCGCACGAGCAACGGCACCGGAGCGAAGATCAACACTGCCGTCGCATACGCCGCGGGTGTCGGTCGTACGTCGTGCACGACGTGGCAGGCGTAGACATACGCGAGCGCGATCAGCGGCCCGAACGCGAACAGCACGACGGTCTGCACGCTCGCGTCGTAGCCGAGCGAGACCTGGCTCGACAAAGCGATGGGTATGCCGAGCGGCAGGACGCGCCAGAAGTTCGCGCCGTAGGCGCGGATCGTCTCGGCGATCAGCTGACCGACGGTGCGCTCCGCCGGCGGCAGAGGCGGCGGCAGATCAGGCATACGCGAGCTCCTCGATCAGCGTCGGCAGGAAGGCCGCCAGCACGGACCTCGCCTCGTCGAAGCGCCACCGGCCGCGGTCGGGCTCGCCGATCGCGTTCGCGGTCACACGCACCTCGATCGCCGGGACGCCCGCGAGCGCCGCAGCGCGCAGGACGGCATAGCCCTCCATCGCCTCCACCTCGCAGCCGGCCGAGCCGCCGACCCGGGCGGAGGTCCCGATCGGCTCGACGCGTGCGCCGGGCAGAGCGCGGCGCGCGGCGTCCAGCAGCCCCGCGTCGGCGGGCACGCGCAGCGCGATCCAGCGCGGATCGTCGGCGTCGCAGTAGACCGCCTCGCTGCCGAGGACGGGCTCAGGGTCGCCGAACACCCGCGCGCCGGCAATTCCGGCGTTGAGAACGGCTGTCGGCGGCGGCCCTGCCCGGAGCGCCGCCGCGGTGCGCGCCGCGGCTTCGACCGGTCCGACCCCGCAGACGAGCGTCGAGCCTCCCTCGGCGCCCCGGAGCTCCTCCTGGGTCGCGGCCACGACGAGTATCACGCTCGCCACCGTATCTAGACTGTTGGCGTGGGCTATCACTGGGTCTCCGTCGACGATCTCGAGTACGAGGAGCGGCCGGCGAAGGACGGTGAGCAGCCGCGGCGCGCGGCCGACCTCACGACGGCGGTCGCGCTGCAGCAGTCGCGGGCGCGGCTGTGGCGCTATCCGCCGCACTCGACCGGCCGCCGCCATCAGGATCACGGGCAGGAAGAGGTGTTCGTCGTCGTCTCCGGCACGCTGACGATGCTGCTCGGCGAGACGCCCGAACGGGTGGATCTCGGCCCCGGCAGCGTGGTTGCCGTCGAGCCGATGACGCCGCTCCAGATGCGCAACGAGACCGACGAGGAGCTCGTCGTGTTCGTCTACGGCGCGCCGCCCGTCCAGGCGGGCGCCGACATGCTCGACGACGTCGAACTGCCTCCCCGCGGGTAGCTTCCACCGGCTGACCCTGGGGCTTTTCCCGATGCGCCCGCACGCCGGCGCGCCGATGCTGGGAACGTGGTCAATCGGCTCGCCGAGAATCCGACCCTGCTGCTCTTCGTGGTCGCCGCGTGCGGCTTCCTGCTCGCCCGGATCCGGATCGCCGGGTTCAGCCTCGGCATCGCAGCGGTGCTCTTCGCCGGCATTGCGATCGGCGCGGCCGAGCCGAGCCTGAAGATCGCCACCCCGGTGTGGACGCTCGGGCTCTCGATCCTCGTCTACACGATCGGCCTCGCAAGCGGTCCGAGCTTCGTCGCCGCGATGCGCCGCCGCGGCCTCGCACTGAACATCATGGTGGTCGCCGCCGTCGCGCTCGCGGCGACCGTCGCTGCCGCATGCGTCTGGGTCGTCGGCCTGTCGGCGCCGACCGCGGCCGGCATCTTCGCGGGCGGCCTCACCAACACCCCCGCCCTGGCCGCGGTGCTCGACTCACTGAAGAACCTCGTCCCGGCTTCGCGCTTCGACGTCGTTGCGGCGCAACCGGTGATCGGCTACGCGCTTGCGTACCCGCTCGGCGTCCTGCTGCCGCTGCTCGGCTGCCACCTGATCCTGCGCGACCGGCGCGTCGCGAGCCCGAGGCTCGTGGCGCGCACGGCCGAGGTCGAGCGAGGTGGGCTACCCGCACTGGCCGAGCTCGCGCATGCGCATCGCAAGCCGGTGACGTTCGGCCGGCTCGTTCGCGACGGCCACCCCGTGCCCGCGACGCCGAATCTGCATCCGCGCCGGGGAGACCTCTTGACGGTCGTCGGCGAGTACGCCGCCGTGCAGGAAGTGATCTCGGAGGTCGGTTTCGAGAGCGACGAGCAGGCGGAGCTCGACCGCCGCGACGTCGACTTCCGGCGCATCACCGTTTCCAAGGAGTCGATCGCGGGCCGCCGGCTCGGAGAGCTCGGCCTCGACGAGCGCTTCGGCGCGACCGCCACACGCGTGCGCCGCGGAGACGTCGACCTCGTCGCCGACCCGTCGATGACGCTCGAGCTCGGCGACCAGATCCGCATCGTCTCCTCGCGTCCGCGCATGAAGGAGATCGCAGCGTTCTTCGGCGACTCCCTGCGCGCGCTGGGCGAGGTTGACGCTCTGACGTTCAGCCTCGGGATGGCGCTCGGCCTGCTGCTCGGGTCGATCACGATCGCCGTCCCGGGCGGCAATCACTTCGCGCTGGGCGTCGCGGGTGGGCCGCTCGTCGCCGGGCTCGTCCTCGGCGCGGTCCGGCGGACGGGGCCGCTCGTCTGGCAGATGCCGTACACCGCCAACCTCACGCTGCGCCAACTCGGGACGGTGCTCTTCCTCGCCGGGATCGGCACCGTCGCGGGGAGCACGGTCTCGACGACGATCGCGCAGCCCAGCTCGCTGAAGATCATCGCGGCTGGTGCGTTCGTCACGCTGACGCCGCTCCTCGTCGTCGTCCTCGTCGGCAGGAAGCTGTTGAGGCTCTCACCGACGCTGCTGGCCGGCGTCGTGGCGGGAACGCACACTCAGCCGGCCGTGCTCGCTCACGCGAGCGAAGCCACGGACGACGACCCCGACGTGAGCATCGGCTACGCGACCGTGTATCCGCTCGCGATGTTTTCGAAGATCATCATCGCGCAGGTGCTGATCGCACTCCTCTATTGAGAGCGACCCGATCCGGGTCGGTCCCGATGCCCTGCGACCCGCGGCGTCGTGCGAGCCTGGATGCGGGAAGGAGGTGCCAGATGGCCACGACTCGGGCGCAGGCCGATCTGCAACGGGCCGAGCACCATGCGAGCGAGGCCGAACGACTGCTCAGGGCCGTTTCCTGTCGTCGCACGTGAGGGCTCAGGCACACGCGACGCTCGCGGTGTACTACTCGGCCGCGCGTCGGGACCAGAGCTAGCGCCGCTCCACGTCGGGTTGGTGTCCGACACCGTGGTGTCGGACACCAACTGGACTACACAGCGAGTGCGGACTCGACGCGCTCGAACACGAGGTCGCCGTTCTGCGCGTCGACGCGGATCGTGTCGCCCTCCCCGAAGTCGCCCTCGAGCAGCCGCAGCGCGAGCCGGTTCTCGAGCAGCCGCTGGACGGCGCGCTTGAGCGGCCGGGCTCCGTACGCGGGATCCCAGCCCGCTTCGGCAATCGTCTCCTTGGCGGCCTCGGTCAACTCGAGCGTCAGGCCGCGCTCCGCGAGCCGCTCGCGCAAGCGACCGAGCTGGAGCTCGACGATGTCGGCGAGCTGCTCGCGCGAGAGCGCCATGAACTCGACGATCTCGTCGATGCGGTTCAGGAACTCGGGCCGGAAGTGCTCGGTCAGCGCGGCAGCCGTGCGGATGTTCGACGTCATGATCAGCACGGCGTTGCGGAAGTCGACGGTGCGACCCTGGCCGTCGGTCAAGCGACCCTCGTCGAGGACCTGCAGCAGGACGTCGAAGACCTCGGCGTGCGCCTTCTCGATCTCGTCCAGCAGGATCACGCAATACGGCCTGCGGCGGACTGCCTCGGTCAGTTGGCCGCCCTCGTCGTACCCGACGTAGCCGGGGGGCGCGCCGATGAGGCGCGAGACGGTGTGACGCTCCTGGTACTCGCTCATGTCGATGCGCACCATCGCCTTCTCGTCGTCGAACATGAACTCGGCGAGCGCGCGTGCGAGCTCGGTCTTGCCGACGCCGGTGGGGCCGAGGAACACGAACGACCCGATCGGCCGGTCGGGATCCTGCAACCCCGTGCGAGCCCGCCGCAGCGCGTTCGCAACCGCTGCGACAGCCTCCCCCTGGCCGATCACCCGCTGGTGGAGCCGCTCCTCCATGTGGATGAGCTTCTCGGTCTCAGCTTCGAGCAGGCGGTCGACGGGGATGCCCGTCCAGCGCGACACCGTGGTCGCGATGTCGTCCTCGTCGACCTCTTCCTTCACCAGCAGATCGTCCTTCGGACGATCTGCCAGTACCTTCTCGAGGTCCGGGATCTCTCCGTAGCGGATCTCCGCGACGCGCTGCAGGTTGCCGTCACGCTCTGCTCGCTCGGCCTCCATCCGCAGCACGTCGATCCTGCGGGTCGCATCCTTCACGCGCTCGAGCACGGCCTTCTCCCGAGCCCAGCGCGCAGCCAGCGCATCGCGGTGCTCCTTCGCCTCGGCGAGCGCTCGTTCCAGAGGATCACGCGTGGCGGGATCCTCCTTCGCCATCGCAGCGAGCTCGATCTCGAGCTGCATGACGCGCCGGTTCGCCTCGTCGAGCTCGAGCGGGCTCGAGTCGATCTCGATCCGCAATCTCGCGGCGGCCTCGTCGACGAGGTCGATCGCCTTGTCGGGAAGGAAGCGATCGGCGACGTAGCGGTGGCTCAGCACGGCGGCCGCCACGAGCGCCGCGTCGCGGATGCGCACGCCGTGATGCGCCTCGTAGCGCTCCTTCAGGCCGCGCAGAATCGCGATCGTGTCGGCGACCGACGGCTCGCCGACGTACACCGGTGCGAAGCGCCGCTCGAGCGCTGCGTCCCTCTCGATGTGCTTGCGGTACTCGTCGAGCGTCGTCGCGCCGACGCATCTCAGCTCGCCGCGCGCAAGCAGCGGCTTGAGCAGGTTCGCGGCGTCGACCGCGCCTTCCGCCGCGCCCGCGCCGACGATCGTGTGCAGCTCGTCGATGAAGAGCACGATCCGGCCCTCCGAGTTCTTGATCTCGGTGAGCACTGCCTTCAGCCGCTCCTCGAAATCGCCGCGGTATTTCGCGCCGGCGAGCAGCGCGCCGAGGTCGAGCGCCCAGACGCGGCGGTCCTTCAACCCCTCGGGGACGTCGCCCGCGACGATTCGCTGGGCGAGCGCTTCGGCGATCGCCGTCTTGCCGACGCCCGGCTCGCCGATCAGTACCGGGTTGTTCTTGGTGCGGCGGCTGAGCACCTGGATGACGCGTCGGATCTCCTCGTCGCGGCCGATCACGGGGTCGAGCTTCCCGGCCTCTGCAGCCTCGGTCAGGTCGCGGCCGAACTTCTCGAGCGCCTGGTAGCTCCCCTCCGGATCCTGCGAGGTGACGCGCCGGCCGCCGCGCACCTGCTCGATCCACGCGACGATTTCGTGCCGCGGAACCGGCTCGAGTGCGAGGAACAGATGCTCCGTCGAGACGTAGTCGTCCTCGAGCTTGCGCCGCTCGTCGTCGGCGGTGTCGAGCACGCGCGAGAACGCAGCCGAGACGTTCGGCTGCTGCTGCCCGCCCTGGACGGTGGGCAGGCTGTCGAGCTTCAGCTCGGCCTCGGCGCGCAGCGCGCGCCACTCGGCGAAGAGCTCCTGGTCGAGCAGCGCGACGAGCAGGTGGTCCGGTGCCAGCTCGGGGTTGCCGCGCCTGCGCGCCGTCTCCTGCGCGGCAGCGACCGCCTCCTGCGCCTTGATCGTCAACTTGTTGAAGTCCATGTCGTTCAGTCCTTTGTCGTCAGTGCGCTCGCTGGTGACTTGGCAGCTGCGTCGGCCGGTAGAGCACGAGGTCGCGGCGGTACTGGCGGTGCACCTCGTCGAGCGCACGGCGCATCTCCAGCTCCATCCGCTCGAGGCGGCGGCGCATCCGCTGCAGCTCGTCCTCCATCGCGAGCACTCGCTCCACACCCGCGAGGTTCAGGCCGAGCTCGGTCGTCAACCGCTGGATCAGCCGCAGCCGCTCGACGTCGTGATCGGAGTACAGCCGCGTGTTGCCCGCCGTCCGCTGGGGCCGCACGAGGCCGCGCTGCTCGTAGATGCGGAGCGTCTGCGGGTGCATGCCGACGAGATCGGCGGCGACGCTGATCATGTAGCGGGGGCGGTCGGGCATCAGCCGCTCGCCTTCTGGAGCTGCTCGAGCAGCTCGCGCTGCTTCTTCGACACGCGCTTCGGCACGGCGATCTTGATCCTGGCGAGCACGTCGCCGTGGCCGGAGCCCTTGAGGCGCGGCGCGCCGCGTCCCTTGATGCGCAGGAGCTTGCCGTCCTCGGTGCCGCCCGGCACCTTCAACGAGACGGCGCCCTCAGGCGTCGGCACCTCGACGGTGCCGCCGAGCGCAGCCGTCGGATACGAGACCGTCACGTTGACGACGAGGTCGTCTCCGCGCCGCTCGTAGACCTTCGACGGCTCGACGCGCGTGACGACGTAGAGGTCGCCCGCCGGCGCTCCGCCGTACCCTGCTTCGCCCTTGGCCTTCAGCTTGATCCGCGTGCCGTCCTTGACGCCGGCCGGGATCTTGACGGTGTAGCGCTTGGTCCGCCGTTCGCGGCCGGAGCCGTGGCAGGTCGCACACGGCTTCTCCACGATCGAGCCCATGCCGCGGCAGCGCGGGCACGGCTGCTGCAGCGCGAACAGGCCCTGCGACGTCGCAACGACTCCCGATCCGTTGCACTGCGGGCAGGTCGTCGGCGCGGTTCCGGGCGCGGCGCCGGTCCCGTGACACGTATGACATGCGAGCTCGAGCTGGACCGGCACCGTCACCTGGGCGCCGCGCAGTGCGTCCTCGAACGACACCCGCACTTCGACCTCGACGTCGTTGCCGCGCTGGCCGCGCTGGGTCTGCCGTTGACCGCCCCGCCCGCCGCTGAAGATGCCGCCGAAGATATCGCCGAGATCGAAATCGCCGAAGTCGAAGGTCGTCCCGCCCGGCGTCGGCCGGCCGTTCGGCGACCCCATGACGTCGTACTGCTTGCGCTTCTCCGGGTCGGAGAGCACGTCGTACGCGCCCTGCACCTCCTTGAACCGTTCCTCGTTGCCGGGGTTCGTGTCCGGATGCACCTCGCGCACGAGCTTGCGGTACGCCTTCTTGATCTCGTCCTGAGACGCGTTCTTCGAGACACCCAGGGCTTCGTAGAGGCTCTTAGCCATCCGCCCCGGCGGAGATCACGACCCGCGCCGGCCGCAGCACGCGATCGCCGAGCCGATAGCCCTTCTGCAGGACGTCGATCACCGTCCCCTCCTCCGCCTCGGAGGGCTGCGAGAGAAGGGCCTCCTGTGTGTGCGGGTCGAACTTGCCCTCGGTCGGGATCTCGCTCAGCCCTTCCTTCGCAAGTGCGTCCGAGAACTGGCGGTGGATCAGGCGGATTCCCTCATCCAGATCGCCCTCATGCGCGAGTGCGCGCTCGAGGTCGTCGAGGACCGGCACGAGCTCCTTGACGAGGCGCTCGTGGGCGCGCGCGGCCAGCTCCTGCTGGTCGCGCGCAACCCGCTTGCGGTAGTTGTCGAACTCGGCCTTCAGCCGCTGGAGCGCGTCGAGGTACTCGTCGCGTTCCTTGACGACTGCCTCGACATCGACAGCCTCGTGCTCGACCGCCTCCTGCTCCACGGCCCCCTCCTCGGCCGCGTCGACGTTCGGCTCTTCCATCGTCACTCGTCGACCACCTCGTACTCGGCGTCCTCGACGACCTCGTCGTCGGAGGGCGCTTCGCCGCCGGCGGTCCCGTTGCCGGACTGGGCCGAAGACGCCTGCTCCGAGGAGGCCTGGGCGTAGAGCGCCTGGGCGGCCTGCGTCCACGACTCCTGCAGCGCGTCGGTCTTGGCCTTGATCTCGGCGACGTCGCTCGACTCGAGCACGCCGCGCAGCTCCATGATCCGCCCCTCGACGGTGGAGGCGAGGGACTCGTCGAGCTTCTCTCGGTTCTCCTTGAGCGACTTCTCGATCTGGTAGGCGAGGGACTCCGCGCTGTTGCGGGCATCGACGAGCTCGCGCAGCTTGTGCGCCTCGCCGCTGTGCGCCTCCGCCTCCTTGATCATGCGGTCGACCTCTTTCGGATCGAGACCGGATCCACCCTCGATCCGGATCTGCTGCTCGTTCCCCGTTCCGAGGTCCTTCGCCGACACGTTGATGATCCCGTTCGCGTCGATGTCGAACGCAACCTCGATCTGCGGCGTGCCGCGCGGCGCGGGAGGAATGCCGACCAGCTCGAACTTCCCGAGCGTCTTGTTGTAGGTCGCCATCTCCGACTCACCCTGCAGCACGTGCACGAGCACCGACGGCTGGTTGTCCTCGGCGGTCGAGAACACTTCGGTCTTGCGCGTCGGGATCGTGGTGTTGCGGTCGATCAACTTCGTCATCACGCCGCCCTTGGTCTCGATACCGAGGGAGAGCGGAGTCACGTCGAGGAGCAGCACGTCCTTGACCTCGCCCTTGAGCACGCCGCCCTGGATCGCGGCGCCGATCGCGACGACCTCGTCCGGGTTGACGCCCTTGTGCGGGTCCTTGCCGATCAGCTCCTTGACCTTCGCCTGCGTTGCCGGCATGCGGGTCATGCCGCCGACGAGCACGACATGGTCGATGTCAGACGCCGAGAGGCCCGCGTCCGAGAGGGCCTGCTTCGTCGGCGCGACGGTCCGCTCGAGCAGCGCGTGTGTGAGCTCCTCCAGCTTCGCCCGCGTCAACTGCTGGTCGAGATGCTTCGGCCCGTCCTGCGTCGCGGTGATGAACGGCAGGTTGATCTGCGTCGTCATCGTCGAGGAGAGCTCGATCTTCGCCTTCTCGGCGGCTTCGTACAGGCGCTGGAGCGCCATCGGGTCCGCGCCCAGGTCGATGCCCTGGTCCTTCTTGAACTCGGCGATCATCCAGTCGACGATTGCCTTGTCGAAGTTGTCGCCGCCGAGGTGGTTGTCGCCGTTCGTCGACTTGACCTCGAAGACGCCGTCCCCGAGCTCGAGCACGGACACGTCGAACGTGCCGCCGCCGAGATCGAAGACGAGGATCGTCTGATCGGCGCCTTCCTTGTCGAGCCCGTAGGCGAGGGCCGCCGCGGTCGGCTCGTTGATGATGCGGAGGACGTTGAGGCCGGCGATCTTGCCTGCGTCCTTGGTCGCTTCGCGCTGAGCGTTGTTGAAGTAGGCCGGGACGGTGATCACCGCGTCGGTGACCGTCTCGCCCAGATACGCCTCGGCGTCCGCCTTCAGCTTCTGGAGGATCATCGCGCTGATCTCCGGCGGCGCCCACTGCTTGCCCCCGGCCTCGACGCGCACGTCGTCGTTCGGGCCCTTCACGACCTTGTACGGGACGATGGTCATCTCTTCGTTGACCTCGTCGTACTTGCGGCCCATGAAGCGCTTGATGGAGAACACGGTGTTCTCCGGGTTCGTGACCTGCTGGCGCCGCGCCGGAGCGCCGACGAGCCGCTGGCCGTCCTTCGTGAACGCGACGACGGACGGCGTCGTACGGCCGCCCTCCGCGTTCGGGAGCACCGACGGCTCGCCGCCCTCGAGGGTGGCGATGCACGAGTTGGTCGTGCCGAGGTCGATTCCAATGGTCTTTGCCACGTGTTTCGTCTCCTTCTGGTGGTACTGAGAGAAAATCTAAGCGCGATCGTAGCAGATCTTGGAAGGTCTCCTGTGCGATAGTCAGCGCAATGGATCCCGAGACCCAGCAGGAGCTCGACGCGACCCTCGCCGCCCGTCAGGAGCTCGGGCCGGCCCACGACGCCGAGCTCGTCGCGGGGTTCCTCGACCGGATCGAGAAGGAGATCGACCGCCGGGTCGACGATCGCCTCGCCCACAACCGCGTCGGCCGCCGGGCCGCCGATCTCGGGATCTTCATCCCCCTCTTCATCTTTGCCGGCATCTGGGGCGGGGCGCTCGGGATCGCGGCCGCCGCCGCGGCGCTCGTCATCGTCTTCCTCGTCAGCGAGTTGCGCCGATGAGGGCGCCGCCCGCGACGATCAGCAGCGCACCGAGCACGACCCGCCGCCCCATGCCCTCCGTGTGGCGGATCAGCAGAGCCGCGAGCAGGACGCCCCACAGCGACTCGGTCGCCACGAGAGGCGAGACGACGGTGACGCGGCCGCGCCAGTACGCCTCGAACAGGCAGACGTAGGAGAGCCCGAAGAGCACGCCCGCCGGCGCGAGCCGCTTGAGCTCACGCGTCGTCGGGGCCCGCCTCGCCCACAGTGCGGCGACCACCACTCCCGCGACGAGCGTGGCGGCGGCGGCGCTCTCCGGGCTCGCGTGCCCATGCAGCGCACGCACGAGGTTGTCACGGGTCGCGAAGAGGATCGCAGCGCCGCCTGCATAGAGCAGCCCTCGTCCGCGCAGATGCCCGGGCCGGTCGCGCTCAGCCGCGAGCAAGACCCCGCCCGCGACGACGGCCAGCGCCCCCAGGACGAGCGGCGTGCGCAACGGCTCGCCGAGTACGACGAGCGCGATCGCGACCGCGACGAGCGGCGCGGCGCCGACGGTGACGGACGTCCGCGACGCGCCGATCTCGCGCACACCGAGCGTGAAGAGCACCTGGGAGGCGCCGGGCGCGAGCAGGCCGGCGAGGAAGAAGGGCCACAGGTGGTGGAAGTCGTGGCGGAAGCTCGCGGCAACGAGCGCGACGCCGAGGGCGGGAAGCACGGTGGCGAGCGCTGCAGCGCTCGCATCGCCGCCGTCGCGGATCCCCACGCGGACCGCGATCGTCATGCCCCCGAACAGCGCGGCCGAGGCCACTGCGAGCAGGACGGCGGTCATGCGGCGGCGGGCCTCCGGACGATCCGCATCAGCGCGTGGCCCGCAGACGGTTCCGCCAGCACGATTCCTGCCATGATCACGCCGCAGCCCAGCCACGCGAGGCCGCCGAGCCTCTCGCCGGCGAGCGTGAAACCGAAGAACGCCGCCCATACCGGCTCGAGCGAGAACGCGAGCGCCGTCTGCGTCGCCGTCGCTCGTCGCTGCGCCCAGGTCTGGGCGAGGAACGCGAGCGCGCTCGCGAAGACGCCGGTGACGATGAGAGCGCCCCAGACGGTCCAGCCGTGCGGCCACTGCAGCTGCCTCGCGGCGAGCGCGATGGCGACCAACCCCGCGAAGGCGGCGAGCATCTCGACGAGCGTGAACGCGATCGCGTCGTACAGCGGCGCGAAGCGCTCCATCAGGACGATCTGGAGCGAATAGACGGCGGCACCGGCCAGCACGAGCAGGTCTCCCCCCACCGCGCCGGCATGCACGCCCGAGAGCAGCGCGAGGCCGGCGGTCGCGAGCAGCACGCCGACCCAGGCTGCGCGCGCCGCGCGCACGCGGAAGAGCACCAGTGCGAGGATCGGCGTCAGCACGACGTACATCCCGGTGATGAAGCCCGTCGAAGCGACCGACGTCCGCTGGAGGCCGGCCGTCTGCAGCACATAGCCGCAGCCGAGCAGCGCACCGGCGAGCGCACCGGCGCCGACTCCGGACCGCCCGAGCGTGCGCAGCCGGCGTGTCCCGGCCGGCGCGAGCGTGCAGCTCGCGATCGCGAACCGCACCGCGAGGAACGCAAAGAGCGGATACAGCGCGACCGCGTCCTTCACCTGGACGAACGTCACGCCCCAGACTGCGGTCACGACGACGAGGACGACGAGAGCGCGCACCCGGGCGATTAAACGGTGTCTGGCGGGCGCCGGTGCCGGGCACCGAAGGGACGAGCGGCTACCGTTCCGGAGATGGCTGTGCTCGACACCTTCGGCCGCCCGCTCCACGACCTGCGGATCTCGGTCACCGACCGCTGCAACTTCCGCTGCGTCTACTGCATGCCCAAGGACGTGTACGGCCGCGATCATGCGTTCCTCGACCGGCGGGAGCTCCTGACCTTCGAGGAGATCGCGCGCGTGGCGCGGATCTTCGTCGACGGTGGCGTGAAGAAGATCCGCATCACTGGAGGAGAGCCGCTCGTGCGACGCGACCTAGAGCGGCTGATCGGCCTGCTTGCCGGGCTCGGCGTCGATCTGACGTTGACGACGAACGGATCGCTGCTGCCGCAGAAGGCGCAGCTGCTCGCCGACGCCGGGCTACGCCGGATCACGGTCAGCCTCGACTCGCTGGACGACGAGCAGTTTCGCGCGCTGAACGACGTCGACTTCCCCGTCGAGCGCGTGCTGGAGGGCATCGACGCCGCAGCCGCGGCGGGCCTGCCGGTGAAGGTGAACGCGGTGATCAAGCGCGGCGCGAACGAGAACCAGATCGTCCCCATGGCGGCGTTCTTCCGCGAGCGGGGCCACACCCTGCGCTTCATCGAGTTCATGGACGTCGGCCACACGAACGGCTGGCGCCTCGACGACGTCGTCCCGGCGGGCGAGATCGTGGCCGCCTTGGACGAGGCGTTCGGCGTCGAGCCGGTCGACGCGGGCTATCGCGGCGAGGTCGCGCGGCGCTGGCGCTACCGGGACGGCCGGGGCGAGGTGGGAGTGATCGCCTCCGTCACCCAGCCGTTCTGCGGCGACTGCACACGGGCGCGCCTGTCGGCCGAGGGGAAGCTCTTCACCTGCCTGTTCGCGCTCCGCGGGCACGACCTGCGGGCCCTCATCCGGGGCGGCGCCTCCGATCTCGAGCTCGAAACGGCCCTCCAGGGCGTCTGGAAAGCCCGCAAAGACCGCTATTCCGAGCTCCGCTCGCAGGCGACCGAATCCCTGCCGAAAGTCGAGATGAGCTACATCGGGGGCTAGCGCAGGCCCCCGGTGCTGGGTTTAGAATTAGAGGGCATGTCCACCGTAGTCGCAGCCGGGCGGCGCTACTTGCCGCGTGGGTGGGCGGACCTCGGTCGCCAGCTGGCGATCTGGTTCGGCTTCGCCCTGCTCTACCAGCTCGCACGCGGCGTCGCGGACCGCAATCCGTCGAAGGCGTTCGCGAACGGGCAGGCCGTCGTCAACTTCGAGACGCATCTGACTCACCGCCTCTACGAGCTGACCTTCCAGAACTTCGTCGACCAGCGTCACCTGCTCGAAGAGCTCGTGTCGTGGACGTACTGGAACTCCGAGTTCACGGTCGTGGGGCTCGCGGTGCTCTTCGTCTATCTCCGCCGGCACGAGGCGTTCATCGACTTCCGCAACTCGATCCTGCTGGCGAACGTGATCGGCCTGCTCGGGTACGTCCTCGTCCCGACAGCCCCGCCGCGACTGCTCGGCGTCGGCTTCGTCAACCAGCACACCGACGGGCTCGTCAACCTGGCGGCGAATCCGTACGCCGCGATGCCGAGCCTGCACGCCGCCGACGCGTTGATCGTCGGGGTGGTGATGTTCAGCGTCTGCCGCAGCCGCTGGGCCAAGGCGATCTGGGCGGTGTGGCCGGCGTGGGTCTGGTTCGCGGTGATGGCGACCGGCAACCATTTCTGGCTCGATTGCGTCGCCGGCATCGCGGTCGCGATCCTGGCGATGACCCTGATCTACAGCAGGCGGATCCGCCGCGTGTTTGCCGTTCGTCCGGCGTAACCGACCGCCTGCCGACGCGGTCGGAGACCTCGGCGCACAGGGTGGTACGGTCAAGCCCGTGACAAGGGCGGCTGCGATCAAGCAGGGCTACACGTCGGGCGCTCGCTCGCTCGCGTCGCGCTCGGTCACCGGCCTGACGCGCACACGCATCACGCCGAACGCTCTCACCGCGAGCGGGGTCATCCTCTGCGGAGTCGCATCGATCCTCGTGCTCTTCGAGGATCGCAACGAGATCCTCTTCTACTGGCTCGCAGCTGCAGTGTTCGTCGTGGGATCGCTGCTCGACATCCTCGACGGTGCGCTCGCGCGCGCCGGCGGCAAGACGACGCCGTTCGGGGCATTCCTCGACTCCACGACCGACCGCGTCAGCGAGGGATTCATGCTGACCGCCATCGCCTATCTGCTCGCGACGCAGGACCGGCCGGTGTTCGTCGCCGTCACGGTCGCAGCCGTCGCCGGCTCGTTCCTCGTCTCGTACACGCGCGCGAAGGCGGAGGCGATCGGACTGCGCGGCGACGTCGGCATCGGCTCGCGCGCCGAGCGCGTCGTCGTCATCACCGCGGGTCTCGTTCTCGCACCATGGGGCGTACTGCCCTGGGCAATTGCGCTGCTCGCCTGCACGGCCTGGATCACGGTCTGCCAGCGCGTCCTGCACGTCCGTAAGCAACTGATGGAGGCATCCAGTGAGTGAGAATCTGAACAACGGTCGCGGACGGCAGCAGGACAAGGTCCGCGTTGCGATCGTCGGCGTCGGCAACTGCGCGAACTCGTTCATGCAGGGCCTGACCTACTACAAGGACGCGAAGCCGGAGGAGTTCGTCCCCGGGCTGATGCACGTCGACCTCGGCGGGTACCACATCCGCGACGTCGAAGTCGTCGCCGCGTTCGACGTCGTCAAGGGCAAGGTCGGTGTCGACATCGCCGAAGCGATGTGGGCACATCCGAACGACACGATCAAGTTCGCCGAAGTGCCCTCGACGGGCATCAAGGTCAACCGCGGCATGACGCTCGACGGCATCGGCAAGTACCTGTCGGAGGTCGTCGAGAAGGACCCGAGCCCCACCGACGACATCGTCGGGATCCTCAAGGAGCGCAAGGTCGACGTCGTCGTCAACTATCTGCCGGTCGGCTCGGAGGACGCCGTTCGCTGGTACGCGGAGCAGATCATGGCCGCCGGGTGCGCGATGGTGAACTGCATGCCGGTGTTCATCGCCCGCGAGGACTACTGGAACAAGCGCTTCCAGGACGCCGGCGTGCCCGTGATCGGCGACGACATCAAGTCACAGGTCGGCGCCACGATCACGCACCGCGTGCTCACCTCGCTGTTCCGAGAACGCGGCGTGCATCTCGACAAGACGATGCAGCTGAACGTCGGCGGCAACTCGGACTTTCTCAACATGCTCGAGCGCGAGCGCCTCGAGTCGAAGAAGATCTCGAAGACGAACGCCGTCACGTCGATGCTCGATTACGACCTCGGCGCGAAGAACGTGCACGTCGGCCCGTCCGACTACGTGCCGTGGCTGACCGACCGCAAATGGGCGTACATCCGCCTCGAGGGGTCGAGCTTCGGCGACGTGCCGCTGAACGTCGAGCTGAAGCTCGAGGTGTGGGACTCGCCGAACTCGGCCGGCATCGTGATCGACGCCGTCCGCCTCGCGAAGCTCGCCCTGAACAACGGCATCTCCGGCTCGCTCGAAGGCCCGAGCTCCTACCTGATGAAGTCGCCGCCGCGGCAGATCCAGGACGACGACGCCGCCGAGCTCGTCGAGGAGTTCATCGAGCGCAACCGGCGCGAGATCGCGGCACCTGCGCCCGCGCAGGTCTAGCCGTCACACGCCAGTCCGCGTCGCCCCCGGGCTAAGCTCGGGGGCGATGCGCATCTGCCTCGTGACGCCGTTCGCCTGGTCGCAGCCGCACGACGTGAACGACCACGTGCGGGGGATCGCCACGGCGCTGCGGGCCTCCGGTCACGGGGTGACCGTACTCGCGCCCTCGACGCGCGCCGCCGACCTCCTGGCCGGCCGCCGGGCACTCGTACGTGGCAAGCCCGCCGACGTGATCGCGCTCGGGCCGGCGGTGCCGGTGTCGCCGCGCTCACAGCTCGGCGTGCCGGTGGGAGTCCAGGCGAACCTCCGCCAGGCGCTCGCGCAAGGAAACTACGACGTCGTCCACGGGTTCGATCCCGGCCTGCCGTCGCTCTCGTACCTGGCGCTTCGCGACGCTGACGCGCTCGCGGTCGCCACGTTCGCGTCCGCGGACCGCCTCGGCTACCCGCCGGCCCGTTCGCAGCGGGAGAAGCTCCTGGCGCGCCTCGACGCGTTGATCGCACTGTCGGACACGGTCCGCGACGCGGCCGAGGAGCGTTTCCCGGGCGACTACCGTGTCCTCTCACCGGGGGTCGATACGACCCTGTTCGCGCCGCAGAGAAAGCAGCGGACGATCGTGGTCGAGCTCCGCCCGAACGAGCGAGTGGTGGCCCGCGGGATCGTGCGCGCTCTGCGTGAGCTCCCCGGCTGGGACATCGTGCTGCTGCGCACACGCTCGCTGATCGGCCGTCCGGCGATTCCCCGGGATCTCGCGGCGCGCGTGCACGTCCGCACCGAGCGCGACGCCGCCAGCCGCGCCGCGATCCTCAATACGGCGTCGATCTTCGTCCCGGGCGTGTCCGGGCTGCGGCGGGTGACGCTCGAGGCGGCGGCGTCCGGCTGCGCGATCGCCCGGCCGCGCGGCGTCGAGAACCAACCCGAGCTCGCCGCCGCAGCGACTGCGCGGCTGGCCGAGGACGATCGGCTGCGCGACCGCGAGGCTGCCGACGCACGCGCAGAGGCGCAGGCCCACACGTTCGAGCAGGTGGCGCTCGAGCTCGAGGAGATCTACACGTCCGTGAGCACGCGACGGCGCAAGCGGCGGCAGGCCGAGCCGCTCGCAGACCGTCCATGGATCATCGCCGACCTGCACATGCACACCTCCTGGTCGCACGACTGCAGCATCGACGCCTCGGAGCTCGTCGACCACGCCGAGGCGGAGGGCCTGGGTGCGATCGCGGTCACGGATCACAACGTGTTCGGCGGGGCGCTCGAGGCGGCCGACTACGCGCAGGAGCGGGAGCTCATCGTCATCCCGGGCGAGGAGGTGAAGACGGACGAGCAGGGAGAGGTGATCGGGCTGTTCCTGAGCCGTGAGATCCCGCGGGGCCTCACCTTCGCCGAGACGATCGAGGCGATCCGGGCGCAGGACGGCATCGTCTACGTCCCGCATCCCTTCGACCGCATGCACGCGATCCCCGACCCGCGCACGCTGCACCGCCACCTCGCCGACATCGACGTGCTCGAGGTCTACAACGCGCGGCTCCTCTTCGAGGGCTACAACGACGAGGCGCTCCGCTTCGCGCGCAAGTACAACCTGACGATGGGCGCCGGCTCGGATGCCCACGTCCTGCAGGGGGTCGGCACCGGGGCGCTCCGGATGCGGGCGTTCCGCGACCAGGAGGAGTTTCTCCTGTCGCTGCGGACGGCCGAAATCCTGCGCCGGCCCAAGTCGCTCGCCTACCTCCAGTCGCTCAAATGGGTCGCCCAGGCGAAGGAGCGGGTCCGGTAACGGTCCGCTAGGAGAAGGTCCCCGCGGCACGAAGGTCCCACTGCCGCGTGGCCTCCATCGTGACGACAGACGAGATCTATGAGCGCTACCTGCGCAAGGCGATCACCGAGATCAATCGCCTGTCGCACGAGATCGCCCAAGCCGCCGACGGGGCCCCGACCGCCCTTCCGACCGGGCATCCGCTCGCCAGCATCTTCCTGCTCAAGTACGGGCCGCAGGCCCAGGAGCTCCAGGAGGGCGTGGCGTTCCACGGCCGGGCGGGGACCGCCCTGATCAAGTCGCTGCAGCGCCTGCACGTCGACCCGATGGAGGTCTACGGGACGAACTGCGTGAAGTTCGCCGGCTGCGATCTCGCGGTCGCCGCCGAGTGGCTCCGCCGCGAGCTGACCATCGTCGAGCCGAAGCTCGTGGTCGTGATGGGCGAGGATGCGTTGGAGTTCCTGGACGGGATCGGCTTCCCGCTCGCGCAGACGGTCGACAGTAAGGTGAGCGGGCTCCAGCGCTTCACACCGACGATCGAAGCGCTCGCCGTCCCCGACATCGACTCCTCCCTCGACGAGGCCCCTGCGAAGACCGCCTTTTGGAACGCCTTCAAGTCCATTGGCCCCTGGTGGGCCGAATTGCCGCCCTACTAGCGCTCCTCGGCGTCTACTACGAGGTCGTTCCGGACCTCTGGCGGATGGGGCTCTGGTGGGACGTGGCGTGGATCGCGCTCGTGCTGATGCCGTGCGTCTTCGCGCTCGTGCTCGTGGCCCTGCCGCTGCGCACCTCCCCCGGCCTGCTGCCGGTCGGGCTCGCGTTCGCGGTGCTCGCCGCCGTCCTGACCTACGCCAACTTCGACGCGTCGGCGAACTTCGCGCGACTCGGCGCAACCACCTTCCTCGGCTGGTGGTTCCTCGGCTACTTCGAGACGGTCGGCTGGGTCGTCCTCGTGGCCTGCATCATCCCGTGGGTCGACGCGTACTCGGTCTGGCGGGGGCCGACGAAGGAGATCGTCGCGAAGCATCCGCACGTCTTCACGAACATCCTCTCGTTCGCGTTCCCGGTGCCGGGCACGCACGACAGCTTCAACCTCGGCGTCCCCGACCTGCTCTTCTTCGCCCTCTTCCTCGGCGCCGCCGACCGCTTCGGCCTCCGGGTCTACTGGACGTGGGTGACGCTCGTGGCGGCGCTCGGCGCCACGATCGCGCTGACCATCTGGCTCGACCTGAGCGGACTGCCGGCGCTGCCGGCGATCTCGATCGGCTTCCTGCTTCCCAACGCCGACCTGCTCTGGCGCGAGTTACGCCCGCAGCCCGGGCTCGGTGACGGCGCGGACGTACCGGTCGACCGACCGCCGGACGACGGCTGAACCGTCGCGCGTCACGACGCGGCCGAACCACGCGCCGTGGATCGTGTCGAACGGGAACGGCTCCAGCGCCGCGGCGATTCCCTGCACCTTCGACGGGGGCAGCGGGATCAGGTTCGGGTACGAGTACATGAAGCTCACGTGGCGCCGGTCGGGGATCACCTGGACGATGTCGCCCGAGAGCAGTGCGCGCCGCTCGGCCCAGTGCAGCACCTGTCCGCCCTCGTAGTGGCCGCCGCAGCGGACGAGCGTCAGGCCGCCGCCGAGCTCGTGCGTCTCGCCCGACCAGAACCGAACGGCGGGATCGGGACGCATGACCCAGCGCCGCTCGGCCTCGTGCAGGTGGACCGGGCAGCCGAACGCGTGCGCCCATTCGACCATGGCGCTGTAGTAGTGCGGGTGGGAGATCGCGATTCCCGCCAGCCCGCCTTCAGCGCCGACGCGCGCGATGATCTCGTCGTCGAGGTAGGGCGTGCAGTCCCAGAGGACGTTCCCCGCGGGGGACGTGACGAGGAGGGCCCGCTGGCCGATCGCGAACGACGGGCTCGCGCCGATCCCCAGGATGCCGTGATCGTCACGGATCTCCGCTCGGTGCCCGTCGAGGAAGGCGCGCCACTCGACCCACTGCTGCCCTTCCTCGTGCGGCACGTACTGGCGCTCGTCCTCGCAGATCGGGCAGGCATCCGGCGGCGTATCTGCCGGCGGATACTGCGTCCCGCAGGCCTTGCAGAGATACAACGTCATCGCTCCAGCAGCGCCACGCATTCGACGTGCGGCGTGTGCGGGAACATGTCGACAGGCTTCGCGCGAACGAGCCGGTAGCCGTAGTCCTCGCCGAGCCGCTTGACGTCGCCGGCGAGCGTGGTCGGGTTGCAGGAGACGTAGACGACGCGAGGCGCCTCGAGCTCGCCCAGCCGCTTCAGCGCCTTGCCGGCGAGCCCGGCACGCGGCGGGTCGACGACGACGACGTCGGGCGCGCCGGCGCGATCGCGCAGCTCATTGAGCACCTCGCCGACGTTGCCGGCGAAGAACGCGGTATTGCCGATCGCGTTCAGCTCCTGGTTCTCGATCGCGCACGCGACCGATTCCTCGGAGATCTCGATCCCCCACACCGTCAGCGCGTCGGCGGCCATGGAAAGCCCGATCGTGCCGATGCCGCAGTAGAGGTCGTAGACGGTCTCGCCGCCGCTCAGCCCGGCGAAGTCCCGCGCGATCGCGTAGAGCTGCTCGGCCATCTCCGTGTTGGTCTGGATGAAGGCATTCGGCCGCACGCGGTAGCGCAGGCCGCCGATCTCCTCCTCGATCGCGTCCTCGCCCCACAGGAGCTCGGTCGGCAGGTTCGTCACCTCCGAGACGCCGGTGTTCACCGACCAGTGAATCGACCGAACCTCCGGAAACTCGGTCAGCACCTCGATCAGCCGCTCCCGGTCGAAGCGCTCGCCGCGGTTGGTCACGAGCTGGACGAGCGCCTGGCCGGTGTTGCGGCCCTCGCGGATCAAGAGGTGGCGGAGATAACCCTCGTGCGTCTCCTGGTCGTACGCGGGGAGCTTCTCCTCGCGGGCCCAGTCGCGCATGCGGTTGCGGATCCCGTTGCCGAGCTCGGTCGTCAGCCAGCACTTCCGCAGCTCGAGCACCTCGTCCCAGCGTCCGGCCTTGTGGAGGCCGAGCGCCGGCCCGTCCTCGAGCTCGGCGAAGGAGTACTCCATCTTGTTGCGGTAGCCGAAGAGCGACGCCGCCGGCAGGATCGGCTCCAGGGGCAGCTCGCCGGTGAGACCGGCGAGCCGTTGCAGCGAGTCGCGCACCCATTGCTCCTTGGTCGCGACCTGGGCGTCGTAGGCCAGATCCTGGAATCTGCACCCGCCGCAGGCGGGGTAGTGCTCGCACGGCGCCTCGACCCGCTGCGGGCCTGAGGCGAGCACCTCGGTGGCGATCGCCTCGGCGTGCCTGCGCTGCACCTTGGTCACCCGGGCCCGGACGGTGTCGCCCGGCAGGCCTCGCCGGACGAAGACGACGAAGCCGTCGAGGCGGGCCACGCCGTTCCCTCCGTAGGCCAGGGAGTCGATCGTGAGCTCGAGCTCCTGGTCTCGCTGGACGGGGGCGGCCACCCCCGGACGGTAGTCGAAGCAGGGAATACACCGATGGCCCCTACGCGGAATGCCCGAGGTTTCCCGAATGCGGAGTCTCTACGGTCGAGACACCGAAACCGGAGGGTGCTCATGACCACCGATAGCCTCGATCTGGAGCGAAACCTCGCCGCCGAGACCCTGACCCACGCGGTCGACCGTCTGCGCGAGGCCGAGGTCGCCCTGCCGACCTTCGCCCAGCTCGCCGATCCGACGACCATCCCGGACCGCGTGCGAGCCGCCCTGCGCGAGATCGACCCGGATGCGCCGCATCCACTCAACCTTTTTCGCGTCCACTGGCACAACGACGCGTCGCGGCGCGGCATCACCGACGTCCCCGACCACGTCACGCTCCCCCGCGAGCTGACGGGAGTCGACGCCCAGATCGTGGTCGCCCTCGGCGACCGTTTCCCGTTGATCCACGCGCACAAGGTGCTCGCCGCCTACGGCTGCCTCGTCCCTCGGCTCGTCGCGGGCGAGTTCGACCCCGCGGCGCAGCGCGCCGTCTGGCCGTCCACGGGCAACTACTGCCGCGGCGGAGTCGCGATCTCGCGCCTGCTGGGCTGCCGCGGTGTCGCAGTCCTGCCCGAAGGGATGAGCCAGGAGCGGTTCGACTGGCTCGAGCGCTGGGTCGCCGACCCGGCCGACGTCATTCGGACGCCGGGGACCGAGAGCAACGTGAAGGAGATCTACGACCGCTGCCACGAGCTCGAGCTCGACCCGGCGAACGTGATCCTCAACCAGTTCTCCGAGTTCGGGAACCACGTCGTCCACTACGCAGTGACCGGCGCGGCGCTCGAGCGCGTCTTCGAGTCGCTGCGAGCCGAGACGCCCGGTCTGAGGCTGCACTCCTTCATCTCCGCCACCGGCTCGGCCGGGACGATCGGCGCGGGCGACTACCTGAAGGAGCACCACGGCTCCCTCGTCGTCGCCGTCGAGGCCGCGGAGTGCCCGACCATGCTCGCGAACGGCTTCGGCGAGCACAACATCCAGGGGATCGGCGACAAGCACATCCCGCTGATCCATAACGTCATGAACACCGACGTCGCGCTCGCGGTCTCCGACCGCGCGACCGACCGGGTGGGCCTGCTGTTCGGCACGTCGACCGGCCGTGACCTCCTGCGCCGCCGCGGCGTGCCGGAGGCGGTGCTCGATGCGCTCCCCTCCCTCGGCCTCTCGAGCATCTGCAACGTGCTCGCGGCGATCAAGGTCGCCAAGCAGTTCGACCTGGGCCTGGACGACGTGATCGTCACGGTCGCCACGGACGGCGCCGCGATGTACGACAGCGAGCGCACACTCGCCGAAGCCCGCTACTTCCCGGACGGCTTCGACACGGTCGACGCTGCGGAGATCTTCGGCGAGCACCTGCTCGGTGCTGCGACGGACCTGCTCCGCGAGCTGACCTACGAGGAGCGAGCCCGCATCTTCAATCTCGGCTACTTCACCTGGGTCGAGCAGCAGGGCATCCCGCTCGAGGCGTTCGAGGCTCGCCGCCACCAGTCGTTCTGGGAGGCGCAGCGGGCCCGGGCGGCCGGCTGGGACGCTCTGATCGGCGAGGTCAACGAGCGGACCGGGGTGCTGGAGAGGCTGTGAGGCCCTCGAGCTACCTGACCTGCGCCGGTTGCGGCGCGGCGGCTCCGCCCGCCGAGCCTTACCCGTTCCGCTGTCCGAACGCGGGCACCGGCGACGTGGATCACGTGCTGCAACGCCATCTCGATCTGAGCGACACGCGGTTCCCGGCCGGAGACGAGCCGAGCCCGTTCAGCCGCTACCGGGAGCTCCTCCACTCCTACCGGCTCGGCCGCGCCGGCGGGCTGGAGGACGACGAGCTGCGCACCCTGATCGAGGGGCTCGACGAGCGCGTTGCGGCCGTCGACGGGCACGGCTTCCGGGTGACGCCGTTCGCACGGTCGGCGGAGCTGAGCGACCGGCTGGGCTTCACGGAGACCGGCGGCGTCTGGATCAAGGACGAGACCGGCGGCGTCGCGGGATCGCACAAGGCGCGCCATCTCTTCGGCGTCCTGTTGCAGCTCGAGGTCGCGGAGCGGCTGCGGCTCGCCGACCCGCTCGACCGGCCCGACCTCGCGATCGCGAGCTGCGGCAACGCGGCGCTCGCCGCCGGGGTCGTTGCAGCCGCCGGCCGGCGAACGCTGCACGTGTTCGTGCCGGAGGATGCCGAGGCGTCGGTGCTCGAGCGGCTGGGCTCGCTCGACGCGCGGATCACGGTCTGCGAGCGCCACGAGGGCTCGCAGGGCGACCCGACCGTCGCACGCCTGCGGCAGGCCCTCGCGGACGGCGCTCTGCCGTTCACGTGCCAGGGCGACCTGAACGGGCTCGCGATCGAGGGCGGCCATACGCTCGGCTGGGAGATCGCCGCGGCGGGGGCCGAGGTCGACCGCATCGTCATCCAGGTCGGCGGCGGCGCGCTTGCGAGCGCGGTCGCCGGAGGCCTCGACGAGGCATTTCGGCTCGGTGTGATTGGACACCGGCCGTGCATCGACACGGTGCAGACCGAGGGCGCGTGGCCGCTCAAGCGCGCCTACGACGCGGTCTGCGATCACCCTGGCGGGCTCGCGTACGCGCGCGCCCATCGCGCAGCGTTCATGTGGCCATGGGAGACGGTGCCGCACAGCATCGCCCACGGGATCCTCGACGACGAGACGTACGACTGGGCCGCGGTGATCGAAGCGATGCTGACCACGGGCGGACGACCCGTCGTGGTCGGAGAGGCGCAGCTCGCGGAGGCCAACGTCGTGGCCCAGGAATCGACGGAGATCCCGGTCGACCCAACCGGCTCGGCGGGCCTGGCGGGCCTGCTCGAGCTGAGAAGCAACGGAGTCATCGGCGACGACGAGCGGGTCGCCGTGCTCTTCACCGGAATCGACCGCTCACACGACAACGAGGCAAGGAGAAGGAGCCATGAGGAGCTTTCTGGGCCGCGACATCTTGTCGCTGAAGGAATTTGAGCGCGCTGACTTCGAGCGCGTCTTCGAGACGTGCGACGAGCTCGCGCCCATCGCCAAGGGCCGCCGCAACACCGATCTGCTGAAGGACAAGACGCTGCTGACGGCGTTCTACCAGCCGAGCACGCGCACCCGGATGTCGACCGAAGCCGCGATGCACCGCCTCGGCGGGCACGTGCTCGGCTTCTCCGACGCGAAGATGACCCGGGCCGGCGACTTCTACCAGGAGTCGATGAAGGACACGATCCACATGCTGGAGTTCTACGCCGACGTCATCGCGATGCGGCACTTCCAGCAGGGCGCACCGGCCGAGGCCGCACTGTGGGCCTCGATCCCGATCATCAACTGCGGCGACGGCTGGGGCGAGCATCCCACGCAGGTCCTGACCGACCTCTACACGATCGAGAAGGAGCTCGGGTCGATCGACGGCAAGACGTTCCTGCTCGTCGGCGACATGCGCATGCGCACGATGCACTCCATCCTCTACGCGCTCTCGCAGTTCGACACGAAGGCCTATGTGGTCGGACCGCCCGAGATGTCGCTGACGGACGAGTTCATGCTCGAGCTGGACGCCCGCAACGTCCGCTACGAGGCGGCCGAGTCGACCGAGGAAGTCATCGCCGAGTGCGACGTCATCTACATGGAGCCGGTGGTCCAGGCCGACTACACGCAGTCACGCGTCGAGCGCGACGACAGCGGCGGGGGCCTCGCCGTCACCGCTCCGTCGTATCGCGTCACGCGCGAGCTTCTGCGCGAGAAGGCGAAGACCGGCTCGATCATCCTGCACAGCCTCCCGCGCATGGACGAGCTGCCGACCGACGTCGACGAGACACGCCATGCTCGCTACTGGCAGGAGGCGTTCAACGGCGTCGTCCTCCGCATGGCGCTCCTGACTCTCGTGCTGGGCGCGATGGAGTAACGGTGCAGCTGACCGTCAACGGCCGGCCGGTCGAAGTCGAGCCTCGCGAGGGGCAGAGCTTGCTCGAGCTCCTGCGCGAGGAGCTCGGGCTGCGGTCGATGAAGGACGGGTGCGCGCCGGAAGGCTCCTGCGGCGCGTGCACCGTCCTCATCGACGGCCGTGCGGTCGTCTCGTGCGCACAGAAGGCGACGCGGGCCGAGGGCAAGCACATCGTCACGCAGGAGGGGCTCGGCGACGAGACGAGGAGTCTCTGGTCCGACAGCTTCGCGGTCGCAGGCGCCTCACAGTGCGGCTTCTGCTCGCCCGGGATCGTGATGAAGTCCGAGGCGCTCCTCGCGAAGAACCCCACGCCGAGCCGTGACGACGTCGCGCACGCACTGCTCGGCAATCTCTGCCGTTGCACGGGCTACGTGAAGGTGATCGACGCGGTGCTGCTCGCCGCCGGTGCCCGGCGAGGCGAGCCGCTGCCCGAGCCGGGCGGCGACGGGGTCGGCGAGCGCGCACTGCGCTACCGCGCCGACGAGCTCGCCATGGGCGACAAGCCGTTCGTCGCCGATCTGCGCGAGCCGGGGATGATCCACGGCGCCCTGCGCTTCTCCGACCACCCGCGTGCGCGCGTCCTGCGAATCGACACGACCAAGGCGGAGGCGCATCCGGGTGTGATCGCCGTGCTGACCGCACGCGACGTTCCCGGCAAGCGCAGCCTGGGCTCGCTGACGCAGGACTGGCGCCAGTTCGTCGCGGTCGGCGAGACCACGTCATACGTCGGCGACGTGCTCGCCTGCATCGCGGCCGAGACCCGCCACGCCGCCCGCGAGGCGGCGGAGCTCGTCGAGGTCGAGTACGAGGTGCTGGAGCCCGTCACGAGCCCGTTTGCCGCCGTCGAGCCGGACGCCCCCCGCCTCGCCGAGAACGGCAACGTGCTCTCCACCTCGCTCGTTCGGCGAGGCGACGTCGACGCCGCACTGGCGAACGCCGCGCACGTCGTCAACCGGACCTACCGCACGCAGTTCATCGAGCACGCCTTCCTCGAGCCCGAAGCGGCACTGGCCGTGCCGGCGGGCGCGGAGCCGCTGCGCGTCTACTCCCAGGGACAGGGCGCCTGGGACGACCGCCGCCAGATCGCCCAGTTCCTCGGCCTCCCCGACGAGCAGGTGCGGGTCACCCAGGTGTCCTCCGGCGGTGCCTTCGGCGCGAAGGAGGACCTGAACGTGCAGGGCCACGCTGCGCTGCTGGCCGTCCGCACCGGGCTGCCCGTCCTGATCGCGCTCTCGCGCAAGGAGAGCCTGCGCTTCCACGCGAAGCGCCACGCGATGTGGCTCGACTACACCGCCGGTTGCGACACCGACGGCCGCCTGCTCGCGGTACGCGCGCGCATCGTCGGCGACTCGGGCGCCTACGCAAGCGTCGGCGACAAGGTGCTCGAACGCGCGGCGGGCCACGCCTGCAGCGCGTACAAGGTCGAGAACGTCGACGTCGAGGCGACCGCGGTCTACACCAACAACCCACCCTGCGGCGCCATGCGCGGCTTCGGCGTCAACCAGTCCAACTTCGCGATGGAAGGCGTGCTCGACGCGCTCGCCGAGCTGGTCGGGATCGACGGCTGGGAGATCCGCTGGCGTAACGCGCTCGATGCGGGCGACCGCACGACGACCGGGCAGCTGCTCGGCCCGGGCGTCGGCCTGAAGCGCACGCTGCGCGCCGTCAAGGACGCATACCGGAGCGCCCAGTACGCCGGCATCGCCTGCGGCCTGAAGAACACGGGGATCGGGAACGGCGTTCCCGAGCACGGCCGCGCGATCCTGCGGCCCGAGGCGGACGGGACGATCACGCTCTACCACTCCTGGACCGAGATGGGCCAGGGCGTGCACACGGTTCTCCGTCAGATCGCCTGCGAAGAGCTCGGTGTGCCTGCAGACGCGATCCGTGTCGTCGTCGACACCGAGCGCGAGCTCGAGACCGGCATGACGACCGCCTCCCGGGGAACGGTGCTCGGCGGCAACGCCGTCGCCGACGCCGCCCGCAAGCTCCGCGCGGCGCTCGAGGAGCACACGCTTCCAGAGCTCGCCGGGCAGGAGTTCCGCGGCGAGATCCTCGTCGACTGGACGACCCCGAACGACGCCGCCGAGCCGATCACCCACCTCGCCTACGGCTGGGCCACGCAGGTCGTGGTGCTCGACGCCGAGGGCCGGATCGAGAAGGTGATCGCGGCGCACGACGTCGGCCGTGCAATCAACCCGACCCTGCTCGAGGGCCAGATCGAGGGCGCGGTCCACATGGGCCTCGGCCAGGCGCTCTCGGAGGAGTTCGTCGTCTCGGGCGGTGTCCCGCAGACGCAGACGCTCAAGTCGCTCCACATCATCCCGCCGACCGGCATGCCGAAGGTCGAGGTCCTGATGATCGAGGAGCCGCAGCCCGAGGGACCGTTCGGCGCCAAGGGCGTCGGCGAGGCTGCACTCGTCCCGACGGCGGCAGCGACCGCCGCAGCGCTCTATTCCTTCGACGGGATCCGCCGCACCGAGCTGCCGATGAAGGACTCACCCGCCGCCCGCGCCGCCGTCCCCCACCTCGTCGCCCACCGGGACAAGGTCCCGACATGACGATCACGCTCACCGGCGCAAGCGTCGTCGAGTCGCTCGACCCCGTGTCGGTGGCCCGCCGGACACTCGCAGTCGACGACGGACGCATTGCCGTCGGCGCAGCCCGCTCGCCCGGCGGACGCGACTGCTCCGGCTGCGTGATCGTCCCGGGGAACGTCTGCGCGCACACGCATCTCTACTCTGCGCTGGCTCGCGGGATGCCGTACCACCTGGCTGCGCCCGAGAACTTCCTGCAGGTCCTGCAGCGGATCTGGTGGCGCCTCGACCGCGCGCTCGACCTGGACGGAGTCCGCGCGTCGGCGCTCGTCGGCGGGATGGACGCGCTCCTCGCCGGCACGACGACCCTGATCGACCACCATGCCTCCCCGAACGCGGTGGACGGCTCGCTCGACGTGATCGGAGACGCGCTCGGCGAGCTCGGAGCCCGCAGCGTCCTCTGCTACGAGACCTCGGACCGCGACGGGGCGGACGTCGCGCTCGCGGGCCTCGCCGAGAACCGGCGGTTCCTCACCCGCCTCGAGCACGGTCAGCTCCCGCTCGCCAGGGGCCTGGTCGGCGCGCACGCGTCGTTCACGCTCTCGGAGGAGACCCTGAACGGCTGCGTCGAGATCGCCTCCGACTTCGGGGTCGGCCTGCACGTGCACGCGGCCGAGGACGCGATCGACGTCCACGCGGTCGAGCGGCTCGTGGAGCTCGGCGGGCTCGACGACCGCACCCTGCTCGCGCACGGCGTCCATCTCGACGAGGAGGAAGCGGGGCTCGTCACCGCGGCCGATGCCTGGCTGGCGCACAACGCGCGCTCGAACATGAACAACTCCGTCGGCCGCGCCCGCGTTGCGGGCTACGGCGGGCGCCTGCCGCTCGGCACAGATGGGATCGGCTCCGACATGTTCGAAGAGTCTCGGACCGCGTATTTCCGGTTGCGCGAGGACGACGGTGGCGCGCTCGCCTCCTGGCCGCTCGCGCGCCTGGCCGACGGCGCGCACCTGGCGGCGAAGATCTTCGACGAGCCGCTGCTCGGCACGCTGGCCGCAGGGGCGCCCGCGGACCTCGTCGTCCTCGACTACGACGCACCCACGCCGCTCGATGCCGAGAGCGTTGCCGGCCACTGGATCTTCGGACTGGGATCGCGCTTCGTGCGCGACGTGATGGTCGGCGGCGAATGGGTCGTCCTCGACCGCAAGCTCGTCCATCTCGACTCGCCCCAGCTCGCGCACGACGCCCGCCGGGAGGCGCAGCGCCTGTGGGCGCGTCTCGACGAGATCGGGCCTCACACCTTCGAGCCGAAAGGAGGCCCGCGGTGGCAGACCACGGCCGCGTAGCCCTCTATCTGCAGGACAAGCATCCGATCCGCGACGGCATGCACTACGCGCAGGTCGCCGAGGCGTGCGGCTTCGAAGCGGTCTGGCAGGCCGAGAGCCGCCTCGTCCGCGAGGCCACGGTGCCGATGGCCGCCTACGCCGCGGTCACCGAGCGCATCGCGCTCGGCTCGGGCGTCGTCAACAACTGGACGCGCAACGTCGGCCTTCTGGCGGCGACCTTCTCGACGCTCGACGACCTGGCGCCCGGGCGCATCAAGCTCGGGATCGGCGCCTGGTGGGACCCCCTCGCGACCAAGGTCGGCATCACGCGCCGTAAGCCGCTGACCGCGATGCGCGAGACGGTCGAGGCCGTTCGACGGCTGCTTGCCCTCGAGCGCGTCACCTATGCCGGTGAGTTCGTCAACCTCGACGACGTCGAGATCGACATCGTGCACGGCGACAGATCGCCCAAGCAGGTGCCGATCTACATCGGCGCGACGGCCATGAAGATGATGGAGCTCGCGGGCGAGATCGCGGACGGGGTCGTGCTCAACTACCTGGTCGGGCCCGCCTACAACGCCGACGCGATGGAGCACCTCGCGATCGGCGCGGAGCGCGGCGGCCGCACCGTGGACGACGTCGACCGGCCGCAGCTGATCGTCTGCTCCCTCGACGACGACCGCTCCCTCGCGCTCGACCGGGCGCGAGAGCTCGTCACCCAGTACCTCGGCCAGCAGCCGCACATCATGAAAGCGAGCGGAGTGGCTCCGGAACTGCTCGAGGAGATCGGCGCGATCCTCACCTGGCCCGCGACGCACGAGCAGATCGAGCGTGCCATGGCGCTCGTCCCGGACGACGTCGTGCAGCTGATCACGGCCTCCGGCACGGCCGACGACTGTCGTACGAAGGTGGACGAGTACATCGACGCAGGCTGCACGTGCCCCGTGCTCTACCCGCTCGGCGACGACGTCGAAGCAATGATCGAAGCGTTCGCGACGGTCCACGCGTGATCGAGGCGCTGAGACCCTGGACGCTCGAAGAAGCCCTGGCGCTGCGCGCTGCGCATCCCGACGCGACCGTGGTGGCCGGCGGAACCGACCTGATGGTCGGCGTCAACTTCCACCGTGCCGAGCCGTCCAGCGTGCTCGACCTGTCGCGGATCGCCGAGCTGACGGCCTGGGCGCGCGACGACGAGAGCATCTCGATCGGCGCAGGAGTGACGTTCGCCCGCATCGTCGACGAGCTCGACGACCTGACCGCGCTCGCAGAGGCGGCGTCGACCGTCGGGTCGCCGCAGATCAGAAACCGCGCGACGCTCGGAGGCAACATCGTCACGGCGTCGCCCGCCGGCGACGGCATCGCCGCGCTCGCCGCGTACGACGCGTCGATCGTCGTCGCCCGGCAGGGCGAGCCCGACCGGCGAATCCCGTGGGACGAGTTCTTCATCGGACCGAAGCGGACGGCGCTCGCAGCCGACGAGCTCGTCGTCGCTGCCGAGTGGGAGCCGATCGTGGGCCCCGCCACGTTCGCGAAGGTCGGGCCGCGGAGCGCAATGGTGATCGCGGTGGCGAGCGTCTGTGTCCAGCTCGACGAGGACGCACACGACGTCCGGATCGCGCTCGGCTCCGTCGGGCCGACCGTGCTGAGGGCGAGCCGCGCCGAGCAGCTCGTCACCCAGCTCGACTGGAACGAGCCGGACGAACGTGCGCTGCAGGAAGCCGGCGCGCTCGCCGCGGCGGACAGCCGGCCGATCGACGACCTGCGCGGCTCGGCCGACTACCGGCGGCGCGCGGTCGAGGTGCTGGTCCGCCGGGCGCTCACCTGGACACTCGCCGCTCGAGGAAGGATCGCCGCATGATCGTCACTCTCACCGTCGACGGCGCGGAGCGCGTTGCCGACGTCGACCCGCTGATGAGCCTCGCCACTCTTCTGCGCGACGAGCTCGAGGTGATCGCCGTCAAGAACGGCTGCGAGCAGGGCGAGTGCGGCTCGTGCACGGTCTGGCTCGACGACGAGCTCGTCTGTTCCTGCCTCGTGCCGGCCACACAGGTCGACGGCGCCGCAGTCCGCACGTCGGCGTCGCTCGCCAACGGAGCGCTCGACCCGGTGCAGGAGGCGTTTCTCGACGCCGGCGCGGTGCAGTGCGGCTACTGCATCCCCGGCTTCGTCGTCACCGTCGCCGACCTGCTCGAGCGCGACCCGCACCCATCGGACCATGACCTGCGCGAGGCCCTCTCCGGCAACGTCTGCCGCTGCACGGGCTACCGCAAGATCTTCGCGGCGAGCGCGCCTCGCAGAGGAGAGGCGTCCATGACGGCCGTGACGCGTCAGCCCGGGCGGGTGGGCGAGAGTGCACGCCGGATCGACGGCATCCCGAAGACGACCGGCGAGTACGTCTACGGCGGCGACCTCTCGGCGCCCGGGATGATCTTCGGCGTCACGCTGCGGAGCCCCCACTCCGCCGCCCGCATCCGCGGCATCGACATCTCCCAGGCGCTCGGCGCGCCGGGCGTGCACGCCGTCCTGACCGCCGCGGACGTCCCCGGCCGCCCCACGTTCGGCCTCGAGATCGCCGACCAGCCCGTGCTGGCCGGCGACGAGGTGCGTTACGAGGGCGAAGCCGTCGCGCTCGTGGCCGCCGACCGCCCCGAGCGCGCACGTGCCGCACTCGGCCTGATCCGCGTCGACTACGAGCCGCTCGAGCCGCTCGCCGACATGGAGCTCGCGCTCGATCCGCGCGCACGGCGCCTGCACGACTTCGGCAACGTGCTGCGCCACGTGCACATCGCCCACGGCGACGTCGACGCCGCTGCGGCCGACGTGTGGATCGACGGCTACTACGAGACCGGGATGCAGGACCAGGCGCCGCTCGGGACCGAGGGCGGGCTGGCGATTCCGGCGGGCGACGGCGGGGTCGACCTCTTCGTCGCGACGCAGTGGCTGCACGTCGACCGGCAGCAGATCGCTCCTTGCCTCGACCTGCCGGAGGAGCTCGTGCGCGTCACGCTCGCCGGCGTCGGAGGCGCGTTCGGCTCACGGGAAGACGTCAGCGTGCAGATCCACGCCTGCCTGCTGGCGCTTCGCACGGGCCTCCCGGTGAAGATGACCTACGGCCGCGAGGAGTCGTTCCACGGTCACGTCCACCGGCACCCGTCGAGGGTCTGGATTCGCTACGGCGCGCAGCGCGACGGGACGCTCGTGGCGGCGGACGTTCGCCTGCTGCTCGACGGCGGCGCCTACGCGTCCTCGTCTCCGGCGGTGCTGGCGAACGCGTCCACGTTCGCAGCCGGCCCCTACGAGGTGCCGAACGTGCGCATCGAAGGCACCGTCGTCTACACCAACAACCCTCCCTGCGGCGCCATGCGCGGCTTCGGAGCTCCCCAGGTCTGCTTCGCGCACGAGGGCGCCATGGACAAGCTCGCCGATGCGCTGCGCCTCAGCCCACTCGAGCTGCGGCTGCGCAACGCGGTCGCCCACGGCTCGGTGCTCCCGACGGGCCAGGTGCTGACCGGCAGCGCGCCCGTCCGCGAGGTGATCGAGCGGTGCCGCGCCATCCCGCTCCCCGCGCGGGAACCGGCACTCGGCCGAGACCCGCTCGACTACCCGGGCGGCTCCGGCCGCGTCAACCGCGGCGAGCACATCCGCCGTGGCGTCGGCTTCGCGGTCGGCTTCAAGAACGTGGCCTACAGCGAGGGGTTCGACGACGCCGCCGAAGCGACCGTGATCCTCTCCGTCCGGGCCGAACGGCCCGGTCGCAGGCGTCAAGACGGCTGCAGTCGACTACGGACAAGGGCTCTACACGGTGCTGGCGCAGATCGTCCGCACGGAGCTCGGCGTCGACGACGTGATCGTTCACCCCGCGTCGACCGAGACGGGCTCCGCCGGATCGACCTCCGCCTCGCGGCAGACGACGATGACCGGCGGTGCGGTGCTCGAAGCCTGCCGCGCGGTACGCGCGGAGCTCGCCGAGCGCGGCGGCGACCTGACCGCCGGCCCCATCAGCTGCACGCGCGAGTTCCACCACCGCCCCACCGACCGGTTCGATGCCGAAGGACAGGGCGACATCCACGTGAGCTTCGCCTTCACAGCGCAGCGCGCCGTCGTCGACGTCGACACGGAGCTCGGCCTCGTTCGCGTCGTGCAGATCGCCGCGGCCCAGGACGTCGGCCACACGATCAACCCGCTCGGCGCCGAAGGGCAGGTCGAGGGCGGCACGGCGATGGGGCTCGGCTACGCGTTGATGGAGGAGATCCAGGTCGACCACGGGCTGATCCGCAACGCTTCGTTCACCGACTACCTCGTGCCGACGGCCCTCGACGTGCCGCCGATCGTGGTCGACTTCGTGGAGGACCCCGAGCCGGGCGCGCCGTACGGCGTCAAGGGCATCGGCGAGCTCTCCACCGTCGTCGCCGGCTCGGCGATCGCAGCCGCGCTGCGTCACGCCACCGGGCAACCGCTGAACCGGCTGCCCGTGCGGCCGGATGACCTCCTCGGGCTTCGGCCCGCCCCGCAGCGCCTGCGCGCGCCGGTGCCCGACGTGCCCGGCCAGCAACCGGTCCCGGAGTACGCGGGGCTCGAACTCGGACAGCAAGAACTGATGAAAGGACAGGAGTGATGAACTCAGCCACCGAAGCACGCATCGACCGGCGCTCGCTCATCGGCCGGGACTACATCGAGACGATCGACTGGAGCGTCGACGAGCTCGACGAGACCCTCGCCGTCGCCGCGGAGCTGAAGGAAGCCCGGCGCAGCGGCAAGCCGACCCGGTTGCTCGTCGACAAGACGATCTACCTGCTCTTCCTCGACAAGTCGACCAGGACGCGCAACGCGTTCGAGACCGGCATGACGCAGCTCGGCGGCCACGCGATCTTCCTGGACGCCGACAAGACGCAGGTCTCGCACGGCGAGACGCCCCAGGACACGGCGAACACGCTGTCGCGCTTCGGCGAGGGGATCGCAATCCGGCATGACCTCGCGCCGTACGAGGGCAACCTCTGGATGCGCGAAGTCGCGAAGCACGCGACGATCCCGCTGATCAACATGCAGTGCGACGTCGACCATCCGACGCAGACGATCGCCGACCTGATGACCCTCCGCGAGCATCGCGGCGGCGACCTGCGCGGCCTCAAGGTCGCGATGACCTGGGCGTTCGCGCCCTCGTACGCGCGCCCCCTGTCGGTACCGCAGGGCGTTGCGACCCTCTTCCCCCGCTTCGGCATGGACGTCGTGCTCGCTCACCCTCCCGGCTTCGAGCTGATGCCCGAGGTGCTGGAGGCGGCGCAGGCCGCAGCAGCGGCCGGCGGCGGCTCGGTCACGTTCGCGCCGAGCATGGAAGAGGCGTTCGAAGGCGCCGACGTCGTCTACCCGAAGTCGTGGGGACGGCTCGACGCATTCGGCGAAGGCTCGACCGCACTCGCAGAGTCCGCCGACTACGCCGACTGGATCTGCGACGAGCGCAAGCTCGCGCTTGCGAGCCCCGAGGTCCTGTACATGCACTGCCTGCCGGCCGACCGCGGCCGCGAGGTGACGGACGCCGTGATCGACGGCCCGCACTCGATCGTCTGGGACGAGGCGGAGAACCGCATGCACACCGCCAAGGCGCTCATGGCGCTCACGATGGGCGGCTACGCCTAAGGCTCGAAGGCTCCGGGGACCTGGCTCGTAACGACGGCCGAGCCAGGTCCCTCGGTTCTCAACCGCTAGTAGAGATCGCGGCGAACGATCGTGCCGGCGGTGCCGGCCAGGATCTGCGCCGCGTCGTGCACCGCGCCGATCGCCGCCGTGCCGCCGGTGCGCTCGACGAACCGGCACGCCGCCTCGACCTTTGGGCCGATCGAGCGGGCGTCGAAGTCATGACCGCGCAGCTCCCGCGGGGTGGCGCGATGGATCGTCCGGGCCTGAGACGTGCCCCAGCCGATCTGCACGGCCGGCACGTCGGTGAGCAGCAGGAGATCATCCGCCCCGAGTCGCCGGGCGAGGAGCTCGCCCGCGAGGTCGCGGTCGACCCCCTCCTCGACGTCGAGGCAGACGACGAGCGCGCCTCCCTCGACGAGCAGCTTGACCGCAGCGAGCTCCGCGATCTCGACCGGCTCGGCGCCGTCCGGATCGACGACGACCTCCGTCACGATGGTGGCGAGCGCCCGGCCGGGCAGCCGGCCGGCGAGCTCGTGCTCCAGGGCCTGCGGCGGCCCGTCGGTGAGCCCGCGCAGGAGGACGACGTCCTCGCTGCGCGCAAGCTCTGCGACGGCGGCGAGCTCACCGGGCAGAAGCGGCTTCCTTCCCAGCACCGCCACGACCGTCCGGCGCGCAACAGGCGGATCGGGGATCACCTTCCGAAAGCGGGTGCGCAAGGTCATCATGCGAAGCTCCTCCACGATGGAGACTGACGCCGGCCGCGGCTCCGCTCATCGGTGCGCCCCCTGACCCGGAGGTGACCGACTACGGATCTACTGGAGCACGGTGACGAGCACCGAGCGCGTTCGCGGCCCGTCGAGCTCGCAGAGGAAGATGCCCTGCCAGGTGCCGAGCTGGAGCTCCCCGTCCACGAGGGGGATCACGACCTGAGGGCCCATCAGCGCGGCTCGGATGTGCGAGGGCGCGTTCTCTTCACCCTCCTCGATGTGCTGCCAGCCCCACCCCTCCGGAGCGATCCGCTCGAGCGCCATCTCGAAGTCGCGGGCGACCATCGGATCGGCATGCTCGTTGATCGTCAGGCCGGCGGTCGTGTGCGGGACGTAGACCAGCACGGCGGCGCCGGAGGCCCCCTGGACGGCGGCGCGCACCTGAGAGGTGATGTCCACCAGCTGCGTCCGGCGCCCGGTCTCGATCGTCAGCCTCTGCACGGGGCCGTATCCTAGGGACCGGTGACCCCCGACACGCGCGAGATCGATCTCTTCCGAGACCGGGCCGACCGGTTCGTCGCCGACATCGACGAGGAGTACTACCTCCACTTCGCCGGACTCAAGGACACGCTCGACGTGGAGCAGGTCTACGAGCGCTACGAGGAGCTCACCCGGCTCGAGACGGCGCAGCAGATGGAGGGCGCCCCCGTCGAGCTGTGGCGCTTCGCCTGCGAAGGCTTCCTGGGCAACCTGACGCGCGAGCATCAGGCGCGCCTGGCCAAGGTCGAGGCCGACCTCGAGGCGACCGTCGACGGGGAGACCCATCCCTACCGGATGCTGCGGGTCGTGATGTCGAACGAGCCCGACCGCGACGCGCGCGAGCGGCTCGAGCAAACGCGCCTGCGGCTGCTCGACGAGCACCTGAACCCGGTCTACCTCGAGGCGGTCGAGATCGACCGCGAGGCCGTGCACTCGCTCGGCTCCCCGAACTACTACGAGCTCTACAAGCGTTTCGGGTTCCGCCTCGACGAGCTCCGCGACGAATGCAGCGCCCTACTCGACGACACGGAGAAGCTCTGGGAGCGCGAGGGCGAGCGCCTCTTCCGCTCTCGGCTCGGGATCGGGCTGTCCGACGCGCGCCCCTGGGACGTGTCGCGCCTGTTCCGGGCGCCGGAGCTCGACCAGCTGTACCCGTCCGATCGCATGCTGCCCGCGCTCGAGGCGACTCTCGCCGACCTCGGTATCGACCTGCATGCGCAGGCCAACGTGCATCTCGACCTCGAGTCGCGCCCGTCGAAGAGCCCGCGCGCGTTCTGTGCGCCCATCGAGGTGCCGGGAAAGGTGATGCTCGTCATCCAGCCGATCGGCGGCAAGGACGACTGGGAGGCCCTCTTCCACGAGGCCGGCCACACGGAGCACTACGCGCACACGAGCGCCTCGCTCTCGACGGAGGCGCGGCGGTTCGGGGACATGGCGGTCACGGAGGGCTGGGCGATGCTGATGCAGCATCTCGTCACCGAGCCGGCGTGGCTGAACCGGAGGCTCGACGTGCCGCGGCCGGCAGATCTCGCCCACGACGGGGCTGTCTCGCTTCTCTACTTCGTGCGCCGGTACGCGGCGAAGCTGCTCTACGAGATCGAGTTCTTCCAGGCCGAGAACGTCGAAGCGATGCGTCCGCGCTACGCGGAGATCCTCGGCGACGCTCTGAAGCTACCGGTCAACCCCGAGAGCTATCTCGACGACATCGACGGCAGCTTCTACGTGATCGGCTATCTCCGCTCCTGGGCGTTCGAGGCGCAGCTGCGCGAGTTCCTGCGCGGCGAGCTCGGCAACGACTGGTTCGCCAAGCGGGACGCGGGCGACCTGCTGCGCGAGCTGTGGTCGCTCGGCCAGGGCCCGACCGCGGACGAGCTCCTCAAGGACGTCACCGGCGCGAAGCTCGAGATGGCGTCGGTCGGCGACCGGATCCGCGAGGGGCTGGGCGGCTGATCCGGGACAGTTCGAGGTAGCCGCCCGGCTCACGCAAGGGTCGACGGAGGTCGTAGGCTTGACGGGCCGCCGATGCCGTCCCCGTTCGCACACGTCTCCGACGAGGCGCTCCTGGCCCGAATGGCGCGCGGAGACGAGCCTGCGCTCGCCGAGCTCTACGACCGCTTCGGCCGCATCGCCTACGGCCTCGCGCTCCGCGTCCTCCGCAATCAGGCGCTCGCAGAAGATGCGGTGCAGGACGCCTTCCTCGGGGCGTGGCGCACGGCAGCTGCCTTCGATCCCGCGCGGGGCACGGCGTCGACCTGGCTGATGACCCTCGTCCACCGCCGCGCCGTCGATCTCGTCCGCCGCGAGGACCGGCGGAAGACGGACGTTCTCGACGAGGCGCCGGTCGCCGCCGGGGAGACGACGGACGAGCAGGCGGCCGTGCGGGAGGAGCGGCGACGCGTGCAGGGCGCGTTGACCCAGCTGCCGCCCGACCAGCGCGAAGCCCTCGAGCTCGCCTACTACGGCGGCCTCACGCAGTCGGAGCTCGCCGAGCGCCTCGGCGTCCCGCTCGGCACGGTCAAGAGCCGGATGTTCGCAGGGCTCGCCAAGCTCCGCGACCTCCTCGCCGAATGACCTTCGAGAGACACGTCGAGGAGGCGCTGTCCGAGCTGCCGCCCGACCTGGCCCGGGCGCTCGAGAACCTCGTCATCGTCGTCGCCGACGAGGATCCCGACGACCCTGAGCTGTTCGGGCTCTGGGAGGCGGACGAGTTCCTGCCGGACAAGATCACGATCTTCCGCAAGCCGCTGGAACGGGCGTTTCCCGAGCCGCGAATGTTGGTAAGAGAGATCCGGATCACCGTTCTGCACGAATTGGCCCACTACTTCGGAATCGACGAGGACCGGCTGGAAGAGCTCGGATACTCGTAGGAATATCGGGGTGGGGCCCGGCGTTTTACCGAGATATGCGAACGCTCAACGACATCAGACAGGAGATCGATCGTCTCTCCGTGCGCCGGGTCAACGTGATGCGTGCGCTCTCCGAGGGGTTCGACACGACGCTCAAGACTGAGCATCTCGACCTCGAGGAGCGGATCGCGCAGCTCTGGGACGAGCAGCGCCACGCCCGCGCCATGCTCCGGCACGGCGACCGTGATCAGATCATCCAGAGGGCCCGCCAGGACGAGCGGCTCTCCCGCGCCGCCTAGGCGCTTCGACCTCACACCGTGATCGTGAGGCGCCCCCATGGAGGGGCGCCTCAGGAGACGGTGACCGTCAGCCTGAGGGAGTTGTCGGCGCCGAGCGTCTGGAGGCCCATCTCGGCGGACGACTCGAGATTGGTCGCCATCAGCACATAGACGCCGCGCTTCGCGAACACGATCGTCCGCTGGGTGCCGGTGTGCAGCGTCGGGTCGCCCAGCGCGAGCCGCGGCCCTTTCATCTGCATCAGGTTGAAGTCCATCGGGCAGCTGATGCGGAGCGTGATCTTGTCGCCCTTCTTCAGCTTCAGCGCCGTCGTGGCCCCGTGCGCGTGGGCCGTCTGCCAGATGTGACAGCCGCTCACGGTATGGACGATCGCGAGCTGCACCGTCTTCGACGGCGCCGCGACCGCGAAGACCGTGGCGAGGAGGGCGAGCAGCTTCATGGCCGTACCGTAGAACGCCGCAACGGCGTCGGAATCGGTAAATACCCGTTGTGCTGCAGCGGTGGACCCGGGGTGTCGTGCGCTTCCGCGTGCTCGTGCTCCTCGCCTGGGCCGCGGTGCTCGTCGTCGGGATCCTCGCCTCCGCACGCCTCTCGCCGCTCCTCGCGAACTCGTTCTCCGTCCCCGGCACCGGCTCCGAGCGGGCGCGTCAGCTGCTGCAGACGCGCTTCGGCGAGCGGCCCGACGGCACCTTCACCGTCGTCTTCCGGACGCACAGCAAGAGCGGCCTCGAGGCTCGGGTGGCGCGGGCTGCGCTCGTCGTCCCGACGGGCCGCCCGGGGGCGCTCCATACGGCCGACGGCATCGCCTTCGCCGACGTGCGCACCTCACTCGACCTGCAGCACGCCAAGCGCTACACCGGGGCGCTGCGGCGTGCGCTCGCCGGAGCCCCGCAGGCGCTCGTGACAGGGCAACCCGCCGTCCAGGCCGACCTCGACCCGATCTTCGCGGCCGACCTCCACCGCGGCGAGGCGATCGCCATCCCGCTGACGCTGCTCGTGTTGCTCGCGGTCTTCGGCCTGTCGCTCGCCGTCGTGGTCCCGTTCGTCGTCGCCGGGTGCACGATCGCCACGACGCTCGGCCTGGTCTACCTGGTGGCGCACCAGATCTCGATGGTCGCCTATGTCCGCAATCTCGTCGAGCTGATCGGCCTCGGCCTGGCCGTCGACTACTCGCTGCTGATCCTGCACCGCTTCCGCGAGGAGCTGCGCCGTGGCCTTGCCCCGGACGACGCGGTGGTGCGCACGATCGAGACGGCCGGGCGGGCGGTGGCGTTCTCCGGCGGCGCAGTCGCGATCGGGCTCGGGCTCCTGCTCGTCGTCCCCGTGCCGTTCATCCGCTCGATGGGGATCGGGGGCCTGTTGATCCCCGTCGTCTCCGTCGCTGCGGCCCTGACGCTGCAGCCGGCGCTCCTGTCGCTTTTCGGCCGCCGGCTGGCGGGCCGCGCCCGCGGCGGCGCCTACTGGGGCCGCCACACTCGCGCGATCATGCGGCGGCCCTGGGCCTTTCTCGCCGCAGGCTGCGCGGTGCTGATCGCCCTCGCCCTCCCGGCGTTCACGCTGAAGCTCACTCCGGGCTCGCTGACCGGGATCCCTTCGTCGGCGGAGTCCGTCCGGGGCTACGACGCGCTGCGAGACGCGCTCGGCGGCGGGCTCGTCACGCCGACACACGTCGTGATCGTCGACGGCGGGGCGGCTGCGACCGAGCGGCTCGTGAGCGAGCTCGCACGCGACCCGGAGACGCTCGTCGTCGCACGCGGCAAGCATCCCCCCTACGTCGCGGACGGCGGGCGCTATCGACAGGTGATCGTCGCGAACCGCCACGACTGGGGCGCCGCCGCAACCCGGCGGTACGTCCAGCGGCTGCGCAGCCGGTTGATCCCCGCGGCGCGGTTCCCGTCGGCCGCGAAGGTGTACGCCGGCGGAGCACCGCCGCAGGGGGTCGATTTCGTGTCGCGCACCTACGACGCCGTCCCCTGGCTCGTCCTCTGCGTGCTCGCGTTCACGTACCTCGTGCTGCTCCGGGCGTTCCGCTCCGCCGTGATCCCACTGAAGGCGCTCGTCCTGAACGCACTCTCGGTCGCCGCGGCCTACGGCGTACTGGCACTGGTCTTCGATCATCCGATCGAGGCGTGGATTCCCGTCTTCCTCTTCGCCGCTCTGTTCGGGCTCTCGATGGACTACGAGGTGTTCATGGTCTCGCGCATCCGCGAGGCGCACGACGCGGGCGAAGACGACACTTCCGCCGTCGCTCACGGGCTCCAGCAGACGGGAGCGATCGTGACCGCCGCCGCCGCGATCATGGTCGCCTCGTTCGCGGGCTTCGCCGTCGGCCGGATCGAGGGGCTGCGGGAGTTCGGCGTCGGCCTTGCGGTCGCGGTGACGCTCGACGCGACGATCGTGCGAGCCATCCTGGTTCCGTCCGCGATGGCCGTGCTCGGCCGCTGGAACTGGTGGCTGCCGAAGCGCTTCGCCTAGTCCGGCCCATCGACTCTGATTCGGCGCAGCCGAACCAGAGTCGCGAGTTTCGAACCGTCACCAACTCCCGAGAATCTCGCGAACCTGGTTCCCGGCTCCGCCGGCAACCAGGTTCGGGTCAAAGAGAGGGCGTGAGGGGCGGGCTGCAGCTCCGCCCCCCACGTGCCGGGACCACCTACTTGACGACCGTGATCGCCAAGCGCATCGCCGGCAACTGGTACCCGAGCGCGAGCCCGGGAAGGTCGGACGCGTACGAGAGCATCGGGATCATCCCGTAGGGCGTGTTCGCGTACGAGGGCTGCTGTGTGTAGAGCAGCGGATACATGTCGATGAGGTGCGTGCCGGGCTCGCCGCTCGCGACCATGTCGAGCACGGTGTCGCCCTGGCTGTTGAATCCGCAGCCGTATCCCATGTAGGCGTTGTCGTAGTCGACTGCGATCGTGTTGTCGAGCTGCGTCCAGCCGAGCCCCTTCAGGTGGACCGTGAAGTGCTGGCCCGCGTGGAGCGTCAGGTCGGAGATCGGCTGCGAGCTCGCGAAGCTGCGCTTCACGAAGAACGGAACCTGGGCCATCGTGGTGGCGCCCTGGACGAGCTGCACCGCGTGCCAGCCGCCGAGCCCGTCGGGCACGGTGATGTTGGTGCTCAGCGAGCCGTCGGCTCCTGCGGTCGCCGTGCCGAGCGGGGAGGTCGTGAACGTCCAGCAGGTGCCGGAGCAGTTCACGCGGTTCCCGACCACGGACGCCCATTGCAGGGTGACCGGGGTGTTCGGGGTGAGCCCGCCGGCGGTGACGGCGACCTTCGTGAGGATCTGGCCGCTCGTGACGCTCAGCGACGCGGTCGCCTTGGCGGCACCCGCGGGCAGCTTCACGGCATTGAGCGTGGTCGTCGGGGACATGGTGGGCGTCACGTTCATCGGCCAGTCGATGCGCGCGGCAGGCCGGCCCGCGTCCTTGGTCACCGTGAAGATGAACTTCTTGCTGATCGCCCATGGATTGGGCGACTGCGGGATGTTCATGTAGCCGAACGTGACGGAGTCGTCGAGGTAGATCACGTGCTTGCCGACGGGGCCGGAAGCCCGGATGTGCGCGACCGCGATGCCGCGTGACCAGTTGGCCGTCAGCTGGCCGGCGAACTTGTTGTCGTAGTTGAGCGCCACGGAGCCCTCGTACAGCGAGGAGCCGAGGCCGGAGTACGTGATCGTGATCGGCGTGCCGATCGGGCCCTTCTTCGGCGTCATCGTCGCGTGACGCGCGACCAGGAAGCCACCCTTGGCGACCTGCAGCCCGTCGACGACGGCGTAGATGTCGTGCAGTCCGCCCCAGTCGTGGGGAGCGGCCAGCTTGACGCTGAACGCACCGTTTGCGTCGGTGTGCGCCTTGGCCAGCAGCACTGCGAACTTCGTCGCCTTGCGGCCGAGGTAGTCGACGCTGTCGGGGCGGGCGTCGACGAGCCAGTCGACGTTGGCCGTGCTCCACGTGAGCGTGACGTCCTTGTTCGCCGGTAGTCCGGCGCCGGAGATGGTGGTCTGCGTTCCTGCAACTGCGATGTCGGGTGAGGTGGTGAGCGTGGTCATGGTCGCCGCGGGCTTCCCCGGGTCGACGACCGGTCCCGGCACTGCCGAGACTCCGGGGATCGCCGGTGCAGTCACCGGGCCCACGGTCGCGAAGGCGGACGCCGGCACGATCAGCGCTGCAACTGCAACGGTGAGGCCGACGACGCGCTTGAGGGTGATGGTCATGTGTAGGTGGTCCCTTCCTGCTTTGGATCCCTTACGGGATGACGGTGATCTGATAGGCGAACGTGCCCGTCTTCCCGGAATCGGTCTTGAACACGACCAGAATCGTCGTGTCGCCGAGCGGGAAGGTGGGCGGAACGATCCACGGCGCCGACCAGAAGAACACCTTGTTGCCGACGGCCCCGTGGGCGCCGTAGGTCACCGGAGCGGTCGCCTGACCCGGGATCGAGTAGGTGGCGGTGTCGACGTTGTCGGTCGAGAGCGTCGCCCCTGTCGAGAGGTCGAAGCCCCACGCGCGGATGACGACCTGCTCACCGCGCTTATAGACGTTCGTCTGGGAGCAGCCGACGGTGCGCTTGGGTGCTCCGACCGGCTGGGTGCCGTTGACGGTGTCCACGTAGAGGGAAACCGTCACGTCGGACGCCGCTGCGTCTTTCGCCGCCGGCCCACCGCCGGGTGTCGTTTGCGGCGTTGCGCTGACGGTCAGTTGCGAGGTCGAGACCGGCATCTGCACGAACGAGCCGGTCCGCTTGGATGTCGCTTTGGCGAGCACCTTGAAGTTGACGAGCCCTGCGGGGTAGCTGGCCGGAACCGTCCAGGTCCCGACCCACACCATCCGGCCGGTCGCCCCGGGTGCCGTCGGCTTATAGGCGAGCTTGACGTTCGGCTGACCCGGGATCGTGACGTAGAAGTACGTCACGTCTTTCGCCAGTAGCAGCTTCTTTGTCTTCGAGTCGACCGCGTAGGCGCGGAAGATGACAGTCGAGCCTGGTGCAAACTGGTTCTGCATCGCGCCGCTCGCCGTCACGGTCTGTGCCGCGATGAACACGGGGCCGGATGTCGTAGACGGGAACGGTGCTGCGATCGGGTCGGCGGCGATCGCCACGGCTGCGAACGCCGCGAACGCAGCCAGTGCGACGCCGAGCGCGAAGACCTTTCTCATTGCTCCTCCTAGAGGATTGAGGGGACGCACGACGGTTACGCCAGCTTCCCGGTGAACTTGACCGTGAAGGCGCCGCTCGAGCGGTCGAAGGTGCCGCTCATCTTGAGCGTCCCCTTCCGCTTTGCGAGCAGGCCCGTCCCCTTGAGGACAGTCGCCTTCCCGGAGACGCTGAACAGCTGGCCGGCCTCGTCTCCACAGCCACTCGAGCCCGGATTGACCTTGAAGGTCAACGTGCCCTTGGGGCCGGTCATCGTGCCGACGCCGGTGAACGGCACACACGGCTGGACCGAGCTGTCGCCCGTGCCCTTGCCCGTGACCTTCCCGGAGCCGATCTTCGTGCCTGCGCCGCTTCCGGTCGCAGTGATCGTGACGGTGGTGTCCGCCGCCTGGGTCGTCGCGGTCCCGGTGTACTTCCCGATGAACGCGATCGGCTTCTTCGTGGCGGTCGCGGCGGCCGAGGCGATCACCAGGGCCAGCACCGCCATTGTCAGGATCGAGATTCTCTTCACGGTCGTGCCCCTTTCGGTGGTCCCTGTGTTTTGCGGCCATAGTTGTCGGCCTGCGGACAAGGAGCATCGGGGGGGCCGCTGTGAGCAAATGCGGCAAAGCCCGCATCGTGAAAGGGGCGACCTACGGTTAGCCCGTACGTCTGCGACCCGTGGCCGGAGCTACACTGCGGTCGCTTCGGGGCGTTAGCTCAGCTGGGAGAGCGCCGCCTTTGCAAGGCGGAGGTCGCCGGTTCGATCCCGGCACGCTCCACATCCGCTTCGCCCGCTTCGCGCCGGTCATGCACGCTTTCGCGCGCGTGACCGGCGCTGTGCTTTCCGCTCGCTCGGCAGCTTCGCCGGCTGCGCCGGCTCGCGCGCACTTCGGAGAGCGGATGCGGCCGCGCCCGCACAGGTCGGGCGCTGCGAAGTAACTACCTCGTTGGCATCGTGACGGGCCCGCGGAGGACGATCTCCTCGTAGAGCTCGCGGTAGCCGAGACGGCGGTTCAGGGCGAGCATCTGCACCAGGCGGGTCTCGTTCGCGGTCTGGAGCGTGGCGACGCCGTTCGCCTTCGCCCAGGCGATCTGCGCACGCTTGATCGCACCTGCGACGCCGCGCCCGCGCGCGTCGCGGGCGACCGCCATGAAGCCGTTACGCCACTGTTCCCCGTCGAGCTCGAGATAGCCGTAGCCGAGCACGCGATCGTCGGTCGAGCGCGATGAAGTACGCCTCGGGAGCGTGCGCACGCAGCCCCCACGCGAACCAGGCCTCGTCGATCACCGCGCCGTCCCGGCCCGGCTGGTCGGGATAGGCGACCTGGGCGAGCGCGAAGAGCTCGGCGGCGAGATCCGGGCGCTCGGCGAAGGTCGTCAGTGAGAACCGGGGCGGCTCGGGATCCGGCGCCGCGGCGACGTCGAGCTCCGAGATGACGTAGCGGCGCACTTCGTCGTAGCCGCGCGCCTCGAGAAACGTGGCCACCTGCGGGCTCCGGGTCGTCGTCCACACTTCGAGCCCGCTCTTGCCGAGCGCGAGCGCCCGTGTCGAGGCCTCCGCGAGCCGCGCATCATCGAGCTCGTGGAACCACACCTCCGCATACGGCAGGTGCTCGAGGCCGGGCATCGGCTTCACGTCCACCCGGCGATCATGCCGCACCGGTCTGCACGGGTAACTCGCGAACCTGGCTCCGGTTGCGCCGGCAACCAGGTTCGAGTGATCGTTAGCCTGGTTAACCGCTGGTAGCGTGGCAAGGTGACGAGGCGCTCCCTTTCCGTCGATCCTCCCGATCTCGGCCTCTGGCCCACGTCCCGTGGCCTGGCGCGGCTCTGGCGCGAGCAACGCGGGCTCGTGATCATCGGGCTCGTCTGCGCGCTCTTCTACTCGACGCTCTCGATCGCGATCCCGATCGTGATCCGGCACGCGATCGACAACTCGATCGCTCCCACGAACGGCCACCACGACCCCTTGTGGCCGTACCTCGTCCTCGTCGTCGTGCTCGGCGCCATCCGCTTCGCGCTCAACTTCACGCGCCGCTATGCGACCGCGCGAACCGGCATCCGCGTCGAGGCGCGGATGCGCGAGCTGCTGTACCAGGCCTACCTGCGGTATCCGCGGGCGTTCTACGACCGGCACGCGACCGGCCAGGTCGTCTCCCGCGCGACCAACGATCTCTACCCCATCCGCTACTTCATCGGCTGGGGCATGACGCAGGGCATCCAGTCGATGATGATGATCGTCGGGATCTCGATCGTGCTCTTCACCGTCAACGCCAAGCTGGCGGCGGTGGCGCTGATCGCGATGCCGGCCGTCTTCGTCCTCGCGTTCAGCTTCGCGCGCAAGGTGATGCCGATCTCGCGCGAGGTGCAGCAGTTGAAGGCCGACGTCACGGAGGCTGCGGACGAGGCCGTCGTCGGGATCGAGATGGTGCAGGCCTTCGGCCGCGAGGACGACGTACAGGCGCGGTTCGCGCAGAAGGCCGAGCGCGTGCGCGACGGCGTGCTGCGGCAGGCCCGGGTCGAGGCGGCCTACCTGCCGGGGCTGCTCTTCCTGCCGACGCTCTCGATCGCAGCCGTCGTGCTGGTCGGCGGGCGCGACGTGATCGGCGGAACGCTCACCTACGGTGAGTTCTTCCTCTTCTACCAACTGTTGCTCCAGCTCGTCTGGCCGCTCGAGGCGCTCGGCTGGATCCTCTCCCTCGCCCAGCGCGCGACCGCTTCGGCGTCGCGCAGCTTCGCCTGGCTGCAGGGGATCGAGACGATCCCGGAGCCGACGTACCCGACCGCACTCCCCGCCGGCGAGCTCGCCGTTCGCTTCGACGACGTCCGCTTCTCCTACGGAACCGGCTCGGAGGTGCTGTCCGGCGTCGATCTCGAGATCGGCGCGGCCGAGGTGATCGCCGTCTGCGGCCCCACCGGTGCGGGAAAGACGTCGCTGCTCAATCTGCTGCCGCGCTTCTACGACCCGAGTGACGGACGCGTGCTCGTCGGCGGGGTCGATGTCCGCGACGTGCCGCTCGACGAGCTGCGCAGTGCCGTCGCGATCGTCACGCAGAAGCCGATCCTCTTCTCGATTCCCCTGCGGGACAACCTGACCGCGGCCCGGCCTGACGCTCCGTGGGACGAGGTCGTCGCAGCCGCCGAGGCGGCCGGCGTCGCGCACTTCGCAGCCGACCTGCCTGAGGGCTACGACACGCTGATCGGCGAGCGCGGCGTCAACCTCTCGGGCGGGCAGCGCCAGCGAGTCGCGCTCGCACGGGCGCTCGTCGCAGGGGCGCGTGTCGTGGTGCTCGACGACCCCATGTCGGCCGTCGACACGCAGACGGAGCGCCACCTCGTCGAGAACCTTCGCCCCGCGCTCGCGGGCCGCACCGTGCTGATCGCCACCCAGCGCCTTTCGACCGTCGAGGTCGCCGATCGCGCTGTCGTGCTCGACAACGGCGTGATCGTGGAGGTGGGCACGCCGACAGAGCTGCTCGCGCTCGGCGGCGTGTTCTGGTCGCTCTTCGGGGAAGAGATCAGTGCGGCAGCATAAGCAGCGCACCGGGCTGACCCGTCTGACCCGCTATCTCGCCGGCCACTGGCTGCGAGTCGGGCTGCTCTCGCTCGTCGGGGTCTGCTCCGCGGCGGCGCCCGTCGCAGCCTTGCTCGTCGTCCAGGACGCGATCAACGAGGGGATGCAGGCGCACAACGAGGCACGACTGACTCGCGACGTGGTCGCCTACCTCCTGATCAACGCTCTCGCCTGGATCCTCCAGACGACGCTGATCCGCGGCCTCGCCCGGGTCGGCCAAGACGTCGTGCTCGGGCTGCGCGAAGACCTCTTCGACCACCTGACCACACTGTCGCTGAAGTACTTCTCGCAGCAGAAGGCAGGCTGGATCATTGCGCGGCTCACCTCCGATGTGGACGCGCTCTCGGACGTGCTTTCCCAGGGCCTGACGACGCTCGTCGTCAACACCCTGACGCTGTGCGCAGGAGTCGTCGGGCTCTTCATCCTCAACTGGCGCCTTGGGCTCGTCGCCCTCGTCATCCTGCCGCCGACGCTCGTGCTCACCCGCTGGTTCCAGGTGCGGTCGCACGCTGCGTTCCTGCGCGTCCGCGAGACGATCTCGGCGATGACGGCGCAGATCGCCGAGTCCGTCTCGGGGATGGCCGTGATCCAGGCCTACAACCGCGAGCAGGCGTTCCTCGGCGAGTTCGACGCCGGGAACGACGCGAACCGGCGCACGAACACCCACGCCCAGTGGCTGAACTCGCTCTTCTTCCCGGGGATCGAGTTCCTCGGCATCGTCGCGATGACGGCGGTGCTGTGGGTCGGCGGGCACATGGTCGCGAGCGGCTCGATCGCGATCGGCACGCTCGTCGCAGCCGTCTTCATGCTCAACCTGGTCTTCCAGCCGCTGCAGGAGCTGTCCGACCTGTACGGGCAGGTGCAGTCCGCGGGTGCGGCAATGGAGAAGATCACGACGGTGCTCGACACGCAGCCCGAGATCACCGACGAGCCCGGCTCGCATCGAGCCGAGCGCATCGACGGCGACCTGCACATCGACCGCGTCACCTTTGCCTACGGCAAGGAGCCCGTCCTGCACGCGATCGACATCCACGTTCCCGCGGGCGGCTGCCTCGCGCTGGTCGGCGAGTCCGGCGGCGGCAAGTCCACGACTGCGAAGCTGATCGGGCGCTTCTACGACCCGGACGACGGTGCAATCCGCGTCGACGGCCACGACCTGCGAGAGCTCCAGCTGCGCACCTACCGCCGCCAGCTCGGTGTCGTGCTGCAGGACCCGTTCCTCTTCGCCGGCTCGATCGCGGACAACATCCGCTTCGCCCGGCCCGAGGCGACCGACGAGATGGTCGCCGACGTCTCGCAGGCGGTCGGCGTCGACCGGATTGCACGCCGCTTCGAAGCCGGGCTCGCGCACACGGTACGCGAGGGCGGCGCCGGGCTGTCGGCCGGCGAGCGCCAGCTGATCTCGATCGCCCGTGCGCTGCTCGCCGACCCGCGCATCCTGATCCTCGACGAGGCGACGTCGAACATCGATCGTCCGACGGAGATCCTGATCGAGCGTGCCCTCGACCGGCTGCTGCGCGGTCGGACGTCGGTCATCATCGCCCACCGTCTGGCAACCGTTCGCCGCGCGGACGAGATCCTCGTGATGGAGCACGGCCGGGTGGCCCAGCGTGGCCGGTTCGACGAGCTGCTCGAGGCCGACGGGCCGTTCCGGCGGCTCGCCAAGAACCTGGAGGGCTCAGACGCTCAGCTGCAGGGCGTCTCGGACGGCTTGCAGTCCGGTGACCCGGTCGACCAGGTCACCGGCAACCGCGCGAGCAGCTCGGCGAGCGTCGCGAGCTCCGAGGTCGAGTAGCGCCCGACGAAGAGCTCGTCGATCCCGCGCAGGTGGGTCACCGCGGCGCGCCTCAGTTTCGTCGCACCGGCGTCGGTGAGCTTCGCGTACGAGACGCGGGCATCGGACGCGCACGTCTCCTTCGCCACGAACCCGGACGACTCGAGCCCTTCGAGCAGGCGCGTGATCCCGGACGCCGTGAGCAGCACGCGCTCGGCCAGATCGACCCGGCGCAGCAGGCCACCCTCGGCATGCGACAGGTGGAGCAGCACCTCGTAGTCGTTCAGCGTCAGGCCGTGCTCGCGCTGCAGCTGCGCGGAGAGCTCCCGCGTGATCGCCGAGTGCGAGCGCAGGAACGAGACCCAGGCCTCGAGCTGCTGCGGTGGTGAGATCGACTGCGTGCCCATAGTTGCGTTCTCAAGTATAGCGGTGGAGCGGGTCGCGCGGGCCTTTCGAATCTGATTCGGCGCAGCCGAACCAGATTCACGAGTTCCGGGCAAACGTGCCCGTCACTCGAAACTCGGGACTCTGGTTCGCTTCGCGAATCAGAGTTCTCTTTATTTGACGCATCAGATTCCCTTATGATACTTGTTCACCATGCCTATGAACAAAGCTCAGAAACTGATTGCGCTGCTCGTGGTCGGCGCAGCTCTCGCCGTCACCGCCGCAGCGGCCGCCGGCACGAACCTCTCTCTCGTCGGCTACTCGACCCCGAAGGCCGTGATGGGGAAGATCATCCAGGCCTGGCAACAGACGCCGGACGGCAACAACGTCTCCTTCAGCCAGTCCTACGGAGCGTCGACAGACCAGGCACGTGCCGTCGCCAACGGCCTCAAGGCCGACATCGTCTTCCTCTCCACCGGCGACGACGTCAACCTGCTCGTCGACGTCGGCCTCGTCGACTCGAAGTGGAACAAGCAGAGCTACGACGGGATCGCAGCCGACACCGTCGTCGTCTTCGCCGTGCGCAACGGCAACCCCAAGCACATCAAGAGCTGGAACGACCTGATCAAGCCGGGCGTCCAGGTCATCACCCCGAATCCATTCAGCTCCGGGTCGGCGAAGTGGAACATCCTCGCCGCCTACGGCGCACAGCGTCGCCTCGGCAAGACCGACAAGCAGGCGACCGCCTATGTGCAGGAGCTGTTCAAGCACGTCGTCTCGCAGGACACATCGGGCCGCAACGCGACCAACACGTTCCTGGCGGGCAAGGGCGACGTCCTCCTCACCTACGAGAGCGAGGCGCTCAACTCGCGGCTGAACGGCCAGGACATCCAGTACGTGATCCCACGCCAGTCGATGCTGATCGAGCTGCCGATCGCGGTGCTGAAGTCGAGCTCGAACAAGGACGTTGCAGAACAGCTTCATCCGGTTCGTCAAGCAGGACGCCGCGCAGGATCTCCTTGCCCAGTACGGCTTCCGCCCTGTCGATCCGAAGATCGCCAAGAAGTACGCCTCGAAGTATCCGGCGCGGCCGGGCATCTTCAAGGTCGACGACAAGATCATCGGCGGCTGGCGCAAGGCCGACAAGGTGTGGTTCGACCCGAACAAGGGTCGCATGGTGCAGATCGAGCAGGCGGTCGGAGGACCGAGCTCTGGCTAGCGTCGCAGTCGTAACAGCACGTCGTCCGAGCGAGGGGGCCAGTAGGGCCCTCTCGCTCGGTTTTACGACCGCATATCTCTCGCTGATCGTCGTCCTCCCCATCGCCGCCCTCCTCTGGGCTTCGCGGGCGCAGGGACTGCATCAGTTCTGGGCGGTCGTGACCGCACCCGAGGCGCTCGCCGCGCTGAAGCTCAGCCTCGGTGCCGCGGTCATCGTGTCGCTCGTGAACGCCGTCCTCGGCACGATCACAGCCTGGGTGCTCGTACGCGACGACTTCCACGGTAAGAACATCGTCAACGCGGTGATCGACCTTCCGTTCGCGCTGCCGACGATCGTCGCCGGGCTCGTGCTCCTCGCGCTCTACGGACCGCATTCGCCGGTCGGGATCAACATCGCGTTCACGCGCACCGCGATCTTCCTTGCGCTGCTGTTCGTGACGCTCCCGTTCGTCGTCCGCACGGTTCAGCCGGTGCTGCTCGAGCTCGACGCCGAATCCGAACAGGCGGCGCGCTCGCTCGGCGCGAGCGAGTTCCGGGTGTTCCGCAGCATCGTGCTGCCGAACATCCTCCCGGGGATCCTCTCCGGCGTCGCGCTCGCGTTCGCGCGCGCGGTCGGCGAGATCGGGGCGCTCGTCCTGATCTCCGGCAACCTCCCGTACAAGACTGAGGTCGCGTCGGTGTTCGTCTTCAACCACATCCAGAGCGGCGATCAGACTGGTGCTGCGGCGGTCGCGGTCGTGATGCTCGTCATCTCCTTCGCGATGCTCCTCGCGATCGGTGGGCTGCGCTTCCTCGCCACGAGGCACGAGCGTGCGTAGGCTCGACGGAGCACGCCCAGGAGCGCAGGCGGCCGCTTCGCCGGCGCCGGAGCGGCTGCAGCGTGCTTAGACGCTACGGCCTGCGGACGGTCGCGCTGACGTACCTGGTCGTGGTGCTGCTCGGGCCCCTGGCGATGGTCTTCTGGCGCTCGTTCGACGAGGGCGCGGGGCACTTCTGGCACTCGCTCAGCGATCCGAACACGGTGCACGCGTTCAGGATCACCCTGATCATCACGGCGATCGCGGTCCCGCTGAACACGCTGTTCGGGATCGTGTGCGCGCTCGCGATCGTGCGGCAGCGCTTCCCGGGCGCGGGGATCGTCAATGCGCTCGTCGACCTGCCGCTGGCGCTCTCGCCCGTCGTCGTCGGCATGGCGCTGTTCCTGCTCTACGGGCGCACCGGCTGGTTCGGCTCGTGGTTTGCCCGGCACGGGATCCAGATCCTCTTCGCACTGCCGTCGATGGTGTTCGCGACGATCTTCGTGTCGCTGCCGTTCGTCGCCCGAGAGGTGGTGCCGACCCTGCGCGAAATCGGCGACGAGCAGGAACAGGCGGCGCACACGCTCGGGGCAGGATCGTGGGCGACGTTCTGGCGGATCACCCTCCCTTCCATCCGCTGGGCGGTGATCTACGGCGTCGTGCTGACGACCGCCCGGTGCCTCGGTGAGTACGGCGCCGTCGCAGTCGTCTCCGGTCACATCGAAGGCCAGACCGAGACGGCGACCCTGCGCGTGCAGGATCTCTACGAGAACTTCGACGTGGCGGGGGCATACGGGATCTCGCTCGTTCTTGCCGTGATGTCCGTGATCGTGCTGATCGCGATGACTTTCTTGCGACCGAAGGAGAACCACTGATGTCGATCGAAGTCCGCAACGTCTCCAAGCGCTTCGGTGAGTTTCAGGCGCTCGACGACGTCTCACTCGACGTCGAGGGCGGCTCGCTGACGGCGCTGCTCGGCCCGTCCGGCTCGGGCAAGTCCACCCTGCTCCGCATCATCGCCGGGCTGGAGTGGCCGGACACCGGCGCGGTGATCCTCGAGGGCGAGGAGGCGACCGCACTGACGCCGCAGAAGCGCGGCGTCGGCTTCGTCTTCCAGCACTACGCCGCGTTCAAGCACATGACTGTCCGCGACAACATCGCCTTCGGGTTGAAGATCCGCAAGCGCCCGGCCGACGAGATCCGCGCTCGGGTCGACGGGCTGATCGCGCTGGTGCAGCTTCAGGGCTTCGGGGACCGGTTCCCGGCGCAGCTCTCGGGCGGCCAGCGCCAGCGGATGGCACTGGCTCGGGCACTCGCACCCGAGCCGAAGGTGCTCCTGCTCGACGAGCCGTTCGGCGCGCTCGATGCGCGCGTTCGCGCCGAGCTCCGCCTCTGGCTGCGCCGCCTGCACGAAGAGACGCACACGACGACGGTGTTCGTCACGCACGACCAGGAGGAGGCGATGGAGGTGGCCGACCGGATCGTCGTGATGAACAAGGGCCACGTCGAGCAGGTCGCCGGGCCGCGCGAGCTCTACGACGCGCCCGCGAACGAGTTCGTGATGTCCTTCGTCGGCCGGGCAAACCGCTTCGGTAACGCCTGGGTGCGTCCGCACGACCTCGAGCTCGTCCTCGAGCCGAACGGGTCGACCCGCGAGGCCCAGGTCGAACGGATCGTCTACCTCGGCTTCGAAGTGCGCTGCGAGCTCGTACGGGACGACGGGGAGGAGTTCGCCGTGCAACTGACCCGCGAGCAGGCGGAGACGCTCGAGCTCGAGCGCGGCCAGATCGTCTACGCGCGCCCGGTCAGGGAGACGGTCTTCTCGTAGAGCCGCTGGCCGAACCTGGTTCGGCACAGCCGAACCAGGTTCGCGAGTTCCGCACCCAGACCAGCAACTCGGGAATCTGGTTCGCTTCGCGAATCAGATTCCGACCGCGTTAGTGGGGCGACCAGGCGTCCGGGTCGGCCGCCAGGAGGCGGACGCTCTCGGGCAGCTCGCCGCGGGCCACGTCGGCGAGGGTGACGCTCTCCAGCACCTGACGCAGGCTGGCCCGGACTGCGACCCACACGTCGCGGAGCTTCTCCGCGCTCCCCTGGTAGACGACCTGCTCGGAGCGAACGCCGCGCACATTGGCGAGCGGGCCGTCGACGGCGCGGATCACGTCGGCGAGGCTGACCTCGGCTGCGGGCCGCGCCAGCCAGTAGCCGCCGTCGGCCCCACGACGGCTCGCGACGATGCCGGCGTTACGAAGGTCGGAGAGGATGTTCTCGAGGAAGTTCGACGGGATCTCCTGGGCCTGGGCGATCCGCTCGCCCTTGACCGGGCCTTCGCCCGCGGCCGCCAACTCGACCGCAGCCCGGATCGCGTAGTCCGCTTTCGCCGAGACTCTCACGCGACCATTCTGGGCTATTCGAACCGGTCGAGCAGGATGCGGATCTCGCAGACCTCGCGAAAGCCGAGCCGCGCCAGGATCGGGCGGGACATGGGGCTCGCCTGCGTGACGAGCGCCGGCGTGCCGCGGGCAACCGCCTGCTCCCAACGTGCGGCCACGAGCGCGCGGTAGGCGCCCTGGCCCCGCGCCTCCGGCAGCGTCGAGCCGCCGAAGAGCGAGACGGCGTGCTCGCCGAACGACGCCGATGCCCGCGCAACAGGCCTCCCGTCGACGAACGCGAGATAGACCACGTTGCTCCGGTCGTCGCTCGGCGGCGGCGGCTCCGTCGGCAGCGGGCCGCCGAAAGCGACTGCTGCGATCGTCGCCGAGGCAAGGCGATCCTCGGGCGTTTCCGCGGGCCGCACCTCGACGCCCGGGGGAGGGACAAGAGGCGGCCTGGTGAGCACCATGCCGACGGCGAGCGGTGTCGGCTCGTCGTCGACGAGCCCGAGCTCGAGCAGCCGCTCGGTGAGATCGCCCGGGGTTGCGTGCGTGCCGATCTCCCACGTCAGTCCCGTGCGCCCGCGCGTCCGCAGGTGGTCGTGGATCTCCACCCGGACCGCCGCCACCTCGTCGGCGCGCAGCCGGAAGCGCTGGGCGACGTTCCACCCCGGCTCGTCGCCGCGCCCCATCCAGAGGACGTAGCGGTCGTCTGCCACACGCACGTCGGCCGGGCCGAGCGGCGTGTACGTGTTGGCGTTCTCGGCGAGCTCGAGCAGCCGCTCGTCGTTCATCGATAGCCGAGGTCCTTGGCCCACGCATGGCGGTAGATGCTCTTCAGGTGCTCGACCCGCTCGACGTAGGCTCGCGTCTCCGGGAACTGGATCGACTGCCCGTTCGCGCGCCACCGGTCGACATTGCCCTGGCCGGCGTTGTAGGCGGCGAGCACGAGCTCCTCGCTGCCGTACTTCTCGAAGAGGTTCTTCAGGTACCACGCCCCGTAGCGGATGTTGATCTCGGGGTTGTAGAGGTCACTCGTGTGGAAGGCGCTCCCGTGCGTTCGGATCGCGATCCCCTCCGCGGTCGCCGGCGTGATCTGCATCAGTCCGATCGCCCCCGACGACGACTTCGCATCGCTCCGGAACTTCGACTCCTGATAGATGACCGCCGCGACGAGGGACGGGTCGAGTCCGTGCTCACGGGCGTGGACACGCACGAACTCCGAGTAGCGCAGTGGATAGCGGAGGCGCTCGTACCAGGGAGGGCTTGTCCTGTTCACGTACACGAACGCGCCGACTGCGATCGCGGCGATCGCGAGCACCCAGACGAGCCGTTTCACGGGGCGAGCTCGCGCATCACGGACGCCACGAACTCGTCCAGCTCCTCCAGCGAGCCGATGTTCTTGAACGAGAAATCGGCACGCTGAAGTTTCTCCCTGTCCGGGATCAGCCGTGCCTCGCGGTCGTCGGTTGCGACGACCGAGCGGGCACGGCGCAGCTTCTGGGGCGCGGTGATCACGACGACCTTGTCGAACCTGGCATCACCGCCCGTCTCGTAGAGGAGCGGCACCTCGGTCACGCACACCCTTGGAGTGTCGGGCAACTGCGCGAGTTGATCGCGCCACTGCAGGTACTCCAGCGACACCAGTGGGTGGAGCAGCTCCTCGAGCCAGGCGAGTGCGTCGCGGTCGTTGAACACGACGGTGGCGAGCGCTCCGCGGTCGATCTCGCCGTCAGGCCCGACGACGCCGTTGCCCATGCGCCCGACCACTGCGTCGCGCACGTCTGCACGCTGCAGGAGGTGATGCACGATCTCGTCACTGGAGACCGTCGCGGCGCCGTGCCGCGCGAACGCTCGCAGCGCCTCGCTCTTACCGGCTCCGATGCCGCCGGTGATCGCGACGGCTACGGGCTTGGTCACTCCTCGGAGCTGACGGCTTCTGGCTCGGCGGCGGGCTCGTCGTCCGCGGCCACGGGTGTTGCCTCGGCCTCGGCGACCGGAGTCTCCTCGACCACGGCCTCTGCCACCGGACTCTCCTCGGCCGCGGCTGCGGGGGCCTCGTCCGGGACGTCGGAGGCGTCGAGCTCGAGCGGCTCTGCGCCCTCGTCGACCACCGTCTCGGCCTCGTCGGCCTGCTCGAGCGGCGGTGCCTCGTCGGCGAAGACGTCCTCGGACAGGTCGAGCGCAGGCCGCGTGTGCACCGACTCCGCCCCGTCGGCGCGCGGCTGCACCGGATCGGTGTCCTCGACGCGCTTGAGCGAGAGCGATAGCCGGCGGCGCTCGCCGTCGACCTCGATGATCTTCACGTTGACCGGCTGGCCCTGCGAGACGACCTCGCGCGGATTCTCGACGTGGTGCTGGGCGAGCTCGGAGATGTGCACGAGCCCCTCGACACCGGGGAGGATCTCGACGAACGCGCCGAACGTCACGACCTTCGTGACACGACCCTCGACGACGTCGTTCTCGTGGTAGCTCTCCATCACCTGCTGCCACGGATCGCTCTGGGTCTGCTTGAGGCCGAGCGAGATGCGCTGGCGGTCGCGGTCGATGTCGAGCACCTTGACCTCGACGGTCTGACCGATGTCGAGCACCTCCGAGGGGTGGTTGACGTGCGACCACGAGAGCTCGGAGATGTGGATGAGCCCATCCATGCCGTCGAGGTCGACGAACGCGCCGAAGTCGACGATGTTGGAGATCTGCCCTTCGACGACGTCCCCGGGCTGAAGCTTGTCGAGGATCTGCTGCCGCTGCTCCTTGCGCTCTTCTTCGAGCACGGCGCGGCGCGAGAGGACGACGTTGTTGCGCGAGCGGTTGAGCTCGATCACCTTCGCGCGCAGTTCCTGTCCGAGGAACTCGTCGAGATCCTGCACGCGGCGAATGTCGACGAGCGACGCCGGCAGGAAACCGCGGACGCCGAGGTCGAGGATGAGACCGCCCTTGACGACCTCGATCACGCGGCCGTTGACGGGCTCGCCCGACTCCGCGGCCGTCTCGATCGCCTTCCAGGCAAGCTCGAACCGCGCGCGCTTCTTCGACAGGATCAGGCGCCCTTCGGCGTCCTCCTTGGTGAGCACGAGCGCGTCGATCTCGTCGCCGAGCGTCACCTCGTCGGATGGGTTCACCGACCGGCGGATCGAGAGCTCGGAGACGGGGATGACCCCTTCCGACTTGTAGCCGATGTCGACGAGCACCTCGTCCTTGTCGACCCGGACGACGGTCCCGTGGACGACCTGCCCCTCGTTGATCTCGGGGAAGGTCGAGTCGTAGTCGGGGATCAGCTCGCCGTCGGGGCCTTCGACCCAGACGCCGGGCTCGAGTTGCATGAGATCGTTGGAAGCCAAAGCGGCCGCGAAGTATAGCCACGTTGGGATTCCGCACCGCCGATCGGCGCGGAATGGCGGCTCACGGGAAGCGGAGGCCGCCGCGCTCGTCGATCGTCGAGCCGTGTGCGAAAGCCACGTCCCAGATGTTTCCCTCGGGGTCGCGCCAGCTGAAGCCGCCGCCCCAGAAGGCCTCGGTCGGCTCGTCGAGCAGCTCGACGCCCTCGATCTCCTGGAGGGTCTCGTAGACGGCCTGGGTCTCCTCGAAGGACTCCAGGTTGACGCAGAGCGTGAGGCCACGGAAGCCGTCGGCGGGCGGGCCGAGGTGCGGCTCGTAGTGCTTCGCGGCATACAGCCCGATCACCACGCCGTTCGTGCACTGGAAGGTGCGATGGTGCTCGTCGCTCTCGGGCGTCTCGGGCCAACCGAGGTCGCGGAAGAGCCGAGCCATGCGTTCGACGTCGCGGCAGGCCAGCGTGATCAGGCCGATGCGCGCGGGCAGGTTCACGCTTTGGCGTCGGCCCAGTTGTCGCCGACTCCGACGTCGACGGCGAGCGGCGGATCGAGGTCGTAGGCGCCGCACATCTCCTCGCGCACGAGCTCGCGCACCTTCGACGCCTCCGGCTCCGGCACCTCGAGCAGCAACTCGTCGTGCACCTGCAGCACGAGCCGCGCACCTCTCCCCTCGTCGCGCAGCCGCTGCGCGATGCCGATCATCGCGATCTTGATGATGTCGGCGTTCGACCCCTGCATGACGAAGTTGACGGCGATGCGCTCGCCGAAGCCGCGTGTCTGCCTGTTCGACGCTCGGATCTCCGGGACGGGGCGCCGCCGGCCGAGCAGCGACGTCACATAGCCGTCGGCAGCCGCCTGCTCGATCGTGCGCGCGATGAAGTCCTGCACGTGCGGGAAGCGCGCGAGATAGGCGTCGATGTAGCGCTGCGCCTCGTCACGGGGGATCTCGAGGTTCTCGGAGAGACCGTACGCCGAGATGCCGTAGACGATCCCGAAGTTGATCATCTTCGCGATCGACCGCTGGGCCGAGGTCAACTCCGCCGGCTCGACGCCGAGGACCTCGGACGCGGTCGCGGTGTGGATGTCCTCGCCCCGTTCAAAGGCCTCGCGCAGCTTCGGCTCGCCGGAAACGTGCGCGAGGATGCGCAGCTCGATCTGCGAGTAGTCGGCGCTCAGAAGGCGATGCCCCTCCTCGGCGATGAACGCGCTGCGAATCTCACGCCCGAGCTCGGTGCGCACGGGGATCGCCTGCAGGTTCGGGTCGGAGGTCGAGAGCCGGCCGGTCGCGGCGACGGTCTGGTTGAACGTCGTGTGGAGGCGCGCGTCGGTCTCGGAGATCAGCGACGGCAGCGGGCCGAGGTAGGTGTTCAGGAGCTTGGAGAGCTCCCGCCACTCCTCGAGCACCTCGACGATCGCATGCTCGTGCCGGATCGAGCGGAGCACCTTGGCGTCGGTCGAGTAGCCGGTCTTGCCTTTGCGGCCCGCGGTCAGGCCGAGCTGGTCGAACAGCACCCGCCCGACCTGCTGCGTCGAGCCGAGCATGAACTCCTCGCCCGCGAGCTCGTACGCCTGCGACTCGAGCTCCTCGACACGGTCGGCAAGCCGCGCGGTGATCTCGCCCATCCGGTAGGTGTCGATCTTGACACCGGCCTCCTCCATCGCCGCCAGCACGCGGGTCAACGGCAGCTCGATACTGCGGTAGAGCTCGGTCACCCCGCGCTCCTCGAGCCGCTCCAGGAGCGGGGCGATCAGCCGCCGCGGTGTCTCGGCCCGCCGGACGAGTGCGGTCGTCTCCTCCTCTGCCTGCGGCGTCGGGACGAGCTCGACGCCGTACTCGGCGGCGAGGTCGTCGAGCTCATAGCCGGCGCGGCCGGGGTCGATCAGGTACGCGGCGAGCAGCGTGTCGTCGCGCGCGTCGACACGCAAAGCCTTCGCGTCGTGCACGACCACGTTCGCTTCGCGCAACTGGTCTAGTGACCGGGCGCCGACCACCACCTCGTCGCCGGTGGCGACAGCGGCCCGGTCGCCAAGTGCGGCGTAGCCGACCACACCGCGGAAGTCGAGCTCGCCCTCCCGCCACGGCACCTCGACGCCGGTCACCTTCAGCGGCGCGCTCGGCACCGCCGCATCGAGCTCGTCCACGCGATTCAAGAGGTTGCGAAACTCGAAGCGCCGGAAGATCTCCTTCAGCTGCGCACGGTCGGGCGGGTCGAGAACGAGCTGCGAGGGATCACAGTCGATGTCGAGATCGCGGCGCATCGTCGCGAGCTCCTTCGAGGTGCGCGCGAGATCCGCGTTCTCGGTGATGTTGCGGGCGCGTGCGGGCGACAGCTCCGGCGCGTGCTCGATCACCGACTCGAGCGATCCGTACTGCGAGATCAGCTGGCCGGCGGTCTTGTCGCCGATCCCGGGGACGCCTGGGATGTTGTCCGACGTGTCGCCCTTGAGCCCGATGAAGTCGGGCACCTGCTCAGGCGTGACGCCGTACCGGGCCTCGACGCGCTCCGGCGTGTACACGTTGACGTCGGCGACGCCGCGCGGCGTCATCATCAGGCAGATGTTCTCGCTGCAGAGCTGAAAGGCATCGCGATCGGTCGAGACGACGCAGGTCTTGATCCCCGCGGCGTCGGCGCGCGTCGCCAGCGTCGCGATCACGTCGTCCGCCTCCCACCCCTCGAACTCGAGGTTGCGGTAGCCGAACGCCTCGACGATCGGCCGGAAGTGCGGGAACTGCTCACGGAGCAGGTCGGGCATCGGCCGGCGGCCTTCCTTGTAGACCACCTCGGCTGCCTCGGCAACCGCGGCACGGTGCACCGGCCGCGAGTCCCAGGCGACTGCCACGCCCTTCGGACGGTAATCGGCGAGAAGCTTGAACAGCATGTTCGTGAAGCCGAGGAGCGCACCGGTCGGCTGACCGTCCGTCGTCGCGAGCTCCTCCGGCAGAGCGAAGTACGCGCGGTAGGCGAGGTTGTTGCCGTCGACGATGAAGAGCTCGGACTCCCGCGCGGGCGCGTCGTCCAGGTCGAGCTCGGCTCCGGTCAGTGTCTTTGGCATCGGACGGTTCGAGGGTATCGTCCTGCACCCATGGTGAGCCTTCCGATTCGCCCACTTTCCGGCCTCCACCGCGACGCGGTCGCGGCGCCCGTGCCCGCCGAACGACCGTGATCCCTGCCGGCTCGGCAATCGGGCTCTTCTGCCTCGCGTCGGCCGCCCTCGCCGTCGTGCCCGGCCCGGCCGTGACGTACATCGTCACGCAGAGCATCGACAAGGGTCGGCGCGCGGGGCTCTACTCGGCACTCGGCGTCGCGAGCGGCGGGCTCATCCACGTCGCCCTTGCGACGGCAGGGCTGTCGGCGCTGATCGCGTCGTCGGCGGCGGCGTTCACGACGGTCAAACTCGTCGGAGCCGTCTACCTGGTCGTGATCGGGATCCGCCGCATTCTCAACCGCGAGGAGGACACCGAGGTTCAACCCGTGCCGACCCCGCACCACCGTCTCTACGTGCAGGGCGTGGTCGTCAACGTGCTCAACCCGAAGACGGCGCTGTTCTTCCTCGCCTTCCTGCCGCAGTTCGTGGATTCGAGCCGCGGCTCGGTCGCCGTGCAGGTCGCGGTTCTCGGTGTCCTGTTCGTGCTGATCGCGTTCACCTCGGATGCGCTGTACGCGCTGCTCGCCGACGCGGTCGCGGGCAGGCTTCGGCGCAGCGGCACCGGAGCGAAGCTGCGCCGCTGGGTCTCCGGCGGGATCTTCATCGCCCTCGGTGTGACGGCGGCGACGGCACGCCGCGTCTCGTGACCCGGATCCCGCTGCTCTCGGACACGCGCGTCATCGTGGCCGACACCGGCGAGGACGGTCTCGTGCTGCGTTCCCCGCTCCGTCGCGAGTCGCTCGAGGACGTGGGACGCGCTGTCCTCGACGCGTTCGCGTTTCCGCTCGCCGGCGAGCCGCTCGAGAAGCTCGCTCGCCGAGGTGGGACGGCGACGATCGTGATCGAACAGCCGTCGCTGCCGATTCCGGGCGCCGGGACCGGCCCACGGCACACGGCGACGGCCGCCGTCGCCGACGAGCTCGTCCGGCTCGGCGTGAAGCAGGTCACGATCCTCGTCGCCGGGGGCCTGCTGCGCAGAACGACGCCACGGGAGATCGGCCTGCTGGTGCCTCCCGATTTCCGTCGCCGGTTCAAAGGCCGCGTCAGCGTGCACGACGCCGAGGCGGACGAGCTCGTCGGGCTCGGTCGCGAAGGCAGCGTCGAGCTGCGCGTCAACCCGGCGCTCGTCGAGACCGACCTCGTCGTCACCGTCACCGCCGCGGAGTCGATCCTGCACGGCGGCCCGGCCGCCCTGCTCGCCGCCAGCGGGCGCGAGTCGCTGCGCGCGGCCGGGGCGCTCTCGCTGCTCGAGACGAGCACGTCGCAGGGGTGGCGCCTCGCCGTCGAGATCGAGCGGCGCCTCAGCGAGCGTGTTCCCGTCACGGGAGTGTCGCTCGCGCTGAACGCGCCGCGGCTCGCGGGGCCGATGACCGGCTACCCGCACGACCAGGAGGCGATCGACCACCTGCTCGACTCACGGATGCGCCGGCTCTTCCAGCTGGCGCCGAGTCGCGTGCGGCAGCGGCTGCTCGAGCGGCTTCCCCGGGAGCTGAGCGCGGCGGCGGTGTACGCGGGCACGCCGTCCGTGGCCCACACGGAAGCACTGCTCCGCGCGACGGTCGTGAAGGGCGTCTCACTCGACGCACCGCTCGATGCGCTCGTGATCGGCATCCCACCGACGACGCCGTGGATTCCACGTGAGCGTCCAAACCCGGTCACCGCGGCGTACCTCGGGCTCGGCGTCGCTCTCCGACTCTGGCGGAACGCCCCGCCGATCGCCGCCGCGGGGACCGTGATCCTCTGCCATCCGTTCCTCCGCCGGTTCGAGCGGCCCACCCAGATGCCGTACCGGGCGCTGTTCCACGATCCGCGGACGGCGCGGGACCCCGATGCGATGCGCGAGGCCGAGCTCGCCGCGACCCGGGACGAGGCTGCGATCGCCGACTACCGCGCGGGCCGCGCCTGCCATCCGCTGCAGCCCTTCGTCGAGTGGAGCGCGTGCGACGCCGCGACGCATCGCCTGGGTGCGGTCCTGATCGCCGGCTGCCGAGATGCCGCCTCCGCGCGACAGCTCGGCTTCGTGCCGGTCCACGGGCTCGGCGCAGCACTCGAGATGGCACACGGCCGGGGGGCGCGCAGTGTCGGCTACCTGCTCACTCCGCCGTACTTCCCGCTCGTCGTCGGTTCCTAGCCGGCGAAAACCCGTAGCCTGCTGCCGATGGACACGGTCATCCAGACACGTTCGCTGACCAAGCGTTTCGGCGCCCGCGCCGCCGTCGACCGTGTCGACCTGACCGTGCCCGCCGGCGTGGCCTTCGGCTTCCTCGGCCCGAACGGCGCCGGCAAGACGACCATGATCCGCACGCTCCTCGGGCTGACGCGTCCGACATCCGGCGCGGTCACACTGCTCGGGCTCCCGCAGCCGGGGAAGCGCGCCGAGGCGCTCGCGCGTGTCGGTGCGATCGTCGAGGAACCCAAGTTCCACCCCCATCTGACCGGGCGGGAGAACCTGCGGATCATCGCCGCCGCCAGAGACAAGGCTGCGGAGCTGCGGATCCCGGAGTCGCTCGAGCGCGTGGGGCTCGCACAGCGCGCCGACGAGCGCGTGAAGAGCTACTCGCTGGGCATGCGCCAGCGGCTCGGCATCGCGCGCTGCTTGATCGCCGATCCGGCGCTCCTGATCCTCGACGAGCCGATGAACGGCCTCGACCCCGCGGGCATCCTCGAGATGCGGCACCTGATTCGCGCGTTCGTGTCCGAGGGCCGCACGGTGTTCCTCTCATCCCACCTGCTCGACGAGGTCGAGAAGACGTGCGACCAGGTCGCGATCGTCGACCAGGGCCGGATCGTCGTGCAGGGCGGCGTCGACGAGATCGCATCGACCGGCGACCCGACGGTGCTGATCGAGGTCGACGACGCCGCTGCTGCGAGGCGCGTGCTCGACGGGCGCGCGGTCGAGGAGGAGGGAAGCGCGCTGCGCGTCAAGCTGACCGACGGGCTGACGTCCGCAGCGCTCAACAAGGCGCTCGTCGACGCGGGCCTGGCCGTGTCGAGGCTCGAGCCCGCCCGTGCGACGCTCGAGGAGAAGTTCCTGGAGATCACGTCGCGGTTGGAGAGCAACGAGTGACGCTCATTCGCGCCGAGATCCTGAAACTCGTCCGGCGTCGCGGGCTGATGATCTGGTCGCTGATCCTCACCGTCGGCGCCGTGCTGGTCGCCGACGTCGTGCTCGTCGTCCTCCACGCCGTCAACGCGGCGCATCACGGCCCGGCCGGCGGCACCGACAACTTCCGCACGGTGGTTCTCCTCCTCGCCGGCGTCGGCACCATCGCGGCGATCATCATCGGGGCGACCGCGGGGACACAGGACGTCGCGAACGGCGTCTTCCGCGATCTCGTGGTCACCGGACGCAAGCGGTCGACACTGTTCAACGTGCGGGCCCCCGGTGCGCTCGCGGTCTTCCTGCCGATGTTCGCGCTGGGCTTCGTGCTCGCCCTGGCCGTCGCGTTCGCGTTCGCCGGGAACCTCCCCACTCCGTCGGCGTCGACGATCGCGAAGTACGCCGAGTACAGCCTGGCGACCACGTTCATCAACATCGTGATCGCGATCGGCCTCGCGTCATTCGCGAGCTCGCGCGTCGTCGTGGGCGTGCTGATCGCCTGGAACGCGATCGTCGGACCGATCCTGATCAGTATCGGCGCGCTCGGCAGTTCCCGGAAGCTGATCGACGTCGCGGCCGCGGATCACTTCATGCCGCGCGACAACGGCAACGTCACGGTGACGATGTCGACGGCGACCGCGCTCGTCGTGCTGCTCGTGTGGACGGCGATCTTCCTGGGCGCCGGCCGCTGGTGGACGAACCGCGTCGACGCGTAACGAGGCGCTCGTCACACCTCCGCGACGATCGACGCGTCCGCACGCGTCACGTGCGGGGTCAGACCCACGGCCGTGGCCGAACGGAACGGTTCGGGCGCATTTCCAGCGGCTGTCGCCGGCGGCCGCCTTCCACTACTCGTCCCTTGTGGACACGGCGGGGGTCAGACCCCGGGCCGTGGCCCAAAGTGCGCTGTCGTCCTACGACTCGCCGAGGTAGGTCTTGCGGACTTGCTCGTTCGTCTTCAGCGCCGCGGCGGCGTCGGCGAGCACGATGCGGCCCGTCTCGAGGACGTAGCCGCGATGCGCATGGTCGAGCGCCATCAGAGCGTTCTGCTCGACGAGCAGGATGGACGTGCCCTGCTCGTTGATCTGCTTGATGATGTCGAAGATCCGCTCGACGAAGATCGGAGCGAGTCCGAGCGACGGCTCGTCGAGCAGCAACAGCTTCGGCCGAGCCATCAGCGCTCGGCCGATCGCGCACATCTGCTGCTCACCGCCCGAGAGTGTCCCCGCCTTCTGGCTGCGCCGCTCCTGGAGGCGTGGGAACAGCTCGAAGACGCGCTCCATGTCTCCCTTGAGCTCCTGGCGGTCATTCCGCTGGAACGCCCCCATCTCGAGGTTCTCCGCCACCGTCATGCGCGGGAACAGGCGGCGCCCCTCCGGTGACTGGGCGATCCCGCGTTTGACGATCTCGTGCGCTGCGACCGCCGTGATGTCGCTCCCCTGGAAGCGGATCGTCCCCTGCCGCGGGCGGTTGAGCCCGTTGATCGAGCGCAGAGTCGTCGACTTGCCGGCGCCGTTCGAGCCGAGCAGTGTGACGACCTCGCCGTCGTGGACTTCCAGCGAGATGCCCTTGAGCGCATGGATCGAGCCGTAGTAGGTGTGGATGTCGTTGATCTGCAGGATCGGCGTCTTGCCGTCGACCGCAGCTGCTGTTCCTGCGGCGCTGCTCACGAGAGCCCCTGCCGCTTCATGTCCTCGACCGCAGCCTTCCCGAGATACGCCTCGATCACCCGCTCGTTCTGCTGCACCTCGCGCGGGGTGCCCTCGGCGATCTTCTCGCCGTAGTCGAGCACGGAGACGCGATCGGAGACGCCCATCACGACGCGCATGTCGTGCTCGATCATCAACACGGTCAGGCCGTGCTCCTCGCGGAGATTCGCGACGAACGCCGTGAACTCCGCTGACTCCTGCGGGTTCATCCCAGCAGTCGGCTCGTCGAGCAGCAGCAGCTGCGGATCGGTTGCGAGCGCACGCGCAACCTCGAGGCGACGCTGGTCGCCGTACGGCAGGTTCCGCGCGGTCGCCTGCGCCTGCCTGCGGAGCCCGGTGAACTCGAGCAGCTCCTGGGCGCGCTCGCGGGTCGCCTTCTCCTCGCGCTTGACGAACGGCGTCCGCAGGATCGAGCTGAACAGATTCGCCTTCATCCGCGAGTGCATGCCGACCATCACGTTCTCGAGCGCCGTCATGTTCTGGAACAGTCGGATGTTCTGGAAGGTGCGGCCCATGCCGCGGGCCGTGATCGCATGCGGCGGCTTCCCGGTGACGTCCTCCCCGAGGAACAGCACCTGCCCCGCGGTCGGCTTGTAGACGCCGGTCAGCATGTTGAAGAACGTCGTCTTGCCGGCGCCGTTCGGGCCGATCAGCGAGATCACCTTGCCGCGCGGCACGGTGAAGTCGACGCTGTCCACGGCGACGAGGCCGCCGAACTCCTTCCGCACCCCGCTCGCGACCAGGACGTCGGTGTCGCTCATTCGACCACGATCCGGTTGTCGGCGGTGATGTCGTAGAGCGGCTCGTCGTGCACGCCTTCGTGCATCTCTGCGGCGACGCGTTTCGACGGGATCAGGCCCTCCGGCCGGAAGAGCATGACGAGCAGGATGATCAGCCCGTAGATGCCCGAGGCGTACAGCGGCACGTCCAGGCTGGGATGGTGGTTCCCGATGTGGACGTTCGCGTTGATCCACGCGCCGGTGTTCGCGAGCCCTTCCTGGTTCAGGTAGGCGAGGAACGCGCCGCCCACGATCACGCCCGAGATGTTCCCCATGCCGCCGAGGATGACCATGCAGAGGATGAAGACCGAGATGTTGAAGTAGAAGTCACCGGGGAACGTCGCGCTTTTGAAGACGGCGTAGAACGCTCCGGCGACCCCACCGAAGAACGCGCCGCTCGCGTATGCCCAGGTCTTCGTCTTCATCAGCGGGATCCCCATCGCCGCTGCCGCGGTCTCGTCCTCGCGGATCGCGATCCACGCGCGTCCGAGGCGCGAGTACTGCAGCCGCAGCGAGCAGAAGACCGTGAAGAGGAGCAGGACGACCGCGGTCCAGAAGAAGACGTCGGTGTATTGGATCTGGTGACCGAAGTACGACGCCTTGCAGCACTGGAGATAGTTCGCCGGTAAGAAGCCGCCCGTCCAGCTCGACAGGGTGTGACCGAACCCGATCGAATCGAGCGGCGTGATCCCGTTCGGGCCGTTCGTCAGGTTGAAACCGGTGCCGAGGAAATTGTCGCTGTTGCGCGCGACGTCGTAGATGATCTCACCGAAACCGAGGGTCACGATCGCCAGATAGTCGCCGCGCAGGCGCAGCGTGGGCAGACCGATCAGGATCCCGAACAGCGCCGTGATGGCGCCTGCGAGCGGCAGGAGGATCCAGACCGACATGTGGATGCCGGGCAGCTTCGGATCGATTCCGACTGCACCGAGGTGGAGCGTCGTGTGCGAGAACTGCAGAGAGGCGAACCACGCCGCTGTGTAGGCCCCCGTCGCGTAGAAGGCGACGTAGCCGAGGTCGAGCAGTCCCGCGTAACCGACGACGATGTTCAGCCCGACCGCCATCATCACGAACACGATCATGTAGACGCCCGTCGCGACGTCCGGCCAGACGCCGAACACCGGGATCGTGAACATGTTCGGCTGGTAGAAGGGATAGAGGACGGTCAGAACGATCGCAATCGTCGGCCACGCCCAACGCCGATACCGCTCCGGGATCCAGAAAACCGCGAACGCGATCGCGAAGGTGATCGCCAGCGAACGCTGACCGAAGATCAGGAAGGCGACCACGATCACCGCCTGGCCGACAAGCTCCCACGGCAGCCGAGGGAGCTGATGGATCCAGTAGAGCGCGCAGATGACAAGCGTTGCCCAGCCGAGCGAGTTGTCGACGAAGAAGAGGAGCCCTGCCAGGAGCAGCTCGAGCGCGATCGCGATGGCTGCCCGCTGCCCGTAGGGCAGCGCGGCCCAGCGGGCGCGCATCTGATTGCGGAAGCCGACGACCTGCGGGCGCGGCTCCGTCATCACCGCCTGGCTCATCCGCCCTCCGGTGTGCGCTCGCCGAGCAGGCCCTCGGGCCTGAAGACCAGGATCAGGATCAGGATCGTGAACACGATCGCCTCGGTCCAGTCCGAGCCCGGCGCGTGCCAGTTGAGCCCCTCGTTGAAGGCCTGGATCAGCCCGATCAGGATCGCGCCGAGGACGGCCCCGGGCAGGTTCCCGATCCCGCCCAGCACGGCGGCCGTGAACGCGATCAAGCCGAGCTGAAAGCCTTGGTCGAAGCGCACCGTCGTCACGTAGAGCGAGTAGAGGAAGCCGGCGGCGCCCGCAAGCGCACCGGCGATCAGGAACGTGAACGAGATCGTCCGGTTGACGTTGACCCCCATGATCGCCGCGGCGTCCTTGTCCTGGGCCGTGGCGCGCATCGCCTTCCCCTGCCTGGTTCGCTGCACGAGATACGTGAGGGCGAGCAGGACCGGCACCGTGACGATCACGACGAGCAACTTGTTCCACTCGTACGCGACGCCGCGGAAGTTGAAGATCTGGGAGTGCGGGAAGACGTCGGGCGCGGTGACGTAGTTCGGGCCCCAGAAGATGAGCCCGACGTCCTCGATGATGAAGCTGACGCCGATCGCGGTGATCAGCGGCGCCAGGCGGGGCGCGTTGCGTAGGGGCTTGTACGCGATGCGTTCGATCGAGGCATTGAGCAGGCCGCACGCGAGCATCGTCAGCAGCAGCGTCGCGATGGCGATCGGCACCGTCACGGCGCCCTGCCCGTGGTGGAGGTTGAACAGGTGCGTGCCGATCGAGATGGTGAACATCCCGCCGAGCATGAAGACGTCGCCGTTGGCGAAGTTGATCAGCTCGAGGATGCCGTAGACGAGTGTGTAACCGAGCGCGACGAGGGCGTAGAGACAGCCCGTCGTGATCCCGATCAAGAACACGGTGGTGAAGTCCGCAGGCGTCTTCACGGCGTTGACGGCGAGCCAGAAGAGCAGCAGGCCCACGAAGATCAGCCCGAAGACGGAGATCAAGCTCGGGCGCTTGAAGCGGGTCGCGAGCGTCGGTGCGGAGGCGTCTGCGGCCACGGACTCAGGCGACTTTACTGCCTCCCGGCGGAAAAGTCCCACCCCTGCGTGAGGGTTACGATTGCCCGGCTGGCCGAAGTGGCGGAACTGGCAGACGCGCCGGACTCAAAATCCGGTTCCCTCCGGGGAGTGTGGGTTCGATTCCCACCTTCGGCACTCAGTGTTGATTCGGCACTGCGGCAGCGACCGTCGACCCGTCATGCGACAGAGCACCCATTTCGGTCTGAAACTTCGCCCTGCTTCGTCCTAAGACTGCTCCTATGTTGCTCGCAGTTCGGATCTGGATCTTCCAACTCGTGCCGTTCCTCGATCGTTGGGCAGAAGCTGCGCCCGCCTGCTGCGGAACCTGCCCGACCTGCGTCGGGGCGACGGCAACCGGTGCTGCGATGACGTTCGTCGGCTCGCTCCGCCGCGACCACGACTGAGCCGAACAGCCAGGCCTAACGGGGAGGCCTGCATAGGTCGCAGCGGTCCCGAGCCACGGCCTACGATCTGGGACATGATCGAGGTCGTCGACACCGTGACGGACGAGGTCATCCTGGCAATACAGCGCCTGGTTCCGCAGCTTTCCGCAACAGCACAGCCTCGACGCGAGGACGTGGAGGCGATCGTCTCTTCCGAGGCGAGCAAGCTCCTGATCGCCCGAGATGCCGCAGGCAAGATCACTGGAACCCTCACGCTCGTCACCTTCCCCGTCCCGACTGGCATCCGCGCATGGATCGAGGACGTGATCGTCGACGAACAGTCGCGAGGAGGTGGGGTTGGGGCGGCTCTCACACAAGAAGCCCTCCGGCTCGCACGTAAAGCAGGGGCACGAACCGTCGACGTGACCTCGCGACCCACTCGCGAGGCCGCAAACGCTCTCTACCAACGCGAGGGCTTTGCACAGCGCGAGACGCACGTCTACCGCTTCGTCCTCTGAGTGACTGACGACGAACTGACCGATGCGTGGGAAACGTGCCAACTGGGTCGTTCAGTCACCCATGCCGAGCACGTCCGCGTCTCATGGGTTCTCATCTCGCGGCACGGCGCGGCCGACGGCATTTCGCTGATCGCCGCGGGCACGCTGAAGAACTGCATCGCCATGAACGCGCCTGACAGATTCGATCCCGCCTTGACTGCTCGTTGGTCGCAGGCGATTGCGAAGGAGATGGAGTCGAGCGATGCAGCAACCGCGGCCGCATTCCTGACAGAGCACCCCAGATTCCTCGACAGCCAACTCTTTGGGCCGCCTACCTGGACGAGGGGAGCTCAAGACGAGCCGCCCGGGAGGTAAGGTCCGCTCTCGGCGAACTGTAGGTCTCAGCGGCCGGCGTTGGGAGATCTCCACCCGCGCACGAACTTAGGCCCGGGCCCGCACTCGCCGCACGGCGCGCTCCATGCGCGGATGTCCGTCGATCGAATCCCGGACTGCGCCGCGCAGGCGGTGCCCGCCTGTGAGGGCGGTCGTGCCGGCTCCGCCGAGCAGGGTGTCCCCCGCAACGAAGCCGCGAAGAACGGGCTCCTTCCGAGTCGTCAGGTGATCCTTGTAGGCGTCGTTGCCGTTGCCGAGGCTGCCGAGTCGCGCGCCTCCCGCGATCGCGTCGTCGAATGCCGAGGCGATTGCGAGCACACCGAGGGAGTACCGAGCAAATGAGGGGTCGAATTCGTTTCGGTAGCCGTGCACGAAGTCGTCGACCACGGCGAACTCGCGAAATGCGACCGGCGACCCTTCGGCCTCGATCACCAGCAGGCGCCCGACCCCGTCGACGGCGAGTCCGCAGAGAGCCTCACGCGCGAACTCAGCACCGTGATCCGTTGCGAGCGGAGAGACGTCGCGTACCCCGCGGGCCGCCTGCAGCGATGCCCAACGCGCGCGGTGGACCCGCACGTAGTCCGGGAACACGGCGCGGATCGCCAAGTCGTCTCGGTGGACGGTCACGGTGACATCGTGCTCGCGTCTGAACCGCCGCCACTTGCTGGTCAGCTTCTTGCGCGTCCGCTTGCTCATCAACCGGAGGAACGTCTCCTCCCACGTCCCCGCAAAGTCGACCAGAGGGACCGGGGTGAGCGGAACGGTGTGGAGCCGGGTCGCCGCGCCCACGGCGGATCCCGCCTGCAGGCCGTCCAGGCGCAGGACGTCATACCCCGTGCCCGCCGACGAGCGGAGCAGCGCCTGCGCGATTTCGACGCAGTCGTCGCGCACGGCCAGAACGCCGTGGCCCCAGCCCCAGTCCAGCCCGGCGATGCGGGCGAGCCGCAGCACGCGCCGGCGCCGAACGAGCGCGAGGGGCAACAGCCCGACGAGCGACTCTCCCCGATAGGCGGCGATGGTGACCGGACGTGTGCCCGGACGCGCGCGGTGTCGCCACCAGGCTTCCTGCCAGCCGGGCAGGAATTGCGGGGGCGTCGCGTCCGCGGTGACCGCGAGGTCGCGCCACGCTGCTCGATCGACGCACTCGTGCGCCGGGAGCTCGTGGACGTCGATCCTCAAGACGGGCCTAGAGTAGTCGTTCGGCCGGGGCAGCCTGCGACCGCCGCCTCCGCCTTGGCGCGAGCGCTCAGCGGCGGTTGAGGTCGGCCAGCCGCCGCGCCACGACGGCGGTCGCCCGCGCGAGCTCAGCCGCAGCCTCGGCGTCGCCGGCGACGGACGAGCGCAACTCGGCCCGGACTCGGGCCGCAAGCGCGACGACCTCGTCTGCGCAGGCGGCGATCTCCTCGGGCACGGCGATCGTCCTCGCACGGCTCTCGTCGTTTCGCTCCGCCATGAACGCCGCGTACGCAGCCGAGTCCTCGTCGGCCAACTCGGCGAGGCGCGAGCCCAGCGACCTCGCACGCTCGACCGCCGCCTCGTCGCCGGCGAACCGGCCGGCCAGCTCGACGAGCGCTGCAGCCATCGCCCCCGTCAGCGCGGCAGCAGCCCCGCTCGCGGGCGCCGGCGTCTGCTCGCCGAGCGCTGCGAGGAGCTCACCGACTTGGAGCTCGCTCAGCTTCATGCCGATAGAAGGTGGCTGTCGACGGCGGTAGCGGCGTTGCACCGCGGATCAGATCCGCGGCCTTCTCGGCGACCATCATCACCGGCGCGTAGATGTTGCCGTTGGTGATGTTCGGAAAGACGCTGGCATCGACGACGCGAATGCCGTCGAGCCCATAGACGCGCATCGTTGCCGGGTCCACGACCGTTCCCATTGCGCACGTGCACGACGGATGCAATGCGGTCTCAGCATCCCGCCGCACCCACTCGAGGATCTCTTCGTCCGTCTCCACGCCGTCCCCCGGTGAGAGCTCGCCGCCGTTGAACGGCTCGAACGCGGGCTCGGTCAAGATCGAACGTGCGGCGCGGACGCACTCCACCCACTCCCGCCGGTCCTGGTCGGTCGAGAGGTAGTTGAAGCGCAGCGCAGGATGAGCCCGTGGATCGGCCGACGTGATCTTCACCGACCCCCGCGAGTCGGAGTACATCGGCCCGACATGCAGCTGGTACCCATGGCCCTTCGACGCCGAGCCGTCGTACCGCACCGCGATCGGCAGGAAGTGGAACATCACGTTCGGATACGCGACGTCGTCGTTCGACCGGATGAACCCGCCCGCCTCGAAATGATTCGTCGCCCCAGGCCCCGATTTGAAGAGCAGCCACTTCAGGCCGACCAGCGGGCGGTTGCTCCACTTGAAGGCCGGGGCGACCGTCACCGGCAGCTTGGATGCGAACTGCACATAGACCTCGAGGTGGTCCTGCAGGTTCTCGCCGACGCCGGGCAGATCGTGGACGACATCGACCCCGAGCGCGCCGAGCTCTGCCGCATCGCCGACGCCGGACAGCTGCAGCAGTTGCGGCGAGTTGATCGCTCCGCCGCAGAGGATCACCTCGCCCGCACGAATCGTCTCACCGCCTGCCCGCACGCCCACCGCGCGCGTCCCCGCGAAGACGATGCGCTCGACGAACGTGCGCGTCCGCACCTCGAGGTTCGGCCGCGACATCGCCGGGTGGAGGTACGCGCGGGCGGCGCTCCACCTGCGTCCGCGGCGGATGTTGCGGTCGAACTTCGAGAACCCCTCTTGCCTGTAGCCGTTCACGTCGTCCGTCGGTCGGTACCCGGCTTCCTGCGTGGCGGCGAGAAAGGCGCCGAAGAGCGGCCCGTCGGCAGGCCCGCGCTCGACGACCAGCGGCCCGTTGCCGCCGCGCCACTCGTCGGCGCCGGCGACGCAGGTCTCCATGCGCTTGAAGTACGGCAGGCAGTGCGCGTAGTCCCAGCCTTCGAGCCCCCAGCCGTCGAAGTCGAGCGGGTTGCCGCGCTGGAAGATCATCCCGTTGATCGAGCTCGAGCCGCCGAGCACCTTGCCGCGGGCGTGGTAGATCCGCCGTCCGTTCATGAACGGCTCGGGCTCGGACTCGTACTTCCAATCGTAGAAGCGGTTGCCGATCGGGAACGAGAACGCGGCCGGCATGTGGATGTAGAGGTCCCACGCGGAGTCCATGCGCCCCGCCTCGAGCACGAGCACGCGCGTGCCCGGATCCTCGGTCAGGCGCGCGGCCAGGGCACACCCGGCCGATCCGCCCCCCACGATCACGAAGTCGTAGGTCACGCGACGACGATCGTCTGCAGCTCGGTGAACGACTCCATCGGCGCGCTCCCTCCCACTCGCCCGATGCCGCTGGCGGTGCCCGACCGTCCGCCGAAGGGAAGATGCGACTCCCAGTAGTTCGACGAGTCGTTGATGTTCACCCAGCCGGTGCGCACGGCATCGGCATAGCGCAGCCCCTGGGCGAGGTCGCTCGTGAAGATCGCGGAGAGCAGGCCGTACGGCGACGCGTTCGCAAGCCAGATCGCCTCGTCCAGCGACCCGATCTCGACGACCGGTGCGATCGGCCCGAACGTCTCCTCCTGCGCGACGAGCGAGTCGGCGGGCACGCCGTCGAGCACGGTCGGCTGCCAGTACAGGTCGGTCGGGAAGCCTCCCTGCCGCGCCCCGCCCGAGACCACGGTCGCTCCCCGCCGGACGGCATCCTCGACGTGCTCGTCCATCTTCTCGGCGACGCCGGCGTTGTTCAGCGGCCCCATCGTCGTCGTCTCTGCAAACGGATCCCCGAGCAGGACACGCTCGCCGACGAGCGTGGCGAGCCGGGCGACGAACTCCTCGCGCACGTCACGGTGCACGAGCAGCCGCTCGCCCGCGGTGCAGCTCTGCCCCGCGCACATGAAGCACGCGGTGACGGTCGCATCGGCGGCGAGATCGAGGTCGGCGTCGTCCATCACGACGACCGGGCCGTTGCCGCCGAGCTCGAGCACCGCAGCCTTACCGGCCGCCGCCTCCGCGACCTTGCGTCCGGTCTCGGTGGAGCCGATGAAGCCCACCCCGTGCGTGCCCGGATTGCGGGCGATCTCGTCGCCGACGACGGAGCCGGGCCCCGTCACCAGATTGAAGACGCCGACAGGGAGATCCGCCTCGACGACGCATTCGGCCAGCGCGACGGCGGCGACCGCCGTCGACGACGCCGGCGTCCAGACGACGGTGTTCCCCGAGGCGAGTGCCGGCGCGACCAACTCGGCCGGCATCGTGTAAGGCCAGTTCCACGGCGTGATCACGCCGATCACCCCGCGCGGCCGCCGCACGAGGAGCACGCGCTTCCCCGGCGTGAACGAGTTCGCAAGCCGCCCCTCGAGGCGCTTGCCGTCCTCGGCCGCGTTGCGCCAGTACTGCACCAGCTCCTCGACCTCGTCGCGAGACTCGTGCAACGGCTTTCCCTGGTCGAGCGTCAGCGTGTGCGCGAGCGTCTCGCGCCGCTTGTCGATCTCGTCGGCCACCCGGTGCATGAACGCGGCGCGCTCGAACGCTGTCGTGCGCGACCACGCGTCCGCCGCGCGGTTCGCAGCCTCGATCGCGCGCTGCGCATCTGCGCGGTCTCCCTGCGGGACGTCGGCGATCCTCTCACCGGTGGCGGGCGAGTCGGCCGTGAACGTCTCGCCGCTCTGCGAGGCCGTCCAGCCGCCGTCGATGAACATCTCGTGCGTGTCAGTCGCCAAGCTCGGTCCTCCGCCGGTCGACGTACGCCTTCAGCTCGTCCTTGAGGCTCTGCTCGAGCGCCGGCTCCTCGTACTCCTCGAGCGTCTTCTGCCAGACATCGCTCGCGCGTGCCGCTGCATCCTTGCCGCCGAGACGCGACCAGCGCTCGTAGTTCTCGGTCGACGACAGGAGAGGACGGTAGAAGCACTCGCGGAACCGCTCGAGCGTGTGCACGGCTCCGAGGAAGTGACCGCCCTGCCCCACTTCCTGGTGCGCGCTGTAGGCGAGTGTCTCCTCGTTGATCTGCAAGGGCTGAAACACGTGGTGGAGCATGCGCAGCAACTCGACGTCGACAACGAACTTCTCGTAGCAGGACACGAGACCCGACTCGAGCCAGCCTGCCGAGTGCATGACGAAGTTGGTGCCTGCGAGGAACGTCGGCCACAGGGTCATCGCCGCCTCGTAGGCCGCCTGTGCGTCGACCGTCTGCGAGGAGGTGAGCGCTCCGCCGCCGCGGAACGGCAGCCCGTAGTGGCGGGCGATCTGGCCGGTGCAGAGCAGGCCGACCGCCGACTCCGGGGTCCCGAAGCTGGGCGACCCCGACTGCATGTCGGTGTTCGACAGGAACGACCCGAAGACGACGGGGCAGCCCGGCCGGATCGTCTGCACGAGCGCGATGCCGGCCAGCGCCTCTGCCACCTGCTGGGCGAGGGTCGAGGCGACCGACACCGGCGACATCGCACCCATCAGCAGGAACGGCGTGATCACCATCGCCTGGTTCGCCTTCGCGTACGCGTGCAGCGCCTCCAGCATCCGCTCGTCGTAACGAAGCGGCGAGTTGACGTTGATCAAGCTGATGATCGCGGGCGTCTGCTCGAGCGACTCGCGGCCGAACACCATCTCCGCCATCGCGATCGTGTCCTCCGCGTTCGGCCCCGAGGTCACCGAGCCCATGAAGGGCTTGTCCGACAGTGTCATCAGCGCGTAGACCATGTCGAGGTGGCGGGAGTCGAGCGGCTTGTCGTTCGGCTCGCAGATCGTCCCGCCGGGAGTGTCGAGCTGCGGGAACGCCTGCGAGAGACGGACGAGATTCTCGAAGTCGGCGTAGGTCGCCTCGCGGCGCTCGATGCCTTCGCGCACGAACGGGCACCCGTACACGGCGCCGAACGCCATGTGCTTCCCGCCGATGTGAATGTTGTTGGCCGGATTGCGCGCCTGCAGCTCGAACTCGCGCGGCGCCTTCGCGACCTGCTCGAGAATCCAGTCCGGGTCGAGCTTGACGAGCTGCCCCTCGACCTTCTGGCCCGCCGCCTCGAGCAGGGCGACGGTCTCCTCGTGCGGCTCGGACGTCCCGAAGTCGACGCCGAGGTCGGAGACGATGCGGCGCCAGCCGCGCTCCAGCTCCTGCATCGAGTGCTCATCGAGGATCTCGTAGCGCGGGAGCTCGTTGATCAACATGAGTGACCTTTCCGTGAATGTTGATGGGGATCTCGGTCGCGAGCACCAAGCGATGCAAGGACGCAGGGAGTCCCGATAGAGGCTGCTATCGGGACGACTGAGGACGCGGCAGCGCGCCGCGTGCTCGCGGGCGAGAGACCGCCAGATATTTGCGGGAGGGTCACCCGACCTCCAGGAGTTGTTCGAGGGCAACTTCGAGACCGCTGTCGCCGGTCTCGCGAACTTCGAGCGGCAGTCCCAGCCTGCGGGCGGCGGCCTCCGCCTTTTCGTGCAGCTCGGGCGTCGGCGACTGGGCGAGCCAGACCACGCGCTCATAGTGGCGGAAGTAGTCGTCGCGCAGCTCCGGGTGACGATCGAGCCCGAGCCCGTGCCACACCACGCGGTCGAACGAGCGCACGAGGAAGTCAGTCAGGTAGTACGTCCCGGTCTCGTGCTCCATCCCCCCGAAGAGCTGGTAGCAATCGGCTCCTGGCAGCCGCGGTAGGTCGTCGAGCGCGCCGCGCGTTCCGCAGTCCGCATACGCGACGACGTCGCCCTGTGCCGCGTCGACGGCGGCGCGGATGCGTTCGGGGCGGTTGTGCAGTTCCGGCGGCAGCGGCCGCACCTCGATCTCCCAGCCGCGGCGCTTCGCGATCTGGTCGATGTGCAGAGCGAGCGCCCCGCAAGCGACAACCACCTTCATGCCGGGAACGCGAGCTGGTCGATGAACAGGTCGTTGAAGTCGGTGCGCCCCGAGAGCTCGACGTAGTCCACCTCGTCCAGCACCGCGCTCGCGGCCGCGCGCTCGGTCACCGAGAGCGCGGCGATCTTCGCGCCCTCCCCGGCGACGTTCCCGGCCGAGACGATGCGCGCCAGCGCGAGCTTCGGCACGAGCCCGATCTTCACCGCGCTCGCGGCGGTCAGATACGAGCCGAAGGAGCCGCCGAGCAGCACCTGCGAGATCTCGGCCGGGTCGACGCCCATGTCGTTGCACAGGATCTGCCACCCGGTCGCGATCGACGCCTTGGCGAACTGCAGCTCACGGACATCGCGCTGCGAGAGGAAGACGTCCTCGGAGAGATGGAAGACGTTCTCCTCGCCGAGCTTTCCGAGGTGCTCCGACGAACCGAGCACGAAACGGCCGGAGTGGTCGAGGATGCCCGCGCCGACGAGCTCCGCGACCGCGTCGACGAGGCCCGATCCGCACAGACCGATCGGGTCGACATCTCCGATCACCGTCAGCGCGATCTCGCCGTCGACGATCTTGACGCCCTCGATCGCACCGTCCGACGCCCGCATCCCGCAGCGGATCTGGGCCGCTTCGAACGCCGGCCCGGCCGGTGCGGCGGTCGCAAGCGCGCGCGCCGACGACCCGAGCACGATCTCGGAGTTGGTGCCCACGTCGATGAACAGCCGGAGGCGCTTGTCGAGCGTGAGGCCCGTGGCGAGGATGCCTGCGACGATGTCCGGCCCGACGTACGCCCCGAGCGCAGGGAAGAGAACAGCGGGCGCGCGCTCGTGCACGGTCACGCCGAGCTCCGCAGCCGTTGCGGCGGGAAGCTGCCGCGCCGCGATCGTGAACGGAGCCATCGACAGCGGCTCCGGGTCGATGCCCAGGGCGAGCTGGATCATCGTCACGTTGCCGGCGACCACGATCTCGTAGACCTCGCTCGGTTCGATCCCGCCCTCGGCGCAGACCTCGTCGGTGAGCGTCGTGAGCGTCTCGTGAGCCCTCGCGCGCAACACGTCGAGCGCTCCCGGGTCGAGCATCGTCGCGCTGATCCGCGAGATGACGTCCGCACCGAACGGCTGCTGCGCGTTGAGGATGGAGCGCACCGCGACCGGCTGGCCGGTCTCGAGGTCGAGCAGCGTCGCGACGCAGGTGGTCGTCCCGAGGTCGTAGGCGATCGCGTGGCGCCGCGCCGAGGTGTCGCCGGGCTCGACATCGATCAGCAGGTCGTCGACGACCACGGCCGTCACGTCCCAGTTCGCGTCGCGCAGCGTCCTGCCGAGTGTGCGGACGAGCTCGAGCGGCACACGGAGCTCGAGGTCGTCGATCGCGTTCGTGACGCGCTCGAGGTCGGAGACCTGGTCTTCGAGCGTCGGCTCCGCGAGCTCGAGGTGGCGCTTCTGCACCGCGGGCCTGAGGATGACGTGCCGTCCGACGCCCACGAGCGCTGCCTTCGGGCGTGTCTGGAGCACCGGCACCTCGACCACCAGGTCCTCCTCGGCCTGAGCCCGGCAGGCGAGGCGCCAGCCGGCTTTCAGCTCGGCGGGCGAGAACGCGCGGGGATCGACGGACGACACCTCCTGGCGCCCGGAGGCAACGCGGACCTTGCACTTCTTGCACGTGCCGTGGCCGCCGCAGGTCGAGTCGATCGCGACGCCGTTCCAGCTCGCGCAATCGAAGAGCGTCGTGCCGGCCGGCACGCGCGCCTCCTTCGTCGCACCGTCGGCCTGCTGAAAGACCAGCCGGACCCGGTCGGGATGGACGTCGTCGACGACCGCGTCGATCATTCGGCGAGCGCCGCCTGCTTCTTGCGGTACGCGGCGATCCAGGCGGCACCCCACTCGTCGTGGCCGAGCAGGAAGTCGGTCGCGCGGACTCCCTCGACGATCTCCTGCGACCGCGCATCCATGATCGCGCTCGTCAAGCCATGGCTCGCGGCGACAGCGAGGAACGCCGCGCCCAGTGTCTCCCGGCCCGGCAGTCCAAACGATGTGTTCGACGCGCCGCAGGTCATGTTGACGCCGAGCTCGTCGCGGATCAGCTTCACCGTCTCGACGAACAGCGTCACGGCCCGCGGCTCGGCGCCGACCGGCATCGCGAGGGGATCGATCAGCACGTCCTCCGGCGGGATGCCGTGGTCGCCGGCGACGGACACGATCTTGCGCGCGACTTCGAGCCGGCGCTGCGGCTCCATCGGGATCTCGTCGTCGTTCGCGAGCCCGATCACTGCGGCGCCGTGCCTGGCGACGATCGGGAGGATCACCTCCAGCCGCTCGTCCTCGCCGGTGACCGAGTTGACGAGCGCCTTGCCCTGGTAGGCGCCGAGGCCGGCTTCGAGTGCCTCGATCACCGACGAGTCGATGCAGAGCGGCAGGTCCGTGAGGCTCTGCACGAGCGGGATCGCCGAGCGCATCAGCTCGACCTCGTCGGCGAGCGGATCACCGACGTTGACGTCGAGCATGTCGGCGCCCCCGGCGACCTGTTGCGCGACATCCACTTCGATCCGCGAGAGGTCGCCGTTCTGCAACTCGGCCTGGAACTTCTTGCGGCCCGTCGGGTTGATCCGCTCGCCGATCACGCAAAACGCGCGGTCGGGGCCGATGACGACGGTCTTAGACGGCGACTCGAGGACTGTCTCCACTCAGTTCCCTCTCTGTTCGGGTTGGGATGCCGAGGCGGCTGCACAGATGCGCGATGCCCGCCTCTCTGCGGAAGCTGATCAGGTGCAGGCCGCGCACCCCGGACAGCGCACGGGCTGCGTCGGCGAGCTCGCAGGCGAGCTCGAAGCACTCGGCCTCGGGGTCGGCTGCGCGCTCGCAGCGTTCGATCACGTCGGTGGGGACGGAGATGCCCGGCACGTGCTCGTCGACGAACCGCAGCGCGGCCGGCGAGCGGACGAGGCAGATCGACGGGAGGATCGCGGCATCTCGCGCCAGCCCGGTCGCGGTCGCCTCCCGCATGAAGCGCTCGAGCGGGGCGAGATCGAACATGACCTGCAGCTGCAGGAAGCGCGCTCCGGCGCGCACCTTCTTGCGCGCGCGGTCGACACGGTGGTCGACGGGCGGCGCGGCGGGGTTTTCGACGGCCCCGAGGTAGAGGCGCGGCGGCGGCTCGAGCTTGCGGCCCGAGAGGTAGCGCCCGTTTCGCATTGCCTCCGCGGTCGCCAGCAGCTGAATCGAGTCGAGATCGAAGACGCGACGGGCTTCAGGCTCGTCTCCGGCCGTCACGTCGTCGCCGGTGAGGCAGCAGATGTTCTCGACCCCGTGCAGCGCGGCGCCGGCGATCTCCGCCTCGAGGGCCAGGCGGTTGCGGTCGCGGCAGACGAGCTGCATCACCGGCTCCATGCCGAGCTGCTTCAGGGCGATCGCCACGGCGAGCGGTGACGCATGCGCGTGTGCAGCCGTGTTGTCCGTCGCGTTGACGGCATCGACGTACTCCTCGTACGGCGCGAAGCGGCGGTGCACGGCGTCCAGCCCGCCGCTGTTGACGGTCAACAGCTCGGCCGTGAGGACGAACCGCCCCGACGCAATCGCGTCTTCAAGCCTCGACACGCCAGCCCTTCGGAGCGAAGCGGTCGCGCTTGCTCAGATAGTTCGCCCAGGACGAGGTGTCCCACAGGCGGTTGTCGACGGGCTTGCGGAGGTCGTGGATCTCGTGGGCCCAGGGAGTCTTCGGCGCCCGCTCGACCGCTTTCACCCACACGCAGCGCATCTCGGGCTTCACCTCGCACCGGCCGTCGGGACGGACACCCCCGCACGGCCCGTTGCGCAACGTCTTCGGGCAGTTCATCGGGCACGTGAGCCCCGTCGAGTGCAGCACGCACTGCCCGCACATCTGGCAGCCGAAGACCGGCTTCTTGACCGCAGCCTCGACGAGGGCAAGGGGCTTCATGCCGGGACGGCGGCCCGGCGCTTCTCGATCAGGTCCTTGGCCAGGCGAACCGCGGTCGATGCATCCGCCGCATAGCCGTCCGCGCCGACGGCGTCCGCGTACTCCTGCGTCACCGGCGCACCGCCGACCATCACGATCACGTCGTCGCGGATGCCGGCCTTCTGCAGCGCGTTGATGTTCGCCTTGAACATGGGCATCGTCGTCGTCAGGAACGCCGAGAAGCCGACGACGTCGGGCTTGTGCTCCTGGATCTGCTGGACGAACGTCTCGGGTGCGACGTTCACGCCGAGGTCGTAGACGGTGAAGCCTGCTCCCTCGAGCATGATGTTGACGAGGTTCTTGCCGATGTCGTGCACGTCACCCTTGACGGTGCCCATCACGTAGGTGCCGATCGGCTTCGCGCCGGTCTCGGCGAGCAGCGGGCGCAGGATGTCGAGCGCGCCTTGCATCGCGCGAGCGGCGATCAGCATCTCCGGGACGAAGTAGTCGCCCCGCTCGAACCGTGCGCCGACTTCTTCCAGCGACGGGATCAGGGCGTCGTAGAGCATCGACTCGCAACCGAGGCCGTCGGCGAGGCCCTGGTTGACGAGGTCCTTCACCTCCGGGGCGTTCCCGACGAGCGTCTCGTCGTAGAGGCCCTTCAGGATCTCTTCGTGCGTCATGCGGCACCTCGCTTGTCGTGGTGTCCCAGGCGCTCGGAGACCTGAGCGGCCTGCGTGATCAGTTGCGGCGCGAGCTCGAGCATGCGCTGCTGCGTGAGGCGGATGGTCGGCCCCGAGATCGAGAGCGCCGCGACGACGTCGCCGTCGGGACCGAAGATGGGAGCCGCGATCGCAGAGAGCCCCTGCTCGAGCTCGTCGACAGCGGTCGCATAGCCGCGCTCGCGGATCGCCTTGCCCTCGGCGGTTCGCGAGGCGAAGGCTTTCAGCACCTTGCCGTTCGCGGTCGTGTCGAAGGGAACGCGCCGACCGACCCAGTTCGTGCCGCCCATGAAGTGGCGCGAGTCTTCCTGGGCGAGGTGCTCGACACCGAGCGGTGTCGGGACGCCGAGGTTGATCGTCTCCCCGGAGAGCTCGGCGAGTGTCCGCAGCGCCTGTGCCGCCACCTCGACGAGGCTCACCGATCGATCACGGTGGGCGAAGCGAAGCAGCACCGGCCCGGGCGCGACGCGCCGGTCGCCGGCGCGCTGCACGAGCCCGCGGCGCTCGAGCGCGCCGATCAGCCGTGAGGTGGTCGACTTGGGGAGGCCCGAGCCGGCGGCGAGCTCACCGACCCCGAGCGGCCGGCTCGACTCGACGACCCGGACGAGCAGCTCCGCCGCGCGGTCGATCGCCTGGGTCCCGGACTCCTTCGGCATCTCCCATATGGTGGAACATGAGTTCCACGGTTGTCAAGCGCGCCCTCTACCGGGGTGCAGGTTCAGGCTGCGAGCAGGGCCTCCCTGTAGTAGCGGCGCAGCCACGCCTCGAATTGATCCGGTGTGAGGTGTGCGTGCAAGGTGAGGGTGCGGTAGGTGCCCCAATCGAGCGCCACCCAGAACGTGGACTCGATGTCTCGACGGCGAAGGCCCTTCCTTCGCCCCGGCTTTGCGAGCAGCGTCGCCGTCGCCCAACGGACAGCGAAGGCCCGGTTGTCGTTCATCTGCCGCCAGAGCGCCTCAACCACCGGGTCGTCCCGCGCAGCCTCCTCGACGGCCCAGGCGATCGCGGCCGACCGCTCGTTGATTCGGCGGAGATGAGACGCGTGGAGCTCGAGCATCGTTGCCGCATCCGGGGCGCGCTCGATACGCGTCACACCCTCGCGCTCCGGCATCGGTGAATCGGCCAGGTCGCCGCGGACTGAATAGTCGACCGCGATCCGCAGGAGCGTGGCCTTCGTCCCGAAGGTTGCCTCGACCGTCTTCGGCGAGACACCGGCTCTGCCGGCGATCAGACGGACCGTCGTCCCAGCCCAGCCACGCTCCTCGAACAGTTCCTTGGCAGCCTGCACGATCGCCTCGCGGGTGCGAGCCGCCGCCGCTACGCGCCGAGAAGCGTCGTACGTGCGTCGCCGGCCCTTGCCACCACCGTCTTTATTAGATAGGGTCATTCCCTAGTCAATATACGGTGTGGGCCGGACGGCGGAGATGCCGCTTGACCTTCGCATCTGCCCGCAGGAAAGCCCGTCAAAGGAGGCACCAGTGACACGTTACGTCTCGACGTTCTTCGCAGCGGCCATGGTCTCTCTCTGCTTGACGTCGGCAATCGCCGCTTCCGCCGATCGCGTCCAGGCGGGATTCGTCGACGGTGTCTGGATCAACGGGGTCGTGCACACTCTCGCGACAGGGCCGGGGCCGGCGAAGCCGACGCACACGGTCCCCCTGTACGTGATCGCCCCGGTTTCCGTCGCTCATCCGCTCCACCCGCTTGCATTCGCCAAGCCGCTGGGCTTCGGCGCTCACGACCACGTCGCGCAGATCCCCAACCCGAAGACAACCTTCCACGGCGTCTGCGACCTCAACCTCGTCGTCCCGGGCGCCAGGGCGAAGCTGGGATCGAACGTGCAAGCGCGTCAGACCCTCACACCCGCGGCCATGAAGCCGCTCTTGTACGCCGCGCGTCTCGGCAGCACGCTTCTCCCGCTCGATTCGGTGTCCCGGATCCAGCAGGCCCGCCACGCCGGCCTTGCGATGCTCGTCGACACCAAGGTCACGATCGCCTGCACGATCACACCGCGCAGGACATAAGTGACGGCTCCCGCCCGGCCACCGCACGCAAGGTGGGTCCGTGCGACCGGGCGGAGGAGCTCGCTCTGTCAGCAGTGTCCTTCGTGCAACGCGCGGGCGACGGTGTCTGACACCAGACTGGTCTCAACCAGCGGTGTCCGAAGGGCCTAGAGGCGGGCGTCTCGGCTCGCGGCGACTTCGAGCCGGAACCCGTCCGGGTCGCGGAAGAAGGTCGCGTAGTAGGCCGGGTGGTAGATCGGCCAGTACTGCGGTGCATGCAGGACCTCGGCGCCCGCCGTGACCGCCTTCTCGTGGGCGAGGTCGACGTCCTCGATCCGCTCGACCGCGAGCGCGAGGTGGTGCAGGCCCGGCGCGTACAACTCGAACGGCTGCTCCTCGAGGGCCTGCCGCAGGCCGATCGAGCCCGAGCCGACACCCGGGAACCGCAGGTACGAGATCGTCTCGCCCCGCTCACCCGGCACGCCGTGCGGTGCCTCCAGGCCGAGCTCCCCGAACACGTCCGCGTAGAACCGAAGGGAGCGCTCCAGATCGCGGCAGACCAGATCGACATGCCCCAGCCCGACGAGCACGTCAGTCCTCGATCGACTCGACGAGCAGGGTCGACACGTCGACGACCCGCAGCTGCTTGCCGAGCGACCGCACGCCGTCATCCAGCATCACCGTGCAGAACGGGCAGGCGACCGCGAGCGTCTCGGCGCCCGTCTCCACCGCCTCGCGCACACGCTCCTCGTTGATCGGCGTGCCGCGTTCCTCCATCCACATGTGCGCCCCGCCGGCGCCGCAGCAGAACGTCCGCTGCCGGTTGCGCCCCATCTCGACGGGCGTGCCGACTGCGGCAACGAGCTCGCGCGGCTCGTCGCGCACGTCGTTGTGGCGCGCGAGGTAGCACGAGTCGTGGTACGTGATCTCCGCATCGCCGCGCACGGGCTCGAGCTTGCCGTCGCGCAGCAGCTCCGCGAGCAGCTCCGTGTGATGCATCACCTCGTAGCGCCCGCCGAAGTCGGGGTACTCGTTGCCGAGCGAGTTGAGGCAGTGCGGACAGCTCGCCACGATCTTCGTCACGCCGGTCTCGTTCAGCGTCGCGACGTTCTGCTCGGCGTACGACTGGAACACGTACTCGTTCCCCATCCGGCGCGCCGGGTCACCCGTGCAGGCCTCGCGCGCGCCGAGGATCGCGAAGTCGACCCCCGCCTTCTGGAGCAGCTTCACGGTCGACTCGGCAGCCTTGCGCGCACGCTCGTCGTACGCGGCGGCACAGCCGACCCAGTAGAGGATCTCGGGCGCAGGCTCGCCCTCCTCGACGACCCGCACGCCCAGCTCTTCCGCCCACGCTGCGCGGTCGCCCTGGGGCTTGCCCCACGGGTTGCCGACCCGCTCGACGTCGCGGAGCATCGACTCCGTCTCCTGTGGGAAGCTCGACTCCATCATCACGAGGTTTCGACGCAGGTCGACGATGTGGTCGACATGCTCGATCGACACCGGGCACTCGTGAATGCAGGCACCGCAGGTGACGCAGTCCCACACCATCTCCTCCGGCACGCCGTTCCCGACGATCGGCGTCAGCTCGCCTCCCTGAAGGAGGGTCGGCCCTTCGGCCAGCAACTGGTCGCGGATGCCCATGATCAGCAGCTTCGGCGACAGGATCTTCCCTGTCGCGTATGCCGGGCAGACGTCCTGGCAGCGCCCGCACTCGGTGCACGAGAACGAATCGACCATCTCCTTCCACGTCAGGTCGCCGACGGTTCCCGCGCCGAACCGCATCTCGTCGTCGGGCACGTCGAAGCGCAGCGGCTCGAGCCGTCCGCGCCTGCGCGTGCGCCCGAAGAAGACGTTCACTGCGGCAGTCGCGATGTGCAGGTGCTTCGAGTAGGGCAGGTACGCGAGGAACGTGAAGACGACGAGCAGATGCGCCCACACGAACACGCGCTCGAAGACGCGAGGTGCGGGGATCGCGCCCGAGATCGCGTTCGAGAGGAAGGAGGCCGACGCGGGCCACTCGTTCAGGCCGGCCGCGATCCTCGACGCGTGCCAGCCGAGCAGCGTCAGCACGACGAGCGCGATCAGCGTGAGGATGAGATCGGCCTCGCCCCGATGGGAGCCCTTGAAGCGCGGGGGCCGCACGACCTTGCGGATCCAGAACGCGGTGATCACTCCCACCAGCACCGCAATCGCAAACACGTCGACGAGCGCCATGAACCAGCCCTGCGAGCCGAGCCAGGGGAACTCCCAACTCCGGTCGACCGCCGAGATCATCGCCATCAGGATCGTCGGGAGAAGGACGATGAAGCCCCAGAAGATCGCTGCGTGCATCGCGCCGGGCAGCAGCCGCTGGAACAGCTTGCGCTGCCCGAGCACGATCACCGCTTCGTTGCGAACGCGCTGCGGGAGGTCGTCGAAGCGCTCGACGGGCTTCGCCGCGCGCACGAGCCCGACGAGCAGCGACGCGCGCCGCGCGAACAGCGTTCCCGCGACGACGAGCAACGCTGCGAGCGCGACGGCGCCGGCAAGCGTCGTTATTCGCGGGCCTTTCTGAGCTCGGCGGAGATCGCCGGCACGATCTCGTGCAGGTTGCCGACCACCGCGTAGTCGGCGTGGCCGAAGATCGTCGCCTCGGGATCGTCGTTGATCGCAAGCAGCGTCTTCGCGCCCTTGCACCCGGCGATGTGCTGCGTCGCGCCGCTGATGCCGCACGCGATGTAGAGGTCGGGCGACACCTTTGTCCCCGTCTGGCCGACCTGATCCGTGTGGGGCCGCCAACCTGCGCTCGTGACGACGCGCGAGCACCCGACCGCACCGTCGAGCAGCGCAGCGAGCTCCTCGAGGATCGCGAATCCCTCTGCCGAGCCGACACCCCGTCCGCCCGAGACAACCACCTTCGCGTCGCCGAGAGAGACCTTGCCGCCGGTGTCGGGCGCAACGTGCTCGATCACCTGGACCGCGCCCGCGACATCTACCGGGAGGATCTCGATCGGCGGTGCAGCACTTGACTCGAACGCGAACGGGGCAGCTGTGACGAGCTTCCTCTCCGAATGGATCCGCGCTTCCTCCAGCAGCGTGCCGCCCCAGCGCAGCCGGGTGACCTCGTCTCCGCGCACCTCGGTGACGTTGGCCGCGAAGGGAAGATCGAGCTGCGCGGCCACGTGCGCGAGCACCTCGTTGCCGCGGTCGCTGCCGGCGGCGACGATCGCGCCGGCGCCTGCGGCATCGATCAGCGCGGCGGCCCAGACAGCAGGCGCATACGGGCCGTCGATCTGGACCGCGCGCACCTCACCGTCGAGCGCGCGCGCCAGCGTGACCGCCTGCAGTGACAGCTCGTCGCCGGGCTCGACCAGGACCAGCGCAGTCATGCGACGCCCAGCTTCTGCAGCACCTCGACGACGGCGGGGGCGGCCTCGGGGCCATGCCCGAGCACCTCCGCCTGCTTGCCGACTCCCTCCGGCACGACGAGGCGGAGCTTCTCGAGCCGCGCCGCCGGCGGTTCGACCAGGCGTACGTCGACCGGCTTGCGATTCGCGCGCAGCTTCGCCGGCACCGACGGGTAGCGCGGCAGGTTGAGGCCCTCCTTGACGGTCACGACCGCCGGCAGCGCCACGTCGTAGATGTCCCGGCCGGTCGCGACCTCCTGCTCGCAGCGCGCCCGGCCGTCGGCGACCGTCAGCCCCTTCAGGCCGGTGACGACCGGCAGGCCGAGCGCATACGCGACCCGGATGCCGACCTGATAGTTGCCGGCGTCGGCCGACTCATTGCCGAAGACGATCAGGTCGAAGGCCTCCTCCGAGCGGATCGCCTCGACGAGCGCGGCGGCGGTCGCCTGCCCGTCCCACTCCACACCGCTGACGAGATGAATCGCGCGGTCGGCGCCGAGCGCCATGCACTCGCGCAGCTGCTCTTCGGCCTCCGGCGGCCCGAGGGTGAGCACGACGACCTCGCCTCCCTGCGCCTCGACGATGCGCACGGCCTCCTCCACCCCGCACTCCTCGTGCGGCGAGATCGTGAAGCCGAGGTGCTTCGTCTCGATCGCCTGCTCGTCCGCGGTCAGCACCATCTTTCCGCCGGTGATCGGGACCCGCTTCACCAGACAGAGGATCCTCACGTCCCTGGCCGCCCTTCGCTCCCGCCCGGCGAAGCCGGCCTCCGCGAAAGGCTGACCTGGAACGTGAGCGAGCTCACGCCTTCACCCGCGAGTTTTCGGGATCGAAGATCGGCGTCGAGTCGTTGCAGGCGACGGTGACCGGGTAGTGCTCCCCGAGGAACTCGACGAGCAGTTCCTCGCCGACCGTGGCGTGCTCGGGCGGCAGATACGCAAGCAGGATGTGCTTGCCGATCGAGGGACCGGCGCCGGCGCTCGTCACGTACGACCGGCGGCCCTCCGCGTCGACGAGCGGCGTCCCCTGCTTCGAGAGCACGGGCTCGCGGCCGAGCATGTAGCGCTTCGTCCCGTCGGACGACGTGTGGTCGTCGACGGTGAGCGTGCAGAGGACGGCGACCGGATCGGACTCGCGGTGCTCGACATGCGCGGCCTTCCCGACGAAGTCGGGTGTCTTGACCCTGCCCCACGCCATGCCGGCCTCGACGACGTCGTAGTCCGCGTCGAGCTCGAAGCCGAAGGCGCGGTAGCACTTCTCGAGCCGCCCGGTCGTGCCGTAGACGCCGATCCCCGCCGGGACGACTCCGTGCGGCTCTCCGGCTTCCCGGACGAGATCCCAGAGCTTCGCGCCCTGCTCCATCGGCACGTAGAGCTCCCAGCCGAGCTCGCCGACATACGAGATGCGTGACGCGAGCACGCGCAGCGAATCGATCTCGATCGTGCGGCAGCTCGCGAAGCCGAAGGCCTCGTGCGACACGTCATCCGTCGTCAAGCCGGCGAGGATGTCCCGCGCCCGCGGCCCCCAGAGGCCGAGCGTCGTCCACGCGGACGTCAGGTCGGTGACCTGCGCACTGCCGTCTGCCGGCGCGTGGTCGGCGTACCACTTCAGGTCCGCCATGCCGTGCGCGCCGCCCGTGACGACGCGGAACTGCTCGTCGCCGAGCCGCATCACGGTCAGGTCGCTCTTGAAGGTGCCGCTCGGAGAGAGCACGGGCGTGTAGACGACCTTCCCGTTCGCGACGTCCATCTGGCGCATCGACACGCGCTGCACCGTCTCGAGCGCCCCCGGGCCGGTGACGTCGAAGATGCAGAACGCGGTCAGGTCGAACATCGCCGCGCGATCGCGCATCGCCAGATGCTCGGCGTTGATGATCGGCGACCACCAGCGTGACTCCCACTCCGCCTCACGCCGGTTGATCCGGTCGCCGTACTCGTCCAGCAGCTTCGCGTTCGACTCGTACCAGTGCGGGCGCTCCCAGGCCGCCGCCTCGAAGAACGCAGCGCCGAGCTCCTGCTCGCGCGCGTAGAACGGCGACAGCCGGACGCGGCGGTTCGACTCCCACTGCTCGGCGGGATGAACGATGCCGTAGGTCTTGTTGAACCCCTCGGCCGCACGCGCCTTCACGTGCCTGTTCGAGCGCTGGCAGTCGTAGAAGCGCGCGACGTCGGACGACTGGAGATCGATCTCCGACTCGCCGTTCGTCATCCACTCGGCGACCGCCCGGCCGACGCCGGGGCCTTCCTTGACCCACACGGCCGCAGCGGACCAGAGGCCTTTGACCTCCGGCGTCTCACCGAGCAGCGGGAGGCCGTCGGGCGTGAGCGAGAGGAGGCCGTTGATCGCGTACTTGATGCCCACCGACTCGTCGTTGAGCACGTCGGGGATCAACTCGAGCGCGTCTTCCATCTGCTGCTGGAAGTCCTTCTCGGTGAACGGGAACTCGGTCGGCGACAACGCGGCTTCCTCGTTCGCGGGGATCTCCTCGGGGTCGTGCAGGATCGGCCGATGGGCGTACGAGCCGATCTCGAGGCCGCTTCCGTCCTGGCGCTCGTACATGTTCGTGTCCATGTCGCGGACGATCGGAAACTCGATCGTCCCCTTGGTGTCCTTGAAGTGCGGCACCGGGCCGACGTCGATCATCTGGTGCACCGCCGGCGTCAAGGGGATCGTCGCACCCGCCATGCGGGCGATCTTCGGCGACCAGACGCCGCAGCAGACCACGATCAGATCCGTCGCGATGTCGCCGCGCGACGTGCGAATCCCACTGACGCGCCCGTGCTCGACGTCGATCCCGAGCACTTCCGTGTTCGCGAAGACGCTGAGCGCGCCCTGCTCCTGCGCGCGCTCGCGCAAGATCGTCCCGAAGCGCAGCGAGTCGACGATGCCGACCGACTTCGTGTAGAAGCCGCCGACGATCACCGATTCGTCGATGAACGGCACGAGCTCCTTCACCTCGGCCGGCGTGATGATCGACACGTCGTCGATCCCCCACGCCTTCGCCGACGACATCCGGCGCTGGAGCTCCTGCATCCGCTCGGGCGTGCGCGCGACCTCGATCCCGCCGCTCTCGGTGAAGACACCGGCCTCGCGGTACTGACGCACCGAGTCGAGCGTCAGCTGCGTCATCTCCTTCGAATGGTCGACCGGGAAGATGAAGTTGGATGCGTGCCCGGTCGAGCCGCCGGGATTCGGAAGCGGGCCCTTGTCGAGCAGCACGAGCTCGGTCCAGCCGAGCTCGGCGAGGTGGCCGACCAGGCTGTTGCCGACGATGCCGGCGCCGATCACGACCGCGCGCGCCGTGGCGGGCAGAGAAGAGGTCTCAGTCATGAGCGCTGATATATCACGACTCGAGGAGAACGTCACGCATCGCATCCTCGAACCGCTCGACGTGGGCGCGCATCAGATCGGACGCCCGCTCGCCCTGGCCCCGAGCGATGGCGTCGAGCAGTGCGTGGTGCTCGAGCACCGCTCCCTGGAGGTCGGGCGCACGGTCGAGCGCCAGCGCCCAGATCCGGAGCGCGTGGGTGTAGTACCACTCGAGCGTCTCCTCCAGGAGCTGGTTGTGCGTGCAGCGGTAGATCGCCCGGTGGATCCGTTCGTCGAGCTCGATCAGCAGCCCGTCGTCCCGGCGCCGCTCGGCGGTGAGCTCTTCCAGCAGGGCATTGATTCCCTCCAAATCGGTGCGGGTGGCGCGTTCCGCGGCCAGCCGGGCGGCCTCCGGCTCGAGCACTGCGCGCACCTCGCAGAGCCGCGCGAGATCGCGGACGTCGACCGTCGTGACGAACATGCCGCGGCGCGGATAGACCTCGACGAGCCGCTCCAACGCGAGCCGGCGCAGAGCCTCCCGGACCGGCGTGCGGCCGATCCCGAGCCGCGACGTCAGCTCCGGCTCCTTGATCGCCGAGCCCGGAGCGAGCTCCAGCGAGACGATCAGCCCGCGGAGCTCGTAGTAGGCCCGGTCCGCGAGCGAGGGGGCCTCGCCCGGCGACGGAACCAGAAGCCGCGCGGTGCCTGCCCTAGCCACGGAGATATATTAGTCGTATCCTGCGCGGCGACCCACCGTGTCGACCGAAAGGACGAACTTGGCTACGACGATGCCCTCGTCTCTCCAGATCGCGCAGGAGGCGACGCTCCGCCCGATCACCGAAATCGCCGAAGCAGCCGGGCTACTTCCCGAGGAGATCGATCCGTACGGCCGCTACAAGGCGAAGGTCAGTCTCTCGGTGCTCGATCGGTTGGCATCGAAAGCCGACGGCAAGCTGATCGACGTCACGGCGATCACGCCGACGAAGGCGGGCGAGGGCAAGACGACGACGGCGGTCTCGCTCACGCAGGGTCTCGGCTACCTCGACAAGAGCGTCGCGCTGTGCCTGCGCGAGGCCTCGCTCGGGCCGGTGTTCGGGATCAAGGGCGGCGCGGCGGGCGGCGGTTACACGCAGGTCGTGCCGATGGAGGACATGAACCTCCACTTCACCGGCGACATCCACGCGATCGGCGCCGCGAACAACCTGCTGGCGGCGATGCTCGAGACGCATCTGCTGCACGGCAACGTGCTCGGGATCGACCCGCTTTCGATCAGCTGGCGCCGTTGCATGGACATCAACGACCGCTCGCTGCGCGACATCGTCGTCGGGCTCGGCGGCAAGGCGAACGGGTTCACGCGGCAGACCGGCTTCGACATCACCGCCGCGTCCGAGGTGATGGCGATCGCTGCGGTCGCGTCCGACCTGACGGACCTGCGTGCGCGCCTCGGAGCGATCACCGTCGGCAGCACCTACGACGGCGAGCCCGTCACGGCCGAGCAGCTGCAGGCTGCCGGCTCGATGGCGGTGCTGCTGAAGGACACGATCAAGCCGAACCTCGTGCAGACGCTCGAGGGCCAGCCCGCGTTCGTGCACTGCGGGCCGTTCGCGAACATCGCGCACGGCAACAACTCCGTCGTCGCCGATCGCGTCGCGCTGAAGCTCGCCGATTACGTGGTCACCGAGAGCGGCTTCGCCTCCGACATGGGCATGGAGAAGTTCTTCGACATCGTGTGCAGGCTCGGAAACCTGAAGCCGGACGCGGTCGTGCTGGTCGCGACGGTCAAGGCGCTCAAGCACCACGCGGGCGACCCCGACGGTGGAATGGACGCGATCGAGACCGGCGCCGCGAACATGGCACGCCACCTCGGGATCATCCGCGAGTTCGGGCTGAACGCCGTCGTCGCGGTCAACGCCTTCCCGGGCGACAAGACCGACGAGGTCGACCTCGTCAAGAAGATCGCCCTCGAGCACGGGGCGTACGCCGCCGAGATCAACGACGGCTTCATGCAGGGCGGAGCGGGCGGAGCGGCGCTCGCGGAGGCGGTCGTCGCGGCCGCCGACGAGCCCTCCGACTTCGACTTCATCTACCCGCTCTCGGCTCCGATCGAGGACAAGATCGACGCGATCGCCAAGCGCGTCTACGGCGCCGACGGGATCACGCTCCTCCCGGCCGCCCGCGCCAAGATCAAGGCCTTCAACAAGGCCGGCCTCGACACCCTGCCGATCTGCATGGCGAAGACCCACCTGTCCCTGTCACACGACCCGCTGCTCGCAAACGCGCCGACCGGCTTCACGGTGGGCGTGCGCGATCTGCGTGCCTACACGGGTGCCGGCTGGATCGTGGCGCTCTGCGGCGACATGCAGACGATGCCGGGCCTGGGCAGGACCCCCGCAGCGATCAACGTCGACATCGACGACCGGGGCGAAACGGTTGGCCTCTTCTAACGGATCGACGGGCGATCCCCTCATCCGCGCCGAGGGGATCTGGAAGATCTTCGGCAAGAACGCGACCAAGGTGATCGGCACGCCGGACGCGGACCTCTCCCGCGCCGAGTTGCGAGAGAAGACCGGCTGCGTCGCCGCAGTTCGCAACGTCTCGTTCGAGGTGTGGCCCGGCGAGGTGTTCGTCGTGATGGGGCTCTCGGGCTCGGGCAAGTCGACGCTCGTCCGCACGCTGATCCGCCTGATCGAGCCGACTGCTGGGCGCGTGGAGATCGACGGGCAGGACGTGACCGCCGCAAGCCGCGACGAGCTGCTGCAGCTGCGCCGCCACACCTCCTCGATGGTGTTCCAGCACTTCGGGCTGCTGGCTCATCGCAGCGTGGTCGACAACGTCGCCTTCGGGCTCGAGGTGCAGGGTAAGCCGAAGGCCGAGCGGCTCGCCCGAGCCCGGGAGGTGCTCGAGCTCGTCGGGCTCGAGGATGCCGCCAACCAGTTCCCGAACGAGCTCTCGGGCGGGATGCAGCAGCGCGTCGGGCTCGCACGCGCGTTCGCGGTCGACCCGAAGGTGATGCTCTACGACGAGCCGTTCAGCGCCCTCGACCCTCTGATCCGGCGCGATATGCAGGACGAGGTGATCCGTCTGCAGCACGAGACGGGCAAGACGATGGTGTTCATCACCCACGACCTGCCGGAGGCGCTGCGTCTCGGCGACCGCATCGCGATCATGCGCGACGGCCGAGTCGTGCAGCTCGGGACGCCGGAGGATCTCGTCGGCTCGCCCGCCGACGAGTACGTGTCCAACTTCGTGCGCGACATCCCGCGCAGCCACGTGCTGACCCTACGGTGGATCATGCGAGAACCGGCTCCGGGCGAGTCCGACGGGCCGACCCTGGACGTTTCGACCACCGTGCGCAAGGCTGTGCCGGTGATCGCCGCCAGCGACCGTCCCATCTGCGCGATCGAGAACGGCCGGGTCGTCGGTGTGGTCGACAAGGAGGCCGCGCTCACGGCGATTGCGGGCGAAGGCGAAGGCGAGTAAGTGGCGGTCGCCGAGGCCGCCCACCGCATCCCGAAGAAGTCGCTCCCTGCTCCCTGGTGGCGCGGGAGAACAGGTGCTGCGATCCTCGTTGTCGTCGCCATGGTGATCGCCTACCTCGGCTGGAAGAACCGCCTGGCGTGGCCCACGTCGCTCGAGTGGAACTCGCTCTCGCCGCACCTCGATCGCTTCCAGGCGTGGCTCTCCAACAACCGAAACGTGCCGCACCCGAACATCGCGTTCCGGATCTTCAACGGCTTCGCGAACTTCCTCGACAACCTCGTCTCGTGGCTGCTGCGCCTCTTCTACTTCCTCAAGTGGCCCGGCACCGCGCTGCTCGGGACGCTGATCGTGCTGCGCTTCGGCGGTCTGAGGGCGGCCATCCTCACGCTCGCCGCGTTCGTGAGCTTCGCGGTGCTCGGCCTGTGGGACGAGGCGGTCCAGACGTTCGCCCTGATGTTCTCCGCGGTCGTCCTGTCCCTCCTCGTGGGCATGCCGATCGGGGTGATCGCGGGACGCTCGGACCGGTTCAACCGGGCGATCACGCCGTTCCTGGACGCGATGCAGATCATCCCGGCGTTCGCCTATCTCATCCCCGTCGTGATCCTCTTCTCCGTCGGACCTGGTGCCGCGGTGGTGACGACGATGATCTACGCCGTCCCACCTGCGATCCGGATCACCGCGCTCGGAGTGCGCGGAGTTGCGTCGAACACCGTCGAGGCGGCGACCGCGATGGGCGCGACACGCTGGCAGGTGCTGACGAAGGTGCAGATCCCGTTGGCGCGCCGGATGATGCTCCTGTCGGTCAACCAGACGATCCTCTTCGCGCTCTCGATGGTCGTGATCGCCGGGCTGATCGGCGGCGCCGGGCTCGGCGACGCGGTCACGAACGGGCTCTACACCGATCCGGTCTACGCGATCTTCGCGGGCGCGGCGATCGTGATCATGGCGATCGCGCTCGACCGGTCGACGGAGGCGATGGCGAACCGCACCGATCCCGCGAAGCGCCACCTGACCGAGCACAAGGCGCACGTGCTGCGGGTCTACACCGGCTTCTGCCTGGCGTCGGTCGTGCTGGCAGCGGTGCTCGGACACGTCTTCAACGCCGGCACGGTGTGGTCGCGCTGGACGGCCCAGGACTGGCTGCGCAACTACGTGCAGCGCTCGCTCGACTACATCCAGAACCCCAATACGTTCCTGTTCCGCGACCTGACGAACCCCACGGGCAACTTCATCGTGCAGCACGGGATCCAGCCGCTGCGCACGTTCTTCATCGAGACGCCGTGGCCCGTCACGCTCGCCGGGCTGGTCCTGATCGCCTTCCTGATCAGCGGCCTGCGCCGCGCGGCGATCGCGGCGCTGATGCTCGTGATCGTCGGCGTCATCGGCGAGTGGCCGAACGCGATGGACACCTTCTCCCAAGTGCTCGTGGCGACCGGGCTGACGGTGGTCTTCGGTCTCGTGATCGGGGTGCTGGCGGCCGAGAACCGCACGGTGGCGCGCATCGTCCGCCCGATGAACGACGTGCTGCAGACCCTGCCGCAGCTCGTCTACATCATCCCGTTCATCTATCTAATGCCGGTTTCGGGAGTCCCAGGAGTCGTGGCAGCGGTGCTCTACGCGACGCCGGTGATGATCCGGCTCGTTCAGCGCGGCATCCAGGACGTCTCGCCCGAATCGGTCGAGGCGGCGACGTCGTTCGGCGCGACGCGCCTCCAGGTGCTGCTGAAGGTCAAGATCCCGCTCGCCCGCGACGCGATCATGCTCGGCGTCAACCAGGCGATCATCATGGTGCTCGCCGTGGTCGTGATCGGCGGGCTCGTCGGCTCTGGCGCGCTCGGCTACGAGGTCGCGCAGGGTCTGCAACGGAACGCTTTCGGGCAGGGAGTGATCGCGTCGCTCGCGATCCTCGCCCTCGGGATCGCCCTCGACCGGGTCACTCAGGGTCGGGGCGCTGCAGGTGCACGGAGCGAGAGTTGAATGCCAATCACAAGGAGGAACGCATGAGGGGGCGCAAGCTGGCTGCGATCGTCGGTGTACTCGCCGTCGGAGTAGCCGCAATCCTCGTCGCAGGCCCTGCCGGCGCCCGCAGCAAGTCAAGCTGCGGCACGGTGACGCTCAACGAGCAGGCCTGGGCGGGCTCGACCGCCAACACGTACGTCGCGAAGGCCGTGCTCGAGAGCATGGGCTGCAAGGTGAAGATCACCCAGATCGCCGAGATCCCGGTCTACCAGGCGCTCGCGAACGGCAAGACGGACGCCGTCCTCGAGGACTGGCAGCACGTCGATCAGTACAAGCAGTACATCTCCAAGCAGCACACGGTCGTCGCCGGCGGACCGAACGGCGTCGTCGGCCACATCGGGTGGTACATCCCCACGTACCTGATGAAGGCGCACCCCGAGTTCGCAACGTGGAAGGGCCTCAAGGGCAAGGAGTCGCTCTTCAAGAGCCCCGAGTCCGGCTCGCAGGGGATGTTCCTCGGCGGTGACCCGTCCTACGTGCAGAAGGATGCCCAGCTGATCCAGGCGCTCGGGCTGAACTTCAAGTTCGTCAGCGTCGGCGCGGAGCCGGCGCAGGTCGCCCGGTGGAGCCAGCTGTACAAGCAGCACAAGCCCGTCATCTTCTACTGGTACACCCCGCAGTTCCTGAACACGGAGTATCAGCTCTCCGAGGTGAAGCTGCCGCCGAGGTTCAAGGGCTGCCAGGACGACGCCAAGTCGGGCGGCAACGTCAAGCAGTACAGGTGCGCATACGACAACACCGTGATCGAGAAGGTGTTCAGCAAGAAGTTCGCCACGAGCGGCTCGCCGGCCTACCCGGTGCTGAAGCGGTTCTCGTGGTCGAACAATGACCAGGAGATCGTCGCCAAGTGGATCGCCGGCGACCACATGAACCCGGACAAGGCCGGGCAGAAGTGGGTCGCTCAGAACAAGGCGACCGTCAACAAGTGGCTCGGCAAGTAACGGGCGACTGAACTGAACGACGAGGGGCGCCGAGTGGCGCCCCTCGTCGTTCAGCTGCGAACGCGCTCGTTCGCGGGGTCGTACAACGAGTCGGCTGCCACCCGTGCGGGCACGAGCTCGCCGAGCACGTCGACCTGGAGCTCCGCCCCTTCCTCGAGCTCCGCCGGCAGCTTCGCCAGCGCCACGTTCCCCCGGACGGTGAAGCCGTACGCCGCGCTGCGCACGCGTCCGATCACCTCGCCGTTTCCGTGCACGGCCTCGCCGCCGTAGACCGTCAGGTACTCCTCGTCGCCCACGACGAGCGTGCGGAGCCGCTGCGCCGGCGAACGCTCGAGCTCCGGGCGCTTGCCCGGCGCGACGCAGAAGCCGAGGCCCGCCTCGAAGGGCGTGTCGGAGCTCGTGAGATCCCCGCCGAAGTAGCGATAGCCCTTCTCGATCCGCAGCGAGTCGAGCGCCGTGTAGCCGACAGGCTCCGGCGCCGCGGCGCGCATCAGCGCGTCCCAGACCTGCACCGCGTCGCGGCGGGCCGTGTAGAGCTCGTAGCCGAGCTCGCCGACGTAGGTGATCCTCTGTGCGAGCACGCCCGTTTCGCCGATGTCGATCGCCTTCGCGGTGCGAAACGGGAACGCGCCGCTCGAGACGTCGTCGCCGGACACCGCCGTGAGCGCCTCGCGTGCGCCGGGGCCCCAGATCCCGATCACCGCCAGCGCGTCGGTGACGTCGTCGATCGCAACGTCGCCCTCTGCGTGCAACTCGAGGAAGCCGCGGTCGCCGTCGACGGCGCCCGCCCCGGTGACGACGCGAAAGCGGTCCTCGCCGAGCCGGGTCACGGTCACGTCGCCGACGATGCCGCCGCGCTCGTCGAGCAGCTGCGTGTAGACGACCGAGCCGACGGCCTTGTCGATTCGGTTGCCGCACACCCGCTCGAGCAGCGCGAGCGCCCCGGCCCCGGTGACCTCGAGCTTGCCGAAGGACGTCATGTCGACGATCCCGAGTCGCTCACGCACCGCCGCGTGCTCGACGGCGATGCGGTCGTGGTAGGGCGGGCGCGCCCAGCCGAACGCCCGCTGGTCCTCGCCCGCGCGGCGCCAGGGCTCGCCGGGGCGGAAGTACTCGGCGCGCTCCCAGCCGTTCTTGCAGCCGAAGACGGCGCCGAGCTCCTGCAGGCGTCCGTGCAGCGGGCTGAGACGGCGCGGCCGACCGGCCTCCGAGCTGTCGTACGGGTAGCGCTGCCGGTAGTAGTACTTGTAGACCTCCCGGGCGCCGGCGGCGGCGAAATCGGGATCGCGATAGGGGCCCCCGAAGCGCCACGGCCGGTACGGCTGCACGTCGACCTCGGCCGCACCGGTGGTCACGAGCTCGGCCAGCGCCTTGCCGAGCCCGCCGGCGCCCCCGAAGCCGTTGAGCGAGAGGCCCGCCGCCAGCCAGAAGCCCCGCACGCCCGGCATCGGGCCGAGGAGCGGGTTGCCGTCGGGCGTCATCGCGTCCGGGTGACAGACGAGCGCCGTCACGCCCGCATCGTCGAGGAACGGGAACCTCCGCGCGGCGCCCTCCATCAGCTGCTGGAACCGCGCGTGGTCGGGCGACAGCATGCGTGAGCCGTGCTCCCACGGCACGCCGTCGTGCCAGCGCGAGACGGGATTCGGCTCGTAGCCGCCGACCAGAACGCCGCCGCTCTCGGCCTTCCCGTAGACGAGGTTGTCGGTGTCGCGAAAGCACGGGGCGTCACGCGGCAGCTCGTGGCCCGGGACCGCGTGGAGCGCGATGTGCTGGTGGTCGACCGGGATCGAGCAGGCGAAGGCGCCGACCATCGCGGCGATCTGCGGCGCCCACATACCGGCCGCGTTCACGACCGTGTCCGCCTCGATCCGCTCCTGCCCGATGAGGACCGCACGCACCTCGCGGCGACGGCCGAGCTCGATCCCCGTGACGCTCGCCTGCGTGCGGAGCTCGACGCCGAGGTCGCGCGCGGCGGCCGCGACCGCATACGTCGCGATGTGCGGGTCGACGTAGCCGTCGCCCGGCATCCAGACGGCTCCGTAGAGCGACTCCGACGTCGCGGCCGGCAGCAGGCGCCGAACCTCGTCGGGCCCGACGAGCTCCGCGTCCAGACCGATGCCGTGGGCGCGGCTGACGCCGCGGCGAAGCTCCAGCAAGCTGTCGCGGCCGGCTGCGATCCGCAGCGAGCCGACGGCCTCGAAGACGCCGAGCTCTCGGTACAGCTCGACGCTGTAGCGGCGGAACCGCATCATCGTCGGCGACGGGTTGAACTGCGTCACGAGCCCTGCCGCATGATGCGTCGAGCCGCTCGTCAGCTCACCCTTCTCGACCAGCACCACATCCTTCACTCCCGCCTTCGCGAGGTGGTAGGCACAGCTGACACCGGCGATCCCGCCGCCGATGACGACGGTGCTCACACGGTCTCCCGCAGCTCCGACGTCCACGCGACGATGCGCATGCGGTCGCCGCGGAAGACGTCGCGCGCCGTCTCGACGACGAGTCCGGCCGAGTCGTACGCCGTTCGGTCGACGAGCATCAGCGGCGCGCCGACCGGCAGGGCGAGCGCCTCGGCCTCCTCGGCGTCGGCGAGCACCGGCTCGATCCGCTCGACCGCGCGAACCGGTGCCGTGTCGAACTGCTCGTCGAGGAGGTCGTAGAGCGACCCGGTGAGGTCGAGAGCGAGGAGGCCTGCGAACCGGTCGGCAGGGAAGCTCGAGCGCTCGAGCGCGAACGGCTCGCCGTCGGCAAACCGCACGCGCGTGATCTCGATCGAGCCGTCCGCGTGGCGGGCCGAGAGAACCTGTGCGCCCGCTGCGACGCCTTGCCGGCGCAGCTGCTCCGACAGTCCGCTGAAGGTCCCGAGATCGCGTTCGAGCTTCGGCCGTGCGACGAACGAGCCACCGTTGCGGCCGATCGCGCGGCGCAGCAGTCCGCGCGACTCGAGCGTCTGCAACGCGTGCCGAACCGTCATCCTGCTGACGCGGTGCTCCGCGGCGAGCTCGCGCTCGGGTGGAAGCCGGTCGCCGGGCGCAAGCCGTCCATCTGCGATCGCCTGCTCGACGTGCGAGACGATCTGCGCGTACTTCATGCGCGGATTCGCGCTCCCATGGGGTCGTAGAGAGGCTCCGCCCGCACCTCGGCGTTCACCCATTCGCCGAAGATGTCGACCGCGAGCGACGTGCCCGGCTCGCCGTGCGCGAGCGGGACGTACGCCAGGGCGATGCTCGCCCCGACCGCGTAGCCGTAGCCGCCGCTGGTCACACGGCCGACGATCTCCCCGCCTGACGTTTGCACCGGCTCGGAGCCGAGGGCGATCGCGCGCGGATCCTCGAGCACGAGGCAGACGAGCTTCTGCTGCGGCTCGCGAGCCGCGTCCCGTCCGATGAACTCGCCCTTGTTGCGCTTCACGGCGAACGAGAGCCCGGCCTCGTCCGGTGTCGTCTCGGCGTTCAGGTCGCTCGCCCACGCGCGATAGCCCTTCTCGAGTCGCAGGGAGTCGATGGCGCGATAGCCGCCCGGCGTCACGCCACTCGCGCCGATCAGCAGGTCCCAGAGCTGCAGGCCGTACTCCGCCGGGCAGTACAGCTCCCAGCCGAGCTCACCGACGTACGTGACGCGCGATGCCGCCACGGGGACGCTTCCGACCGAGATCTGGCGGGAGCTCATGTACGGGAAGTCGAGCGGCGTCTTCGTCAGCGGCTGCAGCACATCCCGCGCGTTCGGCCCCCACAGGCAGAGGCACGCGTATGCAGACGTGACGTCGTTGACGTACACGGAGCCGTCACGCGGCGCGTTGCGGTCGAGCCACGCACGGTCGTGGCCGCCGAACGCCGTGCCGGTGACGAGCAGGAAACGATCTTCGGCACGACGCGTCACCGACAGGTCGGCCTCGATCCCGCCGCGGGCGTTCAGCAGCTGGGTGTAGACGATCGTGCCGACCGGCCGGTCGATCTTGTTCGCGCACAGCCGCTCGAGGAAGGCGAGCGCGCCCGACCCGAGCACCTCGAGCTTGGAGAACGACGACTGGTCGAACAGAGCGGCCGACTCCCGTGCCGCCCGCGCCTCGACCTCGATCGCAGGAGACCAGTTCTCGCCCGCCCAGCCACGAGGCCGCAGTGACGCGTCGCCGGCGGCAGCGTTCGACTCGTACCAGTTGACGCGCTCCCAGCCGCCCTTCTCGCCGAAGGCGGCGCCGAGCTCAGCGTGGCGCGCGTAGACGGGCGAGACGCGAAGCGGCCGCCCGGCGAGCTTCTCCTCGCCCGGGTACTTGATGTCGTAGTACTGCGACAGCGCCTCGTACGAGCGGACGAGCGTGTAGGCCTGGCTCGCGTACTGGCGCCCGAAGCGGCGGATGTCGAGCGGCCACACGTCCCACTCGGGGCGGCCGTCGACGATCCACTCCCCCATCACCTTCCCGATCCCGCCGCCTCCCGCCAGCCCGTGCGCACACCCGCCCGCTGCGACCCAGAAGCCCGCCACATCCGTCTCGCCGAGCAGGAAGTCGGCGTCGGGCGTGAAGGCCTCGGGCCCGTTGAAGAACATCTTCACCTCCGCGTTCTCCATCGCCGGCACCCGCGTGATCGCGTTCGTGAAGAGCTCCTCCATCCGGTCCCACTCCTGCGGGAGCAGCTGCGCCTCGAACCCGGCGGGGATCCCGTCGAGCGCCCAGGGCGCCGGCTTGCGCTCGTAGCCGCCCATCACGAGGCCGCCGACCTCGGTGCGGAAGTAGACGAGGTTGTCGGGGTCGCGCAATGTCGGCAGCGGCTCGAGCGCGGGCTCGAACGGCTCGGTGATCAGGTACTGGTGGCCGTACGGGATGATCGGCAGGTCGACGCCGACCAGTCGCGCGAGCTCGGGCGCGTACATGCCCGCGGCGTTCACGATCACGTCGCACTCGATTCGCCCCGCATCGGTGACGACCGCCGCGATCCGTCCGTCCTTCGTCTCGATCCCGGTGACGCACACGCGCGTCTCGATCTGAGCGCCGAGCCTGCGCGCCGCGTCCGCGAGCGAGAAGGTGAGCTGCGACGGGTCGAGGTAGCCGTCGTCGGGGATGAACGCGGCGGCCAGCACCCCGTCCGTGCTCATCGGCGGGAAGCGCTCCTGGGCCTCCTGCGCCGAGACGATCTCCATCGGCAGGCCGAACGTCTTCGCCCATGCCGCCTGGCGGCGGATCTCCTCGAGCCGCGGCTGCGACGACGCCAGACGCAGACCGCCGAGCTGGTGCCAGCCGGGATCGTTGCCGGTGATCTCGCGCAGCTCCGCGTAGAGGCCGACCGAGTACTGCATCATCCGCGTCAGGGAGATCGACGAACGGAGCTGGCCGACGAGGCCCGCCGAGTGCCAGGTCGAGCCGTGCGTCAGCTGGTACTGCTCGACGAGCACGGAGTCGCTCCAGCCGAGCTTCGCGAGGTGGTAGAGGATCGAGCAGCCGATCACGCCGCCTCCGACCACCACCGCCCGCGCGCGCTCCGGGATCACGCGAGCGAGTAAATCAGCTTGGTTGGATTTGGTCTAGGCCAATTATAGGATCGCGCGATGGCGCTCGAGGACGTCCTGGAGGCGGTGCCGGAGCTGCGAGGCGCGCGGGAGGCCGAGCCGCTCGCCGGCGGCCTCACGAACACGAACTACAAGATCACGACCCCGGACGGGCGCTACGTGGTGCGCATCTCGGGCAAGGACACCGGGCTGCTCGCGATCGATCGCACCAACGAGGCGCACAACACGGTCGCCGCGGCGGAGACGGGTGTGGGCGCGCAGGTCGTGGCCGTCCTGCCGGAGCACGACGCGCTCGTCTTCGAGTTCCTCGACGGCGAGGTGATGGACGCGGAGAAGCTGCGGCGCGGCGACCGCCTCGAGTCGATCGCGTCCGCCTGTCGCCGCCTCCACGGCGGGCGACGTTTCCTGCACGACTTCGACATGTTCGACATCCAGCGCGGCTACGTTCGCGTCGTCGCCGAGCACGGCTTCCGGCTGCCCGACCGGTACGCCGAGTTCGAGCCCACGGTGCGCGAGCTCGAGCGGGCGATGCGCGTACGCGCCGAGCCGCCCGTCCCGTGCAACAACGACCTGCTCGCGGAGAACTTCATCGAGGTCGACGGCGTCATGCGGCTGATCGACTACGAGTACTCGGGGAACAACGAGCCGACGTTCGAGCTCGGGAACATCTGGAGCGAGTCGAACCTGTCGCTCGCCCAGCTCGAACAGCTGGTCGGGCACTACTACGGGCGGCCGCTCCGCAACAAGGTCGCGCGTGCCCGCCTCTGGGGCCTCATGTCGAAGTACGGCTGGACCTTGTGGGGCTCGATCCAGGACGGGATCTCGGATCTCGACTTCGACTTCTGGAGCTGGGCGATGGAGAAATACGACCGCGCCGTCACGGAGTTCGAAGGCCCGGAGTTCGAGCAGCTGCTCGCGGACGTCCAACGCGAGGACTAAAGGTGTCTGACACCACCGGTGTCAGACACCAGTGATTGGGGTCAGATGCGACGGGGCTCGAGCTACTATTTGGCCTGGACAGTCCGTCAGGTTGGTCGAGCTACGCGAAGGCCCGCCGTACGGCGGGCCTTCGGTGTCCTGGACCCCGGGGGCCGGAGTCGAACCGGCATCCTCGGATGGACAGTCCGTCGCTCTGCCAATTGAGCTACCCCAGGGTCGTGACCTGAGGTCTACGAGGATCGCTCGTTGGTGGCAAGTCGCAAGTTGGACATGGCTGATCGAATCAGATTCGCTCTCTGAATCTGATTCGCGAGTTTCTCGGGAGCCGTTGACGGTTCGACACTCGTGAATCTGGTTCGGCTTCGCCGAATCAGATTCAGATCAGGTCAACGAGACGAGCGCGATGCCGCCGGCGACAGCCACCGCCCCGGCGACACGTGTCCACCCGACGGGCTCGGCGAGGAAGCGCCATGCGAGCAGGGCGGCCACGACGACGCTCGTCTCGCGCACCGCCGCGACGGGCGCCGCGGGGGCGCGCTGGAGCGCCAGCAGGACCAGGCAGTACGCGCCGAAGGTGGCGATCCCCGCGACCAGGGTCGAGCGGTTGACCTCCGCGCGCAGCGCCGGGAGTCCCTTGGCGTTCGCGATGTAGGCGGCGTAGATCAGCGCGGGTGCGAGCATCGAGAGCTCGAGATAAGGCAGCGCCGCGGCGAACGTGACGCCCTTCTTGTCGACGAGCGTGTAGGTCGCGATCACGCACGCGATCACGAGCCCGAAGACGATGCCTCGCCCGACCGACGGCCGCAGGCCACGGACGAGCAGGATCCCCGCTCCGACGAGGCAGACCCCGGCGACCTGGCCTGCCGAGGTCGCATGACCGAGGACGACGACGCCGATCGCCAGCACGAGCACCGGTGCAACGCCCCGCGAGACCGGGTAGACGACCGAGAGCGGCAGGAGGCGGTACGCCGTGACGAGGAGAGCGAAGTAGAGAAGCTGGAGGGCGCCGCTCGCGATCAGGTACGGCCAGACAGCCCGGTCCATACGCCAGGCGAGCCACGCCGGAACGGCGAACACGACCTCGGCGAAGAGGAGCGCGACCGCCGTCGCCGCCTGCGGGTCCCGGGCACGCGCGAGCAGCACGTTCCAGATCGCGTGCACGACGGCGGCGGTGAGCGCCAGCAGCAACGCCGTCGTCGTCATCCGCCAACACTACGATCTTCACCCGGTGGCGACGCGTGCTCTGATCTTCGACTTCAACGGCACGCTCTCGGACGACGAGCCGGTCCTCTGCGAGATCTTCATCCACCTCTTCGCCGAGCACGGCAAGCCGCTCTCGGCCCAGGAGTACTTCGACGAGCTCGCCGGGCTGTCCGACCCGGAGATCGTGCGCACGCTGGCTCGGGCGCGACCACCCCGACGTCGACGCCGTGATCGCGGAGCGTGTCGCGCTCTACCGGCAAGCGGTCGCCGACGGTTCGTCGGTGCACGAGCACACGCGCGAGGCCGTCCGTTACGCCGCGGAGCGCGTGCCGCTCGCGATCTGCTCCGGCGCGGTGCGCGCGGAGATCGAGCCGGTGGTCGAGGCCGCCGGCCTCGCGCCGCTGTTCCGCGGCATCGTCTCCTCGGACGACGTCGCCGCCGGCAAGCCGGATCCGGAGGGCTACCTCGCGGCGCTCGCAGCTGCTCGGCGTCGAGCGCAGCGGACACCGTCGTCTTCGAGGACACGGAGGCCGGGATCGCATCGGCCCGCGCGGCCGGCATCGGACACGTGCTCGCGATGAGCGGGACGCTCGACCCGCATCGCCTCGGCGAGGCGGACGAGTTGATCGACCGCATCGACGTGGGCGTGATGCGGCGCCTTCTCGACTGATGATCGTGATCGCGCACCGTGGTGCGTCGCACGACCTCCCGGAGAACACGCTGCCTGCATTCGAGCGGGCGATCCAGGTCGGCGCCGACTTCGTCGAGTTCGACGTCCACAACGACTTCAGCGTCACCCACGACGCACCGCAGCGCGGCGTCAGGTACCCGACGCTCGCCGAGGTGCTCGACCTCTGCCACGGCCGGATCGGCGCGATGGTCGAGTTGAAGCGGCCGCACGGCGACACGGTGCGGCGCGCACTCGCGCTGATGCACGACGACGACGTGCTCGTCTGTTTCCAGCGCCGGGCGATCGAAGAGGCCCAGGCGACGCGCCCGGCGATCCGAACGGTGCAGCACGTCGGCCTCGGCGTCTCGATCCGACGAGCAGCGGGAGGCTGGGCGGTCGGGTTTCGGAACGACCGGCTCACCAAGCGCGGGCTCGAGACTGCCCGCCGGTACGGCCTCGAGACGACCGTCTACACCGTCAACGACGTGGCGCGGATCGCCGAGCTCGCCCGGCTGGGAGTCACCGGGGTCTTTACGGATCGTCCGGATCGAGCACTGGCAGCCCTGGGCCGTCGTCCGGCAGGCTGATCAGCTTCGCGCCCTCCGATGGGATCTTCGCGGTGACCCGGGCGCCGACGGGCAGCGCAGCTGCACGGGCCGTCGACATGTCGGCGATCAGGCTCGTCCCGCCGCCGGTCACCTTCACGCGAGTCACCGGACCGAGGAACGTCTGGGTCAGCACCTCGCCCGAGAACGAGTTCGGCGCGGCACCGTTCGTGTGGGCCTCCAGCTCGAGCGACTCGGGCCGGATCAGCACGAGCACCCGCTCGCCGTTCCGCCGGCCCCGCGCCGCATCGACGATGAGCCGGATCCCCGCATGCTCCACCTCCCCGGTCGCGCCGTCGATCACGACCGCTTCGAGGCGGTTCATCGTCCCGATGAACTCCGCGACGAACGGAGTCGCCGGCGCCGTGTACATCTCCGCCGGCGTGCCCATCTGCTCGATCACGCCACCGAACATCACCGCTACGTGGTCGGAGACCGCGAGCGCCTCCTCCTGGTCGTGCGTGACGTACAGCGTGGTGATGCCGAGCTCGAGCTGGATGCGGCGGATCTCCTCGCGCAGCTGCACGCGCACCTTCGCGTCGAGGGCCGACAGCGGCTCGTCGAGGAGCAGCACGCGCGGCTCGATCGCGAGCGCGCGGGCGAGCGCGACCCTCTGCTGCATGCCGCCGGAGAGCTGATGCGGGTAGCGGGTCGCCGCGTGGCCGAGACCAACGAGCTCGAGCAGCTCGTCGACGCGCTTGCCACGGTCGTGCTTGTGCTTGCCTCGGATCTTCAGCCCGAACTCGACGTTCTGGCGAGCAGTCATGTTCGGGAAGAGCGAGTAGGCCTGGAAGACCATCCCCATGTCGCGCTTGTTGGGAGCGACGCTCGTGACGTCCTTGCCGTCGACGACGATGCGGCCCTGGTTCGGCCGGTCGAAGCCCGCGACCAGACGCAGCGCGGTCGTCTTGCCACAGCCCGACGGCCCGAGCAGCGACAGGAACTCGCCTTCACCGAGCGTGATGTTGATCCCGTTCAGCGCCTTCACCGGGCCGAAGTCACGATGGAGGTTCTCGAGCTCGAGGTAGCTCATCTGGCCCCCGCCACGACCCGGGACTGGCTGCGGCTCCGCCCGACCACCGCGAGCAGGGAGAGCATCGCCGCCCAGGTGATGCCGAAGCTCATCAGCGTCAGGGCGCCGGCCGGGATAGCCCTGCGACTCGTTCACGTACTGGATGAAGATCGGGAAGGTGTGGAAGGCGGCGAGGTTCGCGATCGTGAACTCGCCCATCACGATCGCGAGCGTCAGGAACGACGCCGCCAGGGCCGCAGCGCGGATGTTCGGCAGGATCACGCGGAAGAGCGTGGTCGCCCAGCGCGCACCGAGGCTCTGCGACGCCTCGGTGAGCGTGTGAACGTCGATCGACCGGAAACCGGCGTCGAGCGAGAAGAACATGTACGGGAACGCGAGGATCACGTACGCAGCCGCGAGGAAGCCCCACGGCTGTTGGTAGAACCACGCCGGCGTCCCCTTGAACACCTTGAGCAGCCCGACGACCATCACGATCGGCGGAACGACGAACGGGATGAGGGCGAGGAAGGCGATCACCGGCCGCAGCCTCGGCACCTTCAGGTGCACCGAGGTAGATCGTCGGCACGAAGAGCGCGAGGCTGATCACGATCGTCTCGAGCGCGAGATGAACGAGATCCTGATCGTCTTCCAGAAGTCGGGGTTGTGTAGCACCCACCCGTAGTTGTGCAGGGTGCAGCACTTGCCGGTCTGGTTCGAGCGCAGGCTGAAGAGCAGCGTCGAGAAGAGCGGCAGCAGGAAGTAGGCGGCCGCGAGCAGCAGCCAGATCACCGCCGACGGCGCCATGAACCGCCGCGATCTCACTTCGCCCACCGCGCCGAACGCCGCTGCAGCGGGATGTAGATCGAGCATCATCCCTGCCAACACGACAGAACATGCCGAACGCCATCGCCTGGGCCAGATGCGGGTTGTTGAGCACGTTGCCCGTGTAGTAGGCGCCGATCAGGATCGGGACGATGTTCACCGAGCCCGAGGTGAGGCTGTAGGCGGTCGCGTACGCCGCGAAGGCGTTGCCGAAGAGCAGGATCATCGCGCCGAGGATCGACGGCATCAGCACCGGCAGGCCGACGTAGCGCCAGAACTGCCACTGGTTCGCACCGAGGTTGGAGGCGGCTTCCCGCCATTCCTTCCGCAGCCCGTCGATCGCCGGCGAGATCACGAGGATCATCAGCGGGAGCTGGAAGTACAGGTACGCGAGCTCGACTCCCGTCTTGGAGAAGAGGTTGAAGCCGTGCGCGGTCGGGTCGTAGCCGTGGTTGCGCAGGAAGACGGTCACGATCCCGAGCGGACCGAGGGTCGCGATGAACGCGAAGGCAAGCGGGATGCCGCCGAAGTTCGCGGCGACGCCTGAGAAGGTGGTCAGGCCCGACCGAACGAACTTCGGCGTCCCGTCGCGGATCGCGGCGTACGCGACGAAGAGCCCGAAGACGCCGCCGAGCAGGGCGGTGACGAGGCTGATCTCGATGCTGGTCTTGTACGCGTCGCTGTACGGGGTTTGAAAGAGCAGCCGGACGTTCGAAAGCGTCCAGGCGCCGGTCGCTCCCTGGAAGGCCCCGATGAGCACCGAAGCCGCGGGCAGGAACAGGAACAGGATCGTGTACGCGAAGAACGGCAGCGTGCCGATCCAGGCGAGAGAGAGGCGCCTCCGGCCGGACACTGTTGTCCGGCCGGAGTGCCTCAGGTGCTGCGTGAACCGTCGAGATCGGACTATCCGAGCTTCGTCGGCCACTGGATGGCGATCGCGGCCTTCGCCTTCGTCTGCTGGGCGATGCTCGCGAACTTCACCTTCGTGTAGATCGAAGCCGGCGGCAGTGCGGCCAGCAGGTTCTTCGGGATCACCTTGCGAGTGGCCAGGTCGTTGAACCGGGCCGGGTGGGCGAAGCCCTTCAGGAACATCAGCTGGCCCTGGTCGGAGTAGACGAACTCCTCCCACAGGCGAGCAGCGTTCGGGTGCGGAGCCGTTGCGTTGACCGCCTGGGCGTAGTAGCCGCCGTAGACACCGTCGCTCGGGATCGAGACGGCCCAGTTCGCGGCCGGGAACTCCTTGATGTAGGCAAGGTTGTTGTAGTCCCAGTCGATCGAGATGGGGGTCTGGCCCGAGGCAACGGTCTGCGGGGTCGTCTGCACCGGGATGAAGTTGCCCGACTTCTTCAAGGCGGCGAAGTAGTCGATCCCCGGCGTGACGTCCTGCAGCGTGCCGCCCGCACCGAGCGTCGCGGCGAGAACGCCCGACACCGCCGAGTTGGAGCTGAGCGGGCTGCCGTTCATCGCGACCTTGCCCTTGTACTCGGGCTTCGTGAGATCCTTCCACGTCTTGGGCGGGTTGCTGATCAGCGACTTGTTGTAGCCGATCGAGATCGCGCCCCAGTAGTCGCCCATCCAGAAGCCGCGCGTGTCCTTCATGGCACGCGGGATCGTCTTGTAGTTCGAGTTGAAGTACTTCGCGTACAGGCCGGTGTTCGCGCCTGCGATCGCGAAGGAGACGCCGACGTCGACGACGTCGGGAGCGCGCGAGTCACCCTTCAGCGAAACGATCGCCTGGTTCTCCTGCGCCGAACTGCCGTTCGGGTTGTCGTTGGTGATACCGATGCCGTACTTCTTCGTGAATGTCGACATCAGCTCGCCGTAGTTCGCCCAGTCGGGCGGCAGGGCGATCGTGTTCAGGTGCCCCTCCTTCTTCGCCGCCTTGACGAGATCCGCCATGCCTGCCGGGGTCATCTTCGTGGGCGGGGCGGCCAGACGAGCGCGCGTCGCACCGAGCGCCGTGCTGGCACTGCCGAGCACCGTCAGGCCGATCGCCGCAGCCGCACTGCGCCGCAGCATCGACGACCGGCTGAGCCCTTCCTCCTCGAGCTTGGCCCAGAACTCGATTTCTTGGGCCTCGTAGTCCTCCATGCAATCCCCCTCAAGGTCAGTTGTATTCCGGGTAGAAGATCACGGCGGGCCTGTCGATTCAATAGGCCGCCGCGAGTGTTTCACGATATGGACCTCGGATCGTTACGAGACGGCAACGGAGTAGGCTCGAACGCATGGCCCCGTTCGATGCGCCCGGAGAATGGCTCCGCTGTGCCCTCCATGCCCATACCACCAACTCAGACGGCGATCTGGCCCCTAAGTTGCTCGTGCAGCACTACGACTGGGCCGGCTACGACGTGCTCGCGATCTCGGACCACTGGGTGCGCACCGACGAGCCGTCGACGCCTGGGCTGCTGGTCATCCCGTCCGCGGAGCTGAACGCGATCGCGCCGACCCGGGCCGACGACGCCCACGTCCTCGCACTGGGCCTCGAGACCGAGCCGACCGTGCCCGAGACCGAGTTCGCGCCGCTGCAGGAGGTCGTCTCGTGGATCGTCGAGAACGGCGGCGTGCCCTTTCTCGCCCACACCTACTGGAGCGGGCTCCGCGTCGAGCAGTGGGAGGCGTGTGAGGGCCTCCTCGGGATCGAGATCTGGAACACCGGCTGCGAGCTCGAGCTCGGCCGCGGCGACGCGGGCCTGCACTGGGACGAGGCGCTCGAAGGCGGTCGCCTCTTCTACGGGCTCGCCACCGACGACACGCACCATCCCGGGTATGACAGCGGCTTTGCCTGGACCTGGGTGAAGGCGCGCGAGCGGACGCAGGACGCGGTGCTGGACGCGCTGCGCGAAGGAGCGTTCTACGGGTCGACCGGGCCGCGGATCAAGACCGTCGACGTGGACGACGGCACTGTCACGGTGCGCTGCAGCCCGGCGGCGAGCATCACCCTCTACACGGGACGCTGCCGCGGTGCGCGCGTCAACGCGGGCCGGCTGGGCATTCCACACAACGCGGAAGTGCTCGAACGCACCGACGACGGGCTGATCACCGCCGTCCGGCTGGAGCGCCCGTTCCGCCAGCCCTACGGGCGCATCGAGGTCGCGGACGCGAACGGCAAACGGGCCTGGACGAACCCGCTGTGGATCGCCTAGCGAGCATCGAGCAGCTCGCGACGCGCAGGTTCGACCTGCTCGTGATCGGCGGCGGGATCATCGGCGCCGGGATCGCCGAGGCCGCGACGGCGCACGGGCTCGACGTGGCGCTCGTCGAGCGCGGTGACTTCGCCGGCGCGACGTCGAGCGCGTCGTCGAAGCTCGTGCACGGAGGCCTCCGCTATCTTCAGATGGGCGACGTCCGCCTGGTTCGCGAGGCCCATCAAGAGCGCCGCTACCTGATGAGCGTGGTCGCGCCGCACCTCGTCGAGCGGCTGCCGTTCCTCTTCCCCCTGTACCGCGACGGTCCCCACCGGCCCTGGGTCGTGCGCACGGGCGTGCTCCTCTACTCCGCGATCGCGCGCGCGAAGCTGAACGGCCGGGTCAGTACGAGTCGCGCACTGCGCCTGGTGCCGCAGCTCCGAACCGAAGGGCTGCACTCGTCGGCGCTCTACGCGGACGCGTGGACGAACGACGGACGCCTGACGATCGCGAACGTCCGGGGGGCGGCAGACCGGAACGCCGTCGTCCTCAACTACGCCGAGGTCACCGCGGTCGGGAATCGCAGCGCCGAGGTGCTCGTCGACGGACAGACGGTGCGCGTGGCGGCGGACCGAATCGTCAACGCGACCGGGCCGTGGCTCGACCGCGTCCGGCGCCTCGAGGACCCGACCGCCGCTCCGTCGGTGCGCCTGAGCAAGGGCGTGCACCTGATCGTCGACGGCGGCGAAGGCTGGAGCGCCGCGGTGACGATTCCGCACGACAAGGTGCGAGTCAGCTTCGCCATCCCGTGGGAGGGAAAGCTCTTGCTGGGGACGACGGACACGCTGCACGAGGGCGAGCCGGAGGACGGCGCGGTCACCGACGAGGACGTGCGGACGATCCTCGGCGAGGCGGGCGACGCGGTTCACGATCTCGGGCCGGTGCTCGCATCGTTCTGGGGCCTGCGCGTCCTGCCGGGCGGGCCCGGCTCGACGGAGAGCGCCCGTCGCGAGACGGTCTACACACGTGGGCGATCGAGGATGCTGAGCGTCGCCGGGGGCAAGCTGACGACCTACCGGCGCATCGCCCTGGACGCACTCGAGCAGCTCGGCGTCCGCAACCTCGACCGCAAGCCGCGCCCGCTGCCCGGCGCAACGGGCCTCGCGCGGATCGCCTGGCCGCTGGAGCTCGACGCGGCGACGCGCTCGCACCTGCTGCATCTCTACGGCTCGCTCGCGCCCGAGGTGCTCGCGCCCGCACTCGACGATCCGTCGCTTCTCGAGCCGCTCGTCCCGGGCCGTCCGGACCTGCGCGCACAGGAGTTGTACGCACACGAGCGCGAATGGGCTCGCACCGAGGAGGACGTCCTGCGGCGCCGTACCACCGCCTGGCTCGCGGGGCTCGAGTCTCTAGACTCGAGGAATGGCTCCGAGGTATCAACGGCTGACCCAGCCGCTCGTTCGTGAGCACGGAGAGCTGAGGACCGCGACCTGGGACGAGGCGCTCGACCGCGCCGCATCCGGTTTCCGCAAGGTACTCGACGAAGGTGCGATGACCGGCATCTTCAGCTGCTCCAAGACCACGAACGAGTTGAACTTCGCCACACAGAAGTTCAGCCGGGTCGTCCTGCATTCGAACAACGTCGACTCCTGCAACCGCACCTGACACGCTCCTAGCGTCGTCGGTCTGGCGACGGTGTTCGGTGCCGGTGGCGGTACCAGCTCCTACGAGGAGCTGCGCGAGCGTGCGGACCTGATCGTGCTCTGGGGCTCGAACGCGCGCGAAGCGCATCCGATCTTCTTCCACCATGTGCTGAAGGCGGTCCATCGCGGCGCGAAGCTCATGGTCGTCGACCCACGTCGCACCGTCTCGGCCCAGTGGGCCGATCTCTGGCTCGGTCTCGACGTCGGCAGCGACATCCCGCTCGCCAATGCGGTCGCGCGCGAGATCATCGTCAGCGGTCTCGCCAACGAGGAGTTCATCTCACGCGCAACGAGCGGGTTCGAGGCGTTCCGGGAATCCGTGGAGCCGTGGACGCTCGAGGCGGCCGAGCGGGCGACCGGCGTCCCGGCCGACGCAATCCGCGAGCTCGCGCTCGCGTGGGGCAACGCGAAAAATCCGCAGATCTGCTGGACACTCGGGATCACCGAGCACCACAACGGCGTCGACAACGTCTTCGCCCTCATCAACCTGTCGCTGCTCGTCGGCGGGGTCGGGCGCTACGGCGCCGGCCTGCAGCCGTTGCGCGGCCAGAACAACGTGCAGGGCGGCGGGGACATGGGCGCGATCCCGAACAAGCTGCCGGGCTTCCAGGACGTCGAGGATGCCGCGGTCCGCGCGAAGTTCGACGCGGCCTGGCGCACGACCATCCCCCCGAAGAAAGGGCTGCACCTGACCGAGATGTTCGAGGCGATGGAGCACGGCGACCTGCGCGCCCTCTACGTGGTCGGCGAGAACCCGGCCCAGTCGGAGGCCGACCAGACGCGTGCCCGGAAGATCTTGCGCGAGCTCGACCACCTCGTCGTCCAGGACATCTTCCTCACGAAGACGGCGGAACTGGCGGATGTCGTCCTGCCCGGCTGCGCCGGCTGGGCGGAGTCCGAGGGCACGGTCACCTCCAGCGAACGGCGCGTCCAGCGCGTCCGCAAGGCACTCGACCCGCCCGGCGAAGCCCGCGACGACATCGAGATCGTCTACGAGCTTGCGAAGCGGCTCGGCACCCACCTCGGCAGCACGGATCCCGAGGACATCTGGAACGAAGTCCGAACGCTGTCGCCGATGCACGCCGGGATGTCCTATGAGCGGCTCGACGAGCTCGGCGGCCTGCACTGGCCGTGCTGGGACGAGGAGCATCCCGGCGACCAGTTCCTGCACGCGCGCCTGTGGGACGACGTCGTCGAGACGCCTGCGCCGTTCATGCCGGTCAAGCACTCACCGCCCGTCGACCTGCTGGACGACGACTTCCCGCTCCGGCTCACCACCGGCCGCCGGCTCGAGTCGTTCAACACCGGCGTGCAGACCGGAGGATTCGAATCGCCCCTGCACGTGGGCGGCGAGGCGCTGCTCGTCTCGCCGCAGGACGGTGAGCGCTACGGGCTCGTCGACGGCGGCCGCGCGCTCGTCACCTCACGCCGCGGCTCGGTCGAGGCTCCGGTCGCGTTCGTCTCGAACCTGAGACCCGGGCTCGCCTTCATGAACCTGCACTTCCCCGACCTCGTCGAGACGAATGTGCTCACGATCGACGCGACCGACCCGCTCTCGGGCACCGCGGAGTTCAAGGCGACGGCGATCCGCGTGGAGAGGGTCTAGAGCGACCGATGGACATCAACCTGCTCGAGGCCGCTCCGACCGACGCGGAGCGGGAAGCGATCGACGCGGTGGTCGGCGCGCCGGAGGCCCTAAGCGATCGCATCGCACGCGCCGACCGGACGAGGCGGCAGCTCCTCCTCCCCGCGCTGCGTGCCGCCCAGCTCCGCGTGGGCTGGGTGAGCGAGGGAGCGCTCGGGTATGCGTCGCGCCGGCTCTCGGTGCCGCCTGCGGATGCCTACGGGGTCGCGAGCTTCTACGCGCTGCTCGCACTCGAGGAGCGCCCGTCGGACGTCACGCACGTCTGCACCGACCTCTCGTGCGCGCTCAAGGGCGCGCAGGTCGGGCCGGGCGAGCATCCGAGCCCGTGTCTCGGACTGTGCGAGCGCGCTCCTGCCTCCTATCGCACGATCGCCGGCGTGGAGCCGCGTGAGCTGCAGCTCCCCGAGACGGCACCGCCGCTCCCGCAGGCAGGTGACCCTTCGCTGCGCCTGCTGCGCCGGATCGGCGCCGGCATCGATCCGACCTCTTTGGCTGCATACGTCGCTGCCGGCGGCTTCGAGCGGCTGCGGCACGCGCGCGAGCTGGGCGCGGAGGCCGTGATCGGCGAGCTGTCCGACTCGCGCCTCCTTGGCCGGGGCGGCGCGGCGTTCCCGACCGGAGTCAAGTGGGAGGCCGTCGCCAAGCAGCCCGCCCGGCCCCACTACGTCGTGTGCAACGCCGACGAATCGGAACCGGGGACGTTCAAGGATCGCGTGCTGATGGAGAGCGACCCGTTCGCGCTGATCGAGGCGATTGCGATTGCAGCCTTCGCGACGGGTGCGGACAAGGCATTCATCTACGTGCGGGCGGAATACCCGCTCGCGCACGAGCGGATCAGGCACGCGATCGCGCAGAGCAGGGAGCACCTCCGCGGGCTCGAGGTCGAGCTGCGCATCGGCGCCGGCGCGTACGTGTGCGGCGAGGAGACGGCGCTCTTCCAGTCGATCGAGGGCTACCGAGGAGAGCCGCGCAACAAGCCGCCGTTCCCGGTCGAGGTCGGCCTCTTCGGCAAGCCGACCGCAGTGAACAACGTCGAGACGCTCTTCAACGTGCTGGAGGTGCTCCGCGAGGGCGGCGCGCAGTATGCGCAGACCGGCACGGAGGGCTCGACCGGCACGCGCCTCTTCTGTGTCTCGGGCTGCGTCGAGCGGCCGGGGCTCTACGAGCTGCCCTTCGGCGCGACACTGCGCGAGCTGCTCGACCTGGCGGGCTCGGCGCCGCCGAAGGCGGTGCTGCTCGGCGGCGCAGCCGGCGCGTTCGTCGGGCCTGACCTGCTCGATCTGAAGCTGACCCACGAGGACACGCGTGCCGCCGGCGTCACGCTCGGCTCGGGGGTCGTGATCGTCTACGACGAGCAGGCGGAGCTCGTCCCCGCGCTGCTGCGGATCGCCGAGTTCTTCCGCGACGAGTCCTGCGGCCAGTGCGTGCCGTGCCGCGTCGGCACGGTGCGGCAGGAAGAGGCCGTGCAGCGCCTCGCCGCCGGTGCGCCGCACGAGGACGAGCGCGAGACGCTCGCCGAGCTCGCACAGGTGATGCGCGATGCCTCGATCTGCGGCCTCGGCCAGACGGCCGCCAATGCGATCGAGTCCGCGATCGCCAATCTGGGAGTCTTCACGTGACCGTAGGCTCGACGGAGGTCGCCAAAGAGCGGAGACGCCGGCTTGGCCGGCGTCGGGAGCGGAAATCCGCATGACAACCGTGGTTTCCATCGCCGCGCCGAAGAAGATGCTCGAGCTGACCGTCGACGGCCGGCCCGTCCGCGTGCTGGAGGGCTCGACGATCCTCGATGCCTGCCGTCTACTCGGGATCGATACGCCGACGCTCTGCTACGGAGACACGCTGACACCGGTGAACGTCTGCCGCGTCTGCGTCGTCGAGCTAGAGGGGGCGCGAACGCTCGTGCCGTCATGCTCTCGCAAGGCGGAGGCGGGCATGGTTGTCCATACCGACTCCGAGCGCGTGCGCACGAGCCGCAAGCTCGTGCTCGAGCTGCTCGGCTCGTCGGTCGATCTCTCGCTGGCGCCCGACGCGTTGAGCTACAGCGAGCGCTACGACGCGAAGCCGGAGCGCTTCGGCGCAGCGGCCGCGACGGTTGCGCAGGACGTGAAGATCGACAACGACCTCTACGTGCGCGACTACTCGCGGTGCATCCTCTGTTACAAGTGCGTCTCGGCCTGCGGCGAGGACGCTCAGAACACCTTCGCGATCGCGGTGGCAGGACGCGGCTTCGGCGCGCACATCTCGACCGAGCTCGACGTGACGCTCCCCGAGTCGGCATGCGTCTACTGCGGGAACTGCATCGCCGTGTGCCCGACGGGCGCGCTGATGTCGAAGAGCGAGTACGACCGCCGCCAGGCCGGCACCTGGGACGAAGCAGCGGAGGAGGTCGTGACGACGGTGTGCCCGTACTGCGGTGTCGGCTGCAACCTCGAGCTGCACGTTCAGAAGGGCGACATCGTCAACGTCACGTCTCCCGACGATCACGACGTGACGCGCGGCAACCTCTGCATCAAGGGCCGCTTCGGCTTCCAGTTCGTCCAGAACCGCAAGCAGCGCGCGCGCTGAGGGCATCGCCGGGAACGGCGGCTAGGCGGTGCAAACGGCGTAGGCCGTGACTGTCATCGTGTTGCCGGCGCCGAGCGCCGAATTCGCGACGACCGCCGCCGTCCAGCCGCCGGCGCTGGGGTAGGAGGAGACGAGCACAGCGCGGCTCTTCTGGGCCGCTGTGGTCGTGACCTCAGCGCCGCCGCCCAGCAGGACCTTGCCGGCCGGGCACGCGACCGATGCGGTCGTCACGGTGTTCACCGCCGCGGCCACGGCAGACGTCGCAGAGCTGGTCACGATCTGAGAGCTGGTCGGGCCCGCGGGCCCTGCAGGGCCTTGCGGCCCGGCGGCTCCGGCAGCCCCGGCAGCACCCGCAGGCCCAGCCGGCCCCTGCGGACCAGCAGCACCCGCGGGCCCAGCCGGCCCCTGCGGACCAGCAGCACCCGCGGCACCCGCGGGCCCGGCGGGCCCCTGCGGACCGGCAGCCCCAGCAGCACCGGCGGGGCCGGCAGCTCCGGCAGCACCCGTGGCGCCCGTGGCGCCTGCAGCACCGGCGGGCCCCTGCGCGCCGGCAGCTCCGGTGGCGCCTGCGGGGCCCGGCAGACCAGTGGCGCCCGCAGCACCGGCGGGGCCGACCGGCCCCTGCGGGCCGGCAGCTCCGGCAGCTCCCGCAGTTCCGGCGTCTCCCGCGAGCCCAGCCGGTCCCGGCGGGCCGGTAGCTCCAACGGCCCCGGGCGGGCCCTGCGCACCGGTTGCGCCGGCGGCGCCGGTGGAGCCGCGCGAGCCGGCCGCTCCAGAGCGCCCATTCGCGCCGGCCGGGCCACGGGGGCCGATCTTGTTCCACGATGCGCGGCGCTCGGAGGTCCTGTCACACCCGACCGTCGCACGCACGAGGCGAAGGTCACCCGTCGAAAGGTCGTAGCAGCCTGCGTAGAGGCCGCCCACCCCGGGGATGCCGTCGAACCGAGTGCGACTCGGCTGGTTGGAGCTCCCATTCGCGACCGCGGTCGCGCTCACACTCGCGGTCGCGACGACCACGAGCACCGCGAGAAGCAAGAGCCGCAAAAGCGCCTGTCTGCTCATCCTCCACATCCGCCTCGAGCTCACCGGTGGGCCGACCGGCGAGGATTCGTGATCTCTTCGGCATCGACGCACGGAATCCTGCGCGTCGATCCGCCCGTCGGGTGTCGAGCTACGAGCTGCGCTCGTCCAGAAGCGAGTTGACGACGTGCTGGAGGAGCTTCCAGCAGATGTCGGGGTCGCTCTTGACGAAATCTCGAAAGTCCCAGACCGGGATCTCGAGGCAGTCGACCGCCGTCGTCGCCGTCACGGTCGCGGTGCGCTCGCGCTCGGCGATCAGAGCAAGTTCTCCGAAGTAGTCGCCCGCGCCGAGCCCGGCGACGACCTTCCCGTCCACGCTCACGGACGCCTCCCCGTCGACCACGACGAAGAAGCCGATCCCGCTCATCTTCCCCTGCCGGACGATCGTCGTCCCGGGCAGGAACCGACGGTCCTTGAACTTGGCACCGAGCCGCTTCAGCTGCCGCTGGTTGAGCTCGTTGAAGAGCGGAACCTGCTTCAGCACCTCCTGGGTCGTCGCCATGGGCCGATCCTAATCGGTGGAAGGATCAACGGGGACGCGTCGGCCGACGAGGAAGCCGAGCGCGGTTCCGAGTGTGTTGAGGAGCACATCGTCGACGGACGTCGTGCGCCCGGGCACGAACAGCTGCGTCAGTTCGATCGCGGTCGACAGCGCGCAGCCGAGCAGGACGGCCTGCCTTCCTCCGAGCCCTCGGACACCGAGGACGATGCCGAATGGGGCAAAGAGCGCGATGTTGCCGAGCAGGTCGGCGAGCTTCAGTGGATCCCAGGCAGGGCTGAAGGCGGCCAGCACGTCCCGCAGAGGACCGAGGTGAACCTCGTGGTCTCCGGCCATGGGCGTGAGCGTCACGACGAGGATGAATGCGATCGACGCGATCAAGACGACGTCGGAGCGCAGGAACCGCTCTAGCTCACCGCGCAGCATCGGAGCGCCATTGTTGCTACCCCGAGCCGGCCGCGGACTATAAATCGCCATGGCCCGGAGCGTGACGACGATTCAGGTGCTCTACTGGCAGGAGATCCCGTCGCTTCTGCGGGCGACCGCTGAGGACGGCAGCAAGCTCTCGCGCCAGCTGCCCGACTGGTTCCAGCAGGAGATCGACCGCGTCGCGATGGCGCAGGGGCTGACCGGCAGCGACGCCTACCTCGAGCAGTGGCATTGGGGCGAGCCGGAGGAACGCGACGGCAGCGCCAACGAGGTGCTGGATGCGGTCGAGGCCGAGCTCAGCGCAGCAAGAAGCGAGCCACCGCCCGGCGGCCCGCCGGACTGACCGCCCGTGACTGAACCGAGTGGCCCGCGCCATGCACGACGACGAGCTTGCCGTGCGGGGCGAGCGCAAGCTCCTTGCGCGCCCACTCGAGCGGCGTCGACAGATCGTGGTCGCCGTTGACGAGGAGCGTCGGCACGCGGAGCAGCGCCCTTCGCGGCGGCAACGGGGTCGGCGGCGTCGGCGTCCACGGCAAACACTGGCGGACGAAGCCGTTCCCGAGCGCCGTGGCACGGTCGAAGGGATAGAAGGCGCTCGACGGAAGCCGCGCGACTGCAGCGTGCAGCTCGGCCTCGCGGCCGGCGACCGGCGAGCCCGAGTCGCCCCACGGGTAGCGCCAGTCGGCGCACAGCGCGCTCGCGTGCAGCCCCTGGTCGAGCGCCTGGGCGGGCGCCTCCTGCCACGTCTTCGCGGTGTGGAGGAACTGCAGGAGCCCGCCGGGATCGCCGTTCGCCGCGCCGTGCAACAGCGCGGGCATGTCGAAGGTCGATCGATAGGAAGGGTCGACGATGCTCTCGAGCGTGAGCGCATCGAAGATCGCCGGCCCCCGGCCGGTCTTGCGCACGGCCGCGGCGAGATCGGCGGCGCACACACTGCTGCCGCAGACGTCCCGCAGGACGCGCCGCGCGCCCCGGAACTCGTCCAGGCCGAGATCGGTCTCACCCACCTGCGGCACGACGGAATCGAGCACGAGCTTCGACACCCGCTTGGGATGAGCGAGCGCGTAGCGCTCGCCGACGTAGGTGCCGTACGAGATCCCGTCGACGACGAGCCGGCTCACGCCGAGCGCCCGCCGGAGCGACTCGATGTCCGCGACGACGTCGTCGGTCCCGAAGAACTGACGGCGGCTCCCGAGCTGCGCGGCACAGGCGCGAACCGCATCCGCCGGCGGCGGCGTGAGGTCGGAGCTGCCCATCGCAGCCTGCAGCGCTTGGCAGTCGAGCGCGCCGGCGCCGGTCCCGCGCTGATCGAACACCACGATGCGGTAGGCATCGCGCTCCGCCCCGACGATGTTCGAGACGCGCGGCAGGGCGGGCAGCCCCGGCTGGCCCGGGCCGCCGGTCAGGAGCAGGAGCACGCCCCGGGGTGCGTTCACGTTGTCGGCGGCCGCCACAGCGAGGTCGAGCGTCCCGGAGCGGCGGCCCGAGTGGTCGAGCGGGACGGTCAGGGTCGAGCACGTGAAGCCCGACACCCCCGCGCACGGATGAGCGTCGGCAAGAGCCGGCCCGCGTCCGGCCGCGTTTCCTGCCACGGCGAAGACGAGCAGTGCGACGGCAAGCATGGAGATGCGCGGCACTCCGCCATTGTCGGTTGGAACTGCAGCAGAAGCGGCGCCTGAACGTAAACTCGGATCAATGCGGATCGGAGTGCTCACCGGCGGAGGAGATTGTCCAGGCCTGAACGCGGTCATCCGCGCCGTCGCGCGTCGGTCGTGGGCGAACGGCTACGAGGTCGTCGGCGTGCGTGAGGGCTGGCGTGGGATGGTCGAGCACCTGTTCGAGCCGCTCGGGCCGAATGAGATCTCGGGGATCCTGCCGCGCGGCGGCACGATCGTCGGCACATCCCGCACCAATCCGTACAAGATCGAAGGCGGCGTGGAGAAGGTGCGCAGGTCGTTCGAGGATCTCGACGCGCTGGTCGCGATCGGCGGCGAGGACACGCTGGGCGTCGCCTCGAAGCTGTTCACGGAGTTCGGCCTGCCGGTGGTCGGTGTGCCGAAGACGATCGACAACGACCTCTCCGGCACGGACTACACGTTCGGCTTCGACACCGCGGTCGCGATCTGCACGGAGGCGATCGACCGGATCCACACGACGGCGGAGTCGCACAACCGCGTGATGGTCGTCGAGGTGATGGGGCGCCACGCGGGTTGGATCGCGGTGCACAGCGGCATCGCCGGTGGCGCCGACGTGATCCTGATCCCCGAGCGTCCCGTGGTGCTCGACGACGTCGAAGCCGAGATCCGCCGCCGGCACGGCCGCGGCAAGAACTTCTCGATCGTCGTGATCAGCGAAGGCTGCGAGCTCGCAGGGGCCGAGGACAAGGGCGAGGTCGACCAGTTCGGGCACAAGCTGCTCGCCAAGCGCGGCGTCGGCGAGCAGCTCGGTGACGAGATCGCGAGCCGCACCGGGTTCGAGACACGCGTCACCGTGCTCGGGCACGTCCAGCGCGGCGGCTCGCCCACGGCACGCGACCGGATCCTCGCGACGCGCTTCGGTCTCAAGGCGGCCGATCTCGTCCACGAGGGCCGGTTCGGGCAGATGGCTGCGCTGCGCGGCGACGACGTGATCTCGGTGTCGCTCGACGAGGCGACAGCCGAGCTGAAGACCGTCCCTGCCGACTGGTACGACGTCGCGCGCACCTTCTTCGGTTAAGAACGAATCTGATTCGGCGCAGCCGAACCAGATTCACGAGTTTCGAACTGCCCAGCCCTCCGAGAAACTCCCGAATCAGATTCAAAGAACGAATCTGGTTCGGCCCCGTTCAGAGCTCGGCGAGCGGGAAGCTCCGGTGGCGTCGCGGCGGGACCAGGAAGTTCTGGCGGTGCGTCGTCGAGAGGATCGAGTTGAACCCCTGGTTTCGGTCACGCGGGGTGAACGCAATCTTGCCGCCCGGCAGCTGGCCGTCCATCGCGAGGCGGTTGCGGCGGAAGTCGTCACCGGTCGGGTTGAAGACGACGAAATGCACGCCCGCGGCCGGCACCTCGCCGATCTCGTCGAGATGCACCGACCACATGAACGGGTTGTCCAGCGTGTTGAAGTCGGCGCGAACCGGGATCGCCGTCCCTTTCGGGTAGACGACACCCTCGACCGCGACGTCGCGGTCGAGCCGCGAGGTCGTCTGAATCGACGCGCTGTGCCCGATCCGTCCGGAGCTCCGGTAGTCGCGATGCACGTCCGCCGTGCTCGAGACATCCTGCGGGCCCTGACGCACGGTCTGGGTGCCCTCCTTGACGTCGAGGTTGGGCCGGAAGGCCGTCGTGACCCGCTCGTCGAAGTCGAAGTTGAGATACCAGGCTTCGACGTCCTCGTGGATGTGCGACAGGTGCATATGAGTGCCGTGGACGAAGTAGTCGCTGCCGCGGAAGTCGACGTAGCCGAGGGTCTCGAAGTTCGCGATCGGGCCCGGGCCCATCCCTGCGCGCTGCGTCGACGTGAAACCGAGGAAAAGCTCCGCAGTCTCGGGGATCAGATCCGCACCCGGGATCTGGGCCGCCTCGGCCATCTGCTTCGGCAGCGACCGTTCGCCGTCGAAGCCGCCGCCGGCGAAGCCGCGCCGGATCGACGTGAGCTCGAACAGCTTCGAGTCTCGCAGGCGCTTCGTCGCATCGTCGATGTGCGCGCGCACGTCGGAGCGGATGAGGAAGGCCACGTCGTTCGCCTCGAGCTTCGTGTCGAACGGATCGCTCTGGAAACGCTCGGCGTCGAACAGCACCGGCTTCCCCGCGCGCCGGTCCAGCGGGAGATACCGGCGCAGGGCGGCGGGCGTGAGCCGGTTGAAGTACGGCAGCCCCCAGGCGACCGTCACCCCGAGGCCGGCCGGCGTCGGGGCGTAGTCGGCGTCGAGACCCGCCAGCACCTGCTCGAGCGATGCCTGCGCGTCGCGCAGGTCAGCGCGGTTCGCGGCGACCCGAGCCGTGACGATCTCGTGGTGAAGCGGAGGCACGAGCACCGCGACACCGTCCGACTGGACGACGCGAATGCCGTCGAGCAGATGCTGCTCGGGCAGCCGCTGCCCGCCCGCGGCCCGCTGCGGCGTGCCGCCGGACAGTTGATCGACGAGTTCGTACACGGCGCCCGCGGTGACGAAACCGGCGGCGGCGCCGGCGAGAACCTGCCTCCGCGTGAGCTTCATCAGGTCGAGGGGTCGATCCGCACGAGCGCCTTCAGCTCCTGCTTCAGGTAGCGCACGACGTGATCGAAGGTGAGCGGAGGCGCGACGTGCTCGGAGAGCGTGTAGAGGTTGCCGTTCGCGCGCCAGACGAGCGCCGCGTGCCACTGGTCGGCATCCTGGTTCACGGTGTAGAGGCGCGTCTTGATCCCGTTCGCGCTGATCGAGGCTGTCGGCTGGTCGAAGCAAGGGACGTTCCGGCTGTCGACGCCGCCCGTGCGGCAGGTGGGAATCGTGGTGCGGCCCGGATACGCGCGCAGGTTGACGTGCAGCTCGCCGCCCGCCGCGCCGCCGCCGGTCTCCTGCCAGACGAAGCTCTCGAGGTAGCTGCGATCGGGCGAGACCGAGTTGATGTTGTTCCACTGGCCGCCGAGCTTGCCGACGAGCGGGTCGGGCAGCCAGCCGGGGCAGTAGACCGGCGCCTTGATCTGGTTCGCGAGCTTCTGCCAGCCCGCGCGGCCGGGACAATGCGGCTTCGGCGCGGCGGCCGGAGCGGCAGTCGCCTGCTTGGCGCCGCCGGAGCAGCCCGTCGCGAGCAGCGCGCACACCCCGAGGAGCAGGGAAAACGTGAGGAGCCCTCTCACAAGGGCGCCATGGTAGCGCCGCGACTTAGACGTCGACCGGCTGCTGGCCGACGAGGTCGCGCACGTCCCCGGCGGAGACGAGCACCGCGTCGATCCCGGCGCGCTCGAGAGCGAGCACCTCGTCCCGGTTCTCCACGTCGACCTGGGCGATCGCCAGCTTGCCGGCCGGAACATCCGGCAGCAGCTCGAGCACGGCGTCGAGCGGGTCGACGTCGTCGTCGACCTCACCGGCTGTGAGCAGGAAGATCTCCGGATCGAGCTGCTCGAGCGCGAGCTCGAGCTCGTCCTCGTCGCGCACGTCGACGACCGACTCGAGGTTCCCGTGCCGCTGGACGTCGCCGGGGCGGATCCTCACCGCGTCGGCCTCGCCGGGCGTCCCTCTGCCGATCCAGAGGAGCGGCAGGCTCGTCGCATCGCGGATGCCGGCGATCGCCGCGGAGAGCGCCACCGCCTTCGCGCCCTGTTGCTCGGCGTCTCGCGCGGCGCCGGCGTCGTCGACGCAGACGATGATCGCGATCCCATCTCCGTCCGAGATGTGGTGGCTGAGGCGGCGTGGTCCAGGCACTGCTTGCCCGAAGCGTAACTGCCTAGAAGCCCCGCGGCGTGCTCGGCGGGAGGCGCTCGTGTCCCGCCCAGTCGGTGCGAGGCGGCGAGAACACCTCGATCAGCGTCGCGCCGTCCGGCCCGGAGCGCACCGAATGCGGGGTGTTTGCGGGAATCACCCAGGTCGCCCCGGGGCGCAGCTCTCCCTCCTCACCGCCGATCCAGAAGGTCAGCGAGCCGCCGGTGAGGATCCCGATCTGCTCGTTGACGTGCTGGTGCTCCGGCACGGTCGTGTCCGGGGCGAGCTCGATCGCGGACGAGCGTCGCTTCGGCGCCGTGCAGCGAACGGCCGATCACGCCGTCCCAGATCACGTTCGGCGCGATCTCGTCGAGGTGGTCGAAGGCGCTCATACGCCGATCGGGTGCCAGACCGTCTTCAGCTCGAGGAAGGCAGAGATCTCGTAGAGCGACTGGCTGTCGGGCTTGCCCGACACGACGCGCTTCACGTTCTCGGCCGCGGCGGTCTCGAGCTCCGCGCGCAGGCCGTCGGCGCCGGTCACGTCGATCGCGTTCACGTCCATGTGGCTCGCGAGCCAGGGAGCAAGCTCCGCACGAAGGCCGGTGAGCAGGTTGACGACACCGCCGGGCACGTCGCTGGTCGCGATCGCCTCGGCGAGCTCGATCGCCGCCAGCGGCTGCGTCTCGGAGGCGAGGGCGACCACGGCGTTGCCGCCGGTGAGCACCGGCGCGATGCGCGACACGAGCCCGAGGAGCGGCGGCTCGTCGGGTGCGATCGTCGCGACGACGCCGGTCGGCTCGGGAATCGTGAAGTTGAAGTACGGGCCGGCGACCGGGTTCGTCCCGCCGAGCACCTGCGAGAGCTTGTCGGCGAACCCGGCGTACCAGACCCAACGGTCGATCGCGCGATGCACCTCGTCCTTGCCGGAGCAGAGCTGCGCGAACTCGGGGACGCGCGCCTCCATCATCTCCGCGATGCGGTACAGCACCTGGCCGCGGTTGTACGCCGTCGCGGCGCCCCACTTCGGCTGGGCCCCCCGCGCCGCCTGCACGGCGTCGCGCACGTCCTTGCGCGATGCGCGCGCGACGTTCTGCTCCTGCGCTTCGTACGTCCGCCCGCTCTCGCTGCGCGGGAACGCGCCCCCGATGTAGAGCTTGTACGTCTTCTTGACGGGAAGGCGGCTCATTCGAAATCGCAGGTACGGCTCCATGCCGTGCAGGCCGCCTTCCCGGCCGAAGCCCGACTCCTTGTAGCCGCCGAAGGGGCTCGTCGGATCGAAGCGGTTGAACGTGTTCGCCCAGACGACGCCGGCACGCAGACGCTGCGCCATCCAGAGGATGCGCGAGCCCTTCTCCGTCCACACTCCCGCACTCAGTCCGTAGGGGGTGTTGTTCGCCTTCTCGACCGCCTCGTCGGGAGTCCGGAAGGTGAGCACGGAGAGCACCGGGCCGAAGATCTCCTCCTGCGCGATGCGGTAGCTCTGCGCGACGTTCGTGAAGACGGTCGGCGCGAACCAGTAGCCCTTCTCCGGCAGGCGGCACGGCGGCTGGTAGATCTCCGCTCCCTCCTCCTTGCCGGCGGCGACGAGCTCCTCGATCTTCTCGAGCTGCATGCGCGAGTTGATCGCGCCGACGTCGGTGTTCTTGTCGAGCGGATCGCCGACGCGCAGCGTCGCCATGCGCTGCTTGAGCTTCTCGAGCACGGGCTCGTAGATCGACTCCTGGACGAAGAGGCGCGAGCCGGCGCAGCAGACGTGGCCCTGGTTGAAGTAGATGCCGTTGACGATGCCCTCGACCGCCTGGTCGATCGCGCAGTCGTCGAAGACGATGTTCGCAGCCTTCCCGCCGAGCTCGAGCGTCAGCTTCTTGGTCGTCCCGGCGAGCCGGCGCTGAATCGCCTTCCCCACGTCGGTCGAGCCGGTGAACGCGATCTTGTCGACGTCGGCGTCGACGAGCGCCGCGCCGGTGGAGCCGTCGCCCGTGACGATGTTGACGACGCCCGGCGGGAGCTCCGCTTGGCGGAGCACGTCGCAGAAGAGAAGCGCCGTCAGCGGCGTCGTCTCGGCGGGCTTCAGGACGACCGTGTTGCCCGCCGCGAGCGCAGGCGCGATCTTCCACGACAGCATCAGCAGCGGGAAGTTCCACGGAATGATCTGGCCCGCGACGCCGAGCGGTTTCGGCACGCGGTTGGGGAAGGCGTACTCGAGCTTGTCGGCCCAGCCGGCGTAGTAGAAGAAGTGCGCGGCTGCGAGCGGCAGGTCGACGTCGCGCGACTCCTTGATCGGCTTGCCGCCGTTCAGCGACTCGAGCACGGCGAACTCGCGCGAGCGCTCGGCAAGAATGCGCGCGATCCTGAAGAGGTACTTCGCGCGCTCGGAGCTGGGCAGCTTCGACCAGGGGCCGAACGCCTCGCGCGCCGAGGCGACGGCGCGGTGCACGTCGGCTTCGCTCGCCTGCGCCACCTCGGCGAGCGGCGACTCGTCGCGAGGCGAGATCGTCGTGAAGTGCTCCTTCGCGGTCAGCCATTCGCCGCCGATGTACAGCCCGTAGCGGTCCTGCAGGCGAACGACGTCGGTCGACTCCGGCGCCGGGGCATAGGTCCAGCCCTGCGGGACGGGGCTGCGGTCCTGGCGCTTGTCGAGCTCAGTCATTGGTGAAGTAGTCCTTGGACTGGTAGGCGCCCGTCTTCTCCTTGCGGAGCTGCATCAGGATGTCGTTGACGAGGCTCGACGCGCCGATCCGGTACAGGTCGGGCGTCAGCCAGTCGGGGCCGAGCGTCTCGTGCACCTGCACGAGGTACTGGATCGCGTTCTTCGACGTGCGGATGCCGCCGGCGGGCTTCATCCCGACCTTGCGCCCCGTCTCGGCGTGCACGTCGCGAATCGCCTCGAGCATCACGAGCTGCACCGGCAGCGTCGCGGCGCCGGGGAGCTTCCCGGTCGACGTCTTGATGAAGTCCGCTCCGGCCGCCATGGCAAGGAGCGAGGCGCGGCGAACGTTGTCGTAGGTGCCGAGCTCCGCCACCTCGAGGATCACCTTGAGGTGCGCGTCGCCGCAGGCTTCCTTCACCTGCACGATCTCGTCGAAGACCTTCGCGTAGCGGCCCGAGAGGAACGCGCCGCGGTCGATCACCATGTCGATCTCGTCGGCTCCGAGCGCAACGGCGTCCTCGACATCACGCACCTTGACATCGAGGGGTGCCTGCCCGGACGGGAAATAGGTGGCGACGCTCGCGACCTTGACGCCGCTCCCGGCCAGGCGCTCCTTCGCGGGCGCGATCAGGTTCGGATAGACGCAGACGGCGGCGACCGACGGCACGTTCGGGTCGCTCGGGTCCGGGCGAATCGCCTTGGAACAGAGCGCCGCGACCTTGCCCGGTGTGTCCTGCCCCTCGAGTGTGGTCAGGTCGCAGCAGCGGAGCGCGAGCTCCAGCGCCCAGACCTTCGCGTCCTTCTTGATCGAGCGCTTCGCGAGCTCCGCGGCACGCTGCTCGACCGCGACCTGGTCGATCGAGCCGATGCGCGGCAGCCGCTGCTTCAGCGGGAGCTCGAAGCCTCTGGGGAGTGCCGGCGCCTGGGCCATCATGCGAGTCTAGCCCCCGTGAGAATCCACGCGGACAAGCGCAGGTACGCGAAATACGCGGCCATCTGCGCGGGGGCCGGCCTGCTCGGTGTGCTCCTCGGCAGGTCGAGCTGGTGGGTCGGGGGACCGGTGGCAGTGCTCTTCTTCGCGCTCACGCTGCTGCTGGTGCGCAGCGCGACGTCGGGGGCAGCTCAGATCACCATCGACGACGACGGCCTCGGCGGCGCCAGGCTGCCACGGCAGCTCGCGTGGGCCGAGATCGCATCGATCGAGCACACGACGCGCCCGGCCCGGTACGGCACGCTGCACTTCCTCGAGATCGAGCCGCACGACGCGCGGGCATTCGAGCTCTCGCTCATGGACCTGCTCACTCCGCCCGCGGTGATCATCGAGCTGATCGCGCAGTTCCACGAGGTCACGTGAGACCACTGCAATACCGGTCGACGATGCGCAGGAGCTCGTGGATGTCGACCGGCTTCGCGACGTAGTCGTCGAACCCCACCTCGCGGAACCGCTTCGAGTCGCCGTGCATCGCCTGGGCCGTCACGGCTAGCACCGGGATGCGGGCCGTCGCCGGGCTGCAGCGCAGCCGACAGAGCGCCTCGACCCCGTCGATGCCCGGCAGTTCGACGTCCATCAGCACGAGCGCGGGGAGGTTGGCGGCGGCAAGCTCGACTGCGGCCTCGCCGGAGCTCGCTTCGAGCGTGTCGTACCCGTGCACCTGGAGGAGATCGCGCAGCAGCTTCATGTTGCGCTCGTTGTCCTCGACGATCAGGACCGATGTGCCGGGCATCACGAGGGCACCGGGTCCGGCAGCGTGAAGATGAACCGGCTCCCCCGTCCGGGGCCGCTCTCGACCCAGATCCGGCCGCCGTGCAGCTCGACGAGACGCTTCGACACGGCAAGGCCCAGGCCCGTTCCCTCCCGCTGCTCGAGACCGAGCTCCGTCTGCTTGAACTCCTCGAAGATCCGCGCCTCGTCCTCGGGCGCGATTCCCGGCCCCGTGTCGGCGACGGATACGATCACCTCACCCGCAGACCGGGCCGTCTCGACCTGCACGACGCCACCCGCCGGTGTGAACTTCACCGCGTTCGAGAGCAGATTGAAGATCACCTGGCGTGTCCGTCGCTCGTCACCTTGCACCACATCGACGTCCGGAGCGAGCTCGAGTGCCAGCTCCACCCCACCCTCTGCGGCTCGCTCGCGCACCATGACAGCGCCCCGCTCGACGGCGCCGCGCAAGGAGAAGGCCCCGATCTCGAGCTGCACCTGGCCTGCTTCGATCTTCGAGAGGTCGAGCACGTCGTTGATCAGTGCCAGAAGGTGGTTGCCCGACGCCAGGATGTCCTCCAGGTACTCCTCCTGTTTGTCGTTCAGGTCGCCGAACAAGCGGTCCCGCAGCACCTGGGAGAAGCCGATGATCGCGTTGAGCGGCGTGCGCAGCTCGTGCGACATGCTGGCGAGGAACTCGGTCTTGTGCAGGCTCGCCGTCTCGAGCTCGCGGTAGAGACGCCGAAGCTCGTCGTTCATCCGATTCACGTTGGCCGCAAGCGCACCGAGCTCGTCGCGGTTCACGACATCGAGCGTCCCCACGAAGTCGCCGGAGGCGATCTCGTCGAGCCTCGTCTCGGTGCGCTGGATCGGGCCGGTCAGCGACCAGGACAGGATGAGGCCGAGCAGGAGGGCAAGGGCGACGGCACCGACCGACACCGCGATGAACAGGTCTCGCGAGTTGCTGTAGGACAGCCGGTTCTCGGCGATCAGCGCGTCGGTGCTCGCGGTAGTCGACTGCGCGAGCGCCGTCGCCCGTGTCTCGAGCCCGATCGCGAGTGTCTCCGCCCGAGCGTGCAAGTCGAGAGAGGGCTTGTTCGACGCGATGATCCGCCCGATCACCGTCTTCAGGCTCCGGTAGATCGCGGTGATCTCGTGGTACCTGACCGCCTCTTCCGGCGACGGCGTGAAGTCGAGGCGCGTCGCGCTGCCGAGCTGAGCGAGCGCTGAGCCGACGGGCCGTTCGATCTGCCTCAGGCAGCCCGGCTTCGACCCACTCGCGGGGCGGCCGCCGTTCAGCCACTTCGCGAGGTCGGCACCACCGGCACAGAGACCGAGCAGGAAACGCATCTGTGTCGCGTTCGCCTCGAGCGTCTGGTAGGCGGCTGCCCGGAGGTGCAGAGCGCGCAGGCTCTCGGCGCGCTGATTCGATTGCGCGAGCACACGGAGGCCGAGCAGCACGACAACAACGAGCAGGGTGGCGATCCCGAGGAACGCGATGATGAGCTTCGTTCGGACGCGCGCCGGAACCCTGGCGACGAGCCGAACGAGGGCGTTGTCGCCGGCGGTCGAAGGACGCCGCGGTTGCGAGGCCACGAGCTACTGGAGCGTCGTCGTCGCGGCGGTCGAGCTCGTGATCAGCCACGTACCGTGGAGCTTCTTGACGTTCTGGTCCGCACCCACGACCAACACCACCTGCCGAGTCTTCGGGTCGACGTAATGGCACTGGAAGTAGAGCGTCCCGACATTGCCGTTCACGGTGGTTCGGATCTTGAATGCGGGCGTATCCGAGATCAGGTCGCTGTGAGGATTGAACGCTCCCGTGCCTGCGAACAACTGCCGGATCTGGGTCTTCCCGGTGTAGGTTTGCCCGCCGTAGCTCATCGTCGCGCTGGGCGCCCAGATCGACATCATCAGGTCCAGGTTGTGGGTCGAGGCGGCCCTGTGCCACGTACGCTCGATCTGGTCGATCTCGTACAGCGCCGCCTGTCGCTGCACCGTCTGGTCGGTGGCGGACGGGGAGCTCGAGCCGCCGCAGCCCCCGAGCACAAGAGCCCCGGCCGCGAGCCCCGTTCCGATCATCGCTCGTAGCACCACCGCCGCCTCCTCTCGTCCGTTGGCCCCCGCTCGGAAGATCGTGGCATCTGCAGCGAGCGCAGTCCAGGGGGCAGGCACGCGTGCCGCCGGGATGCCACCCCCCTAACGCGCGAACCCGCGGACGCTGGCTGGGAAGCGAGCGACATCGAGCGGCTTCTCGAGGAAGCCGTCGAAGCCGGCCCCCGCCGCCCACTCTCCCGGCCCGGCCGCAGAGGTCAGCGCGACGACCGGGATTGCGGCCGTTATCCGATCCGCTTTCAGCCGCCTCGCGACCTCGACCCCGTCCACGTCCGGGAGGCGCAGATCCATGAGGATGACGTCCGGCAACGTGGAGCGCGCGACTGCGAGCGCCTCGGAGCCGGTCTTCGCCTCGACCGTGCTCAGACCGCCGGCCGCCAGAACGTCCCGCGCGAGCTTTCGATTCCGGTCGTCGTCGTCCACGATCAGCACGAGGAGCGCGCTCATGCCGATTTCTCTCGCAGACGGAGGCGCCCTATTCTTGATCGGTGGCGATCCGGCTGGTGCTCGCCGAAGACAACTATCTCTTGCGCGAGGGTGTCCAGCGCCTGCTCGAGACGAGCACGGATGTCGAGGTCGTCGCCACCTGCGGTGATCTCGAGTCGCTGTTCGCGGCGGTCGAGGCCGAACGGCCGGATGTCGTGGTCACGGACATCCGGATGCCGCCGAGCGGAACCGATGAAGGGATCCAGGCCGCCACCCGGTTCCGGGAGACGCATCCCGACCTCGGGGTCGTCGTCCTGAGCCAGTACGCCGAGCCGCATTACGCGCTCCCGCTCCTCGAGCAGGGCACCGGCGGGCGCGCGTATCTCCTGAAGGAGCGGGTCGAGGATGTCGGGCAGCTCGTCGCAGCCATACGCGCCGTCGCCGACGGTGGTTCCGTCGTCGACCCGAAGGTGGTCGAGGCGCTCGTTGCCGAGAACGCCCGCTCCGAGCGCTCGGCGCTGCGCGACCTGACACCCCGCGAGCGCGATGTGCTGCGGGAGATGGCGTCGGGCAAGAACAACGCGGCGATCGCAGCCGAGCTCTTCGTGACGGAGCGGTCGGTCGAGAAGGTCATCCACTCGATCTTCCTCAAGCTCGGTCTCGGGTGGGAGACGTCGATCCACAAGCGGGTCGCTGCGGTCGTCCTCTACCTGGCCGAGGGCTGAAGCCGCGGCTCACGCGGGCACCGGCAAGGTTCCGAGCACACGCTCGCCGTCGGCGGCCAGGCTCCCGGCCAGGGCCTCGAAACGGTCCTGATGTGGAGCTACCGTCGCGGTCGCCGCGTCCGCCCCGTCCAGAACGACCTCGAGGCGGACCACACCGTCCTCGAGCACGACCGAGAGCGACTCACACGCAGAAGCCTCGAGCGCTCGAGTGCAGCAGAGGTAGACGGCCAGCGCAGCGTCGCGGGTCACGGTGCGACCGGCAGGCACTTCAATGCGGGCAGGCACGCCCGCCTGCGCGGCCGCCGCCCGAAGCGCCGCGCCGAGGCCGCCGTCGTCGAGCAGAGACGGGTAGAGCAGATGCGCGAAACGACGGAGGTCGTCGATTGCCTGCAAGAGGCCCCGCCGCACGCCTTCGAGTGAGGCGGCCAATGCCGAGTCGCCGCCGTGCCGGCGCTGAGCCAGTTGCAGCTCCACGGCGAGACCGACGAGCTGCTGCTGGACACCGTCGTGCAGGTTCCGCTCCAGTGCACGCCGCTCATCGTCCGCCGAGGCGACGAGACGCGCGCGCGAGGCAAGCAACTCGTCCACGACCGGCAACCGCGCCTCAGCGTCCATGAACGGGGTTCTCCGTCATCCACCGGCCGCCGTCAAGGGAGTCAGCACCCGTTCTGCGCGGGAGGCCAGCCTCCCTTCGATTCGCCTGCGGCCACGATTGGCCGGAGCGGTGCGGCTTCCTAGCGTCGGCGGGGACGGAAACTCGACCGCCCTCACGGGCGCGAAGGAGGCCAGCACGATGAACGAATGGACAATCTCGAGGTTGCGTCGCCGCGGAGGCGCGCTGGTCGCGGTCTTCGCGGTCATAGCGGCTGTCTGGGCGACGCTCGGCACGAGCACCGCGGCGGGCAAGCAGAAGCTCGCTCTGTCGCCGCAGGTCGCACTCGACTGGAACTCCTACGCCGTTGCGGCAGTCCGCTCGGCAACCACGATGAACGGTGTTCCGGCAGGCTCACCGCCGCGGACGCTCTATCAGGTGGAAGGCCTCATCTACATGGGGTACGTACAGGCAGCCGTCTACGACGCGGTCGTGAAGATCGAGCACCGTTACCGCCCGTATGTCGGCTTCATCTCGCCCGCCGGCAACGCCTCGCCGGAGGCGGCGGTCATCGCGGCCGCCTACCGGACACTCACCTACTACCTCGGTGATCCAAGCGGCACGCTCGCCACCGAGTATGCGAACTCGCTTGCAGCTCTGCCGAACAACGCGGCCACCCAGCGCGGTCTCGCAGTGGGTCAGGCGGCCGCTGCCGAGGTCGAGGCTGTGCGGTTCGCAGACGGCCGCAATGCTCCGACGGCGGTCTACGGCGCACCGGGGCCCGTCGTGCCCGGCGCGTGGCAGGTCGTGCCGCCGTTCACCACCGCTCAGACGCCGTGGGTCGCATTCATGCAGCCCTTCATGCTCACCCACTCCGCGCAGTTCCGGGTGCCTGCTGCTCCCTCGCTCGGCAGCGCGCAGTATGCGACGGACTTCAACGAGACGAAGGCGTATGGATCGGCGACGAGCACGATCCGAACTCCGGATCAGACCGCGACGGCGGACTTCTGGAACGCCAACGCGATCAACCAGGAGAACCAGCTCTATCGGGACGTCGCGACGCAGCACGGGATGGATCTCGTCGATACGGCCAGGTTGCTCGCGATGGGCGACATGACCGTGTCGGACGCGGGCATCGCATGCTTCGACTCGAAATACCACTACCTGCGCTGGCGTCCGTACACGGCGATTCGGAATGCAGACGTGGACGGCAACGCCGCGACGACCGCGGATCCCGCGTGGACGCCGCTGCTGGCAACACCGAATCACCCGGAGTACCCGGCGGCCCACGGCTGCGTGACCAGTGCCGTGACCGACGTGATTGCGAAGGCGCTCGGCACGAACCAGATCGACATCACGCTCTGGGGTGCCACGAACGGCGGCTCGACGCTCACGACGACGAGGCACTTCGACACGGTCGCTCAGGTTCAGAGCCAGGTGATCGACGCCCGCGTGTGGGCAGGGCTTCACTGGCGCTCGTCGGTCGTGGCCGGCGAGAAGCTCGGGAACGACGTCGCGAACTGGATTCTCTTCCGGTTCTTCCAGCCGCTTCCGCGCGGCGGCTGACGCGTCTTCCTCGGCCACGTCCGGGGGTCTGACCCCGGACGTGGCCCTTCGTTTGTGTCTCGCTCAGACATGTCCGCGGGTCTGACCCAAACGTGCTCACTCGTTGAGCTGTTGATGATATATTGTCGATCATGCCCACATCGCTCGACACCGTGCTCGACCTGGCGCTCGCCCGCACGCTCGTCCTTCGCTACGTCGACACTCCGCTCGGCCACCACCACGGCCTCAGCGTTTCCGACCTCGCGCTGCTGCTCGAGTTGCGCAACGCGCCTGGCGAGAAGCTACGCCGCGCCGAGCTCGCCTCCCGGCTCGGTGTGACGCCGTCGGGCGTGGCGCGCCAACTCGGCCCGCTCGAGCGGATCGGACTCGTCGGGCGCGAATCCAACCCGCGCGACGCGCGGCTCGCGCTCGTCACGCTGACCGAGGCGGGGCGCCGCATCGCCGGCGACGCGCTCGTCACCGCCGAGGAGGCCGCCGAGGGCGCGCTCAGGATGATCTGGAACGATGCCGACCGCAGGCGGCTCGGCACGCTGCTCGCCGCCGTCAGGGGCTGAGCGATTCGGCGACAGCCGACGCATCGTGGTCGGAGACGATCAGGCGCTTGAACTCCGCCCCCTCGAGCTCCACGACCACCGCCGGCCCACCCCGATACACGGCTGCGAAGTCCTTGCCGCCGTTGTAGCGCCACGTCCCGAGCGCGATCACGCCCGGGATGCCGGTACCGGGGCCGCGCCATCCCTTCAGGTCGCGGAACGGGTTGGTCGACACCCATACGGCGCGCACCGCCGACGCCGGCACACGGATGTCCCCGCGAAGCGCTCCCGTCTTCTCCAGATCGTTCAGCCGCACGACCACCTCGTCGGCAATGCGCGCCAGCGACGCCATCAGAGGCCCAGGCGCTCGAGCATCGTCTGGTTGCGCCGCCACTTCGGCGATGCCTTGACCTGGAGCTGCAGGTACACGTGGTGGCCGAGCAGCGCCTCGACGTGCGGGCGCGCCGTCCGGCCGATCTCGCGGACCATCGAACCGCCCTTGCCGATCAGGATCTGCTTCTGGCTCTCGGTCTCGGTGTAGAGACGAACGTGCACGTGCTTGTCCTCGATCTCCACCACCTCGGCCGTGATCGCATGCGGCAGCTCTTCCTTGAGCAGGCGCAGCGCCTGCTCGCGCACGAGCTCCGCGATCCGCGCCTCCAGCGCCATGTCGGTGTCGGTCTCGACCGGGTAGTAGAGCGGCCCCTCCGGCAGGAGCGACACGAGATCCGACCTCAGCTCGTCGATGCCGTCCCCGGTGACCGCGCTGACCGGGTGCAGCGCGTGGAAGTCGCCGAGGGTCGCCGCCTCCTTCATCTGCGAGGCGATGTGCCCCGACTTCAGCCGGTCGACCTTGTTGACGACGATGATCACCGGCACGCCGAGAGAGAACACCCGGCGGGCCACGAACCTGTCCCCCGCTCCGATTCGCTCGCGCGCGCTCACGACGAGCAGCACGACGTCGACGTCGCTCGCGATCGTCTCGTCCACGCGGCCCTGCATCCGCTCGGTCAGCGTGTCGATCGGCTTCTGCCAGCCGGGCAGGTCGACGAGCACGAGCTGCGCGTCGTCGGTCGTGTGCACGCCGCGGATCTGGTGCCGGGTCGTGTGCGGCTTGTCGGAGACGATCGCGACCTTCACTCCCGTGAGCGCGTTCACGAGCGTCGACTTGCCGACGTTCGGCCGGCCGGCGACGGCCACGAACCCCGACTTCACGGCGTCGGGCCTGCCCCCGTGGGCAGCTCCCACGTGTCGGGCAGCAGCGCGGCGGCGGCGGCCGAGGCGATCGACCCGTCGGCGCGGCGGTAGACGACTTCCGGCACGCGCCACTCGTAGAGCCACTGCCGGCAGCCGCCACACGGGGACGCGGTGATCGCGACGACTGCGATGTCCCCCGGCCGGCACCCGGCCGTGGCTGCCGCGCCGATCGCGGTCTTCTCCGCGCACTGCGTGAGCGGGTAGGCCGCGTTCTCGACGTTCGTGCCGGTGAACTCCCGGCCGTCGGTCGTCACCACGACGGCGCCCACGAGGTAGTTCGAGTACGGCGCGTAGGCGTTCCGAGCGACCTCTTCGGCCCGCATGACGAGCTGCTCGCTCACGAGAACACCTGGAAGATGACCAGTGCGGCCAGTGCGCCCACGACGGCACCGTACGTCACCTCGAGCGTGGAGTGCACCCCGGACTCGACCCGGGTCTGCGCGACGAGGAAGGCCATCACGAGCGCGATCGACGAGACCAGGAAGCGCTCGTTCGACCCCGCCACATAGGTGACGGCCATCCACCCGGCGAACGCGAGGGCCGCATGCCCCGACGGCAGGCCGCCGCGCAGCGGGGTGCCGCGCCCGGTGTAGGCCTTGGTGGCGAGCACGAGGATAACGGTGAGCACGAGCGCGACGAGCGTCAGCTCGGCCGGTGCCTGGCGCAGCCGCTCGAGGAGGACCGACGAGCGATCCGCCACCTTGCCGGCGAACACGAGATAGCCGACGAACACGGCGTTCACGGTCGCGATCAGGACTGCGCCGGCGGCGATGTCCTTCGCCAGCTTCGCCATCGGATCGAAGGAGGTCGTGGCGATGTCGATCGCCGCCTCGATGCCGGTGTTCAGCATCTCCGCGATCAGCACGAACGTGATCGAGATCAGGAGCGCGATCAGCTCGAGCCTCGTCACGTTCACGACCAGCGCCGCGATCAGGACGACGAACGCCACCGCGAAGTGGATCCGCATGTTCCGCTGCGTCCGCAGCACGTGGATGATCCCCTCGAACGCGTTGTTGAACGAGTCGAAGACCGTCGGGGCTCGGCGTGAGCTCATTGGAGAAGCTCGGCTTCGCGGGCTTCCATTGCCTCGCCATGGTCGTAGCCGAGGAGATGCAGCAAGCCGTGGGTCAGCGGCCAGCGCCACTCGGCGCCCACCACTTGCGGGCAGAGCACGACGTCGCCGAGCGCACGCGGGACGCCGTCCGGAACGTCGTCGCGGCCGTCGATCGGGAACGACAACACGTCCGTCGCCTCGTCGACCCCGAGGTGATCTCGCTTCAGCCCCCGCATCTCGTCGAGCCCGACGAACGCGATCCCGAGCTCACCCTCATCGACGCCCTCGGCGCGCAGGACGCGCCCGGCGAGCGCGACCGCAGCACCCTCGTCCACCTCCACGCCGCTTCGGTTCTCGACCTCGACCGAGATCATCGGTTGCGCTCGTCGGTGTGCTCCTTGTAGGCCTCGACGATGCGCTGGACGAGCTTGTGGCGGACGACGTCCTTGTGGTCGAACTCGATGAAGTGGATGCCGTCGATTCCGGTGAGGACGTCGCGGACGTGCACGAGGCCCGATCGCTGCTCCCGCGGCAGGTCGATCTGTGTGATGTCGCCCGTGACGACGACCTTGGAGCCGAAGCCGAGGCGCGTCAGGAACATCTGCATCTGCTCCGGAGAGGTGTTCTGCGCCTCGTCGAGGATGATGAAGCTGTCGTTCAGGGTACGGCCGCGCATGAATGCGAGCGGCGCAACCTCGATCGTCCCGCGCTCGATCAGGTTGTTCGCCTTGTCGGGGTCGAGCATGTCGTACAGCGCGTCGAAGAGCGGACGCAGGTACGGGTCGACCTTCGCCATCAGGTCGCCGGGCAGGAAGCCGAGCCGCTCGCCGGCTTCGACGGCGGGGCGCGTGAGGATGATCCTCGACACCTCGCGCTCGTGCAGCGCAGCGACCGCGAGCGCCATCGCCAGGTAGGTCTTGCCCGTCCCGGCGGGGCCGATTCCGAAGGTCACGGTGGCACGCCGGATCGAGTCGACGTAGCGCTTCTGCGTGACGGTCTTCGGCGCGATCTTCTTGCCGCGGTGACGCCAGACGACCGCGTCGAAGACCTCGCGCACGTCCTGTCCCGCCTCGAGCGTCCCGAGCACCGCATCGACGGTGTGGCCGCCGATCTGATGTCCCCCCTCCACGAGCTCGACGAGCTCGTCGATGACGGCGCGCGCGCTCTCGACGTGCTGGTTGTCGCCCTCCAGCGTCAGCTGGTTGCCGCGCAGGCGCACGGTGCACTGCAGCCGTTCCCGCAGCGCGTCGAGCACGCCGTCGGAGATCCCGGCGAGCTCGGCCGCGACGGCGTTGGAGACTTCGAGCGTTTCCTGCATTCCCTTCAAGTGTAGGTTGCCCGAATGGCGCGCAAGTGGTGGACGCTGATCGCCGTGTGCACAGCGACGTTCATGCTGCTCCTCGACATCACGATCGTGAACGTCGCGCTACCCGCCATCCAGCGCTCGCTGAACGCGTCGTTCTCCGACCTCCAGTGGGTGGTCGACGCCTATGCCCTGGCCCTCGCGACCTTCGTGCTCACCGCCGGCTCGCTCGCCGACCTGTTCGGCCGCAAACGCGTGTTCCTGATCGGGGTGGCCCTCTTCACGATCGCCTCGGCGGCGTGCGGGCTCGCGAACGACTCGCTGTTCCTGATCGTCGCGCGCGGCGTGCAGGGGCTCGGCGGCGCGATGATGTTCGCCACAGCCCTCGCGCTGCTCTCGCAGGAGTTCCACGGCAAGGAGCGCGGCACCGCGTTCGGCGCGTGGGGCGCGACGATCGGCGCAGCCGTCGCGATCGGGCCGCTGGTCGGAGGCGTGCTGACCACCGCCCTGTCCTGGCGCTGGATCTTCCTGGTCAACATCCCGATCGGCATCGCTGCGATCGTCCTCGCGGCGCGGCAGCTCCACGAATCGAGCGATCCGGAGCACAGCCGGCTCGATCCGTTCGGCCTGGTGACGCTGATCGGCGGCCTCTTCTGCCTGATCCTCGCTCTGATCGAGGGGAACCAGCAGGGCTGGACGACGTGGTGGATCGTGGGGCTGTTCGTCGCCGCAGCTGTCTTTCTCGGGTTGTTCCTCTACTCGCAGACGGGCGACCGGACGACGATGGTCGACCTCTCGCTGTTCAAGCGCCCGGCGTTCGTCGGGGCACAGGTCACAGCGTTCACGATCTCCTCGTCGATGTTCGCGATGTTTCTCTACCTGACGCTCTACCTGCAGAACATCCTCGGGCTCTCGGCCTTCAAGACCGGCCTCGTCTTCCTGCCGTTGAGCGTCGTGTCGTTCTTCGCCGCTCCCATCGCCGGCCGGCTGTCGACGCGGGTCCCGATCAGGGTGCTCCTCAGCACCGGCCTCGCCCTGAACGCGTTCGCCCTCTGGTCGATGAGCAGCGTGAACGCTTCGTCGCACTGGACGGTGCTGCTCCCCGGCCTCCTGATCGCCGGGGTCGGCATCGGCCTCGTCAATGCGCCGCTCGCATCGACCGCCGTCTCGACGGTCAGGCAGGAGCGGGCAGGGATGGCCTCGGGGATCAACAACACATTCCGGCAGCTCGGGATCGCGACCGGAATCGCCGTGCTCGGGGCGATCTTCGCAAGCCAGGTCGAGCCGAGCGCGTTCTCACCGCACGGGAGTGTGGCGGCGCATGCGTCGTTCGTCTCGGGGCTGCACGACATCCTGCTCGTCGGGGCAGCGATCGCCGCCTGCGGGGCGGTCTTCGCGGCCGTGCTCGTGCGACCGCAGGACTTCGTCGCGTCGGGGCCTGCGCGGCAGCCGGAGGCGGCTCACAGCTGATCAACGACCTCCGGACCCGGTTCGCGCGGCGAACCAGGGTCGCGAGTTTCAGGCGAGCTTCTCGCGGACGATCTGGCTGACGGCTGAGCCGTCGGCCCGGCCGGCGATCTGCGGCATCACGTCGGCCATGACACGCCCCATGTCGCGCATGCTCGTCGCCTTGTTCTCCGCGATCGCGTCGTCGACGATCTGCTCGATCTCGTCCTCGGAGATCGGCTCGGGCATGAACTCCTGAAGCACGGCGAGCTCGGCCTCCTCCTTCTCGGCCTGCTCCTCGCGGCCGCCGCTCCGGAAAGCCTCCGCCGCCTCGAGCCGCTTCTTCCGCTCGCGTTGCAGCACCTGGAGCTCCTCGTCGTGGGAGAGCGGGCGCAGCAGCTCCTTCTCGGCCGACTTGAGGCTCGCGATGATCAGGCGCAGCGCGTCGCGGCGCTCGTTGTCGTGCGCGCGCATCGCGTCCTTGACCTCATCCTCCAGGCGGACGATCAAGCTCACAGATCCCTTTCGGTCAGTTGCTGGCCTCCGAGGATATGCCAATGCAGGTGAAAGACCGTCTGGCCACCGCCCGGCCCGACGTTGACGACCACCCGGTAGTCCTCCAGCCCGACCTTGCGCGCCGTCTCGGCGACGAACTCGAGCATGCGCTTCGCCTCGTCGGCATCGAACTCGGCCACGTCGCGAAACGTGTCCACATGGCGCTCGGGAAGCACGAGGACATGGACCGGCGCAAGCGGGTGGATGTCGTTGATCGCGACGAACCCGTCTGCGCGATGCACATGGTCGCCTTCGCGGACGAGCATGCAGAAGAGACAGTCGTCACGCGGCGGCACGGATGCCCTCCTCCGTGACCGCGGCAGCACGAACGCGGACGAGCTCCCCGACCGGTGCGTCGACGAGCCACGGCGTGTAGTCGTCGCCGTACCCGCGCCCCGGACGGTCGACGAGCACGACGTCCTCGACCTTGCGGCTCCAGCGGCGGAGGCAGAGCTCGTGGGACAGCGAGCGCAGGGCGGCTCCGCGCTCCTTCTTCACGCGCGGCGGGACCGGGTCGTCGTCCGCCGTGACGGTGCCCGGCCGAGGCGAGTAGGGGAACACGTGCACCTTCGTGAGCCCGGCGCGCTCGACCGTCCGCAAGGTGGTCGCGAACGCCGCATCGTCCTCGGTGGGGAAGCCGACGATCACGTCGCTGGTCAGGTTGAACTCTCCTGCGAGCGGCGCCAGCCGCCGCAGATAGGTGTCGACCGTGTAGCGCCGTCGCATCGCGTGCAGGACGCCGTCGTCGCCGGACTGCAGCGGCACGTGGAGGTGCTTGCTCACGGTCGGCGTCTCCCTCAGCGCAGCGACGAGTGAGTCGTCGACGTGGTTGATCTCGATCGAGCTGAGCCGCAGCCGCTCGAGTCCCGGCGTCTCCCCCGCTTCGCGCACGAGTCGAGGCAGGTCGTAGCCCGCGGCGCGGTCGCGGAAGCAGCCGAGGTTGATGCCGGTCAGCACGACCTCGCGGTGGCCCTGGTGGACGCGGCGGCGGATCTCTCCGAGCACGGCCTCCGCGCTACGGCTGCGTGACGAGCCGCGCACCAGCGGGATCACGCAGAAGTTGCACGAGAACGAGCATCCGTCCTGGATCTTCACGAAGGCCCGCACGCGGTCGATGCGCGCATCGGCCTGGACGCAGCCGATCGCTCCGACGTCGCCGGCGACGAACGACGGCGGTCTCCTCGCTGCGCCTTGCGACGACGGTGACGTTCGGCGGCAGCCCGGCGAACGCGTGGCCGCGGAGGTTCGCGCCGCACCCGGTCACATAGACGCGCTCGTGCGTGCGCGCGGCGCGCGCCGCCGCCTTGCGGCTCTTCGCGACCGCCTCGTTCGTCACGCAGCACGTGCTGATCACGGCGACGTCGGCGTCCACGCTCCCGGTGTCGGCATGCCCGTCGCGGAGGAGCGCTTCGCGCACCTCGTGCACGTCGGCGTGCGAGACCTTGCAGCCGAGAAAGTCGACGCGGAACGTCGCCACGCCGGGAATCGTATGTCTTCTTAGGCGCGCCGGTAGAGATCCGACGCCCACCCACCCTGGGTGCGGCGGTCCACGTGGGCGAAGCCCGCGAGTCGCGGCTGCTCCGAGGCGAGGTAGCCGGAGGTGACGAGCCGTGTCACGTCGATTCGCTCGGGCAGCGCTTCGACCGACGCGAGCGAGATGTTCGCGACGGCGGTCGCGGCGGCCGGGAGGCGGTCGTCGTCGGTGACGAGACGCGCCTCGACCTGGACTCCGTTCGCGCGCGCGTTCTCGCGGGTCGCCTCGATCGCCGGGGCCTCGATGTCGACGCCGGTGACAGGCGTGAACCCGAGCAGCGCCGCGGCGATCGAGAGGACCCCCGAGCCGCAGCCGACGTCGAGCAGCGAGCCGCGGTCGAGCTCCTGCAGGAACTGGAGGCAGAGCTGGGTCGTCGCATGCGAGCCGGTGCCGAACGCGCGACCGGGATCGACGACGACCGCGAGCGTGCCGGCCGGCGGCGTCTCCCACGGCGGGCCGATCCAGAGCGAGCCGACCTGAACCGGCTGGTGGAACGCCCGCCAGCGGTCCTCCCAGCCCGCCTCGACGTCGTCGGCACGCCCGGCGCCGAAGAAGTGCCAGAGGCGCTCTTCGCCGCCGGCGTCGGTGTACGCCGCGAGCTCCACGCCTCCGGGGCGGTCGACCTCCTCGAAGCCCTCGGGGAAGAGCTCGAGCATGGTCGCGCGGGCTTCCTCGAGCCGCTCGCGGCCGACCTCGACCGAGACTCTGCGCAGGCCGCTCAGCGGAACGCGCTCTTCAGCTTCCCGAAGAAGCCCTCGTCCTGGCGGTATGTGTTCTCGTCACTCGCCGCCTCGAACTCCTCGAGCAGGCGGCGCTGCTCCTCGGTGACGCGACGCGGCACGGAGACGTTGACGAGCACGCGGTGGTCGCCGTGCCCGAAGCCCTGCAGGACGGGCATGCCCTTGCCGCGGAGGACGCGCACCTCGCCGGGCTGCACACCGGCGGGGAACTCGAGCTCGGTTTCGCCCTCGAGGGTCTCGACGGTCACCTTGGCGCCGAGTGCGGCCTCGACGATCGTCAGATCGACCTGCGAGAAGATGTCGTTTCCCTCACGCACGAAGCGCGGGTCGGGCTTCACGCGCACCAGGACATAGACGTCGCCCGACCGGCCGCCGAGCGCGCCGGCATGGCCTTCGCCCGAGACTCGGATCCGCTGCCCGTCGTGGATCCCGGCCGGCACCTCGACGTCGAGCGTCCGCGACTCCGTGACGAGGCCCGCGCCGCTGCATTCGGCGCACGGGTGCTCGATGATCTGGCCGCGACCGTGGCACTGAGGGCATGTCTGCGCGCGAACGAACTCGCCGAAGACGCTGCGCGAGACCTGGTGCAGGCGCCCGCTGCCCTCGCAGCGAGGGCACGTCAGGGGCTGCGTCCCCGGCTCGACTCCGTCTCCGCCGCAGACCTTGCACGTGACCGCCACGTCGAACGGAACCTGGACGGTCGTGCCGCGCGCGGCATCGACGAGCTCGATCACGATCTCGGCTCCGAGATCCGCTCCGCGCTGCTGCCCGGCCCCTCGTACGCCGCCGCCGAAGATCTCGTCGCCGAAGAACGCAGAGAAGAGGTCGCTGAGGCCGCCGACGTCGAAGTTGGTCGGCGTGAAGCCGCCGGAGCGAAGCCCGGCGTGGCCGTACCGGTCGTAGAGCGCGCGCCGCTCGGAGTTCGAAAGGACCTCGTACGCCTCGGTCATCTCCCGGAACCGGGCCTCGGTCTCCGGCTCGTTGGAGACGTCCGGGTGCAGCTCGCGCGCAAGGCGCCGGTACGCCTTCTTGATCGTCGCCTCGTCGGCGTCGCGGGCGACGCCGAGCAGCTCGTAGTAGTCGCGATCGGTGCTCATCTGTCGTCCGCGTAGACCTCTTCGACGAAGCGCGACAACTCGGTGGCGGCCGAGCGGACGGTCCGAAGCGCCTTCTCGTAGTCCATGCGCAGCGGCCCGAGCAGGCTGACCGCGCCGAGGGTGCGGTGACCCATGCCGTAGGTCGCTCCGACGAGCGCGAGGTCGCGCAGGCCCGGCTGCTCCAGCTCCTCTCCGACGCGGGCGAACGGCCGCCGCGGGTCGAGTCGCTGGGCGAGCATGTCGAGCAGCGCCGCCCGCTTCTCGAGCGCGTCCATCAGGCTGCGGTAGGCGCCGATCTCCTCGGAGCGCATCTCGTCCAGCAGGCCCGCGGCCCCGCCGACGAAGAGGCGCCGGTCCTCGTCGGCGGCGTGCTCGAACGCACTACGGATCACGAGCAGGAAGGTGCGCTCGCGCGCGCTGAGACTCGGCTCGTCGAACGCGACCTTGACCGCGCGCGAGCCGACGTGCGCGCCGGCGAGGCGCTCGTTGAGGTAGTCGGCGGCCCAGGTGACGAGCCCCTGGTCGACCGGCTCCGGGAACGCGAAGCGCAGGTCGGTGACGCCGCCCGTCGAGGTGATCAGAACGACCATCACGACCTCCGGCTGGAGCAGCAGCACCTCGACGTGCCGCACCGTCGCGGCCTGCAGGGGCGGCGCGGAGACGAGCGCGAGCAGCCGCGTCACCTGCGACAGCATCTCCGTCGTCGTCTGGAGCGCGTCCTCGACCTCGGCCCGCGCGGCGGGAATGCCGAGCTCGAACCCGGTCGAGCGCGCCTCGGGCCGGGCGAGCAACTCGTCGACGTAGACCCGGTAGCCCGTCTCGGTCGGCACCCGGCCCGCCGAGGTGTGCGGGTGAGTGAGCAGGCCGAACCGCTCGAGCTCGGCCAGCTCGTACCGGACGGTCGACGGCGAGACTCCCAGGCCCGCGCGCTCGACGAGCGTCTTCGAGCCGACCGGCTGCCCGGTCGCGACGTACTCCTCGACCACGCGCCGAAGGATGTCGCGCTGCCGCTCGGAGAGCAGGATGCTCATGCGCCCATGGTAGGCGGCTCGTCAGACCAGCAGGCGGGCGGTGACGCCGCCGCCGAGGAATCGGCCACGCCGCGTCAGCGTCAGCGCGCCCCGGCTCGACTCGACGAGCCCGAGGTCCGCGAGCCGCTGCACCTCCTCGGCGTCGACGGCTGCCTCCAGCCCGGCGAGCGGCAGCGGCTCGTCGAGGCGCAGCCCGAGCATCACGCGCTCCGTCGCGCGCACGTCGCGCGGCAGCTCCTCGAGCGCCCGCGGCGGCCGCTCGCCGCGGGCGAGGGCAGCGACGTAGCGGGCGAGCGAGGGCGAGTTGCGCCACCGGCGGCTCTCGATTGTGCTGACCGCGCCCACGCCGACGCCGAGGTAGTCCTCGCCCGAGCCAGTAGCCGAGGTTGTGCTTGGCCCGCAAGTCGCGGTCGGACCGCACCCGGCAGAAGTTGGCGGTCTCGTACCAGCGGTAGCCCGCGGCGCTCAGCGTCCCGACGACGCGTTCGAAGTAGGGCTCCATCGACTCGGCCTGGCGTTCCAGCTCGGCTCCGTGGGCGTGCGTGAAGCGGGTGCCCGGCTTAGCTTCCAGCTCGTATGCGGAGATGTGCTCGGGCTCGAGCGCCACGGCCTCGGCGAGGTCGCGTGCGAGGTCGGCGGGCTCCTGGCCCGGGATGCCGTAGATGAGGTCGAGCGAGATGTTGTCAAATCCGGCATCACGCAAACGATAGAAGGCGCGTCGGACGTCGTCAGGTTGGGCAACGCGCCCGAGTGTCCGCAGGAGCCGTGGCGAGAAGGTCTGCGCCCCGACCGAGACGCGCGTGACCCCGCAACCGGCAAGCAGGCGGGCAAGGGTGGGCGTCACCGTCTCGGGATTCGCCTCGACCGTCACCTCGCCGGCCGCGGGGAGTGACCGCATCAGACGCTCGAACGCGCGGGGCTCGGTCAGCGTCGGCGTGCCTCCGCCGAGGTAGACGCTCTCGAGCTCCGTCGCGAGCAACGAACGTTCCAGGTCGAGCTCGCGCACGAGCGCGTCGACATAGCGCCCGTGCTCGCCGTCGCGGCCGACGACGGTCACGAAGTCGCAATAGCCGCAGCGCGACGAGCAGAACGGCAGATGAACGTAGAGGTGGCGCGCGCCGGTCACGAGGAGGCGCGGCGCGGGCGCGGTACGAGCTCGCCGCCGCAGTTCGGGCAGATGCCGTTCATCGCGTCGGAACACGAGGCGCAGAACGTGCACTCGAACGAGCAGATGCGCGCATCACCGCCGGGCTCCAGCGAGACGCTGCAACGCTCGCACACGGGCCGCATCTCCAGCGCCATCTCCCTACCTCTTTGCCGGCTCGTTCAGGTTCAGCACTGCCAGGAACGCCTCCTGGGGCACTTCGACGCCTCCGACGCTCTTCATGCGCTTCTTCCCCTTCTTCTGCTTCTCGAGCAGCTTGCGCTTGCGCGTGATGTCACCGCCGTAGCACTTCGCGAGCACGTCCTTGCGGCGCGCCTTCACCGTCTCCCGCGCGATGATCCGCGCCCCGATCGCCGCCTGGATCGCCACGTCGAACATCTGGCGCGGAATCTCCTCACGGAGCTTCTCGACGAGCAGCTTGCCGCGCTCGTAGGCGAAGTCGCGATGGATGATCAACGACAGCGCATCGACCGGCTCGCCGCCGACGAGGATGTCGACCCGGGCGAGGTTGCCGGGCTGGAAACCGGACATGTCGTAGTCGAAGCTCGCGTACCCGCGCGTGCGCGACTTCAACTGGTCGTAGTAGTCGAGGACGATCTCGGCGAGCGGCAGCTCGTAGGTGAGATGGACCCGCAGCTCCGAGAGGTACTCGAGCTGGTCGAAGCGGCCCCGGCGGTCGTTGTTCAGCTCCATCACGGCGCCGACGAATTCCTTCGGGACGATGATGGACGCCTTGATGTACGGCTCCTCCACCTCGTCGAATGCATCGGGCAGGTCGGCGGGTGTGTGCACCTCGACCCACTCGCCGTTGATCGGCTTCACGCGATACGCGACGTTCGGCGCGGTCACGAGCAGGTCGAGATCGAACTCACGCTCCAGGCGCTCGCGCACGATCTCCATGTGCAGCAGGCCGAGGAAGCCGCAGCGGAAGCCGAAGCCGAGTGCCTGTGACGTCTCCGGCTCGTAGAAGAGCGCAGCGTCGTTCAGCTTCAGCTTCTCCAGCGCATCGCGCAGCTCGGGGTAGTCGTCCGAGTCGGTCGGGAAGAGACCGGCGAAGACCATCGGCTTGACGTCCTTGTAGCCGGGGAGCGGGGCCGCGGCCGGATTGCGCTCGGCGGTGAGCGTGTCGCCGACGCGGAGGTCGGAGACGTCCTTCAGCCCGGTGATCACGTAGCCGACCTCGCCGGCGCCGAGCTCCTTGACCGGGCGGTTGCCGGGAGACATGAAGCCGATTTCCTGTGCCTCGAACCGCGTCCCGAGCGCCATCGCGCGAAGCTCCGTGCGCGGGCGGAAGACACCGTCGACGACGCGCACGAAGGCGACCACCCCGCGGTACTGGTCGTACGACGAGTCGAAGATCAGTGCACGCGGCGGCGCGTCGGGTTCGCCGGTCGGCGCCGGCACGCGCTCGATGATCGCGTCGAGCACGTCGGCGACTCCCTGCCCCGTCTTCGCCGAGATGCGCAGGACGCGATCGGCGGTGTCGCCGATCAGGTCGGCGACCTCGGCCGACGCGGCGTCCGGGTCGGCCTGCTGCAGGTCGATCTTGTTCACGACGGGGACGATCTCGAGGTTGTTCTCGATCGCCAGATAGGCATTCGCAAGCGTCTGGGCCTCGATGCCCTGCGCGGCGTCCACGACGAGCAGAGCGCCCTCGCAGGCCTGGAGCGAGCGCGACACCTCGTAGGTGAAGTCGACGTGCCCCGGCGTGTCGATCAGGTTGAGCTCGTACCCCTTCCACGCGACCCGCACCGCCTGCGCCTTGATCGTGATCCCGCGCTCACGCTCGAGGTCCATGGAATCGAGCAGCTGGTCGCGCATCTCCCGAACGGAGACGGTCTCCGTCAGTTGGAGGATGCGATCCGCGAGCGTCGACTTGCCATGGTCGATGTGCGCGATGATCGAGAAGTTGCGGATGTGCTGCTGGTCCATGAGTGCTCAGCCGCGACGCAGGCGGCTGCTCAGGGAGAGTAGCGCCTGCATCTCGCGCACATGCAGCACCCGCGCCACAGCCAGATAGCTCATCGCCGCCGCCGTGACCGCGGGCACGAGGGAGAGCAACTGACCGCCCAGCGAGCGCCCGAACAGCACGTCGAGCGGCTTCCAGACCGCGAAGGCAACGATGCCGGCGACCAGCGCCGCCACGACGACGCGGCCGAACGACGACGCGATCTCGCCGAAGTCGATCCGGCCGAGTTTTCGCCGCAGCACGACGAGCAGCGCGGCCGTGCCGGCGATGTTGACGAACGACGTCGAGAGGGGGATGCCCCAGATGCCGAGGGGCGCGAAGGCGACGTCGAGCACCGCGTTGATGAAGAGGTTGCCGAGTGCGATCGCGGTCGGCACCCAGTTGTCCTGCAGGCTGAAGAATGCGCGGTTCAACATCAGCATCGTCCCGTTGAACGTGAGCCCGAGACAGAGAGCCGCGAGGCACGCCGCGACGACGGGCGTCTGCTCGGACGTGAACGCACCGCGCTGGTAGATCAGGCGCGTGATCGGCTCGGCGAGCACGGCCGTCACGATGCTCGCAGGCACGAGCAGGAACGCGATCTGCCTCAGCCCGAGCGACGAGGTGCTGCGGAACCCGCCCATGTCCCGTCGCGCGGCGAGGCGCGCGAGCGACGGAAAGAGGATCGTCGCGACCGCGACCGAGAACACGCCCTGCGGCAGCATGTAGATGCGGAACGCGGCGTCGATCGTCGACGGCGCATTCGCGCTGATCAGCCAGCCGCCGATCACGCCGTCGACGAGCGCGTTGATGTTGATCAGGCCGAGCCCGAGCGTGACCGGCAGCATCATCTTGAACACCCGCTTGACGGCGGGGTCGCGCCAGTCGATCACCATCTGCAGGCGGCCGTCGCGACCACGCAGCCACGGGAACGGCAGGAGGAACTGCACGAACGTCGCGACGAGGATCGAACCTGCGTACACGTAGAGCTTGCCGTCGGTGCCGTCGACGCGCGGGACGCCGAAGACGAGCCCGGCGATGATCACGAGGTTCCAGGCGATCGGCGTCAGCGCGGGGATCGAGAACTCGTCGTAGCTGTTGAGGATCCCGACGACGATCCCGGAGGCGCCGAGCAGGGCGACGATCGGGAAGAGCACCTGCGACAGGCCGATCAACAGCGGGTGGTAGTCCGGGTAGAGCGGCGGCATCAGCCACGGGGCGAGCAGGATGAAGAGCGCCGAGACCCCGCCGAGCCCGAGCAGCGTCAGCCAGAAGAGCGATGAAGCGACGCGCCAGGCGCGCTTGCGCTCCCCCTGCTCGAGCAGGTCGCTGAACACCGGCACGAACGCGGACGAGAGCGCCGCGTCGGCCACGAGCGCGCGAATCGTGTTCGGGACGAGAAACGCGATGTTGAACGCGTTCACCGGGCCGTTGACGCCGAAGTAGTTCTTGGCCACCACCTCCCGGAAGAGGCCGAGCACGCGCGAGATCCCGGTCGCGAACGAGAAGATCGCCGTGGAGACGGCGAGTCGACGAACCGGCCGCCGGGCAACCGGCGTCGCCGACGGGTCCTCGGTCTCGCCGGGGCCGCTCGTGGTCGCGTCGTCGGCCACTGGGCGCGAACGTTACGCGGGCGGGCGGGCGGCGGACACCCTCTGCTACCCTTGGCGCGCCCGCTGGAGCGGGCATTTCTTCGCGTTATGCCCAATATCAAGCAGCAGAAAAAGCGTGTCCGGACCGCCGCCGATGAGCGGCTCGAGAACCTGCGCTACCAGTCGACGATCAAGACGCTCTCCAAGCGCCTCGCCGCCACGGCCGCCGAAGGCGACGCCGCGGCGACCGAGGAGGAGCACCGCGCGCTGGCGAAGCTGATCGACCGCGCGGTCGCCCGCGGCGCTCTGCACCGGAACGCCGGCGCCCGCAAGAAGTCGCAGGCGGCGAAGCTCGTCGCCGGCTCTTCCTCGGACTCGTAGCGGTCGGCGTTCGCCCCGCCCTCAGGCGGGCTGCGTGATCTCGACGAGCGCACGCTCGAGCTCGAGCTCGTTCGCGAGCCGCGAGCCGCCCTTCAGCGCCCGGTCGAGCGCGGCGAGGCGGATCACTGCGTCGTCGAGCTCCTCCGCGCTGAAGTTGCGCACCTGTCCGAACAGCTTCTGCGCGGGAAACGGGTGGCGCATCCCGAGCAGCGGCGCCGCCTCCTGGGGCGTCATTCCCTGCTCGTCGAGCCGATGAGCGATTCGCGCACGCCGTACGTGGTTCGTCAGGCTGCCGACGAGGCGCGGCAGCGTGCGCGAGACGGGCTCCGGCGTGTGGTCCAGCATCCGCTCGGCCGCGCCGAGCACGCCTGCGACGTCCCGTGCCCCCCACGCGTCCGTCAGCGTCCAGGGCGGCGAGTCGGCTCGCGGCGCGACGAGCGCCTCGACGTCGGCCTCGGTCACCTCGGCGCCGTTCGCCCACGTCGCGAGCTTGTCGACCTCCCCCGAGAGCTCGTAGAGGTCGTCGCCCACGAGCTCGGCGAGCAGGCGGCAGGCCTCCGGCTCGGCCTTCGTCTTCTGCAGCTTGAACTGGTCGGCGATCCAGCGCGCGACCGCCTTCATGACGACGTCCCAGATCAGGAGCTCACCCTTGCCCGCCACGGCCTTCGCGAGCGGCGCGTCCTTCTTCAGCTCGCCGCCGACGAGCGCGAGGGTGGTGCCCGGCGCGGGAGCCTTCAGGTAGTCCGCGACCGCTTTCGCGTCCGGTGCCTTCCACGCCTCGACGCCTTCCACGACGACGAGCCGCGTGCCTTCTCCGAACAGGCCCATCACGTTGCAAGCCGCGACCGCGTCATCGCCGCTCGTATCGGCGGCGTGCAGCACTTCGATCGCGTCGACGTCGAACCGGTTTCGCAACCGCATCACCGTGCGGTCGACCTTCGGCCGGTCGCTGCCGGCGATCAGGTAGGCCGGTTTGAGCTCGTCCGCCATGCCCGGAAAGCATAGGCGGCGGCCGCGATCGACCCGGCCCCAGCGAGCGCCGCGTACGAGCCTCGCGCCTGAGCGACCGGGATTGCCGCCACGAGGCGCGCGCAGAACGCGATGTAGGCGGCGATCCAGCCGTTCAGCCAGGCGAGCCCGGCCGCGAGCGGCGGCGCGATCGGATCGACCGCCGCGGCTGCAAAGGCCAGGCCGAGCAGGGGCCCGACCGCCGGCTCGACGAGCCCGTTCGCCACGATCCCGAGCAGCGGCACCGCGCCGAACTGCAGCCAGAGGATCGGCGCGGTCGCGACGCTGCACGCAGCCGAGACCGCGACGACGCCGCCCAGCGACTTCGGCACCGGGTAGCCCTCGAAGACACGCAGAAGCGGGCCGACCGCCAGGAAGATCGCGACCACGGCCGCAAACGAGAGCTGGAAGCCCGCATCGAAGAGCGTGTACGGGTTCCAGGCGAGGAGAACGACCGCCGCCAGCAGCAGCACGTGCCAGGGATCGCGCTCCCGCGCGGCCAGCCAGGCGATCGAGACGGCCGCACCCGAGACGGCGGCGCGGATCACCGACGGCTGCGGCCCCACCGCGAGCACGTACCCGCCGATCGCGGCGAGTGCCCCGACATGCGCCCAGGAGCGCGAGACGCCGAGCAGGAGCGCAAGGCCGAGCACGCCGCCCGCGAGCAGCACCACGTTCTGGCCGCTGACCGCAAGCAGGTGGTAGAGCCCGGAGCGCCGGAACGCATTCTGCAGGCCGGGTGACAGCCCGCTGTCGTCGCCGAGCAGCACACCCTCGACGAGCGCGCGGCGTTCTCCCGCGAGCCCGGGTGCCGAGGCGCCGCGCAGCCAGGCGCGCACGCGGTCGCCGACTCCGCCGAGACCTCCGCGGCGCCCGGTCACCGTCCACTCGTCCACCTTGAGGACGACGTGGACGCCCTGCCGGCGCAGCCAAGTGCGCTCGTCGAAGCCGTTCGACGGTCCGCGCGGGAGCCGCACCACGGCGAGCAGGCTCACGCGGGCGCCTTGGGGCGGCGCGCGGCCGAGCGGCAGCTCGAGCTGGACGGGCTCGTCGACGCGCCGCGCACCGAACTGCGTCACGCGCGCGAAGACGCGCTGCTCGAACATCCCGACCCGCGGCTCGGCCGTGACGACCGCGGAGACCCGATCGGCGCGATCCACCTCGGCGAGCAGCGGACTGCGGTCGAGCGTGTCGAGGCGCGCGCTGCCCCACCACCACCCCGCCGCAGCGATGACCAGCGCCCCGAGAACGAGCCTCGCGGTGGGTGGCGCGGCCGCGAGCACGAGCCCGGCCGCAACGGCGAGAGCAACGGTCCAGGCCGCCCCGGCCCCGAGCCGGGTGAGATCCGACAGGCAGAGCCCGCCTACGGCCGCGCCGACGAGGACGTGGGCCGGAAGCACTCGCGTCACGGCACAACCAGCCCCTGGAGCTCGGAGATGCGCGCAGGCCCGATGCCCGGGATTGCGTCCAGCCCGTCGACCGACGTGAAGGCGCCGTGCTGCTGCCGGTAGGCGACGATCTTCGCCGCCGTCACCGGGCCGATGCCCGGCAGCGTGTCCAGTTGCTCGGCGCTCGCCGAGTTGAGCGAGACCGGCCCCGACGGGGCCGCATCCCCAGCGGCAGCCGCGACGGCCGCCCCGCGCTCGGGCACGAGCACCTGCTCGCCGTCGGAGACCGGCGCTGCGAGGTTGACACCGCTGCGCTCGGCTCGCCGGGTCAAGCCACCCGCGTGCGCGACCGCGTCGGCGACCCGTGCGCCCCTGGCGAGATGGACGAGCCCCGGGCGGCGAACGGCTCCCGCGACGTCGACGACGAGGGCGGGCGCGGCGGCCGGGGCACGAGCCTGTGGCACCGAGGCCGGGACGATCGGAGCGACCCGAACCGCGTCGCCGGCGCCGCCGCCGGCAGCGGCATGGCGCCACGCAACGACGAGCACCACGAGCGCGAGCAGCCCCACGGCGAGCAGGCGCCGCGCCGGAACACCGAGAGTGAACGAAGGCACGTAGTGACCGTGCCGACGAAACCGTCACCCGTGGGAAACGAGGGCGTGCCGAGAGACGAACAACCCACCCACAGGGGGTGCGGGGACGAGCCCGGGCGGCGACGACCTAGACGACGATGTTGACGAGCTTGTCCGGCACGACGATCACGCGCCGCTCCGCCCTCGTCAGATGCGCCTGCACGCGCTCGGATGCCCGCGCATACGCGATCAACTCGTCTTCCGGCAGGCCTGCGGGCACCTGGATACGGTCGCGCACCTTGCCGTTCACCTGCAGCACGAGCTCGATCGTGTCCCGCTGCAGCATCGACTCGTCGTAGGCCGGCCAGGACAGGGTCCACAGCCGCTCGTCCCCGTGCCCGAGCACGCCCCACAGCTCCTCCGTCACATGCGGGGCGTAGGGCTGCAGCAGCGACACCGCCGTCTCGGCCGCGAAGCGCGCCGCCGGGTCGTCGGGTGACTTCGACAGCTCGTTGACGAGCTCCATCACCGCGGCGATCGGTGTGTTGAAGACGAAACGGCGGTCGATGTCGTCGGAGACCCGTGCGATCGTCTCGTGCGCCTTCCGCGCGAGCGGCGTGTCGACGCCATCGGGCGACTCGGGTCGAAGCGCCGCCTCGTGCACCACGCGCCACAGCCGTCGGATGAAGCGCACGGTCGCCTCGATCCCGTCCGGGCTCCAGTCGATGTCCTGGTCTGCCGGCCCCCAGAAGAGGATGTAGATGCGAATCGCATCGGCGCCGAAGCGCTCGACCAGCTCGTTCGGCGAGACGCCGCCCTGTGACTTCGACATGCGCTTGCCGTCCTGGCGCACCCAGCCCTGGTGGAACAGGCGCTGGAACGGCTCGCGGAAGCCGACCATGCCGAGGTCGTTCATCGCCTTGATGAAGAAGCGCGAGTAGAGCAGGTGCCCCTTCGCGTGGTCGATCCCGCCGATGTACTGGTCGATCGGCATCCAGTAGTCGGCGTACTCGCGCTCGAACGGCGCCTGGTCGTTCTTCGGATCGGTGTAGCGCAGGAAGTACCAGGACGAGTCGACGAACGTGTCCATCGTGTCGGCCTCGCGGCGGCCCGGCCCGCCGCAGATCGGGCACGGCGCGTTGATGAACTCCTCGTTCGATGCGAGCGGCGGCTGCCCCTTCGGCCGGTAGTCGTCCACCTCGGGCAGGAGCAACGGCAGGTCGGACTCCGGCACGGGCACCGCTCCGTGCTCGTCGCAGTAGATGATCGGGATCGGGCACCCCCAGTAGCGCTGCCGCGAGAAGCTCCAGTCGCGCAGGCGGTAGTGGATCGCCGGCTTGCCGTTTCCGTGCTCGCTCAGCGACTCGACGATCGTGCGCCTCGCGTCCGCGCACGGCTGCCCGTCGAACTCGCCCGAGTTGATCAGCTTGCCGTCGTCGTCGATGACCGGCACGACGGGCAGGTCGAACTCCTCTGCGAACTCGAGGTCGCGCTCGTCGTGGGCCGGCACGGCCATTAGGGCGCCGGTGCCGTACTCCATCAGGACGTAGTCCGAGATCCAGATCGGGATCTGCGCGCCGTTGACGGGGTTCGTCGCGTACCGGCCCGTGAACACCCCCGTCTTCTTGCGCTGCTCGCGCTCCTCGGTTGGGCGCGCCGCCGCGATCCGCGCGTACGACAGCACCTCTTCGTCGTCGCTCAGCCGTTGCACGAGCGGCGACTCGGGCGCGATCACGAAGAACGTCGCGCCGAACAGCGTGTCGGCGCGCGTCGTGAAGACGGGGATGTCGATGTCGAGCTCCTCGACCCGGAACAGGATCTCGGCGCCCTCGGAACGACCGATCCAGCTCGTCTGGATCTTCTTGGTGCGCTCCGGCCAGTCGATCGTCGCCAGGTCGTCGAGCAGCGCGTCGGCGTACGCGGTGATCTTGAAGAACCACTGCGCCATGTTTCGCGCCTCGACGACCGCCCCGCACCGCCAGCAGCGGCCGTCGACCACGTGCTCGTTCGCGAGCACGGTCTGGTCGTTCGGGCACCAGTTGACCGGCGCCTCCTTGCGATACGCAAGCCCGTGCTCGAAGAACTTGAGGAAGAGCCACTGCGTCCAGTGGTAGTAGGTCGGCTCGTGCGCCGAGGCCTCGCGCTGCCAGTCGATCGCCCAGCCCATGATGCGCATCTGATGGCGGATCGCCTCGATGTTGCGCTCGGTGATCTCGAGCGGATGACCGCCGTCCTTGATCGCAGCGTTCTCCGCGGGCAGCCCGAACGAGTCGAAGCCCATCGGCCGAAGCACGGTGAAGCCGTGACGGCGGCGGAAATGCGTGACGACGTCACCCAGCGTGTAGTTGAGGACGTGCCCCATGTGCAGGCTGCCGGACGGATACGGCAGCATCTCGAGCATGTAGAAGTGGGCGTCGGGCGCGTCGCCGGGCGAGTGGTTCTCGACATGGAACGACTGCTCGGTCTCCCAGACCGACTGCCACTTGCGCTCGATTGCCTTTGCGTCGTATGCGTCCATGAGCTCCCTAGAGACGAAAAAGCCTCTCGAACGAGAGGCCGTGGGAAGCCGACGCGGCTCGCGCCGCGGTGCTCCCTGGTTCACGTAAGCAGCAGTTCCATCGCGCGCATCTTAGCCACGTCGCCGGTCGGGCCACCAGTTCCAGTCCCCGAGCAGAGCCATCAGGCTCGGCACGAGGAGCGCCCGCACGAGCGTCGCGTCGATCGCGACCGCGAGCGCGATCCCGATGCCGACCTCCTTGACGATCACGATCGACGACGTCGCGAACGCGCCGACGGCGACGCAGAAGAGCAGCGCGGCCGAGGTGATGACCCGGCCGGTCCGTTCGAGCCCGAGCGCAACCGCCTCCCGGTTCTCGAGGCCGGCATCGTGCGCCTCCTTGATCCGCGAGAGCAGGAAGACGCCGTAGTCGGTCGCGAGCCCGAACGCGATCGCGAAGAGGAGCGCCGGCTGCGTCAGCTCGAGCGCGCCCTGGCTGCGGTAGTGGAGCAGCCCCTCGAAGCGGCCGTCCTGGAAGATGAGCACGAGGAGGCCGAACGCCGCCGCCAGACCGAGGACGTTCATCAGCAGCGCCTTCAGCGGGAGGACGAGCGATTTCGTCACGGCGTAGAGCAGGCCGAAGATGAAGACGGCGAGTAGGCCGAGCGCGGTCGGCAGATGCCGCACCAGGCTCGCGGCCGTGTCGAGGTACCAGGCGGTGCGGCCCGCCACCGCCACATCGGGCAGCTGCCGGATCTCGCGGACGAGCGACTTCGCCGAACCGCTCATCGCTGCGCCGCGCGGGATCACCTCGATCTCCCAGAGCTGGGCGCCGAGCCGCTGAGGCGGGGCCGCCGCCGCGACTCCGCCGAGGCGGTGAATCGCCGCGAATGTCGCCGCCGGATTGGTGACGCTCGCGGCAACGTGGATGGGAGAATCGGCGCCGGGCGGGAAATGCAGGCGCAATGCGTCCTCGGCTGCGCGTGCGTGGGCGCTCGGCGGCAGCACGCCGGCGTCGACGCCGACGAACCGGGCGCTGAGGAACGGCAGGCCCAACACGATGAGGACGGTCGCGGACGCCAGTGCGATCGGGCCGGGGTAGCGCATCACCCAGTGTGCGAAGCGGTACCAACTGCCGCGCTCGTCGGGCCGTGCCTCGCGCTCGGCGGCGCGTTGCCAGCGCGCGGGTGCAAGCGCGTTCACGTTCGTTCCCAGCAGCGCGAAGAGCGCCGGCAGCACGGTCAGCGCCACCAGCCCGGCGAGCGGCGCGACGATCAGCCCGCCGATCGCCATCGAGCGCAGGAAGCCGAGCGGGAATGCGAGCAGCGACCCGAAGGCGGCGGCGACCGTGATCGCGCTGAACGCCACGGTGCGCCCGGCCGTCTCGAGGGTCGCCCGCAGGGCCTCGAGGCCCGGGCCGTGGCGCACGAGCTCCTCCCGGTAGCGCGAGACGAGCAGCAGGCTGTAGTCGATCGCGAGCCCGAGGCCGGCGCCCGTCACGAGATTGAGCGCGAACACCGAGATCGGCCGGACCTCGTTGACCGCGCGGATCAGAGCGAGCGTGAGCACGATCGAGAGCGCACCGACCAGGAGCGGCAGCGCAGCGGCGACGACACCACGGAACACCCAGAGTGCGAGGAGGAAGAGCAGCGGGAAGGCGATCAGCTCCGCGCGGAAGAGATCGTGCTCCGATTGGGCGCGCACCTCCTCGTTCGCGACGGCGGTGCCGCCGACCTGGCCCGGCAGCGTCGCGGCGAGCCGCTTCGCGATCGCGGGATGCTCTCCGGTGCCGGCATGGAACGAAGCGGTGACGAGCACGAAACGCCCGTCCGGAGAGACCGCGGCGCGCGGCTGGACGACGGCGATCGACGGCTCGCGGCGCAGCCGGGCGGCAGCCACGGCCGCCTGCGCAGGCGTTCCCACGACGAGCACGGACGGTCCCGGGACGACCCCGGCCCGGCTCGAGAGCAGCTGCAGCGTGCGAAAGCTCTCCGACGACGGGTCCTGGAAGTCGTTGTCGCTCGAGCTCAGATGCCGGGCAGCAGAGGTGCCGAAGAACGCAGCCACCACCCCGAGCGCGACGGCGACAGCGAGGATCGTGCGGGGCCGGCGTGCGGCGAGGTCGGCGAGCGCCCGGAACATCGCCGCCAGCGTAGGCTGCGCGAGCCGTGCGCCGCATGCGCACAATGAACGGACATGCAACAGCAGCAACTCGATCTCTTTCCCGACACCGCGGTGGTCGAGCGCGGTGAGCTCGTCCTCGGCGGCGTTCGCGCCACCGATCTCGCGCGCGAGTTCGGGACGCCGGTGGTCGTCTACGACGAGCAGACGCTGCGCAACCAGGCACGCGCCTATCTCGCAGCGGCTCCCGGGGCGCTTGTCGCGTACGGCACGAAGGCGTTCCCGTCGCTGGCGGTACTGCGGCTCTTCGTCGAGGAGGGCCTCGGAGCGGACGTCTCGACGGTCGGAGAGCTCGAGTTCGCCCTCCGCGCGGGCATGCCCGGCGAGCGGCTCGTCATCCATGGGAACAACAAGGAGGACGAGCTGCTCCGGCGCTCGATCGACGTGGGTGCGCTGATCGTTCTCGATTCGCTCGACGAGCTCGACCGCGTCCATGCCGCCGGCGGCAGCAGGTTCCTCGTTCGGGTCACGCCCGGCATCGAGGCCGATACGCATGAGGCGATCAAGACCGCCCACCACGGATCGAAGTTCGGACTGCCGCCCGACGACGCGGTCGAGGCGATCCGCCGCGCACCGCAGGCGGAGGGCTTGCACGTCCATGTCGGCTCACAGTTGATGCACTTCGGAGCGGCGCTGATGACGGTCGACTGGGTCGCCCAGTTCGCTGCACGCCTGCGCGCCGAATTCGACTGGACGCCGCGCATCGTCGACCTCGGCGGCGGGCTCGGTGCGCGGCATGTGCTGGAGGAGCCGTCGTTCACGATCGGCGAGTTCGTCGGCGGCCTCGTCGGCGAGTTGCAGCGCGCGTTCCACCTGCAGGGCCTGCCGCCCGCGCAGCTGATCCTCGAGCCCGGCCGGTCGCTCGTCTCGCGGGCGGGAGTCACCCTCTACACCGTGGGGAACGTCAAGCGTGCGAGCGCCGCGACCACGTACGTGACGGTGGACGGCGGGATGTCCGACAATCCGCGGCCCGCGATGTACAACGCGCGCTACACGGCGCTGCTCGCCGGCCGCGCCGACGCCGACCCCGAGGAGGCGTACACGGTGGCGGGCAAGCACTGCGAGTCGGGCGACGTGCTGATCGAGCGCGTGGAGCTTCCGGTGCCGCGCCGCGGCGACGTGCTTGCCGTGCCGGTGACCGGCGCCTACACGCTTGCGATGTCGTCGACGTACAACGCGGTGCCGCGCCCTGCGGCAGTGCTCGTCGCCGACGGCAACGCGCGCGTGATCCGTCGACGCGAGACGGTCGACGACCTCCTGGCGCTAGAAGGCCCGGTAGGAGGCGCGTGAGAGGAAGAGGCCGTGCCCCGCGCGGTTCGTGCACGTGAGCCCGGTGAGGCGCGATTTGCACGTGTAGGGGCCGTGGCGCCAGGTGCGACCGTAGGCCAGCGTCGCGTAGGTCACCGGCCCCATCACGAGGACGCCGCCGCTGCAGGTGACCGCTCCCTTGCGGGTGGGAGTCAACTCGAAGCCGTGCCAGTCGAGGCCTGTCGGCGGCGCGCTGCAACGTGACTGGAGCCGTGTCCTGTAGGCGGCCTGCACGATGTCGCAGTGAAGCGCTGCGGGCGTCACGGCGCAGGTGATGTTGTGAGAGGGAGTACGGACGCCGGGCAGCGGTGCCGCACTCGCCAGACCGGCGAACACGAGCGCCGATCCGATGAACGCCGCGGCCAGGATCTTCACGGCGCGCAGGGTACGCCACCCGCCGAACGATCGGGGCTCAACGCGCTGCTCCATACGAAGTCGTTACAACCCGGGTCAGACCCACGGCCGTGGCCGAAAGAGCGAGGTGCTCGAGGAACGCAGCGGTGTTGGTGTCCCGTCCGTGTGTATCGCTTCGCCGAAGACGTGGCTGCAGGAGACACGTGTGGGGTCAGACCCCCGTACGGGTCTGAGCGAGACGCGGCGGGAGTCGCCACGCGCAAGATCCGCGTGGCTCAGGCCGAGCTCAGCCGCCGCCGAGCGGCGGCGAGTTCTTGAACGTCGCGGCGAGGCCCGTCATCAACGCCTGCTTGTCGGCCTTCGACAGGCCCGCCTTCGGATGCAGGATCACGTAGAACCATGGCGGCATCGAGCCGGAGCTGATCGCCTCGATCGCGTCGCCGGCACCGTCCTGCGGCTTGTTCCATTCGCTGAAGTTGAGCGAGCTGCGGCCGCCGTCCACATCGCGCTGGATCAGCCATGACGCAGGCGCGATGTTCGAGTACCACCGCCACTTCGTCAGATTCGAGTGGCAGTCGAAGCACGCCGTCTGCGCGAGCGCCCGCGTCCGCGGCGAGTCCCACTTCGGCTCGGCCGTCACCGGCGGGTTCGAATGGTTGCGACCGTACGGAACGAGCTGCGCAAGCACGAAGAGCCCGACTCCGACGAGCACGGCGCGAAGGATCCACTTCCGCATGCCGGAAGTGTCGGCCGACCGGACCGGCCCGTCCTCAGTAGCGAGTACGGAAGCTACATCCGGGCGCGCAGCGCGAGCACGTTCGCCACGAACGGCTTGGTCACCTTGTACAGCCCGTGCTGCCTGACCGCGAGCTCGCCCTGATACCAGCCCGCGAGCGCCAGCCGCTCGTTCCCGTGGAACACCTGGAGCAGATGGCGCAGGTAGAGGATGCCCACCTCGATGTCGCCGTCGACGGTGTGCGGGACGCTGCGGCCGAGGAGCACGGTCTCGACGTACTGCCGCGTCACGGGCAGCGTCTGCAGCACGCCGCGCGCACCGGCGTCCGAGACGATCCGCGTCTGGTAGCCCGACTCCATCCACGCGAGGGCACGCACGAGATGCGGATCGACGCCGAGCCGAGCCGACCACGAATCGAGCTTCAGACGCACGTCGGCGCGCGACGGGCCGAGCCCGGCCGTCGCGACGGGCACCCGCAGGCGCTGCCCGATGATGATCGGCTTCGCAGGGTCGATCCGGTTGGCGTGCGCGAGCGCCGCGAGGCTCAGGCCGTGGCTGCGTGCGATCGCCGTGAGCGTGTCACCCTCACGAACGACGTAGTCGATGGCCACGACGATGACTCGATGCACGCGGACCGGCACGCGGTCCCGGCGCACGATCGCCGACAGCGTGCGCGGGCCGACGACCGCATCGACGCTCAGGTGCATCAACCGCTGGTAGCGGCGGAGGGCGGCTGAGGTCTGCTTGCCCATGTAGCCGTCGAGCGCGCCCGAGTACACCCCGCGCCGCGTGAGCAGGAACTGCAGCACCGCCACGTCCCAACCGAAGTCACCCCGGCGCAGCAGCCGCGTGCCGAAGAGCGGCTCGCCGAGCGGCCCGAGCGCCAGGCGCGTTCGGGTGGTCGCCGGGCCGACCGGCAGCCCGCGCGAGCGCTGGAACGCATGCACCGCGGCGGCGGTGCGCGGCCCGGCGATGCCGTCGATCTGAGCGAGGTAGAGGCCGTGCGCGCGCAGCGCGACCTGCAGACCTGCGATCTGCGGGTTGACGCCGGCATGAACCGCCGGAGCGGCTGCCAACGCCACGATGGCGGAAGTGAGCGCAAGGACGCGGCGCACGAGAGGAGGTCCTTCTCCCTGCCCCGGGCGGCTCCTGCCTTCCTTTACGCGAGCTTTACTGCGACCGCGAGACGCCGCGGTGAGCCAGTGCGCCGCCGGCACGGCGGACGAGTGGCAGAGCGAGCAGCAGCACGATGAGCGCGACGCCGAGGAAGAGCGTCGTCGCGCCGGTCTGCTTCGGGTCGACGCGCGGGAGCAGGCCCGCGACGTCCGGCACGAACGCGATCAGGAGCGCGCCGAGAACGGCGCCCCAGATCGACCCGTAGAGCCCCACGACGGCACCGACGAGCAGGAAGAGCGAGAGCTGGAGTGGGAACGTGCCCGGACCGACGAAGGCGGTGTTGATCGCGATCAGCGCCCCGGCCGTTCCGGCGAACGCCGCCGAAATGCCGAAAGCGACGACCTTGTACCTCGACGCGGGAAGACCGGACGCGACGGCCGCGAGCTCGCTGTCTCGGATCGCGTGCAGCGACCGGCTGAAGCGCGACTCGACGAGCGCCCAGGCGACGAGGAAGCACACGATCGCGATCGTCCACGTGACGGCATACACCCACTGACTGTTCGTGAGCCACAGCTCACCGGCGCCGCCGCCGGTCTGCGTCAGCCTCCCGTGCAGGTCGATGCCGCTCGAGCCGCCGGTGAAGTGGCCGAACTTCACCGCGAGCGTCGGGAAGGCGACGGCGATGCCGAACGTGACGAGCGCGAGGTAGAGCCCCGGGAGCCGCAGCGCAGGCACACCGACGACGAGGCCGATCACACCTGCCACGACGGCAGCGACCGGGATCGTGCGGAGGTCGCGCACGCCGTGGTTCGCCATCAGGATCGCCGTGGTGTACGCGCCGATCGCCATGAACGCTCCATGGCCGAGCGAGATCTGCCCCGTGTGCCGGATGAGGATGTCGAGGCCGAGAATCGTGATGAAGTACGCGCCGGCCGTCGCGAGCTGTGCTGTCCGCACCTCCGAGAGCGGCATCGGCAGCACAGCCAGCACCACGATGCCCAGCACGAGCGCGGCGGGCTTCATGCCTGCCTCACCGCTGTGCGGCCGAAGATCCCGGCAGGGCGCAGCAGCAGCATGGCGAGGATGACGGCGAGCGCCGTCGCGGGGCGCAGCACGCCGTCGATCCAGTGCACGTACGCGCCCGTGAGGTTGAGCACCACGCCGAGCACGAGCCCGCCGACGACTGCGCCCACGGGCGAGTCGATCCCCCCGAGCATGGCGGCGGCGAACGAGTACAGAAGAACGGTCTGCAGCGTGTTCGGTGCGAGCAGAAGCGACGGGGCCGCCAGCACACCGGCGACCGCACCGAGCGCGGCGGCGATCCCCCACCCCACCGCCAGCATCGCGCCCACGTGCACGCCGACGAAGCGCGCCTCTGCAGGGTTCACGGCAGCGGCGCGCAAGCCGAGACCGAATTTCGTGCGCGTGAACACCAGCCCGACGAGTGCGATGGCGATCATCGAGACGCAGATCACACCGACGTCCTGCTTCGAGAAGGCGACCCCGCCGATGTGGATCGACGCCGTCGAGAACGGCCCCGCGAACCGCCTGGCGGCGCCGCCCCAGATCCAGACGGTGAGGCCGTTGACGGCGAGCAGCAGGCCGACGGTCAGCAACGCGACCGCGGCCGGCGGGCTCCCCTGGAGCGGCCGGACGAGGAGCTCCTGAATCGCAACGCCGCCTGCGAACGACAGAATGAGGGTGGCTGCGAACGCCGGCCAGAACGCCCAGCCGTGATCGAGCAGCGACCAGCACACGAACGCGGACAGCGTCGCCATCTCTCCCTGCGCGAAGTTGAGCACGCCAGTCGCGCGGTGGACGATGACGATCGCGAGTGCGAGCAGTGCGTAGATCCCGCCGCTCGCGAGCCCTTCGACGACATGCTGAAGGAAGCTCGTCATGTCGAACTCACGAAACTGGTTCGCTGGCGCGAATCAGTTTCGACCTCGCGCCGAATTCCGCTAGTAGCCAAGGTACGACCTCCGCAGAGACTCGTCTGCGCGCAGATCGGCCGCGTCACCGCCGTGGACGACCCGCCCGGTCTCGAGCACGAACGCGTGCTTCGCGGCGGCGAGCGCAAGCTCGGCGTTCTGCTCGACGACGACGATCGTCGTGCCGCCCTCGTTCATCCGCCGAAGCGTGTCGAAGAGCTCGCGCACGACGGCGGGAGTCAGCCCGAGCGACGGCTCGTCGAGCAGCAACAGGCGCGGCTTGGCCATCATCGCTCGCCCGAGTGCGAGCATCTGCTGCTCGCCGCCCGAGAGCGTCCCGGCCTGGCGGCGGCGCCGTTCGTAGAGCCCCGGGAAGAACTCGAACACGTGCGCGAGGTCGCGCTGCGACGTCCCCCGCTGCGTCCAGGCGCCCAGGCGAAGGTTGTCGAGCACGGACAGCGTCGCGAACGTGCCGCGGCCCTCCGGCACGTGCGCGACGCCGCGCTTGGCCATCCCTTCGGGCGTGCGATGGTAGAGCCTGCTGCCTTCGAAGACGACCTCGCCCGTCGTCTTCACCGTGCCCGAGATCGCGCGCAGGGTCGTCGTCTTGCCGGCGCCGTTCGCACCGAGGACCGCGACGAAGTCGCCGTCCTCGACGCTCAGCGTGACGCCGTGCAGCGCTCGGATCTCACCGTACCGGGCCTCCACGTCCCGCAGCTCAAGGAGCGGCAAGACGCGCCTCCAGACGCCCGAGCTGCGCATCCGTCAAGCCCGCTGCGCGCAGATACTCGCGCACGCCGCCCCAGCGCTCCTCGAGCTGCTCGAGCGTGCGCGCCATCGCCGCGGCCGGTGTCTGCTGCATGAACTCCCGCTGCGCGCGCACGGTCTCGTCGGGGGCCGACTCGATCCACGTGCGCGGGCCGGCGTTCAGGTTGGCCTCGGAGAGCGCATAGTCGGCCGCGATCTCGTCGATCGGCGCACCGGCGAGCCGCAGGAGCAGCGCCGAGACGAGGCCGGTTCGGTCCTTGCCCCCCGCACAGTGGAAGACCACGACTCCCTCGGGCGCGTCGGCAATCGCGGCCAGAGCCAGGCCGAAGTTCCGGTGGAACTCGTCGAGGATGTGCGTGTAGGAAGACGCCCAGTAGCCGACGGGGTCTCCGGCCGCCATGTAGTCGGCGATGTCGTCCTTGTAGTCGACGTCGAGCTTCCCGAGCAGCGAGACGTGCACGACGTCGATGTGGGCCCCGTGCGGGGGGTCCTCGTCGAGCTCCTCCGACCAGCGCAGGTCGACGATGCGCACGACGCCGTGGTCGGCAAGCGCCCGCCAGCCGTCGTCGCTCAGCTTCCGAACGTTGTCCGAGCGGACGAGCGCGCCGTAGCGCGTGCGGCTGCCGTTCCCGAGCGGGACGCCGCCCAGGTCACGTACGTTCGAGCACCCCTCCCACCGGAGCGCGCGCGTCACGCCGCGGTCGGCTCGGCACCGAGGTACGCCTCGATCACCGCGGGGTCCTGCTGCACCTCGTCGGGCGAGCCCTCGGCGATCTTGCGTCCGAAGTCGAGCACGTGAATTCGCTCGGCGATGCTCATCACGAGGCCCATGTGATGCTCGACGAGCAGCACCGTCAGGTCGAAGTCGTCGCGCAGCTTGGTGATGAACGCGCCGAGAGCGGAGACCTCCTCGTGGTTCAACCCACCGGCCGGCTCGTCGAGCAGCAGGAGCTGCGGCTGGGCGGCGAGCGCACGCGCGAGCTCGACGCGCTTCAGCGTGCCGAAGGGCAGGCCCGCGACGGGCCGGTTCGCCACGCCCGCGATGCCGACGTAGTCGAGCACCTCCTGCGCGCGCGTGTTCACGCTCCCCGATCGGAACGGCTTCGTGCGCGTGTGCGCGCCCACCAGCACGTTGTCGAGCACCGTCATCGTCTGGAAGAGCTCGACGTTCTGGAACGTTCGCGCGATCCCGCGCCTGACGATGCGATGCGCAGGCGTGCGCAGCAGGCTCTTGCCCGCGAAGTCGAGCTCGCCCTCGTCCGGCTTGTAGAGCCGCGTGATCACGTTGAAGAGGGTGGTCTTGCCGGCGCCGTTCGGCCCGATCAGCCCGACGATCTGCCCCTGCTCGACGTCGAGCGACACCTCGTCGATCGCCACGATGCCGCCGAAGCGGCGAGTGACGTTGCGAATCGAGAGCAGCGCCATCTGGAGGACTCTAGATGCTCGGCGGCGAGCGGTCGATCAGCGCCGGGTCGGTCACCGGCAGCCGGCACGCGAAGCGCTCGCAGAGATAGACGGCCGTGCGGCCGTCGACCTCCGTGCGCCCGGTGAGCAACGGGATCCCGTCGGCCGGCCCGAAGACGAGCACGTCGGTCGGTGCCGCGGCCTCGACCGCCGCACGGGCAACAGGCGCACCGGGCGAACCGACGATCGCCACCTCGCGATGAGGCGCGAGGTGCTGGTCGAGCGCGACGAGCAGCCAGCCGAACGCCGACGGCGAGCGGGTGAGCGAGTCGCGCACGAGGCGCAGCACCGAGACGCCGCGCCGCTCCAGCTCGTCGTCGCCCCAGATGCGCGCGAGCCGCAACAGCACGTACGAGAGCATCGCGTTGCCGCTCGGCGTCGGATGGTCGTCGAGCTCCTTCTTGCGCGCGACGAGCTGCTCGCCGTCGCGCGGCGTCTGGAAGAAGCCGCCCGCGTCGTCGTCGCCGAACAGATCGACGGCGAGCGTCGCCAGCCGGTGCGCCTCCAGCAGCCAGCGCGGCTCGCCGCTCGCGACGTGCAGCTCCATCAGCCCGTAGGCGACGTCGGCGTAGTCCTCCAGGTAGCCCGTGCCCTTCGCGACGCCGTCCCGCCACGTGCGGTGCAGCCGGCCGTTCGGCGTCGAGAGCCCGTCCAGCAGGAACTCGGCCAACGCGGTCGCCGACGGGAGGCGGCCGCCCTGGGCGAGCGCCGCGAGCAGGAGGCCGTTCCACGAGGCGATCGCCTTGTCGTCCCGGAGCGGCTTCGGCCGCTGCTCGCGCAGGGCGAAGAGGCGTTCGCCGGTCGCGGCGTCGAGCTCGCCGCGCAGCACGAAACGGCCGTGCTCGAACGGCTCCAACAGCTCCTCGGGCGCGCCTTCGCCCGGCGCCCAGGTGAACGTCAGCCCCTCGATCCCGTCGGTGTCGGCGTCCTGGGCAGAGGCGAACCCGCCGCCGTCGAGCGCGAGCTCGCGAAGGACGTAGTCGAGCGTCTGATCGGCGACCAGCCGATAGCGAGCGTCGCCGAACCGCCGCGCGGCGTGCAGGTACACCGAGGCGAGGAGCGCGTTGTCGTAGAGCATCTTCTCGAAGTGCGGCACGAGCCAGCGCTGATCGACGGAGTACCGGTGGAAGCCGCCGCCGACGACGTCCCACATGCCGCCGAGAGCCATCGAGTCGAGCGTGCGCCGCGTCATCTCCTCCTCCCCGCGTCGGAGGAGAAACTCGAGCACGGGTGCCGGCGGGAACTTCGGCGCGCGGCCGAAGCCGCCCCACTGCGGATCGAACCCGGCGCGCAGGTTGCGCTCGGCCTCGCCCAGCAGCTCGCCGCTCAGCGGCTCGGGTGACGGCTGCATTCTCGTGCCGCTGCGAATGTGCTCCGCCAGGTGCGCCGCAGAGCGCTCGACGTCGCCGCGCTTCTCGTCCCAGGCCTCCGCGACCGAGAGCAGCACCTGCTTGAACGCGGGCAGTCCGTGCCGCGGCTCCGGCGGGAAGTAGGTGCCGCCGAAGAACGGCTCTCCCGCCGGTGTCAGGAAGACGGTCATCGGCCAGCCGCCCTGGCCGGTGAGCGACACGACCGCATCCATGTAGACGGAATCGAGGTCGGGCCGCTCTTCACGGTCGACCTTGATGCTCACGAAGCGCTCGTTCATCACCCGAGCCGTGAGCGCATCCTCGAACGACTCGTGCTCCATCACGTGGCACCAGTGGCAGGCCGCGTAGCCGATCGAGAGCAGAATCGGACGATCCTCGTCGCGCGCGCGGGCGAGCGCCTCCTCGCCCCACGGGTACCAGTCGACCGGGTTCGCGGCGTGCTGCTGGAGGTACGGGGACGTCTCCTGCGCAAGGCGGTTCACACCGGAAGCGTAGGTGCCGCGCCTGTTCAGGAACGACGGGTCAGTCGCCGAGCCCGCCGGCGGGGGCCGGCGCGGGGAACGCCGAGTGCCGGGCCGGCTCTTCGACCTGGCGCGGCTGTTCCTCCTCGTGCTCGCGGGTGAGCCCTCCCCGCAGCCGGAGCTCGTCCGAGTCCTCCAGGGCGCGCGCCTCGAGCGTGATGCGGCGCCTGAGGACCGATGCACGCTCCTGCAGGCGGTGCGGCTCGAGGAGGTCCGTCGACCGCAGCGCCGCGGCGGTCCGCTCGTAGGCGCCGCCGGTGCTGAAGAGGTGGATCAGCTTGAGGACGATCGCGACGAGGTCGATCGCGATCAGGAACGCGAGGAAGAACGCAACGTACTTCGAGACGGCGGGGTTCTCCTTCTCGACTCGTTCGAGCGCCGCCTGGCGGGCGAGGAAGTCGCGGTCGGCGTGGATCGCCGCAACTCGGCTTGCGATCTGCGAGCTCTCGGCTGCGCGCCAGACCGCGATCTTCTTCCGGTCGAAGGCGATCGTCGCCTCGAGTTGCGGCCGGGCGCTCTTCAGCGCCGCGGCCGCGACGGCCGCACGGCGGGCGTCGCGCTTGCAGTACGGCCCGCAGCCGAGCTTGTGGGTCTGCGAGCAGCTCGTCTCGCCCGCCTCGCACTGTGAGAGGAACCTGCTCGTCGTGACCTGGCGCGCGAGCGCGGCTTCTCGCGCCTGCGACGCCGAGATCTCCTTCTGCGCGGCCGCGATCTTCGTCTCGTAGGTGCGGGTGATGTCGTTCGTCGCCTGGTGGATCCGGGCGGTCGTCGTCTTGCTCAGCTCGTCGTTGATCGACCCGCTGTAGATGACCTGAGCCATCGGGAGCCCGACGACGAGGGCGATCGCGAGCGAGAGCAGGAGGCGCGGGATCGTCATCACGAGGTTCCAGACCGCGTTCGTGCCGAAGCTCTTGAGGACGAGCCGCTCGATCAGGCAGTAGAGAACCGCCCAGAGCGGCAGCACCCAGAGGACGCTCACGATCGACGTGCTCCACCACTGGGACGCGGCCACGGTCATCGCGAACCCACTGACCACGGCCATGCCGGCGACCCACATGCCGAGGCCGTTCATGAAGCTGGACTCGCTCGGCACGGTCGCGAGGACGGCGCCTTCGCCGCCCGCGAGCCACGCCCAGCCGGCCCTGGCACGCCGCGGCCGCGGCGGGTCGAGGAGCCCCGTCGCCGCCGTCACGTCGCCCTGCTCTCTCCCGAGACCTCCCACTGACAGAAGAAAGACGCCGGATCCGAGCGCGAGTTGGGCGTCGCAACGAATTGCTAACACGCTTCTTAGGAAGCTGTCCGCACGAAGCCGTGCGAGATGATCGCCGGATGGCCGACGGTCGAGCAGCAGCGGCGCACTCCTCGTCGGTGCGGACGGTGCTCCAGATCCTCCTTCGGAACAAGGCGCTCCGGCGCGTCGAGCTCGCATTCGCATCCTTCAACGCCGCCGAGTGGGGCACGTGGCTGGCGATGCTCGTCTATGCCTACTCGCGGGGCGGCGTCACCGCGTCGGGGATCCTCGCCACGGCCATGCTGGTCCCGGCGGCGCTGTTCGCCCCGCTGCTCGCCGCAGCGGGAGAGCGTCGCCCGCCGGGCCTGATGCTGGCAGCCGGGTACGCCGCGCAGGCCGCCACGTGCGCTGTCGTCGGGCTCGCGATGCTGGCCGACGTCCGCACACCGGTCGTGTACGCGCTGCTCGTCGGTCCGTCGATCGCGTACACGATGACGCGCCCGATGCAGGCGGCGTTCGCCCCGGGGCTTGCGCGCCGCCCCGAGGATCTCGCGGCCGTGAACATCGTCTCGAGCTGGGTCGAGGGGGCGGCCACGCTCGTCGGGCCCTTGCTCGTCGGTGTCGTGCTCGCGGTCAGCTCACCCGGCGCCGCCTTCGTGCTGGCGGCGGTCGTCGGCGCAGCAAGTGTCGTCTTCGTGTTCCCACTGCGCCGTGAGGTGCCAGCGATGTCGCCCGCGGGAGACGAGAGCGAAGGCTCGTTCGGCGGAGCGATCGCGTTCGTGCGCGAGGACGCGAATGCCCGCACTCTGGTCGTCCTGTTCGGCGCACAGTGCATCGCGCTCGGCGCTCTCGACGTGCTCTACGTCGTGCTTGCGCATTCGATCCTCCACGAGGGCTCACAGTGGGCCGGCTATCTCAACGCCGCGTTCGGCGCCGGCGCGGTCCTGTCGTTCCTCGTGACGGCACGGCTGGTCGGTCATCCGCGCCTCGCCCGGCCACTCGCGCTTTCGCTGGGCGCCTGGACCGTCGCGTTCGTCGGCCTCTCGGTGGTTCCCGGCGCAGCGGCGGCTCTCGGCCTCCTCGCGCTCGCGGGCGGGGCCCGCGCGACGTTCGACGTGACCGGCCGGATGCTCCTCCAGCGCGTCGCGCGCCCGGGCCTGCTCGCACGTGTCTTCGGCCTGCTGGAAGGGCTCGAGATGGTCGGCCTGGCGATCGGGACGCTGCTCACGCCCGTGATCGTCTGGGCGGTCGGCCCGTCGGCGGCGTTCGCGGTGGTCGCCTTGATCCTGCCGCTGATCGCGGCGACGGTCGGCCGCCGCCTCCTGGACATCGACCGGCATGCGACCGTGCCGGTCGTCGAGATCGCGCTGCTGCGCTCGATGGAGTGGTTCGCGGCGCTGCCCGCGCCGACGCTCGAGCCCCTCGCACAGGCGCTCGTGCCGTCGGTCGTGCCGGCCGGCGTCGACGTCATCGTGCAGGGAGAGGAAGGCGATCTCTTCTACGTCATCGCCGACGGCGAGGTCGAGGTGATCCACGACGGGATCCTGGTGACGACGCTCCGGCGAGGAGACGGATTCGGCGAGATCGCGCTCATGCACGCCGTTCGGCGGACGGCGACGGTGCGGACGATCACGGAGACTCACCTGCACGCGCTGGATCGCGAGACCTTCCTCGGCGCCCTGACGGCGTTTCCCACGTCGCTCGCGACGGCCGAGGGATTGGCAGCCCAGCGCCTCGAGGAGCTGCGCGCGATCCGCGAGGCGGCCGGCTAGGCCGGAGCGGCCTTGTCGACGAGCTCGCGCACGGCCTCCGGCGTCGGGTAGCCGAAGTAGAAGCCCTGCGCTCTCTGACAGCCGAGGTTCCTGACGAGCCGGTGCTGCTCGGCCGTCTCGACCCCTTCGGCCACCAGGTTGAGGCCGAGCGCATGCCCGAGGTCGACGATCCCCTTCAGCAGGATCAGATCGGCGTTCGTGGCGTCGATCGCACCGGTGAAGCTGCGATCGATCTTGACGACGTCGACGGGGAACCGCTGCAGGTAGGACAGGGACGCATACCCGGTTCCGAAATCGTCGAGGGCGAGCCTGATCCCGATCTCCTTCAGACGAGTGAGGCGCTGGTCGATCTGCTCGCCCGCGGCCAGCAGGACGCTCTCCGTCAGCTCGAGGGTGAGGCAATGCGGCGGGAACTGCGACCGCTCGAGTGCGCCCTCGACGTGGCTGACGAAGTCGGGGTGCTGGAGCTGCTTGGCGGAGACGTTGACGGACATGCCGACCTCGCACTGCCGCTCGCGCTGCAGCCGGGCGCCGTAGCGAGTCGACTCCTCGAGCACCCAGCGGCCGATGGGAATGATCAGGCCCGACTCCTCGGCGAGATGGATGAACTCGAGCGGCGGCAGCCGTCCTTCGGTCGGGTGCTGCCAGCGCAGAAGCGCCTCGTACCCCGTGATCAGCTGCGTCCCCAGGTCGACCACCGGCTGGTAGTCGAGCGTGAACTGGTGCACGTCGACGGCGTCGCGCAGCTCGGCCACCCGTCGCGTCCTCTGGACTGCGGCGTTGTCGAGCCTCGAGTCGAAGAAGGCGAAGCCGACGTCGCCCTGCGACTTCGCCCGGTACATCGCGGCGTCGGATTCCTGCAGCATCGTCTGCATGTCGCTGCCGATCGAGATGCCGATGCTGGCGTTCAGCGACAGCTGCGCCTCACTGAACCTGATCGGAGTGCGGATCGCGTCCATGAGGCGCTCGGCGACACGCGCCGCCTCGGCCGGCTCGCTGATCGACGGAACGAGGACTGCGAACTCGTCGCCGCCCAGCCTCGCCGCCACGTCGCCGGCCCGGAGCGTCCCCCGGATCCGCGTGCCGAGTGTCGCCAGCACGTCGTCACCGACCGTGTGCCCCCAGCGGTCGTTGACGTTCTTGAAGTCGTTGATGTCCACGAAGAGCAGCGCCGTCTGCTGAGACGGCCGCTGCCTGACGGACACGGTGTGCCGAAACTGCTCATGGAAGAACGCCCGGTTGACGAGCCCGGTCAGCGCGTCGTAGAGCGCCAGCTCTCTCAGTTGCTGCTGCGCCTCGCGCTCGACGGTGATGTCGAGCAGGTAGCCCTGGAGATACAGCGGCTTGCCGTCGTCGTCGACGACGATCACGCCTTCGTCGCGAACCCAGACGATTCGCCCGTCGCGCGCGACCAGCCGATATTCGACGCTGAGCCGCTCATGGGTCGCGTGCGTCCGAGCGTGGGCCGCCAGCACCCGCTCCCGGTCGTCGGGGTGGAGCGCGCGGACGAACAGATCGGGGTCGGTCAGCCACTCCTCCTGCGAGTAACCGAGCATCGGCTCGACCTGCGCACTCGTGAAGATGTTCGAGCTGGCCGCATCGAGAGCATCGACGTAGACGACGAGCGGCAGCTGCTCGACGAGCGTGCGGTACCGCCTCGCCACATCGTCGTAGGCACCCCAGTCGCCCGGGTTCTCCGGGCTGCCCGAAGCGCCCGCTGCCGCATGGTCAGACGGTTCCACTGCCATGGGATCGACACGGCCGGTCCGCTCGGCTTCCCCCGAAAAGGTGATCGCGACTACTCTCGTGCCATGCCCGACTCGCTCGGAGCGCGCCTCGTCGCCGGGATTGCCGCCCAGGACGAATCGGCGATCGCCGACTGTTTCACCGACGAGGCTGAGTTCCGCGCCCTCGTCCCACCGGGGCTGAGGGAGCGAACTGGGGCCTCGGAGATCGCCTCGCTGTTCTCGGCGTGGGTCGCCGATGCGACGGAGCTGGAGATCCTGGACGCGCAGACCAACAACGTCGGAGGCAGGCTCCATCTCTCGTATCGCTTCGCGGGCATCGAGGAGGAGTCGCCCTTCGTCGTCGAGCACCACCTGTTCTGCACTGTGAGCGACGGCAGGATCGACCAAGCCGACCTCCTCTGCTCGGGATTCCGGCCTCGTCACGATCGGCGGTGAAGCCTGAGAGGCTCCGGCAACGGAGCCTCTCTCGTTGACCATTCTCGGGGCTCGGCCGCGGTAGCCTCGACGGGGTGGACCTCCCCGGCTCCTTCCGCATTCCACTGGACGAGATCATCGGCGCGCTCGTGCGGGACGAGTTCGACGCACTCGAGGGGGACGGTCGTGCCGGGAGGCTCGGCGCCGCGGGCCTGCGCAGGGCGGTCGGCGAGTACGGCAACCGGCTCGTCGAGCTCCCCGAGGCGGCCTACGACCTGATTCGAGCCGGCGTCATGCCGGCGAGCGCGAATGTCTGGTGGGTGATCGTGCCGTTGTGGACGCGCGAGGAGGGCCGCAGCGATCTCGCGCTCGAGCTGACCGCGATCGAGACACCGGAGGACTGGGGGCTCGAGATCGACGACCTGCGCGTTCTCTGACGCTCGTCAGCCGAGCTTTGCCGAGACGGCCGCCAGCGCCTCGGCGCGAAGCGCCTGGCCCTGCGCCTGGAGCTCGCCCAGCCGCTCCGCGCGAGCCGCAGTGTAGGTCTCGTCGTCGATCGACGAAAGGTTGATCCTGACGTTCAGGGCGGCGCCCTCGAGGGCCGTCGACGCCAGGAGGGCCGCGACGCCGGCGTCCGAGACCGCATTCGGCTTCCCGTTCTCCGCGACCTGCAGCGCCAGCTCGAGGATCCGCAGCGAGCGCAGGCAGACGGACATGGGCGGCTCCACCGCGGCCTCGTAGCTCTTCTGGATCTCCTCGGCGCGAGCGCTCTGCTCCGCGGGCGTCTCCTTCGGCAGCCGGAAGGCCGCCATCACCTGATCGAAGGCGCTCGCGTCCTCATCCACCAGGTCGAGCAACTCGACACGCAGGCGATCCGACTCGTCCGCGATCGCGTTCATCTCGTCGGCACGGTCGGCGTGGCGCTTGCTCGCGGCCGTGCCTCGAGCCACCATCGCGACGAGGCCCGCCGCCAGCGCGCCCGACAGCGCCGAGGCTGATCCGCCACCCGGCGTCGGCGCGGTCGAGGCGAGCGCGCCACCGAAACCCGACAGCGACATCTCTTGGAAGCTCATTGCCCCTCCCCTAATCCGGCAGCAGGTGGTACTCGATCACCTGCGTCGCGTTGAACCCGGGAACCTGCAGGTAGTAGCTCACGACCTCCTCGAGCGCTTCGATCGGGACCATTCCGACGAGCTCGCAGTCCGTCACCGCCACGCCGTAACGCGCCGCCTCGACCTTGATCAGCTCGAGGGCGCGATGGATCGGAGTCTTCTCGTAGTTGACGAGGTTCATCGAGACCTGGACGACCCCCTTGTCCTCGACGGCGAGGCCGATCGCCTTCACGTACCGCAGCCCGCCGCTCATGTGGCGGACGGCGTTCGCGATCTTCTTCGCCACGTCCAGGTCGTTCGTCTGCAGGTTGACGTTGAAGGCGATCAGCGGCATCCGCGCGCCGACGGCCGTGACGCCCGATCTCTCGTTGAACGCCTGCGGGCCTGCGTCAACCGTCCACGCCGGGTCCTGCAGCTTGGCCGACATCCCCTCGTACTCGCCTCTGCGAACGTCGACGAGGTTCCGCCGCGCCTCGCTCGAGCAGGCGGCCTCGTAGAAGAAGACCGGGATGTCGTGCTGCTCGCCGAAGGCTTTCCCGAACCGACGCGCGATCTCCACCGTCTCGTCCATCGTCAGGCCTCGGATCGGGACGAACGGCACGACGTCGACCGCGCCCATGCGCGGGTGGCTGCCCGTGTGCTGGCGCATGTCGATCAGCTCGACGGCGCGCGACGTGACCGCGAGCGCACACTCCTCGACTGCTTCAGGGGCGCCCAGGAACGTGCAGTCGGCACGGTTGTGGTCCTTGTCCATCGAAAGGTCGAGAACCTTGACCGGGAACCGCTTCAGGACGGTCTCCAGCTCTGCCAGGAAGCCCGGGTCCCGTCCCTCGCTGAAGTTCGGCACGCACTGCAGGATCTGCACGACGGCGAGCCTACTTGCC
>CAWGEJ010000012.1:0-75262 GCA_963821575.1 uncultured Thermoleophilia bacterium
GTCGTCGCCGTCTTCACCGGCGCCGATCTTCGCGACGACTGGAAGAGCTCGCTTCCCTGCGCCTGGCCCGTGACCGAAGAGATGCGGTCGCCGGAGCATTTCCCGCTTGCGATCGACGAGGCGCGCTATCAAGGAGACGGTGTCGTCGTTGTCGTGGCTGAGTCGCGCGCCCTCGCGAAGGATGCTGCGGAACTGGTCGACGTGTCCTACGAGCCGCTCCCCGCAGCTGTCGAGGTGGCGGCGTCGCTCGGGGACGCCTCGCCGCTCGTCCACGAACCGTTTGGCACGAACGAGTGTTATGTGTGGAAGCTCGCGACCGACGACGTGGATGGCGTGTTCGCGAAGGCGGACGTGGTTGTCTCGAACACCTATTATCAGCCGCGGCTGATTCCGAATGCGATCGAGCCGCGGGCGGTGCTCGCACAGGTCGGCCCCGGCGGAGACGTAACGGTGCATTCGGCGACCCAGGTGCCACACATCTTGCGCTTTGGGCTCGCGCTCGTGCTTGGGATCGACGAGGCGCGGGTGCGCGTGATCGCGCCCGACGTGGGTGGGGGGTTCGGCTCGAAGCTCGACGTCTATGCCGAGGAAGCGCTCGCCGTCGCGCTCGCGCGCAGGCTCCGTCGGCCGGTGAAGTGGACCGAAGAGCGTTCGGAGGGATATCAGGCGACGATTCACGGCCGCGATTTTCTGACGAAGTACGAGCTCGCCTCGACCAAGGACGGCAGGATCCTCGGCTGCCGCGCCGATGTGAAGGCCGCTATGGGCGCGTACCTGCAGCTCGTCACGCCGGGGATCCCGCTGCTCGGGGCGTGGGTGTACGCCGGTCCGTACGACATCGCTGCGTACTCGGTGACGTTCACCGGCGTCTTCACGAACACCACGCCGACCGACGCCTATCGGGGCGCGGGACGGCCCGAAGCGACGTATGTGATCGAACGGACGATCGACAAGCTCGCACTCGAGCTTGGAATGGATCCTGTCGAGTTGAGGCGCCGCAACTTCATCTCGGAGTTCCCGAAGCAGATCGCCTCAGGTCTCACGATCGACTCCGGCAACTATCACGCGTCGCTCGACAAGCTGCTCCAGATGCTCGACCTCGACGCGATCCGCGCCGATCAGGCCGCACGTCGCGAACGCAACGACCCGGTGCAAACCGGCGTCGGATTCTCCACCTACAACGAGATGTGCGGCCTCGCGCCCTCTCGCATCCTCGGTGCGATTCGCTACGCGGCGGGCGGCTGGGAGTCGGCCACGATCCGGTTTCAGCCTCTCGGCTCCGTGCAGGTCGTGACCGGGACGTCGCCCCACGGCCAAGGGCACGAGACAGCCTGGTCTCAGATCGTCGCCGACCTGCTCGGAGTCGACCCGGCGGAGGTCGAGGTTCTGCACGGAGACACCGCTGTCTCTCAGCATGGCCTCGACACCTACGGCAGCCGCTCGCTGGCCGTCGGTGGCGTCGCGCTCTGGCATGCAAGCCAGAAGGTGATCGAGAAGGCGCGCTTGATCGCCGCCCACCAATTCGAGATCGCACCGGACGATCTCGAGTTCAAGGCGGGCGAGTTCCGGGTCAAGGGAGATCCACAGAAGGCGATGGGCATCAAGGCGATCGCTCTCGAAGCGTGGACGGCGCACAACCTTCCCGACGGGATGGAGCCGGGGTTGGAGGAGACGGCAGTCTACGACCCGCCCAACTTCTCCTGGCCGGGGGGCGCGCACGCTGCGGTCGTCGAAGTTGACACCGAAACCGGCGACGCGCGCCTCGTCCGCTACGTCGCAGTCGACGACTGCGGCACCGTCGTCAATCCCCTCATTGTCGACGGACAGATCCACGGCGGCGTCACGCAGGGCATCGCCACGGCGCTCTACGAAGAGGGTCTCTACGACGACGAGGGCAATCTGATGACGACGAACATGACGACCTACCTCGTCCCGTCGGCAGCAGAGGTCCCGAGCTTCGAGCTCGGCCGTACCGAGACCAGGAGCCCGACCAATCCGCTCGGAGTCAAGGGTGTGGGCGAGACCGGCACGATCGCCGCCGCACCCGCGGTCGTGAACGCGGTGATCGACGCACTCTCGCATCTCGGCGTCACGGACATCGGGATGCCGACGACACCGGAGCGAGTCTGGCGTGCGATCGAGGAGGCAAAGGGGTGATTCCGGCATCGTTCGATTACGACGTCGCCGAGAGCATCGACCATGCGCTCGAACTGCTCGGCAAGGGCGATGCGAAACTCCTCGCCGGCGGCCACTCGCTCATACCGGCGCTCAAGCTCCGCATCGCCCGCCCCGAGCGCCTGGTCGACATCGGTCGCCTGGCTGATCTCTCTTACGTGCGAGATGCCGGCGCGGAGATCGCGATCGGCGCCCTCACATGTCACTCGTCGGTGGCGAGCGCGCAACTCCTGGACGAGCATTGCCCCATCGTCAGTCACACAGCCGCACGCATCGGCGATCCGCAGGTACGCCACCGTGGCACGATCGGCGGCTCGCTCGCGCACGGCGACCCTGCATCCGACCTGCCCGCCGTCATGCTCGCGATCGGAGCTGAGCTCGTCATTCGCGGACAAGAAGGCGACCGCACCGTTCCCGCATCCGAGTTCTTCACCGGAGTCTTCGAGACAGCCGTAGGCCCCGCCGAGATGCTCACCGAGATACGGGTGCCAAAGCTCGGCGACTCGGCGGGCTGGGCCTACCTGAAGGCGCAACGGCGGGCCCAGGACTGGGCGACCGTGGGCGTCGCCGCGATCGTTCGACGCGCCAACGGACACGTCGGCAGCGCGTCGATCTGCCTCGTCAGTATGGGCGCCACACCACTACGGGCAGCCGCTGCCGAGGCAGCGCTCGCGAGCGGATCGTCAGTCGCGGATGCCGCCAAACTGCTCGCTGAGGGCACTCAGCCCCCGTCCGATCAAGCAGGATCGAGCGAGTATCGCGCTCACCTCGTCACCGTTGTCGGTCGCCGAGCACTCGAAGAAGCACTCGCTGCTCGCGCACGCCACTGAATCTGGTTCGGCGTAGCCGAACCAGATTCACGAGTTTCGAGTTGTCGGCGGCCTCCCGAGAAACTCGCGAATCAGATTCAGAGAGCGAATCTGATTCGGTCGCTCTTCGAGGGTCACGCCTCTGAATCTGGTTCGGCGTAGCCGAACCAGATTCACGAGTTTCGAGTTGTCGGCGGCCTCCCGAGAAACTCGCGAATCAGATTCAGAGAGCGAATCTGATTCGTTCGAGGGTCGAACGAGGCTCGCGGATCAGTCGGATGAATGAAACTGCGCCTGAAGCCGGGTGAGCTCTTCCGCAAGCAAGGCACGGTCGGCATGCAGCGCGCGAAACGCCTGCATGAGCCGCCGGTTCCCTTCGTCGGTGAGGCGCAGGTAGGAGACGCGCCCATCGGTCTCCGAGCGGGCACGTTCGACAAGCCCCGCCTCCTCGGTTCGCCGGACGAGTTGCGAGACGGCCTGCTGGCGCAGGCGCAACTGCTTCGCGAGAGCTGTCATCGTCGACTCGCTCGGGTCGCCGGCCTCGGCTGCCTTGATCATCAGGAGCAGGTCGTAGCGTTCTGCGGTGAGCCGGGCCGTCGCGGTGACCACCCCTGTCCGAGCGAGGAACCGCCGGAGCTCGCTGCGGAACGCGGCTGTTCGTTCGATCTCGGCCCTTAGGCGACCCTCGAACTGCTGTTCGTTCTCACTCATCAGCCGGCACTCCTACCGGATTCAACCCGGTCACGAATTGAAAGTACACCACTATGTTGTCTAACTTGGGCTCATGTTCTCCCGCGGCATTCTGGTCGTCGGCGTCACTGCGGGTCTACTGGCCGGAGCTGTGACGGCGATCACCGCGTCCGCGGCCACGATTGCCGCGACCCTCACCCTTAAGGCCGGGCCGTTCTCGATCTCCAACCCCTCGACGGCGACCATCTCGGCGACGCTCGACGGCCTCGACCAGACCGTCAGTTACACCGTTCCGCTCACAGTGACCGATTCCCGGAGCAGCCGCGCGGGCTGGAACCTCACGGTCACATCGACCGCCTTTGCCGACGGTGCCGGGCATGTTCTGGCCGCTGACGCATCCGCGGTCACGACGGTCTCGAGCGCGTGTGTCCCCGGCCAGAGATGTCGAAGTGCGCGGAACAGCATTCGGTACCCGGTCACGATTCCGGCGGGCGGAACCGCCCCCGCCGCCGTGAAGTTCTTCAACGCGGCAGCGAGAACCGGGACGGGGCAGTTCATTGTGTCACCCACCGTCGATCTCTTCATTCCCGGTGACACCTACACCGGCGCATATACGAGCGTGTTGACGTTCGCCCTGAGCTCAGGCCCGTAGCACCATCTGGGATCGGCTCGTCGGGCGCGGAGCAAACCGCCAACGGGCCCGGAGTCCGGCACTGATTCGGCTCGCGTCGTTTGCAGGATCCGTCGAAACGTTCCCGAAGCCATCGCGACCAGTGCAGAACCGGTATCGGTCAGCCCTCCGCGCGACGGTCGCCGCAAGTGCCGGCCCCTACGGCTATACCCTCACGATCTGGACGAGCGGAGCCGTTCTCTCTCATGCGCGCGGGATCCCCAGCGCGGCCCTGGCGCTTCTCTTCTTGATCGGCGCTGTGTCCGCATATGCCCTCGTGGGAGCGGCTGCATTTGGCGGTCTCTCCGAGCACGTTGCTCCGCAGCTGGGTGGCTCGGTGGTCTGGGGCGGGCTCCACTTCTTCTCCGTCGGCCTCGCGATCGCGGCCGCCTCCTTGACCGCCCGTTTCGTGCACGACGACGCTGCCTGGCCGCTGGGGGCGTTTCTTTCCACCGCGCTCTATTTGCTCGCCTCCGCATCGCAACTCGCAATCGCGCAACGAGTTTCGACGCCCTAGCGTCCTGCCGGCTGCGACCCGGGTCGATGCCGCGCGGCTGGTTGAGGCAGAGGGACGCGTAGCCGCTGCTCGAACGGAGCTGGAGCGCTAGGGTCCATTGCGTGGGCTCGCTCGAGGTTGACAAGACCAGACAGCGACTCGTCGACCGTGGCGGTGGCTACGAGATCATCCACGCCTCGCCTGAGCTCGAAGTTGGCGTCTATGTGCTGGTTGCCCCGGAGCCCGATCGTCAGAGTTCCCACTCCGATGACGAGCTCTACGTCGTCCTCGAGGGTCGCGGGGAACTGACGATCGAGGGCGAATCAATCACTCTCAACCAGGGCCAAGCTGCTTTCGTTCCGGCGGGCGCCGAACATCGGTTCACCGGCTATGAGGGTCTTTCCCTCCTGGTCATTCTCGCCCGGAAGAACGAAGACACGCCGCTACCCGACCGACAGCTGCTGGGACACCCGCTCTAGTCGCGGTCGAGCCGTGCCCCACCGGCTCAGCCGCGGCGGCGACCGACAACTCAACCGCGCCGTCCACACCGTTGTCTTGCACCGCCGTCAACACGACCCCGCGACCCGCGACTACATCGCCCGCCGCATCGCCGAAGGCAAGACCCATGCAGCGTCCGCGGGTCTATCTGGGCGAGCATCCACGCAACCCGTGCACTGATGCTCGAGGAGGACCGCGCGCACGCGTGTCGCCTAGGTGACCGGCCACCACCTCAGGCCCGGCGCCTACCAGGTCGGCGGCCCGATCGGCGTCGTCTACTACTACTACGCCAAGCACCAGGAGCTGCGGCTCGGCCAGCCGCTGACCATCACGAAGACGAACCTCGGTGACCGTTCGGCAGAGAGGACGCTCGTCCACGCCTCTGAATCTGATTCGGCGTAGCCGAACCAGATTCACGAGTTTCGAGTTGTCGGCTCCCTCCCGAGAAACTCGCGAATCAGATTCAGAGAGCGAATCTGATTCGGTCTCTTTCGAGGGTCACGAGTTTCGAGTTGTCTCCCCAAGGAGCTGTTCGGCACCCCGGATCACCCGCTTGTCCGTTGAGCGGATGAGCGAGGTGTGTCGAGCGCTCACGCTCGCTTCCGGGTGCGGGTAGAGCGCGAACGACCAGCTCAGAACTCCGCCGACCCACCCTCCCGCGAGAACCGCTCCAGCGCCGCGCCGCCGTCGTCGATGATCGGCTCGCCGTGCGCGAGCAGCAGGACCTCGGGGCGCAGCTCGCGCGCCAGTTCGCCGTAGCGCTCGCGCAGGGCGGCCTTCACCGGCTCGGGGTCCTCGCCGATCAGGCGGTCCGGGACGAAGACGAGTGGGCCGCCGGGCGGATGGCGGATGGCGCCGTCGGCGATCGCCAATGCGCGGTGGGCAGGGAACCAGAGCGCCATCTCGTCCGGGCACAGGTGGCCCACCTCGTAGACCACGGCCCCGCCGGGCAGTTCGTCGCCCGGGTCGTAGGGCGTGGCCGGGCGGTCGGGGCCGAACTCGTGCAGGCCGGAACGCGGCACGTGGACCGTCACCCCGAACGCGGCGATGAGCTCCGTGCAGCCGCGCCAGTGATGACGGTTCGTCAGCAGGACGTCGGTGGGCGGAGGGTCGCCGAGCACGTCGATTCCCTCTTCGGGGATCAGTGCGTCCAGCAGCACTCGCTCGGCAGCCAGGCGGTAGCCGCTGACCTTCTTGCCGATCGACGGGTGGCTCGCCGTCCAGTGCCACAGGCCGGGCCGGATCTCGCGCATCCGTCGCATCGTACGGCAGCATGAAAGCGGAGGCCATTGCGAGCCCATCGGTCCTACGGGTGCGGGTGGATCGGGACGCTGCAGCAGAAGCGTGCCGGCTTCGCGACTGAACTTCGACTCAGCCACTGTCCCCTCCCGCAGTGCGCCGTTCGTCGCCTGGATGAACGCGAACGTCACGGAGGCGGCGTGACCGCCACGCTCCGGCTCGGTGCGGCGCTCGCCGAGTCCGAAGCTCAAGGATTGGCGAGCGGCGCCGGCGCGCGCCGCTCGCCAACAGCCAATGAACCGACGAAGCGCGCGACGAGTTCGAGCGGCTGCACGCGGCACCTGGCTCGAGCGCGCTCCGCAGCCGGTCACCGGCCGGCTCGCGTTCCCGTCTGAGCCCGCCGGTCCTATTCCGGTGGTCGACGGTGCCCCACGACTTCGGTCAACGGGCTAGGAGGCCGGGTCTGCTCTCTTGATCAACGACCGTTCGGCAGAGAGGGCGCTCGTCCACGCCACTGAATCTGATTCGGCGTAGCCGAACCAGATTCACGAGTTTCGAGTTGTCGCCTGCCTCCCGAGAAACTCGCGAATCAGATTCAGAGAGCGAATCTGATTCGGTCTGGTGCGGCGGCGGCGGACGCGTTTAGCAGCCGGTCACCGGCCGGCTCGCGTTCCCGCCTGAGCCCGTCGGTCCTACCGGTGCGGGTTGACCGGGACGCTGCCGCAGGAGCGGGCCGGCTTCGCCCCGTGGAAGACGTACCAGATGAGCTCGCGCGGGGTCACGTAGATGATGTGGCCCTGCCAGCAGATCGGGATCATGTGCCCGTACTGCTCCTGGAACGGCCAGTGGGTCGGCGTTGCGTTCCCGTAGTCGACCGTGCCGCCCGACGACGTCGTGGTCGTGACGTGGTCGGGTGAGTTGCTCGCTCCCTTCGGCGGCGAGACGAGGTGCACGACGCTGACGCTGAAGGAGCGCACCGAGCCGCCGGCCGCGCCGAGCGCGCCGGCGGTGCCGAGCGACACCGCGAGGACGAGCGTCACCGCGCCGACGAGCGCGACCTTCGGCAGCGAGAGCCGCCGCGCGGGCCGCGCTGGCGCGATCCCGACGGTGAGCGACTGCACGAATTCGTCGCGCGGCTGGGGGCGCTGAGCGCGGAGCTCGCGCTCGAGGTCGGTCTCAGCGGCCTGCTTCCAGAATCCCATCTACCCCTACTACCGCCGCAGGAGGCGAAACCCTTACGGGCGAGTGAGCCGGGCGAGCTCGGGGCCGGCGGGATCGAGCGCCCGCACCCGCGCGACCGCCAGGACGTGCGTCGGGCCGGTGGTCGCCGAGGCGATGTCGAACCACGTCTCCCAGTCGCCCGGGTCCTTCGCCGCGGCGCTCCGGAGGTCGGCGAGCCCGGCCTGCCCGTCGCCGCTCAGGATCCTTCCCTCGCCGAGGTCGCGCAGGGCCGCCGCCGACCAGGGCGCCCAGCGGTGGGCCCGCCGCGCCTCGGTGACGACCGTCTTCGCGTTCCCGTTCAGGAGCGCCTGCTCGCTGCGGGCGAGCGCGATGTTGCCGATCAGCCCGACGAAGGCGACCACGGCGGCGAGCGCGGCCAGAGCGCCGATCGCGATCCGCACCGTCCGCCCGAGCGGCCGAGCCCCGTTCTGGTTCTCGCCGCGCGCGGCGACGACGATCGACGCGGCGGCGAGGAGCGCGAGCAGCGTGACGGCCGGCACCTGCCAGTCCCAGTCGACGATGCAGTGCACGAGGTACGCCACGTAGGCGCCGAGCGCCGTCGCGGTGAGCGGCTGCCAGCGCGCCCGGAACGCCGCGACGAGCGGCAGCCCGAGCAGGAGGGCGAGCAGCGCTCCACCGACGATCCCGAGCTCGCCGAGCGTCTGCGCATAGAGGTTGTGGGTGTCCTGCACGAGGTAGCCGCTCGTGCGGTGGGCGAGCCACCAGCGCTGGAAGCTCCCCGCGCCGCCGCCGGCGACCGGGTGCGCGCGGAACTCGTTCCAGGCCGAGCGCCAGAGGATCGTGCGCCCGTTGTTCGAGAGGGTGAAGAGGCGGCTGTTCAGGTTCTGGCCGCCGGTCGGCGCCCCGGTGAACGAGTGGTAGGCGCGGTGCGCGAGCGTCGACGGTGAGCCGTAGGCGGCGAACCCGCCGACGAGTGCCGCAACGGCGACGACCGCCACGACCACCGCCAGTGCGATCCGCGCGCCGCGGCCGACCCTGACCCGGCGGGCGAGCACGACGTAGCCGGCTGCGACGAGCGCCTGCAGGATCGCGATCCCGGCGAGCTCGAGCGCCAGCCGGTGCCCGGCGTGCGAGGCGGCCGCGACCGTCGAGTGCTGATCGGTGAGCGCCGCCGGCCGCGAGGCGAGCCACACTGCGAGCGCGGGCAGTGGCACGAAGACGAAGAGCGCGACGAAGAGCTGCGCCCGCCGGGGGCTGTAGGCGAGGGCGACGAGGAGACCGACGAAGAGCGCGGCCCACGAGCCGCGGCTGTAGGTGTAGTAGAGCGTCGGCAGCAGCACGACGAGCGCCACTGCCGCGAGGATCCGCAGCACGGTGCTGCGCCCGGCGACCGCCGCGCCGAAGGCGAGCAGAGCCGCGATGCCGGCGAAGATCCCGAGCGCGTTCCAGTAGCCGATCGGCACGAACAGGCGGTAGCCCGCGTCGGCGTTGAACGCGCCGAAGTGGTCGGCATACAGGCGGGTCGCGAGCGAGTAGAAGCAGATTGCGGTCGCCCCGGCGACGAGCCCGAAGAGCCACAGCTCGATGTCGCGCCGGCGGAGCAGCAGCAGCGCGCCGGCGACGGCGGTCGCGTAGACGACGGCCCGCAGGCCCTGGTCGACGGCGGTGCCGGCGGAGCCCGCCCAGAGCGCCGAGCAGAAGGTGAAGACGCAGAGCTCGGCGGCGGTGATGACCCAGATCGCGTCGAAGGCGCCCCAGCGCGGCGCGGCGAGCACGACGGCGACGATCGTCACCCAGGCGAAGGCGAGCGCGGTCCAGCCGAAGGCTGTGGGGAAGTAGCCGCCGTTCGCCGCCGCGACGGCGAGGATCGCTATCAGTGGCAGCAGCAGCGAGAGCGCTGACCACACGGGCAGCGAGCGCCGCTGCAGCCCGGTGGCTTCGGTGGTGGTCAGAGCGGGACTCGTCACTCGGCGGTCCTCAGCGGCCATTCGGTCTCCGTCGGCGCCTGCTCCGGATCGTCGAGCACGCCGCGCAGCGTCTGCAGTGCGCGGTGCAGCGCCACCTCGACGGTGTTCGTCTTCAAGCCCAGCAGGTCGCCGATCTGCCGTGCCGTCAGGTCGGCGCCGTAGCGAAGCGCGATCAACTCGCGATCCCGGTCGTCGAGCTGTCCGACAGCGCGTCGCAGATCGAGCCGGGCAGCGGAGTCGGCGGCGAGCTCGCCGGGAGCGACCTCTTCGGGGACGCTCTCCACGTAGACCGGCTGTGCGCCGTAGTGCTCGGCGATGCAGTTGCGTGCGATGCCGATCAGCCAGGCGGCGGGGTCGCCGCGGCGCGGATCGAATCGGTCGCGGTAGCGGACGGCGCGCTCGATCGCCGCGGAGGTGACGTCCTCGGCGTCGGGGCCGTCTCCGACGCGGTAGGCGACGTAGGCGTAGACCTTTCGGATCAGCGGTTCCGGATCCGCCAGCGGGTCGTTGGCCACCGATTCAGACTAATCGAGCGCGATCGCCCGGATCCCCTCGATGAGCGCGCTCGGAGAACCCTGCTGCGTGGCGGCGGAGTGTTCTCGCCCAGGCGGTCGCCCGGAGCGTCTGCACCGCGTCGGAGATGCTTCCTGCCGAGGGGTACCGGACCGTACGTCATCACGAGCTACCGACCAGGGCACGTGCTCACCCGTAGTTCGCAAGACTCACCGGGTGGAGATCGACAAGCAAGCACGCGCCGACGGAATGCAGCAGCAGCCGTGCGTGCTCTGGCTAACCGGCCTTTCAGGCGCAGGCAAGTCGACCGATCGCAAACCTCGTCGAGAAGAAGCTTCACGCCCGCGGGTGTCACACCTACCTCCTCGACGGCGACAAGCTCCGCCGTGGACTCAACAAGGACCTCGGGTACACGGACTCTGATCGCATCGAGAACATTCGCCGCGTCGCCGAAGTTGCGAGCCTGATGTTCGATGCCGGACTGATTCGTCATCGTTGCTCTCATTTCCCCGTTCGCGCGAGAGCGGGAACTGGCCCGGCAACTTGTGAGCGAAGGAGAGTTCTTCGAGATCTTCGTCGATGCGCCGCTCGAACTGGCCGAGCAACGCGACCCAAAGGGGCTCTACAAGAAGGCGCGCAGTGGCGAGCTCGCGAACTTCACCGGTATCGACTCGCCGTACGAGCCGCCCCAGCACCCGGCGTTGCGCGTAGACACGGCGGCGCTCGAACCGGAAGAGTCGGCTGATCTGGTCATCGCGTTTCTCGAGCAGCACGGTGTGCTCGGAGGCTGAAGGGCCATAGTGCGTTCGCGATCTAGCCCCGGTTTCAGCGTTAACGCGAGAGTCGCCAACGTAAACGTCGCGGCTCCCGGGGCCGTCACCCGGAGGCCACTGAAGATGCTCCGGGCAGCAGGCCAAGAGGCCACCGGCTTCCGGCGATGCAACCAGGAGGCCGGGAGAGTCTTGAGCTACTTGGCACGCCCCTGCACGTGATGACCCTGTCGTTGGCGTCGTACAGAGACGTCGGCGTGAACGTAAGCTTCGAACCGCTCCTTGCCATAGATCGACCCGCTCGATTCATGCGGCTCTGTGCGATCAGGTGCGACACGAGGCGACACCTGCAACTCTCGTAGTGCGGGGCGGCGGACCCGTGTACCTGATGCGACATAAGCTGCGGATGCGATGGACGCCCACTCGACCGAAGCAAAGTTCGACCCGTCCGGTGACCAGCTCGAGGCAACGATCCCTGTCCTGCGGCCCTGCCTTCCGTCTACGGATAGGCTGCTGCCGTATCTACGGCGCATAGACGCAACGCGCGTCTACACCAACTGGGGTCCCCTCGCACTCGAACTCGAGGAACGTCTCTGCCGCCTCTTCTCGCTCCCGCATGGCGGCGTCGTCTCCGCCGGTTCCGGGACGTCCGCGCTGACCGCCGCCATCCTCACCGCAGCTGGTCGGGCTACAGGCGGGCGGCGAGTTGCGATCGTCCCGGCGCTCACGTTCGTCGCCACGGCAGTGTCGGCCGAGTCGTGCGGCTACACGGTCCGGATCGCCGATGTCGATCCGGAGACATGGCAGCTCGATCCGGAGCGAGTCGCCGCTCGAACCGATCTTGACGAAGTGGCCATCGTGATCTCGGTCGCCCCGTTCGGGCGCCCCGCTCCGCAGGCCGCCTGGCTCGAGTTCCGCGAACGAACAGGCATCCCCGTCGTCATCGACGGCGCCGCCACGTTCGAGGCTGCCACCGTCCGACCCGAACGGATCCTCGGGGAGATTCCAGTCGCGATGAGCTTTCATGCGACGAAAGCGTTCGCGACCGGTGAAGGCGGCTGCGTCGCATCGACCGACACCAGCCTGGTCCAACAGGTCGGACAGGCGCTGAACTTCGGGTTTTCCGGCAGCCGGGACTCCGCGACCCCGAGCCTCAACGGCAGGTTGAGCGAGTATCACGCGGCCATCGGGCTCGCCGAACTCGAACGGTGGAGCGCCAAACAAGAGGCCACGGCGCGGGTTCTCAACCTGTACCGGGAGCGCTTCGACAGGCTCGGCCTGGCAGACCACCTCGTCTGTGGCCCCGAGGTCGCCTCGCCCTACGTGCTGTTCCAGGCAAGAACGCAGCCCGAAGCGAACGACGTCGCCGCAAGCCTGGAGGGGGACGGCATTTCACACCGCCTCTGGTACGGGGAAGGCCTGCAGAAACACACGCAGTACGCAGGTTGCTCGTCTGACCCGCTCCCCGTGACGGAGGAGCTCGCTTCCCGCCTGCTCGGGCTGCCCTTTGCCGTCGATCTCGATGAGCCGGCTGTGGAGCGGATCGGCGCGGCGGTCGCACACGGGCTGAAACGGCGGTGACCGGCAGCCGCAGCGAATCCGAGCGTTCGGTCGCCGTGCTGGGTAGCGGCGGGCGCCCGCGAATTCCTGGAGTTCCACCCCAGATCCCGCCACCGCCGGCTGACCGTGGGCTACCTGCGTGGTCGGTGATGATCCCAGTCTTCAACGCCGGGGCGTTCCTGGCGGACACTCTGCGTTCGGTCATCGCCCAAGACCGGGGTCGTGCGGCCATGCAGATCGCAGTCGTCGACGACGCGAGCACCGACATCGACGTCCGGCGGCTCGTCGAGCAGATAGCCGGCGACCGAGTCGAATACCACCGGCAGAGCCAGAACGTCGGCAGCGTGCAGAATCTCAACACCAGCATCGGCCTTTCCCGGGGCCGGCTGGTGCACCTGCTCCATGCCGACGACAGGGTTCTCCTCGGCTACTACGAGAAAATGGAAGCCTTGTTCGCGAGCTATCCCCAGGCCGGCGCATGCTTCTCGGGCTTGAGATATATCGATGCACAAGGAGCAGTTACGAGCGTCGAATCGAGCTATGCCCCCGCCGAATGCGTCCTCGAGAACTGGCTCCGCACGATCGCCACAGCGTCACGGGAATATACGGCGACTGCGGTCCGGCGGAGCGTGTACGAAGAGGTCGGGGGCTACTTCGGCGTCAACTACGGCGAGGACTGGGAAATGCAGGTCCGGATCGCCAGCCGCTACCCGGTCGCCTACACGCCGGATATCCTCGCCGAGTACCGCACGCATGCTGGCTCCATCTCACGCGCCAAGATCCGCTCCGGCGCCAACCTTGCCGATCTGGCCTGGGTGGTGGACACGATCCAGGGATATCTCCCGGACTCAGAGCGAACTGAGCTGCGCTTCCAGGCTGAGACGAACTGCGCACGTCTGGCATTGCACTACGCGGGGCGACTCTGGCATTTCGAAGGCGATAGAGAAGCTTCGAATCGCCAGCTCGACGGCGCCTTACGGCTGTCTAGCGACAACGAGATCCGACGTAGGGCTGAGGCGCTACGCGCAGTGATGGCAACCGGCGAACGGAACCCCTCATGAAGCTCTTCGTCACGGTCTACGACGATCCGCGCCTCCTAGCCCACTTCCTGCGGCACTACGAGGCGATCGGTGTCACCGACTTCTATATCGCGATCCCCGGGGAACTGCGAGAGCAGGTCGAGGAGCGGACCGAAGGGCGCTCCGTCAACCTCATCGAAGGCCTGAACGTCGCGGACAGCGTGTCCGGCACCGCAGCGGTGAGCGAGATGCGCAAGCGCCATCAGGTGGAGGACGAATGGGTGGTGATCTGCGACCTGGACGAGTTCCTCGAATGCGAATCGGTTGCGGACGCGGCCGAGGAGGCGGAGCGCACCGGCGCAAACCTGGTCCGCGGAATCATGCACGACCGCTTCGCCCTGGACGGCCAGCCGCGCGGTTTTGCTCCGCACGAGGATCTGAATGAGGTCTATCCGATCAAGTCGCGCTTCATCCGCGAAGTCATGGGTGGATACGACCACAAGGGAATTCTCGTGAACGGGTTCCTGAACCCCGCCCCGGGCGCGGCGCATCACTGGTTCACCGGCGAGCGCGGGTTCTCCGGCGTCCTCGACATCTCACACTACAAATGGACATCCTCTTCGCTCGAGCGGGTTCGCTCCGCATACGGGATCGTGAGCGACGCGGGCATCGGTTGGGCGGTCGAATACAAGCGCGTGCTCGATCACTACGACCGGCACGGCCGCTTCGCCTGGGAGACGTTCGGCGGGAGGCCGTGGCGCGAGTTCGAACCGGAGCCCCCGGCCGGCAACTGCGCGGTGTGCGGCGCCGCCGTCTCGGAGGCCGAACTGGCCTACTCAGGGGAGAACTTCGGCAGGACGCTCTGCCGCCGCGACCAGGGCGCTCACCCCTCGACCAGCGTGAACTCCTCGAGCATCTCTCCAACTGCTCCGGCGTCGTTGAACATCAGGACATCGATGATGGACAGGCCGGGCACGCTGACCGATCCGAACTGCCGGTAGGCACGCGGCTCCGGCTTGAGGAAGGCCAATTCGAGCCCGTATTCGGAGAAGCGAGCGTGGTGGTATAGCGCGGTTCCGCCGATCGGGTTCACATACCTCTCGGCGCCCAGGGCTTGGCAGATTGCGATGACGCGGTCCTCGCCTCTCAGGTTGTCGTCCTTGGTCATCTCCGAAGAGACGACCAGCGGAGTCGTGATTCCGATCGATTCGGCGGCGGTCCGGAGTGCGTGCGTGTTGAACGCGGCAACATTTCGATCCTCGTGAAGCAGGAGCGCTCTAACCAGCTCGAATACCTCGGCGAAGTTGGGCGCAGAGCGATAGCCGGCCTCGAGGCGCCGCAGGAACTGGCGGGGACCTTCCGCTCCGGGGGCATAGCCGCGCTGGTTGATATTGAGCCGGTGCGCCCCTGCCGCCACGGGCAGCGTGACCCAGCGCGGCTCACCGCTGGAGAGAACGCGATTGCGATTGATCCAGCCGCCCCTGATGTATTGCACGTCGTCGTGGAGCACGAAGATGTCAGCCGAGGCCATCAGCTGGAAATAGCCGATGTAGGGGAACAGGTATGGCTGCATGATGGAGACGTTCATCCGATTAAGGGAACCGCCCATCCGTGAGGCGCCTCACGGCCCGCCTGCGACCAGAAGGCGTCGGTCGGGCTCCCTGCACATCAGGGACTCCAGCCTCATCCGGCTTCGTTCAGGAGATGCTCGGGGATCGATACACGTAGACCGTGTATTCGTAGGCGTCGTAGTCGTGCCGGATCACGAAGTGCCGGCTCAATTCTTGCGCCACGAATCGGGACATGGTGTCGAGCTGAAGATGGAACAGGTCATCGCGCTCCCAGTCGACGAGCTTGGACATCACGTTGAAGGCTAACCCTCGCCGGCAATGGCGAAAGGCGGCGGCGGTCATTCGCTTCCAGTAGGCCAGCATTCGCTCATGGCTCAGCTCACCTCGATAGTTGAACACGCCATTCATGACGACGTAGTCGTAGTCGGGAAGCGCCGCGTCCCGATCGAGGATGTCCACCTCGATCAGAACCGCATCGGGATGGCGCACCCGCGCGGCTTCGATATACCGGGGCGAGAGGTCCAAGCCCGTGTAGCGGATGCGGCTCCATTCCTGGTGGGAGCGAATGTAGTCGAGCATGTGGGCCAAGCCGCAGCCGAGATCCAGGAGGGAAACGGGCTCCTCCTGTTCGCGAGTCGCGCCCAGCATGATCGCGTAGCGCTCCGTGGCCTCGGCCGGCGACTTCGTGTAGCCGACACCCAGATGACTGTCACCATGGCGGTCGAGATTCGCCTCATTGGCGGTCGAGAGATACCGCTGAGGTGTGACTTCACTCATCTCCATGGCCCCCGGCGGCGAGTGTAGCGACGGAGCAATGTGCGAATAGCCGGCGTCGCGAGGCCGGGCGAGCCTAAGCTCCAGATGCGGTGAATCTCCACTCGATCGAAACGGAACTCGCCCGACCCGAGGCCAGATCGAGCCGACGATTCCCGTCCTGCGCCGATTCCTTACCCGGGTGGAGCAGCTTCTTTTGTATCTACACCTGCGTGGCTTGAGTTCCGTGAAGGACCAGGCACAGCGGTCGTGATCGACGGCGCCGGCGTCTGTGTGCGCAAGGCTCGTGTCGAGCCGGCAAGCGCAACACCGAAGGATCTGCCGACGGGAGACGAGTCCTGAGCGGGCCTCCCGTGATCATCGCGACGTCCACCTGGGACTCCGCCGACGTACTCGAGCCGTGGTTGGCCCACGTCAAGGGCCTGGGGGCAGCCAAGGTGATCGTGATGGACTACGGGTCGACCGACGGCACGCGTGAGATTCTTGCTTCGAAACGCTGGTCCGGTCTCGTCCAGGCGCACGAGGTCCGCTCACTCCGGGCGGATACGTCGAACGATCTACTCGCCATAGCCAAGGCGGACCATGAACGGTCGTGGTGCCTTTTCTGCGATCCCGACGAGTTCCTCGTCACTCCCGCAATGAGCCTCGAGGATCTCCTCCCTGCCGAGACTGACGAAGTGTCGATCGTGAGCGTTCCACGGCGAAATATGACGGGCCCTAGATCGGAAGCGACGTCAGCGGATTCGTGCCTCAGCCCGTTCGAGTGGGTGACGCTGCGGGTCGAACGGAGATCGGAGAGAACCGACGAAGAGCGGTTCGGCCAGATCGAGCTCAGTTCGCCTTGGATCTTCACGGCCATACCGGGCAAGGTCTTCGTCCAGGTCGATCGAGTTGACTTCATCGGTGCGGGTGATCATGAGGCCCGAACTTCGGACCGCAGTACCGAACAGATCGAGGGATCGATACTGCTTCACTTTCCGTTTCGCGGCTTTGAACGATTTCGCCTAAAGCTCAACCACGCGAGAAGGCACATGGCAGATGATCCGTGGCCGCCTGGCGCTGGCTGGCAATACCGACGCTGGCTCAGCGCACCGGACGAGCGCGCCCTCCGAAAAGAGTACGAGGCACAGTTTGTCGATGACGCGGACGTCGCGAAGCTCATGCGTGTCGGGACCCTCGTGGAGGACACCCGCGTGCGCGACGCCATGCGCAATGCTGTCGAGGACTAAGAGTTGGCTGCCAGATGTTTGCTTCGGGTGTGGCAGAAGCTCGATTGTTCAAGAGGCTCCCGCCGGGCGCTCAGGTACTGGATGTCGGAGCCAGCGACTGGCTGCTCGGTCGGTCGAGCATGAGTGATGCGTGTCACGTGAGGACGACCCGGCAGGCCGTCCACCGTCTAGAACAGGTCTTCTCTCCGTCGAAGCGGTCGCTCGAATCTGGCCGGCGCGACCGCAGCGGGCGATTGCCCACGGTAGTCGCTCGACGAAGCGGGGGCCGAGACCGTGAGAAGCGGCGGGAGATCTTCAACACCGACCGGAGAGCCTCCGGCGCCGGGGCGATTCGTCCAGCAACGTGTGCGACTTTCAACCTCCACGCCCGGTATCGAGTGCAGGGTGGATCTTCATAGATATTCTCGCCGGTGATGGTGGTGGCCCGGGCGTCGGCGATGTATGTACAGGTGCGACCGCCAGACACCGGTCTCGGCAGCGCTTCAGCATGGGTTTGGAAAGGTGTAGGCGTAGGGTGGAGTTGAACGAGGAGTTCGAGGGTCTAGCGGTCGAGATCGGCCAGAGTCGTCCGTCGTCCCCTGCCCTGGAGCGTCGTGGGATTGTGGTTTCCGGCTCACACAGGAGCGGGACATCTGCGTTGGCGCGCGTGCTCAGCCTCCTTGGCTGCGATCTAGCCAAGCACCTTATGCCGCCGCGCTATGGCAACGAGCTTGGCTTCTGGGAGCCGGAGGAGGTGGTCAACGCGCACGACGTGTTCCTGGGGAGCATCGGTTCTTCCTGGGACGACGTAGCGGCACTCCCGGACGGAGCGTTCGTGTCGGCCGCGGCACGGGAACTGCGCCAGCAGTTGGCGCTCTTGCTTCATGACGAGTACGGCACCTCGCCGCTGTTCGTCGTGAAGGACCCGCGGATCTCGCGTCTGCTCCCGCTCTGGCTTGCAGTTCTGGCAGAGCTCCAGATCGCGCCAGCCATCGCTCTCGCCGTGCGAAATCCTCTCGAGGTGGCGGCTTCCTTGAAAGCACGCGACGGCTTCACCACCACGAAGTCTCTCCTCCTGTGGCTACGGTACACGGTCGAGGCCGAGCAGCACTCGCGTGGTCGCCCGCGGTCCATCGTCATGTACGACGAGCTTCTCCGCGACTGGCAGGGCGTGCTTGCGAGAGTCGGAGAGGATCTCGCCGTCACATGGCCTGGTCGGTCCCACCGAGCTACCGTCGAAATCGAGAACTTCCTCTCGGAGCAGCACCGGCACCAAGTGTTCGACTGGAGAGACGTCGAGGGACGAGCCGATGTCGTCAGTTGGGTAAAGGAGGCTTATTTTGCCCTTCGGGCCACCGACTCTGTGCCGGTTCTCGATCAGGTGCGAGACGAACTCGCGCAGGCGGACATTGCTTTCGGGCCGATTCTCGAAGAAGTGCGCCTCGAACTTCACGAATCTCGAGAGCAGACGCTTCAAGGAGCCGCGGCGCGGGATGCACTAGGTAGTGCCCTCGAAGCTCGCAGTCTTGCGCTTGAGGCGCGAGCAGCCGAGGTTCAACAGCTCCAGGAAAGAGTCACAGAGCTCGATAGCGCCGTCGCCGACTCCGCTTCCCGTGCCGCCACACACCAGGCCGAGGCGGCCGCACTCCACGCTGAACGTGACCATCTTGCGCATGAGGTCAATCGCTTTGGCGACGACGTAAGACACCTGTTGACAGATCTCGAAGCCGCGCGGGCGACTGTTGCGCAACTCGAGGAGCAGGCCGCAGGCGCTAACGCCGCGCTCGGCGCGTTGGAAGCGCAAGCGACCTTGGAGCGCGACGAACTGCTGCAAGAACTCACAGGAGCTCGCGCAGATGCGGAGCAGGCCAATGCGCGAATCCTTGCTGTGGATTCGGAAGCCACCGCGGAACGCAGGCAAATGCTTGCAGATGTGGATTCCGCAAACGCCGAGGCGAACCGGCTCGCAACGCAGCTCGAAGAAATGTCGCTCGACGCCGAGGAGCTGGCGGCAACGGCCAACGAACTGCTCTTGATCGCGGACGCGGGGCTAGATGCCTCCCGCGCCGAGCAGGACCGGCTGCGGGCTGACGTCGCAGGGGCACTCGAGGAGCAGGGTCAGCTTCTGATCTTGGTCGAAACCCTCGAGGCTGCTCTAGAGAGCGCGGCAGCGGCGCTCACCGAGCCTGACCAGGCGGCCGCCCTTGCCGAAGAGTTCGCCGCACGGCGGGCAGAGTTCAATGCAGAGCGGTTTCGATTGCTAGGGGAGCTCGGGGCCGTCCGAACAGACCTCGACAACGCCCGCTCTCAAGTCGAGCTCGTTCAGAACGAGCTCGAACTGCTGAGGTCGGAAGCCGGTAACGACCGAGCGGCGCTCATCGCTGAACGTGACGCGGCACGAACTGAAGAGGAACGCCTCGCCGCCGATTTCGAAACGGTGCAAACCGACGCCGAGCGACTCGCCTCTCGCACGGAGGAGCTTGAGGCAGCGCTAGCTGGGCACAAAGCACTGGTCCAAGTTTTGCAGTCGGTGAGCAAGCGCCGCACCCCGCGGCGTCGCACCCTGTCGCATCTCGGTACATGGCTCTTGCCGCCGACCCCGAGGAAGTTGAACTACCTCAGGCAGTACCTGCTCCTCCGCTGGTCTGGTGAGTTCGACGTCGACTTGTACTTGCTGGCCAACCCCGACGTCCTCGCGGCGGGGATCAACCCCCTGATGCACTACGTGCAGTACGGACGCGGAGAAGGCCGCGCAGTTGATGGATCCATCGAACTGCCCAATGCCGCGGACGCCATTGAGGCCTCCTCGTCAGATGCCATTGACCCGACGGGAGGACAAGTCCCATCGCTCACGGTGAAAGTGGGATCAGCCGACGGCGAACAACGAGATGATCTCCAAGTCCCAACGATTCAGACGCTGGGTGGGGCGTCCGCAGTTGACGAGCTGATTCGCACAGCCTTCCCGCTCTTGCGTCCGCTTCGAGTATTTCCTACGCCGACGAAGCATGAACGACGTTTGAATCTTGTCACGGACAGCCTCAATGAAGGTTCGCTCTTCGGCGGAGTCGGAACCTCGATCATCCTGGCGTCGCTGCTCGCGCAGCGCCTAGATGCATCTCTGCGGATCGTCACCCGCCTCGTCCCGCCGAATCCGGCCAACTTCGGAGTCGTGCAGCGGTCTCACGGAGTCGAGTTCGACAGAAACGTCGAATTCGTATCCGTCCCGGTCGTAGGACACGAATCGCTACCGCTTCATGAGGGGGATCGCTTCCTTACGACTTCGTGGTGGAGCACTTGGTCAACAGTCCGCGCCGTCTCCCCGGAGAGAGTCGTATATCTCATCCAAGAGGACGAGCGCATGTTTTATCCCGCTGGCGACGAGCATGCGGCGTGCGCGGCGACGATTGCCGACAGCCGGATCCGGTTCGTCGTCAACACGGTCATGCTGAGAGATCACTTTGTTCAGGAGGGCTTCTCGAATGTGGGCGGCAGAGGTATTCCCTTTGAGCCCGCGTTCCCCGAGAAGCTCTATTTTCACGACGCCCGTCCCGCCGACGATCCGCGGCGCACATTCTTCTTCTACGCCCGGCCGAACAACGTCCGTAACCTGTTCCTGCATGGCCTCGCCGCCATCGACGAAGCAATCTCAGCCAACATCCTCGATCCCGCTGAGTGGAGGTTCCACTTCGTCGGCTCTTCAATCCCCACTGTCCAGCTCAACTGTGGAGTGACCCCAGTCGTTTCGGAGAACCTTCCGTGGCCGGCCTATGCGGCGCTCATCCGCGGCGTTGATCTGGGGCTATCGCTCATGAGCACGCCGCACCCGAGCTACCCACCGCTGGACCTCGCGGCATGCGGTGCTGTCGCGGTCACAAATCGCTACGGCGTGAAGCGAGACCTCAACTCTTATTCGTCCAACATCATCTGTTCGGACCTCGCGCATGACGCGATCGTGGACGGGATAGCCGCAGGGGTGAGACTTGCGCAAGACCGCAAGACCCGTCACAGGAATTACGAGACCCAACAACTTTCCCGGAGCTGGGATTCCTCGCTCTCGGCGGTTCTCGACCAGCTATCGGGCTGGATCTAGTGTTCACGGCGCGGTTGGGTCCGGTCGCGTATCAGGATCCGTGGAGTGCAACCTTCGCGGAGCGGAAGGCCACGCTTCTTTCCGGCGACCCGCGGATCGCCTATTACTACGCTCATCCGGACACGAGCACGTTCAGGTACCGAGCGTTCAACATGATCGAGGCGCTCCGCGATGCGGAGCCAGACGCGTCGGCTTCGTGGCTGACGACCGACGACGGAGCACGCGCGCTGGAGGTGCTCGACGAGATCGACTTGCTCGTCGTCTGTCGAGCTCTCTACACACCCCAAGTCGGCGCGGTGATCGCGCGGGCGAAGAGCCTCGGGAAGCGGGTGTTGTACGACATCGACGATCTCATGTTCGACGACCAGTACACACACCTCGTGATGGAGACGCTCGCCCAGCCTGTCGAGGAGCAGAGCCTGCAGTTCTGGTTTCAGATGATCGCGCGAGCTGGCTGCACAATGCGCCTCTGCGATGGCGTGATCACGACGAACGCGTTCCTGGCCGAGAAGGTCCGCGACTTCTCTGGCCTTCCCACCTGGATTGTTCCCAACTTCCTCAACCAGGCCCAGATCGATCTGTCCTCCCAAATCCTCGCTGCAAAGCAGGATTCGGGATGGGCGCGCGACGGCCGGATCGACATCGGGTATTTCAGCGGAACACCGACACACGAGCGGGACTTCGCGCTGATTGAGCCCGCGCTCGTCAGCCTGCTCGAGTCGAACCCAGACGTGCGCCTAAGAATCGTGGGCTTTCCGCCGCAGAGCGAGCTGCTCGCGCCGTTTACGCATCGTATCGAAACGCGGACCCTACAGGACTTCTTGAATCTCCAGCGTGTGATCGGAGATGTCGAGATCAACGTTGTGCCGCTTCAAGACAACGAGTTCGCGAACTGCAAATCGGAGCTGAAGTACTTCGAAGCGGCGATCGTTGGCACTGTCACAGTCGCGACACCGACCTTCACCTACCGCGGGGCGATTGATGACGGATGGAACGGCTATCTCGCAACAGCCCAGCAATGGGACGACATCCTGCGCGAACGGGTCGCCGCAGTGGACGGAGTTCGCACCGTGGCAGAACGCGCAGCCGCCGACGCACTGGAACGCTACGCGCCCGAGGCGCAGGCGGCCGCTCTTCGAGCCGCGCTACTGGAGGAGCAACCACATACGCCGCTCGCGGATCCCCGTTACGCCGCCTGATCGAACAGCGTCTTACCTGAGTGTCAGACAGCCGCGCGAGCCAGTACGTGCCAGGAGACGAAGTAGGCGCACCGCCAGCTGAGATTGTGCGCTGTGACGGGCGACGCGCGCACCGCCGGAGCTGACGCCACCGCGCGCGTATCCTTCGCGACTCGCCTGCGATGCACGCGGTCGGTACGCTGGCGAAGGATGATGCAAGGAGGATGCACTTGAATGACCAAGAAGCCTGGGCCGCAGCTGTCAAGCACCTAAGTGCGGATGAATGGCCCGGCCAGCAGGCATACCCACCCTTCATGGAGAAAGCCCGGTCGCTCGACAAGCCGAGGGTTCTGGAGTTGGGTACGCGACGAGCGATTCCCGGGCGCTCAACGCGGAAGGATGCGCTGTTCCCTCACGCGAGCGAGTACATCGGCACCGATATCGAGCCCGGCGTGGATGTCGACCTGATTGCCGACATCCACCGGCTGACGGAGGTCACGGGCGAAGAGTCATTCGACATCATTTGGACGGAAGCGGGATTCGAGCACTTCAAGTATCCCCATCTTGCGGCCCACCAGATCATGAAGGCATTGAAGGTCGGAGGCCTGTTGTTCGTGCAGACCCACCAGACCTTTCCGATCCACGGTGTGCCGTACGACTACTTCCGATTCTCCGAAGACGCGATGGCATCGCTGTTTGGCACGAAGATGGGCATGCAGGTGCATACCGTTAGCTACTCATCTCCGGCAGCCATCTACTCGCGCGTTGATCCCGGCGGCCACCGGGCGCCTGCGTTCCTTCACGTGTACCTGTATGCCGAGAAGGTCGCGAAGACCCCTGCCGAGTTCATCTACGAGTACGACTGCCTGGTCTGACGGCGCAGCCCGCGCAGCCGCTGCGAATCGCAGCTAGCGGTAGGAGCCCCATCGGGTCGGGAATATGCTCGAAGACGTGGCTTGCGATAAATGCGTCGAACGTGCTGCGCAGCCCGCGAGGAACGGCGGCCCGCGAGGGAACAGTGCGATCAGCGATGTCGATGTCTCGATGCGCGAAGCGTCAACCTCAAGAATCGTTACCTCAGATCTCGACAAGCTGCTCATGCGACCCGTGATCAACCACTGTGGCAACACAGCCGTCGCTTTGCGCGCTGACGATCGGGCGCGAGTCGGGCCTTCTCGGCGGTGACGACCGGAAGTCCGTCGAAGCTCGGATCTAGCTCGAGACCAAGGGGTTGGCAGCGTCTTCGCGAACGTACGACGCGTGGTAGTTGGCCAAGACTGTGTCGAGTTCTCCCTGCTCGCGTACGCGACCCTGATCGAGCCAGACGGCGGTGTCGCACTGGCTGCGGAGGAGAGCGTCGCCGTGGCTGGCGAGAACGACGATGCCGGCGGACGACATGAACTCGCGGAGCCGCTCGTCGGCACGGTGCGCGAACTCTGCGTCTGCTGTCCCGAGTCCCTCGTCGAGGAGCAGGATGTCCGGTCGAAGCGACGTCAGGATCGAGAAGCGAAGGCGGGCTTGCATCCCGGTCGAATACGAGTAGACGGGGTGGTCGATCCGGGCGGCGAGCCCGCTGAACTCGGTCACGTCGTCGATCCGTCTCCGCATGGCCGCGGGCGTCTCGCCGAGCTGCACGCCGAGGCTCACGATGTTGTCGCGACCCGTCGCCTCCTGGTCGAGGCCCTCCGCCGCGCCGCCGAGCAGCGCGAGCACGCGACCGTGAACCTCGACGCTGCCGCTCGTCGGCGGCAGCACGCCCGCCATGATCGCGAGCAGCGTCGACTTGCCTGCTCCGTTGGCGCCCACGAGCCCGAGCCGCGAGCCGTCCGGTACTTCGAGGTCGATCCCGCTCAGCGCGTCGATCGTCACGGGGGGCACGGCCTTCCGTCGGATCGTCTCGACCACCCGACGCTTCAGGTTGTAGTCGAGGACGGAGAGCAGCTCGTACTGGGCGCAAACCTTGCCGAGGCTGATGTATGCCATCACGCCACCCAGTATGGAAGGCGGGAACGGGCGCGCGTGAACACGACGAGCCCGAGAGCGACGTTGACCAGCGTCACGACGGCCGTACCGATGTAGTAGAACGGCAAGAGCGGCGCGCCGATCAGCGGCGCTCTGAACGCTTCGATCAAGTAGGTGAACGGGTTCCACTTGAGCACGAAGATCTGGAGGCCCGAACTCAGGTTGTTGAGGTGGTAGAAGACCGGGGTGAAGAAGATGATCACCCCGAGGATCGAGTTGATGAAGGGCTGCACGTCGCGGAAACGGGCTACTGCAATCCCGAGCCACAGGCCGAGGAACAACCCATTCACCGCAATGACCACCACGATCGGCAGCGCGATCAGGATCTCCGGGCTGAGCGGCACGAGTCCAATCACCAGGAACACGAGGTAGATCACCATGTTGTGTCCGAAGTGGATGAACTCGATGCCGACGTCACGCAACACGAGGTTGCTGAGGGGCTGACGGGTGCTCTTCAACGTGCTCGAGCCGGTGACGAACACACCGGCTGCCGCGTTCGTCAGGCCGACGAGGAGCATGAAGGCCATGTATCCGACTGCGACGTACGGCAGGAACTCCCTGAGCCCCGTGTGCAGAAGCTGCCCGAAGACGATGCTGATGCCGACGATGAAGATCAGCATCTGCAACGTCAGCCACCACGGGCCGAGCACGGTCCGCCGGTAGCGGTTCTTCACGTTCTCGACCGCGAGATAGCTCCAGCCCCGCCGGCGCCGGAGACCCTCTCGGATGTCGCTGACGGCCGCCTGGAACTGCACGCCCGCGTCCGCGTCGAGCGGCGCGTAGCCCGTCCAGCTGTTGGGCGATCTCGCGGCCATCAGTGCGACCGCACCGTAGAAGCGGGCCACGGAACGCGAGGCGCGCCCGGGCGCGCCTCGTCAGGAGCTCGCGTGCCGATTCGTCCGCCTTGCCGGCCGCCCTCCACGCAGCGGCGACCTCGCCGGCGCTCGGCGACTGCTCGCGTGAGAAGGCTGCTTTCGTCGTTGCCGCCGCGAGCGCCCGCAGCGGCGTGTAGACGTCTGCCGGGAGGTCGTCCATCGCCCGCCCGGCGACGACCACGTCGGGCGAGACGTCTACGGCCAGCGGCAGCCGGCACGCTTCCAGCCGCATTCGCGTCCAGGCCCAGGCACCGGTGACCTGGTCGGCAGGCGCGCCGACCGCCAGTCGACGCCGCACCCGCCGCCATGCGAATCGCGTGAAGAGCAGGCGCGCCGCGATCAGCGCGGCGAGGACGAGCACGACCAGCACGATCGCTGCGACCACGTAGAACCAGATCGACCGTGACGGGTGCTTCCGAACCGGGGCGGGATGCGACCGGGTTGCCTGCTTCGCGGCTGGTTTCGACGTGAGCGGAGGTGTTGAGGCTTCGGTGCGGCCGGGCGGCGGCTGTCGCGCCGAGCTGACCTCGATGCCGTCGCGAGCGGGTCGGTCCAGGCCGGCTTGATCCCGGGGTACTCCCGGCCCTGTGCGAACAGCGCAGGGTGTCTCGGATCCTTCTGCGCCTGCAGCAGTACGGCTCCGGTAGCGGCCGCGCCGGCGAGCAGCGACAAGAGAACGAGCGCGATGCCTCGCCGCGGCGGTGCAGTCCAGTTGCGGTGCGACCGTTCGATCCAGCCGAGCGTGAGCGCCGCGCACACCGCGGCCGCGACGACCACGATCCGAACTTCGCCGGCTGCACCCAGAACGAGCGCCCCGACCACCACGCCGGCGACTCCGGCGAGAAAGAGCGCGGGCCAGCGTGAGTGTGCGAGGACGACGGCGATCAGTGTCCATCCGGCTGCGAAGAGTGTCGAGCGGGCGGCCGGCCCGTTGGCCGTGCCGGTCCAGATGTTCGCGAGCTCCGCCCAGCCGAGCACGAGGGCTCCGACGACGCCGATCGCCATCCCCGACATGCGGCGCGCTGCAAGTAGCGACGCGAGCAACGCCGCAACCGCGACACCCGGAAGCACGAACAAGCCCATCGCCCACGGTCGTGACCGCGCCGAAATAGGTCACGGCCGCGACCAGGCACGTGACGGTCACCGCGAGCTGCTGTGCGCGAGTCACCGCGCTGCCGCCAGATCCTCGGTGCCGACGACGTCGAGCACGCGTAGGCCTTGCAGCGGTTCGTGCCGCCCAGACGCGACACGGACGATCGTCAGCGAGGACGTGATCGGTGCAATCGCGCGCATCGCCCCCACGACGCGCGGTCCGGGCGTGCCCGTGATCAGCATCAGCAGACGGCAATGCGTCCGCCGGACGAGTGGTGCGATCTCCTCCGGCGCCGTGTCGACCGGCGGCACTGCACTCGCCGCCGCGAACGCATCGAGGAACACGTCCGTCGCGCCGGCGGCAGCCGTGGTCACCGAAGCGCCGCGCGACGTCGTGACCACGTAGAGCTGCTCGGCTCGATGTGCCTGAGCGACCGCAAGGGAGGCGGCCACTTCGACCGCTGCCTCGAACCGCTCGGCGACCCAGCTGCTGCCGAACTGGTCGTCGGAGGCATATGCCGACGCGTCCGTGTCGAGCACGATCACGGTGTGGTGCGGAGCCCCCGACACGTGCTGCTTGACGACGAGCTTCCCGGCTCTCGCGGACGACCGCCAATGCACGGTGCGCGGCTCGTCGCCGAGCACGTAGTCGCGCAGCGCGAAGAAGTGCTCGTCTGCCCCTGCGGCGGCTCGCGAACTCGGACTCCTCCTGCTGGAGTGCCGGCAACGCCGACCGGCGAACCTGGACCGTCCGCGGGTGGACGGTGAGCACGCCACCCTCCGCCCGGGCGGTCACGCGCCGCACGATCGACCACGGGTCCCCGTGCACGACCGCGTAGGGCCCGATCGGCCGCTCGCCGCGCGCCGACGTGTCGACGGGCAGACGAAGCGTGAGGTCACCACGGTCTCCAGAACCGGTCAGTGGCGACGTCGCGACCGGCGCGGACGGCGATCCCTCGACGATCCGGAGCCAGCGCCGGCGCCGGGGGAGGTGCAGTTTCATCCGCACGGTTGCCTCCTGCCCGCGCACGACCCGCAACGCCGCCTGGTCCAACGCCAGCTGCACCCGCGGCGCAGGTCCCGCGACCAGAAAGACGAGAACGACGAGTGCGACCGCGGCGGCGCCCAACGCGGTGAGCTCCGGCCAGCCGGCGAACCAGCCCCACACCGCCAGACCGGTTCCACCGACGAGAAGGCCTGCGGCGCGGAGCGTCACCGGTGCCGGTCGGTCGGCGGCGCCGGCACGGACGCGATTGCCTCCGCGACCGCATCGGCCACGGTCCCACCCGACGCTTCGAACGACGGCGACATCAGAATGCGGTGGGCGAGCACCGGCTCGGCGAGAGTCTGGACGTCGCCGGGCACGACGTAGGGACGTCCGCGGAGCGCCGCGTAGACGCGACTCGTGCGCAGCAGTCCCAAGGCGCCGCGCGGGCTTGCGCCCAGCCGGAGCTGCGGCATCTGCCGCGTGTGGCCGGCGAGCCGGACCATGTAGTCGAAGACCGCGGGCGCCACGTGGATGCTTCGGGCGGCGCGGACGAGGCTCTCGATCTCGTCGGGCTCGCTCACCTGCTGCACGTCGTCGACTCCGGCGCCGGAATGCTCGCCGACGAGCACCCGCACCTCCGCCTCGTGGTCCGGGTACCCGACCCGGGTCTTCACCAGGAAGCGGTCGAGCTGTGCCTCCGGCAGCGGGTAGGTGCCGTCCATCTCGATCGGGTTCTGCGTCGCCATCACGAGGAACGGCCGCGGCACGCGGTACGGGCGACCGTCGACCGTGACCTGCCGCTCCTCCATCACCTCGAGCAGCGCCGACTGCGTGCGCGGCGAGGCACGGTTGATCTCGTCGGCGAGGACGACGTTGGCGAAGACGGGGCCCGGGTGGAAGACGAACTCGCTCGCGTCCTGATGGAAGACCGACACACCGGTGACGTCGCCCGGCAGCAGATCCGGCGTGAACTGGATCCGCTGCCACGGCGTCCCGAGTGCACCTGCGAGGCTGCGCGCGAGCGACGTCTTCCCGACGCCCGGGACGTCCTCCAGCAGCAGGTGGCCCTCGGCGAGCAGGCAGACGAGGGCCAGGTCGACCACCTCGGCCTTGCCCTGGATGAAGCCGTTGACTGCGGCTGCGATCCGTCCGGCGACCTCCTGGAACTCGGCTGCGCCGTCCTCCGAGAGCGGAGACGGGCTCGCCACGCCGGCCTCGGGATCCACCAGGTGTTCCGCTCATCCCGCCATACTCTCAGCCGACACCGGAGCCGTTGACATCGGCGCCCGTTCGTCGACTCCGACCGCGTCGCGGACCGCCTCGAGGTAGGCCCGGCCGAACCGTGCGTCGGGCTCGAGATGTGCGCCCTCGGCCCACTCGTTCCAGGCGTTGACGAACAGCAGCGCCGTCCCGTCGCCCGCGAGCGCGGCAGAGCTCGCACGCGCCAGCCAGCGTCGAAACGAGAGCGGGTTCGCACCGTGGAAGACATAGGACGCGTCACGACGCCTCGGCGTGTTGTCCCAGCCGGGCATCACTCCAGGATGGATGCGGAGTCCGTGCGGCCCGGTCGTCGTGAGGTCTGCACCGTTGACCGCTGCATCGTAGGAGTAGACGTCGCCCGAGTGGCTCGAGGACATCGCGGGTGCGAGGTTCTTGACCGACTGGAGCTCGATTCCGGCGAGCGGCGGGAACTGAACGAGGCCGTCGATCGCATCCTCGACGCCGTGCGGTAGTCCCTCGAAATGGCGGGAATGGTTGACCGCGAGGACGTGCAGGCCACCGAGGCCGTCGTCGCGCGCACGCTCCTTCCAGCGTTCGATCGCCGCACGCGCATTCTTGATGTGCCCGATGCGGTAGAGGACGAGCAGCGGCCGACCGTCGACCGTCACGTACCGCGGGTCGCTTGAGCGCCGGGAAGATGTCGTCGTAGAACCGGTCGGCCCAGCCCTCGCTGTAGTTCTGAGCGATGAGCACATCCGAGTCGAGGCCGTCCCAGCGCCGTGTCCAGTTCTCGTTCGCCCAGCACAGAGCGAACGGGAACTCGATCGACGGGTCGTCGAGCAGGTTGCGAAGCGGCGTGTCGAGGAGCTTCCGCCCGTCGAACCAGTAGTGGTGCATGACGAATCCGTCGACTCCGTGCTCCGCCGCCAGGTCTGCCTGGCTGCGCATCACATCCGGATCCGAAAGGTCGTAGCGGCCCAGTTCCCCCGGCTCGACCGGCTGCGCGTGCCCGTCGTAGAGGGGGCGGGCGCGGTCGACGTTCCCCCAGTCGGTGAACCCTGTTCCCCACCAGACGTCGTTCTCGGGGATCTGATGGAACTGAGGCAGGTAGAAGGCGAGCACCTGCGGCCGCCGGGTCGGCCTCCGCCGCGCGCGGTGCAGCCGCGACGAGACGTCCCCGGTCTCGACGACGTCGAGGCCCGACGTGTCGGTCGCGACGCCGACGAAGCGCTCGAGGGCGTGCGCGGTGGATCCGTCGACGTGACCCGCCTCCGGCTCGAAATGCTCAGGTCCGAGCCGAAGATCCGCCAGCCGGCGGAGGACCCACGGCCGTGCCCAGAACATCGAGCCGCATGGGTAACGCAGCATGTCCGGGTCGAAGGCGAAGGGGATTCGTGCTGCGAGCGCCTCGACGAGCGCCTGGTTCGAGCCCCACGTCTCCGGACCACCGAGGTGCCCGGTCGGGACGACGAGCCCAACCGAGCGATCGCAGCGCAGCAGCTCGACGATCCGGCGGATGCCCTCCGGCGACGGCATCAACCCGTCGAGCAGCGCGACTCGCCAGGCGTCACCGTCCTGCCGGTGCGGGCTGCGCTTCGTATGCACCTTGAGGATGGCGTCGTAGCCGTCGAACACGCCGGCATTGGCCAACTCGACGAGCGAGCCCAGATCTCGGCCGGAATTCTCGACGCGGTGGATCATCGCGTGCGGGAGCCGCTCCCTGATCTCGGGCTCCAGCAAGTCGGCGCGGCCGTCGACCAGCGAGACCACGAGGTCGTAGGGCTCGGGAATTCGGACGAGCCGATCTTCGATATCGAACCAAACCTCGGCGTGATACACGTGCGCCACCACGAGCACGCGGGCGTCGGACGGCGAGCCTTCAGGAGCCTCGGCTGCCGACGATCCGCCGTGAGCTCCGGCTGCGCAAGCAGCGGGCTCGCGGCTGTGACGAGTCCGCCGGGCGCCGGCACCTCGGGCGGAAACAGTCCGGCCGTGCATGACGGGGCGGCGATGGGGCGACGCGCAACCCGCTCGGGCACCTGGCGGATCCTGCGGCGGACCATTCGGGCCCGCGCCGACATGGTCCGTAGCGGCGCGGTCACCCGCCACGACCACGAGTTCAGGAGCCCTGCCATCTGCCGGCGGTACTCCTCTCTCGTCGCCTCCAGATGGGCGATCCGGACGAGCAGCGCCTCGTTCTCCTCGCGCAGCGATTCGAGGGTGTCGTCCACCTCGGCGCTCATCCCCAACAATCTATCCGGGAGCCGCCGCTGGTCGGTCACGCTGTCACCTCACGCGAGTCGTCGCTTGCCGGTTGTGCCGCGGTTTCGGTGCGACGGCGCCGACGTTCCGCGTCGAGGACCGAACGCGCCGCGGCCCGGGCCGTCGCGGCGGCGCCGACGCACGCGATCCCGGCCAGCACGAAGAGCCGCATGGCGCGATTCGGGACAACCGCGGGATGCGACACGACGAACCGAACCATCCCGCGGTAGAAGGCGACTGTCAGTGCGATGCTGCGAGCGTCGCCGCTCGTTCCGTGCTTCACGTGCAGGGCCGTGACGCTCGGCTCGTACCATGTCGTCCACCCTGCCTCTTTGAAGCGGTAGGACAGGTCGAGGTCCTCCATGTACATCCAATAGCGCTCGTCGAAGAGCCCGACCTCGTCGAGCGCCGCGCGGCGAAGGAGCATGAACGCGCCGTTGACCGCGTCGACAGGCCCACGTTCAACACCCGGCGCGCGGTATTGAGCGAACGCGCCGCCGCGTATGCGCCGGCCGACGCCGCTCAGGTGACCGAGCGCTCCGAGGACCGTTGGGAACGACCGCCGCGAGGCGTGGTCGAAGCTCCCGTCCGGCCGTACCAGACGGCAGCCCGCGATGCCGACCTCGGGTCGCTCGCGCATGAGCTCGAGGAGCACGCCTAGTGTGCCGGCGCGCAGCTCCGCGTCGGGGTTCAGGGCGAGCACGTACGGGGCGCTCCCCGCACGGATGGCGGTGTTCGTGGCCGAGGCGAATCCGAGGTTCCGGTCGTTCGTGATCAGGCGGACGTTCGGGAACCGCTCGCCCACAAGCTCCACCGTGCCGTCGTTTGAAGCGTTGTCGACGACCCAGGTCGTCGTCGCCGCCGGAGCGTGCCGTTGGATGCTTGTCAGGCAGCCGCTGAGGAGGTCCCGGCACCGGTACGAGACGACGACCACGTCGAGGAGGCCAGTCATGCGGACCTCGTTTTCCGCTGCAGGCGACGGCGCCGGTTCATGCGCCGTCGAAGCTCGGCCCCGATCGAGCGTCGCGACCACCCGCCTGCCGCGGCCGGGTACGGATGGCGCTGCGCGGAGCCTGCGGCGCGCCAGCCCGCGACCCGGCCTTGGATCCCGGCCGGCGTCCGGTCGACCACAAGCTGCGCGGCGCAGATCCCGGCCTCGCGCGAGAGCGCGACGGCCCCGCGTGCACCCGTGACGACGGCCCACTTGCGCAGCACGTAGCCGCGGCCGAATCCGGTCAGGTAGTTCTTGCGGGCCGACCCCGATCCGAGCGTCGCCGAGTGCGCGTGGACGGCGCGAGCGTTCGGCACCAGCACGCACTGCGCACCGGCGAGGCGCAGCCGCAGGACGAGGTCGACGTCCTCCCAGTAGGCAAACAGCCGCTCGTCGAAGCCTCCACACTCGAGGAACGCCGACCGGTCGAATGCGGCTGCCGCCCCCGACGGGCCGAGCGGATTGGACACCGGCCGGTCGAGGACGCCGACCGGGTGGCCGTTCAGGTAGTCGAACACGAGGAGCGTCTCGTCGAGTTCGATTCCCGCGCTGTCGATGACCGCCGGATCACGTGCCTCGAGTAGTACGCCGGCCGCCATCGGCACGCCGCGAGAGGGGTCGACCGCTCCGGCGAGGCGTGCCGCGAAGCCCGGCTCGCACACACAGTCGTTGTTCACGAGGACGATCGTCTCGGACGAGGCAACCGCCGCCGCGCGGTTGACCGCCTTCGAGAAGCCGTGGTTCCGCGCGAGGCGGATCACCTCCACCTCGGGGAAGCGGCGCGCGAGCAGGTCGGACGTGCCGTCCGTCGAGCCGTTGTCGACGACGACCACCTCCGATCCGTCGCCGAGCGACGGCAGCAGCCGCTGCAGCCGACGGGCGCCGTTCCAGCTCGGCACGATCACGGTCGCGCTCACGCCGCCGCCCGCTCCGCGTGGACGACGAGTGAACCGCCTCGGCCCGTGATCATCGCGGTCGTCTCGAGTAGCGAGCCGACGACCGCGGCCGGGACGACCGCCGCCGCGCTCACCAGAATGTCGCGCGTCGGGATGCCGGCGACGTCGCGCTTGAGCGTGCGGAACGCAACATTCTGCTCGTGCGTGAGGCGGTTGAGGAGCGTCTGCGTCGCACCGAGCAGATTCTGGTCGAGGACGACGTTGCCGACGCGCGTCACCGAGAGACCGCAGCGTTCGATCAGGCTGACAAGCCCGCGGCGAGTGAAATGGATGGCATGACGCGGCACGTCGAGATGGAACCATCGCCGCCCGCCGATACGCGCCTGGAGGCTGTCGAGGTTAGGCACCGAGACGACGATTCGGCCGTGGCTGCCAAGCGCCTCGACCGCGCCGCGCAACCCAAGTTCGGGGTCGTCGAGATGCTCGAGCACGTGCCAGAGGACGACGAGGTCGGCAGCTTCGGCTGGTGCGCCAAGCGCCTCGATGGGAGTATCCAAGACCTCCAGCCCCGTGTCGCCCTGTGCCGCGTACGGCTCGATCCCGACGACGCTGCAGTCCTCTTCGGCCAGCAGGCGGATGAGCCAGCCGTCGCCCGATCCGATCTCGAGCACGCGCGCCCCCGGCGCGATCGGGCCGAGCGCACGGAGGACTGCAGCATGTCCGAGCCGCCGCAGCGGCCCGAGCAGCAGATCGACGGCAACGGGCGGCGGGGCGTAGGCGCCGCCGCGATACAGGCACGTTGCATCAACTCGCGAGCGCCCAACGGTCACCGCCGTGCCGCACGACCGGCAGCGGTCGAGACGGTAGAACGGCGCCGTCGCCCGCCCGTCGGCGCGGCGGACCGAGAGCCAGGGCTCCACCGCACAGCAGCGGCAGGCAAGGCACGCCGCGCTTCTGGCTATCAGTACGCCCCCCGCCGCCTTAGAACGGGCGCGATCGTCAAGGCGAGGATGCGCAGGTCGCGGCCGACCGAGACGTTCTCGATGTAGTCCCGCTCGACGGCGAGACGCTCGTCGAACCGGAGGGCGCCGCGACCGTAGACCTGCATCGGCCCCGTTAGTCCCGGCTTGACAGACAGGCGGAACCGCTGCTCCGGCGTGTAGTGCTCGACGACCTCGACCTGCTCCGGGCGCGGCCCGACGAGGCTCATCTCGCCGAGGAAGACGTTGACGAGCTGAGGCAGTTCGTCGAGGCTCGTTCGGCGCAACAGGCGCCCCACCGAGGTTACGCGAGGGTCGTCGAGAAGCTTGAAGACAGGCTCCTCCAGCGCGCCGAGATCGACGACCTCACCCAGCCGATCGTCGGCGCCGTCCTCCATCGTCCGAAACTTGAGCATCCGAAAGGGCCCACCACGTATCCCCGCCCGCCGCTGCACGAAGAGCACCGGGCCAGGGCCGGAAACTCGGATTGCGACCGCGATCGCAAGCAGCAGAGGCGACAGGAGAACGAGCCCCGCAGACGAGCCGATCAGGTCGAGGATGCGCTTGCCGAACAACGTCGTCCGACTGGTGTCCCAGGTGTGGTACTCGATGAACGGCAAGTCTGCGACGTGCGAGAGCTGAACCGCGGTGCCGAGCATTCCACGGACGGGCGGTACAACGCTGAGCTTGACCTGCCGCGCACGTGCGACGGCGATCGCCTCCGCGAGCAAACGCTCGTCGAGCGTCGGCGACACGAGGAGGATGCGGTCGACACCGTCAAGGAGATCGTTGTCGACGCGGAGCTCCTCGGGCGAACAGCTCTCGCGCACGGCGACCACCTCAATGTGGATGTCCGGGAAGAGCTCGAGCTTCCGCCGCGTCGCGTCCGCAAGTGGGCCCTCGCCGAGGATCAGCGCGCGCTCGGGCGGGGTCACCCGGCGCCAGACTGCGCGCGCGGCGACGCGGAATGCGAACAAGCTGGCGGCGACCACGATCCATAGCCGGAGCTCCGCGGAGGCAGTCAGCTCTTTCACGCCAAGGACGAGGAGCACAGTCGCAAGCGCAGCAGTGCCCGCGAGCGCGAGGCCGACGATCCGGCCGAGCTCGTCGATCGTCAAGCAGCGGATCGAACGGTGGTCACGGTCGTACAGGCCGCACACCTTTGCGAGGAGGAGCCAGCCAGGGATAAACAGCACGATTGCGGCGGCGTCCTCGGCCGGCGCGCCGGAAACCCAGAGCGCCACTGCCGCGACGACCACCGCTGTCGCGTCGGCGAGAGCCAACATCCGCCGCCGCAGCGAGTCGCGCCCAAACCGGCTTCGCCCCCATCGAGTTGGCACCCTCGTGACAGGGGGCGCCTGAGTCTCGTCTGCGACGCGAGTTACTACCGTTGAGACCACCCCCCTCGGCTAGACCCTGACCGAGTATCGTCGCAGAGCATACAAATGCGGTGACGCCCGGTGAACCCGGACGTCAGCCTCCTGCGAAGAGCGGCGAACGCGGGTTGAGACGGCGCGCCGCTCGAAGATCTGCCCGAGCTGCAACCCCCGCGCCGCGTCGCGTCTCGATTCGCGCGGCGAGGAGCCGCACCTGCCAGTCGCCGGCATCCGCCCGGCGCGCCGCATCGACCCAACGCTGCGCCTCGGCGAGATCGCCGCGCGACTCGGCGAGTAGCGCGAGCTGCTCGAGCGGTGCGATTCCCCACGGCTCGAGCGCGCGGGCGCGGAGCGCGGCGTCGCGCGCAGTCGACGGTCGACCGTTCGCAGCGGCCCGTCGGCTCTGCGCCAGTGCATGTCCGGCGAGGAGCGGAACCAGCTCGAGCACCACGACGACGAGGGCGAGCCCAGCGAGCGCGGCACGCACGCTCCGGCGACGGTGCAGCGCCCGCTCGCGGGCAGGCGGGCCAAGGGCGATCGAAAGCGCCGAGACGCCGACGAGCGAGACCGCGGGAAGCTGCCAGAGCCAGTCCATCCCAGCGCCGACCGCGAAGGCGATCGCAACCGCGGTGGCCGCGGCGACCGCGGCCCGCATCTCGCCGTCGGTGCGTCGGCACCTGCCAACGCCGACCACGCAACCGCCGACCCAGACCGCGGCGGCGAGGAGGAAGCCCACGGCCCCTAGCTCGCCGAGGCTCTCGAGGTAGAGCGAATGCGCATTCCGAACGAACATCGTCAAGGATCCGTGCTCGGCCCACCAGGCGGCGAACGAGCCCGCCCCGGCGCCGACTACCGGCGCTGACCGCCACTCGTCGACGGCAGCGGTCCAGAATTGCCAGCGGCCGCTGCCGCTGTCGCTGACGAGATGTGCGCGCACGAAGCGGGGCGCGTCGGGCGCGACCGGAGGCCTCGAGAAGGCATGCAGCCGCGCCACCGGATGCGACACCGCGGTCAGGGCGATGACTGCCACGACGGCGGCAGCGGCGAGTCCGACGGCGGCTCGTCGCGATGGCGCAGGGATGCGGCGCACAACGGGCTCGAGCGCGAACCAGGCGACGCCGGTGGCCGCGACGACCGCCACGAGCAGCACAGCGACCTCCCGACCCGCGACGCTCGCGGCATGCGAGCCGAATGGCCCGTCGACGAGCACCGGCCGCGACTCGAGCGCCAGCACCGCCGCGATCCCACCGAGGACGCCGATGACCGCTGCAGCCGCAGCGCGCAAGCGGTCACGACACAGAGCAACGAACGTCGCAACCGCAACGAGACCCACGACCGCGCCGCCGCGTGACGAAGCCAGGTAGATGTCGGCAACGATCGGCGGGATCGCGGCGACCGCTGCCGCGGAGGCGAATCGCGACCGAGCGCCGGCCGCGTTTCGAAGCAGGAGCGGCAGCGCGAGCGCTACGAGCATCGCGAGTCCGTTCCAATAGCCGACCGGCCAGCTCAGGCGGTCGACGACGGCGGGCAGCGCGCGTCCAGCCGCTGTGGTCGGCGCGAAACCCGTGAACAGCCGGCCGCAAAGCGCGACAAGTGCGATCGCCACGATCGCAAGTGCGATCCCGTCGAGGACATGCGTCTGGGTCTCACGCGTGATCGTGAACGCCACGAGGAAGAAAGCCCCGGTGTAGAGCGCCACTTCGGCGGCCTGCAGGTACGCGGCGTCCGCGTTGGCCGCCCACTGCGTCGAGATCAGCGCCCATGCGCCGAGGAGCGCCAAGAGCATTCCCGTCACCAGCACCGCGCGAGACGGTCGGCGTCCGGGGAGAACGCCGACCGCGACGAGCCCCAGGGTCCACCACACGAGCACCGCCGCCGCCGCCCAGGTCGTCGTGCCGTAGCTCCCGTTCTCGTAGGCGAGGACGAAGAACACACTGCCGACCAAAAGCGTGAGCGCTACCTCGGAGAGAAACCCGGCTCGCCTCGGCCGGCCGGCGCGCGCCTCCTTCACGACTTGTTATCGTAGTCGGGTCGATGTCGATGTCGATGCGAAGGCTCTGTACCGCGACCTTTGCGGCCGGCTTGGCGCTCGTGGTGACATCACCCGCGACCGCAAAGGGCCCATCGCCGACCGTTCCGTCTGACGCGGCGATTGCCCAGTACGTCGAAGCCGTACCCTCTGCAACGGGGCCTGTGCCAGTCGGCGAGCCGGCGACGACGGCGCACGCGGCGGCCCTCCCACTCGCCGTGCGAGCCAACGTCGAGAGGACCGCCGGCGCCGATGCGCCCGTGTTGCTCCACATCGCCCAGGACCCCCGGTACGGCGCCCGTCCCGTCGCTCGCTCCAAGACCGCTCAGGCCGGCTCCGAGACGTCCGCGGCCGGTTCCGAGACATCCGCGCGGCCAATCAGCGCCCCCGAGCCTCTCGCCGCGGCCGTCTCGACGGCCGGTTCCGGCGGGCTCCTGCTCGTCGCCCTTCTGCTCATTGCGATCACGGCAACGGGCATCGCCGCTAGAGTCTGGCGGCGCTAGCGGGTCAGCGGCGCAGAGCCGCGTCGCGCTCGAGACGGAACGCCCGCAGCCGTCAGTACACTGCCGCGCGTGCGTCTCGCAGCGGTCTTCGTTTTGGCTCTCGCGCTCGCGGTGATTTCGAACACCGCGGCCGCAGGTCCATTGAGGACGGGCTTCGTCGATCCGAGTGCGTTCGGCGGCCCGAATGCCGACGGATCGGTCCTGGGCGCCACGAAGGCCGGCGCGACAATGACGCGCCTCATCCTCTTCTGGAACGTTGTCGAGACGGCGACGCCCGCCGACCCGGTAAATCCGGATGATCCCGCCTACAATTGGGGCCCGCTCGACCGTCAGGTCGTCGCCGCAGTCCGCGGTGGGCTCGAGCCAATCCTCTGCGTCACCGGCGCGCCCACGTGGGCGAGGGGTCAGGCGGTCGGCCTGCCCGGAACGTGGCCCTCGCCGGCCAAATATGCGCAGTTCAGCCGCGCAGCCGCGAAGCGCTACAGCGGCTCATTCACTCCCTCCGGGCAGACGGAGCAACTGCCGCGGGTGCGGTACTGGGAGGCGTGGAACGAGCCGAACGCAGGGAGCGATCTCGCCCCACAGCGGATCAACGGGCGGCCGGCCTCACCCGCCCACTACCGGGAAATGGTCAACGCGTTCGCCGGCGCCGTGCACGCCGCCGCACCGGGGAACGACGTCGTCGCCGGGACTCTGGGGCCGTTCGCGCACGATTCGAAAGACATCCAGGTCGTCTCGCCGATGCGGTTCATGAGCGACCTGCTGTGCGTTTCGATTCAGTCACCGCATCGCAAGACGTGCTCCGCGCGCACGCAGTTGGACATCTGGAGTCACAATCCGTACACCAACGGCGGGCCGACGTGGCACTCCAAGATCCCGGGTGACGTGTCGATCGGCGAACTGCCCGAGATGCACGCGCTGCTCATGGCGGCGAAGCGCCAAGGCACGATCGTCTCGCGCAGCCAGCCCCAGTTCTGGGTGACGGAGTTCAGCTGGGACACGAACCCGCCCGACCCGAAGGGTGTGCCCATGAAGCTGCACGCGCGCTGGGTGTCGGAGGCGCTGTTCCGCATGTGGAAGGCCGGGGTCAGCGCCGTCATCTGGTTCCGCCTCCAGGACGACCCTCTCCGGGTGAGCCCGTACCAGTCGGGCTTCTACACCGCGAGCGGTCATGCGAAGTACTCGCTCGAGGCCTTCCGGTTCCCCTTCGTTGCGTTCGAGAACGCGGGCGGGGTTTCGATCTGGGGCCGGACACCCTCCGGCAAGCCCGGTGCGGTGATCGTGGAGCGAAGAACCGGGAACGCCTGGGTCACAGCCGTGCGCCTCCGTGCGGACGGCGACGGCCTCTTCTCGGCCCAACTCGCGGCTCCGCCCCACGGCACGACCGCCTTCCGAGCGCGGCTCGCCTCCTCCGCGGAGCTGTCGATCCCGTTCTCGCTCACTGTTCCGCCGCCGCGGCCGGGCTCCCCTTTCGGCTGCGGTGGAACCATCCGCTGCGCGTAAGCGCCCCGGGCGCTGCGAGTCCGGGACGAGCGAGCCAAGGCGCGTGCGTCCCTCGCGTTGTGATGATCCACGACGTGTAAGCGCCTGCCGGTTCGTGGTTGCACCCCAGCTTTGTCTTTCCCGTCTCAGGAACCGGAATGTCCAACCCCGTTCGGGATTAGAAGGGAGGAAGGCCCGTTGAGACGGGCCTTCCTCGAGTGCCTTCGGCCCGGCGGCTGTTAGCAGCCGAGCACGTTCTTGATGCGGTTGGCGTCGGTGACCAGTGTGTCCGCCTGTTTCGCAGGGATCCACCGTGGCGAGAGTGCCCGGACCTCAAGCGCAAACACGGTAAGCGCTGAGCATGCTGCGCGATTCTGGTCGTGCGCGACGGACCATTGCGCCGTCGCGACCATGGCACTGAGGTTTGTGCGAGGTGCGACGACACCCTTGACGGCCGCCGCGAGGTCAGCGAGCTGCTCCGAAGCTCCCTTCACATGCACGGCAAACGAGCCGGTGGAACTGTTGCCGCTCTTGTCGGCTGCGGTGCAGTTCACGGTCGTTGTGCCGATCGGGAAGGTCGTCCCGGCCTTCGGTGTGCAGGCGACGGCAGGGTTCGGGTCCGTGTCGTCGGTGGCGCTGACGCTGTAGGAGACGACCGCCCCTAAGGGGGTTGTCGCGTTCACCGAGATCGTGCTGGGGAGCGTCAGAACGGGTGGCGTCGCGTCGTGAGCGACGATTGCCAAACGTCCGATCGAGTTGCCGCCGTTGTTTGTGAACCAGAGGGCGCCGTCCCGGCCCGTCGTGATTCCGTAGGGCCCCTTCATGGTCGCGTGCGGGTAGATGTTGACGGCGCCGGCGGTGGTGATCCGCCCGATCGAGTTGCCACCCGGGTTCGTAAACCAGAGCGCGCCATCCGGCCCCGCTGTGATCCCTTCCGGTGTGTTGATCATCGGGTCGGTGAAGCTGCTGATCACTCCGCTGGTGGTGATCCGCCCGATCGAGTTCCCGTTGAGATTCGTGAACCAAAGCGCTCCGTCCGAGCCGGCTGTAATCCCCCACGGCTCAGTGATGCTCGTGGCGGTGTAGGTGCTGATGACCCCGCCGGTGGTGATCCGTCCGATTGACTTGCCGCCGTAGTTGGTGAACCAGAGCGCACCGTCAGGCCCAACGGTGATCGCTTCCGGGAGGTTGATGCTCGGATCGGTGAAGCTGCTGACCGCCCCGCCGGCCGTGATCCGCCCGATTGAGTTGCCGCCGGAGTTGGTGAACCAGAGCGCTCCGTCAGGCCCCGCAACAATCTCGCGCGGGCCCTGAATGCTCGCGTCCGTGTAGCTGCGCACGACCCCACCGGTGGTGATCCGGCCGATTGAGCTGCCGCCGTAGTTGGTGAACCAGAGCGCTCCGTCAGGTCCGACCGTGATCGCCTCAGGTGAGTCGATGCTCGGGTCGGTGTAGTTGCTTATGACCCCGCTGGTGGTGATCCGCCCGATCGAGTTACCGTCGGCGTTCGTAAACCACAACGCGCCGTCCGGGCTGGCTGTGATCTGCGCAGGCCCACTCATGTTCGCCTGCGCGTAGCTGCCTACTGCGCCGCGGGGTGTGATCCGCCCGATCGAATTGGAGTAGTTGGTGAACCAAAGCGCGCCATCCGGGCCGGCTGCGATCCCGTGCGGCAAATGGATGCTCGCCTCGCTGTGGCCGCTGACAACCCCGGTGGTGGTGATCCGACCGATCGAGTCCCCGAAGAAGTTCGTGAACCACAATGCCCCGTCAGGTCCCGCTGCGATCTCGATCGGTGCCTGAATACTCGGGGCGGTGTAGCTGCTGACCGCCCCGCCGGTCGTGATCCGTCCAATCGAGTTGCCGTTGGTGTTCGCGAACCAGAGCGCCCCGTCAGGCCCCGCGACAATCCCGCGTGAGCCCTGAATACTCGCGTCCGTGTAGCGGCTCACGACCCCGCCGGTAGTAATCCGACCGATCGAGTTCCCGAATAGGTTCGTGAACCAAAGCGCCCCGTCCGGGCCGCTCGTGATCCCTTCCGGGTAATTGATGAACGCGGCGGTGTAGGTGCTGACGACCCCGCTCGTGGTGATCCGCCCGATCGAGTTCCCGTAGAGGTTCGTGAACCAAAGCGCTCCGTCGGGGCCTGCTGTGATCCCGTACGGATGGTTGATGCTCGCAGCGGTGAAGGTCCTGACGACGCCGCTGGTGGTGATCCGCCCGATCGAGTTACCGTCGGCGTTCGTGAACCACAGCGCTCCGTCTGGGCCAACGGCGATTGCCCATGGACGACTGATGCTCGCGTCGGTGAAGAAGCTCGGGACGCCGTTGGTGGTGATCCGCCCGATCGAGTCGCCACCCGCGTTTGTAAACCAGAGCGCGCCATCCGGCCCCGCCACAATCGAGGCCGGCATGTTCACGCCGGTACCACCAAAACTCGTGATCGAGACTGTCGGCCCGCTCGAGGCCGTCGCGCCAGCCACTGCCCCGAACGCCACGGACAAGCCGAGCACAGATGCGGCAACCAGCGCCCACCTCGTTGCACGTCTCACCACGACACCTCCTTCCGTGCCAGCGGTCGGCCGCAACGCCCGCCGGCAACCCGTCACCAGCGACAAGAAATCAAGTCGCACGCGACCCGCCTCAAATTGGCGCACCGTGTGCCCGTCCAAAGTTCAAAGCTACGGCAGCCGCGACTCGTTTCCATCAGCGTCCTTGCTGACCCGGCTTTCCCGCGTAACTACCCGGGGCCTCAGCGTCCGCTCCGGCATCCGCGGGGCCGCCGCCCGTTGGCTGTTCCGTTATCTCGAAGCCCGGCCCGACACGACGATCGACGAAGCCGCGCTCGTCGCCTCCTGCCTGGCGTCGCTGACGGGCGAGCGTAAGGCAGAGGTCTCGGTTGACTTTGTGCCGCCAACCTCGACGGCTGAACGACAACGTCTGTCGAGGCGTAACACCACGGCCGCTCCGTGCAGCAGGCCAGGAGGCCGCCGTTCCAAGGACGTCCACCCGGGGGCCGCCGCTTCGGCATAACACCAGGAGGCCGAGGCTTCGGGGATACACCAGGAGGCCATTGGGCGGCGCCCGGTTCAGTCGAGCGGCCGAAGCTCAGTCGAGCGGCCGAAGCGTCACAAGATCCTCAATGATCGTCAGGTCAGCGGTGTCCGCCGTGAGCAGAGGTACACCGTGGATATTGGCCGTGGCGGCGATCGCAAGATCAATCGAGCGGCGGCGCGGCTTGCCGCCACGCTCGGCCACCGCGGCGGCAAGCCGACCCCATTCCCGTGCCACGGCGGCATCGATTGGAAGCGGGTCGAACGTCGCCTCAACCACGCCGAGTCGCTGCGCACGCCGCGCACGCTCGTCAGGGTCAGTCGCGACGAGCACACCAAAATGGAGCTCCGCAAGCGTGACGACACTGATCGCGGCCTCAACCCCGGCCGGAACGCCGGCGCCGATGATGGCAGAAGTGTCGAGGAGAACGCGACTCACGCGAAGGGGTCAACTAACCCGGTGGAGAACCGCTCGAGGTCGCCGGACAGACCCCTCGGTGGGGGGGTCTGGAAGACCGCCTCGAGTGACGGTCCACCGACCCAGGCACGTCTCGCGGCCGGCCCGAGTTCAGCCACCGGCCTCCCGGAAACGGTGATCACAAACTGTTCGCCTGCCTCCGCACGCCGAAGGACGTCACCGACGTTGTTGCGCAACTCCTTTTGGGGAATCGTCACCATCACCGGCTACGGTAGCAGATCTGCTACCAACTGAACGAGCCGCCGCGACTGACGTCGCAGGAGGCTCGGGCTCCATGATGGAATTGTCCGCGCTGATCCCGGTCGGCTACCCGGTCGAGGACTGCGCCGGGCCCGAGCTGGAGCGCAAACCGCTTTCCGAGATCGTCGTCGTCGATCCTCGAGAACGGGACGAGGCCCCGGTCGGGTCACGCTCATGAGGCGTGCCGATGTTTCCTCGAACTCGTGCTCGTCCGCCACCGGTTCGTTCATCATCTTCAATGTCCAGACGTCCACGCGCATCAGTAACGGCCGTGAAGCGAACTATCGTCGGAGCAGATGAAGGCCCTCGACACCCGGCTCCGCTGGGCCATCGCCTTCCTGATCGGGCTCGCAACGGTGACCGCAGCGGGCCTCGGATGGCGCGTGGCACAGATCGGAAGCACGGCAGCCTACGACGATCGCCAATCGATCGGCGAAACGGTCCGGGTCGAGCAGGCACGAGTCGAACGGGCAGTCACCGTCGCTGCGCAGGCCCGGGAGTACGTGCGCTACCGCGCCGACTACGCCGCCGCCGCAGCGCTCGATCGTGAAGCCCGTCAACTCGCGGCGCACGGAGCCGGCCGGTTTGCCGCCGTCTCGCGCGGCGAGGCGAGGGCGCTACGCCTGGGGGCGGCACAGCGCGCAGCCGATGCAGGTGTGTTCGGCCGTTTCACGATCGGCACTGACCTGCTCCAGCCGAGCCTGCAGCCCCGCCCGTTCGACTATCGCGCGCGGGCGCGTGAGCTCGCCGCCGACATGTCGACGGGGCTGGACTCACCGACGAACCTCGACCCCGACCATTGGGCGCGCGCAGCCGAGCACATTCGGACCCGGATGAGGGGGCTCACGCGGTGGGCGTTCCTCCTTCTGCTCGCCGTCTTCTGCTACACGGCGGCCGAGGTGGCGATCCGGCCGCGTGTGGTCTACGTACTGCTGGGCTGTGGGCTCGTGATTTACGTCGCCGCGCTCGCACTCGCACTCTCGACCGTCTTCTTCTCGGCATGAGCACCCCGGGACCGGAGACGACGGCCGAGGTCGAGGAACCGCCCGATCATCTGAAGCGGAACATCGCACTCACGCTGGCGGCCCTGATCGTGCTCGGCGCGGGAATCGCGATCTTGCAGGTGGACGCGAGCGCGAACGAGTCGAACACGGCCCGTCAGACGACGCGGGTGGCCGTCCAGGCGCTGCGTGCGAACGTCGTCGCCGATACCGTCTCGGGGCTTCAACCCGTCCTGGCCGCCGAACGAGACTTCCTCGCGTTTCGACGGCCGCTCGCCGCCGGTGAGCCGAGCCTCGCAGGCGCGGCAGGACTGCCCCGGCAAGCGGAGGTGGCGGGAAGTCTCCGCGTCGCCCAGCAAGCGGTCCCCGACCTAGCCGTCGGGAAGCTCCTCCCCGTTCTGCAAACCGAGGCGCAACGGCTGACCCTCCAGCAACAAGCCCTCGCGACGACGAGGATCACTTGGAACGACCGCTCCACGCAGTACACGACGGTGATCGCGGTGCTCGCCGTCGCCATCTTCCTCGTCGGCTTCGGGCTCGTCGTCGAAGGCTCTGTCCGCCCTGCCACCTACGCACTGGGGCTCGCCGTGGGGATCTTCGCCGCCGTGTGGACCGTGTGGATCTACCGGCTTCCGATCCCGTCGACACCGCAGACGGCGATCACGACTGCGGCGCGAGGCGCAGTGCTGAGCACGAACGGAAACTACACCGCCGCGCTCGCCTCCTACAGCAGCGCCATCGCCGCGGACGACAACTACTCGCCCGCGTACAGCGGGCGGGCCCGCGCCCGGCTGCTGGCAGCGAATCCCGACTACGCAACGACGAGAGCCGTCACCGACACGAGCGCAGGCACGTTCGGCAAGGCGGAGCTCGACGCCAAGCGAGCGCTCGCGCTGAACAGCCGCGACATCCTCGGCACGGCCCTCGTTGCGGTGATGAGCTTCTACCGCGGCGAGTACGGAGCTGCGATCAAGGCCGCCGACGAGGGCCTCCGAATCAACCCGAAGGTGCCCGACCTCTGGCTCCTGAAGAGCGCGGCCGAAGCCGCGGCGGGCGATGGCGATGCGGCGACCAACTCACTGAACCGGGCACTTGCCGCGCTGCGCGGCTCAGCGCCCTCGCAGCGCACACGTCTCCTCTCCTCGAGCTACCTCAGCTACCTCGCCTGGGTGGAGCGGCACGCTCCCGCCCGGGCCGGCATTGCACGGCGGCTCGCCAACCGGGTCGTCGCGATCGAGACCGCCTTCACCCTCGGGCGCACGCTTCCGGCACAGCCTCCAAAACGCGGTGCCGTCTCCGTGCGCGGGCTTCGATACGCACAGGGCCGACTGACCTTGCAACTGCGGTGGGTCGGCCAGCCCACGGGGACCGCACTCAGCGCGATCGGCTACGAGCGGCCCCTGCCGCGCGGCGCCTGGACCCAACCATCCGACCTTGCGCTCTTCGCGGCCGTCGCCGGAACCGGAAAGCGTGACATCAGCGTTCCGCTGCAGCGAGCGTGCAAACCGACGCGAGTCCGGGTCGACGTCTACCTGAACGGCGCCCTGGCGCTGACGACCACCGGCCCAGGCGTGGCCGCCACCTGCTGAGCAGCGCGATCGCCTACGACGAGCACATCGCCGAACGGATCCGGGCACTCACCGCCGACGAACGAATTCTGAGGCAGCCAGCCCGGGTCGTTGACCGGTTCGTAGGCGCATATCCAACGTTTCGACGTTCAAAGCCATCGACCAACTGCAACGCTCCACGTAGCCCGGAACAAGACACACGACGCTCTCGCGCCGCTCGACCATCTCTAGCTCGTAGCGCGGCACGCCGATCTGACGCGAAAGCTACGTTCTCGACCGGGGCCTAGAAGGCGCCCGTTCGGCGACGTTCCATCCCGGCACCGCCCCGGGGGTGCTGACGGGCCTCGGTTCGATGTCGTGCGCCCCTGGCGTGACACCAGGAGGCCGCGTCGTGTCAGGAAGCCGGCGCGCGAGGACTCACGCGATCACGCCGCGACCGTCTACGCAGACCACGGACCGACGCCGCCGATCCGCTCGACCGTGATGCGCAGCACACAACCGGCGGGCGGGTCGGCCATAGGCGGGAACGTGACGGTTGGTCCGAGATAGACGTGGGCGAGTTGTTGCAGCAGTTCGGGGGCTCCGCCTTCGTCGACTCGAGCCCGCCCGTGGACGACGAGGTATTGCATGAGACCGGGCGGCTGGATCTCGGTGCCTTCGATCGAAAGGGCGACGCGCGGGTCGCGAGCGACGTTTCGAAGCTTCCGCTGATTCACGTTGAGGTGTCCCGAGATGATCTCGTCCTGTTCGAGTCCGACCCAGACGCAGGTCACCTGCGGCGAGCCGTCGGAGTTGAGGGTGACAAGGTGGCCGAGCGATCCGGACTCGATCAGCTCGCGAGCGCTCTGTGACAACTTCATCCGCTCAAGCCTGCACCGCCGACCAAGACCGCGCAAGGGGTCGGCTTGGCTCTGGACTCACGTGGCGCGGACGTCCCACCAGCCGCTGCTGCCTAGCACGTTGCCAGGGAGGCAGGCTCGCTTCCATTTCAGAGGCCGCGTCGGGTCATGAACCGGGAGGCCGCCGGGCGGCCCGCCGCGATCGTTCAGTCGAACCGTTGCGATTACTTGGTGAAAGCCGCGCCTTTCCGTAGCGCGCGCTTTGACCCGTCCGTCATACCGTGGCCTAGAGAACGTTGATCACCTACCGCAACCAAAAGGAGACTGAAATGCGTGCCCTCGCGATCGGCGTTGGGGTCGCCACCGTCCTCTTCCTCGTCTCAGGTGGCCACCTCATCCTCATCCCGCTGCTGTTCGTCCCGCTCGGCCTCTTGTCACTCCGTCGCGGACGCCACTACCTGGCAGCTGTCAGGGCGGCCCGACCGCTAAACGTGAGGAGCAGGCCAAGCTGACCCGGAACCAAACACCGCCGCTGCTCCCGGTCGAAGGCACTCCCACCGGATGGAACTTCCGCGGCTGCCCTACCGCGGGCCCACCGACCGCGAGCAGCGGTGGTCAAGTCCTGGACTGCGCGCCCAAACGGGGACTCAGCCGACAGCCGTCGACGCTCGTTGGCCATTTCGGTTCCCAGAATTCGTTCATGCGTTGAGGTTCCGCCATTACTTCTATTAGTGAAGCGTTGACTGGCAAGCTGCCCTGAAGGTCGAAGATGAGCCGGCGTGTACGCGCACTAACTGGAGATAGACCTGGCCTTAATTCCAGGTGATTCCTAGCCTCTCAAGCCGGGCTTTCCCTTCTGAGACACGCAAGATCTAGCCTGCATGCGCAAACCACTGACACCGCAGCAGCTCCAGGACCCGAAGCTCCCTCATGCTCTGCGCGGTTTCGACCAGGAGGCGACGCAAGAGCTCCTCGGCGAAGCCGCCCGCACTCTGACCGCCCTCACTTCGCAGCGGGATGAGCTGCAGAAGCAAGTGGAAGAGCTGACCAAGAGGGCGGCTCAGACCCCAACAGATGCGGAGACGCTCGGTGCCGTGCTACTCACGGCGAAGCGTGTCGGAGACGACCTCGTCGCGAAGGCGACCGCGGAGGCGGCGGCGATCCGCGCCGAGGCCGAGGTCGAACGTGCGGAGCTCTTCGTCCGAGCGCAAGCTCAGGCGGATGCGATCGCGACCAAGGCCGCCGCGGTGGTCGAGTTTCTACGGCAAGAGGACGCCGAACTGCGCCGCTCCATCTCGAAGCACCGCGAGGAGCTGGCCGCTTTCCTCCGAGCGGCGGTTGCGCAGCTTGAGAGTGGCGGGGCGGCTCATCCGACACCCTCAGACCCGGCCAGGTTCGACGCCGACCTTCTGGCACAACTGCCCCCTGCTAACTCAACAGGCTCCCGCTCCGACCCCCCCACCTAGCGAGAGGTCAAGGGCCCGCGGGCGCCACCTCGTGACGTCCGCCAGGAGGCGCGTACCAACTGCGTCACTCCGGGGTAACGCGAGAGCGGGAGTCTCGGGCGCGATAGTTTCACGGGGATGGCGACTGGGAGCCTTGCGATCCGTCCCTGGCAGGGCGGCGATCTCGACGCGGTTGCGGCGCTGTTGCAGGCCTCAGACGACTCGCGCGTCGTTTCCCCGTCGGGGCTGCGGCACTCTCATGCGACGCGTCCGGAGCGTGCACAGATCGTCGAGCTGGTCGCCGAACTCGACGGTGTCGTCGTCGCTGGCGGGGTGGCTGGGCTGAACAGTTGGACGACGACGGAGGGGGCCGCGTGGGCATTCGTAACGGTGGACGTCGCGTGGCGGCGTCAGGGTATTGGGGATGCGCTTGGGGCCAAGCTTCTAGAGCACCTGCGCGGGGTGGGTGCGACGAGCGCCACGTCGTTCTTCCGCTTCACCGAGGAGGGCGAGCGGTGGGCCCTAGCCCGCGGCTGGGAGCGGCTCCAGAGCGGCCCGTTGATCGCGCTCGACCCGCGAAGCGTGCCGGAGCCGTCGCTGTCTCCGGGATTCCGCTGCGTCCCCATGAGCAGCCTGCAACCCGAGACTGTCTACGAAGCGGTGACCGAGGCGGCTCTCGACGAACCGACACCCGTTCCAAACGACAACATCCGCCTCGACGACTTCGTGCGCGACTGGAACGATCCAGACCTCGATCTCGACGCGAGCACGGCCGTGCTCGGCCAGGACGGCCAGGTCGCGGCGTTCGCGTTCATCAGGATCGTGGGCGACCGGGCGCAACACGGCTTCACGGGTACGCAGCGCGACCACCGCGGCCGCGGGCTTGCGACAGCGGCGAAGCGATCTGCCCTGCGAGTTGCCGCCCAGCGCGGAGTGACACGCGTCACGACCTCGAACGCAGAGGAGAACGCGGCGATGCGAGCGATCAACCGCAAGCTCGGGTTCGAACCGATCGGGGAACACGTAATCCTTGGGCGGGACCTCTAGCCAAGCGGGCAGCGGCAGTCCTGCGCGCGATTCGGCGAGCCGGCTTCGGTGGGTCCACCCGGAGGGCGCCACCTCAGTGCCGGGAACCCTGGCCGCGGGCCAGGAGGCCGCCGCCGCGTGGCGTCCACCCAGTGGCCGCTCCGTGTCGTGAACCGGGAGGCCGCCGGGCGGCCCGCCGCGATCGTTCAGTCGGAGGGACGGGACATCGCCGCGAGTCTCGCACACGCCGCATTGCAACGAGCCGGCAGTCCGGCTCCTCCGGAGCAACCCCGGAGACGCCGTAGCGCGGCGCTGCAGCCGTCACACGTCAGCGGGCGGAGGACTCGGCGGGTTGCCGGTCGCCCGCCGTACGCGCTGCCTGGTCGAGCCAGGGTTTCGCCTCGAGGCGCTCGAAGATCTGGCGCGCCTCGGCCAGGAGCGGCTCTGCGACTTCGGCGCGTGCCTGTCCGACCAGCCACTCCGCATACTCGACCTGCGTCACCGCCATGTAGAAGGGAGTGGCCATTTCCCGGAAGAGCCCCACTGCGCCCTTGAACAGGTCCTCGGCCCTTGCGTCCTCGGCCACCGCGGCGAGTCGCGCCCGGAAACGCGAAACATGGGCTCGCAGGAAATGCACGTACCGGCCGGGTGGCAGCGCCTCGGCGAGCGCGATCAACTCCTCAGCCTGCTCGGGGTCGCCGAGGGCCAGAGCCGCAGCGACGGCCGTGACGAAGGACTCTTTCATGAACTCCGAGGTCGGGCCCATCTCGCTGCCGATCTCAAGCGCGACCTTCGCGGCGCGCAGCGCCTCGTCGAAGTTCCCCTGCGCCAGTCGCAGCCTGGCGATGCCGCAGGCGTAGCAGGCCCGCTCCTGGACGTCGGCGGAGCTCGCGAATTCGGGCAAGGCATCCACGATCCGCTCCGCGTCTGCGAACCGGCCCTGCTCCGCATAGAGGATGATCCCAGTCCCGACGATCGCGGCGACGGCCTGCCGCGCCTCCGCCCAATCCTCCTCCGGGACGGCGACGATCATGCCGTTCGCTTCGTCCCAGTTGCCGAGCGCGAACGACGGGTAGATGGCTCCGACGAGCACCCACTCCCAGTAGCGATTTCCGACCTTGCGCGCGAGCGCGAGCCCGTCGCGCACCGCGCCGGACGCCTCCTCGTACCGATCGAGGTGGTCGAGCAAATCGGCGAGGTTGTAGTAGGCGCGCAGTGCCGCAGTCGGCTTGTCGTGCTCCAGCGCGACGTGGAGAGAGTGCCTCAGGAGGACCATGGCTTCGTTCGTGCGGCCTCGGGAGGTGAGGACGACCGCCTTGGTGTTCAGCGCCTGCGAGAGTGTTTCGGGAAGGGCAAGCGCCTCGGCGAGGTCGAGCGCGGTCTCGATTCGATCCATGGCGCGATCCGGATCGCCCGCAAAGAACGAGAAGCGGCCGAGTTGCGCGGCGAGCGCGGCCACGTCAGCGTCGGGCTCCTCGGCCGAGAGCACGTCGAAGGCCCGATTCATGTTCTCGAGTGCCTGTTCGAGCCGGCCCCGATCCCACATGATCTCGGCGAGCCGGGCCGACACCCTGGCCGCGGGGTGCGTCTCGCCTTCGCCCTCGAAGATCGCGATCGACTTCTCGAGGTGAGCGGCGGACTCGTCGGCGCGCGCGCCGGTTCGCGCCATCAGACCGGCGCGCTCGTGCAGGTCGGCCTTGACCAGCAGGTCGTCGCTGAGCTCGAGGGCGCGCTCGTACGCGCGCTGCGCCTCCGCGGTCGCACCGAGGGAGGCGGCGCGCTCGGCGGCCCGGAGGAGCATCCCGAACGCTGCCGAGCGGATCTCGTCGGCATCCGGGTCGTCCGGGCCGGCGCGGTAGGCATCGAGGTAGTGGGCGGCGACCACCTCCACGATCTCGTCCTCCTCAGCGCTCCAGGCGGAGGAGAGGAACCGCGCTGCCGCCAGATGCTTTGCCTTGCGCTCCTTCTTCGAGATCGTCTCGTAGGCGATGTGCTTGACGATGTCCTGCAGGAAGGAATACTGGCCCCGCTCGGGCGAGCGCGGGTCGGCCTGGATCGAGAGGATCTCCTTGCGGACGAGCGAGACGAGCAGCGGCTCGAGTTCCTCGTCGCCCCGGCCCGTGAGCGCGGCAAGCCCAGGCTTCGTGAACGTCTTGCCGAGCACGGCACCGTCTTGAACGAGGCGCCGCTCGGCCTGTGAGAGGCTGTCCAGCCGCGCTGCGATCAGAGCGTGGAGGGTCTCGGGCACCTCGAGCTTCTCCACCGAGCCCGTCGGCCGATAGACGTTTCCCTCCTGCGTGACCAGCCCTCGATCGAGCAACATCCGGACAGTCTCGACCGCATAAAGAGGCACGCCTTCGGCGCGCTCAAGGATGCGTGCGCGGAGATCGTCGGGGAGCCCGGGCACGAGCCCGGCCAGCAGGTCGCCCATGGCCTCCGGCGCGAGGGGCTCCAGGTAGAGCGAGGCGAAGTTGCGCTTGCCGGCGCCCCAGGAAGGACGCATGTCGACGAGCTCAGGGCGGGCGAGGACGAGCACGTAGATCGAGCGGCTCCGCGACCACTCGAGTAGGTACTCGAGGAAGTCGAGAAGGCTCTCGTCCGCCCACTGCATGTCCTCGAAGACGAGGATGGTCGGTAACTCCTCTGCCAGACGCTCGAAGAGGATGCGCCAGGCCGAGAAGAGGTTCTCCTGATCGCCGGCTGCTCCCTCCTCGATGCCAAGCAGGTGGGCGAGGCGAGGTTCGATCCACCGCCGTTCGTCCGCGTCCGGCACGTGGCGCTCGATCGTGGAACGCAGCTTGGCGAGCGCCACACCGGGCTCCTCGTCCTCGACGATCTCGCAACGCATCCTCACCATCTCCGCGAGCGCCCAGTAGGCGACCCCCTCGCCGTAAGAGAGACAGCGGCCACGATGCCAGTACGACTCCGTGGCGAGCCCGTCGATGTACTTCTCGAACTCCCACGAGAGACGAGACTTCCCGATGCCGGCAATGCCCGTCACCGAGACGAGCTGTGCCTTCCGCTCATCTGCGGAGCCGTGGAACAGCTCCTTGACGAGACGAAGCTCGCGGTCGCGGCCGACGAAAGGAGCCTCGAGGCCCGACGATCGCATTGCACCCTGCGCGCCGGCGACCACCCGCAAGGCCCGCCAGAGCGGCATCGGTTCGGCTTTGCCCTTCAGCTCGTGGCTGCCGACATCCTCGTAGGCGACCGCGGCCTCCGAGGCCCGCTTCGTCGACTCGCCGACGAGCACGGTGCCGGGCTCGGCGGCGGACTGAATGCGAGACGCCGTGTTGACAAGATCGCCGGCGACCAGCCCTTCCCCGGGGCTCGCGGGCATCACCGCTGCCTCGCCGGTGAGCACGCCGGCGCGGGCCTGCAGATCCGGCGCCCCGACGTCCTGGCCCAACGCCGTCACGGCCGCGACGAGGTCAAGTGCCGCTCTGACCGACCGCTCCGCGTCGTCTTCCCTTGCGACCGGGGCTCCCCAGACCGCCATCACCGCGTCGCCGATGAACTTCTCGACGGTACCTCCGTAGCGCTCGATCACGGTCCGCGCCTCCTCGAAATACCGGGAGAGGAGGTCGCGCACCTCCTCCGCGTCACGTGACGCCGACAACGGTGTGAACCCGACGAGATCGGCGAAGAGGACCGAGACGAGGCGTCGCTCGCCGGCCACGGCCTCGCGCGCTTCGAGGGACGGCTCGGCGGGCGCGACGGTCACCCCCACGGTGAGTTGCGCACCGCAGTCGCCACAGAAGTTCATGCTCGGGGCGTTGGGGCCTCCGCACTGCGGGCAGAGCGTCGCCAGCGCAACGCCGCAATTGCCGCAGAACTTCTGGCCGTCGGCGTTCTCGGTGCCGCAGCTTCCGCAGAGCCTCATCACCTACGAGCCTACTGCGCGCGGCGCGCGCGTCAACGCGCCCGACACGGCTCGGGACACAAGCCGTCGACGTGGACGAGATAGCCCGCCGCGTTCGGGGCCTCAGTCTCTGCCGCGGACGGCGTCTTGGCACCGGCCTCCGCGGACCGTCGAGGTCAGAGGGGCCGAGCCGATAGATGCGTGTCATGGCGTCCGCCCGGGCACGGTACCGAAGAGCACGGAAGTCTTCGGGCACGACACTGCAGGAGGCCTATATCGCAGGGCGGTCGCCTGCCTCCCAGCTTGACCTCGGCGCCACGCGGTCGGTGGTCGAACGTCACCGCCGTGGAAGAGCAGCGGTCACGTTACGTCGCGAACACTCGTCCGGAGCAACCCCGGAGACCGGCAAAGCGTCGGATGCCCACAGGGGTAGCACCGGGGGTCCAAGCTCGGTAGTGGTCGCTTGGTGACGTCCACCAGGAGGCCGCCAGCGTCGGGGACGTAACCAGGAGGCGGTCTCGTACATTCCGGAGGGCGCTCGACCCTGCAACTCAGGGGCGCGGAGCCTTACTCGCCCAGTGCCTGGCGAGCCGGGCTTTCGTGCAGTCCTATTCGTGCAGTCGGCGTGCACGGCCGACAAGCGGGTCTGAGAGCCGGCTTAGCTGTCGCACGAGCCAGTTAACCGTTGGGCGCCCCGCTGTCACAACTAGGGCGGCCGCGGCCAGGCCGACCAGGACGCTCGTCGCGACGTCGACCGGGTAGTGCACCCCGACGAGCATCCGGTCAACGCCGATCGCGGCGGCCGTAAGCACGAGGAGTGTTCCGAGCCTGCGGTGAAAGGCGAGCACCGCGAAGGCGATCCCGAACGCGACGCTTGTGTGATCGCTCGGGAACGAATTGTCAGCAGCGTGGTGGATAAGTAGCAAGTCGGCCCGCGGATGATCGACGAACGGCCGGTCGTGGAACCAGAGCGAGCCGAGTGCGGCGTTGAGAAGCAAGGCGACCGCGCCGGATAGAACCGCGGATACCGCGGCTAGCTTCGACCTATTCGACCCGTTGGGACGTGCCACGAACCAGGCCCCACCGGCAAGGGCAGCAAGGACAAAAATCGCCCAAGCGTTGAAGATGCGGGCGGTGTCTTGTGCCTCTTCATGATGGGCGAGCGAGCCCACTGCCCGCCTGGCCACCTCGACCTCGACCTCGTCGGGGCACCACTTCCACCTCGCTCCGTCTGAGAATTCCGGGAGCCCGATCGGGAGCTAGATGTGGTGGGCCGCGACCTCGAGCGCAACGATTAGTAGACCTATGAAGGGCAGCGCCAGCACGAAGCCAAGCTGACGAAGACGGGAGGCTCCTGCCAGCCGGCCCGTAAGAAGACCTGCGCCGAGCAGGACCGCTATGCCAAGTCCTTGTGCCACCCGCAGCCCGGTCGAGACCGACCAAACTCCAAGCGCCAACACCATCGAAATCGCACCGGGAACACCGGCAGCGACGATCGGCCAGGACCTCAGCAACTCATGTATCTCGTGGGAGCGTTTCGGCTCCGGGTCTTGTCTGGCTCGTGCTCTCACGACGCGCCACATCGAGTGGCCCAATGAGGCAGCGACCGCGACGATAATCAACGTCGCGGCTGCTTCGGGCGCCTTCAGTGCCTCGGATTCGAGGCTCAGCCCACCGACAGCGGCCAGGACGGCAATCGTTCCGTAGACAACGAAAGCAACCAGGTCAGCCAGATAGTCCTCGGCGTGTCCGGCCGGCTGCGAATCGTCGCCCACAGCATGAGTCTTCCCGCCCCTGCGGTCGGATACTGCCGCTCGACGCACCCCGACCTAGGCGTAACTACCGATGCGGTTGGATCACAGCCGGGCCTACGCTGAATAGCTCGGGCAATCGCGGAGACCGCCCGGGCGTTCTCACACCCCGACCAAGGAGAGAAACAATGAGCCAGGTTTCCGATACCCCAGAGGTTGCCGAGAAGCAGCTCGAGGACATCGAGGCGCTGTTCGTCCAGACAGCACAAGGACTGACGACCGTCGATGGCGCCACTATCACCCTCAAGACTGTCTCGCCGTCGACGCTCTACTTTGCCGACCGCCCGCAGCGCGAAGTCGGCCACATGTCATCGGAGCACTTCGTGAACGTATGGGGCGAAGGCGAGAACAGCTTCGTCGACGACCCACCCAACGCCGTCGTGTCCTACCAGGACCCCGCCCACGACTTCCCGCAGGACACCGTCGTCGTGCTCCGCGACCCACACCTCAAGGGCGGCGACCTCACCTATTCGGTTGATGTCCTTGACGGCACCCTGCCGAAGTCGTCCGGCCCAGTCGCCTTGTTCATCGACCCGTTCGGTCGTCCGCTCTCCCCAGTCTCGGCCGCAGGGATGAACCGCCGGCACCGCAGACGCAATCGCCGCTAGCGAGGACCTCGGCAGCTCGATCTGTCACGGCCACTCCGCTGACACACACAGCGGCGGAGTGGTCTCAATCCAGGTAGCCGTGCGCCCGGTAATCCGCAGCGACTCGAGCGAGCTGGTCAACTGGAGTCCGGTTGGACGCGGGCTCGTCCGCGTGGTTCCCGAACACCCCTACGGGCACCGCCCTCTAATGGCACGACGCGCGGCGGCTGTACACGTCGGCTCCGATCGGCACACGCTTGAAGGAGGAAGAGGACCCCGCGCTATCCGGCCTCCTCCCCCGCATAATGACAAGACGGACATGGCCGCACGCAAGCTGACGGACGCGCAGGTCGAGGCCATCCGCGACGCGTGGAGGGCCCGGCGAAACGGCCGTCGACATCGCAGCGCAGCACGGCGTGAGCGTCAGGCTTGTGAACCGGCTGTGCGAGGACCGCGATCGCGGCGCTGCGTTGCCGCTGGGGATGGCGGAGAGCTCCGAGCAGGCGGTGCGCGGGAAGTGGCCTAGGTCGTTTCGGTGTGTTCGCGACGCGGAGGGCGAGTCTACGACCGTTCTCGAAGGAGGGCCTCGATGCGGCCTAGTTGCTCCTTGAGCTCGCGCACGTCGTTCTCGTTAGCCGGGGCGGCTCCGCCGGAGGACCGCGCCGCCCGCTCGTCAGTGGCCCGCGCGACAAACGAACCGGTGATCGCCGCGGTGATCACGGCCAGGAAGGCGAGTCCGATCAGCATCACTAGGGCGGCCAGGAGTCGCCCCGCGACGTTCGTCGGCACATGGTCGCCGTAACCGACGGTCGTGACCGTCTGGACAGACCACCAAAGCCCCTGCCCGACCGTGGTGAAGTTGTGATGGTCGACGAGCGTCATGAGCACGCCGAAGCCGACGGTCGCAAGCGTTGTGATCGTGGCAATGACAGCGGCACCACCGCGCGGCGTTGCAGCGCGCGCAATGGCGCGGTCGAGCCAGCGCTCCAGCCGAGTCTCGTCTGCCATCGAATCCGCGTTCGACCTCACCGGTCGTGTCTCCTACCCGCCCGGCGAGTGTGTAGGGTCGACCTGCACCGTCCGTCCGGCCCCGCAGGAAGGCAGACGTTGACGGCGCAGGGCCATCCGAGAGCGATCTTCAACCGGGCGATCGAGCGCGGGAGTTTGGCGATCGCGGAGACGACGCTGCGCGAGCTCGGTCGGCCAACCCTCGAAGAGTTGCTGGAGTTGACGATCCTGATCGCCGAACGCGACCCGCGCCGTCATCCGAGAGTCGCGGCGCGTTGGCTGCTTCGTTATCTGGAGGCGCGGGAGGACGCGACGATCGAAGACGCCGCGTTCGTCGCGTCCTGTCTGGCGGCGTTGACCGGCGAGCGTAAGACGGAGGCGGCGTCGGCCCTTCGAGCCATCTCGAAAATACGACTAGTCCGCGGCGCGTAACGGGCGTACCTTGAAAGTGCGGGCCGGGTTGGCCTCAGCGCATAGGGCTGACGAAGAATGCGTTCGGACCGCCGCCCGGCCCGTAGCGGTGTCAGTGCCACGGCGTAGAGATGCGAAGCCGAGGACAGAGGAGGAAGGTGGTCACTCCATCCCCGGACTCCGCGAACGGCGTCATCCCCCACAGACACGCCGATGACTTCGACACTAACCGTGCGGATGGAGTCGGCCGAGTAAACCGTTGGTGACGAGATGGCTCAGGAGAACGCGCCCGCCGCCGCCGAGCTGCGGGGATTCAGGAGGGTCAACAGCTCGACGGGGCCGGCGGCGTTGGTGGGGACGTCTTGAGGTTGGCAGTTTCCCGCGCCGCTGTTAAGACGCGAACCGCTCGCCTGGACGCTCTCGAGATCGGGGAGAGAAAGATCTCCTGACACTGAGCGGGGTCAACTCAACGCCCGAAGAAGCCGCTCGCTGAATTGGGATGGCCGCCTATTTTCCCGCCCCACCGGGGGGTGGGAGTGTCGTCGAAGGAAGCGGGCCGCCGCGGCCACCCGGCCAGCGTTCCGCGAGAGATTGTCGTTGCCCGTCAAGACAACCCGCGACCCAGCGGCCCCCCGTTCCGGGTTGGGAACGGCCCTGGAACGGCTCCTCGTGCCCTCCGCGGGTGACGGGCCGGGTCCTCCCCACCCGCTACCGGCTGCCGCTCCTGGTGCTCGACGCGACCGGGATGCGGCTCGGCGAACTCGAGGGCCTCACCTGGGGCGACGTCGACGAGCTGCGCAGCCGCTGGCGAGTCTCCGCGGCCGTGTCGAAGACAAACCAGGGTCGTTGAGTCAACGTCACTCCCGTCGTCTTCGACGCCGTCACGGCGCTCGTGGCGCGAGGACCGCACCCCTGACCGGCCGTGTTCCTCGGATTCGCCGGCACCCGGTTCCGCACGGCGATCACCAGGGCGTGCACAGCGGCAGGTGTGCCCGCGTTCTCACCGCACGACCTACGCCACCGCCGTATCTCTCTCATACATCTGGGAGGTGCGCCCTGGGCGCGGATCGGCGAGCACGTCGGCCAGCGCAACCTCGCCGTGACCGCCAACGCGTACACGCACGTGCTCGCCGACGAAACAGAGCTCCACTATCCAGAGCTTTTGTGACGCGCGGCACCGAACCAGCGGGCTGTCGTTCTGCGAGACTCGCGCCGTGAACGATCTGACCTTCCAATTCGTTGCTCGTGGAGAACCGGGAGAGGTTCACGTTCGATATTCGCTAAACGGTGATCCGCGTCGGTGGGGCTTCGACATCCTGGGATTGGAGGGCGATGTATCCCGCGCCGCGGCCTTCCCGGTATGCGAGGCGACAGTGGCGTACTCGCGTGAGGGTTACGCCGCTTTCTTCGGATGGGTTCAGATCGTTCACTACTGGTCGATCGACTCCGACAAACCTGCGTGGTCGCTCATGGATGTCGCTCCACAACTCCGGGGTCTCGGTGTGCCGTTCATCGTGTGGGGTCGTGAGCCACGATTCTTCGATGCTCCGTTGGATACGCCGGAGGGGATCGTGCGTTGGCAGGCCGTCACGTTCCTGACGCAAACGCCAGATGGCCTGCTCAGCCGGACGGTTGATCCTCTCGTGGGCATGACGTGGGGCTACTTGGTCGATAACGAAGTGCCCACGGTCGTACCGGTCGAGCTCGCTGATCCGCAGGAGTGGAGTGCCGTACGGGGGCTGCTCGAACGCGAGTGTCCGGCATGGACGTTCGGCACCTGGGATCAGGTGGTGCACACCTCGGTGCACACCTCGGAGGCCGAAAGAGGCGAGTAGCAGGGCTGTTCGATTCCTGGCGGGCATCGAATGTGGAAAGCCAAGGCCGGCTGTGACGCATCACCCCGGTTTTCGAGACGACCACCCACCTATCCCGGTAACTCGCTTACGGGGTAGTAACGAGACGTGGTGACACTTGCTCGGCTGTCTAGACAGCCGAGCCCAGCCATCTGTCCCAACTTCCGCACGAGGGCGTGGCGACATCAAACAGCCGACCGTCATGACAAGCGTTCGAGTCAGGCTTTCCACGCCCCCGCACGATTGGTAGCACCGCGGTAGCACCGCGAAGCGTGCGCCTCACTCACCAAAGTCAAACGCCGGCATGAGCAGGGTTCTCGAGGTGGAGACCGACGGCCAGGAACCGCGCTACGGGGGTTGCGGTTCATACCTGACTGCTTTCCTAGTGGAAAGCGCGCACGTTTGAACCAAATGGAAGAAAACGGGGCACGTTTGAACCGCTCCCGCCTCGCCAGCGCATATCTGTTGGCCGGGTCGCTCGCGGGAAGGCCTAGGCGGGAAACCCAGGCACGGAGCCAAATAGGACGGCGAGCCGGCGCCGTCCAGGAGGCAGTGATCCAGGTGCTTACAGCAGCCCACAAGCTGCTGCGGGCTCGCGAGATCCACTCTGCCGCTCAGGACATGACCGGAACGGCGCTTTCCTGGAACACCGTCAAAGACTGTCTGCACAAGAACGGACGCCGACCCGACAGCCCCATCGAACGAGTCGGCCACGGCCTTTACCAGCATCGTTTGAGCGATGCCGAGCAGCCGTCCTTGGTGCGTGCTTCGTCCGCGCAACCGGCCTCACCAACGGGAGATTCGGCCGCTTCTGCAAGACCGGCCACTCTCGAACCTTGCCCGGCAAGCAGGCCTCACGCGCGGTTACCTCGGCCAGATCCGCCGCGGCGTTAAGACACCGCACCCCAGCATTGGGAAGCACTCAAGACCGCAGCGGCGTCGCGATGAATCTTCAGCTTGAGGGCTGACTGGTCTCCCCTAGGCGTGCGCCGCCCCCTGCGGTGGAGAGCTGAAGGCTCCGAAGATCCAGAGAATGGGGAAGAAGATCCCGAAGAAGAACAACCATCCGTGCCCGTTCCTGAGCGTCATGACACCCAACGTCACAGCCAAGACGATCCACAGCAAAGCGCCGAATCCAATCGCCCACCACATGATGTGCCTCCCTAAGTTGGTTGGCACAACTCTTGGCACGTAACCGAGTCCCAGTCGTCCGCGTGTGCGCCTATCCAGCGGGGAACAACTACGGCCTCGAGTCACGCGGCGTCCGCGCATGGGGCGGTTTCTTTGGCTTAGCTAAAGGAGACGAGTGCGAAGCGGATGATCCTGGTGACGACATGGTTGCGGCGGCCATAAAAAGGGGCGGCGACCGGCCGCCATCTCGTCACCAAGGCTTTACCCGGCCGACTCCATCCCCGCGGCTAGTGTCGACGTCATCGGCATGTCCTGTGGGGGGACGGCGCCGTTCGCGGAGTCCGGGGGCGGAGTGACGCCCAGTGTTTCCACCGACCCCCGATGATGAGTGCGAAGCCATTCTGTTCGGCTCGCTCCTGGTCATCTCGGAACCGAAGATTCTCATAGGAACAGTTGGACGATTCCGCGGACGGTCAACCGCGCATCGCATGCGCGCGCGGCGGACAGTCACCGCCTCACCCCTCGCCCGCGGAGATCAGGTCGAGAAGCCTGCTGGTCCTCGACCTGATCCCCGCAGCTCACGGTCACGCGAGGGCGTGCTCGTGGGGGGCTGTCCACATCAGGTCCGGATGGAAGTCGTACCCCCACGGAAGGCCAGCGTTCTTCCAGCCGTTGCGCATGTGTTTGCCGTGGAAGACGCTGCCGGGGTCGTCGACCCGGTCGCCTTCGAACCCGTTGATGATGTTGTAGACGTTGGTGAAGCCGGCCTGGGCGAGTGCGTTGACGGCCATTGCGCCGCGGCCGCCGGTGGCGCACATGACGAGGATTGTGGTTTCCCGGCCGCATGCCTCGGCGACTTGGTCGATGAAGTCAGGGTTGGGGTTGCCGGAGCATCCGGGCGGCCTGCCGGGCATCGAGGGGCCTTCCGGGTCGAACTTAGGGAAGACGAGCGGTACGTTCTTGGCCGACTCGACGTGGCCGCCGAAGACGTACTCCTCGAAGGTGCGAACGTCGAGGATGTGGACGCTCTCGGGATCGGCCTGCCACATCGCGTAGGCCTCGTCGGGTGTCACGTACAGCCCCAGGCTCGTGCGGTTGGTTTCAGGAATCTCGGGTTTCATGGGTTGTCTTCCTTCCCGACGGCATGCCGTCGTTCGTGTCTCGGGCGGCGCGGCGGCGCAACCTTTACCGCCCTGCACCGCGCCGCCCGATCAGTGTCGTTGCGGCTAGCCGAGGCGGCTCGTCAGGGCCTCCTCCAGGGCGGAGGTCTCGGGGAGCTTGGCGGCGGTGACCTTCTTCCACTGCTCTTCCACGAGCTCCAGCGCCGCCTGCTCGAGGAACTGCGGGGCGGCCCATTCGTGAACGTCGAAGTCGTTCTTGATGTAGCCGTGGCTGAGCATGAAGTCCTTGCCGATCTCGACGCAGGCGAGATTCTGGGCTGACAGGTTGGGAACCATGTCGACGTACTTGATCCCCTGGTAGGTGTCCTCGACGTCGCGATAGAACGTTTGGCGGTCGAGGATCCCAGCGGCCGCGTGCTTGTTCTCGTTCGCCCAACGGCCGACCTTGATCATCGCCTTCATGTAGGTGATGACTAGCTCGGGGTGCTCCTCGGCCATCACGTCGGTGCAGGTGATGATGGCAGGGGTATTGGCGACCTGCAGCGTCCAGTCCGGGTACAGGGAGAGGTCTTCGATCGTCTTCAACTTGCCCGTGTCCTCCTGCAGGTGCTGGAACTGGTTGCTCAGGGTGTAGATCGCGTCCACCTTGCCGCCGAGCAGCGCCATCTCCAGCGGCCGGAAGGCCAGGTCGCGCTTGTGGTCCCGCGTCGCCCAAAGGTCGGTCGGGTTGATCATCGGCTCGAGCATCCTCGGGTCGCTGTACCAGTCGTCCGGATACGGGAACTCGACGATCTCCACGTCGTCCATCGTCATGTCGTTCAGCCGGAGCATGCTCTCGATGCCCATGTGCTCCGTGACCCGCCACCAGTCGTTCTTGATCGTGTTCAGGCTCTTCGAGAGCCCGATCCTCTTGCCCTTCAGGTCTTGGATCCGGCAGAAGGGATCGCCGGCACGCACGAGCATCGCGCCACCCTCGTAGACCCAGGTCGCACCCAAGAGCCGCGTCCGGCGGATGTCGGCGTGCACCTGGATCGGCGGATACAGACCGCCGAACCGGAACAGGTTGTCGAGGTTGTGGATGTAGTGCGGATAGAAGTCGTTCTCGCGGCGGCTCCGGAAGAACGAGTAGTCGACGCCGATCTTCTTGAAGTCCGTCTTGCACCAGCCCAGCTCCTGGTCGACGTTGTTCGCCGAGACCATCGGACAGTTGGTGTAGAAGACCTCGTCCCAGTTCAGCGGCACCGTGCTGAGCTTCGCTGCACGGGGCGGTTCTTTAGTGACTGTCATTGTGGGACCCTCCTCTTAGCGGCGTCCCTCACTCCCCGTGAGCACGTGGACGCAAGTGGTGTGTTTCCACGAGGCTAAGACAGCTGCTCGCCTGCGGCTGTGCCGGAACCTGGGGTTCACCGCGGTGAATACAAACGCCAGCTCGATGGCGCGGGTTCGGACGGAGACGCACGACTCGGCGGGTGTGGGTTTCCGCGGGGGCTGGGAAGCGGGCACGCCTCTGCTTCCCCGTGCTGCAAGGATGTCGGGCGGACATGGCGGACGATCTCAAGCGAACCAGGGTCGCAAGCACGGGTGTGAATGTGGACGTGTTTCCACCGCTGGTGGAGGCGAAGCTCGCTGTCCCGAGCGTTCGGCCCCGCGCGGTTGACCGTCCGCGCATCCGCCAATTGCTCGATGAGGGCGCCGATGCTGCCCTGACGCTTGTTTCCGCCCCAGCCGGTTACGGCAAAACGACCGCGGTGCGCGCCTGGTGTTCGAGCCTCGATGCCGGGCTGGCGTGGGTCACGCTCGATGCGGGCGACAGCGATCCGGGCAGGTTCTGGCGGTATGTGGCGACGGCTGTCGACCGGGTTCGACCGGGACTCGGGCGTGGCGCGTTGCAGCGTCTCAGCGTGCCGGGCTGCTCCATCGAGGATGTGGTCGACGAGCTCATGAACGGCATTGCGGCGCTCGAGCGTGCGCTGGTTCTCGTGCTCGATGATCTGCACGCCGTCACCGACGAGGAATGCGTGGCGTCGATCGATCACGCGATCGCGCACCAGCCACCGAACGTGCGCGTGATCGTCCTGACGCGGGCTGATCCCGGCCTGCGGCTTGGGCGGCTCCGTGCCGGCGGCGACCTCACGGAGTTGCGCATGAGCGAGCTTGCGTTCACACCGCCTGAGGCGCAGCGACTGCTTGCGGTGGGCAGTCGCGTTGAGCTTGGCCGGGAGGAGCTCGAACTGCTCATCGAACGAGCCGAAGGGTGGCCTGCTGCGCTTGTCCTGGCGGGGCTCTGGCTGAGCTCAGTCCGAGACGCAACCCGGGCGGTTCGTGCCTTCGGAGGAGAGAACCGCTTCGTCGCGGACTATCTCAGCAGCGAGGTCTTTGCTTCGCTCGACCAGGACCGTCGCGTATTTCTCGAAGGTACCGCAGTCCTCGGGGAGTTCACTGCCGAGCTGTGTGATGCCGTGTTCGAACGCGTGGATTCGGCCGACACACTGGCCGAGCTCGAACGCTCGAACCTGTTCGTCTCGCCCCTGGAGCACGGAGGGTGGTACCGGATGCACGCCTTGTTCGCCGAGTTCGCTCGCGCCGAGCTGGCCTCGGCGGAGCCCTCCGCCGCAACCCGGATTCACCGAGAAGCCGCCATGTGGCTCAAGTCGAGAAGGCTGCCGTTCGAAGCGGCAGCGCATGCTGCTGCAGCTGGTGAGCATGAACTCGTGGCGCAGTTGCTCGTCGAGTATCAGCTGCCGCTGCTCCGCAACGGCGCCGGGCGGACGTTCCTCCACTGGGTTGACACGTTGCCGGATGAATGCCTCGTCGGGCACCCGGATCTGGCGGCAGGAGCTGCGATGGCAGTTGTGTTGTACAGCGGTGGTGCGATCGAGTTGCGCCGCTTCCTCCGGCTTGTCGGTCAGGCACACGAAGACGACCCCGACTGGTCGGCGTCCTACGGCGAGAACTGGGCGTTGGTCGCACGCGCGCTCACCATCGAGGGCGGCGTCGGTCAAGCGGTGCTTGACGGCCGGCGGGCGCTCAAGCTCGCGCAGACCGGTTCGGATGAGGTGCTCACCGGCGCGTTGGTTGCGTTGAGCCAAGCGCTCTACTTCGCGGGAGACCTGGGCGAAGCCTGGGGCCTTGCGCTGCAGGTGATCGGCCACCCCGACATCGATCGTCGAGCACCGAGTGCCACACTCGCCCACACAACCCTCGCCCTTGTCGCTCTCGAGCGGGGCCAGGTCGCTGCCGCACGTTGGCACGCCGAGAAGGCGAAGGCTGCCGTCGGCCGCATCGACACGAACCGCAGCTGGCTGGGCGCTAATGCATCCGCTGCATTCGGTGCCGTGCTCGGCGCGGAAGGGAATCTGGTCGAAGCGGAACACGAACTCGTGACTGCGGAACACCTGTTTAGAGATGAGGTCGCGAGCCTGCACCAGGGTTGGAACCTCGTTTGCCTCGCCCGTGTGCGCGTCCGGCGGGGGCGTCTCGACGAGGCGGAGGCAACTCTGCGTCGCGCTCAGGCGGTCCTTGCGGAGCTTGGAGACAGCGGGCGAGTTCCGGCGCTCGCCCGGGAGGTGGAGGTGGAGCTTGTGAACGCGGAAGTGCAAGCCCGCAGCGGAGAGCTGCTCGAACCGCCCAGCGAGGCTGAGCTGAGCGTGCTTCGGCTCCTGGCGACTGACCTGACCATGCGCGAGATCGGCGAGCGGCTCTTCCTTTCGCCCAACACGATCCATTCACACACAGTCGCCCTGTACCGCAAGCTTGGCGTTCATTCCCGTACCGATGCGGTGGCACGGGCTGCCGCCCTCGGTCTGCGGGAGCAAGCGCAATCACCGCGGTGAACTGCCCGCGATAAGCGTGGCCCTGCTGCCCGGCGGTGCATCCTCGGCGATATGGCACATCGCATGTATCGGTTGACCGTCGAGGGAGAACTCGACGACCACATGCAGGTCGCCTTCGAGGGCATGACTCTGACCCGCGCGGACGGGAAGACACTGCTGACAGGTCACGTTCGCGACCAAGCGGAGCTTCAGGGGTTTCTGCAGCGATTGTCCGACTTCGGGCTGACCTTGCTCGAAGCGAAGGCGGTCGACGACGTTCACTCGGAGAGGAGCAAGAAAGCTATGGGTAGCGAAGAGCTGCTGGGTCCCGTCGACTATCTGGTCGTCGAGTTCCCAGCCGACAAGGCGAAGTTCTCCGGAGAGATGGCGACCGAACTGCTGTCGCTGGTCGACCGTGAGCTGATTCGCGTGCTGGATCTGGTGCTGCTGGAGAAGGACACGGACGGATCGGTCGAGCTGGCCGAACTCGCGCACGCCGACGAAACCGCGGTGGGTGAGCTGCTCTCGCTCGAGGGAGACCTGGCATTGCTGCTCGCCGCGGAAGACATCGAGAAGATCGGAGAGATCATCGAGCCCGGCTCGATCGCCGCAGTGCTCGTCTACGAAAACCGCTGGGCTGCACCATTTGGGTCGGCGATACGCCGCTCTGGCGGTCAGCTGGTCGCAAACGGCCGGATTCCGACCCAGTCACTGGTCGCCTCCATGGAATCGGAACTCGTCACGGAAGGAGTCTGAGATGCCGCTAGGACCCGGACGCGCAGGAAGGCGTGGCTTGATCGGCGGCCCGGTCACTCGCACAGCAGCAGTTGTCGGAACCGCTGCCGTTGTCGCGCACGGCCACGATCGCCGTGACGACCGCCGAGACGACCGCAGAGACGACCGCGGCGATCGCCGCGACGACCGCAGAGACTGACCGAGGGCCAGAAAGAAGTCGGGCCGGCCTCGAAGCTCTCCACAACGAGGTTTCGTTTGCCGGCCCGAGTTCGTTCAAAGAGGAAAAGGTGCTCGCAAGCAGTTACCCGTTTCTGAATTCGATGGGGACAATGCTGGTGTTCTTCGTCTGGCTTCTCTCCTTCTGGCTTCTCTCTACTGTCATCGCGGGCGCTTTTCCGCCGCCATGACGTCTCGGGTTGAGGCAAGACCGGCTGGCTGATCTCGTGATCATCCTGCCGTTCCTGGGCGTGTTCATCTACCTGATCAGGGAGAACGACGGCATGACCGAGCGCGGCCTGGAGCGGGCGAGCGCCCAGCAGGGCTACCAGTCTGCGGCCGGCGCCGGCGGAGCCGGTGCCGCGGCGGAGGATCGCCTCGGCGAAGGAGCTGCTCGACGGCGGTGCGATCACGCAGGCAGAGTACGACACGCTCATGCAGAAAGCGCTGGCCGTAGCGCCTCGCCCGGCAAGAGCAGCCCGCCTCGACGTCTTGCGCCCTGCGGCCGACTTTGGTCCCACGACCGCGGTCGGCCGCTGCCTGAAGCCGGTGTTGCTCTCACGCCGGCGTGGCGGTGGCCGTGAACGTCGATTTCACACTAGCCCTGTATGCGCTCGTGGCGGCGCTGAGCCCGATGGCGTTCGCGGTGACGCTCGCGGTGATCAAGGCCGGCCGTCTCCAAGCGCTCGCCTTCACGGCTGCGATGATCGCGAGCCAGTTTCTGGTCGGTGCGCTCCTCGTCTCGATCGGCGGCTGGATGGTGCCGCAGCGTACGCATGGGCATGCGACCGCCCGTGCCCTTCTCGACCTTGCTTTCGCGGCCTGGATGCTGACGCTTGCAGCCCGCGTGCGGCGGCGGCGGCCCGATCCCAAACCCCGCTCCAGCCCACGCACGACGGCGGTCCTAGACCGGCTCGAGCGGGTGCACCTCGGGACAGCGCTCGCCGCTGGGCTCCTGCTCGGGGTCGGCGGCCCGAAGCGACTCGTGCTGACCGCGCTCGCGGCCGCAACCATCGCAGCGACGCCGACCGACGGACACAGCGAAGCCGTACAACTCGCCGCCTACACGATCGTCGCGACCGTCCTCGTCTGGGCACCTGTCTTGGCATTCGAGCTCTTCGGCAGCCGGGCCATGCAGACGATCGACGCCGCCGGACTGTGGCTCGCGCGCCGCCAGCGAACTGCGCTCGTCATCGCCTTGCTGGCGATCGCGCTCCTCGCCGTTGCTGGCGCTGCCTCTCTACTTCTATGAGCACCCGAGTTCCCACAAGCGCGTCGGCTCTACTCCAGAGCGCTCGGAGTAGCAGCTACCCCTAGCGCTCCGCGTTCCTTGTCTTGCCCTCCTACACGCCGGCTTCCGCCCTGACGCGCCCTTCGGCGACGGCCTTCCTGAGCTCCTCGTAGTCGCGTTCGTTCTGGTCGGCGTAGAGCTCGGCGAACGTCGCCAACGACCGATCGAACGTGTCGCCGCTGCCGAGGTAGCTGGCGATCGCGATGCCGTCCCCGGCGCGCGCGTGAGCCCGGGCGAGTTCGGTTGCACAGAGCTTGGCGTAGGCCTCCATCAGGTCGGGCTCCATCAGTTCGACCTGCGCCGAGCCCTTCGCATCCCACAGTTGTCGAACGTAGAAGTCGCGCTTGATCTTGTCGAGTGGATTCTCGGCTCGGATCCAACCGAGCATGATGTCGCTCGCGGCCTGCGTCAGCCGCTGGCCTTCCACCACCCGCTGGCCGTGGTTAGCGAACTCGCTCTTCCCGAGGAACGGCTCGAGCACCGAGGCTTCTGCTTCCTTGAACTGAAGGAACAGCGGATCCTCCCCGTCGCGGCCGAGTAGCAGCATGATGAAGGCGCGAGTGCCGACGCTGCCGACGCCTACGACCTTGCGCGCAGCGTGCACGTAGCGGAAGCGCTCCAGCAACTTGCGCCGGTCGCCGGCGAGCGTCCGACGGTAGGAGCGGATCACACCCCGGAGAAAGTCATCGAGCATGTGAGCTGCCTCGGGGCCTGCTATGTCCTCGATCGGAACGATCACCGGCGGGTCGGTCACGATGCGCGGCTCGCCGCTCGAGTTCTCCGTGAGCTTTCCGAACGCCTTCAGGCTGTCTTTGGTGCGCGTCTTGGCAACGTTCGCCGCGTAGCGCTTCGCCTGTTTGCCGCTCGCCTGCTTCAGCCACTGGTCCTCTATCACGGCCATGTCGATACGGGCGTACCAGAGCGCCAGAGTGTCCATCTCTGCGAATCGCCGAATCGCCTCGCGATAGGCGCGTCCCACTGTGAGATCGATCGCCTCGCGTGTCTGCCCGTCGAAACCGCGGTCGCGCCCGGCGACCGCGAAGCTCGCCCCGAGACGTTTTACGTCCCACTCGAACGGCCCGGGCAGCGTTTCGTCGAAGTCGTTGATGCTGAACACCAGGCGCCGATCCGGCGCCGCGAACGCACCGAAGTTCGACAGATGCGCATCCCCACACAACTGCGCGTGCAGCCCCGTCCGCGCTTGCCCCGCCAGGTCGGCAGCCATCACATATGCGGCTCCCCGATAGAACGTGAACGGCGAAACGAGCATTCGGCCGTACCGGATCGGTACGAGTTCCGCCACGCGGGTCGCCCCCTGCTCCTCGAGCAGGTCGACCGGATCGCGCCGAAACGACGTCGGTTCCCACTCAGCATGCACCCCTCGCGGAACCTCCGCCCTCGCTGCCTTACCTCGCGCCGTGCGTTCCGCGACGCTGAAGTGCTCGACCTTCTGAGCAGCCCGCACCACGCCAACTGCGCCGTCAACATCGACCATGGTCACCGTCAATCCCTCCCTACACGGGAAATGGGGGTTACTGTTCTGCGAGTTCACCGGAATTGCTGACCGGCTCCCCGTCCTTGCTTCTCAAACCAAGATGCAGCAGATCTTGTCGCTTCCCGTCTGGCATGGGTGGAAGCAAAAGGCGTTTCACCCCGGTGAACAGGAGCGATGCCCTACGGGCGTTCCGCTACTACCTTGGCCTCTAGTGGAGACTCGCCACCGATCGAAACTCTTGGTCGCGGACGCGTTCGTCAGCGTTGACTTGCCGCGCTGACACCAGCCTTTAGACAGTGGTCCACCCTTGGCGGCGTTTCGCCGCGCCCTATCTCCTAACCCCGTAACTCTTACGGGGTAGTAACGAGACCTGGTGACACTTGCTCGGCTGTCTAGACAGCCGAGCCCAGCCATCTGTCGCAACTTCGGCACGAGGGTCTGGCGACATCAAACCGCCGACGGTCATGACAAGCGTTCGAGTCAGGCTCTCCACGCCCCCGCACGATTGGTAGCACCGCGGTAGCACGGCGAAGCGTGCGCCTCACTCACCAAAGTCAAACGCCGGCATGAGCAGGGTTCTCGAGGTGGAGACCGACGGCCAGGAACCGCGCTACGGGGGTTGCGGTTCATACCTGACTGCTTTCCTAGTGGAAAGCGGCGCACGTTTGAACCAAATGGAGCTGGGCGGACTCGAACCGCCGACTTCCTCTCGCAACCCATGCCGGGCGGGCAAGTGGCGGCTTCCGTAACGTCCACCCTGGAGCCCCCGGGAGGAGGCCCCGGGCACGACACCAGGAGGTCGCATGTCGGCAGCCGCGCCCGCTGCTCGACGCGCGCATCGGGGCGACTGTGCAGATGCACGAGAGAGGGCCCGCCATGGCAGGCCCTCGAATTCCCGAAGTCGCGCGACGCACCGTTCCGCATCCCGGAGCGCAGACAGGCGCCGCAACTCCGTCACCGCCCCCACGAGATGGTTGAGCGATCCGACGAGCGCCGGCTCGCGCCACGGCATTCGTATGATCGGCTCACCCCACTTGCTTGCATTTCGGGAGGGCGCGTAGCGTCGGCTGCGTGTCGAGTTGAGTGTCCGAGGAGGCCCCGAATGACGGTTGAGCTGATCGAGGGCAGGCTAGACACCGCGAGCGTGTCGAGGATCGTGTCCGAGGTGCTTCGCTGGACGACGTTCGATCCAGACGTGATCGAGCATCTGCGAGCGACAACTCCGACCTGGCGCGATTGGATCGGGTTGCTGGACGGGGAGCCGGTCGGTGTCGGTGGGTGCGGAGTCGGCGCCGGGATGGAAAAGAGCAGCGCAGTCTTTGCATCGTTGTGTGTGCTTCCGCCGGCCCGCCACCGAGGCGTCGGAGGGACGCTGTATCGCCGTGTCTCCGAGTACGCCCGCGAGCTCGGTCGGGAGGAGTTGGAGCTGTTCTCGTTCTCCGACGATCCGGACTGCGATGGTTTCGCCGCACGACACGGCTTCACCGTCGTGATGCGCGCCCGGGGTCTTCGCCTGCAGCTCGAGGACTGTCCACGCCCGGAGGTGACGCCTCCTGCCGGAGTGACGATGACAACACTCGCGGAGCGACCGGATCTCGGTTACGGAGTCTGGGAGACCGCAGGTGAGGCGCTGCCGGACATTCCCTACGACAGCGACGTGCCGCCGCAGGCTGGAACCTATGAGCAGTTCGCAGCCCAGCAACTCGCCGGGCCTCGGTACATCCCCGAGGCGACCTTCGTCGCCCTCGAAAGCGAACAGGTCGTCGGCTACGGGAAGCTCGGCTGGATCAACCGCTCGGCGGGGATCGCCGCCCACGACATGCTTGCCGTCCGCCGAGCCTGGCGTGGCCGTGGGATCGCCCAGGCACTGAAAGCCGCTCAGATCGCCTGGGCGCTCGACAACGGGCTCATCGAGCTTCGCACCGGCAACGAGGAGCGAAACACCGCAGCCCGTGCCGTCAACGCCCACTTCCCCTACACGCCGATGCCAGACGGACTCGCGTTCCGCGGCCCTTGCGCAGCCGTGGAGTAACCCGCTGACTCGTTCGGGCCTCGGGTCAATCACCCGAAGGCCGCTCTCCCAGTAGGCGCTTCGTAACGTCCACTAGGAGGCTGCTCCGCGCCGAAGACCAGGAGGCGGCCGTGCCCCATCACAAGGTCTCAGCGGTCGAGGTAGGTGAGGACTGCGTGGACGCGGCGGTTGTGGGCGGTGCCCGTGGGGAGGTCGAGCTTCTGCAGGATGTGGCGGACGTGGGTTTCGATGGTCGATTGGGAGAGCCACAGTCTCTCGCCGATGCCGCGGTCGGTGAGTCCTTCTGCGAGGAGCGCGAGGACGTCGCGTTCGCGTGGTGTGAGCGCGGCGAGCCGGTCGGATCGGGCCGGGTTGGCGAGCAGGGCCGTGATCAACTCGGGGTCGACGACGCATTCGCCCACGTTGATGCGCTCGAGGGCATCCGATTCGCGTGGAGTTTGCTCCGTTGGAGGTTGGCCGTCCGCCTGGGGTCAAGCCCGGAACGCCGTTCGGCGTCCCGTTCGCTGTCAACTTCGGGCCTCTGCCGCTCGAACCCGACGGCCGTTACGTCTGGCAGTTGACGATCGACGGCCACGCAGACGAGGACTGGCATCTGACGTTTTCGACACGCGCGGAATCCGTGTGATGCCTTGTGCGAGCACCGTTAACCTCGCCGCCGATGTCTCCATTCCCACATCGCCTTCTCCTCGCGCCCGTCCTGGATTGCTCCCCAGATGTGTAGTGCGAGAACGGCGACCACGACGAAGACGGTCGAGGCGACGACGATGATGATCGCGGCGAGGTCAGAGGCGATCAGCATCACTGATCTCAGCATCACTGATCACAGTGTGCTCCGCGAAGGCAGGCCTAACGAAGAACACCGAGCCGGTGGCGCTTTCGTCAGCTACCTCCGGTGACCTTCCGCTCTGGGCCTTTCGGCCTTCCGCGTCCGACCTCCAGAAGCAACATCGACCTACTCGCGCTCCGTGCTCGGTGCAAGAGCGACCCTACGGGCACGACCTCTCGAAGACAACTGCCCGAGCGTCTGAGAAGGACGCAAAGAGCGGGGTTCCCGATCTCACCAAGGGAATCGCAGCCTCGTTCCCGGAAGCATCGTTTCGAGTACGAACCCTCGGACGGCCCCGGCGGCGAACCTAGAAGGTTGCCCGCCCCTGGCTGTTACGCAAGAGGCCCGCCGCTGCGTGACGGATCCTGGCCGGCAGAACGACAAGCGTCCCCGACTCACGGCCATCCGGGACCTGAGCGGACCCACGCCGGATGTGGGTTTGCGGAAGTCCGATGTGGGCTCGCTACTGAGGCGATGATCCGCCGGGGTGGTTTCCTTGGTCTCATGACCGATTCGGTCGTCGTCGCCGGCAACGGCGTCTCAGGGTTTGCATGCGCGGCGCGACTGGCCGAGGAAGGCGTGCCTGTGACGATGATCGGTCCGGGGTTGCCGCATGACCGGCCGCCTCTCTCAAAACGGTCGCTCGTGACTGGACGTCTGCCGCTGCTCGCGGATGCAGCGCAACTCGTGGAGAAGGGAATCGACCACATCGACGGACTGGTGACTGCCTGCGACCTCGATCGCCGTCGCGTCGCCGTGACCCTTGCTGCCGGGGGTGAAACACTCGAGGTAGAGGCGCCGACGCTTGTCTGGGCGACCGGTCTGCGCTATCCAAAACCGCCGGTCGCCGGCTTCGAGCACGCTGAGGAGAACGCCACCGGAACCGGCCTCATCTCGCTCACCCGCCGCCTGTCCGTTCCGGGCAGGCGAGTCGTCGTTGTCGGCGCCGGGTTGATCGGCACGGAGACTGCAGCGACGCTCGCGCGTGCACACACGGTGACGCTCGTCGATATGGTCGACCGCCCGCTCGCGCGTTTGTTGCCCCGGGTTTCGGAGGCTGCCTTGTCCGTACTCGACGACCTCGGCGTGCGGTTTCTCGGCTCGTGCAGGATCGAGTCGGCGGAGATCGCCGCCGACGTGGCAGTGCTCCACACGTCGACCCACGGCGAGATCGACTGCGACGTGGTCGTTTCGGCGGCGGGCTTCCGTTCGAGTTTGCCCGCCTCGCTCGTCGGGGACGATCTCAAGACCCTTACGCTTGCTGCCGACGAGCGGCTGCGAGTGATCGGACACGAACAGCTATGGGCCTGTGGGGACTGCGTGTCGTTCCCGCATCCTCGCTGGGGCAGGATCGCGATCCCGCACTGGGATCACGCCCGGTGGAGCGGCCGCCACGTGGCTGAGGCGATCCTCGGGTCGTCGGCGGCGTACGCCCGCGAGCCGTACTTCTTCAGCGACATCGGACGTCTTCGCGTCCAGCAGGTGGGGGTTGCCGACGCAGCCGTCGAGTGGAGCGACGACGACGGACTTTGGGTCGGGCTCGACTCGGCCGGGTCGACGGCATGTGTCCTCCTACTCAACGCACCGTCGCGCCTGCGGACCGCGCGCGAACTCGTCGCGGAAGGCTCCTCATCTGCCCCAACGCGAACCCTCGTGTAAGGAGGAATCCACAATGCTCGTGCATCTGACCATCGATCAGGATGCGTGCATCGGCTCGGCCGAGTGCGTCGCGGTCGATCCCGACGCAGTCGAACTGGACGAAAGCGGCACTGCCTACGTACGCATTCCTGAGCTCGAGGAAGAACGCGCGAAGGAGATCTGCGACGCGTGCCCGATCGGAGCGTTCTCGATCGACAAGCAGTAGGCGAGGCGATCAGCCCAGCCGGCGAGACCGACACGAGAGCTTAAGCGAGGCTATGCCCGCTCTTCACCAGCGTCGTGTTTCACTCAAGCCATGAGGACCCAACGCGACACGGAGCCGGCGAGATGGATGACCGGCGTCTGACAACATGGACCGACTGGTACCGGTTCGCACAGCGCGAGCTCGAATACAGCCACCAAGAAGCCGTCACCTACGCGAACGTCCGCACTGTCGAAGAGCAAAACCGACAGCACGCCGCGGGTCAGCAGGCCGTCTGACGTGATCGTCGTGGGAGTCGACGGTTCAGAGGCGTCGCAGGAGACCCTGCGGTCCGCGCTCGAAGAGGCACGGCGGTGGCAAACCGACCTCCACGTCGTTCACGCCTTCTCGGAATGGGAGCCAATCCCGGGGACGGGCGAGATGATCGAGCAGGATCGCGGCCCGGACGAACGGGAAGCATGGCTCGCAGCCCTTGTCCACCGGTTTGTCGGCGACGCCACCGACGTCCAGATCAACCAGTCGACCGTCGAAGACGACCCGGCGCCTGCACTGCTCGCTGCCGCAACAGATGCCGAGTTGCTCGTCCTCGGCTCACGCGGCCACGGCGGCTTCACCGGCCTTCTGCTCGGTTCGGTCAGCCTGCAATGCGCCCATCACGCGTCGTGCCCAGTCGTGATCGTCCGCGGACGCAACGGCCTCGTGCCGCACTGATCGGCCTAGCCGCTGGGCCGCCGCCGACCCCCGGCGCGATCGACAAGGTCAGGCTATTGGTCTGACCGGAACCGACTTGGTCGCAGCCCAGGAGGCCGTCGCGGCGCGAGTGCCGAGTGATCGGGAGCGCGAGGTGTCGGAGTGCTCTAGGCGCAACTTGCCTGACGGCGCGCGGCTTCGATTCGTTCGGCAGGGGTGGGGTGGCTGAAGAACGCGAGGTAGATCGGCCGGGGCGGGTCGAGATCGGCGAGGTTGGCAGTCGCCAACGAGCGGTGAGTCGCCTCGAACGTGGCGACGTCGTCGGTCAGTTCGAGCGAGAAGCGGTCAGCCTCACGTTCCCAGTTCCTCGAAAGCGCGGCGCCGAGCGGTGCCCCGGGGATCTGCACGATCGCGGCGAGCAGCAGGACGAACGGTACGACGCGAGGATCGCTAGCGCCGCCGGGTGCCCCGATCGAGGTGCGGAGGGCCGGCGAGAGCAGAAGCGCCCAGAGAAGGACGACGAAGCCCGCGAGGCCGGCCATGCCGAGCAGCGTGCCCTTGACCAGGTGATGGGCGCGTCGGTGCCCGAGTTCGTGTGCGAGGACGAGCCCGATCTCCAGCCGGTTGGCGCGTGTCAGCAGCGTGTCGTAGAGAACAAGGCGGCGCGTGCGTCCGAGCCCCGACACGTAGGCGTTGGCCTTGCGGGTTCGCCGGCTCGCATCCGCGACGAGCACCTCCTTGATCGGAGTCTGCGCCCTCGCGGCAAGCTCCAGCAGTTCGGCGCTCAGTTCGGGGTCGTCAAGCGGAAGGAAGCGGTTGAACATAGGCTCGACGAGGAGCGGGGCGAGGAAGCCGAGGGCCAGCACCATCGCCGCCGCAGCAGCGGCCGCAACCAGAGGCCAGGAATGAGGTAGAAGCCGCGCCGATCCAACCAGTCCGAGGAAGGCAATGCACGACAGCACGAGGCCCAGCACGAGCGACTTCGCTCGGTCGGCGGCGAAACCCGTGAGGTTCTGTGTCGAAAACCCCCAGCTGCGCTCGTGCACGAAGCCCGTCCAGAACGAGATCGGCAGGCCGACTGCGGTCGTCAAGACCTCGATCAGTGCCGTGAACCCGGCAACCTGCGCCCACCAGGGCCATCCCCGCACCGGCTCGAAGAGCCAGTCACCGAGTCGGCCGAAGACGATCAGAGCGAGGACCAGCAGTCCGAGGCCGAACTGCGCTACCGCAGCCGCATACAGCGGCCGGTGGTAACGCCATGCCCGAGCGACCTGATCCTCACCGAACAGGCCAACTGCATCCGCTCTCACCATTCATGACATGAATAGCGCCAGCGCAGCCCGCGCGCACGGTGTCGAGCTCGACTACTTCGCGGAGTTCGGCGGTGAACCCGGGTACCGCCGCCTAGCCGGCTTCCGTGGGTCCACCAGAAGGGCGCCACCTCAGTGCCGGGAACCCTGGCCGCAACCCAGGAGACCGCCCCTCGGGGACACGTCCCGGAGGCCGACCTGGTGTCTCAAGATGAACGGAATCCCGGGGGCCGCGTCGAGCGGCCCCCGGCCGGAGTGGTGTCGTCAACCCTTGAGGTTGACCTGCACGGAGAAGAGGCGGCGTGTGGAGATGCCGCCGAGGAGGTCCTCACCGGACTTGCGGGCGCGGGTGAAGATCGCGACCAGCTGCTGCTTCGAGCTGACAGGGAAACCAGCAAGCATCTGGAAGTTGAGCTCCGCCCAGCCGTCGCTGC
>CAWGEJ010000013.1:0-120983 GCA_963821575.1 uncultured Thermoleophilia bacterium
CGAGCGGAGCATGGCGATCTTGCCGCCCCAGAAGTTGGCAATGCCTGCGCCAGTTGGCGAGGTGTTATTTCGGACCATCGAATCGGTGAGAGTGACGGTGGCGCCGTACTCGCTGTTGATCCCCCCGCCGCGGTAGGTGGCTGTGTTGTCGCTCAGCGTCGAGCGGACGATCGTGACGATCGAACCTGCCTGCGAGACGTAGATAGCACCGCCGCCGTCGCCCGAGTTCCCGTTCAGGGCGGAGTCGTTGATCGTGACCGTGCCTCCAGAGCTGAAGATGCCTCCTGCAAGGCTGCCGGTGTTGTGGCTGACCGTCGAGTGGTCGAGCGTGACGTTGCCGTAACTGTTGGTGATGCCGCCAGCTTTGATTGCTGAGTTGCCGTCCACCGTCGCATAGCTCAGCACGAGCCTGTAGGTATTGAAGATCGCACCGCCGTTCATGGCCGTGTTGCCCGCGAGCGTCGTGTTAGTTGCCGTGACGACGTTGTAGTTGAAGACCCCGCCACCGACGCCGGCCGTGTTGCGGCTAACCGAGGATCCGATCAACGTGAGCGTGCCCCAGTTGCGGATGCCGCCGCCTTCGTACGTGCCTGCGTTGCCGCTCACAGTTGAGTGATCCAGCGTGAGCGTGCGAGTGTTCTCGATGCCTCCGCCCTTGGGCGCTGAGTTGCCGCGCACGGATGAGTTGGTCAGCGTGAGCGTGCCTGCGTTGTAGATGCCACCACCTTGGCTGGCATTCCCGTTCGTAATGACAAGACCGGTGACGGCGACCGTCGCGCCGCTACCGATGGTCAGGGTCGTCCCAAGGCCGTCGCCGTCGAGCGTCGCGTTTCCGGACGCCCGAGTGAAGATGCCCTTGACGGTCAGACTCTTGCTGATCGTCGACAGGCCGATACAGACGCCCTTCACGACAAGCACATCGCCGGGCGAAGCCGTGTCGACGCCGGCCTGCAACGTTTGCGATCCCAATCCGGTGCGCTGGTTCGACACCAGGCAAGCCGGACTTCCAGCAGCACTCGCCGCCTCGAGCTGCCAAACCGGCAGCCACCAGCATAGAAACGAGCGCCAATGCGAACGTTCCCCTTTTCATGACGTGTCCCTCTCTTTCCGGGCGGGCGCAGCGCGTGCCTCTCGCCGCATCCCCTCAAAGAGACGCTGTCATGCAATCGCCGCGGAGACATCGGTAATTGCGGGCAATCACGCCAGCCGGGCGCAAATCGCGGATCTCGCTGAGTGCGAGTGTCAAGTCGCCTCTGTGCGCGAACGCTGTCACAGTCGCATCCAGCATGTTCTAGCGCGGATGGCGGCGGCGACACAACGCTGGCAAGTCAACTCTCGGGGTGACATGCCGGAACGGAGTCAGCCGCCCCCGACTCGAGCCTTCTGCGCACACCGGACGCCACCGTCAGCAGACGATGACAGTGAGTTCCGGAATGACGCCAGAGACAACGACGTGGTACGGAGCGACCCGCGCGACTACGTCGCGCGCCGCCTGAGGCTCCCGTGTCTTTCCTGCCGGTCGGGGCATTCCCCGATGCATCGTCGGGAACGCGGTGCGAGCGTGCCGGGCGAGGAGGGAAGCCCGTGAGGCGGGCAGGGTCGATGTCGATGCGGATCGTCGCGGCGCTGGTCGCGCTGCTTGTAGCCGGGCTGACCGCGACGCTGGCGTTGACCGCGACGACGCAGACGTACACCGACAAGAGCGGTGATGCGAGCCCGGACATCACGACCGGCGCTGTGAGCCACGACGGAGGCGGCGTCGTGACGCTGGCCGTGACGGCGCTCGGCATGGGGGCACCGCCGGAGGAAGGCACATGGCACGGGATCTGGGTTTATGTCGAGCCCGATGACGACACCTCGCCCGCCTTCCCGCCATACATGCTCGACTTCGAGGACTGGGCGACAGGCACGGCGTGCGTGCTCTACAAGGACAACGGCGCCTCGTCCACGGTGATCCCCAGCACCGTCACCTGCACTAGGAGCGGCGACACCGTCACCTGGAGGTTCCCGAAGAGCGAGGTCGGCGCCAGCGAGCTCTTCTCGTTCTTCGCCGTCGCCTGGCATCTCAGTCAGAGCGGCGGGGCGCCCCTGGGCCAGGATCGAGCACCCGACTTCGGCCGCTGGGGCTACTCCTTCGCGCAGGCGACGACGAGCGGCACGACCACAAGACGCGCGCCGGTTGCGAAACCGGTGATCGACACGCCGTCCGCGACGCCGGCTCGACCCGTTGCTGGCAAGACCTTCAGCCTGATCTTCGCCGTTAGGCGCAGCGACACCCACGCGCCGCTGCTCGCCGGCGCCATGCACTGCGAGCCGACGATCGCTGGTCGGCCGCTCGTGCACCGCGAGCGGTTGACGTCCGGGAAAGCACATCTCTGGGTGCGGATACCCACCGCGGCACACGGACAGACGCTGAGGGTGCGCCTGACGATCACGAGCAAGGGCGCATCGGCGACGCGAACGACGACATTCCGCATCGCGCCCCCGTAGTGCGCACACACCCGCGGGGATGCGCCAGTTTCGGAATGTCACCCGGTGAGCTCGCCGTTGAGCAGGGGTTCTTTCTTGGCGGCGAGGTCTTCCAGGAGTGCTGCGGCGTGTTCTGGCCCGGGTAGTTGCGCGATCTCATCTTGGATCTGTTTGGCGTTGCGACGGTAGGACGGGTCGGCCAGTACCGTCCGTACGGCGCTGCGGATCGCGGCGGGTGTTCGTCGGTCGTACTCGATCACTTCGGCAACGCCAAGCGCGGCGCAGCGTTCAGCGTTTAGCGGCTGGTCGGCGTCGATCGGGATTGGCACGAGCGGCAGTCCGTGGGTGAGTGCCTCGGCGACGGTGCTGAAGCCTGCATGGGTGATCACGAGATCGCAGTGCGGGAACAACAGGCTCTGCGGGATGTAACGCTCGATGTGAACGCTGCCCGGCTGCCGGCCGAACTGGGCGGGATCTTGGTCTCGTCCGATCGTCAGGATCAGATTGACGGGTTCGTCGCGCAGCCCGTCGAGGATTGCCTGGAACAATCCCGGCGTCCGGCTGTTGAAGACCGTGCCGAGCGTCGCGGAGACCGTAGGACGGTCGGGAAGTTCGGCGAGCCAGGTCGGCGCTCCCTCACCGCCCGATTGGCTGAACGGGACGGGCCGCAGCAAGTGCGACGTCGGCGCGAGCGGCAGCGCCCGGTCATGGAAGCGCGGAGGCTCGAAGGCGAGGTGCAGGTACCGGAACAGCATCGCGGTATCCGGGTCAGGTGCGAGACCGTACGCGGCCCGTAGCTGCGACATCTCCTCGCCGACGAGATGCCGTCCAGAGTACGTCGACAACATCGTGTTACTACGCACCGATGCATGTGGGATGCCGAGGACTTCTGCAGCCACGTAACCGCCAAACTCGCCGACTTCCCGAACGATCAAGTCGGGCTGCCAGTCCTCCGCGATCGCGAGCAGGTCGGGAACCATCCGCTCGGCGTACAGGCCCGCGAAGAGCTTCCGAATCCGGAAGAGCGTCCGAGAGGGACCCTCTGGGGGAAGGGCAGCGAGTTCGGCCTGAAGCGCGACATAGCGCTCGGCGGATCCATCTCGTTCCTGGTCAAAGCCCGCCGCGAACACATCGAACCCACTGCCCTCAACGTTCGAATGAAACGAAGGAGCGGTCGCGAAGCAAACCGCATGTCCGTTCGCCTGAACGGCCTGCGCCGCCGGCACAAGTGGATGGAAGTGACCAGAACCAGCAAGCGTCACAAACAGAAACCGCATCCACCGTTCCTACCAGACGAGAGATAGGCGGTCGCCTGCGCCAGTTCCGCAATGACGCCTGGGGTCTTACGGCGCTGGCGGGTACTGACCAGCTACATCCTCTACCGTCTCGCTAATCGATCTCGGCTGGTCGTCGTCAGCGCGGCGAGCCTCCTGGGCAGCCCTTGCGACTGCCTCTCGGTCAGCTCGCTTCCCGGCGCGCCTTTTCCTTTAGGCGCTCAAGCAGTTTCATGCAGAGAGGCTACTCAGTTGGGCCGGTGTTCCGGAAGGACGCCTGAGCGCTCGGCTGACGAGAGTCCTGGCATCTCGCGAAGGCGAGGAAGTGCGATGCGGGAATGACCGGATGGCAAACGTCAGTCTCAGTGCGAGTCTTCCGTCAAACCGGAGGCCCCGATGAGGCTGCTAGCTCCGCTGCTTGTAGCAATCGCTGTTGTATTGGTTGCGTTGTTGTCTGCCGTTGGCGGCAGCGCCTCGCTGTTGCTGCGAGTGCAGCGAGAAGCGCCTGCCTGGTCACCCGACGGCCGCAAGATCGCGCTGGTCGCCTTCCGCGGCATCGACACGCCCTTGCAGATCGATGTCGTCAACTCCGACGGCGGCGGCCTACACAGACTCAGCCTCCCGGCTTGCCCGCCTGCCTGGCATGCCGGGTGCACCTACGTCAGCGCCTACTCCCCAGCGTGGTCGCCCGACAGCCGACGAATCGTCTTCAAGTGCGGGAGCGACCTCTGCATCATGAACGCCGACGGGAGCGGAACCCATCTACTGCCAAACCCCGACGCACAGGATCGGTACTTTCCTGCCTGGTCACCGGACGGAAAGCGAATCGCGTTCAGCAGTCCCGGGTTCGGGATCTTTGTGATCGATGCCGCCGGTGGTCACCGGCGACGCCTCACTCCACGGGGAATGTCGGCGGACGAGCCGTCTTGGTCTCCTGACGGCCGCGCGATCGTGTTCACCTGTAGGCAAGGGTACGGAATCTGCGTGATGCGCCTGAATGCGAGCAAGTCACGGGTGTGGGCAACTGCTCCTCCGGGTGCCACGGAATCCGCTCCAGCCTGGTCACCGGACGGCCAAAGAGTCGCATTCACGCAGACGCCTGCGTCGTCGCCCCCGGGGATCTACGTCACTAAGTTGGATGGCCGCAAGCAGCGGCGACTAACGCCAAAGACAATCGCCGCCAGAGACCCGACGTGGTCGCCCGATAGCGAGAAGATCGCCTTCACCGGTTATCACTACGGGAACCCCGCACCCGAAGCGATCTACATCATGAACGCCGACGGAAGCAACGAGCATCCACTGGTTCCCTAGCCGGGGAACGACGGCAAACGAGAGGTCGGTGGCCCAGGCGACGTTCACCCGCCGGAGGCTCAGGCGTTCACGCCGCTGACGTTGGGGTGTGGCGCAGGTCGGCGGCGACCAGTCGTAATGCGATGCGGCGAATCAGCGCGCTGAAGGGACGGATGAATGTCAGTAGCGGGTGAACCGTCGCAGGCTCTCCGGGTCGGTCAGGGCCACCCGTGTCTCGATCGTGAGGATCGACGCGGTGGCCCCGTAGGGCTCGACCCTGAGGTTGGCGGCGATGTTCGCAAAGCCGGGACGGTCGAATTCGGCGAACGCGGTCGGGTCGACCGTTTAACGTAGGCGGAAGCTCGAGTCTCTCGTTGCGGTCGTCCCTTGCCAGCGAATCGTGAGATGGACGCGTAGCAGCTTTCCTTTTGCTGCGACCGGGATGCGGAACTGCAGGCGCACGGCGCCGTTGGCGAACCGCTCGCGGTGCGGGAGCACCCTCCCGGCGATCGAGGGGTCGCAGATCATCGTTGCCGTCGTTAGCAGTCTACGAGACGGCGAACGTGACCGCCGTTCGCGCCGTTGCGCTGAGCGTGACGGCGAGCTTGACGACGCCCATCCCGGTTCCCCTCTCCACGCGGAGCACGGTCGCGCCCGACGGCGCCCCGGCCGAGACCGGCAGCGTGCAGGTCGAGTGAGCAGCGCAACTCGCCGTGATCGAGACGACGCTCACGCTCGTCGACCCGGCGACCCTCAGTGTCCAGCCGCCGCCGGTGCCGCGCGCGTCGTCGACCGTCACCGGCACGGAGACAGGGGCGCCGGGAACCACTATCGGGTGTGCTGCACTCACGCTGAGCTTGCCGGGCATGAAGGTCAACCCGACACCGATCGTGCCGGCGCTCGCCGCGCCCGCGGCCTGCAGGCAGACGACGAAGCAGGCGATCAAGAGGCGCCGCAGCACACTTCTCATGTCGTCCATCCGCGCGTCGTCGGTAATCCCTCACCTGGAGACGCGCGTCGCTCCCCTCCTCGTCACTCCAACGAGTGACTATCGCAGGCCTGCCCGGACGGCGCGAGCTCAGCGTCGCCGGGGAATGCGCCACACGAGCGCGAGCAGAACGAGCACCACGGCGAGCCCTGCGGGGATCAGTAGCCACGGCTTCGACCACGTGCTCGAGCCCGGGGCGGCGACCGGCGGCTGGGTCGGGCTCGCCGAGCTGAACACGTGCTTCACGTCGGCCTGCGAGACGGAGAACGCCCTCGTTGCCGTCACGGTTGGGCCTCCCGCAACCTGCAGCGTCACGACGGCGCGGTAGCTCCCCGGGCCGAGACCTCTCTTGAGGAGCAGCGGATAGTCGATCGCGGTCCTCGGCAGGAACGTGTCCATCGTGAACGGCAGCAACTGGAGGAGCTTGTTGTTCGGCCCGTAGATCGACACGCGTCCGGTCGGCTTGACGAGCACGTTGCCCTTGCTCGCGATGTGCAGGAAGATCTGCTGGAAGCCGCGCCGGCCGCCGATCGCGACCTTCCCGATCGCGAAATGGGTGACGCGCGGCCCGGGCACGTTGGACTGGACAGCGACGATCGTCAGGTCGCGGACCTTGATCTGGACGTTCGCCTTCTGGCTCGACTGCGAGCTCGACACATGATGGAACGTCTCGGCGACGATGCCTCCGACCCACTCGCCCGGCGGTGTGCCGGCGGGCACGTGCACCGTGAATGCGACCTCCTTGTGCGCGCCGGGTGCGAGCGTCACCTCGTTCGTGGAGAGCGTGACCCACGAGCCTGCTCGCGTCGGGCGACGGCTGGTCTCGTACACCGTGCCCGTCGTCCGTCCGGTGGTGGCGTCCGTGGTGAAGAGCTTGACGGTGCCGGTCGCCGTTCCGACGTTCGAGACGATCACCGACCCGGTGCCGCCCGCACCGGCGGCCAACGTGAAGACGTAGTAGCCGCGCTGGTTGTCGCCGACCGCGCGCAGGCCGAAGACCGGCGCCTTTCGTCGCCGCCTGGGCGGTGGGGACGAGAACGAACGCGGCGAGCGCGGCTGTTGCGAGACGGCGCATCGCGGCGGCTACGGGCCGGTCGCCCCTGCGAGCGTGACCGTCGCCGAGTAGGTCCCGGGCAGGGCGTTCGCCGGATACGAGACCTGGTAGGTCGCTGTGAGCACGACCGTGCCCTTGCCGGTGTTCGCGGCTGCGTTGAAGATCTTCGTCGCGGTCGTGCTGAGCGTCACCGGCCAGGTGATGCTGTTCGTCGGATTGACGCAGCCCGCTCCGGTGCAGTTCGCGTTCGTCACGCCCGTTACCTTCATCGCCGGCAGTGTCTTGCCTGCAGACGTCAGCGTCGTCGACGATGCCTGGACGTTCCAGCCGAGGGTGTTGGCCGGGCCCGTGTAGGCGACGGTGTACTGCATCGTGAACGTCTTCGTCTGATCGTCCCCGTTGAGCGTGACGCCGGGCGCCGTGATCGGACTCGTGGTGTTCACCGTGAACGTGAACGTGGCGGCGGCAGCGTCGAGGGCACGGCAAGAGCGAGCAGGATGACGAGCAGCCCACGCATCGCCCGTAGGTTACGGCCCGGCCACGATCGCGACGGTGATCGTGCTCGTGTACGTCGCTGCGATCGTGTTCGCAGGGATCGCAACCGACACCGTCGCGTTGGAGTCGATGCGGCCGAGGCCCGTCGCCGTGGCGGCGTTGTAGAACTTCACCGCCGTCGGCGGGCCGGCACCGGCCGGCAGGGCGAGGTTCGAGTTGCTGACGCTGTTCGTCGGCAGAGTGCACGTCGAGCCGGTGTGGCAGGCCGACGTCACCCCGGTGATCGTCGAGGCCGTCGTGGGGAACGTGTGCCCCGCCCCGTCGCTGAACTGCGTCGAGGTCACGGTGACGTTCCAGCCGCCGCCGACCGCCAGCCCGCGTGCGTCGACGACCTGGATCGGCAAGGTGTAGGTGGTCGTCTGGTCGTTTCCGTTCAGCGTCAGGCTGAAGGACGGTGAGCCGTTGCCCGCCACGGAGAGCGTCGCGCCGGCGGTGACCGTCGCGTTCACGGTCACGGCGTCGCTGCACGCGCGGCCGCGACGGCCAGCAACGCCGCCAGGGCTACGACAACCGCGATGAGTGGCCTGGGCATCAAGTTCGGGACAATCATCGACGAACGCCGAGGGCTGCGTGGGCGGGAAACGGTAGGAAATCGGGGTGGAGCGCGCCCGTTCCCCAGCTCCCGGGATGAAAAAGGTTCGTAAGGAACAGACGAACGATCCGGTTGCCCCAGTACGATCGCTTCCATGCCGACTTCCGTCGTCACCGGAGGTGCCGGATTCCTCGGCTCGCATCTCTGCGATCACCTCCTCGACCAGGGGCACCGGGTGATCTGCGTCGACAACCTCGAGACCGGCTCGCTCGAGAACATCGCCCATATCAAGGGGGACGAGTTCGCGTTCCTCAATCACAACGTGATCGAGCCGATCCACATCGAGGGCGGGGTCGACTACGTCTTCCACCTCGCCGCTCTGGCGAGCCCCGTCGACTACCTGCGCGCGCCGCTCGCGTCGCTGAAGGTCGGCTCGTACGGAACGCACAACGCGCTCGGGCTCGCGAAGTGGAAGCGGTCGCGCTTCCTGATCTCCTCGACGAGCGAGGTGTACGGAGACCCCCAGGTTCACCCGCAGCCGGAGACGTACTGGGGGAACGTGAACCCGATCGGCCCACGCGGCGTCTACGACGAGGCGAAACGCTACGCGGAGGCGCTGACGATGACCTACCACGTCCAGCAGGGCGTGGACACGTGCATCGCGCGGATCTTCAACACGTACGGGCCGCGCATGCGCCGAAACGACGGCCGCGCGTCGGTCAACTTCCTCAACCAGGCGCTCGAGGGCAAGCCGCTCACCGTGTACGGCGACGGCTCGCAGACCCGATCGCTCTGCTACGTGGACGACCTCATCCGCGGGCTCTACATGCTCGCGACGAGCGACGAGCACCTGCCGGTCAACATCGGCAATCCCGACCACGAGGTGACGATGCTCGAGCTCGCGCAGACGGTGATTCGCGTCACCGGCTCGACGAGCGAGGTTGTGTTCGAGGCTCTGCCGACGGACGACCCGCAGGTTCGGCGGCCCGACATCACACGCGCCCGCCAGGTGCTCGGCTGGGCGCCGGAGATCGACCTGGAAGAGGGGCTCCGCCGCTGGGTGAAGGCCCTCGGCCGCGAGTCGGCGACCGTCTAGAGATGCGTCGGGCGGGGGTCCTTGTCGCCGTGCTGTTGACGGCCGTCTTCGCCGCGACCGCGCGGCCCGCGCACGGGTCGCGCTACATGCGCATCGGCATCTACGACGAGGCGCAGACCTTGTACGGGCCGGTCGACAAGACGTTCGCGCTCTTCGAGCAGCTGCACGTCCAGGAGGTCCGTCTGAACCTGTACTGGGGCGGCAAGTACGGCGTCGCGACACGCCGCCCGGCCTCCGCCACGAATCCCGCCGACCCGGCGTACAACTGGGCCCTCTACGACCGCACCGTCGAGTACGCGGCCCAGAGTGGGGTCCACGTTCTGTTCTCGGTCTTCGGCACGCCCGGCTGGGCGAACGGCGGGAAGGGCATGAACGTCGCGCCGACGCGGGCGGTCGACCTCAGGAACTTCGCGCTTGCGGCAGCGAAGCGCTACAGCGGCACGTACAAGCCCCCCGGCGGAGAGGTCCTGCCGGCGGTGAAGGAGTGGCTCGCGTGGAACGAACCGAACAACCCGATCTTCCTCGCGCCGCAGTACCGCAGGTCCGCGACCGGCTGGGTGATTCAGAGCGCCGGCGACTACGCACGCATCTGCAACGCGATCTACAACGGCGTGCACGCGACGCTCGCAGCGAACGAGCGCGTCGCCTGCGGCGGGACCGCTCCGCGCGGCAACAACAACCCGTCCAGCTCGCGGCCGTCCGTCTCGCCGCTCGCGTTCCTGCGCGCGGTGAAGAAGGCGGGGCTGACGACGTTCGACGCGTGGGCGCACCACCCGTACTACGCAGAGCCGAGCGACACGCCGACCAGCAAGCCCCTGACGGCCAAGGGCGCGCCGGCGACGGCGATCACGCTCGGGAACCTGAGCGACCTGATCCGCGAGGTGACCCGGCTGTACGGCAACAAGCGGATCTGGATCACCGAGTACGGCTATCAGACGAATCCGCCCGATCCGATCTTCGGCGTCTCCTACGCCAAGCAGGCCGCGTATCTCACGCAGGCGTTCGGGATCGCCCGGAAGAACCCCCGCATCGACATGATGCTCTGGTTCCTGCTCAAGGACGAGCCGACCCTCGGCGGCTGGCAGTCGGGGCTGATCACCTACGGCGGCGTGAAGAAGCCGTCGTTCGCGGCCTTCGAGCGACTCACGCAGTAGGTGCAGGGGCGGATAGGCTGGCCCCGCCGATGGCCGACCCCCTTGCGACCTGGCCCGGATCGGAGCGCCGCAGCCCGCCGAGATCCTCGGCGACCTGGGTCGTGCGCGCAGCTCTCGCCGAGTGGCTGAGCGCTCAGGCCGCGGAGCTCGGTCGCGGCGCGCCCGTCCGCGTGCTCGACGTCGGCTGCGGGGTGAAGCCCTACTACCCGTACTTCTCGGGCGTCGCTTCCGACTACGTCGGCGTCGACGTCGTCGAGAACCCCGCTGCCGAGCTGCTCGGCTCCGTCGAGGCGCTGCCGGTCGAGGACGGGAGCTTCGACGTCGTGCTCTGCACGCAGGTGCTGGAGCACTGCGACGACCCCGCGCAGGCGGTGCGCGAGCTCCATCGAGTCACTGCTCCGGGCGGCCGCGTGCTCGCCTCGACGCACGGGGTGCAGGTGTACCACCCCTCGCCCGTCGACTACTGGCGCTGGACCCATGAAGGGCTGCGCCGTCTGTTCGAGCAGAGCGCCGCCTGGTCGGAGCTGACGATCGAGCCCGGCGCCGGCACCGCCTCGGGGCTCGCGATGCTCCTCGGCACGTTCGTCGAGATCGCTCTGCGGCGGACGATCCTGGCGCGGCCGCCCGTCTGGCTCCTGAACACCGCCGGTGCCGCCCTCGACGCGCGCAGCTCGACCTTGCGTCGCCCGGTTCCGGGCTCGCTGATCCCGAACTTCCACGTCGTCGCGACGCCGTAGTGCGCCTGCTGCGGCGAAATGCGCTCAGCGTCTACGGGGTCTACGCGGCCGCGATCGTCTCCGGCCTCGTCGTCACGCCGGTGGTCATCCACTCGATCGGCAAGTCGGCGTTCGGCGTGTGGTCGTTCATCGGGTCGGTGACGATCTACCTCTCGGTGCTCGACTTCGGTGTCGGCCCGTCGATCGTTCGCTTCGCCGCCGAGGCGCACGGCCGGTCTGCGCCGGACGACATCAACGAAGTGGCCTCCACGGGACTTGCGATGTACGCCGTGATCGGGGCGATCACGATCCCGATCGGGCTGGTCCTCGCCTGGATCGTCCCGATCGCCGTCGGCGCGCCGCAGAACCTGGTCTGGGACGCACGCGTCGCGACGCTGCTCGTCGTCATCTCGCTCGCTCTGCGGTTCCCGCTCGGTCTCTTCAACAACCTGCTCGTCGCGCGTCAGCGCTGGGACGTCCAGAACCTCGCGGCCGTCATCTCCACGATCCTCTACGCGCTGCTCGTCGTCCTGCTCCTGCCGAGGTGGGGCGGGCTGGTGCTGCTCGGCGCGCTGACGCTCGCCACGACCGTCGTCCGGCTGGGGCTGCCGCTCGCCTGGCTGCGACGTGAGGTGCCGGAGCTGCGCATCGCGTGGCGGTTCGTGAGCCGGGCGCGGCTGCGCGCGCTGACGCTCTTCAGCTCGTCGAACTTCCTCGTGCACGTCGCGCAGAAGATCGTGTTCTCCACCGACGTGATCGTCGTCGGCATCGTGCTCGGGTCGTCGGCTTCGGGCGTCTACTCGGTGCCGGCCAAGCTGTTCGCGCTCGTCTTCGGCATCGGCACCGCGGCGACGTCGCTCATGTTCCCGGCGCTGGCGGAGCTCCACGGGGCGGGCAAGCCGGACCAGCAGCGGCGGCTGCTCCTGGTCGGTCTGCGGGCGGGGACCGCTCTGATGCTCCTGCTCGCGCTCCCGCTCCTGCTCATCCCGGACCTGCTGATCCACGCGTGGATCGGCAACGGGTTCCGGCAGAGCTACGCCGTGATGGCGATCCTCGCCGTCGTCCTGCTCGTCCACCAGCCGATCTACGTCCTGACCCAGTTTCTGATCGCGGTCGGGCGGCAGCGGTCGATCGCGATCGTCTCGATCGTGACGACGCTCGCCAACCTCGCTCTGTCCTTCGTGCTCGCGTGGACGTGGGGGATCTGGGGCGTCGCCGTCTCGACGCTCGTCACGGATGTCGTCGCACTCGCCTGGATCGTCCCGAAGATCGCCGCACCGGCGGCGTCGACGCCGCCGACCACGCTCCTGCGCGCAGCACTCCGCCCGGTCCTGCCGGCCGCCGTCGCGGCCGTCGTCGTGCTCGTCGTCGTCGCCCGCCTCTGGGATCCACAGACCCTGCTGGCGCTGACGCCGCTCGGCATTCTGTGGACCGTCGTCGGCGGGGCTGCCATGTGGCGTTTCGGCCTCGCGGCCGCGGAGCGTGCGCAGTTCACCCGCGAGTTCGGCGGGCGGCGCGTTCCTGCGCCCTCCTAGCCAGGGAGAAAGCGGTCGAGCACCTCGTCGGCGAAACGCCGTGCGAGGATGTCCCAGTCGAGCTCCCGCCCCGCCTGTGCCGCAGCCGCTGCGATCTCGTGCCGGGCGGCCTCGTCGCTCAGCAGCCGCACGACCGCGGCGACGAATGCCCGCGCGTCGGGCACCACCACACCGGCGCCCGTCTCGCGCAGGTTCGACGTCACCTCGTAGTCGTACGACACGGTCGGGACGCCGAGGCCGATGAACTCCGAGACCTTCGCTGCGCGTATGCCCTGGTCGGCCGTGCGTGCGTACGGCGCAACGTCGAAGCACGACGCGGTCGCGAGCGCGTCCGGCCGAGGGAGGCGTCCCGTCAGCTCGATGTCCGTGCGCCCGCGCACCCGCTCGCGCAGCCGGTCGCTGGGGCTGCCGACCAGCCAGAGCCGCGCGTTGGGCACCGCGGCGTGGATCTCCTCCCAGAGGTCCAGCAGGTGGTCGACGTTGTAGAGCGGGTTGTCGGAGTCGCGGTCGCCCGCGGTCAGCAAGTGCGCGGCCATCCAGCCGAGCACGACCTCTCCGGGCTTGCGACGGCGGGCCGCCCGCTCGCGCAGCTCCGGTGTCGCCGCCGAGAGGTTGACGCCCTGCGGGATCACGACCCACGGCTTGTCGACGCCGAGCGACTCGTATCGCCGCGCTGCGTGCTCGGCCGTGACGACGTATGCCCGCGCAGCGCCGGTCTCCGAAGCAGTTCGATCTCCGTGTGGGTGAAGAGCGGGTCGTCGGCGTCGATGACGGCCGCGTGCGGCCAGCGCGCGAGCTGGTCGAAGTCCAGCGCCAGCAGATTGCGGTAGCGGCGCGCTGCGGCTGCGAAGACCGAGCGGTGCAGGAGCGGCTTCGTCGCGACGAAGGTGCGGAAGCCGAGCCCGCGCGGGATCCGGGCGTCCGGCAGCCGCAGCAGGCAGGCGTCGAGGCGTTCGAGGCGTGGCAGCAGCTCGGCGTAGCGAGGGTTGTTGTGGCCGTGAAACCAGATCGAGAGGAGCGCGACGCGATCCGGCTCGGGATCTCCGAACGCGAGCGTCCGCAGGCCGACCTCCCTCACCCGACGGCCCGCCTGTAGACGTCGATCGTCCGCTCGGTCATGCGCGCGACGGAGAACTCGTCGCGGGCGCGACGCCGTCCTGCCTCGCCGAGCGCCCGGCGGCGCGCGGGGTCGTCGAGCAGGCTCGAGAGAGCAGTGGCGATTGCGTTCGAGTCACCCGGAGCCGCCAGCAGTCCGGTCTCTCCGTCGACGACGATCTCGGGGATCGCGCTCACGCGGGTGGCGACGACCGGCAGGCCCGCCAGCATCGCCTCGAGCAGCACGATGCCGAAGCCTTCCCAGCGCGAGGTGTGGGCGAAGACGTCGGCACGTGCCAGCCACGCGGACGGCTCGACGCGGCCGGGCACGACCACCGCGTCGTCCAGGTCCAGGTCGTGCACACGAGCTCTGGTCGCCTCCTCGAGCCGTCCCCAGCCGAGGATCGCGAGCCGCGCCTCACCGTGCTCGCGGCGCGTGAGCGCGAAGGCATCGAGGAGCGTTGCGTGGTCCTTCTGCTCGATCAGCCGCCCGATCGCCAGGACGAGCGGTGCGTCCGGTGCGATGCCCGCAGCTGCCGGCGTGATCTCCGACGGCGCGGACGGAAGGTCGTCGAGCCCGTAGTGGATCGTCTCGAGCTTTCGGGCCGGGAGCCCGGCGCGGATGTGGAACTCGCGCACGGCGTTCGAGATCGCGATGATCGTGCGTGCCCCGTGCATGAACGTCCGGTCGACGTAGCGAAACGGGCCGAGCAGATAGCGATCGTCGTTGTGGCGCGTGGACACGAACGGCACGCGGGTGAGGTGCGCGGCGGTGGAGCCGTAGATGTCGGCGTGCACCATGTGCGTGTGCAGAAGGTCGGGCTGCTCGGCGCGGATCGCCTGCACCACCCGCCGCGCGAGCGCAGGCGAGACGTCGGGGCCGCACGGCACGCCCCGCCACGGGATGCCGCGCTCGTCGAGAGCGTCGTGAAAGCGGGCGGCGTCGCCGCCGGCGTCGAGCGAGAGGAACCGCGCGTCGATGCCGCGCTCCCGCAGAGCCGGCAGCAGAGTGAGCAGGTGCTGCTCGGCGCCTCCCACGCCCTGCACCTTTGTCATATGCAGGACCCTCAACGCGCGAGGATCTCCGCGTACACCACGTCGAGGTCGTCGGCCATGCGTGCGGTCGAGAACCGCTCGCGCATTCGAGCGGCCCCGGTCGCTCCGAGCCTGGCGCGAAGGTCGGGATCGTCGCGAAGCCGGGTGAGCAGCTCGGCGAGCTCGTCGATCGCTCCGATCGGGGCAAGAAACCCGGTCTCGCCGTCGTCGACGACATTCCGCGTGCCGCCTGCGTCCGTCGCGACGACGGGCACGCCGGCCGCCTGCGCCTCGATCGCGACCACGGGCGCGCCCTCGTTCGCCGATGTCAGCAGGAAGGCGTCGAACGACCGGTAGCGCGAGCCGAGGTCGTCGACATACCCGAGAAGCTGCACGCGGTCGGTCAGCGCGAGCTCGCCGACGAGACGTTCGACGTCTGCGCGCAGCTCACCGTCGCCGGCGAGCACGAGCCGGCTGCCCGGCACCTTCGCGGTCACGCGAACGAGGTCGAGCGGCCGCTTGATCTCGGAGAGGCGCCCGGCCCAGCCGATCACGAAGTCGCCGAGGCGTTCGCCGGAGGCTTGCGGCCGGCGCCGGCGACGCGTCCGGGCGTCGAGGTCGAAGCCGTACTGCACGACGGTCACCTTGGCCGCCGGCGCGATCCGGAGGCGAATCAGGTCGTCCCGCACCTGGTCGCTGACCGCGACGATCCGGTCGGTCACGTGCGCGAGCGCGCGCTCGAGCAGCTGGAAGAACCGCTCTCGCCGGGCGTCGAAGTAGCCGGTGAGCACGTGACCGTGAAACGTGTGGACGACTCGCGGCCGCGCGCGGCCGGAGAGCACCGCCGCGATCCGGCCTGTGGTGCCCGCCTTCGCGGTGTGGGTGTGGAGCACATCGGGCCGGCGGCGGCGGATCAGCGTGCGCAGCTTGCGTGTCGCAGCGAGGTCGTCCCGCGGCGAGAGCTCCCGCTTGAGCTCGGGCAGCCGCAGGTACGGCACCCCGAGCGTGGCAGCGAGGTGCTCCATCGATGCCTCGCCCTGCGGGATCGTGCCGGCGACCACCAGCACGTCGTTGCCGCGCCGCTGTTGCTCTGCGGCGAGCTCGAGCACCGAGAGAGCCGCGCCGCCGACGTTGAGCCGGGCGATCACGTGGACGATCTTCACTTGGCCGAATCCCCGGCGAAGAGCGGGATCGCGACCGTCAGGCCGGCGACCAGCCAGAACGTCGCGGCGAGCGGCGTCCCGCCGAAGAAGCCTTCGCCGGCGAGTGCCCCGATGGTCGCCGCCACCCAGACGCCCGGCAGGTCGGAGAGCAGATCGCGGCAGCGGCGCGCTGCGCGCCGGCACGCGCCGGACGAGCGCGACGAGCAGGGCCAGCATCGCGAGGGCGCCGGCCGCGCCGAGCTCGTAGAGGATCTGATCCCACGTCTGTTGTGGAATGAAGGACCGGTCGGCCGGCGGAAAGTAGTTCGCGGGCTGGTCGGCGAAGCGCCGCCGGGCGGCCGGGAGATAGGCGACGAACTCCTTCGGCGGCAGGTCGCCGTACCACCCTGTCCCGAGCACGGGCTGGGCCAGGAAGATCCTGCCGCCGACGTAGACGTAGATGAGCCGCTGGCTCCAACTCGCCGCGTACTGGCCCGGACGAGTCGGCGGCTTGCCGAACCATTGCTGGAGGAACCCGAGGTCGCCGGCTCGGATGGAGAGCGTCCCGGCGGTGACGATGCCCACCACGACGACCGTGATCCCGAGGGCTCGCAGGTTGGCCCGTCTGCGCAATGCGGTGCCCACGACGAGGACGAGGGCCCCGACATACAGACCCGCGAGACTGGCGACGGCAGCGCCGAGAATGCATCCGGCCGCCCCGGCGACGATCGCGATCCATGCTCGTGCGTCGGGGCGCCGCTCGTAGGAGCGCGCGAGCCCGTAGACGAGCGGCAGCGTCGCGAGAGCCGCGAAGTCGTGCTCGCCCAGGAAGGAAGCCTGCCGGCCGCCGCCGCCCTCGACGAACTTGACGAGGCCGACCAGATCGGCGGCGATCGTGAAGAGCAGCAGGATGTCGACGAGAGCCTCCAGCCGAGGCCGCGAGCGGGTCAGGGCAAAGGCTCCGAGGCCGAGGGCCGAGAGCTCGACGAGCTTCACCGCGGAGACGAGCGCCGCAGTGCCGTTGAACGCCGCCGTGCCGAGGACGAGTGCGCAGAACACGACGGCGGCCGCGAGTGCGCCCCACGTCTCCCGCTCGACCCCGCGCCGGGCGAGGACGGCGATCGACGTCACCGCGAGCGCCGCAAGGAGCAGATCTCCGGGGACGACGGTGACGACCGTTCCCCCGAGCGTGATGTCGACCCCCGGCTGGTCGCGGGCCCGAACGAGGCAGAACGCGAGCGTGAGAGCGAGCAGCGCGAATCGCGGGGACCGCAGCTGGGGCCACAACGCCATGTGCCGAAGCGCGATCACGTGGCCCCTACGATAGTCCGATGCGGATCGTGTTCCTCACGGGCATCTGGCCTCCCGACGTCGGCGGGCCTGCGACTCACGGTCCCGACTTCGCACGTTTCCTGCGGGATCGCGGTCATGACGTGCAGGTCGTGACCATGGCCGACGGCGAGCCGAGCGACCTGCCGGTGCGCGTGCACAGCATCGCCCGGGGCCGGCCGTTCGTCGTTCGCTACCCCCAGGTCGCACTGGCCGGGTTTCGCCTCGCCCGGGCGGCAGACGTCGTGTACGCGACCTCGACGTACGCCGCTGCGGCCGCCGCGTCGACCGGTGCGCGCCGCCCCCTCGTGGCGAAGCTCGTCTCCGACCCCGCCTACGAGCGGGCCTGGCGGTACCGGGTGTTTCGCGGCTCGCTCGAGGCTTTCGAACACGCGCACGATCCGCGCTCGGCTCGCGCTCAAGTCGCTGCGCACGTCGTCGCTTCGGCGCGCGCGGCGGATCGTCGTCCCGAGCCGGTATCTCGCGGAGATTGCAGCCGGCTGGGGCCTCGATGCCGGACGCATCGAGGTGCTGGTCAACCCGGCGCCGCCACCCACCGACGTCGAGCCCGCGCAGCTCGAGCCCGGGACGTTCGTCTTCGTCGGCCGCCTGACTCACCAGAAGGCGCTGCCGGTCATGCTCGAGGCGATCGGCGCGGTCGACGATGCCAGGCTCGAGCTGGTCGGTGACGGCGCCGACCGCGGCGAGCTCGAGGCGATCGTTGCCGAGCGCGGTCTCGAGGATCGGGTGCGGTTCCTCGGCGCGCTCCCGCGCGACCAGGTGCTTGCGCATCTTGCAGGCGCTCGCGCCGCCGTGCTCTCGAGCGCCTGGGAGAATCTGCCGCACGCCGCCGTCGAGGCGCTCTCGGTCGGGACCCCCGTCGTCTCGACAGCCGTCGGGGGTGTCCCCGAGGTCGTCCACGACCGTGAGAACGGCCTGCTCGTGCCCCGGAACGATCCCATGGCGCTCGCCGCTGCTCTGCGCGAGATCCTGCACGACGACGAGCTCAGGGCGACCCTCGCCGCAGCGGCCAAGCCGTCGGTCGCCGCGATCGGCCGCGACGTGATCTACACGCGCCTGGAGCGGATTCTCGCCGAGGCTGTTGGATGACCCAGCGTGTCGACATCGTGTCGGAGGCGGCACGTTGAAGCTCGTCTTCGTGACACAAGAGCTCGATCCGAATCACGCTGTCCTAGCTCAGACGGTGGACCTCGTCGGCGCCCTGGCGGAGCGAGTCGACGAGCTTGCGATCGTCGCACGCGACGTCGACTGGAGTGGCGTTCCCGCAAACGCCGTCGTTCGGACGTTCGAGGCTCCCGGGAAGTTCGGGCGCGGCTGGCGGTTCGAGCGCTCGCTGAACGCGTCGCTCGGCAGGGCCGATGCTGTGCTCGTCCACATGGTCCCGGAGTTCGCATTGCTCGCGGCGCCGGCCACGCGCGTCCGCCGCGTCCCGCTGGCGCTGTGGTACACGCATTGGAACGCCGGAACCGCTCTGCGTGCTGCGACGAGCGCGGTCGATCTCGTCTTCAGCGTCGGCCGTTCCAGCTTCCCACTCCAGACTCCGAAGCTACGGGAAATCGGTCACGCGATTGACGTCGAGCGGTTCGCGGCGATCCCGCTATTGCACCACGACGGCCCCATGCGCTTACTCGCACTGGGGCGCACGGCGCGCTGGAAGGGTCTTGCGACACTGCTCGACGCGATCTCCGTTGCGACCGGGCGCGGCGTCGACGTTCATCTCGAAATCCGGGGCCCGTCACTCACCGACGACGAGCGTGCGCACAGGCTCGAGCTCGAACGGCGTGTCGCGACCGACGAGTCGCTCCGCACACGCGTGGCTGTACTGCCGCCGGTCTCACGTGAGGCGATTCCGGCGCTCATCGCGTCCGTCGACCTCGTGGTCAGCCCGAACGAACCTCGCTCGGGCGCGACGTTCGACAAGGCGGTCTTCGAGGCAGCGGCCTGCGGTCGTCCGGTTCTCTCGTCGAACGCCTCGTTCGCCTCGTTGCTCCACGGTTTCTCGCCGCCGTTGCTCGTTCCGGCTCGTGACCCCGAGGCGCTGGCGGAAGCGATCGTTGCTCTGGCCGAGGCAGGGACTGAGCAGCTTGCACGTGCAGGTGAGGAACTGCGTGCACGAGTGGTCGCCGATCATTCCCTCGATCACTGGGCCGACGCCGTGATCGGCTCTCTCCGGGAGATACGATCGCCGCGTGGGAAGGCCGGTTCTGAGCGGCCGGCCGGCTAGGCCGCCGAGCGAGATCGAAGACGTCCGCTCCTCGCGGCCGTACTTCCTCGCGCCGACGCCGCTGAAGACGATTGTCCGAAGGATCGCGAGCGCGCTCGCGCTTGTCGTGATCGACATCGCCGGGCTGGTGCTCGGGCTCTTCGCGGCCCTCACGTTTCGCTCGCTCCTCTTCGACCCGCTGCCGATCCTGTGGGGGCTCCTCTGGGATCACGAGACGGACTGGCTCGCGTTCCTGATCCTGCTGCTCGTGCTGGTCTTCTGGCAGGCGCACCTGTATGCGCCGCGGGAGATCCGGGAGGGCGCCGGCCGTGTCGTGCCGAGCGTGTTCCTCGTCGCCGCGCTCTCCCTCGCTTTTGCGATCGGCACCGGCCAGCACTTCACCACCTTCGGCCTCTACATCGTCGCCGCGACGTTCGTGTCGCTCCTGATTGCGTTGTTTCGTGCGAGCTACGAGCTCGTGACCGGGATCGCGCTGCGGGCGTCCGGTGTGACCCGGCGGGCGGCACTCGTCGGCGACCCGGAGCTGCGGCAGCATCTCCGCGAAACGCTCGGGTCGAGTCGCGGCGGAATCGACTACGACTTCGTCGCCGAGGTGGCACCGGGAGCCGAGGTCGAGGAGCTGCTCGCGAGCGCCCAGCTCCACGAGGTGATCGTGGCGGACTCCGGCCTGCCGGACGAGCGCCTGCTCGAGATCGCCGAGGCAGCGCACCGCCGAGGCGTGAAAGTGCGCATCGCGCCGCGGACGACGGAGCTGCTGATCGAACGCGGCGAGTACGTCCCGGGGCAAGGTCTCCCGCTCTTCGAGCTTCGGCCGCCCATCTTCGCCGGCACGCAGTGGGCGGTGAAGCGGGTCTTCGACCTCGTCGTCTCGCTCGTGATCGTCGTCGTCGGGCTGCCGCTGTGGCTGCTCATTGCGCTCGCGATCAAGGTCACGTCGCGCGGCTCTGTTCTCTACCCGGATCTCCGCGTCGGCCTCGGCGAGCGGAACTTCCGGATGCTGAAGTTCCGCACGATGGTCGAAGGAGCTGCCCGCCAGCAGGCCGCTCTCGAGGCGTCGAACGAGGCTTCCGGTGCGCTCTTCAAGATCCGAGACGACCCGCGCGTCACGTCGGTCGGACGCTTCTTGCGCCGCTTCTCGATCGACGAGGTGCCGAACGTGCTCAACGTGCTCCGCGGCGAGATGTCCCTCGTCGGGCCGAGGCCGCTGCCTCTGCGCGACTACGAGCGGCTCGAGCCGTGGCATCGACGCCGCTACAACGTGCTGCCCGGCATGACCGGCCTCTGGCAGATCGCGGGCCGGTCCGACCTGACCTTCGACGACCTCGTTCGCCTCGACTTCTACTACCTCGAGAACTGGTCGATCTGGCTCGACATCTCGATTCTCTTCAAGACGCCGTTCGTCGTCTTCACGCGTCGCGGCGCGTATTAGTGGGTAGGTGTCTCACCGCACTCGGGCCGAGGCATTCGGAGCAGGCACGGAGCAGGTCGCCTAGATCTTGACGGCGAGATGCACGCTTGGGTCCACTCGAACGAGGTGCATCTCATGGCCCGCTGCAATGTAGTCGTCGACCGCCTTGCGCGCGCCACGCCAACTGCCGTAGTCGTCCACGATGAGGACGCCTCCGGGCGAGATCCGGGGGTAGAGGTGCTGGAGCTCATGTCGGGTCGAGTCGTGGAAGTCGGTGTCGAGACGGAGAAGAGCGATTGCCTCGGGGACCTGATCCGGGATCGTGTCCTCGACGAGGCCCGGTACGAACCGGAGTCGCTCTGCCGGGTATCCGGTCTGCGCCATGTTCTTCTTGACGGCCTCGAGTTCGGAGTAGGCCCACTTGTGGGCTGATGGGCCGAGGCGGTCATCCTCGAAGTGCGCCGCCGGGGCCGCGCCGTCCCATGCCCGCACGTCGTGTTCCCCCGGGGGCGCCATGCCGGCGTACGTGTCGTAGAGCCACAATGTGCGCCCGGTCGCTCCCAAGCGTTCGAGCGTCAGGGCAATCGCCATCATGCTGCCGCCCTCCCAAACTCCGCACTCAACGACATCGCCCGGAATGTCGGCTCGAACGATGTACTGGGTCGCCGAACACAGCGCAGCTATCGCTTCAGGGGACGTCTTCGTGAACGGGTCGACACGGCGGATCGTCTCTACGATCTCGGGAGCGACGTCAGTCGGGATCGCACGCTCGATCCGGTATCCCAGTCTCCTTACCCCACGCTGGATCAGGTACTTGAGTTCCACTCGTTGAGTCTAGGTCGAACCTCGGTGGGTGGGGCGGTTCTGATAGTCGATCTCGTAAGGAGTCGGTAGCGTGACCTGCGGTGTGTGAGCTTGACAATAAGCGGGTTCTGTTCGTCGGGCGCGGGCGACTAGCGCTCCCGTTGCCGTCGTGGCTGGCGAAGAAGTGGGATGCGCTAGATGACGTGTTCGACCTTCGCGTGCTGAATGCGGGCACCGGCCAAGGCGACCCACGGTTTCACATGCTCTCGGACTCGGCCTCTGCCTTCTACAGTCGCCTGCCCTTCGAAGTCGCGCGCGAGATCCGCACGTTTCGACCCGACGCGGTGGTTGCGTCCGATCCCTACGTCGGGGCAGCTGCACTCGCAGGTCGAAGGATCGGTCGCGGTCGAGTGAAGGTGATCGTAGAGGTGCATGGCCAGCCGAAGACCTTCACGCGGTCGTATGGCTCGCCGGCTCGCCGTCTCCTCACTCCGGTCGCTGACCGCGTCATGCGTTGGTCTCTCAACTCGGCAGATGCAACTCGTGGGCTGTCGGCGTACACATCGTCGATAGTCGAGGAGGTCAGAGGTCTGCCGGCAACCGCCACTTTCCCTACGTACAGCGACCTGAGCGCGTTCTCGGATCCTCCTATCGTCCCGGTTCCCGAGGCACAGCGTGTTCTCTTCGTTGGCGCGCTCGAGCCTTACAAGAACCCCGACGTGCTCGCCGCGGCTTGGCGAACTGTCGCGACAGCGCTGCCTGACGCAACTCTCGTGGTGGTTGGCAATGGATCTCGTCGATCTGTGATCGATGCCCTCTGCTCGGATCTGCCGGGCCAGGTCGAGTACTACCCGGTTCTGGCTCCGGAGGCGGTCGCCGCGCAACTCGATCTCGCACGCGCGCTCGTCTTGCCGTCCTGGCCGGAGGGGCTTGGTCGGGTCGTGCTCGAGGCATTCGCCCGAGGGCGCTGCGTTGTCGCCACTGATGCCGGTGGCATCCCGGAGATCGCTACGAATGGCCTCAACAGCATCCTGTTGCCGCCCGCCGATCAGGCGGCCTTGTCCGCCGCCCTTCGACAAGTGCTCGAGGATCACGATCTCGCCGTCTCCCTCAGTTCTCACGCACGCAAGGCCTACGAGCCTTGGCACCAGACCGCGGCCGAGTTCGCACAGGCCTACCGAAGTCTTGTCGACCGCGTCATCGCCGGCGCGCGTTAGGCCGACTTGCGGTACTCGACACCCACCGTCAGGCGCCGCGGATGCTCTGCGCGAAGTGGAAGAGATTGTGCGGGTCGTAGCGGCGCTTCACCTTCTGGAGCCGCGCGAGGTTCGAGCCGTAGTAGGCGTGCTGCCAGTTCGCGAGGTCGGGGTCGATGTAGTTCACGTACGCGGCGCCGGATGTCGCTCCGGCGAGCGCGGCCCGCGAGGCGTTCACCCACGCCCGGGCCGATGCGGGGTCGCCGGTCGCGAAGTACTGGATCGACGCGAGCGTGTTGCGGTGGGCGAAGGCCGTCGCCCGGGGTGAGACGCGGTTGAGCGCTCCGCCGTAGGCGTCGGTCAGGAGCGCCCCCGGCAACGATCCGCGCGAGTCGACGACGTTCTTGAACGCGGCAAGCTGCGTGGCCGAAGGCACGTGAGCGATGTAGTCGGAGGCCCCGACGAACACCTGGTGGCCGGGCGTCGAGCACGAGGGGAGCGTGTGACCGAGGCAGCCGGCCCAGCGGCGCACGAGATCGAGCCACGAGGACGCCCCGGTGACGAGCTTCTGCGCCGGCGGCCCGAGCGTCGCGAGCGCGGCTTTGAGACTCGTCTCGCTGCCGCGCGCGCCGCTCCGGCCAATTCCTGCCCGCCGGGATCATCAGGCGCCAGCCCGGAGGGTCCCGGTGTCGGTACCGTCCGGGGCGATGCGAATCGTCGCCTCGGAGCAGGCCGTCGAGTTCATCGGGGAACGCGGGGGCCGTCTCTACGTCTGGGTGAACAGAAGCCGCTGCTGCGGGGGCCTCCGGACTCTCCACACGGCATTCCACGCACCGGCGAGGATGGAGTTCCGCCGTGAAGACGACGACGTCGGTGTGGGTTTCGACGTCTACCTGCCTGCGGGCCTGGCACGTCTGCCGGCCGAGCTGCACGTGGACCTCCAGCGCTTCCCCCGTCGCGTGGCGGCGTACTGGGACGGCTGCGCCTGGATCGTGTGAGCCGCCGACCGCTTCGGCTGAGCGCTACGGGCTCAGCCGAAACGGCGGATACTGGTCCGTCACCAGGACGAACGCGTAGGCCGTTACCCGGTTCGACCAGCGTCCGACGCCGACGATGAAGTCGAACAGGCCGCGTGGATAGCGGCCGGTGAGGAGGATCGCGAACCAGGCGATGATCACGCACACGAACGCCGCGACGAAGAGGAAGAACAGGACGATGTAGTGCGGGATCGCCAGCAGCCACTTGACGAGCGGGAGCCAGCGGTTCAGGCCCTGCTTCGCGTCGGGGTAGGGCAGATCGAGCGAGACCGACTGCTGCTCGTCCGTCGAGGGGTAGCGGTCGTCGAGTAGACCGACATACACCCCGACTCGGTTCTGGAACCGCAGCAGCTCGAGGTTGAAGTCGTACCACCAGCGCGGGTACTTCTGGCGAAAGACGATCATCAGGAGGGTCGGGACGACGAGCAGCCCTCCGCCTCCTGCCGCCACCCACTCGCCGTTTGCGCCGCTGCCCCACTTGGCCGAGCCGCCGGCGAGCGCGGTCAGCACGACCAGGATCGGGATCGCAGCGATGATCCTGAATGCCGTTGACAGCCGGTTGAGATCACGGTCCGGGTACTCGACCGAGAACTGCACGGGGTACGAATCCGCGCCTGCTGGATGAGTTTCTGACTCCATGGCTCGGGCCTCCGTCCTCTCAGGAGTCGCGACACTCGCGACGAGGCCCCACTACTTCGCCTCCGGCTCACCAACCCCTTGCCCGAGCCGATCGACTCGCCCGGCCGCCGGCACCGGAGACATAGCCTTCGAGCATGTCTCCCGACGAGTATCGCCGCTTCACCGAGCGACTGCGCGAGCGCCTGGCGGCAGACGAGCGGGCGCTCGGCCTGGTCGCCGTCGGCTCGATGGCGGCCGTCGACTACCAGCCCGACGAGTGGTCGGATCACGACTTCTTCGTCGTGACGCCCCCGGGTGTTCAGGAGGAGCTGCGCGCGGATGTGTCGTGGCTGCCCGACGCCGATCGCATTGCGTTCTGGCACCGAGAGACGGAGCACGGGCTGCAGGTCTTCTATGACGACGGGCACCTGCTCGAGTTCGCAGTCTTCGCTCTGGGCGAGATCGGGCTGGCCGGCGTGAATCGCTACCGGGTCCTGCTCGATCGCGGCGGCGTGGAGGAGCAGATGGCGGCGACGCGCCTGCACACGCAGTCGCGGCCGAGAGACGACGACCGCCACCAGTTCGGCAAGTTCCTCGCGTGCATCCAGGTCGGCGCCGGGCGTGCGCGACGCGGCGAGGAGCTGAGCGGCGCGATGTTCGTCAAGGACCTGGCGCTTCGCTTTCTCGTGGTGCTGATCACCCGCGCAGTTCCGGCGCAGGATGCGTCGCTGCTGGACGACCTCGATCCGCTCCGGCGCTTCGACCTCGTCTATCCCGCAATCGCACGCGAGCTTGTCGACCTCTCGCGACGCGACACCTTGCGAGCGGCGCGCGGGCTGCTCGACGTCGCCGAGCGAGAGCTTCGCCCCCGCCGTCCGGAGCTGCCGTGGCAGCTTGCGGGGATCATCCGCCGCCGTATCGGCCGCCTGTAGCCTGCGTCGACTCAGCGAATGCGTGCCGGACGAGCGGGAGGGATGTCATGAGTCAGGATGAGAAGACCTTCGACGGGCAGTGCTACTGCGGCGCGGTCAGGATCGTCGTGAGCGGTGATCCGGTCGGCGCGGGCTACTGCCATTGTGCGAACTGCAGGAGCTGGTCGGCCGGGCCTGTCAACGCGTTCACCTTGTGGAAGTCCGACGCGGTCGAGGTGACCCAGGGCGAGGAGCACATCGGGGAGTACCACAAGACGGAGCAGAGCTACCGGCAATGGTGTCAACTCTGCGGCGGTCATCTCCTGACGCGGCACCCGACGTGGGATCTGGTCGACGTCTACGCGGCGACGATTCCCACGTTCCCGTTCACGCCCGGGATCCACGTCAACTACGCGTCCACGGTCCTCCCCATGAAGGACGGGCTCCCGAAGCTCAAGGACTTCCCGGCAGAGCTCGGCGGCACCGGCGAATCGATCGCGGAGTAGCGCCAATCCGCGCATTCCAGGGACGAAAGTGTCTGGCGGGAGGACGGTCGCGCAGCCGAGCGAGCGGGGACGTGTGTGTTGGGCGCTACGTGAGCGGCCGCAGGATGTAGACCGTCGGAACGAGCTTTCCCAGGATTAGATACGGGAGCCAGTGAAGGTTCGCCTCAACGTGGTCGATGACGTCCGATCCAAACCGTTCCACAAGCTCTTCTCGCTGTCGGCGGAGGCGCGAGAGCCGAAGAAGTGACTGTGAGACTCCACCGTCGTTCTCCTCAGCGTGCTCGCGCCACTCGCTGCCGATCACGTCTTTTCGCTCGATCGTGAAGCTCGCCGTCGCGAACGAATCTTCGACGTTGGCTTCAATCAGGTTTCTGGGGACGCTCCCGAGCATGCGGCCCATCATGTCGCGCTCGCTGCACGACATAAGGTCGCTATAGAAGACCGTGTAGACGAGCATCCTTCCCGACGGCAACAACAACTGGTGCGCCGTGGCCATGAACCGATCAAGGGCCGCGACCCCCTCGACAACGTCGCGGCACCAAATGAAGTCGAAGCGGCCCACATCCTCGGGCAACTCCTCCATCAAGCCTTCCCGGACTTGAACCCGAGCGCCCAGGTCAGCAGCCGCGATAGCCTGGTGTGCGCGAGAAACGTGGATCGCAACCGGGTCGACCCCAACTCCTGACCCTCCGTATCGGCGGATCAGTTCGATCAGGTGCTTTGCGTCCCGACACCCCGCATCCAGGATCCGCGAATCGCTAGCGAGGTGCGGCGCCGCAAACTCATAGAGTGAATCGAGGCCGCCCGGATCGAGGCTGATGTCCAGGAACTCGTATACGCGCCACGTCTCTTCGCTGTAGGCCCGAGACAGGCCGCGCCGGTTGTCATCGCCTGTCACGCCGCCACCGTAACCTTCAGGGGCCATTGGCGAACACTCGCGCATCCCAGCGCCCTCAGCTTCGCAAGCCAGGTACCTGGTACCTCAGGTACCAGGTACCGATCCTTCGAACCGGCGGCTTCCTGAGGGTCATGACCGCACCCAATGTCATTCTCGGCGTGTGGTGGTGGTGTCCGGTGCGCGCAAGAGACTCAGGTCGGCGGGAGGCGAGCGTCGGGGTCTTGTGTGTGCGCGTCAGCCTCGAGTTCACCCCGAAGGAAGAGCCACTCGGATGGGGGGATCGGACCTAGGTCCGACCCCCCCAGCGATCGATCTGTGATTGGCCTCGTGTCAGTCGCGCGCAAATGCTCCGGCGAGCTCGCTCTCGAGATCCACCCACGGCTCACCGGCGACGTCGATCGTCGCCCGGTGGATCGTCCCGCCGACGAAGGCCCAGGGCGACGTACCGGGATAATCGTCGGTGACCGGCTCGCCGCCCTCCTTGCCGACGTTCAGTCCTTCACCCGCCAGCGAGAACTTGCCCGGCTGGGTCTTGATCTTGGCCTCGCCGACCTGCTCGTCGTCGATGTACAGGGTCAGAGTCCCCTCGGTGGGCATTGCATCACCCTCCTTGACGAACGATGCGGAGAGAACATGATCGCCGGTCGGGATCGCCTTGGCAGACTCGACGATCTGTTCGAATTCGCCGACCCAGTTGTAGACGTACTTGAACTTGCCGTCCTTCAGGTAGAGCGCATGGCCGCCGAAGCGCGAGCCCTGCGAGAACAGGACACCAGTCGCCTCCGGCGTGTCGATCTTCAACTCGACGGCAATCGCGTATGAGCGGTTGCGGATGTTCGGGGTGACCGACTCGGGCACCTCTGCGCAGTCCGGGTAGTAGATGTAGCGGTCGCGCGGCTTCGAGAGCTGCGGCCTCGGAGCGAGCAGGATTCCCATTGCGTCTCGCGACTCGAGTGGGAGAGCGCCGTACTTGCCCGCCTCGGCCCACCAGAGAGCGATGAGCTCCTGGAGTTTCTCGGGCTGTTCGTCGGCGAGGTCGTGGCACTCGCTCGGGTCTGCCTCGGCGTTGAACAGCTCCCAGCGTTGGGAGGGGAAGTCCCCCCAAGCCCCCGGGGCGGCGGGAGTCACAGAGGCGGCTTTCCATCCTTCGTGGTAGATGCCGCGTGTGCCGAGCATCGAATAGAACTGCGTCTGCTTGCCCTTGGCGCCTGCGTCGTGAAGGCTCGCAGCGAAGCTCTCCCCCTCGAGCGGGTGCTGCGTGTACCCACTGACCACCTCCGGCAGTTCGATTCCGAGCAGGTCGTACACGGTCGGAACGATGTCGACCGCGTGCGTGTACTGCGTCCGGATGCCGGTCTCCTTGATCTGTGCCGGCCAGGAGACGATCATCGGGTCGGCCGTCCCGCCCTGGTAGCTCGCATAGCGCTTCCACATCTTGAAGGGGGTGTTGAAAGCCCAGGCCCAGCCTGTTGGATAGTGGTTGTAGGTCTTCGGGGTGCCCAGGACGTCGGCGTACTTGAGGGCCTCCTCGATCGTGTCGGGCAGACCGTTGAAGATCTTGTTCTCGTTCACCGATCCGTTGGGGCCGCCTTCGCCCGAGGCGCCGTTGTCGGAAACGAGCACGATCAAGGTGTTGTCGAGCTGTTCTGACTGCTCGAGGTAGTCCAGCACGCGTCCGAGCTGGTCGTCGGCGTGGCTCAGGAAGCCGGCATACACCTCGGCCATCCGCGCGAAGAGGCGCTTCTCGTCGTCGGTCAGGGAGTCCCACGGCCGGACGACGTCGAGCTCGCCCCAGCCCTGGCCCTCCGGCCCTTTCAGATCGGTGTACGGGTTGATCGGCGAAAGCTCGGCGTGCGCCGGGACGATCCCGAGCTGCTTCTGGTTCTTGAACACGAGCTCGCGGTAGGCCTCGTAGCCCATGTCGAACTTGCCCTTGTACCTGTCGGCCCACTCCTGCGGGACGTGATGCGGAGCATGCGCGGCCCCGAAGGCGTAGTAGAGGAAGAACGGCTTGTTCGGGGCGACGACCTTGGCGTCCTTGATGAACGAGAGCGCCTTGTCGGTGATGTCGACCGAGAAGTGATAACCCTCTTCCGGCAGTTTGGGCTGGTCCACCGAGTGGTTGTCGTAGGTGAGGTCGGGGTACCACTGGTTCGTCTCGGCGCCGAGGAAGCCGTAGAAGCGCTCGAAGCCTCGTCCGAGCGGCCAGTCTTTCTTGGTCGAGGCGTTGTTCATCTCGTCCTCGGGGCAGAGGTGCCACTTGCCGACGATGTAGGTGTTCCAGCCGAGCTCGCCCAGAACGGCGGGGATCATCGCGCACTCACCGGGGATGTGACCGCTCGCGTTCGGGAACCCCGAGGCGGCCTCGGTGATGCACGCCATGGAGTTCGTTGTGTGGTTGCGTCCGGTCAGGAGGCAGGAGCGGGTCGGCGAGCAGAGCGCCGTGGTGTGAAAATTGCTGTACAGCAGTCCACGCTCGGCGATCCGCTTGATGTTCGGCGTCTCGATCAGCCCCCCGAAGGACTCCATCGCCGAAAAGCCGACGTCGTCGAGAACGATGTAGAGCACGTTTGGCGCATCGTCCGGTGGAATGGGCTGCGCAAAGGGCTCCCAGTCGGGGACGGAATCCTTGATGTCGATGTTGATTGTTCCCTTGAAGGGCTTGCCCATCACTGTGTCCTTTCACGAATGACATTTCGCTCGCCCGGCACTCCGGGCGACCAGAAATGCGAGGTCACAACCCGGCTGCCGAGGAGGATCCCAGCCGATTGGGTTCTCTTTGCCGCTGCGGACCATAGCGACGCAGCCACCCAGTGACCGAGGCGGCCTGAGGGCCGTCCCCCACAGCCCTAGCCGCGGGCGAAGCAGACCGCACGCGAGCCTAGCCCGCCGCACATCTTGCGATGACCGAGAGAGCAAGCCCCTCCCGTAAGCCCGCTCCCACGAACTCGAGTGGGACGGCGATTCGCCGCTGCAGGGCCGCGAGGATCAAGGCACCGGCGGCTACGGTGGGTGTCCGCGCCGAGCCGATGGCAGCAGCCTTCGCCCCCTTTGCTCTAGAACCGGTCCTGAGCAGGTGAAGTGCATCCGAGAGCTGACCGGCATCGAGGCTCTTGCCGGCAATCCTGCTGATGGCGCGGGCGCTGCCTCCGACCGCGACGGCTCGTAGCGGCGACGGCATCGGCGAGCTGCCAAGCATCGCTTCCACTTCCGCCCAGCCTGTTGAGAGCCGTTTCTTCGTCAGCCGCTCTTCGGCCCTTAGGCGCCTCGAGAGTCGGAGTGAACCGATGTCGATCGAGTGCAGCCACACGGGCCTGTCGGGTTGCGTCCCAAAGGCGAGCTCGGTTGAACCGCCGCCCACGTCGCAGACCAGAAGACTCCCTTGCGACCAGCCGCACCGCGACACCGCCCCGTCCCAGGCAAACCGAGCTTCCTGCTCGCCCGAAAGGACGACGACAGCTTGCGACGTCGTCTCTCGTTCGAGTCGAGAGATGAGCTGGTCGGCGTTCGTCGCCTGGCGCCCAGGCGAAGTCACCGCAACCACCAAGCCGGCACACCCCAGTTCTTGCGCCCGCGTCACGAACTTCCGAACGGCCCCGGCAGCCTCGCGGATCTTCCGTTTCGAGACACGGCCGTGGTTCTCCACGTCCAGCCCAAGACCGACTCGAGCGCGATGCTCTTCCACAGTCGCGAGACCGTATTCGCCTGACTCTGCAACCAGCAACCGGATCGTGTTCGAACCCACATCGATCACGGCGACCCTCATCCCGGGGCCGATTCTCGCCACCCTCGGAACTACACGTGGAAACAATCTGGAAACGAACGTGTGTAAGCAACCGCTCGAAGCGGTCCCGGCGAGCGTGTTCGATCGCTGCCACGAGGAGTCGTGAGACGCTTAGTGGACGACGAGGACCTTGAGGCCGACGAGCACGATTCCGAGGCCAAGGTTGGCGAGCACCGCCACGACCCCCCGCATGGGGCCGAGGCGCTCGACGCGCGCGAACACGAAGCCAGTCGCGGCCAGCACCGCCATGCCCAACCCGAACGAGAGCCAGATCGCGAAGTGCTCGCCGTACAGGCCGATCCCGCCGAGGATCAGAGCGGTCTCGGGCGGGACACCCGCTGCGAGGATCGATGCCTCGTGGCGCGCGATGTGACCGAACTCGGCGAGCGACAGGTGCGCGTCATGACCGACACTGAAGGCGAGGGCGTTCGCGTAGACGTGGGCGAGCCAGAACACAATCGTCGTCACACCCACGAGCAACGCGATATGCCCTAGCTCGTTCGGAAACGCCTTCGCGCCGGTCACGATCACCGAGAGCACGACGATCGTCCCGTAGACGAACCCGGCTAGCCGTTCACCAATCTTCCCGCGGTTGGTGAGGTTCATGTGTTGTGGATGACTATCACCCACAACACCAACATCCGATGCGCGCGTAGCCTCTTAGGCCGCGCGATCTCTCTCGGTGTCCACCTCAACAGCGTCCTTGACCAGGTCGCTGATCTCGCGCTCTGACTCCCCTGCCCGCTGTGCTGCCTCCACCAGTAGCAGCATGTGCTGCTCACGTGCTTCCTGCCTCTGCCCCGTCATAGGGTCTCCTCTCGATGTGGCGTCCAGGTCCACGCTAGCTGCCAGGCCGGGTCGAGTGAGGGAAGGGCTCTATGGCGATCTTGCCCTGGCTCAACGCGACGGGCTTGGTCGGCATGAATCCTGCGGACAAGCCCGCCGCGGAGCAGCGCACGCTGTTCGGACGACTCGGTTCTCCCCACAGATACCGACGCCGGGTTGACAGCGTGCTGGGCATGAACCGATCGTAGGTGCCTCATCCGTTTCGTCGTGGTGAACATCCTGCAGCTTCATGGTTCCTAGAGCCGGCTTTGTCCGCAGTCCTATCTCTCGACCCTGCGGCCCGCTAACGGGTTCGTAACGCCTCCGTGCGAGACTTGTGCGTGTGAAGCTGCTCGTCGCCGCCTCCGCCGTCGATCTCGACTTTCGCTACGGCTGCACGCCTGCGTGGTGGCAGCTCTGGAAGGGCCTCTACGAGGAAGGCGTCGATCTCGTCGTCACTCCGTACCGCGGCCGCGCGGTGGAGTCGCCCTGGTGGCGCACGGCGCCCAATCCGACGTTCGTCGAAGGCGAGTCGTTCGCGCGCGCACGCGACGCGGTCGCGCGTCTCAAGGGCGACTCGTACCTGCGCCGCGCCGAGGACAACCCGGAGGACGGGCTCGGCGAGCGCATGACGCGGGAAGCGATCTGGCGCTGGGTGACGCCGCGGTGGCGGAAGCACCTCGACCGGCTGGTCCGCGACGAGCGTCCCGACGCGCTCGTGGTCTTCACCGTGCCGATGGCGCACCTGCGCGGCATCCCGACCTACCTGCGCGAGCGGTACGACCTGCCGATCGTCTTCTACGACGGCGACGTGCCGATGAGCCTGCCCGAGTTCGGCGGCATGGACACGGGGTTCAACTGGTACCAGCAGGCCGATCCGTCGGAGTACGACCTCGTCGTCTCGAACTCGGAGGGAGGGCTCGAGCGGCTGCGCGACCTCGGCGCGCGGCGGGCCGAGGCCGTCTTCTGGGGCGCCGACCCGGACTTCTTCGCGCCGCAGGCGGTCGAGAAGGAGATGGACGTCTTCTTCTACGGCTACGGCGACAAGTTCCGCCGCGAGTGGATGCAGGCTCTGATCGGTGAGCCCTCGCGCGCACTGCCCGACGTCGACTTCGCGCTCGGCGGCCGCGACTTCCAGGGTGACGTCGGGACCGCCCGCCGCATCGGTGATGTCCCGTTCAATGCGTTCGCACGAGCGATCTCGGCCGCCCGCATCAACCTCTGCGTCACGCGCCGCTCGCATGCGACCGTCTACGCGTCGTCGTCATGCCGGCCGTTCGAGCTCGCCTCTGCCGGTGCGGCGATCGTCGCGAATCCCTACAACGGCATCGAGCGGTGGTTCGAGCCGGGCTCCGAGCTGCTCGTCGTCGAGAACGCGGAGCAGGCGATCGACGCCTACCGCAGTCTGCTCGCAGATCCGGCTCAGGCGGAAGAGCTCGGCAGGCGCGCGCGGGAGCGCGTGCTCGACGAGCACACCTACCGCCATCGCGCGCGGCGGCTGCTCGACCTGGTGGGGCTGGGCGTGCCGGCGTGAAGAGCATCGCGATCATTCCTGCGTTCAACGAGCAGGACGCGATCGGCGACGTGATCGACGAGCTCGTTGCGTTCGACCCCGGCGTCGTCGTGCTCGTCGTCGACGACGCGTCGAGCGACGCGACCGCCGCGCGCGCACGCCGCCGCGGCGCGCTCGTCATCTCGCTGCCGTTCAATCTCGGGATCGGCGGCGCCGTGCAGACGGGCTTTCGGTATGCGGCGCAGGAAGGCTACGAGCTCGCGATCCGCGTCGACGGGGACGGTCAGCACGATCCGGCGGAGCTCGGCCCCCTGCTCGACGTCGTCGTCTCGGACCGCGCCGACGTGTGCGTCGGCTCGCGCTTTGCAGGTGCGGACGGCTACCGGTCGTCTGCAACGCGGCGGATCGGCATTCGCATTCTCGCCAGGACCGTGTCGCTGCTCACCGCGCAGCGCCTGACGGACACGACGAGCGGCTTCCAGGTCCTGAACCGCAAGGCGATCGAGCTGTTCGCCGCCGACTACCCGCACGACTACCCGGAGGTCGAGGCGGCCGTGATGGCGCACAAGCACCGGCTCCGGCTCGCCGAGGAGCCGGTGCGGATGCGCGAGCGCGCCGCCGGCAGTTCCTCGATCCACGGCCTCCTGACCGTGTATTACATGGCGAAGGTGATGCTCGCGATCGTGATCGGATCGCTGCGGCGGAAAGCGACCCCCCTGGAGGACGCGTGATCGCGTCCGGTCAGACCCCGCTCGCTGTCTCGCTCGCGGCCACTGCCGCGTCGCTCTTTCTGCTCTTCGTCGTCTTCGAGCTGATCAGGTCGCGGCGGCTGCGCGAGCGCTACGCGCTCCTGTGGGTGCTGACCGGGCTCGTGCTCCTCGTTCTGTCGGCGTGGCGCGGTGGGCTGAACGTGATCGCGGGCTGGTTCGGCGTCCAGACCTATCCGCCGGCGGTGCTGTTCGCGGTCGCGCTGCTCTTCGTCCTGGCGGTGCTGCTGCACTACTCGACCGTGATCTCGAAGCTCGCCGACCAGAACGTCGTCCTGGCCCAGCGGGTGGCGCTCCTGGAGCTCGAGCTCAGTGCTCGGTCGGAGCCGGAGCGCGACGCCTTGCCGGACGCAGCCGCGGCACCAGAAGCGCCAGCGAGCTGAGCACGACTGCCGCCGCCGGGACTGCGGCCGCCAGGGAGCTCCAGAAGACGGCGCCGTCGTAGCCTCGATGTGCGCCCCAGAGGACGGCCGCCAGCAGCCACCCTCCGACCGCCGTTCCGAGCAGAGGCGACCGGATCAGCGCCCCCACGATCCCCGCGAGCGCGAGCCACTCCAGCAGCGCGACGCTCCACACGGTCTCGTGAAACGCCGACGGGAGATGGCCGAGGCCCGCGAACTGCCACGTCGCCGCGGTGACGACGAATGCGACGGCACCTCCCGCGGCCGCGACGACCTTCGGCGCGAGGGCGACGACGATTGCCGCTGCGACACCGAGAGCGAAGACGTAGGTGTGTCGAAGCCCGACCAGCGCCGCGAGTGCGTGCGCATCGAACGTGCCGCGGTACGTCGGGAGCACGAACCGGTTGGCGAGCAGCGGCAGCACGACATAGACCACACCCGCGGCGACGCCGAAGCGATCTCCCGCGATCCTGCCGCCGATCGCCGCAGTCGCGACGACGGCGATCGGCGCGAGCACCAGTGCCAGCACGACCGACGCAGCACCGGCGGTCGTCTGCGTCGCCGCGATGAGCGCGACGACGACGATCGCCGCCACGGCGAGCGCGGCGACCGCTACGCGTTGACGGCTGAGGAGCTCCGGTACCAAGCGATCGTCTTCTCGAGCCCGTCGCGGAGGGAGGTCCTCGCCTCGAACCCGAAGAGCTCGCGCGCCCGCGAGGCGTCGAGGCTCCGGCGCGGCTGCCCGTTCGGCATCGACGGGTCCCAGACGATCTCGCCGCCGAACCCGGTGAGGTCGGCGATCGTCTCGGCGAGCTCGCGGATCGACGTCTCGACGCCGGTGCCGATGTTCACCGGAGCCGAGCCGTCGTAACGCTCGGCGGCGAGCAGCAGCGCTTCTGCGCAGTCGTCGACGTAGAGGAACTCGCGGGTCGGCGACCCGTCGCCCCACAGCGTCACCTCACCGTCGGCCTCGACCATCTTCCTGATCAACGCCGGAATCACGTGCGAGGAATCGAGGTCGAAGTTGTCGCGCGGCCCGTACAGGTTCGCGGGCAGCAGGAAGATCGCATCGAGGCCGTACTGCGCGCGGTAGGCGTTCGCTCCGACGAGGATCGACTTCTTCGCGACACCGTACGGAGCGTTGGTCTCCTCCGGATAGCCGTTCCAGAGCTCGTCCTCGGAGAAGGGAACCGGCGTGTGCTTCGGGTAGGCGCACACCGTGCCGGCGATCACGAGCTTCCGAACCGAGTGCGCTCGGGCCAGCTCGAGCACGTGCGCGCCCATCATCAAGTTCGCGTACCAGTAGCGGCCCGGGTTGGCGCGGTTCGCACCGATGCCGCCGACTTCCGCGGCGAGGTGGAACACGAGGTCGGGCTGGGCGTCGGCGAACATCCGCTCGGCGTCGTCGAAGTGCGTCAGGTCGTAGTCGCGGCTTCGCGCGGCGAAGACCTCGTGGCCTGCGGACTCGAGGCGCTCGACGACGTGCGAGCCGAGGAACCCTCCGCCTCCCGTGACGAGGACGCGGCTCATCGCGTCTCGGCCGGCCGGCGTGTCAGCCAGTCGACGCGCCCGAGCCAGCTCTCCCGGTGCTCCGCGTACCACTGAATCGTCCGCAGCACGCCGTCCTCCCACGAGACCTTCGGCTCCCAGCCGGTCTCCGCCTGCAGCTTCTCGTAGCCCACGCGGAGCGCCATCACGTCGGTCGCGCCCGGGCGCAGCCGCCTCTCGTCGATCACGACGTGGCGGTCCTCGGGCCAGAAGCCGTGCTCGGCGCCGACCCGCAGGATCATGCTGCACCAATCGGCCATCGAGATGTTCTGGCCCTGGCCGTAGACGTAGACGTCGCCGGGAATGCCCTGCGCAGCGACGGTGAGGTGGCCGCGCACGCCGTCGGTGCAGAAGCAGAAGTCTCTCAGCGGCTCGAGTGCCCCGAGCTCGACCTCGGGTCGCGAGAGCGCCTGGGTGATGATCGTGCCGGTGACGTAGCGGGGATTCTGGCGCGGCCCGTAGTTGTTGAACATGCGGGTCACAACGCCCGGGACGCCGTAGGCGTCGTGGAAGTTCATGGTCAGGAAATCTGCAGCGACCTTGGCCGTCGCATAGATCGACTTCGGGTTGATCGGCGAGCGCTCGTGCAGGATCAGCGAGCCCGCAGAGTCGAAGTCGTGATGATGCGCGACGGCCTCCCGCACGTTTCCGTACTCCTCCGACGTGCCGGCGGTGTCGAACTTCTCGAGCTCGACGTCGAGATCGACGATCGACTGGAGGAGGTTGAGCGTGCCGATCGTGTTTGCCATCACGGTCTCGTACGGGCGGTGCCACGACTCGCCGACGTGCGCCTGGGCGCCGAGGTGAAACACGTACGGCCGGTCGGGTGCCGAGACGAGATGGTCGCGGACGCAGTGGTCGATCGACGTCTTGTCCGTCAGGTCGGCGAACACGACCGTCAGGTCGTCGCGAAGATGACCGATGTTGTTGAGCGCGCCCGACGACGTTGCGCGGACGAACGCAACGACGTGCGCGCCGAGGCCGACGAGCGCCTCGGTGAGGTGCGAGCCCATGAAGCCGTCGGCGCCGGTGACGAGCACGGTCCGGCCGGTGTAGGCATCGCCCGAACTCGCCGCGCAGAGCGTCGAGCTCTCCGTCGGACCAGGTCGCTGTATCGTCGCCGAGCACGGATGGAGGGTAATCGTTCACGCGGTCAGGGGGCTGTTCGCAGCGGTCTTCTGACGGGAATCTCCACCGTGGCCGTCAGTGCCTCGGCCGCGGTGCTCGGCGATCATTCTCTCGCGCAAGTTTGGGCACGGCGTAAAGACGGACGGCTTCTTCGCCGCGTACGGCGTCTATCTGGCGCTCGTCCTCGTCGCCGGATCGCTGCGCGTGATCGTTCTGCCGCGGTTCGTCGCGGCTCGCAAGGGACGGTCGGCTCGCGCACGAGGTCGGAGCCTGGTCGGCCGGACTGGCGGTCGCCGCTCGCGGTCGTGACCGCGCTCGCGATCGTCTGGCCGCACGGAGTCGCGTCCACGCTCGCGTCGAATCACGACGACGCGCGGGCAGGCGGCGGCGCTCCTGCCCTGGGTCGTCGCGTCGGCTGTGGCGCAGATCTACGCCGGGCTGGTCGCGAGCGCACTGGCGGCGCTCGACGACTATCAGTGGGCGGCGTTCGGCTTCGCGGTCGGCTCGATCGCGGGCGTCGCACTGACGCTCGCGCTGATCGGCCACGGCGTGATCGCGTTCGGCTGGGGGCTGGCGCTGAACGGTGCGCTGTCGCTTGGCATCCCGCTCGCCGCTCTGCTCGCGCGGCGCGGCGTCGGGCTCCCGGACGTCCGGTGTCTGGGGTCGGCTCCTCGAGCTGGCCGAGGGCGTCGCGCTGCCGTTCGCGCTGCAGGGCCTCTATCTGATCGCATACCGCTTCGCCTCGGGCATCGGGACCGGCCGCGCGACGACGTTTTCCTACGCATATCTGATCGCGGCCTTCCTCGTCTCGGTGACCGCCGCCTCGATCGCACTCGTTGCGACTGTACCGTTCGCTCGCGAGGGCTCGGCGCCCGACCGCGTTGCGCTGCATGTCATCGGCGAGTTCGTGGCTCTCGCTCGTCCCCGTCGCTGCCGCGGCCGGCGTGTTCGCCGTCGCCGGCGGGACGGTGGCACGGCAGCGTGCTCGGATCGAGCTACGGCGGCGGCACCGGCGCCGAGCTCGGCCGCCTCGTCGTCTATCTCGCCCCCTGGATGGTCGCTTCCGTCGCCGTCACGGTGACCTACCCGCTCATCTTCGTCCGCGGCCGCGCCGGCTGGCTGCCGGTGCTCGCACTCGGAGTGCTTGTCGCGCAGGTGCTGGTCGACTGGGGACTGCGTGCCGCGTTCGGTCTCGGCGGGGTTGCCGGCGGGCTCGCTGTGACGACCGCGCTCGTCCTGTTCGTGCTGCTCGCCGCACTCGGGGCGGTCAGGCGGGTCGTCATCGGGCGTCGGTATTGCGGCGCTCGTATGCGGAGGGCTCGCTGTCGCAGCGTTCGGACTGCCGCGCCTGGTCCTCGAGCCCGTCGCGGCGGCGGCGGTGGGGCTCGTCCTGTACTCCGGGGCGCTTGCGCTCTGGCGCCCGGCCGGGCTGCGCCATGCGTGGACGTACCTGCGCACGTTGCAGTAGCGTGCTCGTCGTGCCGAACGCTGAAGCAGATCGTGCGCTGGGTCGGTCGCACTACAGTCGGGAAGAACCTGATCCACGCGTCCGTCCTGCCCGATCCCGCAACGATGCGCTTCCCGAACGTCGAGCAGTGGCCGGCGGGCGTACACGGCTTCGAGGATCTCGCGTTCCTCTTCTCGTCGAATCAGTTGAACCACGGTGTCGCCTCGCTGCAGATCGACGAGGCCGCGCTTCTCTACCGGCTCGGCAACGCTGCCACCGGGCCGATCGCGGAGATCGGCCGCTTCAAGGGCGGCAGCACGTTCATCTTCGCTGCGGCGATGCGCGACGGCGTCGAGCTGTGGTCGTACGACTTGCACGTCGCGCTGCGGCCCGATATGCCCGGCCCGCAGCTCGACGCCGAACTGCGAGCCGCGCTCGAACGCTACGGACTTGCGCACAAGGTGCATTTGCTCGTCGCCGATTCGCGCACGGCCGAGCCGCCTGAGCTGCCGCTCGAGGTCCTGTTCATCGACGGCGACCACTCGTACGAGGGGGCCAGGGCCGACTTCGAGCGCTGGGGCGAGTTCGTTCGTCCGGGCGGCCACCTGCTCTTCCACGACGCCGTCGACAGCGGCGGGTACGGGAACTTCTATCCCGGCGTCGCGCAGCTGATGACCAGAGGTCGGCCCGGGCTGGGACCGGCAGGCGGGGGCGGGCTCGATCGCCCACTTCATCCGGTCGCCGTGAACCTCATCGCGGTCGTCCTCAACTGGAACGGCGGCGAGGACACGCTGCGCGGCGCTCTCCTCCGTCGGCGATCTGCCGGCCATCTGCGTCGACAACGGCTCGACCGACGGCTCCGACCGCGACCGTCGAGGAGCGTTTCCCAGACGTGGAGCTGATCCGGACAGGGGCGAACCTCGGCTTCGCCGGGGGTAACAACACTGGCATCCGGCGCGCGCTCGAGCGGGGCGCCGACTGGGTCTTGCTGCTCAACAACGACGCGGTCGCCGAGGTGGGTCTTCCTGAGGCGCTGGAACACGCCGCTGAAACGCGACGGGACGCGGGTCTGCTTGCCTGCCTGATCCTCGACGAGGACGGCGACGAAGTGCAGTACGCAGGTGCGTCGTTCAACGCAAGGCTCGGGTACTCCGGCCGCGTTGAGGCCTCGCCTCCCTTGTCGCTCCGCGACGTCGGGCGGGCCGACGGCGCTGCGCTCGCCGTCTCGCGTGCTGCGGTCGACCAGGCGGGGCTGCTCGACGACTCGCTGTTCCTGTACGTCGAGGACGTCGACTGGTCGCTGCGCATCCGCCGGGCGGGCTTCGCGGTGGTGCTCGTGCCCGACTGCCCGGGTGCGGCACAAGGGCTCGGCTGCGACAGGCGGCCGCGTCCTCGACGGCCAATCTCTATTACGACACGCGCAACACGATCGTCGTCGCGGAGAGGTACGCGCCACTGCCGCGCGGGCTACGCGGCCTGCGGCGACTGGTCGTCGTCGGGTCGCACTTCGCGCAGGCCGCGATCCATCCCGCGCGCACCGATGCGGCGCGGGCCGTCTTCGCGGGCTGGCGGGACGCGCGTGCCGGCCGGCTCGGTCAGAGAAGCTCGCGATAGACCGCTTCGGTCGCCAGCGCAGTCTCGTCCCAGGAGAACTGCTCCGCGCGAACGCAAGCCCCGGCGTCGCCACTCGTCTGGCTCAGAGAGAACCTCGAGCACCGCGTCGGCGATCGCGCGCGGGTCGGTCGGATCGAACAGCCGGGCGGCGTCGCCCACAGTCTCGGGCAGCGCTGCTGCGTTCGACGATGCGACGGGGCAGCCGCAGGCCATCGCCTCGAGCGGCGGCAGGCCGAAGCCCTCGTACAGGGAGGGGAAGACCAGCGCGGAGGCGCGCTGCATGAGGCCGACGATCTCGGCGAAGGGCACGTGGCCACGTGCGTCCACACCGTCGGGCACAGACGACCATTCGCCGCCGCCCGTGAGCACGAGTCGTAGTCGCCGGCCGTTCGCGCCGCACGAGGGCGAACGCCTCGAACAGCCGGTCGTGGTTCTTGTGCGGCCAGCGGCGGGCCGGATAGAGAAGGAACGGCTCGCGCTCTGCGTCGCGGGGCGTCAGCGCCGCATGGTTGAGACCGAGCGGCACGACGCGTATCCGCGCCGGATCGAGATCGAGCCGGGCAACGGCGCGCTCTCGCACGAACTCGCTGATCACGACCACGAGGTCCGCGCCGCGGACTGAGCGATGCCAGGCGAGCTTGCGGAAGAAGAGCTCCGAGCGCGAGAACATGTGCGGCAAGTCGAGGTGCTGTACGTCGTGGAGGGTGACGACGCTCGGCGAGAGCGCCGGGATCCGCAACGTCAGCGGATAGTGGACGACGTCCGCGCCGCGCAGCCTGCGGCGCAGTGGGCCGGGGCGGGCGGCTGCTGCTGTCATCGCGATCAGCCGCTGTGCCGGTGAGTGTGCTCGCCGGTACTCGTCCGCCACCTCCCCCGGCAGGCCCTCGGCCGCACGGGGCGCCAGGGGCGGCAGCAGCACGCGGTAGGGGAGCTCACCGACGCGTCCGAGTCCGCGAAGGAGCTCGCGCACGTAGGTTTCGCTGCCGCCGAGCTCGCCAGGGACGAGCGTGAGCAGAGAGATGCCGACCATCGCGCGATCGTAGTCTGATCCCCTCGCACCGAAGGACTCATCTATGGGTAGTTCCGGCGCCTGGTTGCAACGTCTGGCCGTCCTCGAGCACGGCGGCGCGCATCTCGGCGACTGACGCTGCCGGCCGCCTGAAGGTCGATTGCGCCTGCTCATGGCTCAGGGACACTCGCTGAGGCTGGGTCGGGCGAAACGCCACCCCTATGCTTGGGAAGTGGACAAGACGACCTCCCTCTTCACCGACATCGTCGGTTCGACCGAGCTGGCGGCATCGCTCGGCGACGGCGAGTGGGCCGATCTGCTCGAACGCCACCATGCGGCGGTGCGCGCTCAGATCGCCCGATTCGACGGCCAGGAGATGGACACGAGCGGGGACGGCTTCTTCATCATCTTCACCCGGCCCGCGCAGGCGATCGACGCCGCCCGAGCGATCATCGAAGCGGTTCGCCCGCTCGGGCTGACAATTCGCGTCGGCATTCACACAGGGGATTGCCACGTCGCTGACGGGAAATGCACTGGACTTGCGATCCACATCGGCGCCCGGATCGTTGCGCTCGCAGCTCCGGGTGAAGTGCTCGTCTCGGAGGCGGTCAAGACGACGGTCGAGCCGGGGCTCCAGTTCGCCGACCGCGGGTCACACACCCTGAAGGGAGTGCCCGGCGAGTGGCATCTCTTCGCGGTCACAAGCTAAGGGCAGCAAACGCCGCAATCAGTTCCGACGAGGAGGCAAGGAGTGACCGCATTCATCATCACGCGTATTCAGACGGGCGACTACGACACGTGGCGTCCGATGTTCGACCAGGACAAGCCGCGCGCACGGGAGAAGGCGCAGGTTCAGCGTGTCCTGCAGAGCGTCGACGATCCGAACGAGGTCTTCATCTACCTCGAGTTCGGCAGCCTCGAGGATGCAACCGAAGCCCGCGAGCGGCTCCTCTCGTCAGGCGTCCTGGAACGCTTCCAGGACACGTACGGTCCGAGCGTGGTCGTGGACGCCGGCTGACCACCCGTCGCCTGAGCAAGTTGGTTCGAACGATCGGTACCTGGTACCGGAGGTACCAGGTACGTGACCTGCGAGGCCACGAGCCACGGCGTGGGCCAGTTGGCTGGAGGACTCGGCGATCGAACCGAGCAGGCCGAAGATAGAGGCTCGGATGGCATCAACTCCGACTTCGTGTCCTGTCCAACAGAGCTGCACGTTGAGCGCACCCTGACCGCAGCGCGACCCGAAGTGGTGTCTGACACCAGTGGTGTCGGACACCATGTCCTCCGCTTGCGCCGGCGATGCGAATGTCCCCCGAGTCGGAGGTTGGTTCCTGGCCCAGCGAACCGCCGACCACTTGGCGTTCGTCGTGATCGGCGGCTGTTCTTCGATCAGGTCGTGCTTGCGGGTCTCAGGCCGGTTGGGGCGTCGGCACCGGCGCGTCTGACTGCTTCCTGAAAGCGAGCACGGCGACGACGATGATCCACAGGCCCGACAGCAGCATGGCGAAGAACCCGACCGGCGTGAACAGGCCGATGCCAAAGACGAGAGCGGCCCAGCCAAGCCAGCGGAGCCCATCGGCGCGGGGGATCATCGCTCCTGCTGCTCCGATCAACATCACACCGAGCCCGCCGACGAAGACGAGGTAGTTGTCCGCGTCAATCGCATTCAGTGCCTCCATCGCAGAGGCGGAGAGGTGGTGCTGGCCACCGTCGGCGAGCGCGTAGTGCATGGCAGCAGCGACGAGGAAGCCGGTCGCAGACACAATCGAACCCGCGATCAGGATCAACTGCCAGACGTTGTCCCGGACGGTTTGGCCCGTCCACAGGATCAGGGCGAGACTGACAGAGAAGAGAATCAGGAACGGGGTAGCCCAGGTCACCACGTAGGCAGCGAAGGTCTCCTTTGAATGATGCGTGCCGTAAAAGTCGGTGATCTTGGTCGCCGACGACTTGATGTCGGGGGTGTTTCCGCCGATCACCACGATCCCAACGACAACGCCGACGACGAACACGATTCCGCTCAACGGTAGGAGCCGTCTGATCATCTTCTGGAGTCCCTTCTGAAGCGCTTAGACAGAACTTGCCCGGACGACTAGGGCTGTTAGCCGCGAACGAGACGAGTCCTGCACACGACGGTGGCGCGTTCCGCTCCGATTAGTGCCCTCTGCCCGGCGCGCGGGGGGCCATGCTGCATGCGCCATGATCGGGAATGTCACCTGGGCGCGATGGCGTTGCTGTCAGCCGACTCGCGCCCGCGATGACGACGGTGTCGATCGCTTGCAGTCAAGACGTCGCTAACTAGCGCTGCACCGGTCACGGATCGATGCCGAGTGCAGCCAAGCGCCCTGCCGCCTGCTCGACGTATGCGGATGGCGTATCTCCTGGCTCCGGAAGACCAATGCCTGCCTCGGTGCGCCAGAGTGCATCGCCGAGGTAATTGAGGAGGTGGAGGGCCATGATGCGCGGCAGGCTGAGCTTGCGCGCGGATAGTGCTTCGTAGCGCTTCACAGTCGACATGAGCAGGTCAACCCCGGGCCCGAAGGCGGGAAGTACGCGGAAGTCGAACTCGGGCTCGGCCAGTCCGCTGGTCTCGAAGTCCAGGACTGCCAGGAGACGCGGCTCGTCGAGATCCCAAAGCTGGTTGTAGGGGTGCAAGTCGCCATGGACAAATACGGTGTCAGCTGGGGAGGCAAGCTGTTTGTCGACCCAGTCGCACCAGCGGATCACCATTGACCGCTGGTGCGGCTCGATCATCGTCGTGAAGCGGGCTCGTAACTCATCTGTCGAGACGTGAAGATCCTGCTCGGGCAAGCGGGGCAGACTGTCGAGCCGTTCGCGGACGCGCGCCAGGGTGTCAGCGGCGTGCAGCTGAGAGAGAAAGCTCGCGAGCTGAGTCGCGAGTTGCGCGATGCGATCGGGCGCAGCCGCCGTGACGGTCTTATAGCTGAGTGGCGCGCCGCCGCTCACCAACTCAGTCAACAAGAACGCCGGGTTGCGGGTAGCCGCCATCAGCTTCGGGACGGCCAGCCCCAGCTCGTTGCCGAGCAGCTCGAGCGCCTGCGCCTCACGCCAGATGCGGACAGCCGTCCGCTCCGATAAAGCGAACTTCGCAAACATCCGTTCACCCACAGTCGCCCGGCTCGAAGCCCAGATCGGGTTGCTGAGGTCCGGATTGCCTTCAAGAGCGATCGGCAGACCCGCGAGATCAGGCGCAGCCGCCCGCAACACAGCCCGCAAGGTCGGCTCCGAGTATTCGCTCAACCAGCCGAGCGGCTCCGGGCTAGTGCTACCCACCCTGTGAAGGCTATGTCGCTGTCGCGTTCGCCAACAGGGTTCGGAATGAAGCTCCTATGACTGTCAAGTGGTGAGTGGGCTCGAGTTCTCCATGACGCGGTAGAGGTGGCGGGCGAGGTAGCGCTTGAGAAGCCGGACGGCGTCGCGTGTTGTTTTGCCTTCGGCGACCCGGCGGGCGATGTAGTCGCGGGTGGCGGGGTCGTGTTGGCGGCGGTGCAAGACAACGGTGTGGAGGGCGCGGTTGAGCTGGCGGTCGCCGCCGCGGCTGAGCCGGTGGCGTGTCGTGAGGCCGCTTGAGGCTGGGAGCGGCGCGACGCCGGCGAGTCGTGCGAAGCAGGCTTCGGAGGACACGCGACCGTGGTGTGACCAGGTGACGATCAGTTGTGCGGCCACGATCGGGCCGACGCCGGGCTCGCTGAGGAGGTCGGGAGCGAGCGCCCGCACGTGAGCGAGGATCTCGCGTTCGAGTTCGGCAGCCTCCTGGGTTGCCGCCTGGATCCGTTGTGCGAGCGTGCGGAGCACGAGGATGGTGGCCAGCTGGTCGGGTGTGCGTGAGCTCGAGCGGCGGAAGCGGCTGCAGCGTCGAAGGAGTTCTCCAAGCGGTAACCGCCGCAGCTCGGCGCGCAGGCCCTCGGGTGCGGTCACGATCACGCTGCGGAGTTGCACGAGCGCGACTCGGCGTACGTCGACCGCGCTGCGCCGTGCGAGCAGAAGCAGGCGCAGAGCCTCTTGCCGCTCGCCTGACCGCGGCAGTGCTGGCTGTTTGCTCGCGAGCGCCGAGCGGGCCGCCCCGGTCGCGTCGAGCGAGTCGTCCTTGCCGCGCAACCGCCGCTCGGCACGGTTGCTCCGTCCGCTCTCGTGTACGAGCTCACCTCGAGCGCTCAAGAAGCGAGCCAGGCCGGCGCCGTAGTGACCCGCGCCCTCGACCGCCCAGATACGCGCGCCCGGCGCGTACACCTCGGCAAAGCGCACGGCTTCGGCGTAGCCGCGAGCGTTTGTTGGCAGCGATCGCTGCGCGATCACAGCGCCTGTCGCTGCGGCGACGATCGCGAGCACATGTTGATCGCGATGAGTGTCGACACCGACCACGTAGTCCAGTTCGTCTGCAAGCATCCCGACCGATCCTCCGACTCGTAGGGTCCGGTACGCCGGTCTGGAGCAGGGAAACCGCGTGGCAGGTCTGTGATGAGTCACGCCGAGAAGGCGGACAAGCTCCTGATCAAGCCAACAGCGGGCGCCAGGCCGGCGTCGCCGTGCACGCTCGGACGATTCATTCCCAAGGCACGCAACCGCGGCCCGACGCCTGATGAGTCACGAACGGCACGAAGACCACCTAGCCTGGCAACGGCCCCTGACGGACCGACCAACCGAGTCTCACAGACGCCCGAGCGTCAGCGCGGCTGCTTCGGCTCGCACGGCTTGCCAGCGACGGTCGCGTGGTTGCGGTCGGTTTGGGCGACTGGTTCGCGATAGGAACTTCCGCCCGCGCGGTCGTTCAAGAATCGCTGAGAATGCGCGCGGTCAGCAGGAAGCTCTCGCTGCCACGCAGTGCGGGCAACGATGTGAATCTCCGCCTGCCGCCACCCACCGGTCGGGCACCCCTCGGCTCAAGTCGTATTCGACCGTGGACGCCCCGCAGGTGCATGTGAACACCGCGACGCCGCAAGGAACTGATGCGTGAAGGACACCATAGTTAACCGTCACGGTCGCGATGCTCGCACGGTCGCACGCAGCGAGTCAACGCTCCTGACGAGTCATTGGGCCGGGTGATATCGGACCACAGCCGAAACCGTCTGGTGCGCCAGTGTTTGCGAATGACGCCCGAGGAGGGGTCTTAGCGAGGAGCGTTGAAGAGATAGCGCAGCGAACGTGACAGGTTCAGTGGGACTGCCGTCTCGTGGTACTCGCCGGGCAGGACTTCGTACTCGATTGCGAGACTGGGGTAGGCCCGACCGAGCAGCGCCGCGACTATGCGCTCGGTGTCGCCAACGTAGTCTTCTCCCCAGTCTCCCGGATCAGCCTCGAGCTTGGCTCGTTGATCAGGGGCTAGCTGTTCTAGGCGGCGGGTGTGGCCCGCAGGGTTCTCGTAGCCGCCGACTGTGAAGACCACCTTCGCAGCCAGGTCGTCGTGCGCCCGCGCGTACTCGGCTTCCTGGTCGAACATCGACTTCACGCCGTCGTCCGGATAGAGCGATGCGCTGCCGATCCCGTAGCGCCTGAAGGTCGAGGGCTCGGTGAGGAGGACGTAGGTGGCAAACAGCCCGCCGCGTGAGTCCCCGAACCACATCGAGTCGCTGGAGTCGACGGCATACTGCTCTCGCAGCCATGGCTTCAGCTCGTCGGAGAGGAACGCAAGGAAGCGATCAGCGCCGCTGCGTAACGGGGCAATAGTGGGGGTGAAGTCGCGATGCCGAAGGCGGAATGTCTCGCCGAGGTCTGTCGTGCGGTAACCGACACCCACGACGAGCAGCGACGGGATGACCTCGGTCAATCTCAAGGCTCGGACGACCTCGAGCGCGATTCCGTAGTGCATCCATGTGTCGCCAAGAAACAGCGGCACCGGCGGAACCGACACGGAGGAATCGGAGTGACCGACGACGATCTTGAACTCGTCGCCGACATGCTCGGAACGGAGGATGTGCACCTCGGTGCCGGGCAGAGGCGAGAGTTCGCCAGTGACCATGGACACGATCCCGAGATCGTCCGGCACAGGTGAGCGGAGGTCAAGGCCGCGGGCAAAGACTTTGCCCTGGAGCAGCGTTCTCAGGCCAGACGCCTTCGGCCCTGAACCGGGCCACGCTCCGGAGCGTTGCTGCTACCGGCTTGGAGCCACCACCGCCTGGGACACGCGCCGGCGACGGGACATTCGCCAGGCCGCCCGGTCGTGGAATGCCCGATCTCCTCTTCCAGCGTGCTGCTTACAGGGCCGTAATGCCCGCTCTTTACACTCCCGCGCAGTGCCTGACGACGACACCTCAGACGTCGCTGCGCTCTTCGCGCAGCTGAAGGAGGAGCTTCACGCCGCCGGTCCGCGCGGTTCCGACGTCCCCCCGGCACAGGTTCGCCTCTCGATCCGCGACCAGGCCGAGCGCCTCTGGCCGGTCTCGGCCGAGCGGCCGATCGTCGGCAAGGGCGGTGCCGTGAAGTCGGTGCTTCGGCGGCTGATGCGGTGGTACGTGGAGCCGGCATTCGCCGACCAGCGAGCGTTCAACGATGCCGTGCTGAAGCTGATCGACGACCTCGACGAGCGCCTCCAGCGGCTAGAGCAGAAATGAGAGTCGCGGTCTGCGCGCCGCAGGTGCCGTTCGTGCGCGGAGGAGCGGAGCTGATGGCCGAAGACCTCGTCGCGGCGCTCCGTCACCGTGGGCACGAGGCCGAGCTCGTGAGCATCCCCTTCAAGTGGTACCCCGGCACGCGCGTCCTCGACCAGGCCTTCCTCTGGCGGCTGGTCGACCTCACGGAGTCCGACGGACGTCCGATCGACCGCGTGATCGCGACGAAGTTCCCGGCCTACTGCGTGCGCCACCCGAACAAGGTCGCCTGGGTGCTGCACCAGTTTCGGCAGGCCTACGACTACGACCGCACCGAGCTCGGCCAGTTCGACGAGTCGCCCGAGGCGCGCGCGACCCGTCGCGCAGTCGCCCAGCTCGACGCGATCTCCCTCGGCGAAGCACGGCGCGTCTTTGCGACCTCGCAGAACGTCGCGGACCGGCTGCAGCGCTTCAACGACGTCACGGCCGAAGTGCTGCCGCACCCGCCGCAGGCGCTCCCGTATCGCAGCGCCGAGCCCGAGGGGTTCGTGCTCTCGGTCAACCGGCTCGACCGGGCGAAGCGCATCGACCTCCTGATCGAGGCGGCGAAGCGCGAGCCGAGCCTGCGGATCGTCGTCACCGGTGACGGCCCCGACCGCGATCGCCTCGAGACTCTCGCGTCGGGGTTGAACGGCCAGGTCGAGTTCGTCGGACGAGTCGACGACGAGCAGCTCGCCGATCTCTACGCACGTTGCGCCGCCGTCTTCTACGCGCCGCTCGACGAGGACTTCGGCATGGTCCCGTACGAGGCGTTCCTCTCCGGGAAGCCGGTCGTGACCACCGTCGACGCCGGCGGCCCGCTCGAGGTGGTCCGCGACGGCGAGACGGGGCTGGTGGTCGCCCCGGAGCCCGCCGACATCGCGCGCGCGTGTGCGCAGCTCGCTGCCGACCCGGACGAGGCGAAGGCGTGGGGGCGGGCCGGGCGCGCAATCGCCGAGCGCGTCACCTGGGACGCCTGCGTCGACGCTCTGCTCTCGTGAAGGTCGCCTACTACTCGCCGCTGCCGCCGTCGCGCTCGGGGATCGCCGACTACTCGACGCTCCTGCTGCCGGAGCTACGCGAGCGGATCGACGTCGTCGTCGCCGAGGAAGGCAAGCGCCCGCCCGACGCCGACGTTGCGCTGTACCACGTCGGCAACGACCCGGACGCGCACGGCTGGATCGTCGATGCGTTGCTCCAGCGCCCCGGCGTCGTCGTCCTGCACGAGTACGTGCTCCATCACCTGATCGCGGGGATCACGATCGGACGCGGCAACGGGCGCGCCTATCTCGACGCGATGGAACGCGACCGTGGCGTCGCCGGCCGGCTGCTCGGCCTGGGCGTGCTCGACAATCTGCTGCCGCTCCTCTGGGAGACACAGCCCGAGCGCTTCCCCCTCTCCGGCGTCGTGCTCGACCACGCGCACGGGCTGATCGTGCACTCGTCCTACGTCGGCGACCGTGCCCGCTCCGCGGGGTACCGGGGGCGCCTCTGGCGGATTCCCCATCCCGTGTGGCCGACGGTCACGCCAGCGCCCGCGACCGACGTCAGCGGTGAGCCGCTGATCGGCTGCTTCGGCTACCTGAACATGAACAAGCGGATCCCGCAGCTGCTCGAGGCGTTCGCGTCGCTGCGGCGTCGGCTTCCCGGCGCGAGGCTCCTGCTCGTCGGTGCCGCGGGCGAGCGGTTCGACGTCGAGCGCCGCCTCGAGCGGCTCGGGCTCACGGAGGGAGTCCACCGGCTCGACTACGTCCCCGAGGATCGGATGTGGTCGCTGATGGCGGCCTGCGACGTGCTGGTCAACCTGCGCTATCCGACGATGGGCGAGACGTCTGGCTCGGTGATCCGCGCGCTCGCGCTCGGCAAGCCGCTGCTCGTCTCCGACGTGGGCTGGTTCAGCGAGTTGCCCGACGACGTCGCGCTCAAGGTCCCCGTGGACGAGCTCGAGGTCGTCACGCTCGACGCGGCGCTCGAGTTCGCCGTCGAGCACGGTGAGGCGCTCGGCGCCGCCGCGCGTGAGTACGTCGAGCGCGAGCACGCGCTGCCGAAGGTCGCCGACGCCTACGTCGCCGCGCTCGAGGTCGCGGCCGGCGGCGACGCCGTCGCCGACGCGGTGCTCTGGCGGATCGCCGAGGCGGCGGCCGAGGTCGGCATCGACGACGTGGCTGCGCTCGCGCGCGCCTGCGGCGACGTCGGATCATCGCGTGACGTAGGCGCGCGCCTCGCCGATTCCGCCGTGGGTCTGGCTCACGGCGATCGTCGTGTCTCGACAGCGCTCCGGATCGCGCTCGCGCGCCACATGGTGGCGCCGTGGATCATGGTCGACGAGCTCATCTACTCCGAGCTCGCGAAGTCGTTCGCGGCGACGGGCATCTTCCTCGTTCGCGACGTGCCGAGCACGCGGGTACGGGTTCGTCTACCCGGTTCTGATCGCGCCGGCGTTCGGCGCTGTTCCGTTCGGTGCCGGAGGCGTCTACGCGCGACAAGCTGATCAACGCGGTGCTGATGTCGCTGACCGCCGTGCCTGCGTACCTGCTCGCCGACGGGTCGTCCGCCCCGGGCTTGCGCTCGGTCGGCGGCGCTCACGTGCTCGTCCCGTCGATGCTCTACACCGGCACGCTGATGACCGAGAACGCGTTCTATCCGCTCTTCGTATTGGTGGTACTCATGCTGGTGCTGACACTGGAGCGACCCACCTGGCGGCGGCAGGTAGCGCTGCTGGTCATTTGCGCGTTGTGCTTCGCCACCCGAGCACAGGCCGTCGCCTTTTTGCCGCCGCGCTCGTCGCGCCTCTTCTGCACGGGTTGATCGAGCGGGACTTGCGCGGGCGCCTGCGCAGGTTCGCGACCCTGTATGGGATCGCGGCCGGCGCGATCGTCCTTGGCGTCGCAGCGGGTGCGGCGCGCGGCCGTTCGCCGCTCTCGCTCCTCGGCGCGTACCGCGTCACCATCCGTGGCGGGTACTCGGCCGCGTCGGCCGGGCACTACCTGCTCTGGCACATCGCCGAGTTCGATCTGTACGTGGGCGTGATCGGCTTCGCGGCGCTGATCGCGATGTGGATCGCACCGCGCAGTCTCACGCCCGGTGCGCGCGCATTCGTGGCGGCATCGTTCCCCGTCACCGTGTTCTTGGTCGTCGAGGTCGCTATCTTCGCCTCGCGCCAGTCATTTCGAATCGAAGAACGCAACGACTTCTACCTCGCGCCGCTTGCGGTGATCGCGATGTTCGGACTGCTGGTGCGAAACGTCGTTCCGTCAGCTCGGTGGGTCCGCGTGGCGGCGGCGGTCATCGCGGGGGTGCTCCCGGTCGCGATCCCGTTCGCACGCTTTGTCAACCCCTCTGCGATCTCGGACACGCTCGGTTTGCTTCCGTGGTGGTGGCTCCAGGATCAGGGCATTCGGTTCGGGCCGCTGCGGTTCGTGGCGCTCGGGGTCGGGCTCACGCTGGGCGCGGCGTTTCGTGTTCCTCCGCGCCGCTACGCCGTCGTCTTTCCGGCGCTCGCGTGCGTCTACTTCGTGCTTGCCTCCGCTGTCGACGAGAACGGGCGGCACGGGATTCACCAGGTCTCGTCCAGCGCCCTGTTCGTCGGGATTCGAGCGGCCCACCCGGATTGGATCGACCGCACAGTCGGGCACGACGCGGATGTGGCGTTCCTGTGGCACTACGCCGGCGAAACGCGTCCGTTGTGGAACAACGAGTTCTTCAACCGCAGCGTGCGCACCGTCTACACCCTGGACGGCCCCGACCCTGCGGACGGTGGGCTGCCCGAGACGCCGGTCTTCGAGCGGCCCGACGGTGAACTGGCCGATGCCGGGGCAGCGCTCCCCGCGTCCGCTATGCCGTCTCCTACGTCGACATTGCGGGCAAGGTGCTCGCGCGAGACGGCATATCGGCCTCGCGCTCTACCGCGTCGACGGTCCGCTCGTCATCCTGACCAAGATCTTCGGTGTAGGCCCGGATACGTGGGCAGGACGCACCGTTACCTACCGGCGCACCGGAGTGCGGCGGCGGGACGGTCGCGGTCCGGCTCGGGACCGACGCTCACCTGTTCACGCGCGACCAGATCGTGACCGCGACCGAGGGGTCGCGTCGTCCGCACGGTGCGGATCGCTCCGACTGCCCAGCCGACTCTCACCGTGCCGCTGTACCCGGCTGCGAATGGCACTTGCACCGTGCGCTTTACCGCAGCGAGCGTTCGGGTTCCCGGCCACGGCGATCTTCGTCGCCTCGGAGCGCACTATTACTCGTTCGACTACAGCAGATGAGGATCGCCTTCGACGTCAGCCCGCTGTCGCACGAGCCGACCGGGATCGGCAACTACATCCGCGGCTCGCTGACGCGGCCTCGCGAAGTTGCGCGGCCGCGCGGCCACGAGATCGTCGCGTTTGCGCCGACCTCTGCCGGCCGGACAGCGCACGATCGCGGAGGCGCTCGCGGGTCTCGCTACGGAGCGAAGCTCGTCTCCTTGCCCGTCGCGCACGACTGGCGGCCGGCGTGGTGCCGAGCCGGCTACCCGTCGGCCGAGCGGTTCATCGGCCGATCGACGTCCTCCACTACACCGACTGGATGTTCCCGCCGCAGCGGGCGGCTGCGGTCGACGATGATCCACGACCTCGTCCCGCTGCACCACCGCGAATGGGTCACGCCTCGCACGTACTCGATGCACTCCGCGAAGTACCGCGACGCTCCCAACTGCGACACCGTCTTCGTCAACTCCGAGTACACGCGGGACGACGTCGTCCGAGACACTTGGCTTCCGGCGCGCGTGCACGTCGCACCGCCGGGGTCGGGGCTGACTTCAGGGCCGACGGTGAGCGCGCCGACCTCGGCGCTCCCTACGTGCTGACGGTGGCGACGCTCGAGCCGCGGAAGAACCTCAGGTCCTGGTCGACGCACGCGCTGCTCGGCGACCGGCCTGCAGCTCGCAGTGGTCGGCGGAGCGGGTTGGGGGAAACAACCGCGCTCCACGCACCGGAGTCCGGCTGCCTGGGCCGTGGGAAACGACGAGCTCGCCCGGCTCTACCGCGGGGCAGCCGTCGTCGCGTACCCATCGCGCTTCGAGGGCTTCGGCATTCCGATCGTCGAGGCGATGGCGAGCGGCGTGCCGGTCGTCGCGTCCTCGCACGAGTCGCTGAACGAGGCCGCCGGCGACGTCGCGCTCCGGGCCGACCCCGACGATCCCGAGGCGTGGGCCGCGGCGCTGACCGCGGCGGCCGGGCGGCGCGAGGAGCTCGGGCGCCTCGGCGTCGAGCATGCGAGAAGGTTCACGTGGCGTCGTGTCGGCGAGACGATGCTTGCGGGGGAGCAGGCGGAGTGAACGTCGCGTATCGACACCGCACCGCTCGTGCTCGACAACGCCGGCACCGCCCGGTACGTGCGAGGTGTGCGCGAGGCGCTCCGACAGCGCAGCGACGTGCGCGTGCAGGAGCTCACGTGGGGCGGCTCCGGACGCGCGACGGCGGTGCTGCGGACGCCGCCTGGTACCCGATCGTGTTGCCGGTGCAGACGCCGACGTTCTGCATTGCACGACGTTCCGCGCGCCGTTGCGTGCGGCCCCGGTGATCGTCACGGTCCACGATCTTGCGATCGTGCGGCAGCCCGAGCTCTTCACGGCCTGGACACGGCTCTACGCGCGCACACTGCTCCTGCTCGTGCGGGCGGCCACCCGTGTGCTGGCGGTCTCGGAGTTCACGAAGCGCGAGGTGATGGAGCTGGCGCGCGTTCCGGCCGAGCGGATCGATGTCGCGTACAACGCAGCGTCTCGGTCGGTGTTCACGCCGTCGGGCCCGGCCGCAGACGGTGACTACGTCCTCGCAGTGGGGACGCTCGAGCCGCGGAAGAACCTGGCGCGGCTGGTCGACGCGACGGGCCGCCTCGGTCTCGAGCTCCGGATCGCCGGCGCACGAGGCTGGGGACGCGTCGACGTGGACGCCGCGCACGTTCGCTGGCTCGGACGGCCCTCCGACGAGGAGCTCGCGGCGCAGCTACGCGGCGCGCTCTGCCTCGCGTACCCGTCGCTCCTCGAGGGCTTCGGCATCCCCGTGCTCGAGGCGATGCTGTGCGGCGCGCCGGTCGTGACGAGCGCGGACAGCGCCATGGCCGAGGTCACGGGCGAGGCCGCCGAGCTCGTCGACCCGCTGGACGTGGAGTCGATCGCGGCCGGGATCCAGCGCGCCTTCGCGCGGAGCGACGAGCTGCGCGAGGCGGGCCTCGCGCGCGCCGAGCGCTTCAGCTGGGAGAAGACCGCCGAGGCGACCGTACAGGCCTACGAGCGAGCGATGGCGTGAGCCCTCCACTCGTCGCGATCGACGCCGACGTGCTCGGACGCCGGCGCACCGGTGAGGAGACATACGTGCTGAACCTGTTGCGCCAGCTCTCCGAAGTGGCTCCGGATCTGCGTGTGCTCGCCATCACGCGCCACCCGGAGCTCGTTCCGGCCGGCATCGAGGCGGTGACGCTCGCAGCTCGATCCCAGGAGCTGCGCATGGCCTGGTCGTTGCCGCGCCTGCTTCGCCGCCTTCGGCCGGCGGTCGCGCATTTCCAACACGCGCTTCCGCTCGGCCGGTGCGGACGAACGGTGCTGACCCTGCACGACCTGCACTTCGAGCGTGACCCGAGCGTGATGGGCCGGCTCGATCGGCTCGTCTTCAAGAGCGTCGTCCCGCGCTCGGCCCGCAAGGCCGATCGCGTGCTCGCCGTGTCGGAGCGGACGAAGGCCGACGCCGTCGAGCTGTACGGCCTCTTGCCGGAGCGGGTGACGGTGACGCCGCACGGCGTCGACCCGGCCTTCACCCCGGGCGACGGCGCGGATGGTGGCTATCTGCTCTTCGTCGGTGCGGTCCAGGCGCGCAAGGACCCGCTCTCGGCTCTCGACGCCGCGCAGGCCGTCGGCCGGCCGCTGGTCCTCGCCGGCCCCGAGAAGGAGCCCGCCCTGGCGCGCGAGCTGCGCGCGCGGGGCGCCGACGTTCGCGGGCACGTCACGACTGCCGAGCTCGCGGATCTGTACCGGCATGCCTCGGCGCTTCTGCTCCCGTCGCGCTACGAGGGCTTCGGCCTGCCGGTGATCGAGGCGATGGCGAGCGGCGCTCCCGTCGTGATCTCGGACGACGCCGCGCTCGTCGAGGTCGCAGGCGGTGCAGCCGAGGTCGCCGCCGGCGGCGACCTCGCAGGCGCGGTCGGCCGCGTGCTTGCAGACCGGGAGCGTTTCGTGCGGGCGGGCCTCGAGCGTGCGCAGCACTTCAGCTGGCGCGAGACGGCGCGCCTCACCGCCGAGGTCTATCGGAGCGCCCTCTCGTGAGGGTCGCCGCGATCGTCGTCTCGCACGGCCATCCGGTCGAGCTCACGCAGTCGCTCCCCGCGCTCGAGCCGCAGGTGGACGAGCTCGTCGTGATCGCAAACGTGCCGGGCTCGGTGCCCGTCGGAGTCGAGGCGGTCGAGAACGAGCAGCCGCTCGGCTTCGGAGCAAACGTGAACAGGGGCGTCGCCGGGACCGACGCCGAGCTCGTCGTCTCCGCCAACCCCGACGCCGTCCCCGAGCCCGGTGCCGTGGACACGCTGCGGTCGTTCATGGAGGCGCATCCGCGCTGCGGGGTCGCGGGGCCGCGGATGGTGTTTCCCGACGGCCGCTGGCAGCCGTCGCGACGGCGCTTCCCGACCGTCTTCGGGACGATCGTGCGCCGAACGCCGCTTCGGCGCGTGATCCGGCAGCAGCATCACTACCACCTCGACGAGGCGCCTCCCGATCACCCCGTCCCCGCCGACTGGATGCTCGGTGGCTTCCTGATGCTGCGCCGGTCGATGCTCGAGGACCTCGGTGGGTTCGACGAGGGGTTCCGGCTCTACGGCGAGGACATCGATCTCCAGTACCGGGCGATGCTCGCGGGCTGGGAGCGCTGGTACGTCCCGGCCGCGGTCGTGCAGCACGAGCACAAGGCCGAGACCGACACCCGCTGGCTCACGCGCCGGACGCTCTGGCATTGGCGCGGCATCGCCCGCTTCGTGCGCAAGCATCCCGAGCGGCTGCGGGCGCTGTAGCTAGCGCCGCGGGGTGAACCCGAAGGCGACCTGCGCGCTGAGCTGGCGCAGGTCGTACTGGGACGGCTGAAAGGTGCCGTCGGCGGTGACGTCGATCCGGTAGGGCGCGACCGCGGGAATGCGGAGGACCTTCGTCTCGCACGGGTCGGAGTGGAGCGTGAGCCGGCGAACGGCCTGCAGGTGCCCCGCCACCGGCTGCCGGTCGCGGTTGAGCCGCAGCGACGACAGGCGGACCGTGATGCGTGACGGCGGATACCCGCCGCACGCGGCCGCTCGCGAGAGGCTGACGATCGCGTGCCCGCGCTTCTTCCCGGCCGAGGTGAACCGGTAGTACCAGGCGGCAGTCGACATCCACGCTGCGTCGGGGCTCAGGCCGCCCTGTGCGTCGGCGATGCGAATCGGCCGGCGGACGTGGAACAGGCGCAGCCCGCCGACGGTCTCGCGCAGGTCGCCGGCCGGGTCGACGCCCGGAGTCGCGACGATCCAGTTGATCGGCAGTTGCGGCTCGACTGCCCCGGTCAGGTCGCGGTAGTCCGGCGTCACCTCCGGGCCGGGGCCCGGCGCCGACGCATCCACCGACCAGACGTCCTTGATCGACTGGTTCCAGAACTCGACCGACCAGAATGCGTTCGACCCTCCGAGCGACTGGCCGATGTACATCGTGCGTGCGCGGCCGGTCGCCCGGTCGATCCAGTCGGGCGGCGTCGGCAGGACGCCGCGCATCGCGGCGGAGAACGAGTTGGAGGCGTTGCCCGCGGCGATCTCGCCCGTCAGGTTCCAGCCGACGATCGCAACGGCCAGCAGCGCGCCGAGCGGCCACGCCAGCCGTCGCAGGCTGTCCCCGGCGGCGCGCGACCTCGCGCAGCACCATGATCACGATCGAGCCGATCAGGATGCCGAACAGAAGGCGGCGGGCATCCGTCGTCGTGAAGTACCAGGGCTTGCGATTCAGCCACTGCAGGATCGAGAGCCCGGGCGCATCGGAGTAGAAATGCTCGGTGTTGTGGTACGGCGTCGAGTCGAGCAGGTACCAGACGGCCGCCGCAGACAGCACGACGGCGACCGGCCTCGCCCGGCCGAAGATCGCCCAGCGAGCCGTCACGACGAAGACGATCGGCGCCAGGTACATGAGGTTTCGCTCCTCGACCCGAATGGCAAAGGTCGTCGAGATGTACGACGCCTTGACTGCGGTGTAGAGAACGAACGCGACGATCGATCCGACGAGCACCGCGCCGAGCGCCCGCTCGTCCGGCAGGCGCCAGCGCGCTCCGAGCAGCCACGCGAGCGAGACGAGAACGGGCAGGACGCCTACGCCGATCACGAACGCCCCGATCGCCCACAGGCCGTAGGTGAGCATGCGGTGGTGGAAGTGGGTGCCGATCTCCCAGGAGTAGGAATGGTGATTCGCGAAGGCGCCGAAGGCGATCAGGGCGCCGATGCCGAGGACGATTGCCCCGGTCCGCTCGCGCCACGACCAGCCGCCCATCAGCTCCCTGCCCGCAGCGCTCGTCGCAGCCATCAGCCCGACGGCGATCAGCCCGGCGATCACGAGGACCTCGAGCTCCGAACGGACCGCAGGCGCGACGAGGGTCGCGATGACGGCGACGACGATGGAGCTGCGTGAGCGGACGAGGAGCGCTCGGGCGAGGAGCCACAGGACGAGCGCGGACCAGAAGTACGCGAGCGGCTCGGGGATCAGCATCCCCGAGTAGACGAGCGCGGGCACGACGGCCGTCGCGACGCCGCAGGCGATCGCCGCGGGGCGCGGGACGAAGAGGCGCGCCAGAGCATAGGCAGGGAAGAGCGCCGCGGTCATGACGGCAGCGTTGATGTACTTCGCCGCCGCGTAGGCGTGCCCGGTCGCACCGAGCCACCAGGCCGGGGCGATCAGGTACTCGTACAGAGAGCTGAACGACACGTTGTGCAGGCGCAGCTGCGGCACGCCGTGGTGCGCGACGCCCTGCGAGCGTCCGGCCCACTCGAGCTCGTCCGTGAAGAGCCACGGCGTCGAGTGCTTGCTCGCCTGCCACGCGTAGAGGATCAGCAGCACGACGTAGGCGAGGACGAGCGGGTAGGCGGCGACGAGCCTGTCGAGGACCGACCTCTGCCCCTCGGCGGAGGTACTCGTCACTTGGACTCGGTCGCCATGCTGACCTGCGGATCGAGGTCGAGATCACGGCGGACGAACCTGCAATCAGTCTCGACCCTCGCGCACGCCTCCACGACCACCGCCAGCCGGTCGTGCGGTGCGTTCGGGATCGTGACGAACACGATGTCGGGTGTGAGCCGCTCCAGCGCCTGCTCGATGCCGCCGGTGTTCGCGACCACCTTGACCCCGTTGAGGCGGCGGCCACGGAGGGCGGGGGAGTCGTCGACGAACCCGACGATTCGCTCGCCCGGTGTCTCACGCAGTTCCCGCAGCAGGCTGCGCCCCGTCCGCCCGGCACCGACGATCAGGACGCGCCGGCCGGAACGGCTGCGAGCAAGGCCGATGAAATGGACGATCGCGCGCTCGGCGAACCGCGCCGCGGTGATCGCAGCGGCGCAGATCAGTGCATCGATGACGAAGACGCTGCGCGAGAAGTCGCCGAGTGGGCCCTGTGTGAGCGCGACGATCCCGATCGCCCCGATCGCCGAGACGACCACCGCGGCTGCTGCGCGGAGCGCGTCGCGTGAGCTGGCATACCGCCACACGCCCGCGTACATCCCGAAGAGGAGCAGCGCGATGTAGCGGCAGAGCAACAGGACCGGCAGTGTGAGGAGGAAGTAGTGGCGCTGGTTCGGCGTCCCGATGCCGTTGAAGCGGAGGAGGTACGCGGCGAGGAACGACGCGGCGATCAGCGCTCCGTCCACGAAGACCTCGGTGAGACGCCGCGTGTAGACGTTCAGGCGCCCGGTTCCCGGCTCGCGGTTGCGGTCGACGTCGGCGAGGAAGGTGCCGAACTCGACGAGCAGCGCGAACGTGACGAGCACACCGACGGCGGCGACGCGGCCGTTGCCGAAGGCCTCGTAGGCGAGGCTCGTCGCTCCGAGCCCCGCGGAGATGAGCGCCAGCAGGATGACGGCGCCCGTCTCGGAGACTCCGAGTGACACGAGCCGGTGCGAGCTGTGGTCGCGGCCTCCCTGCGAGACCGGCCGTCCTTCGAGCAGCCGCACGATCGTCACGAGCGTCGTGTCGAGGATCGGGACCGCGAGGATGAGCACCGGCAGGACCAGCGTTGCGACGGTCGAGGTTGCCACGGTGTAGCTCGACGCCAGCCCGAGCGAGGCGAGCGTGAAGCCGATCAGCTGCGAGCCGCTGTCTCCCATCCACGCGTGGGCGTGCTTCCCCGGCCGGAGGTTGAACGGCAGGAAGCCGAGCACCGCCGCCGCGAGCGCCACCGAGATGACGAGGACGAGCCTCGGCTCGTGCTGCAGCCAGGCGTCGCAGGCGAAGAACAGCGCCGCGATCACCGCGAGGCTGCCCGCCAGGCCGTCCATGTTGTCGAGGAGGTTGAAGGCGTTCGTCATTCCGACCAGCCAGAGCAGGCCGAGCGGCACCGTCAGCCAGGGGTTGTGGACGATCTGGACGCTCGTTCCGGTCGAGAGCACGATCGCCGCCGCGCCGATCTGCGCCGCCAGCTTCGCCGCCGGCGGCAGGGAGAAGATGTCGTCGATCAGCCCGGCGAGGAACAGGACGCTCGCGCCGACGAAGATGCCGACGAGCTGCACCGTCGCGGTGAGCGGCCCGGCGAGGACCGCCAGCCACACGCCCGCCGTGAGCGCGATGTAGATGCCGATGCCGCCGACGAGCGGCGTGGCCGATGCACGCCAGCGGCTCTGGTCCGGGGCGCGCTCGAGGTTGTGTGAGTACCGCGACCTCAGGAGGGCCCAGACGACGATCAGTGCGATCGGGAGCGCAACGAGGGCCGCGAGGGTGCTCACGCGACGCGAGGGTAGTCGAGCGGTGTTAGGGCTGTGTTTGCCCGCACAATCCGTCCCTACACTAGTGCGCGACGATGACGGTCTACGCCGATCTCCTCCGCTACCGCGAGCTGTTCGCGAATCTCTTTCGCCGGGACTTTCAGGCCAAGTACAAGGGATCTCTGCTCGGCGTTCTCTGGTCGCTCCTGAACCCGCTCGTTCTGCTCGTCGTGTACCTGGTCGTGTTCGGCCTGATCTTTCCCAACAAGCACATCCCCCATTACCCCGTCTATCTGCTCGCGGGGCTCGCGTGCTGGATCTTCTTCTCGGTCTCGCTTCAGTCGGCGTCGCGCTCGATGGTCGACAGTGCCGACCTGATCCGGAAGGTGCGCTTCCCGCGGCAGCTCGTCGCGTTCTCGATGGTCGCGACGCAGGCGGTCACGTTCGGGCTGATGCTCGTGATCCTGATCGTGCTCTCGCTCGTGTTCGTCCCGGAGGCACGGACGACGGTGTGGACGGCGATTCCGCTCGCGGTCGTCTTCGCCGGGTTCGTCGCCGGGCTCGCGCTGCTCGTCGCCTGCCTCAACGTGCTGTTTCGCGATGTCGAGCACGTCCTGACCGCGGCCCTCCTGCCGTGGTTCTTCCTCACGCCGATCCTCTGGAACGCGGCGACGCTGCCCGACAAGGCGAAGAGCCACACGACGCTCTTGCTGGTGCTCCGCTGGGGCAACCCGGTGGCGCCTCCCATCGCGGCGGTTCGGGACGCGATCTGGTCCGGGCACCTGCCCCGCCCGGCCGAGGTGATCTATCTCCTGGTCGCGGCGGTGCTCGCGCTCGTGCTCGGCGCGTACGTCTTCACACGCGTCGACGACCGGATAGCGGTCGAGCTTTGAGGACGATCCGGCCGTCGTAGACCCACGGCTCCGCTAACGGGGCTGCGAATGCCGGCAGGCCCGCGACGTCGTCCAGCCGCTCGAGCTCGACGCCCGGCAGGACCGACGGGCAGAGCAGCGGCGCGTCGAAGCCGGGCATCCGGCCCGTCCCCGGCTCGTAGGCCGACAGAGCCTGGGGCCGCCGTCTCGTTCCTTCCCACGCGATCGCGCCCGCGACGACCGCAAAGCCCTCTGCGTGCGCGGCGCGGACCCGCTCGCGCCAGTCGGGTGCAGGCTCGACGCCGTCGGGCAGCTCGGCGTGCGGCTCGCCGGGCCGCTCGGCGACCTGGACGTCGTGCACGAGCATCGGGCTGCCGAGCTCGGAGAACCAGGCGCGGTGCTCGGCGAGCATGTCGAACGCGAGGCGGTAGGGCCCCGGCGGGATCGGCGCACGCACATTGGCGGTGACGATGCTTCGCTCGCCGGGGCGAAGCCGCGGTGCGGGCGTCCTGATGCCGTCCCAGACGATCGGGTTGTCGCGATCGTCGAGCCAGTGGTAGGCGAGGTTGATGCCGGTGCGCCAGATGATCGTGCCGGCGTTCTCGAGCTCGACGGGAACGGTCTCGACGGCGCCGGCGTGCGGCGTCGTCGCCGGGAACGGTCCCCAGCGGACGGCGAGAGGCCCTTTCGACACGGCGGCTAGCCTAACCCCCTGATGGAGCCGCTTCTCGTGAGGGCCGCCCGCCGTGAGCCGGTCGAGCGCACCCCGGTGTGGTTCATGCGCCAGGCGGGCAGGTCGCTGCCGGAGTACCGCGCAATCCGCGAGCGGCATTCGTTCTGGGAGGTTGCCGGTACCCCCGAGCTGTGCGCGGAGGTGACGTTGCAGCCGGTCCGCCGGCACGGCGTCGACGCGGCGGTGATGTTCGCCGACATCATGACGCCGGTGCTCGGGATGGGCCTGCACGTCGACCTCGTCGAGGGAGTCGGCCCGGTCGTCGAGCATCCGGTGCGGACGCTTGCCGACGTCGAAGCGCTGCGGGTGCCCGATCCCGACGAGGCGTTCGCGCCCCTGCTCGAGGCGATCCGGATCGTCCGGGCCGAGCTGAAGGACGAGCAGGCGGTCGTCGGCTTCTGCGGCGGCCCCTTCACCGTCGCCGGTTACCTCGTCGAGGGAAAGCCGTCGCGGGAGTTCGCCCTGGTGAAGGCGCTGATGTACACCGAGCCCGCGGTCTGGAGCGCGCTGATGGAGAAGCTCGCCGACTGCTTCGGGTCGTACGTCGCGGCGCAGGCCCGCGCGGGCGCCGACGTCGTGCAGCTCTTCGACTCGTGGGTCGGCGCGCTGTCCCCGGCCGACTACGACGAGTTCGTCGCGCCGTGGTCGGCGCGGATCCTCGAGCGCGCCGGCGCACCGACGATCCATTTCGGCACCGGCGCATCGACGCTGCTGCCTGCGATGGCGCGCGCCGGCGGCGATGTGATCGGGCTCGACTGGCGGATCGCGCTGGACGACGGATGGGCGATCGTCGGTGACGGTCACGGCGTCCAGGGAAACCTCGACCCGGCGGTGCTGCTCGGGCCGTGGGAGCGCGTCGAGTCGGCGGTGCGCGATGTGCTCGCGCGCGCCGGGGGCCGACCGGGCCACATCTTCAACCTCGGGCACGGCGTGCTGCCGCGCACGGACCCGGCCGTCCTCACGCGCCTCACCGAGCTCGTCCAGGGCTCGGCCCGGGATGCTGGGATACCGTCCCGCTCATGAGCGAGACCGCCGTCATCCTGATGGCCTACGGCTCGCCGGAGCGGGTCGCCGACGTCCCTGCGTACTACGCAGACATCCGCGGTGGGCGCCCGATCGCGCCCGAGCTCCTCGACGATCTCATCGCTCGTTATCGCGCACTCGGGATCGAGGATTCGAACCCGCTGAACGCGATCACCGAGGCCACGCGCGCCGCGCTCGAGGCCGAGCTCGCGCTGCCGGTCTTCACCGGGATGAAGCACTGGGCGCCGCGGATCGCCGACGCGGCCGACGCCGCGCTCGCGCAGGGCGCGTCACGGCTCGTCGGGCTCGTGCTGGCACCCCACTACAGCCGGCTCTCGATCGCCGGCTACCGCAGCCTGCTCGACGAGGCGGTTGCGGGCCGGGCCGCCGTGATCTTCGTGGAGAGCTGGCACGACGACCCCGGGCTGATCGCGTTCCTCGCCGACCGCATCCGCGGCACGGATGCTCACGTCGTCTTCACGGCGCACTCACTTCCCTCGCGCATTCTCGAGGAAGGTGACCCGTACAAGGACCAGCTGCTCGAGACGGCCCGGCTCGTCGCCGAGAGCGGCGGGGTCGAGGACTGGTCGTTCTCCTTCCAGAGCGAGTCGCCGACCGGCGAGCCGTGGCTCGGGCCGGACATCCTCGACCATCTCCAGGATCTGAGCGAGCACGGAGTGGAGAGCGTGCTCGTGTGCCCCGTCGGGTTCGTGTCCGATCATCTGGAGATCCGCTGGGACATCGACACCGAGGCGCAGGCGAAGGCGAACGAGCTCGGACTTCGCCTGCAGCGAATCGAGATGCCGAACGACGACCCCGTCTTCGTCCACGCGCTCGCCGAGATCGTCCGCGGCGCGCTTGCTGCGGTCGCGGCATGAGCCGTAGGCTCGACGGAGGCCCACCCGGCGTAGGCTCGACGGAGCCGGCAATCGGCGCAGGCGTCGGCTTGGCCGACGCCGGAGCAGGATCAGAGCGGAGGCGCCGGCTCGGCCGGCGCCGGGAGTGGGAATGAGCAGCACCGGGAGGATCGTCGTCGATCGTGTCTCGCGGACGTTCCGCGTCTATGCGAAGTCGCAGCGGACGCTCAAGGACGTGTTCGTCTCCCGCGGCCGCGTGAGCGTCCGGGAGGTGCAGGCACTGCGCGACGTCTCGCTCACGGTCGAGGCCGGTGACGCCGTCGGGCTGGTCGGCCGCAACGGCTCGGGCAAGACGACCCTCCTCCGCGTGATCTCGGGAATCATCAAGCCGTCGTCCGGCCGCGTCGAGGCGGGGGGCCGCATTGCGTCGCTCCTCGAGCTCGGCGCCGGCTTCCACCCGGACTTCAGCGGGCGCGAGAACGTCTACCTCAACGGATCGATCCACGGCCTGCCGCGGGCGCGGGTGCGCGAGGTGATGGACGAGATCGTCGCGTTCGCCGAGCTCGAGAAGTTCATCGACCTGCCGGTGCGCACGTACTCGTCGGGGATGTTCATGCGCCTCGGCTTCTCCGTCGCGGCCCACATCCAGTCCGACGTGCTGCTGCTCGACGAGGTGTTTGCCGTCGGCGACGAGCAGTTTCAACGCAAGTGCTTCGGCAAGATCGCCGAGTTCAAGAACCGCGGCGGCACGATCCTGTTCGTCTCACACGACGCGCAGGCGGTCGAGCGGCTCTGCGACCGCGCCGTGCTCCTGCGGCAGGGCGAAGTGATGTTCGACGGCGACACGAGCGAGGCGATCGGCGCGTACCGCCGGCTGCTCGCGGCCGACTCGAACCCCGACGAGCTCGGGGCCGGTCTGCGCGAGTGGGGCAGCGGCGAGGCCCGCATCGTCTCGGCCCAGCTGGTCGACGACGACGGCGAGGACCGCACGCAGCTCGCCGCCGGCGAGCCGGTCACGGTGAGGCTCGTCGTCGCGGCCGACCCGGACGTCGCGCCGCCCCGGGTCTCGGTCGAGCTCCGTGACGACGGGGGCCTCGTCCTCGGCGCAGCCGCGCAAGAGACGCGGGCGCTCGGCTGGTCGCCGGAAGGAGGCCTGCGCGAGCTGCGGTTCCGGCTCGGCCGCCTGCCGCTCGCGGACGGCCGTTTCCATCTGCGCTTCGCGCTCGTCGACGGCGACTCGGGGCGACTGTTGCACACCCTGGACGATGCGCTCCGGTTCTTCGTCTTTCCGAGCGGCGAGGAGACCGGCGCAGTGCTCCTCGACGGCGAGTGGTCGATGCAGGAAATCGGCCGGGGCACGCCAACTCCGCGGGTGTGAGCTCCCGAGCCTGTCCAGACTGGCCCAGACTGATGGAACTGGCGCCTGAGCTGCAGTTTCGCCACTACACCCTCGGCGAGGTGCAGATCCCGGTCGATGCCTTCGTCCAGCTCGAAGGGCTGGCGTCCGACACGGTCGCGGTGTGCTGCGATCTCGACTCGCACGTCTTCAATCCCGAGCACACCGACCCGCGCATCGTCGAGGCCCTGCGCGGGACGCACTGGATCGACGTGAACGAGTTCCCCCGTCCTGCCTGACGATGCCTCTCGTTCCCGACCGTCCGCGCCTGGGTAGTGTCTCCGGGCGATGACGACTGTCGTCGTCCCCTTCCGCAGCAGTGATCCCAAGCGCCGCCTCGCGACGCTGTCGGACCGCGACCGCGTCCGCCTGGCCGAGGCCATGCTGGCGGACGTGCTCGCCGCGGCGGTCGCCGTCGGCCCGGTGCTCGTCGTCTCGCCCCAGGCGATCGCACTGCCAGCGGGCGTGACCCACGTGGCGGATCCGCGCCGTGGTCAGGGCGCCGCCGTGCGCGCCGCGCTGGACGCGGCGGGTGCGGCCGGCCTGCCCGGTCCGTATCTCGTCGTCAACGCCGATCTGCCCTGCGCGACGACCCGCGACCTGCTCGCGCTCGTGGGCGCTGTGCCCGACGGCGGGCTCGCGCTCGTCGCCGCGGCCGACGGCACGACGAACGCACTCGCCCTCTCCGACGAGCGCCTCTTCGAGCCGGTCTACGGGCCGGGCAGCGCCGAGCGCTTCGCTGCGCTCGCCGAGGCGCGCCTGCTGGAAAGCCCGAATCTCATGGATGACGTGGACGCGCCCGGCGATCTCCCGCGTCTCGGTGCTCGGCTGGGCGAGCACACCCGGCGCGTGCTCGCCGCGCTCCGACTCGAGCCTGCGGCGTGAACGTCGCGGTCCTGTCGGGCGGCGTGGGCGGCGCGCGGTTTCTCCGCGGCCTCCTGGGTGTCGTCGATCCAGGCAACGTTTCCATCATAGGCAACGTTGCGGACGATCTCGAGGTGCTGGGCCTGCGAGTCTCGCCAGATCTGGACAGCATCCTCTACACGCTCACGGGCCTCTCCGACGAGGAGCGCGGCTGGGGGCGTGCGGGGGAAACGTGGCAGGCGCTCGCGTCGGTCGCACAGCTCGGCGGTGAGTCCTGGTTCAAGCTCGGCGACCGCGACATCGGCCTCCATCTCGTGCGCACGGAGCTCCTCCGCCACGGCGCCACGCTCACGGAGGCGACGAAGCGAATCGCAAGCTCGCTCGGGCTGGCCGCGCGGCTTTTGCCCGCGACCGACGATCCCGTGCGAACCTTCGTCGAGACGCCCGCCGGGACGTTCGCGTTCCAGACCTGGTTCGTCGCCCGTGGCCACCGCGACGAGGTCGATGCCGTGCACTACACGGGCGCGCCGGACGCAGCGGCTGCGCCGGGAGTCGTCGCGGCAATCGACGCGGCGGACGTCATCCTCTTCGCGCCGAGCAATCCCTACGTGTCGATCGGCCCGATCCTCGCGGTCGCGGAGATCCGCGCGGCTCTGGAGCGGCGTAGCGTGCCGTGCGTCGCGATCAGCCCGTTGATCGGAGGCCGAGCGGTGAAGGGGCCGGCCGACCGGATGCTCGCGCGGCTCGCGGGCGGCACGACGCCCGCGCACGTCGCTTCGTGCTACGAGGGCCTGATCGACGTGCTCGTGATCGACGAGTCGGACGAGGCAGACGGCCCGGTGGCCGGGCTGCGACAGACGGTCGTCACGAGGACGTTGATGTCCGACGAGCCTGCCGCACGCAAGCTTGCCGCCGCCGCTGTGCACTCGTCCGGTGCGCTCGCGTGAGGGTCGCCATCCTCGGCGGCACGGGGAGCTTCGGCCGCGCCCTGGCCGGCAGGCTGGTCGCGCTCGGGGGCGACGACGTCGTGATCGGATCGCGCGACGAGGCGCGCGCCCAGGAGACCGCAGCGGAGCTCGGAGGCGGGCGGGTCACCGGTGCGACGAACGAAGCCGCCGTCGCAGGCGCCGACCTCGTCGTGCTCGCGGTGAAGGCGGACGCGGCGCTCGCAACCGCACGAGCCGTCGCCGCCTCGCTCGGTGCGACGCCGCTGCTGAGCGTCGCGAGCGCGATCGAGTTCCATAAGGGAGCCGGCATGTTCCCCGACCCCGAGGCGTCGAGCCTCGCCGAGCGCGTCCAGGCCGTCGTTCAGGCGCCTGTCGTGGCGGGGCTGCATTCGATCGCCGCAGCGAACCTCGACGCCGAGCAGCCCGACGAGGATGCGTTGCTCTGCGGCGACGACACGGCCGCGAAGGAGCTCGCGCTCGCGTTCGCCGACAGGCTCGTCGGAGGCCGGGCGCTCGACGCGGGGCCGCTCGCAAGCGCCCGGGCGCTCGAGGGGCTGACGGCGGTGATCGTCAACCTGAACCGCCGGTACAAGGCGCATGCGGGCATGCGCATCACCGGCGTCGACGGCGCGCCGTGATCTCGCTTCTGCCCGTCAAGGGCCTCCCGGAGATCCGGGAGGGAGACGACCTGGCCGCGCTGATCGTCGAGGCGATCGAGCTCGTCGACGACGACGTGCTGGTGATCGCCCAGAAGGCGGTCTCGAAGGCCGAGGGGCGCGTGATCAGGATCGACTCGCTCGAGGCATCTGCGCACGCGATCGAGCTCGCGGGCGACGAGCGCGACCCTCGCGAGGTGGAGGCGGTGCTGCGCGAGGCGAAGCGCATCGTGCGTGAACGGGGCCCGCTGGTGATCGCCGAGACGTCGCACGGATTCATCTGCGCGTCCGCGGGCGTCGACCACTCGAACGCCCCCGAGCCGGGCACGCTCGTCTTGCTGCCGGTTGCCCCCGATGCCTCGGCGCGGCAGGCACGCGACCGCGTTCGGGAGCTGACCGGTCGCACGGTGGGTGTCGTGATCACGGATTCCTTCGGGCGTCCGTTCCGCCAGGGAACGACCGATGTCGCGATCGGCGTCGCAGGCATCCCCCCGATCATCGACCTGCGCGGGACGACCGATCGGATCGGCTACGAGCTGCGGGCGAGCCGGGTCGCGATCGCCGACGAGATCGCCGCCGCGGCCGACCTGGCACGGGGGAAGGCCGAGGGTGTGCCCGCGGTCGTCGTCCGGGGCCTGAAGCTCGAAGGCGACGGAACTGCGCAGGAGATCGTGATCGAGCACGAGCTCGATTTGTTCTCCTGAGCAGGGTTTTTGTCTCTAACCGAACGTTTACAGAATCCTTAGCGGTTCTCCGGTCTGACAACCGCCGGTCCCTGTACCGTCCCGCGATCGCTCTGCGGCTGATCCCCCAGCTGCCGTGGGCGACCCCCTCGAGCCCTGCGGGCTTCGGGCCAAAGGAGGACAGTGATCGCACGATTGACCCTGGCGTTGAGCCTGCTCGCCCTTGCATTGCTCGCGACGTTCATGCTCGCCGGCGCCGCACACGCCCGTCTGACCATGCGCCCGGATCAGCCGGCCCGTGTCGGGGCGATGCGCGTCCTCGTCGACCACTACCGTGGTCTGACGTGGACGTATGAGCGCGCCGCAGGGGCGCGTCGGACGCAGAGCAACCTCCGGGACCGCCGCACGAACGACGAGCGGTACCTCCGCTTCATGATCGACACGTGGACGCGCCGCGCCTACCGGGCGCAGCAGCGGGCGCTCGCAGTGATCAACCGGCGCCTGCTCGTGCAGCTGCCGAAGGCGCCCTCGCTGCGGGCCCGCCTCTACAGCCGCGTCAGCTACAACCGCCGGCTTGCGCTGAGCCTGCGCCGCATCTATCCAGGGCATGTCACCCGCCGGTTCGCGAGCGCCCAGGCGCCGACGGCGCCGGCGACGCTACGGCTCTGGCAGCGCCGCAGCGCAGCTGCGGCGCTCGGGGTCTCCCGGCACGAGCCTGCGATCCCGGCCGTCCTGCACGCCTCGTTTCTCTGCATCCACCGTTTCGAGGGCGCCTGGGACTCGAACACCGGCAACGGCTACTACGGCGGCCTGCAGCTCGACCTGACGTTTCAGAGCCGGTACGGGCCCGAGTTCCTCGACCGCTGGGGCACGGCCGACAACTGGCCGGTCTGGGCGCAGCTGCAGACGGCGGTCCGGGCGTTCCAGTCCGGGCGGGGCTACACGCCCTGGCCGAATACGGCCCGCTTCTGCGGCCTTCTCTGACCCGCCCGAGGCTCAAGAAAGGCGCTTTCTGCGCCGATGGTCCCTCGGATGGTGCGTCAGACGACTGCGGCACGCGAGCCCGACGCGGGCGCGCATCACGACGCCGGCGGACAGCCGGCCAACCTCGTCGAGTCGTATCGGCGCCTGGCCGAGGTCTTCCATCTCGTTCTCTCCGAGCAGAGCCTCGACGCGCTCCTCGATCGCATCGCGGAGACGCTGGCCGATCTGATGCCGTACGAGGCGCTGCACATCTACGAGGTCGACGAAGACCGGCGCGAGCTGATCCCGGTGCTTGCCCGCTCCCAGGCCTACGAGAACGAGATCATGAGCAGCCGTCCTCGCTTCGGCGAGGGCATCACAGGCTGGGCGGTCGAGAACCGCCGCCCCGTCTGGACGAATCAGGCGCACCTCGATCCACGTGTCGTCACCGTTCCGGGGACACCGGTCGAGCCGGAGGCGCTGATCAGCGTGCCGCTGATCGCACGAGGCGCGCTCAAAGGGGCGCTCAACATCTATCGCATCGGCGAGGATGCCGGCTTCGCCGAGCACGAGTTCGAGCTCGCGAAGTGGTTCGGAGATGCGGCGGCGCTGGCGGTCGACAACGCGCAGATCCGGGCGCGCCTCGAGCATCTCGCGCAGACCGACTCGCTGACCGGCCTCTATAACCACCGCTTCTTCCACGAGCGCCTCCGCGCAGAGTTGACCCGGGCGTCGCGCTCGCACGACTCGGTCGCTGTGCTCATGTTCGACCTGGACGACTTCAAGCGCGTCAACGACGTGTATGGGCACGGCGCGGGCGACCAGCTCTTGATGCAGCTCGCACGCCTGGCGCGGGACACGGTGCGCGACTCCGACGTCGTCTGCCGGATCGGCGGCGAGGAGTTCGCCGTGATCATGCCGTCGTGCGACGCGGGCGACGCGCTCGGGCTCGCCGCACGGCTCACGAGCTCCCTCAAGGATGTCGAGTTCGAGCCCGCCGGTCTCATGACGGTCTCGATCGGCATCTCGCAGGGGCCCCAGCACGCGATGAACCCGCGCGAGCTGGTCGCCTGTGCGGAGTCGGCGATGATGGCGGCGAAGGCGCGCGGCAAGAACCAGACGGTCCTCTACGACGACGGGCCGACCGAGCGGCCGGAGCCGGGAGCGGCCGCGGTCGCCCGGGACGTGCGCTCGATCGCGCACCTGAAGATGCTGCAGTCGCTGGCCGGGAAGCTGAACCGCCTCAACGACGTCAAGCAGATCGGGCAGACGATCGCGACGGAGCTGCGTCTGCTGATCGACTACCACAACTGCCGCGTCGTCCTGCGCGACGGAGATCAGCTGCGGCCGATCACATTCGTCGGCGAGTTCGACTCGAGTGTCCACTCCGCCGCGGATGCGTACACACAGCGAGTCGGAGTCGGCATCACCGGCCGTGTCGCGGAGACGGGCGAGTCGCTGCTCGTGCCGAATGCCCTGGAGTGCGAGTTCGCGTACACGATTCCCGGAACGCAGGAGCTCGAAGAGTCGCTGGCGCTGGTCCCGCTGCGCTACGGGTCGCGCGTCACCGGGGTGATCGTGATTTCCAAGCTGGGCTTGAACCAGTTCGACGAGGACGATGTCCGACTGCTCGAGGTGCTGGCCGGCCAGGCGTCGGTCGCTCTCGAGAACGCGAGGCTCTATGAGCAACAGCGACGTGAGGCCGAAGGCGCGAAGGCTCTGCTCGCGTTCGCGGACGCGATCTCCCGCGCGCACACGGTCGACGAGATCTGTGACCAAACGGTGCAGACCGCCGTGTCGCTGTTCGAGACCGAGGGTGCGTCGCTGTGGCTCGGCGGCACCTGCGTCGCGACCGTCGGGCCGCCGCTCACCGACGGAACGTCGTGTGCGCTCGCCGAGGGCGAGGGAATCGAGGGTCGACTCGTGCTCGCCGCCGGTGTGCTCGACGATGATCGCGAGCGGCTGCTGGCCTCGTTTGCGTATCAGGCCTCGGTCGCGCTGCAGAAGTCGCGGCTCTACTGGAAGCAGCTCGAGGCAGCCGAGATCGCGAATGCGCTGTTGGAAGCGAGCCGCGAGCTCGCGACCGCCGAGTCGCCGGAAGAGGTGCTGATGCGCAGCGTCGAGGTGACGGCGCGCGCGCTCGGCACCGAGCGGGCCGCGCTGTGGATCCAGGAAGAGACGGCATCTGGCGACCTCGTCGCCGCCGCGTCGAACGGCTACCCGGCCGACGCAGACCCGGTGCCCGCGGCGCGGCGGTACCCGGCAGAGCTCGCCCAGGAGTGGCTCGCCGGCCGCACCGAGCCGTTCGTGCTCGAGGAGGCGGACCTCGCAGGCATCGAGGACGTCGACCCGGCGAGGATCGCGCGCTTCGCGGTCGCACCGCTGCGGCTCGAGGGCAATCGCGTCGGGGCGCTCACCGCGTCGATCGGGGACCGCCAGCTCGACGACCGCCAGCTTCGGCTGCTCGCAGGGCTCGCACATCAGGCGAAGCTCGCGCTCGAGAGCGCAGACCACTACGAGAGCCTCGAGCACACCTTCGTCTCGACCGTCGCGTCGCTCGCGAACGCGCTCGAGGCGAACGATGCGTACACGTCCTCACACGCCCGCTGGATCAGCGACATGTCGTTGCTCGTCGGGCGCGAGCTCGGTCTCGACCGCGATGCGCTCAAGCGCCTCGAGCTCGGTGCGCTGTTCCACGACATCGGCAAGATCGGGATCCCCTCCGAGATCCTGCAGAAGCCCGGCCCGCTGACCGACGCCGAGTTCGAGATCATCAAGAGCCATCCGGAGCTCGGCGAGAAGATCCTCGCTCCGATCGACCGGCTCGCCGAGGTACGCCCGATCGTGCGGGCCTGCCACGAGCGCTGGGACGGGCAGGGCTACCCGGACTGCAAGGCGGGCGAGGAGATCCCGGTCGAGTCTCGGATCGTGCTCGTCTGCGACGCCTTCCACGCGATGGTCACCGACCGGCCGTATCGCGTCCGCCTGTCGGCCCACGAGGCCGTGCACCGGCTGCGCGAGGCGTCGGGCAGCCAGTTCGACCCCGGTGTCGTGGAGATGTTCGTGCGCCTCTTCGACGCCGGCAAAGTCCTCCCGGTCGGCTAGAGGTCCCGGTCAGCCGTTCGCCGGGTCGTCGGCGGCAAGGACGTCCCGGGCCCACTCGCGCCGCTTCCAGTCCGGGACCGGCGTCTCACAGTTCGCTTTCGGCACGAAGCGTGAGTGCTGAACGAGCGTGTAGTGGTGGATGTACCGAGGGCAGTTCGGGAACACCTCGCGTGCGCGCACACGCCAGAGGAATTGCGCCTCGGGGAAGGCCTGAAGCAGCGGGTCGTCGTCGACGTGCTCGGCGATGCCGTTCAGCCGCAGGCGCTTGCGCACCTCGAAGTTGATGAAGAGGAGCCCAACGTGCGGATTCACGAGGGCGTTCCCGGCGGTCAGGAACATCCCGTTCCCGTCGTAGTTGGGGAAGGCGACAGTGTGCTCGTCGACCACACGCACGAAGCCCGGGTCGCCGCCCTTGTACGAGCACTGCGGCCGGCCGTCGACATCCGCCGTCGCGACGAAGACCATGTCGCAGCCCTCGATGAAGGCCCGGTCGCCGGCGTCGATCCAGTCGCGCACGAGGCGCTCGTCGATTCGATCGGCGAGCCGGCGCGTGTCGAAGCGGTCCTGGTAGCTGCGGCTGCCTTCGTTGAACAGGCTCATCGAGGATCCTCCAGCCGTCTGATCGTGCACACGTCGACGAAGCCGAGGCGCTTCAGGATCGGGTACGACGTATCCGGCATCGCCTCGGTCACGAGCGCCGGAGTGCCGCGTTCGACTGCATCGTCCCAGCGTGCGCGGACGAGGGCTCGGTACACGCCGCGGCGTCGCGCCCACGGTGCGACCGAGCCGGCGATCAGGAAGACGCCGCGGTCGGAGTAGAGCGATCGTCCGACACCCGCAGGACGCCCGTCGATCGACGCGAGGAACGTCGCAGGCACTCCGGCTGCCTGCGCTGCGTCGAACTCCAGGCGAAGGTGCGGCCGTTGCTGCTCGCGCTGCTCGGCCGGCGTCTCGAAGGCGTCCCACATGATCTCGACCGTGGCGAGCCAGTCCTCGAACGTCTGGACCAGCCGAACGGCAATCCCGGCGGGTGTCGCGGGCGGCGGTTCGACGCAGGCCAGGGCATGCAATGTCCCGTGGCCGTCCTTCGGCACCTGGAGCCCACGGTCGAGCAGCCGCTCGCGCAGGTCGGCCGGCGTCGTGTCGGGATCGAACCACCAGACCGTGCGCTTCTCCGCCGGGACCCGCTCCCGCACCTCGGCCAGGAGCGAATCGACGTCGTCCGCATGCACGCGGACGCCCGACACGCCCGCCCACACGGTCCCCTGGATGACACAGACGCGCTCGTCCGCCCAGCGTTCGGCGTCGCTCGCGATCAGCGTGTAGCGATCGGGGCACTGGGCGAACTCGCGGAGCTCGCGCGTGATCATTCGGCGTTACGCGACGAACTCGTCGGCGACCGAGAGCGCCTCGTCGAGCGCCTCGAGTGCCTCGTCGAGCTCCTCCCGCGTGATCGTCAGCGGCGGACAGCACATGACGACGTTCCAGTGCGTCATCAGATAGAGGCCGCGGTCGAGCGCGCGCTTCATCACGGCGGCCATCGGCTTTGCTGCTTCGCCCGACCCGTTGAACGGCACGAGGGGCTCGCGCGTCTCGCGGTTCGTGACGAGCTCGAGGCCCCAGAAGCAGCCGAGCCCCCGCACCTCGCCGATCGACGGATGCTTGTCCGCGAGCTTCGCGAGCTCGGCGCGGAACACGTCGCCCATCGCAGCTGCGTTCTCGACGATGCCCTCCTCCTGGAACGCCTCGATCGAGGCGACGCCGGATGCGCACGCAAGCGGATGACCGCTGTAGGTCAGGCCTCCGGCGAACATCTTGTCGCGCGTCCAGTCGGCGATCGGCTCGCGCACGATCATCGCGCCCAGCGGGACGTAGCCGGAGTTGATGCCCTTTGCCACGGTCATGATGTCCGGGACGACGTCCCAGTTGTCGACGGCGAACCACTTGCCCGTGCGGCCGAAGCCCGCCATCACCTCGTCGGCGATCAAGAGGATCCCGTGCCGGTCGCAGACCTCGCGAATCGACTGCAGGTATCCGTCGGGCGGGACGATGATCCCGTTCGTCCCCGTGACCGTCTCGAGGATCACGGCGGCGACGGTGTGCGCGCCCTCGTACTGGAGGATCTCCTCGAGATGCGGGCCGCCCGTGCAGACCGGGCACGGGTCCGGGTGGCCGGCCGGGCAGCGGTAGGTGTACGGATCGAACATGCGCACGACCCCGGGAATGCCCGGTTCGGCGGGCCAGCGCCGCGGGTCGCCCGTCAGCGTGATGCTCCCTGCGGTCGCGCCGTGGTAGCTGCGATAGCGGGCGATCACCTTGTCGCGGCCCGTGTACCAGCGGGCGAGCTTGATCGCGTTCTCGTTCGCCTCGGCGCCGCCGTTCGTGAAGAACGACATCGTCAGGTCGCCGGGCGTCACCTCGGCGAGCAGCCTGCCGAGGTGCGAGCGCGACTCGGTCGCCATCGGCGGCCCGATCGTCGCCAGCTTCTCCGCCTGGTCCTTGATCGCCTGCACGACCTTCGGATGCGAGTGGCCGATCGAGACGTTGACGAGCTGTGACGCGAAGTCCAGGTACCGCTTGCCGTCGTAGTCCCAGAAGTAGCGGCCTTCGGCGCGCTCGACCGCGATCGGGTTGATCGCGTTCTGCACGCTCCAGGAGTAGAGGACGTAGCGCTTCGCGTCCTCGACGATCTGCCGGCCGAGCTCGGTGTTCGTCTCCGTCGTCGCCATCCGTCGATCCTACAAGCGCACGGCCTGGCGGGCTCGGTCCAGGGGGTAGGCTCGCCCGATGATCTGCCCGGCTTGCGGCACCGAGAACCGTGCAGGGGCGCGCTTCTGCGATGTCTGCGGTGCTGTGCTCACGCAAGAGCCGGAACGGGATCAGCGCAAGGTCGTCACCGTGCTCTTCTGCGACGTCACCGGCTCGACTGCGCTCGGGGAGCGGCTCGACCCGGAGGCGCTGCGCACGGTCATGGCCGACTACTTCGCCGTCGCGCGAGCCGCGATCGAGCGGCACGGCGGCACGGTGGAGAAGTTCATCGGCGACGCGGTGATGGCCGTGTTCGGCGTGCCGACCGTCCGCGAGGACGACGCGCTGCGCGCCGTCCGCGCCGCGGTCGAGCTGCGCGACGCGGCGGGGCTCGACGTCCGGATCGGCGTCAACACCGGCGAGGTCGTCACCGGCACGGGGGAGACGCTCGTCACCGGCGACGCGGTCAACGTCGCCGCGCGGCTCGAGCAGGGTGCAGGTGTCGGGGAAGTGCTCGTCGGCGAGTCGACGTACCAGCTCGTGCGGGACGCCGTCGACGCGGAGCTCGTGCCGCCGATCGAGGCGAAGGGCAAGTCCGAGCCGGTCACGGCGTACCGGCTTCGCTCGCTCACAGGCGGCGCGGCCTACGAGCGCCGGCTCGACGCACCGCTCGTCGGACGCGAACGCGAGCGGCGGCTGCTCGTGGACGCGTGGGAGCGCTGCCGTTCGGAGAAGGCGTGTGCGCTGTTCACAGTTCTCGGTAGCGCGGGCGTCGGCAAGTCGAGGCTCGCGGCGGAGTTTCTCTCCGGCCTCGACGCGCGCGTGGTCGCCGGCCGCTGTCTCTCCTACGGAGAGGGCATCACGTACTGGCCCGTCGTCGAAGCGGTGAAGCAGCTGCTCGGAGACGAGCGGCCGCCGAACGCGGCGATCGCCTCACTGCTCGGCGATGGTGACGCAGCCGCGGACGACGTCGCGTCTGCGGTGCGCCGGCTCCTCGAGGCGTCGGCTCGCACGCGGCCCCTCGTGGTCGTGTTCGACGACCTGCAGTGGGCCGAGCCGACGTTCCTCGACCTGGTCGAGCACGTGACCGACTGGTCGCGCGACGCGCCGCTGCTCGTCCTCTGTCTGGCGCGTCCGGAGCTGCTCGACCTGCGCTCCGGCTGGGGTGGGGGCAAGCTGAACGCCACAACGGTGCTGCTCGAGCCGCTCACGGAGCTCGAGACGGATGAGCTGATCGAGCGCCTGCTCGGCGCGGAGGAGCTCGCTGCGAGCCTCCGCGAGCGGATCCGCGACGCCGCTGAGGGGAACCCGCTCTTCGTCGAGCAGATGCTCGCGATGGTGCAGGACTCGGACGAGCACGAGGTCGCCGTGCCACCGACGATCCAGGCTCTGCTCGCCGCCCGGCTCGACCAGCTTCCGAGCGGTGAGCGCCTTGCGCTCGAGCGCGGCGCGGTCGAAGGGCAGGTCTTTCACCGCGGCGCAGTGCAGGCGCTCGCGCCGAACGAGCCGTCGATCCCGGCGCAGCTGCTGGGGCTCGTGCGCAAGGAGCTCGTCCGGCCGACGGCCGCGACCCTGCCGGAGGACGACGCGTTCCGTTTCCGGCACCTGCTCATCCGCGACGCCGCGTACGACGCGCTGCCGAAGGCGACGCGGGCAGAGCTCCACGAGCGCTTTGCGGCGTGGCTCGAGGAGCACGGCCGAGGCCTCGTCGAGCTGGACGAGATCCTCGGCTACCACCTGGAGCAGGCTGCGCGCTACCGCGTCGAGCTCGGCGGAGGGCCCGGCGCGCTGGCGGTGCGCGCCGGAACGCATCTGACCGCGGCCGGAACGCGCGCCGTCAACCGGGGCGACTTCGCCGCCGGCAAGCACCTGCTCTTGCGTGCCGTCGAGTTGCTCGAGCACGGGTCGCGTGAGCGCGGCGCGGCGCTGCCGTGGCTCGGGGTCGCCCTGTATTCGATCGGCGAGTTCGCCGAGTCCGATCGGGTGCTGACCGAGGGCGTCGACTTTGCAGAGGCGGAAGACGCTGCGATTGCGTTTTTCCTGCGGTCGTTCGGCCGCGGACACAACCCGGTCGAAGGGGAGACCATCGAGGGCCTCGCACAAGGCGTGCGTGCGCGACTCGCCGGGCTCGGCGATGCGTCACCGCTCGCCTACGCCGAGGGCTATCACGCTCTCGGGCGCTTCGCCTTCTGGCAAGGGCAGACCACGGCGCTTCTGGAGGCTGCAACGCTGGCGCGAGAGTACGCCCGTTGCGCAGGCGTGACCGTGCTGGAGGGCTTGTGCGCGGTAATGATCGGCGCCGCGCTCATCTACGGCGAGTCCAGCTGGAGCGAGTACGAAGAATTCGCGCGGGGGCTCTTGGACGAGCGGGACCGTCTTGGACGAGTGGTCGACAATGCCCTGGCCGGGTTGGCGGTCGCCGCGTCGTCTCAGGGGCGCACCGACGAATCGATCCAGCTCTTCGCTGAGTACGAGGCTGCTCTGGTCGAGCGCGGCGACGAGTACAGCGCGCGGACGCAAGGCCAGAACCGCGGCTACGGGCTGTATCTCGTCGGCGAGCTCGAGGCGGCAGAGCAGATCTATCGGCAGAGCTGGAACGCTCTGGGCGAAGCCGGCGAACGTGGCTTCCGCTCGACGCTCGGCGGGCTCCTTGCTCTTGTCCTGGTCGAGCTCGACCGGCGCGACGAGGCAGAGGACATTCTCGCTCAGGTCGACGGCATGAGCGCCGAGGACGACTGGCTGACGGTGGCCTGCGCCGACGTGGTGCGTGCGCGGCTGGCGACGCTCGACGGCCGTCACGAGGATGCGGTCGCGGCGGCGGGCCACGCAGCCGAACTCGGCAACGCCGGGTACTTCATGCTGCGACCCTGGTTCACCACCGAGCTCGGCCGTGCGCTCGCCGCCGCGGGTCGCGAAGACGAAGCGCGGGACGTGCTCGTCGAGGCGATCCGGGTCGCAGATGTGAAGGGCTCGCTGCTCTACGCGCGTCGCGCTCGGAACGTGCTGGACACCCTCGCCTAGCTGTCCACAAACAGCCGGATCGTGCCGTGGCTCTCGAAGCCGAGCCCGGTGAGGATCGGTCCGGACATCGGCCCGGCCTGAACGACGAGGAGCGGTGTTCCGCGCCGCACGGCATGCTCCCACCGCGCATGGACGAGCCCCCGGTAGATGCCGCGGCCACGCGCCTCGGGCAGCACGGCGCCGCCCATCAGCGCGATGCCCCGGTCCATGAACTCGCCGCGGCCGAAGCCGACGAGCCGTCCGTCGAGGTAGGCGGCGTAGTGCTGTGAAACCGCGCGCAGGGCCTCGAACCGTCCTCGCTCCACCTCGCGGCGCTTGGCGCGCTCCTCTGCGGAGACTCGCCAGACCTCCCAGTCGATCTCGAGCGCCGCGAGCTGCTCGTCGATGGTCTCGATCAGGCGGATCTCGACCTCGGCCGGCCCGGGCGGCGGCTCGGTCGTGCAGGTCATTCCGGTCAGAGCGGGCGGGTCGTCGGGCTCGAGCCCGAGTGCGAGCAGCCGCTCGCCCAGATCCGCCGGCTCGGCGTGCCAGCCGGCCCACCATTCGACCGTCTTGACGCCGCGGCGGCGGCATTCGTCGCGAGTCCACCGAACCGCCGCCTCCACGTCGCCGAGCCGGATCCGGTGCACCGCTGCGCGCAGCGGGCCGGCCTCGAAGAAGTAGTCGCCGTGGTCGATCTGGTCGAAGCCCTCACGCGGCAGCAGGTGGACCGCGGTGTCCTCGGCGAGCTCCTCCAGCGTCGGCGTCACGGTACGCTCCTCTCTATCACGCGAGAGGAGTCGCAATGACCGACGTCGTCGATGCACCCACAGCCGTCAAGCCGATCAACCACTGGATCTCCGGCGCCCCGTGGGCCGGTCAGTCCGGCCGCAGCGGGCGAGTCTTCAACCCCGCGACCGGGGAGCAGACGGGCGCCGTCGACTTCGCGACGGTCGAGGAGGTCGACCGCGCGGTCCAGGCCGCCAAGCAGGCGCTGCCGGGCTGGCGGGCGCTCTCACTCGCCAAGCGCGCCGAGCTCTTCTTCGCCGTGCGTGAGCTGTTCCACGCGAAGCGAGACGAGATCGCGAAGCATCTGACCCGCGAGCACGGCAAGGTGCTCTCGGACGCGCTGGGTGAAGTCACGCGCGGGCTCGAGGTGATCGAGTTCTGCTGCGGCATCCCGCACCTGCTGAAGGGTGGCATGAGCGAGCAGGCCTCGAGCGGCGTCGACGTCTACTCGATCCGCCAGCCGCTCGGCGTCGTCGCGGGCATCACGCCGTTCAACTTCCCGGCGATGGTCCCGATGTGGATGTGGGCCCCGGCGCTCGCCTGCGGCAACACCTTCGTGCTCAAGCCGTCCGAGAAGGACCCGTCGGCGTCGTTCTACACGGCGGAGCTGCTCAAGGAGGCCGGCGTCCCCGACGGCGTCTTCAACGTGATCAACGGCGACAAGGTCGCCGTCGATGCGATCCTCGAGCACCCCGACATCGCCGCCGTCTCGTTCGTCGGCTCGACGCCGATCGCCAAGTACGTCTACGAGACGGCCACGGCGAACGGCAAGCGGTGCCAGGCGCTCGGCGGTGCCAAGAACCACATGATCGTGCTGCCGGATGCCGACATCGAGATGGCTGCCGACGCCGCGGTCTCGGCGGCGTACGGCTCGGCCGGCGAGCGCTGCATGGCGGTGTCGCTGCTCGTCGCCGTCGGCGATGTCGCCGACCCGCTGGTCGAGGCGATCAAGCAGCGGATCCCCAAGGTGAAGGTCGGCGACGGCATGGACGCCGCGTCGGAGATGGGGCCGCTGATCACGCGCGAGCATCGCGACAAGGTCGCGTCCTACATCGGCGCCGACGACGGCGCGACTGTCGTCGTCGACGGCCGCGACGGGTGCCCCGACGACGGTTTCTTCCTCGCGCCGACGCTGATCGATGACGTGACACCCGGCATGAAGGCCTACGAGGACGAGATCTTCGGCCCGGTCCTCAGCGTCACCCGCGTCTCCACCTACGACGAGGCCGTGCGGCTCGTGAACGAGAACCCGTTCGGGAACGGCACGGCGATCTTCACGCGCGACGGCGGGGCCGCCCGTCAGTTCCAGTTCGAGGTGCAGGCCGGCATGGTCGGGATCAACGTCCCGATTCCCGTGCCCGTCGCCTACTACTCGTTCGGAGGCTGGAAGGCGTCGCTGTTCGGCGACCGTCATATCTACGGTCCGGAGGGGATCGACTTCTACACGCGCTCGAAGGTCGTCACCTCGCGCTGGCCGGACCCGGCCACCTCGAGGGTCGATCTCGGTTTTCCGCAGACGCGGTGACCACCGCAGTCTCGGTCGTCTCGCGCGGCTACGGCGTCCAGGATGCGCCGCCGCCGGTGTTCCGTCCGCCCCAGACGAGGAGCTGCCGCCCCGTCCAGACCGCGGCCGGGTCGGGTCGGCCACGGACCGGCGCACTGCCGATCGTGAACCAGCGGCCCGCGGCGGGCACGAACTCCGCGCCGGCGCGGGAATACGCGGCCGGCGTCGCCGAGGTCGCGCCGCCCCAGACGAGCACGCGGCCGCCCGCGCGCACCGCGGCGGCCTCGATGCGCCCGGTCGGCATCGGCGGGAGCAGGCGCCAGCGGTTCGCCTGCGGGTCATATGCCAGGCCGACGCGGGTCAGTGCCGATCCGGGAGTCGCCGTGCCGCCGACGAACAGCACCTCCCGGCCGTCCCACACAGCGACCGCGCCCGACCGCGTCGACGGGGGCTGTGCGATCCGCCGCCACCGGTTCGTCTGCGCGTCGTAGGCAGCGGCGCGAGCGAACCGTGCCCCGTAAGGGCGCCCGTCTGGATCGAGACCCGAGACGAGGACGACCAGCTCATGGCCGTCCCAGGCCCCTTGCGGCCCCTGGCTCGGCGCGAGCGGCGACGCCGCGATCCGACGCCACCGGTTCGTGGCTACGTCGTAGGAGCTCCCGGTGTTCGAGGCATCGCCACAGCAGCCGCCTCCCCACGCGATGAGCCTTTGTTCCGTCCACGCGACCAGCGCGTTCGGGCCGCCGCCCGCCTTCAGGCGGCGCCATCGATTCGTCCTCGGGTTGAACGCCTGAAAGTCGAACGGTCCAAGGACGAGCATCTCCTTGCCGGTCCAGGCCGCCTGATACCGCCCCTCGTAGTTGCCTCTGGGGCCCTTGAGTGGCGCCAACGTCTGCCAGCGGCGCGCCGCCGGGTCGTACGCCGCGGCGGCGTCGACCGACCACGGTGGCGTTGGTTGGACGCGGGCGAAGACCACGAACGCGCTCCCCGTCCAGATGCCGATCGCCTCGCTCGGCGTGCTCAGCGGTGCCGGTGGCAGCACCCGCCAGGTCGAGGCGGCTCCGGCCAGGGGACTCGTCGCCGCGGCGAGCGCGAGCACCAGCAGGCTGATTCGACGGAACGAGCGCACCGCCGCGAGCGTTCCAGGCGTGGCGCCGGCCCGCATCGGGGCCTGCGCTGATCGAGCTCCGGACGGTGTCTTGCCGAGCGGTCTCTAGGCCGTTGTCAGCGCAGTCGGCCGCAGCTCCTCACCGAACCGCGCACGGCGGACGAACCGACCACTGCCCGGCGTTGCGAGCAGATCGCCCCCCTCGACGATCACCTCGCCACGGCGGAGGACGATCTCGGGAGAGCCCTGGACCTCCGTTCCCTCGAAGATGTTGATGTCCGAGGCCGAGTGGTGGGTCTTCGCCGAGATGGTGGCGCGCTTCTCGGGATCGAAGACGACGATGTCTGCGTCGCCGCCGACGGCGATCGTCCCCTTCTTCGGATACATGCCGAACAGCTTCGCCGGGCTCGTCGAGAGGAGCTCGACCATGCGGTTCAACGTGATCCGTCCGTCGCGCACGCCGAAGTGGTGGATCATCTGCAGCCGGTTCTCCATGCCGACCGCGCCGTTCGGTATCTGGCGGAAGTCGTCTTTCCCGAGCGCCTTCTGCTCCAGCGTGTAGGCGCAGTGGTCGGTCGAGATCGCCTGCAGCGCGTTCGTGCGGACGGCGTTCCAGAGGATCTCCTGGTTGTGCTTCGGGCGCGGCGGCGGTGTGTAGACGTAATTCGCGGCCTCGAAGTTCTCCGTTCGCTCCAGGAACGAGGTGTCGACGAAGAAATACTGCGTGCACGTCTCGCCCCAGACGTCCCAGCCCTTCTCGCGTGCGATCACGATCGGCTCGAGCGACTCCGCGCACGAGACGTGCACCACGTAGAGCGAGGCCCCGGCGACGTGCGCCAGCTGGATCGCGCGGTTCGTCGCCTCGCCCTCGAGCTCCGGCGGACGGGTCAGCGCGTGGTGGATCGGCCCGGTGTTGCCTGCCGCGATCGCGTCGGCCATCAACACCTCGATCGCGTCGCCATTCTCCGCGTGCACCATGACGCACGCGCCCGTCTTCGCGGCGACCTGCATTACGCGGAACAGATCCTCGTCGCTGACGCGCAGCGAGTCGTTGTACGACATGAAGAGCTTGTACGACGACACTCCGTGCTCGGCGGGCAGCGTCGCGAGCTCGTCGAGCGTGCCGCCGTTCTCGCTCAGGTCGGTGACGATGATGTGGAAGCCGTTGTCGATCAACGCCTTGCCCTCGCGCTTCGCGTGCCAGATCTCGAGCGCTTCCGAGAACGTCTGGCCCTTCGCCTGGATGCAGAAGTCGACATGCGTCGTCGTGCCGCCGAATGCTGCCGCGATGTGGCCGTGGTAGAAGTCGTCGACCGTCGTCTTGCCGCGCCACGGCATCTCGAGATGCGTGTGGGGATCGACCGCGCCGGGCAGCACGTACTTTCCGGACGCGTCGATCACCTTGTCGGCGGCCGAGTCGAGCGACTCGCCGATCAGAGAGATCCGCTCGCCCTCGATGAAGATGTCGGCGACGTAGTCGTCCGCCGCGGTGACGACCCGGCCACCCTTGATCAGCACTGACATCTGCTCCGCTCCTTTCGCTCGTTCCAACAGCTCCGAACCTGGTTCGCCCCGGCCTCGAGGCGAACCAGGTTCGACAGCCTCACGCTACTTACTTGCCGCCGGCCGTGAGCTTCACGACCGCGGGCTTCCAGCTCTTGCCGTACACATCCGCGCCGGCGGCCTTCAGGCTCGCCACAGCCTTGGTCGCCAGATCGGTGCGGTAGGCACCTGACGGCGCCTTGCTGATCACCTTGAACTGCTTCGCGATCGCGGCCGTCTGATTGAACGCGGCTGCGTTCATCACGCCGATGCCGCTCGCAGCCGCCGGCCAGACCAGCTTGTTGATCTCGTTCATCATCCATGTCTGGTGGCCCTTCGGGAGGGTGGGGCCTTCCTTCAGGGTCAACGACACGCACTCGGCCTGGTGGTCGCGGCAGTAGATCCAGCCCTTGAGAGACGCCGCGATGAACTTGACCGCGATCGCCTGGTTGGCCGCGCTCTGGAGCCACTTGCCGGTCGAGAAGAGCCCGTCCTCCAGCATGCCCGTACCAACATTCTGCATCTTGATCACGTTCAGGTCGGACAGCTGATAGAGCTTGCCCGTCTTCGGATTCTTGGACTCGAGGACCTGCGCGAGCTCGTTGTAGGTCATCGCCGAGGCCGAATCGACCTGATGGTTCAGGAAGAGATCCATCGTGAACGGCTGCTGCACGATCGTCACGCCCTTGTTCTGGGCTGGGTTCATGCCGTTCTTGGTCAGCGCGGCGAACAACTCGTACTGGTTGCCGCCGAGCCAGTTCGCGACCTTCTTGTCCTTCATCTTCGCGATCGTGTCGATCCCGCTCGACTTCCACGTCAGCTGCGTCATCCCCGATCGCGCGAAGACCTGCGAGACGTTCACGAGGTCCGTCCCCTTGTCGCGGGCTGCGAGCAGGCTCGGCAGCCAGTCGACACCGAACTGGGCCTGCCCGGAGGCGACGACCTGCTCGGGAATGATGTTCGGGCCGCCGTTCTTCAGCGTCACGTTCAGCCCTGCCGCCTTGTAGAAGCCCTTGAGGCTCGCCGCGTAGTACCCGGCGAACTGGGCCTGCGGCACCCATTTGAGCTGCAGCGTGATGTTGGTCAGCTTGGGCGCGGCCGACGCGCGGGTCGAGGCGCCGACGACCGCCGCGATCGACAGAACCGCTACGAGCAGCAGGCTCATGAGCCAGCGTTTCTTCATACGTGTCCCTCCTCGGGTCACCGTGATTGCCTGGGGGATCTCCAGTGGTCGATTCTGCACGGACCCGCGCCCGTTTACGAGTCGCGGTACTCCGGTGCCCAGCGGACGACCGCCCGCTCCGTGACGACGACGGCGGCATACAGCCCGAGGCCGAGCAGCGAGGCGACGAGGATCCCCGCCCACGCCCGCTCGAAGTTGAAGATGTTGGCGTCCGAGTTGATCAGGACGCCGAGCGAGTTGAACGACCCGCCGAAGTACTCCCCGACGATCGCCCCGATCATCGCCAGCACGCTTGCGACCTTGAGCGCGGTGAAGATGAACGGCAGCGCTGTCGGCACGCGGACCCGCCGCCAGATCTCGAGGTCGCTGCTCGCGTACGAGCGCATCAATTCGATCTGACGCGGGCTCGCGCTCTGTAGCCCGCGCAGGGTGTTCACCAGCACGGGCAGGAAGCACAGGACGGCGGCGATCGCCATCTTCGAGTGCGGCGAGAGCGGGTTGAACCAGACGTCGAAGATCGGCGCGAACGCGATGATCGGCACGGCGTTCGCGGCGATCGCAATCGGCAGGATCGCCGTGCCCACGAGCTTGAAGCGCCCGATCAGGGTGGCGGTCACCATTCCGAACAGCGAGCCGATGATGAAGCCGCCGAGCGCCTCCTTGAACGTGTACCACCCCGCCGGCCACAACGTGTGCCGCTCGTTCCAGAACGTCGAGACGATCGCTCCCGGCCTCGGCAGCAGGAACTGCTGGATGTGGAACGCGCGAATCGCCAGGTCCCAGATCGCGATCGCGCTCACGAACACGACGAGCGCCGGAAGCCATTCGGCCCATCGCCGGAGGGTCACTCGGTCGCCTCCCGCAGCAGCTGCTCCTCCTCGGGGAGCAGATGCTCGCCGCGCAGGCGCAGCAACTCACGCACCTGCGTGACGAGCTCGAAGAACCGCGGATCCTCGCGTGTCTCCACCGTTCGCTGAGCCGGCAAGTCGATGTCGACGAATCCCGCGATGCGTCCCGGGCGCGGGCTCATCACGACCACGCGGGTCGAGAGAAAGACCGCCTCGGAGATCGAGTGCGTGACGAACACGACCGTCGACGCGAGCTTCTGCCAGATCGCGAGCAGCTCCAGGTTCAGGCGCTCGCGCGTCATCTCGTCGAGCGCGCCGAACGGTTCGTCCATCAACAGCAACGGCGGCTCGAACGCCAGCGCTCGGGCGATCGAGACGCGCTGCTGCATCCCGCCGGAGAGCTGCCAGGGGTGGTGGTCGCCGAAATGCTGCAGCTCGACGAGCTCGAGCATCTCTTCGACCCGGGCCTTTCGCCGGGCTCGATCCCAGCCGAGCAACTCGAGCGGCAGCGCGATGTTCTTGCTCACCGTGCGCCACTCGAAGAGGACCGCGTCCTGAAACACGATGCCGTAGTCGTGGTCGGCCCGCGCCTGGCGCGCCGGCTTCCCGTTGATCGTGACGGTGCCCTGGCTCGGGTCGATCAGGTCGCCGATCACCCGCAGAAGCGTCGACTTGCCGCAGCCCGACGGCCCGATCAGCGAGACGAACTCCTTGGGCGCGAGCGTCAGGTCGATGTCCTGGAGCGCAGTGACGTTGCCGCGTGGAAAGGTCTTCGTGACGCCGTCGACGCGGACGACGAGCTCGCTCGAGCTCACGCCGGCGCCTCGGGCGCGCGATGGACGACGATCTTCTCGACCAGGACGATCGTGAGGAAGAAGACGATCCCGAGCGCCGCCGCGATGATGTTCGTCGCCCACAGCTCCTGCGGCTCGATCGAGTAGTACTGGTTGAAGTTGATGATCGCGCCGCCGAGGCCCGATTGCAGGCCCGACGGGAGCTCGCCGATGATCGCGCCGACGACACACGCCGTGGCCGCGATTCGCAGCGCCGAAAAGACATACGGCAGCGACGCCGGCACGCGGAGCTTCCAGAGGATGGTCCAGCGACTCGCCGCGTAGGTGCGCATGAGGTCGAGCGCGCGTGCGTCCGCGGACTGCAGGCCGCGCAACGTGTTGATCACGACGGGAAAGAACGTCAGGTACGCGGCGATCACTGCCACCGCGCCCCAGCCCTGCAGGCTGTGGGGCAGCTTCGGATTGACCCAGACGACGACCATCGGCGCGATTGCGAGGATCGGGATCGTCTGGCTCGCGACGACGTACGGCAGGAAGCCTCGTTGCAGCGTGCGCGAATGCACGAGCGCGACGCCGAGCGTGAAGCCGATGACGGCGCCGAGCGCAAAGCCCGCGACGGCCTCCTTCGCAGTGAAGAGCGCCTTGTGCAGAAGCACCGTGATCAGCGGCGGCTGGTTGACCTGGGCGGGCTGGCCGAACGCCTTGGCGATCGTCCAGACGTGCGGCATCGAGGTGTCCGTGACGGGGAACGGCCACGTCCATCCTGCAGACGTCCAGACCCAGCGGTAGAGCTCCCAGAACACGAGGAGCGCCGCCACCAGCGCGACCACCGCGAGCGAGCGGCCGGCTCCGCGCCTGACGGTTGCGTACGTCACAGTCGGGGTCTTATCACGGTTTAGGATCGTAGTTGTGGCACTCGAAACTGCACGCACGCTGGCCGAGCTCGACGAGCTGCGTTCGCTGACAGGGGACGAAAACGGCGCTCAGCGCGTCGCGTGGACGGACACCTGGGAGCGCGCGCGGGACTTCTTGCGGGCCAGGCTCGACGGCATCGGCGCGGTCGAGGAGATCGACGAGGCCGGGAACCAGTGGTTCACGCTGCGAGGAGCGTCGGACCGGGCGCTCCTGATCGGCGGGCACATGGACTCGGTGCCGAACGGCGGCTGGCTCGACGGCTGCCTCAACGTCCTTGCGGGGGTCGAGGTGCTGCGCAGGATCGCGTCGGAAGGTCAGCCGGCATCGACCGTGCGGCTCGTCTCCTGGGCCGACGAGGAGGGGGCGCGGTTCGGCCGGTCGCTGTTCGGATCGTCGGCCGCCGCCGGCTCGATGCGCGACCAGGATGAGTTGCGGGCACTCCGCGACCGCGACGGGATCGCCCTGCCGGATGCCCTGCGCGAGCACGGTGTCGATCTCGACGGCGCGCTCGGTGCGCGCTCGCAGCTCCAAAACGCCGCGGCGTACCTCGAGCTGCACATCGAGCAGGGGCCTGTGCTCGAGGCGATGGACCTCCCGCTCGGCGTCGTCCTCGGCACGTTCGGCGTCGAACGGTCGCGCTTCACCTGGCGCGGACAGGCGGCACACGCGGGATCGACGCCCATGGACAAGCGCCGCGACGCGCTCGCGGGAGCGGCCAAGCTCGCGCTGTACATCCGCGAGCTCGCCGCGGAGGTGGGCGGCGGCGCCGTGTGCACCTCGGGCGGCGTCGTCACGAAGCCGGGGATCGTCACCTCCGTCGTCGAGACCGCCGAGCAGCTGCTCGACCAGCGGCATCTCCAGGCGGAGTCGCTCGCACGGATGCTGCAGATGGCGAAGGACGCCGCGAATCGATTCGCGGCCGAGGAGAACATCGACGTCGAGTGGGAGCGGATCTGGAGCATCGAGCCGATCCTCTTCGACGAGACGCTGATCGGCTTCGCCGACGAGGCGATTCGCGAGGTCGCGGGCCGGTCCCACAAGCTTCCGTCGGGGCCGCTGCACGATGCCGCCGAGGTCTCGCGCGCGGGCATTCCGACGGTGATGGTGTTCGTGCAGAGCCTGCGCGGCCTGTCGCACACGAAGCTGGAGGACACCAAGCGAGAGCACCTGGAGCTGAGCGTCGAGGCGCTCGACAGGCTCGCCTCGAAGACACTCGCCTGGCTGAGCTGACCGGGTCTCAGTCGCGTGGTGCTGTGGCGTGCGCCACGTCGCGGCTGACACCGAGATACAGCCTGCCGACCTCCGGGTCCTCGAGCAGCCGGCTGCCAGGCCCCGTGTGTTTCACGACACCGCCGTCGAGCACCGCACCATGCTGCGCGATCGCAAGCCCCGAGCGGGCGTTCTGCTCCACGAGCAGGATCGTCCAGCCGCCACCGGAGAGGGACGCGAGGGTCGCGAAGACTTCGCGGCGCGAGCGAGGCGCGAGCCCGATCGAGGGCTCGTCGATCAGCAGCACCTTGGGGTCGAGCATCAGCGCGCGCGCGATTTCGACAGTCTTCTGCTCGCCGCCCGAGAGTGACCCTGCACGCTCGCGACGGCGCTCTGCCAGCAGTGGGAAGCGCTCAGTGAGCTCTTCGGCGCGCCGATGAACGGCGTTTCGGTCACGGTTGATGTACCCGCCGAGCAGGAGGTTCTCCCAGACCGTCATCAACGGAAACAGGCTGCGCTCCTGCGGCACGTGAACGACGCCGAGCGAGAGCAGGTGCCGTGGCGAATAGCCCGTGATCTCCTCGGCGCCGAGTGAGATCGACCCTCGCCGCGGTCGCAGGAGCCCGCTCACTGCCCGAAGCACCGTCGACTTTCCGGCGCCGTTCGGCCCGATCAGACATGTGATCTCCCCGGCCTCGGCGACGAGGTCGAGCCCACGCAGCACGTCGCCGAAGCCGTAGCCCGCGACGACATCCTTGAGCTCGATCCGCACGTCCTAGTCCCCAAGGTACGCGTCGAGCACGCGTGGGTTGTTTTGCATCTCAGCCGCCGGGCCCTCCGCGATCTTGCGGCCGCGGTCGAGCACGACAACCGGATCACACAGTCGCATGACGAGCGGCATGTCGTGCTCGACGACGAGGAAGGTGAGTCCCTCGGCGTTGAGCCGCCGAATGTGATGCTCGATCGTCTCGATCAGCACTGGATTCACGCCGGCTGCGGGCTCGTCGAGCAGCACGAGCTGCGGACGCCCCATCAGAGTCGCTGCGAACTCGAGCAGCTTTCGCTGGCCGAACGAAAGCTCTGAGGCGAGCGTGCTTGCGTGCGACGTGAGGTTGAAATCGTCGAGGAGTTGTTCGCCGAGCAGCCGCTCGGCCGTCGAGATGCGGGTTCGGACTGCGTCGACCAGACGGTGCGGCACCGCAAGCGCGAGGTTCTCGAGCACGGTCAGGTTGGGAAAGACCCGAGCCTGTTGGAACGTGCGGATCAAGCCTCGGCGGGCAAGACGCGTCGGGTCAGGCCTACGCACCACCCGTCCCCCGAATCGGACATCGCCGCTGTCCGCTCGCAGGTAGCCGGTCACGAGGTTGAACACGGTCGTCTTACCAGAGCCGTTCGGGCCGATCAGGCCGGTGATCGTCCCGGTCTCGACTGCGAAGGTGCATTCGTCCACGGCGACTACGCCACCGAATCGCTTGCACGCTGCATTCACCTCGAGCAGCGCAGTCACGACGGTGCAACCTCTTTCGCGCCACTCTCGTGTGGGAGCCGTCGGAGGCGCAGCTTGCGCCCCCAGTCGGCGAGCGACGGCAGGATCCCTCGCGGCATGAGAAGAATCACGACGAGGAAGACGCTCGAGTAACCGACGAGATAGAGATCGCTTGCCCCCAGCCGGTAGGCGAGGTACTTCTGCGCCGGCACGAGGATGAAGGCACCGAGCACCGGGCCCCAGATCGTCCCCCGCCCGCCGAGATAGACCATCAGCACCATCCCGATCGTCACCAACGGGTCGACTGCGAACTGCGGATAGATAAACGACAGGTAGTAGGCCCAGACGCCGCCGACCATCCCGACGAGCCCTGCGGAGAGAGCGAATGACGTGAGCTTGGCGAAGCTCGTCTGCACGCCGAGCCCGCGCGCGCGATCCTCGTCGTCGCGGATCGCAAAGAGGGCGAGGCCGAGCTTGCTGCCCCGCACCCACCAGCTCGCGAGCATTGCGACGGCGAGCACGCCTAGCATCCCGAAATAGAACGGGACGTTGTACGTCGCTACCGGGAAGTACGGAGTGGGGATCGCAATGCCCTGCGAGCCGCCGGTCAGCGACCGGAGGTTGAAGGCAAGCTGTTGGGTGACGAAGAGCAATGTGATGGTGACGATCGCAAACGTTGCAGCGCGCGTGCGATATGCGAGCCAGGCGAACGGAAGCGACACGAGCGCCACGCCGATGCCGATCAGCGGTAGGAAGTAGAACGGCCGGTAGCCGCTGCCGATCGAAATGTGCGTGAAGATGATCCCGGTCGCATAGGCGCCGACGCCGAAGAACGCGGCGTGGCCGAGTGAGATGTAACCGGAGTAGCCGCCGACGATGTTCCAGGCCGTGGCTAGTCCCGCATACATCAGCGTGAAGAGGAAGAGGTCCTGCACCCAAGGGGCGGTGAAGACGAACGGAAGCGCGACAAGCATCCCGAACACGACCGTCGCGCGCGCGACCCCGGCAGCGGAGAGCCGGCTCAGATCGAGCCCCGGACGCGCGCGCCGAACAGGCCTTGCGGCCGCACGACGAGCACGGCGATGAGTACCACGAAGAACGTGAAACTCGACCAGGTCGGGGAGATCTGGGCCGCGAAGACCGACTCGCAGAGACCCATGAAGAGCGCTGCGATCACCGCGCCGCCAAGCGAGCCAAGGCCGCCGAGGACGCAGATCGTCAGCAATCGCGAGATCAGGTCGTAGTGGCTGCCCGGATTGAACGGGAAGACGATGCCGTACACGGCTCCGGCGGCGCTGGCGGTTGCCACGCTCAGCCCGAAGCCGAACGCCGAGACCATCCGTGTGTCGATGCCGAGCAGGCGGGCCGCCGTCGGGTTCTGGACGGTCGCACGAAGCGCCCGCCCCAACTTCGTGAACCGCAGAACTGCGAAAAGCAGGCCGAGCACCACGAACGACGCAATGAAGGCGTAGCCGCGCGCGACAGAGACGTAGTAGCCGAACACGTGCCACGAGCGGTCGGCATAGCTCGTGATCGTGGACCTGTATGTCGTCTGGTAGGCGATGCTCAGGAGGCCCTCGATCCCGAGCGCGATCGCCCAGGTGACGAGCAGCGAGAGCTCTTCCCGCTCCTCATCATGGAGAGGTCGGAGGAACGCGAGCTGCAACACGACGCCGAGCACGAACATCAGCGGGGTGAGCACGAGCAGCCCGACGAACGGATCGATCCCGAAATGACCGTAGAGCGTGTAGCTCAGGTACGCGCCGAGAATGATCAGCGCGCCCTGAGCTACGTTGATGACACGCATCACGCCAAAGCCGAGCGCCAGGCCACTCGCCATCAGGGCATAGACCCCGCCGGTGAGGAGGCCCAGGATGCAGGCTTGGATGAAGACGTGCATCGCTGCTTCGATTCCGCTCCTACTTGCCCCAGGCCGGCTTCGGGGAGAACGGCTTCGCGACTGCGACGTTCGGCGGGTACACGGGCAGGAGCTTGCCCTTGATCCACTCGACGAGCAGGTCGTCGCCGTTCGGCGATCCGTTGGCGTCCCAGGACAGGTTCCCCTCGATCGTCGGCCAAACGCCCTTGTGCAGCGTGGCGATGATCTTCTGATTGTCGATCGAGCCGATCTTTGCTGCGACGACCTGCAGCAACTGGCCGACGGCCCACGCTTCGGCGGAGTTGTTGTCGATCTCGAACCCGTTGCCGCCGTAGCGCTTGACGTACTGCTTGACGAAAAGGCTGTTGCCGCTCGTCTTGGCGACCGGCGTCCAGTCGCTACAGCTAAAGATCCCGTTCACGTTGTTCTTCCCGACCTTGCTCGGGAACTCCGTCGGCGAGTTCGCTCCATTGGCGAAGAACAGGAACTTCGGGTTGTACCCAGCCTGGACAAGGCCCTTGACCTGTGAGTAGGCGTCCTCCGACTGCGTCCCGCCGATGATCATGTCGGGCTTCGGGGCGATCTCCTTGGCGACGATCGGTGTCAGGTCGGTGGTCTCCGCAGGGTAGATCGTCTTGTAGACGGTCTTCACATGCAGGCCCGACGAAAGCTGCTGCTGCATCGCGTCGGCGATCGGCGATGAGAACGGGTCGTCGAGGGATGCGTACGAGGCCGTCTTCGGCCGCTGTGACGCCGGTAGCGTCTTCAGATATTGGACGAACGAGTCGCCACACTTCACGACCGGCGCCGGCTGAACGAAGAACAGGTTGTGCAGCTTGAGGGCGAATACCTTCGGGCCGCCACCGGCCGGCTCGAGGAACGCGTAGTGGTAGCGGTTCGCCACCGTCGCCGACGGTCCAGTCAGGAGTGACGAGAACGGTCCGAACACGAGGTCGACGTGGTCGCCCGTGATCAGCTTCTGATAGTTCGAGACGGCTTGGTTCGGGTCGGACGCGTCGTTGACGATCTTCAGTTGCACCTGGCGGCCGAGGATCCCGCCGTGGGCATTGACATAGGCGGCCCAGAGGTCGTAGCCGCGCTTCACCGCCTTCCCCGGGTCGGAGAAGTCGCCGCTGAGCGAGAGGGAGATCCCGATCTTGATCGGCCCCTGCGCAGCCTGCGTCGTCGACCGAGTGCTCGCGGCCGTTACCAGCACGGCGGAAGCAACTGCCGTGGCGAGGATCGCCGCGAGCAGTCTCTTCGTGCGCTTCGCCATCTGAAGCCCTCCTTTGTCTGACAAGCAGATTGAACCGCTGGATTTACGCACACGGCGCAAAGGTTTGCAACAGCGGAGCGCATTTCTTTGTCAAGATGTGACGCTTGCTCAGGGCTTCCAGGCAGGGTACAGTCCGCCTGTCCTGTTGTCAGACAAGAAGGCGACGGTGAGTTACCAGCCGATCGAGCGCCAGAAGCTCTACGAGTTGATCGCTGATCAGTTGCTGCGGCGGATCGGCGAGCGGCGGCTGAGTCCCGGTGATGCGCTGCCGACCGAGCGCGAGCTGACGCAGGCGTTTCGCGCCGGCCGCTCCTCTGTCCGCGAGGCGCTGCGCATGCTCGAGTCGAAGGGCGTGATCGAGAATCGCGGCAACGGCACCTTCCTCGTCTCCGGCTATGCGAACCCCCTCAATTCCAGTGTGCAGCTGCTGCTCAATCTCGACCAGGCGACGATGCTGGATGTCTACGAGCTCCGCCGGATTCTCGAGTGCGAGGCGGCGGGGCTCGCGGCCGAGCGCCACGGCGAGGCACATCTCGCACTGATGGACGCCGCCATCGACGAGATGGCCGCTGCGCTCGCGAGCGAGGACGACGACCGTGGAGCCCGCTACATCGACGCCGACCTTCGGTTCCATCTCGCGATCGCAGAAGCGACGCGCAACGGCGTCGTCCTTCACACCATGGATGCTCTGCGTGGCGTGATCCGCCGCGCGCTGATGTCGATCTTCTCGGTTCCCGACAGCCCAGAGCGGTCACTCGAACAGCATCGCGCGATTCGCGATGCGATCGCTGCGCGTGATGCGGATGCAGCCCGGGCCGAGATGCGGGCGCACCTCGTTCGGGTCGAATCGGACGTTCACAACGCGCTGACTGGGGCGTCGCCCGCGGCGAGAGGCGACCACGATGGCTGAGGTCGGGTATGTCGGGCTTGGTGTGATGGGCACAGCGATCGTTCGCCGTCTCCTCACGGCTGGGCACGACGTGACGGTCTGGAACAGAACGCGCGAGAAGGCTGAGCCTCTGCTCGAGGCCGGGGCGCGCTGGGCCGGGAGCCCGCGCGAGGTCGCAGAGCGGAGCGAAGTCGTGTTCACGATGGTCACCAACACGGCGGCGGTGCGTGCCGTGACCGAAGGTGAGGACGGCATCATCGCCGGTCTCGTCCCGGGTCGGGTCTACGTCGATATGAGCACCGCCAGCCCGGCGAACACGCGCGACCTCGCGGCTCGCGTTGCGGAAGCAGGCGCGGAGATGCTCGATGCTCCCGTCTCGGGCACGTCGATCACCGTCGACCAGGGTAAGGCGTCGATCATGGTCGGGGGCGATGAGGATGCCTTCGACCGAGTCAAGCCGATCCTCGACGCAATCGGGCCGAAGGTGTTCCACCTCGGGCCGAGCGGGTCGGCGGTGACGATCAAGATCGCAATCAACCTCTCGCTCGCAGTGCAGATGCTCGCGTTCAGCGAGGGGGTCCTGCTCGCGGAGAAGAGCGGCATCTCGCGGGAGCGGGCCGTCGAGGTCATGCTCGCGAGTGTGATCGCCTCGCCGATGGTCGCCTATCGGGGGCCGCTCGTCCTCGGCCATCCGGACGATGTCTGGTTCGACTGTCACATGATGCAGAAGGATCTGAACCTCGCGCTCGAGCTCGGCCGCGAGCTCGAGGTGCCGCTCCCCACGACCGCAGTGACGAACGAGCTGCTGACGGCCGCGAACGGCATGGGCATCGGCGGGTTGGACTTCGCTGTCCTCTTCGACGTCCTCGCGGCGATGTCGGGCGTCGAGACGAGCGTGCTCGCATGAGCAGGACGGCCGCGCCGCCGATCGATGCCGAGCTCGCCCTCGCGATGTACCGGGACATGGCGACGATCCGGTTCTTCGAGGAACAGGTGAACGAGCTGTATCGCGGCGCCAAGATGCCGGGGCTCGCCCATCTCTACATCGGCGAGGAGGCCGTAGCGGTGGGCGTCTGTTCGGCTCTCCGCCGCGACGACTACATCACGAGCACCCACCGTGGTCACGGGCACTGTCTTGCAAAGGGCGCCGACGTCTCGCTCATGTTCGCGGAGCTGCTCGGCCGCGAGCCGGGGTACTGCCGCGGTAAAGGCGGGTCGATGCACATCGCCGACCATGCGAACGGGAACCTTGGTGCAAACGCGATTGTCGGTGGCTCCACGGGCATCGCAACCGGCGCGGCCTTCTCGGCGAAGCGCCGCGGCACCGACCAGGTGGCCGTGTGCTTCTTCGGCGACGGCGCGCTCGGGCAGGGTCTTCTCTACGAGGTCATGAACATGGCCTCGCTCTGGTCGTTGCCGGTGATCTACGTCTGCGAGAACAACCTCTATAACGAGTACACGCACTATCTCGAGGCGACGGCCGGAACGATCCTGGATCGGCCGCGTGCATTCGGGATCGAGTCGCGTGAGGTCGACGGGCAGGACGTTCGAGCAGTGTTCGCGGTGGCGGAGGAGCTCGTGGCCCGCGCGCGGAGCGGGGGCGGCCCGGCATTTCTCGCCTGCGATACCTACCGCTACCACGGTCACCACGTCGGCGATGTCGACCGTGGGTACTACCGCGCCAAGGAAGAGGAGCAGCAATGGCAGGGCGAGCGCGACCCGCTCGCACTGCACCGCCGGTGGCTCGTCGATGAGTCGCTCGCGGACGACGCGCGGTTGCAGTCGATCGAAGACGAAGCACGCGCTGCAGTCGAGCAGGGTGTGGCGTTCGGCCTAGACGCGCCGTTCCCCGACCCGACCGAGGTGACCGAGGATGTCTTCGCCTAGCGTCGCCGCTCCAGCGGTAGCGCGCGAGATCACGATCGCGCAGGCGATCAACGAGGCCCTCGCCGAGGAGCTCCGCCGTGACGAGACCGTGTTCGTGATCGGCGAGGACGTCGCGGAGGCCGGAACACCGTTCAAGGTGCTGTCGGGTCTCGTCGAGGAGTTCGGCACCGAGCGCATCGTCGACTCGCCCATCTCCGAAGCCGGCATCACCGGCCTCGCGGTCGGTGCCGCGATGACGGGACTTCGACCGGTGGTCGACATCATGTTCGGCGACTTCTTGACCCTCGTCATGGACCAGCTTGCGAATCAGGCCGCGAAGGCGCATTACATGTCGGGCGGCAAGCTGACTGTGCCGCTCGTGCTGCGCACGACGCTCGGCGCGACAAGGCGCTCGGCGGCGCAGCACAGCCAGAGCCTGCAGGCGTGGGTCGCGCACGTGCCGGGGCTCAAGGTCGTGCTTCCCTCGACCCCGTATGACGCCAAGGGGCTGCTCAAGGCCGCCATCCGCGACGACAACCCGGTCGTCTTCATCGAGGACAAGATGGACTGGCGAGTCAGCGGCGCAGTGCCGGAGGGCGAGTTCATCGTGCCGCTCGGCCTCGCGGACATCAAGCGAATGGGTGAGGATGTGACGCTCGTCGGCACGAGCTCGATGGTCCGCGTCTGCCTGGCGGCTGCCGATCTACTCGCGGCGGAGGGAATTTCGGCCGAGGTCGTCGACCCGCGAACGCTGTCACCGCTCGACACCCCGACGCTCGTCCGCTCGGCGGTGAAGACGGGCCGCGCTGTCGTCGTCGACGAGGGGCACCGCAGCTACGGCGTCACCGCCGAGCTTGCGGCCGTGATCGCCGAGGGCGCGTTCCATCACCTGGACGCTCCGGTGCGCAGGCTCGGAGCACTCGACGTTCCCGTGCCGTTCTCGCCGACGCTCGAGGACGAGACCGTGCCGACAGCCGAGCGCGTGGCGGCGACGGCCCGTGAGCTTTGCGGGCGCGGCTGAGGGAGGAGACCGATGGGGCTTCGCAGCTACGGCGTGATGGGGGTCGACTGGGAGGAGCGCGCCAACTTCGAGCGTCTGCGGCAGGAGCGGCTCACCCGGGCCAAGGCCGGTCTGGAGCAGTCCGAGCTCGGAGCGTTGCTCTGCTTCGACATGAGCAATATCCGCTACATCACCGCGACGCATATCGGCATGTGGGCCGTCGACAAGTACGTGCGCTTCTGTCTGTTGCCGCAGGGTGACGATCCGATCATGTGGGACTTTGGCTCGGCAGCGCGTCACCACAAGCTCTACAACCCGTGGCTCGGCGAGGACCGGTCGCGCGCCGGCATCTCGACGCTGCGCGGCTCGGTGCAGGGACGCGCCGAGGCGGTCGCCGCGAAGATTCGCGTCGAACTGGAGCAGCGCGGCCTGCTCGGCGAGCCACTCGGCGTCGACATCGTCGAACTGCCGGTGCTGCGCGCGCTCGAGGCGGCGGGGATCACGGTCGTGGACGGCCAGGCACTGATGCAGGACGTTCGCAAGATCAAGACAACCGACGAGATCACGCTCTTGAACACGGCGTGCGCGATGGTCGACGCCACGTACGAAGACCTGTTCAGGGCGATGAAGCCGGGCATGCGCGAGAATGAATGCGTCGCCCTGGTCAGCAAGAGGCTGTTCGAGCTCGGCTCCGAGCACATCGAAGGGATCAACGCGATCTCGGGCGAGCGGTGCAGTCCGCACCCGCACGTATTCACCGACCGGATGCTTCGGCCTGGCGATCCCGCCTACTTCGACATCCTCCACGCCTATAACGGGTACCGCACGTGCTACTACCGCACGTTCGCCGTCGGTAGCGCGTCCCGCGGCCTCGTCGACGCATACAAGCGCTGCCGGGACATCCTCGACCAAGGCATCGCCCTGGTTCGTCCCGGTGCGACGACCGCCGAGATCGCGGCCGTCTGGCCCAAAGCGCAGGAGTTCGGCTTCCCCGACGAGGAGGCGGCGTTCGCGCTGCAGTACGGACACGGAGTCGGCCTCTCGAGCTGGGAGAAGCCGATCGTCAGCCGGCTCGTCTCCTTCGACTATCCCGAGGTGATCGAGGAGGGGATGGTGTTCGCTCTCGAGACATTCTGGCCGGCGAGCGACGGCTGGCAGGCGGCGCGGATCGAGGAGCAACTCGTCGTCACGGCCGACGGGTGCGAAGTAATCACCCGCTTCCCCGCCGAGGAGCTCCTCATCGCGGGCGGTCGGCACTACACGGTTGGGGGAGGCCTACCGCCGGTGCGCGAGACGCAGTCGAACCTGAACAACGAGCGCATCTCGGATGCGGTTGTCGATTCGGCGCGGTTCGAGGGCGCACACGGCGACTGATGCCGAGCGACGTGATCATGCCCGCCCTCGGCATGGCCCAGGAAACGGGCAAGGTGCTGCGCTGGCTCAAGGCGGAGGGTGACTCGGTCGTGAAAGGCGAGCCGCTCCTCGAGATCGAGACGGACAAGGTGACCGTCGAGGTCGAGGCGCCCGCTGACGGTCGGCTGGCAGGCATCAGCGCCCTCGAGGGAGACGATGTCCCCGTGGGCGAGACCATCGCCGTCCTGCTCGCGTCGGGAGAGAGCCTGCCCGAGGCAGTGCCGGCAGCCTTGCCCGCTGGAGCACCTGATGTCGCCGCGCCGGCCGTGGCGTCCGTGCACGCCCGCGCCCGTCGTGCGCTCGCGTCGCCCAAGGCGCGGCGTCTCGCGGCGGAGCAGGGGGTCGACATCGGCTCGCTTGCGGGCAGCGGCCCCGGCGGCGCAGTCGTCGCCGCCGACGTCGAAGAGTTACGAAGCGTCACGCCGAAGGGCGCCGACGTGCCAGCCGTGTGGCGGCTGATGGCGGAGCGCACGACCGAAAGTTGGCGGTCGGTGCCGCACTTCTACGTGCGCCGCGAGGTCGACGCGTCGCGGCTCGTCAGCTGGCGCGCGAGTGTCCGGGCCAAGCCGGGGCAGGAGCGCGTCAGTCACACGGATCTCCTCGTCAAACTGGTGGCCGAGACGCTGCGGCGCCATCCGCGGGTCAACGCGACCTGGTATGACGGCGCCGCCGTGCAGGCCGAACAGATCAACGTCGGCATCGCAGTCGCGGTCGACGACGGTCTGGTCGTGCCGGTCGTCCACGATGCAGACCAGCTGTCCTTGAGGGATGCGGTCGCGCGGCGCATCGAGCTCGTCGAAGCAGCACGCAGCGGGAGGCTTCGCCCGGCCGACGTGACCGGTGCCACCTTCACGATCTCGAATCTCGGGATGTACGGCGTCGACTCGTTCGATGCGATTGTCAACGCCCCGCAGGCGGCGATTCTTGCCGTCGGCCGCATCGTCGATCGGATTGTCCCGATCGACGGGGAGCCCGCCGTGCGGCCGGTCATGAACCTGAGCCTGTCGTTCGACCACCGGATGGTCGACGGGGCGCGAGGCGCGGAGTTCCTCGACACGCTCGCCTCGCTGGTCGAGGAGCCTGCGGGGCTGGTGGGCTGAGATGGCCGTCGTCCAGGCAGAGCTCGGCGAGCACGGCATCGTGCTCGGGGGTGAGCGGATCGCGACGGGCGAGGCCCTGGAGATCCGCAGCCCGTACGACGGCGCGCCGGTGGCGCTCGTGCATCGCGCTGCCCCGATCCACGTCGAGCGCGCGCTCGACGGGTCCGTCGCGGCGTTCGAGGCGACGCGTCGTCTGCCCGCGTGGCGCCGCTCGGAGATACTGCAGGCGGTCGGCGACGAGATCGCCGCGCGGCGGGAAGATTTCGCCCGCACCATTGCCCTCGAGGCCGGCAAGCCGATCAAGACCGCGCGTGTCGAGGTCGAGCGAGCGTCGTTCACCTTCCGTGTCGCTTCCGAGGAGGCGAGGCGCATCTACGGCGAGATCGTGCCGCTCGACTGGCTGCCCGGCAACGACGGGCGCATCGCCCACGTTCGTCGTGTGCCGCTCGGCCCGATCGTCGGCATCTCACCGTTCAACTTTCCTCTGAACCTCGTCGCGCACAAGGTCGCCCCGGCGATGGCAGCGGGCAACCCGATCGTCCTGCGGCCCGCGTCGCAGACGCCCGTCAGCGCATTGAAGCTCGCCGAGATCGTGCTCGGAGCCGGTTGGCCGGCGGACGGGATCGCCGTGGTTCCGTGCTCGGTCGATGTGGCACGGCCGCTGGTCGAGGACGACCGCGTCAAGCTGCTGACCTTCACGGGAAGCCCGGCTGTCGGCTGGGGACTGAAGACGCGGGCGGGCCGGAAGCGCGTCACGCTCGAGCTCGGCGGAAACGCCGCCGTGATCGTCAACGACGACGCCGATGTCGCCTACGCTGCCGAGCGCGTCGCCTGGGGCGGCTTCGCCTACGCCGGTCAAGCGTGCATCTCCGTGCAGCGCGTCTACGTGCACCAGATGGTCTACGACCAGTTCGCAGACGAGCTCGTAAGGCGTGTTGAAGCGCTCTCGGTCGGCGACCCGCTCAACGAGCAAACGGATGTCGGGCCGCTGATCGACGCTGCGGCTGCTGACCGCGTCGAGGAGTGGCTGGACGAGGCCGTCGGCGCCGGCGCGACAGTGCGCACCGGGGGGAGGCTCACGGGCAGTCTCTGGTCTCCGACGGTGCTCGAGCGCGTGCCCGAAGAGGTGCGGGCAAGCTGCGACGAGCTGTTCGCCCCGGTCGTCAACCTGACCCCGTTCGACGACGTGTCCGAGGCGATCTCAGCAGCGGGCCGGAGCCAGTTCGGGTTGCAGGCGGGCCTGTTCACGAACGACCTGCGCGTGATCGACGAGGCGTTCGACCGGATCGACGTGGGCGGGCTCATGGTCAATGACGTTTCGACCTACCGAATCGACCACATGCCGTACGGGGGCGTGAAGAGCTCCGGCTCGGGGCGGGAAGGCGTCCGCTACGCGATCGAGGAGATGACCGAGCTCAAGCTGCTCACGTTCAACCCGCGGTGACCGGGTTGCGCAGCACGCCGATCCCTTCCACCTCCACTTCGACGACGTCGCCGGGCTGCAGGGAGATCTTCGGGTCGCGCGCCCACCCGATCCCGGGCGGTGTGCCCGTGAGGATCAGGTCACCGGGCTCGAGTGTGAAGACGTTCGACGCGAACGCAACGAGGAACGGAACGGGGAAGATCAGGTCGCTCGTCGTGCCGTCCTGAAGCACCTCGCCGTTCAGCCGTTGCACGACCCGTAGGCCGCTGCCGTCGCCGAGCTCGGAGACCGGGACGAGCCGGTCGCCGAGCGGGCAGAACGTGTCGAACCCCTTCGCGCGCGTCCACTGGCTCTCCGCGTACTGGATGTTCCGCGCGGAGACGTCGTTCGCCGCCCGGTAGCCCCGTACGTGCTCGAGCGCGTCGTCGACGGAGATCCGGTGCCCGCCGACGCCGATCTCGAGCGCCAGCTCGGCCTCGGCGTCCACGTGCGTGGCCTCGGGCGGGAGCACGATCGCCTCGTCCGGGCCGATGAGGGTGTTCTCGAACTTCCCGAACAGCAAGGGCTCGGTGGGCGGATCGTCGCCCAGCTCCGCCGCGTGCTCGGCGTAGTTCCTGCCAACGCAGATGATCTTCATTTCCAGATCTTGACGGAGTAGGCTCACTCGCGTGGCTTTGACCTTCGGCGTCACCGTTCTGCCGGACCCGCCCTACACCCGGATGATCGAGCTGATCCAGTTCGCGGAGCAGCGCGGCTTCGAGTACGCGTGGACCTACGACTCGCACGTGCTCTGGCAGGAGTCCTTCCCGGTGTTCGCCCTGGTCGCCGACCGGACATCGACGATCAAGCTCGGTCACATGGTCACGAACCCCGGTACCCGTGAGCCGACCGTCCTCGCGAGCGCCTACGCGACGCTGCACGACATCTCGAACGGCCGGATGATCATGGGCATCGGCCGCGGCGACTCCGCGCGGCGCTACATCGGGCAGCAGCCGGTCAAGATCGCGGACTTCGAGCTGGCGCTGAAGATGATCAAGCCGTTCATGAACGGCAAGCCGGTCGACTGGAACGACAAGGACCTGCAGCTGAAGTGGGTTCGACCGGAGCTGCCCGAGATCGAGATGCACGTCGCAGGCTATGGGCCGAAGGCGCTCGCGGTCGCGGGTCGGCAGGGAGACGGCGTGATCATTCAGCTTGCCGACCCCGACATCATCACGTGGATCATGGACACGGCACGTCGCGCGGCGGAGGAAGCCGGGCGCGACCCCGCAGCATTGAAGTGCATCGTCAGCGCGCCGAGCCACGTCACCGACGACCTCCAGGACGCGCGCGACCAGGTGCGCTGGTTCCCCGCGATGGTCTCGAATCACGTGCAGGACCTGATCGACCGCTACGGCACCGACGGCAGTTCCGTGCCCACGGCGCTCACCGACTATGTGCAGGCGCGCAAGTTCTACGACTACAACGAGCACTCACGGGTCGGCGCGAAGCACGGCGAGTTCGTCACCGACGAGATCTGTGACCGCTTCTGCGTGATCGGCGACGTCGACCAATGCCAGAAGAAGCTGCGGGAACTTGAGGAAATCGGCGTCGACCAGTTCAACATCTATCTGATGACGCACGGGCAGGAGGAGACGTTGCAGATCTACGGCGACGAGATCATCCCCGGCTTCACCGGCGCTCCCGCGTAGGTCCAGGGTCGAACTAGGGTCGTACCCTATGGCCGTGCCCGCACGCCGATCGGTAGCCTCGATCGCATGAACACGAACGGTGCAGTTGTCAGCGCGATCGAGGTCACCCGCCGCTACGGCGAGGGCGAGGCGGCCGTCGACGCTCTCCAAGGAGTTTCCCTCGACGTGCAGCCCGGCGAGCTCGTCGCCGTGATGGGCGCATCAGGATCCGGCAAGTCCACTCTGATGCACCTGCTCGCCGCGCTCGACAAGCCGACGGGCGGGTCGATCAAGATCGCCGGTGAGGACGTGAGCGCACTCTCCGACCGCGACGTGACGCTGCTCCGCCGGCGGCACATCGGCTTCGTCTTCCAGTTCTTCAACCTCCTCCCGATGCTCACCGCCGAGGAGAACGTCGCGCTGCCCCTGTCGATTGCAGGGGAGAAGCCCGATCCGGCGTTCTTCGAGAACCTGCTCGAGCGCGTCGGGCTCACCGATCGCCGCAAGCACCGTCCGTCCGAGCTCTCGGGCGGCCAGCAGCAGCGTGTGGCCATCGCCCGGGCGCTCGTCTCCAAGCCGACGGTCGTCTTCGCCGACGAGCCGACCGGGAACCTCGACTCGAAGACCGGCCACGGCATCCTCGAGCTCCTCCGCCTGTCGGCCGAGGAGCTCGGCCAGACGATGATGATGGTCACCCACGACGCGCATGCTGCCGAGATCGCCGATCGCGTCCTGTTTCTCGCCGACGGCCGCATCGTCGAGGAGCTGCCGCGCAGCGGCGCACCCGAGATCCTGGCGGCCATGGGTCGCGCGGGCACATGACCCGCGTCGCGCTGGCAGGGCTCTTCGGGCGGAAGCTCCGCACCGTGTTGACGGCGCTCGCGATCGTGCTCGGCGTGGCCATGGTCAGCGGCACCCTCGTGCTGACCGATTCGATCGACAAGGCCTTCAACTTCATCTACACCGACGTTCGCCAGGGCTCGGACGCCGTGATCAGCGGCAAGTCCGCGATCGGCAACGTCCAGGGCGGCCAGGGCACGTTCGCGCCGACGGTTCCCAGTTCTCTGCTCGCGAAGACACGCGCACTGCCTGCCGTGCAAGACGCCGAGGGGAGCGTCGGCGGCGAGGCGCAGCTGATCGACCACAAGGGCAAGGCCATCGTCTTCGGCGGTGCGCCGAATCTCGGCTTCAGCATCTCGCGCGGGGACTCCCCGTTCAACGTGCTGACGCTCGTCAGCGGCGACTGGCCGAAGGGCGACGAGGTCGTGATCGACAGCAGCACCGCGTCGAAGAAGCATCTGGCCGTCGGAGGCTCGGTCGGCGTCCAGGCCGAAGGGCCTGTCGAACAGTTCCACATCTCGGGGATCGTCAAGTTCGGCTCCGCCTCGGCGCTCGGCGGCGCGACGCTGGCGGGCTTCGACTTGCCCACGGCGCAGTCGCTCTTCCGGAAGCACGGACGGTTCGACGAGATCGCGGTCGCCCGCAAGCCCGGCACGACCGACGCCGCCCTGGTCGCGCAGATTCGATCGATCCTCCCGCCGACCGCACAGGTGCGCACCGGCACAGCGCAGGCTGCCGAGGACGCGAAGCAGACCGACTCGTTCATCAGCATCCTGCGCACCTTCCTGCTGGCGTTCGGCGGGATCGCACTGTTCGTCGGCGCCTTCGTGATCGCGAACTCGCTCTCGATCACGATCGCCCAGCGGACGCGCGAGTTCGCCACGATGCGGACGCTCGGCGCAAGCCGCCGGCAGGTGCTGACGTCGATCGCGATCGAGGCACTCGTGATCGGCATCCTCGCCTCTGTCACCGGGCTCTTCCTCGGGCTCGGGCTGGCCAAGGGCCTCTTCAGGCTCTTCGACGCCGTGGGCTTCACGCTCCCGAACAGCGGTCTCGTGTTTGGCACCTCCACGGTCGCGATCGCGCTGGCGGCCGGGATCCTCGTCACCCTGGTCGCAAGCCTGCGGCCCGCGCTGCGCGCGACCCGGGTGCCGCCGATCGCAGCTGTGCGAGAGGGCGCGACGCTGCCGGTCGGGCGGTTCCACCGGTTCCGCACGCTCGGCGCTGTGCTCACCACGGCGCTCGGCTTCGCGGCGGTCGCCTACGGCCTGTTCAAGCCCGGTCTCGGCACCACCGGCGTGCTCGGCGCGATGGGCGTCGGGGCGCTCCTGATCTTCATCGGCGTTGCGGGGCTCTCGGAGCGGTTCGTCGGGCCCCTCGCCTGGTCGCTCGGCTGGCCCGCGACCCGTCTGGGAGGTGCAGCCGGCGCGTTGGCCCGCGACAACGCTCGCCGCAACCCGCAGCGCACGGCGTCGACCGCGGCGGCCCTGATGATCGGCCTCGCCCTGGTGACGCTCGTCGCCGTGCTCGCGGCGGGCATCACGACGAGTTTTCGGAGCGCGGTGAACGACATCTGGCAGAACGCGGACTATGCGATCACGGCACAGAACAACTTCTCGCCGATCCCGCCCACGGCCGCTGATGCGGTGGCGAAGAACCCGATCGTGGAGGCGGTGGCGAACGTCCGCACCGGTGAGGCAGCGGCGTTTGGCAAGAAGCTGTTCGCTACGGCTGTCAACCCGCCGAGCAGCACGATGTTCCACTTGAACTGGGTCTTGGGCTCGCAGGCGACGATGGCGACGCTGGGCCCCGCCGGCGTGTTCGTCGACAAGAGCTACGCGAAGTCGCACAACCTCGACGCCGGCTCACCGGTTCCAGTGACGTTCGCCGACGGCCGGCACAAGACGTTCAAGGTCAAGGGCGTCTTCGATCCGCCGGCCGGCGGATCGCCGTTCGGGAGGATCACGATCTCCCAGGCGACGTGGGACGCGTATAACGAGAGCCCCCGCAACCTCTATTCGTTCGTTCGCGTGCACGGCGGCGAGAGCCCCTCGAGTCTCGACTCGCTGAGTGTGTCCTTGAAGGGCTTCCCGAACGCGAAGGTCCAGACGCGCCAGCAGTTCATCGACAACCAGATCAGCGGGCTCAAGTCGGTCCTCAACATCCTCTACGTCCTGCTGGCGCTGTCGGTGATAGTCAGTCTCTTCGGGATCGTGAACACGCTCGTTCTCACGGTGTTCGAACGGACCCGCGAGATCGGGATGCTGCGCGCGATCGGCATGACTCGCCGTCAGGTGCGGCGAATGATCCGGCACGAGAGCGTGATCACCGCGCTGATCGGCGGAGTGCTCGGAATCGCACTCGGAATTGTCCTCGGGGCTCTGCTCGTCTCGCGCGTCAAGTCGATCTCCTTCGCGCTGCCCGTCGGCTCGCTGATCGTCTTCGCGATCATGGCGATCGTCGTCGGGATCCTCGCTGCGATCTTCCCCGCGCGGCGCGCGGCGCGCCTGAACGTCCTTGAAGCGCTGCAGTACGAATGACCGAGCGGCAGAGGCTCCTCCGGCTGCTGCAGGGGCACGTCGCCGGCGATGCGCGCGAAGAGGCTGACCGTTGCGCGATGGTCCGGTTGGCCCAGGAGCTGGCGTCGCCGCTCTCGCGTGACGAGCCGTCGGCGCATTTCACCGCCTCGGCGTTCGTGATCGACGAGGACGGCGTTCGCACGTGTCTCGTCGAGCATGCGAAGCTCGGCCGCCTGTTGCAGCCGGGTGGGCACATCGAGGCCGGCGACCCCTCGCTCGAGGCCGCAGCGCTTCGCGAGGCGCAGGAGGAGACGCAGCTCGAGGTGGAGCTGCATCCGTCTGCGCCGCGGCCGTTCGACGTCGACATCCACGAGATCCCGCAGCGTCCGGGTGAGCCGGCGCATGTCCATCTCGACGTTCGCTACCTCGTGATCGGTCGCGGGGAGCCCGGCGCGGGGGCGGCGTGGCACCCGATCGGCAGCTCCGGCGACGGCTCGGTCGACCGGCTCGCCGCGAAGGCCCTCGCCCTCGGCGCCGGCTAGGCGACCAGGCCGAACTCTCGGCCGACCGCGACGAACGCGGCGAGTGCCCGGTCGAGGTGCTCCGGCTCCAGAGCGGCCGACATCTGGACCCGCACGCGCGCAGTGCCCTCCGGCACCACGGGGAAGCCGAACCCGGTGACGAAGATGCCGTGCTCGAGCAGGCGCTCCGAGAAGCGGATCGCCGTCGCTGTCTCACCGAGCACGATCGGGATGATCGCCGAGTCGCCCGGGATCGGGGCGAAGCCCGCGTCGACGAGCATCGTGCGGAACCGAACCGTGTTCGCGCGGAGGCGCGCGACGAGCGAGGGGTCGTCGCGAAGCGCCTCGACGGCGGCGAGCGCGCTGCACGCCACCGTGGGCGGGAGAGCGTTCGAGAAGAGCTGCGGGCGGGAGCGTTGCGCGAGGAGCTCGCAGATCTCGGCGCTCGCGGCGACGTAGCCGCCGGCGGCGCCCCCGAGCGCCTTGCCGAGCGTTCCCGTGACGACGTCGATCTCGCCGCGCAGGCCGAAGTGCTCCGGCGTCCCGAAGCCGTGCTCGCCGAGGACGCCGACGCCGTGGGAGTCGTCGAGGATCACGATCGCGTCGTGCTCCTTCGCGAGCGCGACGATCTCGGGCAGCCTGGCGAGGTCGCCCTCCATCGAGAAGACCCCGTCCGTGATCACGAGCTTGCGCTGGCCCGGGTCGCAGGCCGCGAGCTCCCGCCGCAGCGCCTCCAGGTCCGAGTGCGGGTAGATCGCCTTGCGGGTCGGCTTGGCAAGCCGGATCGCGTCGACGATCGAGGCGTGGTTCAGCGCGTCCGAGAAGATGACCGTGTGCTCGTCGGTGAGCGTGGGCACGAGCGCCTCGTTCGCGTTCCAGCACGAGACGTAGGTCAGCGCCGCGTCGCTGCCCGAGAGCTCGGCGAGGGCCCGCTCGAGCTCGAGGTGCGGCTCGAACGTGCCGCAGATGAACCGCACCGATGCGGTGCCTGCCCCGTAGCGGCGCAGGCCCTCGATCCCGGCGTCGACGACCCGCGGGTCGTTCGCCAGCCCGAGATAGTTGTTCGACGAGAGGACGATCACCTCGCCGCGGCCCGCCATCTCGACCACGGGCCCTTGCGGCGTCAGCAGCGTGTTGAACTGCTTGAACGTGCCGGCCTCGCGAAGCGCTGTGAGCTCCGCGCCGAACGCCCGGGTCGTGCTCAACGGTGAACCCACTTGCCGAGCTCGGACAGCATCGGCTCGGGCTCCGCGGCCAGCGCAGGCGTCGCGCGAACGTGCGGCATCGCAGGATCGCCGCCCGGGTGGAGGACGATCTTGCAGGCGTTCCCGGACTCGAGCTCTGCGAAGGCGACCTCGAACTCGGTGAGCGGATAGCGGTGGGTGACGAGCGGCCGCAGGTCGACGACTCCATGCTCGAGCAGCCAGCGCGTGCGGTACCACGTGGCGAAGACCTCGCGGCCGTTCACGGCGGTGACGTGCAGGTTCTTGAAGATCAGCGACTCGGCGATGTCCAGCTCGACGGGCGAGCTCGGGATGCCGAACAGAACGACGTCGCCGCCGTTGCGGACGATCCGGAACGCGTCTCGGACCGCTCCCGGTGCGCCGGACATCTCGAACACGACGTCGAGGCCGGCGCCCTCGTTCGCATCGTGGAACCAGCCCGAAACGTCGGCGATCTCGTTGACGTTCGCGATCTGCGCGCCGAGCGCCTCCGCAAGGGAGAGGCGGAACGGCACGTGGTCGGAGGCGAGCACCCGTCCCGCGCCCGAGGCGCGCGCGATCGCGATCGTGAAGAGGCCGACCGGGCCGCAGCCGAGCACGGCGACGGTCCTGCCCGGCAGGTCCTGGGTCGAGGTCGCGAACACCGCGTTGCCGAACGGCTCCTGGAGCGTTGCGATCTCCGGCGGGAGCTTGTCGCGGTCGTTCTGCCAGATCACCGACTCGGGCACGACGACGAACTCGGCGAATGCCCCGTCGCGGTCGACGCCGAGGATCTGCGTGCTCTCGCACATGTGCGCGCGGCCGGTCCGGCAGTGGAAGCACATGCCGCAGGTGACGTGGCTCTCGGCCGACACGTAGTCGCCGCGGACGACCGTGCGGACGTCCTCGCCCATCTCGACCACGGTGCCGGCGAACTCGTGACCGAGCGTCAGCGGCGGCTTGATGCGCGCTTTGGCCCAGTCGTCCCACTTGAAGATGTGCAGGTCGGTGCCGCAGACGCTGGCTGCCTCGACCTGCACGAGCACGTCGTGCGGGCCGGGCTCGGGGATCGGGACGCGGTCGAGCACGAGGCCCGGCTCGCGGCCCAGCTTGCGGATGGCCCACATCGTCTCCACGACTGGAGAATCTCCCCCAGCCGGTGGGCGGCCATCCGACAGGGACCGGATCACGTCTAGGGGGTTTCCCCGATGATCGTCGGGCCCAGGGCCCGCAGGATCCGAGTGTGGTCCTCCCGCCGTACAAGATCAAGGTGGTCGAGCCGATCCGGCTCCCGGACGCGGCAGAACGGCGGCGCGCGATCATCGCAGCCGGTTTCAACACGTTCCTGCTTCGCGCCGACGACGTCTACATCGACCTTCTGACCGACAGCGGCACGTCCGCGGTGTCGCAGGAGCAGCGCGCCGCGATGGAGCTCGGCGACGAGTCGTATGCCGGTTCGCGCAGCTTCTACCGGCTCGAGGCGGCGATGCGCGAGGTGTACGGCTGGCAGCATCTCATCCCCACGCATCAGGGCCGCGGTGCCGAGCACCTGCTCTCGCGGGTCCTCGTCGAGCCGGGGCAGCTCGTGCTGTCGAACCTCTACTTCACGACGTCGCGCGTCCACGCGGAGCTGGCAGGTGGGGTCTGGACGGACGTCTCGATTCCCGAGGCGCGCGATCCCGAGTCACGCCATCCGTTCAAGGGGAACATCGACCTCGGCAAGCTTCGCAAGCTGATCGTCCAGGAAGGGCGCGAACGGATCGCCTTCGTGCGGCAGGAGGCATGCCTCAACATGGCGGGCGGCCAGCCGTTCTCGCTCGAGAACCTGCGTGCGGTCCGCGCGCTCACCCGTGAGCTCGACGTGCCTTTCTATCTGGACGCGACCCGCTCGTCGGAGAACGCGATCTTCATCGCGGAGCGCGAGCCGGGACAGGCAGAGCGGCCGATGCACGAGATTCTCCGTGAGATCGCATCGCTTGCGGACGGCGCCGTGTTCTCGTCCAAGAAGGACCACTTCGTCCCGATCGGCGGCTTCCTCGCGACGGACGACGATGCTGTCGCGCGCCGTGCGCGCGAGCTCGTCGTGGTCTATGAAGGCTTTCCGCACTACGGAGGCCTCGCCGGGCACGACATGGAGGCGCTCGCGCAGGGCATTCGCGAGGCGGCCGACGAGCCGACCGTTGCCCACTACGTGGGGCAGGTGCGCTACCTCGCCGGTCTGCTGCAGGACGCGGGGATCCCGATCGTCGAGCCGGTCGGCGCCCATGCGGTGTTCCTGGATGCGAAGCGGTTCCTGCCGCACCTGTCGCAGGAGCAGTTCCCCGCCCAGATGCTCGCCGCCGCGCTCTACGTCGCCGGCGGGGTCCGCTCGATGGAGCGTGGCATCGTCTCGGGCCAGCACGGAGCCGAGCCGTACGACGGCCTCGAGCTCGTGCGTCTGACGATCCCGCGGCGCGCGTACAGCCGCGAGCACCTCGACTACGTCGCCGAGACCGTCATTCGCGTCTTCGCGGCCCGCGCGGAGATCCCGGGGCTCGAGCTCATGTACGAGCCGCCGACACTTCGCTTCTTCCAGGCCCGGTTCGAGCCGCTCGCCCCGCTGCCGTCGTTCGACCGCCCGACTATCAGGCGTGAAACCCCACGCTGGAGCCGACTTGCAGGGGGGCGCCGGGCAAGCCGGAGACCGGCTCGGTCACATTGAAGCCGTCCGGCGCGACGTCGTTCGGCGCGTCCGGATGGAACAACGAGGCGAGCAGCTGAATCTGCACGCGGCCCGGACCGAGCTCGTACTGCCCGCCGCCGTAAAGGGCGATCCCGCGCTCCTCGCAGGCGTCGTAGAAGTCGAAGAGCCGTTTCACCGAGCCGAACCGTGACGGCTTGCAGTTGAGCGCGCGCGGCGCGAACGGCAGCGCTTCGACATCCGTCCACTCGTGGATCCCGGCGTCCCAGGTGATGCGGTCCCGATGCTCGGCGAGGATCGCCGAGGTCTCCGGCGTGAGCGCCGGGTCCTCGATCCACGCGTCGGGAAAGGCGTCGACGATGCGCCGGTAGAGCGACGGGTCCGGCGGCGCGCCGAACTCGCCCCGATAGATCCCCTTGAAGTCGACCGTGTCGACGCGACCGGTCGCCGCGAGCGAAGCGACGATCTCGTCCGTCCAGTCGGTGCCCGGGTCGAGCTTGAAGCGCAGCTCCGGGTAGAGCTCGAGCCACCGCGGAACTGCTGCGACTCGCGTCGAGACGACGAACTGCAGCGGCTGCGGAGTGCGCCCGATCGCCTCGCCGAGCGGCAGCCCCGCCTGCCGGAGAGCGAGGTCGAGCGCCGCCGACTCCAGCGCCCAGCGCCGGTACTCGACCTGCCCTGCCTGGAGCAACGAGAACGACTCGAGCGTGTGCTCGCCGGCGAGCGGCATCTCTCCGCCGCGCTCCTGGAACCGGGCCTGCTGCGCCGGGTCGTAGTCCACCTCTTCGCCGCGCCCTTCTTCCCCACGGCCGTGTAGCACGACGACGGTGCGCCGAAGCGTGAAGCCGCGAGCGACCTCGCGTTCGAGCGGCTCGAGGTAGTAGCCGTCGACGTGCAACGGCAGCGTGCGAACGCTGTCGTAGGTTGCCATGCTCCGGAGCCTAGTGGCCCGAGCCTGATTCGCGGAGCGAACCAGGCTCGCGAGACAAGCGGTTGCGGCTCGTCGAGCTCGTGAATCTGGTTCGGCTTCGCCGAATCGGATTCACGTCTTGCGCCGGTCGAGGTGCTGCACGAGCGCGTCGAGCCGGTCGTCCCACTCGGCGCCGGCGCGGGTCAGGCGGTACCGCGTCTCGCGGCCCCGGCGCTCGGCCTCGACGAGCCCCGCATCCGCAAGCGTCGTCAGGTGCTTCGACACCGCCTGGCGGGTCATCGGCAGCTCCCCGGTCAGTTCCGTGGCGGTCGCCGTGCCCCGCTCGGACAGGTAGCCGATCACCTGCCGGCGGCTCGGGTCGGCGAGCGCGCCGAACAGCAGGTTGAGCGACTCAGGCACAGGCGAGCGCCGAGGCCTGCAGGTCGAGCGCCGTGCTCCAGGCGGGCGACGATTCGACCACGGTCAGCCTGGTGCCGTCGACGTCGTCCTCCAGGGTGAACTCGACCTCGCCCTCGTCCTCCCACTCGAAGGCGAGGCGGCGCTCGGGGTCGACCTCCGTGACGGTCGCATGCCGCTCTTCGCCGTTCGACCAGCGGAAGCTCGCGCCGCCGCCGGGACGCAGGTCGAGGTCGACGTCGTTCGCGAACCAGTCCTCGAGCCGCTCCGGCTCAGTCAGGGCCTCCCAGACGTCCTCACGCGGGGCGGGGAGCACGATCTCCTTCCGAATCATCTGCAACCTCCTGGTTGCGCTAGAGTGCAACCGACAAGTTGCACATTAGCTCAGGAGGTCAGCGTGGTGGTCGGATCGGTGGTGCCGATGGTGGTCGAGCAGGACGGGCGCCTGGAGCGGTCGTTCGACATCTACTCGCGCCTCCTGCGCGAGCGCATCGTCTTCCTGGGCCAGGAGGTCGACGATCAGATCGCGAACCTGATCGCGGCCCAGCTGCTGCATCTCGACGCCCAGGATCCTGGGAAGGACATCCACCTCTACGTCAACTCCCCCGGCGGATCCGCCTACGCGGGCATGGCGATCTACGACGCGATGCAGTACGTCAAGTCGGACGTGTCGACGGTCTGCCTCGGGATGGGCATGAGCGCGGCGGCGATGATCCTCTCCGGCGGTGCGGCCGGCAAGCGCTTCGCGCTGCCCAACGCCAAGATCATGATCCACCAGGGCTCGGGCGGCTTCCGCGGCACGCCGGCGGACATCCAGATCGCGGCGCGCGAGATCCTCGACATGACGCGCCGGATGGCCGAGATCATCTCGCGGCACTCCGGTCAGGACGTCGACCAGGTGCTGCGCGACATCGACCGCGACCGCTTCATGTCGCCTGAGGAGGCCGTCGAGTACGGCCTCGTCGACGCGGTCATGGAGCCGCGCTAGGCCCCTAGAACCAGCTGGTCGGCGGCCAGTACGTGAGCAGCACCGGCCCGACGAGGCTCGACCTCGGCACGCTGCCCCAGATGCGGGAGTCGCACGAGTGCACGCGGTCGTCGCCCATGAAGAAGTAGCGGCCCGCCGGCACCAACCAGGAGTTGGTCTCCGTGTCGCGCAGCTTCGGGTCGACATATGGCTCATGCAGCGGCTTGCCGTTGACCGACACGTAGCCGTCCCGCTCCGACACGACGTCCCCGGGCAGGCCGATCAGCCGCTTGACGAATGTGCCGCCGATCCCGCAGGCGTTCGCCGGCGCGTGAAAGACGACGATCTGGCCCCGCTTCGGGCTCGAGAAGCGGTAGGCGAGGCGGTTCGCGATCACCCGGTCGTTGAAGCGCCCCTCGCACCAGGCGCCGGGCCGCGCGCAGTGGAGCGTCGGCTCCATCGACGACGACGGGATGCGGTAGGGCTTGGCGACCTCGGCCTCGAACACGAGCACGAAGGCGAGCGCCACGGCGATCGTCACCACCCAGTCGACGATCTTCCGAAAGCCCGGCGTGCGCAGCAACCCTGGCATTCGCGGCATGGTAGTTGCGCGCCGGCCGTCAGCCGCGGAGCGTGCTCTTGACGAAGAACAGGAGATTTGCCGGCCGCTCGCCGAGACGGCGCATCAGGTACGGGTACCACTCGGGCCCGTAGGGGTCGCGACGAGCACCTTGTAGCCGCGCCGCACGAGGTCGAGCTGCAGGTTCGGGCGGACGCCGTAGAGCATCTGGAACTCGAAGCGGCTGCGGTCGATCGAGTGCTCGTCGGCGTAGCGAATCGCCTCCTCGATCAGCGACTCGTCGTGGGTGGCGACCGCGGTGTGGCCGATGCCCGGGAGCATGCGCTTCATCAGCCGCGAATAGACGGCGTCGACGTCGACCTTGCGCGGATACGCGATCGACTCCGGCTCGAGGTACGCGCCCTTCACGAGTCGGAGATTGGGTGCCAGGTCGAGGAGCGACTCGAGGTCGTCGGGCGTCCGGTAGAGGTAGGCCTGCAGCACGGTGCCGACGTTGTCGAAGCCCGCTTCGCGCAGCCTGCGATAGATCCGGAGCGTCGCGTCGACGAACTGCGACTGCTCCATGTCGATTCGTATGAACGAGCCCTGTTCGAGCAGCCGGCGCAGGTTCTCGAAGGCGAGGTCCTCGTCGATCTCGAGCCCGAGATGCGTCAGTTTCAGCGCCACGTTCGCCCGGAGGCCCGCCGTCGCGATGCGGTCGATCACCTCGCGATAGGCCGCCACGACCGCGTCGGTCTCCGTCGGCTCGAGCACGCCCTCCCCGAGCAATGTCGTGTTCGCGGCGAGGCCCTGTTCGTTCAGGCGACGCAGGACGCTGAGGCACTCGTCGAGCGTCTCGCCCGCGACGAAGCGGCCCGCACCGAAGCGCATACCGTGTCGGCGGACAAGGCCCTGGACACGACGGCTATCAGCCGCGGCCAGGATCCCCTTGCGCAGGCCGCCGTTGACCGCGCCGCTCAGCTGTGTGAGAGCAGCCATTCGTGCACGTCGCCCACCCTGTTCTGCAGCAGTGTGAGATGCCCGTTGACGTCGTCGATCCACGCTTCGACGCCGGGTATACGGGCGGCGAGCCATTCACCGTGCGACACCGGGACGAAACGGTCGTCCGAGCCGTGGACGATCAGCGTCGGGCGGGCGATCTCGCCGACAGCGAAGCCCCAGGGACGTGCGAATGCGAGGTCGTCGTCGATCCAGCCGTCGGCGCTCGCCTCGATGCCGTGGCGCATGTCCTCATGCAGCCACGCGGCGAGCGCGCCGGTGAGGGCCGCCCGGTCGACGGGCCCGAGCAGTGACCTGAACATCTCCTCCAGCTGCTCCGCGCTCAGCGTCAGGCTCTGTTCGCGGTCGCGCTCGACCGAGGGCCGCAGCGCCTCCTCGCCGGCGAGCACGAGGTCGAACTCCTTCACGTTGTCCTCACCCATGCCTGCGTGCCAGTCGAGGCCCTCGGCTCCCCACGGCGCCACGCCGGCGAGCGAGGCGGCGGCGACCAGCCGGTCGCCGCAGAGCGCCGCGCAGGCGAGCGCGTGCGGCCCGCCGCCCGAGATGCCCCACGTCGCGTAGCGGTCGAGGCGCAGCTCGTCGGCGATCGCCTCGACGTCCGAGACGACGGCGGAGATGCTTCGACCGCGCTGTCGGGACGAGCCGCCGTAGCCCGCCCGGTCGTAGGCGATCAGGCGGATGCCCGGTGTGGCCCAGCGGTCGTAGAGGACTCCGGAGCCCGGCGTGCCGTGGTGGACGATCACGGGGAGGCCGTCGGGATCGCCGGCCTCGTGCAGTTCGAGCGTGCGGCCGTCGGCAGTCCGAAGGGTGTGCGTCATGCGGTCAGCTTTCCAGGTTTCGGCCCGGCGGGCCACCAGGCTGGGAGTCGACTACGGCGCGAGGTTCGACTGCCAGGTGACGCTGAACGACCGGCCGTCGGTCGAGAGGTCGCTCGGCACCGCTCCGACGCCCGCCCCGAGCGGGTCGGCGTTCCCGAAGAACCGGCCGGTCGACCCGCCGGTGATCAGCTCGATCGCCGTCGGGATCCAGGTCGGGTCGGAGATCGTGCCCGGATGCGTGTTCGCGATCGCAGCGGCGTTGGTGAAGGTGACGTTGCCGAATCGCGTCAACGGAACCGGGGTGCAGCGGCCGCTCGGCGAGCACGTCGACGGCGCCTCGGCGATCCACTCCGCCGACGAGACGTCCAGCGGCTGCGTCAGCGTCATCGTCTTCGAGAACCGCGTATGGCGAGTCAGGTTCTTCAGGCTCATCGTGACCGTCTGCCCGTTGACGAGCACCGCTGCGTTGACACGGTCTCCGGCGCGAATCTTGAGGGGGATCGGGACGGAAGCCGCCGGGACGATCTCCCACCAGGCTTCGTAGGTCGGTGTGGTGCTCGACCCGTCGCAGGACACGCTCGTGCCGAGCTGCTCGAGTGAGGGCGACGACTCGGAGTTTCCGCCGAGCCCCACCCAGAAGGCCGCCGCGTCGACCCGGCCCGACACGCAGGTCGCCTTCGGCTGGGCCCAGGTCCCGGTCACGTCGCTGAAGATCGCCGCCGCGCCGTCCGGAGCGACCGCGACGTACCCCGACCAGTTCGAGCTCACCTCGGGTGCGGCGGCAAGGGCACCGCCGGCTGCGACCAGCGCGGCTGCGAGGGCAGCGGCGACCCCGATGAAGGCTCTCAGCACGGCTGGAAGGTACTCGACATCCCGAAGAGCCTGCTAAGAGGCGTGTTAAGAGCGGTCAGCGGCGCCGTGAGGCCGGCTGATCGAGGTGCGGCGGCCGCCAGCCGGTGTCCGCCGGGTTGATGGTCGTCCCCGGCGGGACGATCGTGTCGATCGCATCGAGCACGTCTCCGGAGAGCTGCATGTCGGCGCCCCCGAGTTGTCCCTCCAGCTGCTCGAGGGTGCGTGGTCCGATGATCGCCGCGGTCACCGCCGGGTGGCGGAGCACGAACGCGAGCGCGAGGTGGACGAGGCTCAGCCCAGCCTGCTCGGCGAGTCCGGCGAGCTGCTCGACCGCGTCGAGCTTGCGTTGGTTCTCGGGCAGCGAAAGGTCGTAGCGGGCCGGGATCCGCGTGGCGCGGTGACTCGTGACGTCGGCCCCTCTGCGGAAGCGTCCCGAGAGCCAGCCGCCCGCAAGCGGGCTCCAGGGGATCACGCCCATGCCGTAGCGCTCACAGACCGGCAGCACCTCGGACTCGATGCCGCGTGCGAGGATCGAGTACGGCGGCTGCTCGCAGACGAACCGCGCGAGCCCGCGTTCCTGCGCCACCCATTGCGCCTCGACGATCGCCGAGGGCGGGTAGGTCGACGAGCCGAGATACCGGATCTTCCCCGCGCGCTGGAGATCGGTGAGCGCGCCGAGTGTCTCCGCGTGCTCCGTCTCGGGGTCCCAGCGATGGATCTGGTACAGGTCGATCCAGTCGGTCTGAAGGCGGCGCAGGCTCGCCTCGACCTCCTGGACGATCCAGCGGCGCGAGTTGCCGCGCATGTTCGGGTCGGTGTCGTGCATCGTTCCGTGCACCTTCGTCGCGAGGACGACGGAGTCGCGGCGCCCCTTCAGCGCCTTGCCGACGATCTCTTCGGACTCGCCGCGTGCATAGACGTCGGCCGTGTCGACGAAATTGATCCCCGCGTCGAGCGCGCGGTGGATGACCCGGATCGACTCGTCGTGGTCGGTGTTTCCCCACGCGCCGAACATCATGGCGCCGAGGCAGAGTGGGCTGACGCTGACGCCGGTGCGTCCGAGCTCGCGTTGCTCCATCGACCTCGTGATATCAGACTGGGCACGTCAGGCAGCCGGGTATGCTCGGTGCGTGACTGCAACCGGGCGCACGATTCGCGATGAGGGTGAGCTGCGCGCCATCCTCGGCTCGCCGTCCGAGCTCGTCGCGGGCAAGGTGGCCGAGCGACTCAACGACCTGACCCGCCAGTTCATCGAGCGCGCGCCCTTCGTGTGCGTCGCAACGGCCCATCGCGACGGAGGGCTGGACGTCTCCCCGCGTGGCGATCCCGCCGGCTTCGTGCGCATCCTCGACGAGCGCACCCTGCTCCTGCCGGATCGGCCCGGCAACAGACTTGCGGACACGCTGACCAACCTGCTCGCCGACAGCCGCATCGCGCTGCTCTTCCTCATCCCCGGCGTCGGCGACTCGTTTCGCGTCAACGGCCGCGCCAGCATCGTCGAGGACGAGGAGCTCTTGGCCGCGAGCGAGGTCGACGGAAAGGTGCCGAGGCTCGGGATCCTCGTCTCGATCGACGAGGCGTACACGCAATGCTCGAAGGCGTTGATCCGCTCCGACCTTTGGAACCCGGAGCGGCACATCGACCGCAGCGAGCTGCCGAGCAACGGCGAGATCCTGCGCCGGGTCAGCGACCCCGAGCTCGATCCCGGCCGGTACGACCGCGAGCGCGCCGAGCGGTACGCCCGGCGCGAGGGTCTCTACTAGAGGTCCTTCACGAGGTAGACCAGCGTGTCGTCGGCGTGGAACGGCTCTCCTCGGAGCATGATCACGCCGTCGATGCGGACCGGAGCGACACCGGCGTCGACGTAGCCGAGGCCGTCGTACAGACGCCGGGCGCCGGGGTTTCCGGCCTGACTGACGCTGAGGCTGATGCGGTCATGCCCGCGGGCTCGCACGATCTCCTCCGCCGCCTGGGTCAAGGTCGTGGCGGTGCCGTGCCGCCGATGGGTAGGCAAGACGAAGACGTCCTGGAGCTCGGGCAGCCCCAGCTGCGTGTCGCGCCAGGCGATCAGCGCGTGACCGACCGGGAGCTCGCCCTCCCAGGCGACGAGGTAGGTCGAGTCCCCTTCGACGTGCTGGTCGAGGCGGTTGAGCGGCAGATGCCGGTCGACCCGCTCGAGGTCGGCCGGCGTCAACTCGTTCACGGTCACCACGCAGTGAGTCTTCCACGCCTGTTGACGGGGGTGCCGCAAGGGAGTACGGTCGCCGCTTCGCCGACCGGAGGAGGAACCATGATCCGTGTCCGCCTGCTCGCGCTTGCCGTGCCGCTCGCCGCCGTCGTGCTTGCGGGGTCGGCGCTCGCGTACGTGTGTCACCCGCTGTCAGCCGGGGCGCGGATGCTGACGCTGGACGGCGCCGTCCGATCGCTCGGCGTCCACGGAAACCGGGTCGAGTTCGTGGTCGCCGGCAGTCACGGCTGCTCACGGGTCGTGTGGAACACCGCCTCCGGCGCCAGGCACAGCCTGCCTGCGGGGTGCGCGGTCCGTTCGACCCAGTCTCGCGGGTACTCCCTGCCCGTCTCCGTCGACAAGCGCGGACGGCCCGTGCTTCACGTCGGCGCCCGCATGCTGCCGCTGCCCGCGATTGCACGCTCTGCGACCGCGTCCAATGGGATCGCGATCGTCGACGCCGTCCGGCCCGACAGCGGCGTGTTCGCCGTTCGCCTCCGCGACGGGGCATTCACATATCTCGCACCCAACGGGCACGGGTTCGCGCCGCGCATCGACACGCGTGGTGTCGTGTTGCACGACGGTGAGAACAAGCGCGCACTGCGGGCGGGCAGGACTCTCGCGCTGTTCGTCCCGCGCCGGGCGATCGTGCGGGGACTTGCGAAAACCGGCGCGCCGATGTTCTCCGGCGCCATCCGGGGCCTCTCGATGGACGGTTTGCGGGTCGTCCTCACCGTTCACGACCCCGGCGCGCGCTGCGACCGCGTGCTCTACTGGAACGTCGCCTGGGCCCCGGTCCAGCAGATCAGTGCGCCGTCGGGACCGACGTGCCTCGCGCGCGGCCGAACCCGCCTCGGCGCTGTCGCGGTCGGCGGCTTCCGCGCCGAGTGGCTTGCCAGCTCTCAGAACGGGACCCGTCTGATCGCGGGATCGCCGCTCTGTCAGGAGTGGGTGGTCCGCAGACTCGGCGGACAACGCCTCGCGGCCGTGGCAGCCGACGGAGCGACGATCGCGTACGCGACGACGATGCGAGGAAGGACGAGCGTCGGGATCGTCGGTGGCAACTGGCGGGCTCGGGAGCTCACGACCGGAGTGGGCTCGCCGCTCGCCCTCGCTGCCGACCAGGGCCGCGTCGCAGTCCTCTGGTCGAACGGCAGGGTCGAGATCCGCAACGTCGAGGGCCTGAGACTCGCAACACTGCGCGTCGGTCACGCGCGAGCGCTGGCGCTCGAGGGCTCCCGACTCGTGGTGCTGCGCGGCTCACGGCTCGACGTTTACGACGTCGTGAGCCACCGACGGGTCGGCAGTTTCGAGGCGCGTGGCGCAACCGGGCTCGATCTGCAATACGGCGTCGCCGCGTTCGCGCGTGGCCGGGATGCGGTCGTCCTCGACACCGCAACCGGGCGGACGGCAGTTGTCGGGGAGGCCCCGCGTCGGCTGGTCGGCATCCAGATCGAGGGCCCCGGCCTCGCCTACGCCTGGACGAACGCCCAGCACGGCGTCGCGCAGTTCGTGACGACGGCGCAGATCGATCGTGCTCTCGGTCGCTGAGTCGGCCGGACACCCGAGACGTGATGCATCGGGCCGCCGCGGCGGCGGCCCGATGCGAAGCTCCGGTCAGGTGACCGCTCTCGCCTTGGTTCCGCTCAGCGAACGATCACCTCCACGTACTCCGCTCCGGCTCGGGCTTGCAGAGGTCGAGCCGAGGTAGGTCGCGCGGATCCGCCATGTTCCCTCGGTCGGCGGCACCCACGTCGTGGAGCCTCCGGCCGAGATGCGGATCAGGCGGCTGAACTGCCATCCCGCGAGCGGGTCGAACCGGTCGATCTGGATCTCGATCGTCCCGCTGCCTGATGGGGTGACCGTCGGCCGGAGCGTCAGGGCGGTCCCCGGCGAGACGACCGGCGACGGCAGCGTCAGCGTCGTCGACGTGATGTCGCGGACGAGCAGCGAGAGCCGGTACGAGCCGCCCTGTGTGGCCGGTGGTGCGCTCACCGCGACGATGTAGCGCCCGGGGTCGAGCTCTCGCCGGAGCGCGCTCGTGCCCGTGGCGAGCCGTCCACCGTTTTCTGTAACGAGCACGAGTCGATACTGCGTCCCGGCCGCGGCGGAGAGCGTCATCTTCACGTCGCTTCGCCGCTCGACGTCGAAGTGGTAGATGTCGACCACGTCGACGCCCCGCGGATTGAGCGAGCCATGGCGCGAGGTCTGGTTGGCGATCGGGATGCCGATCCCGATGTCGTCGGCACCCGCGGCCGCGAGTTGCAGCCTGTACGGCTGAGACCGGTCCGTGGGTGCGGCCTGCACCTCGACGATGTATTGCCCGCCGCCGTCAGGGCCCGGCGTGAAGGTCTGGTAGCCGCTGCAGCTGAGCGACACGAGTGGCTCGAGATCGTTCGCGCGGTGCAGCACGGCGCGTGCGCATGCTGACGAAGTGAACGCCATGCGGTATGTCGTCCCCGGCGTCAGATCGGCGTGCCAGACGTCGTTGACATTCGTCAGCCCGTTGAGCGTCGCGCGGACCGGTCGTGTCGACAGGGCCCGTCCGGGCGGCTGCTCCGGCGGAGCGGCAGCCAGTAGCGTCATCGAGAACGTGCCGGGGTGCGACCCCTGCTGGTGCCCCACGACGACGAAGTAGGTCGACGTGTGGATTCCGCGGAACGCGAGCGTTGCATTCCCGTGGCTGTCGGTTTCGCGGCAGCTGCCTCCCTGGAGCCGTGACCGCGCGCGCACGACCACGCCGACCACGGCGTCGAGCCGGCCGTTGGCGTGCAGTTTCAGAACGACGAGGCCGTCGTGGGCGGGCCGAAGCCGGTACCAGACGGTTCCCCCGGCGAGGCTGCAACCGCTTGGATCGCTGTCGTCGGCGCGTGCTCCGACGGTCGTTCCCTTGACGGTGGCGGGCAGGTGGGCGACGCGGGCCGCGCCCGCCATGCGGTCGTTGCGCGGCGGCTCCGGCGGCAGGGTCAGAGTCGCGTGCAGGTCGAACTCGCCGTCACTCGCCGTTGGCTTGCGCCCGACCAGGACGAAGTAGTTCGCGCCGCGAGTCGTCTCGAACGACACCGTGGCCGTTCCGCCGACGGGTGCCGAGCCGCACGTCAGTTCGCGGAGCGCCGTGCCGCGCGCGTAGACACGCACGATCGGCGCCACACCGGCCGCGCCGGTCACCGCGAGCGCGATCGTCCCGTCCGGCGCGGTGTCGATGCGGTACCAGACCGTCGAGGCGATGGTGCCGCACTCGGAAACCTGCGGATCGAGCCGCTCCACCGTTGCCTCGACCAGCGAGCCGTGGATGTCTGCCGGGAATGTCTCGATGGCCTGTGCATCGGCCCGGTTGTCATTCGCGGGAGGTGCCGCCCGCGCACTGGGCGCGACGGCGAGAGAAAGCAACACGGCGAGGAGCGCCGTGCAACAGGCGGAAGCGTACGAACGCATCGTCTAACCCCCTTGCTTCGAAGAGTCAGTCGATCTCCGAAGGACCACTCCGCAGCGTCCTCCGGCCCTCACCGGTGCGCATCGGGGAAATCACTGCTCGAACGAGCTATGGTCACGCAAGCCGAGCGGAGGGAGGTGTCGATGAGCCGGCCAACGCCGAGGGAACTGATGACCGGGAAGCAGGGAACGGCCTCCGTCGATGCGAGCGGCTGGGCCAACGTGCTCGCAGACATCCCCCTCTTTGCCGCTCTCGGGCGGCGACACCTCCGTCAGTTGGCCGGAACGGGCAGGATCGCGCGCTTCCACAACGCGACCGCGATCGTCCGCGTCGGCGATCCGGGCGACACCTTCTACGTCGTCATCGACGGCGAAGTCTCCGTCAGGAGGAGGGGTCTGCCCGCGCTCTCGCTCGGCACGGGCGCCTATTTCGGCGAGCTCGCGCTTCTGGACGGCGGAACGCGCACTGCGACGGTGATGGCCGAGGGCCCGGTCACATGCCTTGCGATCACGCGCGCTCGATTCCTCAAGCTGCTGCGCAGCGAGCCCACGATCGCCGTCGCTCTCATGCAGGAGCTCGCACGGCGCTTGCGCACGGTGCAGGCGTCGGCCTGAGCACGCGGCCACCTCGGCGGTAGCAACGTGGAGAACGACTCGGGCCGCCTTGCGGCGGCCCGAGAGACAGCACACGTGCCTTCGGCTCAGCCGCAGCCGGTGGACGTGCCGCAGTCACGGCACGTGTAACACGTTCCTGCGCGTACCATGCGGCCGCCGCAGCGGTTGCACTCGATCGCGTCCTCGTGCGGGTTGAAGAGCGCCGTCTGGCCGGGCGCA
>CAWGEJ010000014.1:0-18719 GCA_963821575.1 uncultured Thermoleophilia bacterium
TACCGCCGACGCCGACGCTAGAGGGGTTTGGTTCAGAGCCGCAGCGGCTCGACGGTCGTTCCGAGGAAGCCGCCTGTTCGCAGGATCGGTACCTGGTACCTCAGGTACCAGGTACCTGGCGTGCGAAGCTGAGGGCGCTCCAGGCGACGGGATGCTTCATCATGCGGCCTGCGCGCATGGTCTGCAATTTCGCTTCGAGACGGTCGCCGCTGCCTGCGATCCAGCCGTTCCAGTGACGTTGCACCCAGTGACAGCAGGCGCTGTTGACACCGAGAAGCGCCGCCGCCGTGGTCAGGAAAGGATCGGTGGATGCTCGAACCACGCAGTGAGAACGATCACGATCACGGCGATCGGGATCACGTCGAACACCGCGTAGACCGCGATCAGCGAGCCGACCGCCCCGGTACGGACCTTGCCGGAGACCCTGGGCGTCGCGCCTTTCCTACGCGCGCGGCGCGTACTCCACGCTGGCGAATGGCCAGTCCGATTCGAGCCACTCACTCACGGCATGCCAAAGGGCGGTGTCCAGGCGTGCGCGGCTCTCCCGCACCCACGAGAGTACGCAGGCGTCGTTGTCGCTGTCGCGTAGCGGGTAGATGTAGACGCACCCGATCACGTCGCGGCTGGCCGGATCGAGCACCGTGTACGTGAACCCCTTCCGGGTGCGGAAGTCGTCGGCGTGGCGTTCCAGGTCCGCGCGGTTCTCGTCCAGCGTCATCTCTCGCGGCCAGGAGCCTTGGGGATACCCGGGCGTCGCCGCGATGTGCTCCATCGACGACGTCCAGGCGGCGTAGTCCAGCTCGTTGTGCTCAGGCCCGAGCGGCTCGAGGACGAACTCGGAAGTCTCGAGACCGAGCGGGACGTCGAAGTCGGGCGGAACGAACTCGGCCACGCGACCAATCGTAGAACGGCGACTCAAGGCGGCATGGAAGCGACTCTCACCTGCGCCTGTGATGCCGAATGACGCCAGGAGCGGAGCGCGTATAACTGACGTTGCTGTGACTGAGCGTAGGACGGTGGGGCCCCTGGCGTTGAGAGAGTGGGGCGATCCCTCGGAGCCCGGCGTTCTTCTGTGGCCGGGTGTCGGCTTCAGCGGCGGCTACTTCTTGGGCAGCTCGGTGTGGCCGTCGACCCGCCGCGAGACCTGCGAGCAGTCGTGCTCGTGGACGGTGGGTACTTCGAACCCGCAGATCGCGTTCAGCTGGGGATGCCGGACGGGTCGAACCTGGCCGCGATGGTCGCGTTCATGCGCGAAAGCGAATCGCGGTTTCCCGACTGGCAGGCGGCCCGGGCGAGCTTCGCCGCCTATCTCGGCACCGACGAGGTCACGCCCGCGGCCGAGGCGGCGTTCCGGGAGAACATGATCGAGGTCGACGGAGAACTCCGGGAGGCTGCTCCACCCGAGCGGTCAGCCGCCCTGTTCATGCCGTTCATGACCGACCCGGTCGGTGTGCGAGCACGTGCCGCGGCCGTCGCCGTCCCCACGCTCCTGATCGCATCCGGACTGTCGAAGACCTGCACGTCGCCGAGGAGTGGGGGCACAACCCACTCCTCACCCACCCCCATGACTGCGCCGCGGTCATCGACGAGTGGCTGTCCCTGCGGCTGCCAGACATCCACCCTTGACCGGGCCAGGTTCGGCAATGACCCCTGAGCAAGCAGGCGGTTCGCAGGATCGGTACCTGGTACCGGAGGTACCAGGTACCCGCCTTGCAGAGCTCGCAGGCGTTGGCCTGGGCGACCGTGCTCACGCCAGAACTCTCAAGCCGGTGGAGTCAGCGGCTGTCCACTCTTGGCAAACCCTGCTAGACGTCGAGGAGCAGGGCGAGCAGCGCCTTCTGGACGTGGAGGCGGTTCTCGGCCTCGTCCCAGATCGCCGACCGATCGCCGTAGAGGAGGTCGGCGGTGATCTCCTCGCCTGCGTGCGCGGGCAGACAGTGCATGACGAACGCGCCCGGGGCGGCGAGCGAGAGCAGCGCGTCGTCCAGGCGGTACGGCTCGAGATCGCGCAGTCGGGCCGCGCGCTCGTGCTCCTGCCCCATGCTGATCCAGGTGTCCGTGACGACCACGTTCGCGCCGGCGACGGCGGCGGTCGGGTCGACGAGGTTCTCGACTCCGGGAGCCTCGTAGCCGGGCGGACAGGCCGAGACGACCTCGTAGCCGAGCAGCTTGCCGAGTGAGGCGAGCGAGACGAGGACGTTCGAGCCGTCGCCGACCCACGCCACGCGAACTCCGTCAAGGCTGCCCAGCCGGTCGCGAATCGTGAGCGCGTCGGCAAGTGCCTGGCACGGATGCTCGTCGGCGGTGAGCGCGTTGATCACCGGCACGGAGGACCATTCGGCCCATGCCTCGAGCTCTTCGTGCGCGTGCGTGCGCACCGCCAGTGCATCGACGTAGCGCGAGAGAGCGCGCGCCGTGTCGGGGAGCGACTCGCCGCGGGAGATCTGCAGCTCGTCCGGGCTGAGCGCGATCGCCGTGCCGCCGAGATGTGACATGGCGACCGAGAACGAGACGCGCGTCCTCGTCGAGTGCTTCGAGAAGTACAGGCCGAGCGTCGCTCCCGGCGCGAGCGGCCGGCGCGGATCCGCCTTGAGCTCGAGCGCGAGATCGAGGATCTGCTCCGCCTCGTCGGAGGCGAGGTCGGAGATCCGCAGGAGGTCACGGCCTGCGAGTGAGACGGAGATGGGTGCGGTCACGACCAACGCTCCTTTGCGGCTTGGACGGCTGCGGCGACGTCGCCGAGGCGGTTGCCGGGTGGGGGCGCCTCGAACGTCCCGGCCCGCACCTCGGCTGCCACCTGCTCGTGGGCGTCGCGAAACGGAACGCCGGCGGCGACGAGCGCCTCGGCGGCGTCGGTCGCGCGCAGCAGCGGGTCGGCGGCAGCGGCGGCGAGCCGCTGGCGGTCGAAGGCGAGGCCCGAGACGAGAATCGTGAGGGCACCGAGCGCGCCGGCGATGTCCGCGCGCGCGGTGAAGACGGGGGGCTTGTCCTGCTGGAGGTCGCGGTTGTACGCGAGCGGCAGGCCCTTCACGGTGACGAGCAGCGAGACGAGCCGGCCGACCGCCGTGCCGGTCTTGCCGCGCACGAGCTCGGCGACGTCGGGGTTGAGCTTCTGCGGCATGATCGACGAACCCGTGGCGGCGTCTTCCGGGAGGCGCGCGAAGCCGAACTCGCTCGTCGTCCACAGCACGATCTCCTCGCCGATCCGGGAGAGGTGGGTGAACAGCACCGCGCTCGCATAGAGGTAGTCGAGCGCGAAGTCGCGGTCGGCGACGGCGTCGATCGTGTTGCGCATCTGGTTGGGCGGCGCGGGGATCGGCAGCGTCGAGCCGGCGAGCGCGCCCGCACCGAGCGGCGACGGTGCTGCTTGCGCGGCCGCGAATGCGAACCGCGCGCGATCGCGCTCGAGCATCTCGACCCAGGCGAGCAGGTGATGCCCGAGCGTCACGGGCTGAGCCCGCTGCAAGTGCGTGTAGCCGGGCATCGGCGTCGCGGCCTCTGCTTCCGCACGCGCGAGAATCGCGTGCGCGAAAGCGCCGAGCGCCGCGTCGGCCTGCGCGCACGCGTCGGTGACGTAGAGCCGGAACGCAGCGGCCACCTGATCGTTGCGCGAGCGGCCGGCGTGGATCTTGCGGCCGACCTCGCCGAGTTGGCGCTCGATCGACGAGTGCACGTCTTCGTCGGTGGGATCGATCTGATCGATCTCGGCCAGTTTCTCCGACACCTCGGCGAGCTCGGCGTCGTCGAGGATGCCCGCGGCGTGCAGCCGTTCTGCGTGCAGGAGCGTTCCCTCGATGTCGTACGGGAGCAGCTCGGCGTCGTGCGCATGCAGAAAGTCCCACACCTCGGGCGCGAGCCCGGTCCCGACCCGGCCCGACCACAGCGTCGTCGGCGACTCGCCCATCTACAGCGTCCAGCCGAGCTCGGCGAGCAGCTTGCGCGCGTCCGTGATGTCGTTGATCTTGACCGCGAGCTGGCCGATGCGGTCGGCGGCGGTGAATGCCGTCGCGCTGCGCTCCATGCTCAGCCGCTCCGGGCTGTAGCTGAACGTCTCGCCGCGCGTTGCGAGGATCGTGTAGTCGTCGCCGCGCCGCAGCTCGAGCTCCACCTCGCCGGTGACGACCGCCGCGACCCAGCGCTGCAGCGCATCGCGCAGCATCAGCGCCTGCACGTCGTACCAGCGGCCTTCGTAGAGCAAGCGCCCGAGCCGGCGGCCCTCTTCGGCATAGCGCTCGAGCGTCGCCTCGTTGTGGATGGCGCTCAGCAGCCGCTCGTACGCGATCTGTAGGAGCGCCATGCCCGGCGCCTCGTAGATGCCGCGGCTCTTGGCCTCGATGATGCGGTTCTCGATCTGGTCGGACATGCCGAGACCGTGGCGGCCGCCGATGGTGTTCGCCGTGCGAATCAGCTCGACCCGGTCGTCGATCGCGCTGCCGTTGATCGCCACGGGGAAGCCGCGCTCGAAGGTGATCGTGACGGTCTCTGGCTCGATCGCGACATCCGCGTCCCAGTGTGCGACGCCCATGATCGGCTCGACGATCTTCATCGAGGTCTCCAGCAGCTCGAGATCCTTCGCTTCGTGCGTCGCGCCCAGCATGTTCGCGTCGGTCGAGTACTCCTTCTCGATCGACGCGCCGTGGGGCAGGCCGCGCTCGAGCAGCCACTCGCTCATCTCCGTGCGGCCCCCGAGCTCACCGACGAATGCGTCGTCGAGCCAAGGCTTGTAGATGCGGAGGTTCTCGTTGACCAGCAGTCCGTAGCGATAGAACCGCTCGATGTCGTTGCCCTTGTAGGTCGAGCCGTCGCCCCAGATCTCGACGCCGAGCTCAGACATCGCCTGAACGAGCTTCGTTCCCGTGACCGCGCGGCCGAGAGGCGTCGTGTTGAAGTAGCGCTTGCCGGCCGTCTGGATGTGGAACGCGCCGCACTGCAGAGCCGCGAGCCCCTCGCGGGCCAGGGCGTGCTTGCAGTCCACGAGCACAGCGTCCTCGGCGCCGTAGAGGCGCGCCTTGTCGGGCAGTGCGTCGATCGACGGCTCGTCGTACTGCCCGAGGTCGGCGGTGAACGCGAAGGGAATCGCCCCGTGCTCGCGCATCCAGGCCAGCGCACAGCTCGTGTCGAGCCCGCCCGAGAAGGCGATGCCGACCCGCTCACCGACGGGCAGCGACCCCAGGATGACGCTGCTGCGCTCGACGACGCTCATTCGAGATGGCCCCGCAGGTCGTCGGCCAGCTCGGCGCCGCTGAGACCGTCGCGCGCGGCGACGAACACCGTGTTGTCGCCTGCGATCGTCCCGGCCACCTGGTCGAGCCCGGCGGCGTCGATCGCGTCGGCGAGCGCCGCTGCGAACCCGCGCGGAGTCACGATCACGCAGAGGTTCCCGGCGGGCGTGAACCCGCCCGCCCACCGGCGCAGGGCGGAGGTGAGCTCGTCGAAGCGGCGCAGGTCGGCGGCGCCCGGCAGTGCGTACACGAGCCGCCCCGCTTCGTTTCGCACCTTCACGAGACCGAGCTGATGGATGTCCCGCGAGACGGTCGCCTGGACGGCCTCGATGCCGGAGGCATGGAGTGCCTCGGCGACCTCCGCCTGCGTCGAGAGCGGCTTCTGCTGGACGAGCCGGAGGATCGTGCCTTGGCGCTCGAACTTCGTGGTCACTGGATCACCTCTGTGAGCAGTTCGACGGCGAGTGCGGCCTCGTCGGCCGAGAGGGTCAAGGGCGGGGTCAGGCGCAGAACGCGCTCACCTGCGCTCCCGATCACGAGCCCGTGGCCGAGCGCCGCTTCGACGACCGGCCCGGCCGGCCGGTCGAGTTCGACGGCGAGCAGGAGGCCGAGGCCGCGCACCTCGCCGAACTGCGCCAGTGCGCCCGTCAAGAAGTCCGACGTCGAGCGAACCTGCGCGAGGAGCGCGTCGTCGACCGTCTCGACGACGGCGCACGCTGTCGCGCACGTGACGGGATTACCGCCGAACGTCGAGGCGTGGTCGCCGGGCTCGAAACCGATCGGAGCGTCGTCGGCCACGAGCAGCGCGCCGATCGGCAGGCCGTTCGCGAGCCCCTTCGCCAGTGTCACTGCATGTGGCTTCACGCCGAGTCTCTGCCACGCGAAGAATGCGCCGCTGCGCCCGACGCCGGTTTGCACCTCGTCGAAGATGAGGAGCGCGCCGTGGCTGTCGGCGAGCGCCCGCGCGTCCGCGAGGACATCGGCGGAGAGCGGATGCACGCCGCCCTCCCCCTGCACCGGCTCGAGCAGGATCGCCGCAGTCTGCGGACCGACGTGCTCGCCGAGCGTCTCCGGCGTCGCGAACACCGCGCCGGGAAGGAGCGGCTCGAACGCGGCGCGCTTCGCCGGCTGGCCGGTGACGGACAGCGCGCCGAACGTGCGCCCGTGGAACGAGCCATCGAGCGCGACGATCTCGCTGCGCCCGGTCGCCTTGCGCGCCCACTTGAGCGCCGCCTCGATCGACTCCGCGCCCGAGTTGCAGAAGAACGCGTTCGCGCCGCCGAAGCGGTCGGAGAGCCGCACCGACAGCTCCTGCATCGGCTCGGTGGAGTAGAGGTTCGACACGTGCCAGAGCCGGTCGAGCTGCTCGTGCGCTGCAGCGAGCGGCGCGGGGTGGCGGTGGCCGAGGCCGACGACCGCGATCCCGGCGAAGAGATCGAGATAGCGCTTGCCGTCGGCGTCGACGAGCCACGAGCCCTCGCCGTCGGTGAACGTCACGTCGAGGCGCGCGTAGGTCGGGAGGAGCTTCGAGAGCGACGCGACGTGCGTCACGCGACGACCGCCGTGCAGCCGATCTCGGCGGCGATGCCGCTGCCGGCAGCGAGCGCTGCAGCGCGCAACTTCGGGACGATCCCGCCTTCGAACTCGCCCGCGTCGAGCATTCGCGTCGCCCGGTCGACGTCGATCGCCGAGAGCACCTCGTCGTCGATGTAGAGCCCGGCCACGTCGGTGAGGAAGACGAGCCGCCGGGCCCCGAGCCCGAGCGCGAGCGCGGCGGCAGCATCATCGGCGTTCACGTTCAGGGGGCCGACCGCAAGCGGTGCGACGACGGGGACCTTGCCCGCGGCGATCGCGGTGAGGATCGGCTTCGGCCGGCACGGCAGCGGGTCTCCGACCCAGCCGAGCGGCGGCACCGGGACCGCGTAGAGCCCGGCCTCGTCACCGAACACGGAGACGGCGACGTCACCCAGCGCCTTGCAGAGGCCGGTGTTCACCTCGGCCATCGACTCGCGCACCACCTGCAGGCCCGCGCGGGAGGTCCGGCGGCGGCCGTTCACGAACTCGACCGGGATGCCGCGCCGGCGCATCTCCTCCGTGATCTGCGGGCCGGCGCCGTGCACGACGACGAGCTCGTGGCCTTCCTCGCGCAGGCCGAGGATCCGGTCGACGGACTCGCCCGCAACGGCGCCTCCGACCTTCACGACCAAGCGCGTCACGAGCGGTACTCCGCGTTGATCCGCACGTAGTCGTACGAGAGGTCGCTCGTCAGGTAGGCGGCCCGGCCGCTGCCGAGCCCGAGGTCGAGCTCGATCGTGCAGACCGCGCCGTCGACGGGCGGCTCCACGTTCTGCGGCCTGCCGGCCACCAGCACGGGTGTGCCGTTGTACGCGAGCGAGACGAGGGCGGCGTCGAGCTGGGCGTAGCCGCCGTTGAACGGCGCCGAGCCAGCCGCCATCAGTACCCGGCCCCAGTTCGCGTCGCGGCCGAACAGCGCCGTCTTGACGAGAGGCGAGGTCGCGATCCGCTGTGCGACTGCCTTCGCCTCGGCGTCGCTGGCGGCGCCGCTGACCGAGATCTCGGCGAGCAGTGTCGCGCCTTCGCCGTCGGCGACGATCGCGTGCGACAGCTCCGCGCAGACGGCGCGTAGTGCCGCCGTGAACGCACCGTCGGTGGCGGGCGTCCGGTCGACCTCCGCTGCGCCGGACGAGAGCAAGACGACGGCGTCGTTCGTCGAGCATTCGCCGTCGACGGTGATCGCGTTGAAGCTCTGGGAGACGGCGGGGAGCAGGAAGTCGATCGCCTCGCCGGGCTCGAGCGGGTAGTCGGTCGTGACGACCGCGAGCATGGTCGCCAGGTTGGGGTGGATCATCCCGGAGCCCTTCGCCATCCCGCCGACGGTGAACTCCGAGCTCCGGGAGACAGCAGTCTTGGCGTGCGTGTCGGTCGTGAGGATCGCCTCGGCAGCGTCGGCGCCCCCGTCTGCGGAGAGCGCAGCGGCCGCGTCGTCGAGCCCCGCGAGCACGCGGTCCATCGGCAGCGGTGCGCCGATCACGCCGGTCGAGAGGACGATCACCTGCTCCGGCGCGAGGCGGAGCAGCGAGGCGGCATGCTCGGCCGTCGCGATCGCGTCGGCGATTCCCTGCTCGCCGGTCGCGGCGTTCGCGACGCCGGAGTTGATCACGATCGCCTGAGGCTCCGCCCGTTCGAGATGCTGCTTGGAGACCACGACGGGCGCGGCGAGCACGCGGTTCTGCGTCCACATCGCCGCGCCGGTCGCGGGCGTCAGTGACCGCACGAGCGCGAGGTCGGGCTTCTCCTTGCGGATCTTCGCGCGCACGCCGGCGGCGACGAGCCCGGCGGCCGCGGTGACACTCAAACGAGCACCCCGGTGAGCCGGAGCCCGGCCGTCTCGTCGAGACCGAGAGCGAGGTTGGCGTTCTGCACGGCCTGGCCCGCTGCGCCCTTGCCGAGGTTGTCGAGCGCGCAGATGACGATCGTGGTGCCGGTCTCGCCGTCGGTGAAGGCGCCGAGCTCGGCCGCGTCGGTGCCCTGCACACGGGTCAGCTCCGGCGTGACGCCCGCAGGCAGAACCCGCACGACCGGGCTGGCCGCGTATGCCGCCTCGAGGAGCGCGTGGGCGTCGGCGTCGGTCTGCACGTAACAGGTGGCGAGGAGGCCGCGGCGCACCGGCAGCAGGTGCGGCACGAAGCAGACCGCCGTCCCGAGCTGCTGGGCGATCTCCGGTGCGTGGCGGTGGGCGCCGACGGCGTAGGGCGAGATGTTCTCGAGCACGAAGCCCGCGTGGCTCGACGCCTTCAACGACTTGCCTGCACCCGATACCCCCGACTTCGCGTCGACGACGGCGCCGGTGATCGAGCCCGCCAGGGGGGCGAGCGCGAGGAGCGCGGCCGTCGCGTAGCAGCCGGGGTTCGCGATCAGCGGGCCGTGCGGTGGGAAGAGCTCGGGCAGCCCGTAGCTCCACGCGCCCGGCGCAGCGCCGTACCAGGCGGTCGCGACGGCGTCGTCGGTCAGCCGGTGCGCGCCCGAGAGATCGACCACGACCGTCCCGGCCGGGGGCTCGAACGCTGCCGCCTCATCGTTGTCGAGGCAGAGGAAGAGCACGTCCGCCCCGCTCCGAGCCGCCTCGGCGTTCGTCACGAAGGCCGGCAGAGAGCCGTCGAGGCGTGGATCGAGCGCCCAGCGCGGGCTGTCCGGCGAGCGAGTCCGACCCGAGCGCCACGAGCTCGAGGCCGGGATGGGAGAGCACGCGGTCGAGCGTCTCCTGGCCGGCGTAGCCGGCGCAGCCGAGGATGGCGGCGAGCTCCATCTCGGAAACTATACAGAGAGATGCAAATTATGCAATAGCGATCGAGATCTCGGCCCCCGGTCGCAGCGCGCGCAGCACCCGGAGCAGCTCGGGCCGCGGCAGCGAGATGCAGCCGTTCGTCGCCCGGCCGTCGTCGTCGTGCAGGAAGATGCCGCTGCCGCGGCCCGGGACGGCGGGCGCGACGTTGTACTCCACGACTGCAAGCTCGCGGTAGGTGACGGTCGCGCGCCAGAGCGCTTCGCTGCTTCCGTGGAACGGCGGCGCAGTGCCGCAGGCCACGTGCCGGAAGGTGTTGTAGGACGGAGACCGTGGATCCTCGTCCCACCAGTCGCCGCACCTCAGGCGGTGGTAGGGGAGCCGTACGCCGGGGTTCGGGTCGAGGCCGTACACGGTCGAGTCCAGCGTGTAGGTGCCGGTGGGAGTGGTGCCGTCTCCTTCGCGATGGTGGGCCGAGAGCCCGGCATAGCCGACACGGGCGCGCCACGGGCCGAAGATCGTCCGGCCGCACTCGCTGACGGTGAGCGTCGCCGAGGTCGAGCGCGCGGTCGGTGCCACGACGTGGATCCGCTGCGGGCAGGCCAGGGCAAGGGCGAGTGCGAGCGTCAGCATCGCGAGGGCCAGAGTACGCTGGCTGCCCCATGGCCGCCCTGCCGCCGTTCCACGCCTCGGTCGTCCCGGTGACGATCGCGGCTCTTGGAGCCTCGTGGCGGCCCGGCTGCCCGGTCGGAGCCGCGGCGCTTCGCACCGTTCGCGTCTCGTACGTCGGCTTCGACGGTCGCGCCCACACGGGCTCGCTTGTCGTCAGCCGGCGTGTCACGAGTGACGTGACGAGCGTCTTTCGACGGCTGTACGGCGCGCGGTTCCCGATTCACGGCCTGCAGCCGGTCGCTCGGTACGGCGGCAGCGACGACCGCTCGATGGCGGCCGACAACACGTCGGCATTCAACTGCCGCTACGCGGTCGCGCCCGGCCCGAAGCGCTGGTCGGTGCACGCCTACGGCGAGGCGGTCGACGTCAATCCCGTCGAGAACCCCTATCTCGAGGGTGGGCGCGTCCTGCCGCCTGCCGGCCGCGCCTTCACCGATCGTTCGCGCGCCCGGCGGGGGATGGCGGTTGCGGGCGGAGTGCTCGTGCGGGCGTTCGCGTCAGTCGGCTGGCTCTGGGGCGGCCGGTGGGCCGGCTCGCCCGACTGGCAGCACTTCTCCAAGACGGGCGGTTGACGGGCGTACGTCCTCCAGGCGGTCGACCCGCGCGAGATCGGGGAAGAACCTCGGCCAGATGACCGCGAGCAGGATCGTCAAGGCACCGCCCGCGACGACAGCGGGCACGGCGCCGAGCAACGCGGCGGCCGCGCCGGACTCGAACGCGCCCAGCTCGTTCGAGGCGCCGATGAAGACGCCCTCGACGGCGTTGACGCGTCCGCGGAGCGAGTCCGGCGTTGCGAGCGCGACGGTGGTCGACCGGATGTTCATCGAGATCATGTCGGCGAATCCGCTGACGGCCAGCGCAATCGCGGAGACGAGGAACCACCGCGAGAGGCCGAAGACGACCATGCTCGCCCCGAACGCGCCGACGACCAGGAGCAGCGTGCGCCCCGCGTTCCCACCGAGTGGTTTGCTTGCGAGGCGAATGCCGGCGATCAGCGCGCCGACCGCGATCGCGCTTCGCAGCACGCCGAGGCCGAGCGGGCCGGTGTGGAGGATCGATTTCGCGAAGAGCGGCAGCAGCGCCACCGCTCCGCCGAAGAGCACGGCGAAGAGGTCGAGGGTGATCGCACCGAGGATGATCGGGGTGGCGCGAATGAGCCGAATCCCGCCGAGCAGGCTCTCGAGGCGCGGCGGCTCGGGCCCGAGCCGCTCGGCCGTCGTGGGCCGCGACATGCGTAGGAGGAGCAGCGACGAGGCGACGAGGAGGACGATGCCGATCGCGTAGACGGCCTCCGGGTTGATCGCGAAGAGGAGGCCTCCGACCGCGGGCCCGGCGATCGTCGAGATCTGGCCGCCGACCGACCGCAGGGCGATGGCGCCGGTCAGGAGCTCGGCGGGCACGAGTTCCGGCACGAGCGAGCGGCCGGCGGGGTTTCCGAACGCGGCGAACGTCCCCGTCACGAGCGCGAGCGCCAGGAACGGCCAGAGCTGGTGCGCGCCGCGGATCGTGACGGCGAGCAGCAGCGCGAAGACGGTCGCATCGGCGAAGCCCCAGACGAAGACGACGTGGAGCCTGGGGAGGCGATCGGCCAGCTGTCCCGCCGGCAGGGCGAGCAGCAGCACGGGCAGGAACTCGGCGAGCCCGATCAGGCCGAGATCGAAGGCGCTGTGCCGGATCGAGTACACCTGCCAGCCGATTGCGACCGCGGCCATCTGCATGGCGACGCTCGAGCAGAGCATCGACGTCCAAAGGCGACGGAAGTCACGGTGCAGCAGGGCCGGGGGCAGTGAGATCACGGCTCACACTCTGCCTTCTTCGGTTCTTCCTAGGTCCCGTTGAGGTCGTGCACAGAGGGAGCTGCTCCACTGGAGGCAGACAACAAACCAGGAGGACGGAACTCGCATGCCCAGGTACACGAATCGCATCGTCGCCACAGCCGCCGTCGCGGCGCTCGTCGGCGCGGGGGCGGGCGCGGGGGCGCTCGCACTCACCCACGGCGCCACACATACGACGACGACGGTTCTGAGTGCTTCCACGGGAAGCGCCACGATCGCCGACTCGACGCTCAGCGTCGGGCAGATCGCCAAGACGGCGACGCCCGGCGTCGTCGAGATCGACGCCACCACGACCGGGAGCAGCAGCTCCCCCTTCCCGGGCGGCCAGGGCTCGAGCCAGTCGGCCGAGGGAACAGGCTTCGTCTACGACACGAAGGGCGACATCGTCACCAACGACCACGTCGTCTCCGGAGCCGGTTCGGTGTCCGTGAAGTTCTCCGACGGCTCGACCTACAAGGCGACCGTCGTCGGTGAGGACGCCGACACCGATCTTGCGGTCATCCACGTGAACGCTCCTGCCTCGAAGCTCGTGCCGCTCTCGCTCGGAGATTCGAGCAAGGTCGCGGTCGGCGACGGCGTCGTCGCGATCGGCAATCCGTTCGGGCTCGACGGCACCGTGACGAGCGGAATCGTCAGCGCGCTCAATCGTGAGATCACCTCCCCGGACAACGCGCCGATCGAAGGGGCGATCCAGACGGACGCCGCGATCAACCACGGCAACTCCGGCGGCCCCCTTCTGAACATGAAGGGTCAGGTCATCGGTGTCACCTCGCAGATCCAGAGCGACTCGGGCGGGAATGACGGCGTCGGCTTCGCCGTCCCGTCGAACACGGTTCGGACGATCGCAGACGAGCTGATCTCGAACGGCAAGGCGCAGCACGCACTGCTCGGCGTCCAGGTGAAGACGGCTACCAGCGGGAACGGCGTCGCCGTGGCCTCGGTCCAGTCGGGCAGCGCCGCTGCAGACGCAGGCCTGAAGGCGGGCGACGTGATCACCGCCGTGAACGGTGCGAACGTCACGAGTGCGGAGCAGCTGCGGGCGATCATCGACTCGCACCAGCCCGGCGACAAGCTGTCGCTGACCGTCCTGCGCGGCGGAGCGTCGAGGTCCCTGTCGGCGACGCTCGGTACGCGCAGCTAGCTAGCCGGCCGAACTAGCTGACGACGGAGGAAGCCACCGTCAGCACGACCAGGGTGGTCGTGCTGACGGTGGCGGTCACCGTCGCGACGATCGTGTGCCCGGAGTCGTCCGCGGTCAGCGTGTAGAACGGCGAAGTGGCGCCGGTGATCGTCGTGCAGAGCCGGCCGTTCGCGTTGCAGCGCAGCCAGGCGTAGGTGAACGTCCCGGCAGCCGAGGCGGACCAGGTCCCCGGCGTGATCGTCAGGGCCTGTCCGGCGGCGGCGGTGCCGGCAAGTGTCGGCTGGGTAGCCGCTGCGAGCTTGAGGCCCTTCGCTGCGACGACCCCGGCGAGTGAGGCGTAGCCGGGCGCAGTCCCCGTCGAGTCGGTTGCCCGCACCGTCAGCCCGAGCGTCTTGCCGACGTCGGCCGTGACCAGCGTGTAGGTCGACTTGGTCGCTCCGTGAATCGACGCGCAGTGTGCGCCGCTCGCGGCGCAGCGGTACCACTGGTAGGCGTAGACGATCGTGCCGCTCCCCGACCACGTGCCGGCGGTCCCGGTCAGGCGGCTGCCCTGCTGGAGTGTCCCGCTGACGGCGGGACGGCCGATCGCAAGCGGGCCGGGCACTGCCCGCACGAGGCCGGCGCTGAGGCTGAGCACCGTCTGCGTCCCGGCCGTCACCGCGGCCAGCAGCACGTGGCCGACATCGGTCGCCGTGACGTTGTAGGTGTCCGTCGTCGCCCCGGCCACCACCGTGCAGAGCCGGCCGTTCGCGTTGCAGCGGCGCCAGCTGTAGTGCAGAGCGGGGGGCGTCGAGCTCCACGTCGCGGCCTCCACCTTCAACCCCTGTCCGACGATCGGTTCGCCGCTCTCCGGCGGCTGCTTGGTGGCCACGAGGGCGGCACCGCGAGGCGCGACCAGCCCCGCGAGCGGCGCGTACGCCGCGGTCGTCCCGGTCGGATCGGTCGCGCGCACCGTCAGCCCGATCGTGTGGCCCACGTCCTTGGCGACCTGCGTGTACGTGCCTCTGGTCGCACCGTGGATCGAGGCGCAGTGAGCGCCGTTCGCGTCGCAGCGGTACCACTGGTACGCGTATGTGATCGTCCCGCTGCCCGTCCACGTGCCCGCGGTGGCGGTCAGCTTGGAGCCCTGCTGCAGAGAGCCTGTGACGGACGGCGGCGACGCCGACGCCGGCCCCGCGAGGAGCATGGCCAAGCCGACAGCGAATCCCAGCACAGGAGACAGGATCCCACCAGCGTCGGCTAAGACCGACCTAAGAGTCGCCTCCCGCTGAGGGGATTCTCAGCAGGAGCCTCTACGTTGAGGCCATGGCAGGCCTTGCGATACCTGGTGGCAGGACCCGGACGACGGCGGTGATCAGAGTGGGTGGTGCATCCAGACGTTCGGCTCCCAGTAGCCGCCGCAGTCGGCTTCCCGGTCGATCGCCACGGTGGCGAGCCCGTGGGGGAACCAGTACTCGCCGCTCTCCGGGAACCGCATGCTCGTCCACTCCTCCCACTCGGTGACGGCTCCGGTGATCCGGAGCGAGCGCGGCTCGGGCCGAAGCACGGTTGCGCCGAGTCGCTCGTGCACGCGCATCCACGGGTCGAAGAGCAATCCGTCGTCGCGGCGCCACGTCGCGTAGCGCGCGATCGGCACCAGCGGGTAGCGCTCCTTCCAGTTCGGGCGCACCGGCGCGATCAGCGCCCCGTAGCCGTGACTGCCGGCGATCTCCCGCATCGCCTCGACCGCCGCCGCGCTGAGGCGGCGGTTCTGCAGATCCGCCGGCACCATGATCACGAGCGCGCAGAGCGTGTTCGCGCCGCCCTCGTCGAAGCCGCGTGCGATCGCGCCGTCGATGCCGGCCGGGAGGTCGTCGGCGGTTCCATCCCAGCGCACCGGGATCGAACGCGCGCGGGCGAGGATCTCGTCCTCGTCACCGACCAGATGGAACTGGAACTCGGGATGCTCCTCGGTGAGACGTCCCCAGTACTCGTTGAGGACGTCGCCGTGGTTGTTGTACTCGGGCAGCGTGTCGCGCGTTCGCTCCCAGGCTGGGCCGGCGAGGTCAGGCCGCTCCGCGACTGTCGCTGTCTGCATGTCCCACCTGAAAAGAAAATCCCACCGGGTCGGTGGCGCTTTCGTCCACCTCACCTACCGACCGATCAAGACTCGCGTCCGTCACGACCGCTTGGTGTGGCTTCGACCTACTCGCGCTCCGCGCCCGGCGGGATCCGGAATGTATGACGCGGCTCCGAGTGTGCGCAAGGGGGGCGTGACGAGAAAACCTGCACGTTGCGCACGAATCGCATCAACGAGCTCGCAGCGCCCACGTGAGCCCGGTGTCGAACTGGGCGCGCCACTCGCCGCGGGCGTTCGCGTAGGCGTGGTAGCTCGCGGTCACGCCGAGGTTGCGCAGCTCGCGCGCGAAGGCGAGCGTCTGTGCCGGCTTGAACCAGTGGCTGTGCCCAGGCCCTGTGGAGAGGAAGAAGCGTGTGCGATCCCGGCGCAAGGTCGCCGCGAGCGCCGGGGCGAGCTTCGTCGGGTCGTTCGCGGCGAGCACACGCCGCGACGCGTGCTTGAACGGGCCGTCGTGCAGCGGCGAGAAGTAGGCGGACCACGCCTCGATCGTCCCGAAGAGCTCCGGATGTCGGAGGCCGATGTCGACAGCACCGAAGCCTCCGGCCGAGAGGCCTGCGAGCACCCGTCCGCGAGGGGTCGAGATCGTCGGCAGGTGCGCGTCGATCCACGGCACGATCTGCTCGACGAGCGGCGCCGCGATTCCGCCCGCCCACTCTCCGTTGTACTGCGGGCGCGGCCCCGCCGCCGGCAGCACGGCGACGAACGGCCTGATCGCCCCCTCGCCGATCGCGGTGTCGGCCCAGTTCGCGAGGTCGGTGCCGAGGAGATACTCGCTCGGCGAGCCCGGCATGCCGTGCAGCAGGTAGACGACGGGATACCGGTGAGATGGGTTGAAGCCCGGCGGCAGGTACACGAACCCGGGCCGCTGCTCGCCCGGAAAGACTCCCGTCTGCACGGCGCCCCCGGCCGGTCCCTGCGCGTTGGGAGCGAAGCCGGGGAGCAGGGACGCCGCGGCGAGGATCGGGGCCAGCGAGACCACCGGGGGACGGTAGCCGCGGACAGATGAACTCTCGGTTAGGTCTTAGCTCGGGCGGCTACAACTGATCTGTGAGACGCGTCGGCCTCGCGCTGCTTGGGCTCGCGGTTGCAGCGTCGGCCGCCGCGGTCGCGCTCGGCCGGCAGTCGCACCAGGTCGACGAGGGCATCCGGTCGGTGGCGCTCTCCGGCACTGCCCACGCGCTCGTCGTCCTGCCCGACGGCTACGCGACCAGCCGCAAGCGCTACCCCGTCGTCTACTTCCTGCACGGCCTGCCGGCAGGCCCCGGCGCCTACCGGAACAGCGCGTGGCTCGGCGACACACTCGAGCGTGTCGGCCCGGCCATCCTCGTCATGCCGCAGGGCTCGCGTTCCGGTGACACCGATCCGGAGTACCTGAACTGGGGCTCGGGGCGAAACTGGGAGACCTTCATCGCAGAGGAGCTGCCGGCTGCGATCGACAAGCGCTTCCGGACGATCCGCTCGCGGCGCGGGCGCGCCCTGATCGGGCTGTCGGCCGGCGGGTTCGGGGCGACGGTGCTCGGGCTGCACCACCTCGGCCGCTTCTCCGTTGTCGAGTCGTGGTCGGGGTACTTCCATCCGACCGACCCGACCGGGGCACGCGCGCTTGCCCGCGGGCCGCTGACGAGCGCGCACAATCTGATCTCCGTTCTCGAGGCGGACCAACGCCACCGCTCGACGTTCTTCGCCTTCTACGTGGGCGACGCCGACGCGCGCTTCCTGGCGGAGAACCTGCAGTTGAATCGCGAGTTGAACGCAGCACACGTCAAGCACCTCTTCGCGGTGTACAGCGGCGGCCACACCACGAAGCTCTGGCAGGAGCACGCGCGAACGTGGCTCGGGCTCGCACTCGCACATCTCGCACCCGCTGCCTGAGCCGAGGCGGGCAGCGCCGCGGGCCGGTGGTATAAGACGGCGGAATGGGCCGCAACGCGCAACGTTGGGAGCCGCCCGCCGAGACTCTCTCGCACTTCCCGGCGGTCTCCGGGAACACCGTCAACGGGCTCGGCGAGGACGAGCGGCGGCCGCCCTCACCGTTCTTCTGGCATGACCCGTCCGTGCAGACGCACGGGGAGCTGCAGGCATACGTCGTGAAGCGCTTCTACGACTCGCGAGAGGTGACCGAGGCGTTCAGCCGCGACCCGGACACGCTCGAGCTGCGCCCGCGTGGGCCCGACCCGATTCCGGTCGCGGCCGAACGGGTCGAGCGCAGCCCGGTCGAGTGGACGCAGCTGGTGAAGTCGTTCGCGCTCGCGCACGAGGCCGATCTGGTCGGGATCGTGCGCCTGGACCCGTTCTGGGTGTTCGAGGGGTTCGAGATCGCGGAGGAGTGGCTGGTCATGCTCGGGTTCGCGCACGACTACGACGAGATCTCCCAGGCGCCGGCCGTGCCGGGCCGGCTCAACGCGGGCATCGAGGTCGGTCGCCAGTACACGCGGGCCGCACGCTCGGCGAACAGCCTGCGCAACTTCATCCGCGAGCAGGGTTGGCCCTCGCAGTCGTTCCCCGGTCCGCGCGCCGACGCGTTGCTGATGATTCCCGCGGCGATCGCCGCCGGGCTCGGCGAGCTCGGCAAGCACGGCTCGATCATCAACCGCACCCACGGCGCGTCGTTCCGCCTGGCCGCCGTCTCGACCGACCTGCCGCTCCTCGCCGACGAGCCGGATGTGTTCGGCGCGGACGACTTCTGCAACAACTGCCGGATCTGCACGGACGCCTGCCCGCCGGACGCGATCGCCGAGCAGAAGCAGCTCGTTCGCGGCGATGAGAAGTGGTACGTCGACTTCGACCGCTGCATCCCGTACTTCGCCGAGACGAAGGGCTGTGCGATCTGCATCGCCCGCTGCCCCTGGAGCCGGCCCGGGATCGCCGACAACCTGGTCGAGAAGCTGGCGCGCCGCCGCGAGCGCCTCGCCGCCGCCGGCTGAATCGGTACCTGTGTACCGGAGAGACCGAATCAGATCCGCTCTCTTCGGGAATGACCCCGAGGAACGCGGTTCGAACAACCGGTACCTGGTACCGGAGGTACCAGGTACCTGACTTGCGAGTGGCGCAGAGGGCTAACGGCTGCTTAACCGCTCCTTTAGCAGGGGTGGCGTAGGACCAGAGGCTGTGTTCTGGACGGCTCCGACGCTTCCCGCTCGCGCGCGACTCGGCGCGGTCGCGCTGCTTGCGTTCGTCGCTGCCGGGCTGGTGGGCGCCTACCGTTACGTCGACAACTACTGGCTCTATCGCGGCTTTGCGCCGCCCAAGGATCCGGCGTACGTCCACGAGCGCGGAACCGCAACTCACTTCTCGCTCGCCAGCGCGGCGCTCGGGGGGCGCACCCAGCCCGTCGACGTCTACCTGCCGCCCGGCTACGCCTCGAGCCCGAACCGGCGCTATCCGGTCATCTATCTCCTGCACGGCGTCCCCGGCCGACCCGCTGCGT
>CAWGEJ010000015.1:0-133901 GCA_963821575.1 uncultured Thermoleophilia bacterium
ACTTGTACAACTCGACGCCGGCCAGAGGAACGAAGGAGAGAAGCGCCACAGCCATCGTCTCGCTCAAGCCGAGAGAGGTCGTCGCAAACGCGGCGTGCGCTGCCGGCATGAAGATGACTGCGGCGACGACGACCACGGACGCGAGCACGCTGAGGTTCAACCATCGGTTGGCAGGCAGCCTCCACGCGGGAATGCTGAAAGAGCGCATCCCGTACACGAGTGCAAGTTCGGCGAGTGCGAGTGTTGCGAAGGCCATCGTCTGGGCGACGCCGCCACCGACAACACGCCCCAGTGCGAACGCGGAAAATGTTGCACCTCCGACCAGGACGCCGATCCAGGCGAGGGCAACCCAGGTGCCGCGGTCGAACAGGGTCTTGCTGGTTCGGGGCGGTGAAGTCATCGTCCCCCGGTCGGCCGGGTCGCGTGCGAGGGCAAGTGCCGGAAGACCGTCCGTGACGAGGTTGACGAGCAGTATCTGGATTACGGCGAGTGGGCTTCCTAGTCCTGCGCTGATCACAACCGCAAAGACAAGGACTTCGCCGAGGTTTGCTGAGAGCAGGAACGCGACGAACTTCCGGATGTTGTCGCCGATCCTTCGGCCCTCGGCGACGGCAGCGACGATCGTTGCGAAGTCGTCGTCCGTGAGGACGATCGAGGCAGCCTCGCGTGCTGCTTCCGTGCCGGAGCGGCCCATCGCAACGCCGACATCGGCGCGCCGGAGCGCAGGGGCGTCGTTGACGCCGTCTCCGGTGACGGCGACCACTTCTCCGCTTGCCTGCAAGCTCTCGACGAGGGCGATCTTGTCCGACGGCGTGGCACGCGCGATGATCTCTTCGTCGGACAGACCGAGTGCGCGCCCAATCGTCCTGGCTGTCGCGGGGTGATCGCCCGTGAGCATCCGAACCGCGATGCCGGCACGGCGGGCTGTGGCGATGGCCGGCAGGGACGAAGGTCGCAGAGGATCGTGGAGCGCGATCACGCCCAGAAGGCGAAGGTGTCGCTCCACGTGTTCGCCTGCTTCCTGGCCCGCGCGAAGCTCACGCGCTGCAACCGCCAGGACGCGCAGTCCGTCCGACGCCCACTGCGCTGCTGTATCCAGCATCTCCTCTGCTGCCGTGTCCACTCGCTCAGCGAGTATCTCGGGGGCGCCCTTCGTGAAGACACTCTGACCGTCCTCGGCGAGGTAGACGACAGTCATGCGCTTTCGCTCCGAAGAGAACGGCAGCTCCCGGATCCGCCTGTACCTGCTGACGAGCTCGTCATGGACGACACCGTGCTCCATCGCCGCCAGTAGGACCGCGGTCTCGACCGGGTCGCCGAGGAGTTGGCCGCCGACCACGCGCGCGTTCGACGCCAGGACGGCACCTTCGAGCAGCTCGCGCTCGGTCACGCCGTGAGAGGGTTGCAGCGCGCGGACTCGGATCTGATTCTCGGTCAGTGTCCCGGTCTTGTCCGTGCAGATGACGGTCGTCTCGCCGATCGTCTCGATCGCCGCGAGGCGTCTCACGATCGCGCCGCGGGAGGCCATTGCTCGTGCTCCGAGTGCAAGGGCGACTGTGACAGTCGCTGCGAGCCCTTCCGGCACGGCGGCGACCGCGACCGCTACTGCCGTCAGAAAGGCCTCGTCCGGGTCACCGCCTCGCGCGAGAATGAGCGCGCCGAGGACGACGGTGATCGCGATCCCGAGAAGGACCATCTGGCGAGCCAATCGAGCCAGCCGGCGAGTCATCGGGGTTGTAGGGGCCCTCGCCGCCGCCGTAAGGATCTCGATCGCGCCGAGCTCCGTGGTCGGCCCCGTCGCGGAGACGAGGCAAAGAGCGCTGCCGCGGGTGATCGCCGTGCCTGCATAGACCATCGAGGTGCGGTCCGCCAGAGGTGTCGCGGCCGCGACCGGTGCGGTCTCTTTTGCCACCGGAAACGATTCCCCGGTGAGTGCCGACTCGTCGACGTCGAGCGAGGTGCTGTCGAAGAGCCGTGCATCGGCCGGAACGCGTTCGCCCGCGCTGACCCGAATGATGTCTCCGGGAACGACCGCTTCCGCGGGAATCTCTGCCTCAACGCCGTCACGGATGACGAGAGCCGACTGGGTGAAGGCTTGCGACAGCGCCAGGATGGCGCGGTCGGCGACTGCCTCTTGCCAGAAGCCCAGCACGCCGTTCAGGACGAGAATTGCGGCGATCGCGAGCCCCTCGGTCGTCTCGCCGATCGCGATCGAGATCGCTGCTGCGGCCGCGAGCAGAGCGACGAGTGGGTCGAGCAGTTGGTTGGTCGCAAGACGCAGAAGTGGTCGACGTCGCGCCTCGCGAGGACGGTTCGGCCCGTAAAGGACGAGGCGTGTCGCGGCGTCCTCGGATGAAAGGCCGCGCTCGAGATCGGACTCGAGCGCAGCCGCCAACTGCGGAGGGGAAAGCGAGTGCGCGGGCCTGCTCACGGGCCCTGCCTGCGGCGCACGACGAGAACAGAGCAGGCGGCCCTGTGGGCGATGCGCTCTGAAACGCTCCCAAGTGCGTGGAGCCCGTGCAGACCGCGGTTTCCGACGACGAGAAGATCGTTGGAGTGAGCGGCGCCGTTCAGTGCGTCGACGGGACTTGCCGCTACGAACTCGGCTCGCGGCGCGAGAAGCCGGACCTGATCGGAATCGATGCCCTTTCCGTGAAGCCCGACGACGCAGCGCAGCGGCGCTGCGATCCGATCGGCCAGAGCACCCGCCGCCGCCAGGGCGGTTTCCGACTCTTTCGAACCGTCGACCCCCACGACGATCGACGACGGAAACGCCGCTCGATCAGTCGGTGCACGCACGACGAGAACCGAGCATGGTGCCGAGTGGATGAGTTCTCCGGCAACACCTCCGAACACGATCTCCGTCACGCGGTGGTGGCCGTGCGAGCCGATTGCGAGCACTGTCGGGTCGATCTGTCTGATCTCGTCCAGCAGCGCAGCCGCGATGTAGCCGTTGATGAACTTCCGGCGAGCTGTATCGCCGAGGATCGCAATCGCCTTGTCGAGGGCCTCCTCCGCGTCGCGCTGCAGTTCGTCGGCGACGCGAGGTGCGTCTCCGCCGGTCCAGATCGCATCGGCAAGATGCACGACCGAGACGGCTTCGAGCCAGGCGTCGGGCTCCGCGAAGCGGCGGGCCTGAAGGCAGGCTTCAAAGCCAGGCTCGGTGCCGTCGACGCCGACGAGGATGCGCGAGAAGACCGGCCGGGGCGCCAACGCCCGTGCTGCGCCTGTCGTGTGTTGGGTGGGATTCATCACCAACCTCCTTCTCCTAGTCCGTGAGAGCCCGAAGTGCGTTTGCGATCACTCCGACGTCGATCACCTCCTGGAGCAGCGCTCCCGCAACCGGTGGGAGGTATCCGGCGGCGGCGAAGCTCATCGCGATGAACGAGGCGCCGATCCCGAGGAGGACACTCCGACGGGCGCTCGGCGTCTGCGAAGGTCTCTCCGGCCCCTCGAGAGGGTGAGCGCTCCGGCGTCTGCCGTGTTGACGAAGCGCCAACTGATCGGCGGCTTGTACGAGTTCGGTCGGCGCAGTCTCCGTTACCTGCGCTCGTCGAGCGACTCCGTCTGCGGCGGAAGCGACGACTTGCCTCGAACAGGATGGTCAGTCCGGCAGCCAGCCCGAGCGCGAGAGCAACGGCGTACAGCGGTGTATCCCGGAAGGCGACCCCGCCGACGAACCCGAGCATCGCCGCATAAGTCGCCCAGAGCACAACGGCAACCGCGTCAAGACACGCGAACCGTTGCCATTGAAAGCGAGTGACGCCGGCTGCCAGCATCGTTGCCGTGCGGCCACCTGGGATAAATCGCGATACGACGATCACCGTCGCTCCACGTCTCGCGAGTCCGTCCTCGGCCCAGAGCAGGCGGCGTTGTCCAGCAGGCGAGCGAGAGAGGCGTCGAACGCCCGGAGCCGACAGTCGACCTACGGCATATCCGACGTTGTCTCCAATGAACGCACCGACGGCCGCCACAGCGAGGACGCCGATCAGCGAGAGCCAGCCAGAGGCAGCAATTGCTCCGGCTGTGATGACTGTCGCCTCGCTCGGGACGAGCGGGAAGACGGCGTCGAGCGCAGCTACCGCAAGGACGACCACGTAGGGCCAGTCGGAGGTTGCGACGAGATCGACGACCGAGTTGAACATTGTTCTGCCTCTGCGTTCTCGCGGGCACTCGGCGCAGGCTGGGCGCCGACGTGAGGGGCTGACGGGTGCTCATTCACATGCTGGGGGCAGCAGCTCCTCCGATCGTCCGAACTGGCTCGCGGGCGCCGGTGTCGAGCCTGAACGGTGGGAATTCGGATGTCATCAGCGCCGCGTAGGCACCAACCCTGATGACCCAGCGGTCGAAGCCGACCACGAGCTCGAAGATCGGCTGTGGGTAGGTGTTCCGGAAGAGCAGCATGACGGCGGCGACGAGGACGAGCAGCTCGATCAGTCCGAACCACATGAGGTCCCAGTGCAGGTCGACCAGGCCACCGGCGAAGATGCCCGCGATCGCGTACTGGGGGATCCCGAGAAGCCACCAGCCGATCAACGCAAGACCTCTTCGCTGCTGCTTCGGATAGTCGATCGACAGGCGCGCCGGGTAGTCAGGGACGTCGGCGAGCGTGAACGGTGGGTAGAGGTCGGTACCGAGGGCGCCGTAGCTGTAGAAGGCGACACGCCACGTCCAGCGCAACACGCCGACGTTGAACTCGAACATACCGCGCGGGTAGCGGCCCGTGAAGAGAATCGCGAAGAATGCGCAGATCGTCAGAACGAGAAAGGCGAGCCACAGAAACACGAGCACGATCGCGTGCGGAATGATCAGCAGCCACTTCGCCAACCAAAGCCATCGGCTCAGCCCAGGCGAGAGATCACCCTCGATTCGGATCGGGTAGACGGTTGAACCGACCACGCTGGACCTCCTTCCCTTCCTCTGAACGCTCACATCGGCAAGATCGGGATCACTAGGCCTCGACCGCTTCGGCGCGCATCACGCTGGCTCGCCTCCGGGCCGACTCGATGGCGAGAACCTTGAAGCGGCGACGTCCCTTCGGGGCCAGCGCGACAGCGATGTCGCCTCGTCGCCGGCCGATCAGCGCCTGCCCGATCGGCGACGCGACCGAAATGCGGCCGGCGGCCGGGTCGCCTTCGAACGTTCCGACGAGCTCGTACTTCAGTCTGGCACCGCTGTCCAGGTCCTCGAGGCGGACACGCTCGCCAAGATCGACGACATCGTTGCTCGAATCAGGCCCGGTGACGCGGGCCGCGTCGAGTCTTTGCTCCAGGCGGGCGATCCTTGACTCGAGCTCGGCCTGGTCATCGCGGGCTGCCTGGTAGTCGGCGTTTTCGAGCGGGTTCGCCGCAGTCGCCAGCGAAAGCCGAAGCCGCTCCGCGATCTCACGCCTACCCTCCGACTTGAGCTCGGCGAGCCTCCGAGTCAGCTGCTCGAACCCGGCTGGTGTGATCAAGATCTCGGTCATGGTCCTCCTCCTTGGCAGGCATTCACGACTGGGTGAACCAGCACCCTCGCTCCTGGAGGTTGCCCTGGCTTCCGCCTCGACGCTATGAGGTCGAGAGCCCATCTTTGGACGGCCGTGCCCCGGGTATCGCAACCTGAATCGGCGGCGGGCGGCATGGCGAAATGGGGTCGTGAGCCCATCGCGGTCGCTGCCATCCGCTGCGAGACTCCGATCGAGAATTGCAAAATCCCGAGTGCTCCCCAGGAAAGGGCGGCGCTGTGCGCGGCACCATCGTTTGTGGAGTGACCGACAGCGGCGAGGGCCGCGCCGCAGCGAAACTCGCAGCCGCATTCGCAGCACGGCTCGATCTGCGTCTGGTGCTTGTCCACGTCATGGCCGAGCGGGAGGGCGGTGACCCACTCGATGGACGTCCCGGAGTCCAGGCGACGTTCGAGCGCATCGCGCACGAACTGGGCCACGCCGAGACCCGGTTTGCCGTCGGGAACCGGGTCGAAGGGCTCGCCCGCGTCGCCGCCGAGGAGGGCGCCGATGCGATCGTCGTTGGCTCGCGGGCCCGCGGCTCGCGCGGCCGTCAATTGCGGTGCACGCTTGTCCGCGACCTTGAAGCGGCGACCGCCGTCCCGGTGCTGATCGCGCCACCGATGACTCGCGAGCGCGGCTGGCGCCGGCTCGCTCTCGCCGAACAGGGCCGCTGAACGCTAGAACTGCGGTCGAACGGTCCCGAAAATGGTCTTCACCAGGCTCCCGCTTCTCTGGCGTGTCTTCGCGATCAACGCGGGTCTGCTGCTTGCGGGGACGCTCGTCCTCACACTCTCCGCAGGACGCATCCACGCCTCGCTCGCAGTCGTCGAGAGCCTCGACCTCGTCGTCGGCCTGATGATCATGCTCGCGGCCAACCTCGTCCTCGTGCGTCGAACGCTGCTTCCGATCGACCGCCTGGTCGAACGTATGCAGACAGTGGACCTGCTGCAGCCTGGTCAACGGCTTCCGGAACAGGGCGGAGTCGAGGTGGTCGAGGTCGTCCGCGCCTTCAACCAGATGCTCGAGCGACTCGAGACCGAGCGGCGTGAAAGCGGGCAACGCGCGCTGGAGGCGCAGGAGGCGGAGCGACTGCGGATTGCCCGCGGGCTGCACGACGAGGTCGGCCAAGTGCTGACCGGCGTCCTGCTCCAGTTGGACGCGCTCGCCGAGGCGGGGCCAACAAACGGGCGACTCCGTGTCGAAGAGACGAAGGAGGCTGTCCGTCATGCACTCGAAGAAGTGCGGAGGATCTCATCTGAGCTGCGACCCGCGTTGCTCGAGCACCTCGGCCTCGTCAGCGCACTCACCGAACTCTCGCGCAACTTTGCCCGCCAGAGTCGGATCGAGGTCGAGCAGCACTTCGCGCCCGATCTCCCCCGGCTGACACCCGCCGCCGAACTCACGGTCTACCGCGTCACGCAGGAAAGCTTCACGAACATCGCGCGTCACGCTCATGCAAGCCGCGCCGTACTGGCACTCGAACCGGGCGCCGGCAGCGTCGTTCTTCGCATCATCGACGACGGTCGAGGCATGACCGACATCCCGCCGACCGCGGGTGGCCTCCGCGGCATGCGAGAACGCGCCGTATTCGTCGGCGGTGCCCTAGCGGTCAAGCCCGGCCCACGCGGCGGAGTCGAGATCCGGCTCGAAGTTCCCGCCGAAAGAGCCTGATGCCCGTCCCGCTCGTCACCCGGATTCTCGTCGCCGACGATCATCCCATCGTCCGCGCGGGGCTGAAAGGCACCCTGGACGCACAGCCCGACCTGAAAGTCGTCGCCGAAGCCGTAGACGGTGCCGAAGCCGTCAAGAAAGCGCTTGTCGAAGACATCCACCTCGCGATTCTCGACGTTGCGATGCCGAACCTGACCGGTATCCAGGCAGCTGCCGAACTTCACAAACGCAAACCCGAAATCAAGCTGCTCATGCTCTCGATGTACAACAGCGAGCAGTTCCTCTTCGAATCGCTGAAGGCTGGTGCTTCCGGATACGTCCTCAAATCCGACGCCGACCAGGACATCGTCGACGCCTGCCGGCGAACGATGCGGGGCGAATCGTTCCTTTACCCGTCGGCGATCACAGCGCTCGTTCGCGATTACATCGAGCGCGGACGCGCCGATCAGACCCAGTTCGAGATTCTCACGCCGCGCGAGCTTCAGGTGCTCAAGCTAATCGCTGAAGCGAACACGTCGCGAGAGATCGCGGAGGAGCTCGTCATAAGCATCAAGACCGTCGAGCGTCACCGGCAAAACATCCTCGAGAAGCTCGGCATGAGCGACCGCGTCGAACTCACCCGCTACGCCATCCGCCGCGGTCTGATTCAGCCGTAGCTCTCGCGCGTGACAGATGGGGGCCTGGCTCCATGGCGGCGGCCCGTGCCTATCGGCATCGTCGATCACGACCACAACATGAAGGAGTCGACGCAAATGGGCGCCCCGCCGAGTTCCCCCGATTCGCCCTCGCCACACCCCGCCTCCACGCAGCACCCCCTGGAAGAGACGCGGCAGTCTCTGGGGTTTCGCGAAGGCCTCACGGATTGGGCCGCGCTGGGAGACCTCGTCTGCTCCAGGTGCGGCTACGGAATCGCTCGAAGGACGCCACCCCATCACTGCCCCATGTGTCATGCGACCGACGAGTGGGCAAACTCGCCCATGCGGCATGCGAGAGAGAACCTAGCCGGTGTGTTCGCCTTGTAGATCACCTTCGGCCTGAGGCACTCGTGCTCGAAAGCACCGCGCAGAGTCTCAGCTCGACGTCCACGCCATCGTCCAGTCAACAGGGCCACAGAGGTAGGTGAGCTCGCTGCAAGCAAGGCTCGCGCCTGGGCGTCCAGCTGGGGTCGAGGGTTCTTGGATGTCCGTCAGGGTCGATCTCAGACTCGACCGACGTTTGTTCGCTTGACGTCGTGGTGGTTTACCTCAGTGGCGTGCCGTGATCCATGGCAGTTCGCTGAGCGGTGTTTCTGATCCCGCCGCGCTGTCCCGCCAGTTCCAGCGCTGGGCCACTGGACCCACAGGCGACGTCGAGGAGGCGGCTTGACGGTGCTCTGGCCACGGACTCGCGCCCGTTCGGGCAGTGCGGGTTCCAACTTCGATTCTTGGCGTGGCGCTGGCGAGGGACTTACGAGTCTCTGTCCCCATCCTGGTGAAGCGCGGCGTAGAACGGGAGTCGCATCAAACCCTCGGAAAGGAGCAAGAAATGATGCGCAAGGCCACAGTCTCGGTTCTGGCAACGGCGGTGCTCGCCGGCGGCGTCCTCAGCGGCGCTGCGCTTGCGGCTCCCTCGCCGTCGCGCTCGTCCGCCGACCGCGTCGCGTCGGTTGATCGGAGCTCGTCGAAGCAACGCGAGAGCATCCGGGATCGGTCCCGGCACGATTCTTCACGCCCCGATCGCGCTGTCCACTCGCGCCAAGTTGATGGGACACGGGATCGGTAGGTCCAGCTGTCCGGGCGCCGTCGGCACTCCGCGCCGGCGGCGCCGATCACGCGCCTTCGCTAACCAACTGAGGTGAATGAGATGTCGGCGGAAGAGGAGATTCGTAGGCTCGACCGTCTGATCGTCGAAGACTGGCCGGAGCGAGACGACATCGTCTGTCGCATGACGTTGCGGTGGGCTATTCGCCGCGTCCGCTACCTACAAAGGCGCTGACCTTCGCCTGGTGAGGGAGGCCGCGTAGATGCCTCGAGAACCTGCACGGCAGCACAACGGCTCTCCCTGATCTATCAGGAGTCGGATCGGCCGAAGTCATCCACGAGCATGTGGACGTGGCCGACCGGCTCGAATCCCAGTCGCTCGAGGATCGGGCCGGACATCGAGCCACCCTGCGTGATCAGTGTCGGTGTCCCGCGCGAGACCGCGTCGTCCCAACGGGCGCGGATGAGCGAACGGTAGGCGCCTCGACCGCGTGCGCGCGGCAACGTCGCGCCTCCGTAGAGGAGAAGGCCGTGTTCGGTCGGTGCGGCCGTCCCCGTGCAGACGAGCCGGCCGTCGAGCCACACTGCGTGGCGGAGGATCGGTGACCCGCGCCACCGGCTCTCGAGCACCGCGCGCGCCTCCTCGATCTCCTCCGGTGACGACTCGAACGCCTCCCACTGCACCTCACACGCGGCGACGAAGTCCTCGAACGTCTCGACCCGACGGGCGATGGCGTTCGGAGCACCAGACGGCGGCTCGTGCGTGAGGACGAGCGCGACGGCATAGGGGTCCCTGTCGAACCTGAGGCCCCGCTCGAGCAGCGCGTCCACTAGTCCCGTCGGCGCGGAGCTGCCGACCTCCCACTGTGTCTTCGTGCGTCCACGCTCGCGTAGCGCCGCCCGCACCTCGCCGAGGACGTCGTCGACGTCGGCGACGGGGAAGCGCTGCCGTTGCACGGTGTTCCACGACGCGCCGGCGCCCATGCAGAGCGTGTACCGCTCGGTGTCGACCCGCTCGTCGCCGGGCCCGAGTGGGCCAAAGGAATTCGGGTATTCGGCAACCTCGCGCAGCACGGGGAGGAAGCTACCTGCGGGCAGGTCCGGATTGAAACGCGAGACCTGTGTCGCTAGGTTCGCGTTCCTGACTCGGTCGAGGTAGCGGTGGGAATCCGCCTGCTCGCCGCCACTCCGGGGGAAAGGGTCAACGGATGTCTCTGGACCAGAAGCGGGCGCGTTGGTTCGGCGTGCTGTACCTCATCACGTTCGTCACATCGATCCCGGCGTTGCTTCTTTACGAGCCTGCGCTGCGTGATCCGGTGGCCTACATCGCGGGTGGGGGAAACGACAAACGGATTCTGCTCGGAGCGTTCCTGGAGCTGCTCCTGATCATCGCGAACATCGGCACCGCAGTCGTGATCGTCCCGATCATGAGGCGGCAATTCGAGGAGCTGTCGATCGGCTATGTGACGGCGCGGATCATCGAGTGCACGTTCATCCTCGTCGGCATCGTCGCGATGCTCGGGATCGTCACGTTGCACCGAGAGGCCGCGGGCGCGAACGAGGGCACGATCGCCTACACCCTTGCGGCGATCAAGGACTGGACGTTCCTCCTGGGGCCGGGCTGGGTGGTCGGCTGGGGGAACGGGTTGATTCTCGGTTACATGATGTACCGCACACAGCTCGTGCCGCGGCCGTGGCCGTGGCTCGGGCTCATCGGCGGCCCCCTGATCATCATCTCGGGGACGATCGTGCTGTTGGGAGGGAATCCCTCGGCCAACACGATCAAGGGCCCCGCAGCGATTCCCGAGGCCCTGTGGGAGCTGTTCCTGGGCATCTATTGCAGCATCTGGGGTTTCAGGCGCGCTGCTCCGATCCTTTCCGAGAGCACCCGATGACGGGTCAGACCGCTCCAGGCCGGTAGCTGCAGCACGCTCGGTAGTTCGAGGTACCCGGGCTCAGCGGCCGCGCGGATGTAGTGGGTATCGGCGCGCTGGAGCATGCTCGTGAAGGGAGCGCTCGATGCGCCGTTTTGCAGTGGTTGTGGGAGGCGCGGCCGTGGCCGCGGCAGTGACCGTGGCTCTCGTGTGCCTGGAGCCTGTTTCGGTCGCCGCGGAGGCTGCACGGCCGGCGACGTTGGCCACGGTGCCGGGGAAGGTCTATGCGGTCGCGCAGTCGGGACGTTTCGTCGCGTGGCGCGCCTGCGACAACGTCGAGGTGCGTGCCACCGACGGCCACAGAATCGCGACGATTCATGTCCCCAAGTCGCCGGGCTTCGGCTGCCAGGAGCTCCTCCAGGCGAACGAAGGGCTGATCGACCACGACATCCTCGCGCTCGTCGGCGATACCGTCACCTGGTCGAAGTTCGGCATCGGGAACTCGACGGACTACGCCTCATTCGGTACGGCAGAGATCACGAGCAGCCGCAGTCTGCCGAGCTTGCTGCCCTCGAACCTCTGGCTGAGCAGCCAATCGGGAGGTGAAGGCTCGTATATCGTCGGACCGGTCAGCGACGGACGCGACCTCCTCTACGCCGTGACGCGAATCAGCAACGATCCGTCCTGCAATGAAGAACACCCCTCCGACTTCACGTGTCCGCTGCAGAGTCGCGGGACTCTCTGGCGGGTCGACAGTCAGCTGCGCCGCCACCGAGTGGCCGCAGCGGCGGCTACACTCGTGGCGTTCAGCGGCGGACGAGTCGCGCTCGTGCCGCACGTAGTGGGACAACCCCCTGACGCCGGTGGGCGCTGGTTCCGGCAGCCCCAGCCGACCGTTCGTCTGCTCCGGATGAAAGACGGGGCTTCGATCGGCGCGGTCGATCTCGCGGGCGAGCCTTATGAGCTGGCGCTGTCAGCCACGCTCGGCGCTGTCCTTGTTGGCGAGCACCCGAACAACTCCCGGGCACAGGTCGGCAACCCGGTGCAGCTGCAATGGTTCGATCCGCGCCACAGCACTACCGCCGAGAGCCGCGTTGTCGCCGGGAATGCGGTCGCGCTCTCGATCGCCGGAAACCGCATCGTCTTCCGTGAAGGACAGCGCATTCTCAGCTACCGCCCCGGCGACTCGCAGCCAACTCTGGTCGCGAGAGCCGCGCCGTCCTCGACGGTCGTCGGACCAACACTTGCCGGAACGCGGCTCCTGTGGGCCGAGACCGCCAAGCAGCACGGTCGGCTCGTCAGCAAGATCCGCACACTCACGCTCCGCTGAGGGAGGCAGGCGTGGTGCGCCGTTAGAGTCGGGCCGTGCCTTCACTCGACCCGCACGAGCTCCTGGGCGTCTACGACACGCAGCTGCGTGCGGATGTGCCCGACAATCGGCCGCTGGGAGAGATCGTCGAACGGGATGGGCCGGTTGTGCGGTTCGGCGGCGGCCCCGGCCGTGGCTTCGTTCTCTATCGAGACCTGGCTGGGCTCGAGGGAGCGGCCCTCGACGAGCTGATCGCGCGTCAGGTTGGAGCGTTCGCCGGGCGCGGCGAGCGCTTCGAGTGGAAGTACCACGGTCACGACCTTCCGGCCGACCTCCCGGGGCGGCTGCTGGCGGCAGGGTTCGTCCCGGAGGAGACGGAGACGGTCGTGATCGCACGCGTCGCGGACATCGCAGGTGAGCCGCGGCTGCCGGGCGGCGTGGCGCTGCGTGAGGTCACGACCCGCGCCGACTTCGAGCGCATCGCAGCGCTCGAGCGGGCGGTGTGGGGAGAGGAGAACGACTGGCTGCCCGACATGCTCGAGCAGGAGCACAAAGTCGACCCGCAGGCACTCACCGTGATCGTCGCGGAGGCCGGTACGACGGTCGTCTGCGCAGCGTGGATCCGCTTCGAGGCCGGCACCGAGTTCGGGACGCTCTGGGGCGGAGCGACGCTGCCGGAGTGTCGCAGACGAGGGATCTACCGCGCCACTGTCGCCTATCGCGCCAATCTCGCCGCGGCGCGCGGTCTCCGCTATCTCGAGACCGACGCCTCGGACGACAGCAGACCGATCCTGGAGCGGCTCGGCTTCGTCCCGGTCACCACGACGACGCCCTACATCTGGGAACCGCCGTTGACGTAACACGACCTCGACTGTTTCCTTTTTCCCGGATAGGGGAGAATCCGCAGGTTCCAGATCCATGTACGCAGGCCTAACCTCGGGAGGAGGGAGACTATGCGTCGGCTGCTTGTTCCGCGCCGTCTCGGCTTTATCGCAGTGATCGGGTTTGCGATCGCCCTATTCGCCGGTCTCGTCGCGTCCAGCGATGCAGCGGTGGGCAAGCCTGGTTCGAATCGGCCGCTGTGCGTCCAGCATCCCGTGTTGTGCACCGAACAGGTCGATCCGTGGACCTACCACGGCTACAAGTACGTCTCGGGTCACGACGAGCCCTCGGTCCTGTTCTATTCGACCGTCCCGGGCTCGGGCAACTCGGATCAGTACCGCCTGACGCTGCCGACCGATCCGGTCGCCGCGCCCAAGCAGGACGGGACCGGGAGCACCTGGAACTTCCAGCTCCGCCCGGCGTTCTGGCTCGGGATGATCATGTGCGACGACCAGAACGCTCCGAACCCCGGGGCGACCTGCACGCCGAACAGCGATAAGAACATCTTCACGAGCACGAACCCGAACTCGGCGAACTACATCGGCTTGACGCCCGGGCAGGCGTACATGGAGATGCAGTTCTATCCACCGGGCTGGGGCCCAGTCAGCTGCACCGATGCCAACGGCAACAATGACGGCAAGTGGTGCTCGGCGCTGACGATCGACAGCGACCAGGTGAACATGAACACCGGCCAGCAGAACAACGCCGCGTGCAACAACCTCGTCGGGCCTGAACCAGTCAACTACGCGATCGTCACGAAGAGCGGTGTCCCGGTGGCGCCCGCCCGGCCCGACGAGGGATTCGGCAACCAGGCCGTGGTGACGTCCGACACGCTCGAGTACAACAACGGCGATCAATTGGTCGTCGACATGCGCGACACGCCCGACGGCTTCCAGGTCGTCATCCACGACCTGACGACGGGCCAGAGCGGCTCGATGACGGCCAGCACCGCGAACGGCTTCGGGCACGCGCTCTTCCAGCCGAGTGCGTCGACGTGCAGCGTGGTCCCCTATGCGTACCACCCGCAGTTCAGCACCTCGAACTCGAGCACGCGAAACGTGTGGGCGGCACACACCTACAACGTCGCGTTCTCGGATGAGATCGGGCACTTCGAGTACTGCACCGCCGTCGTGTCGTTCGCGGGAGACTGCAAGACCGCCGGCAGTCCCGACCCGACCCTGGACGACGACGACACGTTCTGCTTCCCGTACCCGCTCGTCGGGCCGCTGGGAGCGGTGCTCGAGACCTTGACGGGGTGCCTCCAGGCCGATGACGACTTCGACGGCCCCGCGTATCAGGGAAGCTCCTGGCCAGGTGGGCCGGGTGCGGTCGCGGCGAACGTCTCGACGCCGGTCCGGTTCACGAGCCCGCTCTTCACGGGGCCGGGAAACAGTGGGCTGAGCAACTACAAGCAGGTGGCGTTCGAGGCCGATCTTCCCCGCATCGAGGGGGCGGACTTCTCGACCACCAACGACTGCCAGCGCCATGTCAGCAACCCGGCCGACCCGAGCCCCGGGTCCGGCTGCGTGAATCCGCCGCTCGGCCCGAGCGGTCCGGCGTTCTACCCGCTCTACAGCACGACCCTTACTGGTGGGGCGTGTCTGTGGCAGCAGGGCGGCGCCAACATCCCCGGCTCGCTCAACACGTTCGGAGGCACCTCGACCGCCGAGTACGGCGGCCTGTTGCTGACGAACTACCCGGCGCCCGGGTTCACCATCACACAGCGCTACAACAACTTCCAGAACGTGATCCGCGGGAACCCGTGTCCCGCTGCCGGCGGCAAGTAGGCCGACGGTCCTTCAGCAGCGGGGGTCGCCTTCACGGCGGCTCCCGCTGCTGTCCTCTTGTTTCAGCCGGGGCGGTTGCGGCGCGTCAGTTCGACGTCGGTACGACGATCCGGCGGACGTTCGACCAGCGGTCGAGACAGTTGCGGGCGAGTTTGAACGTCGGACAGTCGGTGATCCCGCCGCCGCTCTCGACTGCCATCACCTGCACGAAGTACGTCCCAGGCGCGAGCGTCGTCCGGCTCTGCCAACGCACGACTCCCGTCGTCGTCGGAGTGAGTTGGATCGTCTCACGCCTGCGGACGTTCTTCGCAACCAAGGCACCGTTCGCGTCGACGTCTCGGTGGTTCGCAACCGACAGCTGAACCGGCCGAACGTCGCCTACAGCAACCTCGAGCACGACATGGCGCGCGTGAACGTTTGCGGAGCGGAGGATCGGCAATTCCTTGCCGGTCGCCTGCGCGACGCTTCCCAACGCGACCGCGATCACTACCCCGGCGAGCAGCATCCTCGCCATCCAGAGATGGTAGCGCTCGCGGGACGCCCGGCGAGCAACGGGCTCTGCGGCATGTCTGGTGGCCCATCCTCGAACGGGCCACCAGACATGGCTGCGCGAGTCAGTGGCTGAGTTCTCCGTTCAGCGGGGCGTCGACGAGCGCCGTCAGAATCGTGCCCTGAGCGGAGATCGTCGTCGCGACTGCATCGGAGTGGAACGTGAGGGTCGCACCGGCGAATCGCCCGGTACCGCCGCTCGAGACGAAGTCGACCGACCAGCTGCTGTGGATCGGGTCGGTGAACGTGCCGCTGCCGGCACAGGTTCCGGACATCCGGTCGCCGTTGGCGGCTGTGATCGTCCATGTTCCGAACCAGTCGAAGGAGACCGGTGTGATGGGAATCAGCTGGACGTCCTCCACGAACGATGAGCGGCCGAAGTGCGTGAACTGACCCGTCAGGTTGGCGTGCAACTGGCCCGTAACGACATCCAGTGTGCCGGGACCGGCCAGAGTGCCCTTGAAGGGCAGATTGCCTCCGCCGGCAGCCGACAGCCCGCTCGCAGGGAGCGACACGCCCACTGCGATCGCCAAACACGCAAGAACAGTCAGCCTACGCATGACTGCCTCCATTTCGTTTCCCCCATGAGGCGAGACGAGACGTCTCGTCTTCCGCGCCGGTATAGCACCGGCTCTTCGACGAGGACAGAGGCAGAACTACCGAGCACGTCGCCTCAAACTGCTCGCGCGTCAACCCACATTGGTAGTTCAGACGGGAGTGATCGCTCCCGTGCCGGTGATGCTCGTGGTGACGTGCGGGGGATCGCCTGCATATCCGATTGCGCCGGTGCCCGGCACCGATGCGGCGAGTCGCCGGGTCGCTGTCACGACGACGTGACCGGAACCCGTAACGGTCACGCGCACGGCCTTCGCCGTCAAGCCCCTCAGTTGCGCGTCGCCTGTCCCGGCGAGCGCGACATCGAGCCGCTCTGCGCTGCCGTCGGCGTGGACAACGCCGCTGCCCGCAATGCTCACTGTCAGACGGTTCGTGTCGATGCCGGTGAGGGCGATCGTTCCCGAGCCGGCGAGGCTGACGTTGTCGAGCTGAGGCACCGAGATGGTCACCGTCATCGGCGTCTTGCTCGAGAAGCTCCCGCCCGTGTTCCCGACGATGAGTCGGCCTGCGACCACGCGCGTCGTCACGTGTGAGACCACGTTGTCGTCGGCGCGGACGACGACCGACTGGGCGCCGCCGACGTGGACGATGAGATTGTTGGTGCCTGCCAGCGTGACCCCGGTGAACGGCGCGACCGTCCGCGCCTCCGTCGTCGCTCGGCCTGAGCCTTCGCTCAGGCCGGAGCTCGAAGAGCCTTCGAACAGCCGTTGTCCGAGCAGGGCGGCGACCACCGCAAGTGCGACGGCGAGGCCGATCACGATCTGCGCGCGGTGCGGCGTCTGCCGGACCGGGGTCGGGGCGACCGCCAAGGTTCGTCTCCTTCCAGCACGAATCGTCCTCTCGGTGGAGGACACCGCGAGCATGCCACCGCGATCCGCGCGCGCCATCGGGGAGGCACCTGATTCGGCGCGTACCTGAGCCCCCGGTCGAGCCGCCGTGGAATCCGCTCGCCCGGTCGGGGCGTAGCTCCACGTACGACGACCGAGGAGGCGCCTCCTGCGAGGGCCTCGGCGTCAAAGCGGCGGCCGGTCCAGACGCTTACTGCCCCGGGGCCGGCCGCCGCGACCCTTTACGTGACCTTTGCGTCGGCCCATCGTGTTCCGGGTATTGCTGATCGTGATGACGCCAAGGTCAGGATGAGATCCCGCGACCGTCCACTCACCCTCGCGCTCGACGGCCGTTACGTCGTCGTGCTTGCCGCCGACGTCAATCTCCTCCTCGACGCCGCCGAGCGGCTGCTCGCCGGGATGGCCGAGCAGATCGAGCAAGGCCGTGCATCAGCCGCCAGCGTCACCTACGAGCAGGTGGCGTCGTTCGACTCGTTCATCGACTCGCTTGCGACGGCGGCGCTCACGCTTGCCGATCCGCCACTGGAGATCGCCGCACCCGACCGGGCGCTCGTGCGGCGGCTTCTTGCCGAGATCAGGGGCTATCAGCGCGGCGAGCTCACGCCGGGGCTCCAGGAGCTGCGGAACGAGCTCGAGCGGCGCTAGCCGCCGCCGCGCCCGCGTTTCAGTCCCCGCTGTCCTGGGCACGATCCGGGGACGGAGGGAGGCGGGATGCCACACAACTTCATCACCTTGTCCGTGGTGCTCAAGACCGGAAACCACGAGATCACGAGCCCCACCTTCCCCGACGACATCGCGGCGACCGAAGACCTGGTGAAGCTCTCGGCCGCGCAGGCGAGCGGCGATTGGGTCGTGCTTCCCTGGATCTCGGTGAAGGGCAAAGAGATCCTGGCCGTTCATCTGACGCACCGCTGGCCGAGCAGCTGATCCGACCGCACGAGAACAGACGGCTCCGGCGCCGAGGTACGAGCTGAAGCAGATGTGAGAGCGATACCTCGAACGAGGGATTGGCTCGCTCGAGCTTCCACCCGGATGAGGGATTGCGCCGCCGCAGGCTTCGGCAAACAGTGAATGGAACCTCAGATTGCCCTGCGGTGAGAGGAGCTCCCGTGAAGACAAAGGTCTCGTTCGGATTGGTTCTCGTCCTGGTTGTGCTGTCACTGGTCGGCGTTCTCGCCGGCGTGGCGGCGGCCGACCCGCCGGCCGGCAACGATCCTGCTGCGGGCGGGATGTTCGTGATCGGCGACCAGAACGCGGTCGTCGGGTCGACCGTGACGTTCTGGGGAGCGCAGTGGTGGAAGCTGAACTCACTAACCGGCGGCAGTGCCCCGCCGAGCTTCAAGGGGTATGCCCTCAGCGTTGCTCCGGACTGCGGGGGCTTCACGACTGCGCCTGGCAACAGCGCGCCGCCGCCCGCCGGCCCGCTCTCGGACACGATCGAGGTGCTGGTCACCGACTCCGTGCAGAAGACCGGGAACACGATCAGCGGCACCGTCACCGGGACGGCCACGGTGCGGGTCGATCCCGGCTACGACGCCGACCCGGGTCACGCCGGGACGGGCACGGTCATGTCGGTCGTCGGCTGCGGCGGCCCGCTCTTCTAGCCACGATTGTTCGCGCCACAGTGAACTCAGCTCCCGTCGCCCGCTGAGGGCGGCGGGAGCTCAGGCGTACGGTGAGCGGGAGCTGAGTAGCTAGACCGGCTCGAAGCGTGCCGTGAAGTGCCGAAGAGCCGGCGGTTCCTCGACGATCCTGTAGCCGTGGAGCTGTTCGCGCCGTTCAGCGACTGCTGCACACACCTCGATCACGTAGTCGATGTGGCTCTGCGTGTAGGTCCGGCGTGGGATCGCGAGCCGGACGAGATCCATCGATGCGGCTTCCTCCGAGCCGTCGGGGTGGCGCCCGAACATGACGGTGCCGATCTCGCAGCCGCGGATCCCACCTGTTTCGTACAGCGCGACCGCGAGCGCCTGGCCCGGATACTCGAGCGGCGGAACGTGGGGGAGTAGCCCGCGCGCGTCGAGGTAGACCGCGTGCCCGCCGATCGGCTGCACGCACGGGATCCCGGCCGCGAGCACCCCTTCGCCGAGGTAGGCGGTCGAGCGGATCCGGTAGTGCAGGTAGTCGTCGTGGACGACCTCGCTCAGACCCTGAGCGATCGCTTCGAGATCGCGGCCGGCGAGCCCGCCGTAGGTCGGGAAGCCTTCGGTCAGCACGAGCAGGTTGCGGCACTGCTCGGCCCAGTCGTCGTCGTTCAGCGCCAGCCAGCCGCCGATGTTGGCGAGGCCGTCCTTCTTCGCCGACATCGTCATGCCGTCGACGAGCGAGGCCAGCTCGTGGACGATGTCGATCACGGGCCGGTCGAGCTGGCCCGGCTCGCGCTGCTTGATGAACCACGCGTTCTCCGCGAAGCGGCAGGCGTCGAGGAAGAGCGGCACGCCGTGCCGGCTGCAGACCTGACGGACCGCCCGAACGTTCTCGAGCGAGACGGGCTGCCCGCCGCCCGAGTTGTTCGTGACCGTGATGAAGACGACCGGCACGTCGCCTGCGCGCTTCGACAACAGCTCGTCGAGTGCGGTCACGTCGATGTTGCCCTTGAACGGGTGCGGGTTCGCGGGCTCGAGCGCCTCTGGGATCGGCAGGTCGACCGCCTCGGCGCCCGTTGCTTCGATGTTGGCCCGCGTCGTGTCGAAGTGCGTGTTGTTGGGAACGACCTTTCCCGGCCCTCCGATCACCGTCGAGATGATCTTCTCGGCGGCCCGTCCCTGGTGTGTCGGGATCACGTGCCGGAACGGGAACAACTCGTGCACCGCTTCGAGGAAGACGTACCACGATGGTGAGCCCGCGTAGCTCTCGTCACCGCGCTGCACGGCCGCCCACTGGTCGCGTGACATCGCGCCCGTGCCGGAGTCCGTCAAGAGATCGATCAGGACGTCGGTCGCGTGCAGATTGAAGAGGTTGAATCCCGCCTCGCGGATCGCGGCGCGCCGCTCGTCCTCGGTCGTCATGCGCAGGGGCTCGACCGAGTGGATCCGGAACGGCTCGATGATCGTCCGGAACTCCATCGAGCTCGATCGTAGATGCCGTGAGGCGAGCTGGCCTTTCGGGTCGGTCCTGCTCGCCGTCAGTCTGGTGTGGCGGCCGCGGAGTTCGACTACACCGTGATCGGGGTGGCGCGGGCGATGCCACGCGTACTTGCAGCCGCCCCTGGGGGGCAGTCGGTGGGGCCGCGGGAGGGCGGCCCCGCCGAGTGTCTCCGGGCGTCCGCCGCTCATCACCCTTCCGGGCGATGCGCTCTGCAGCCGCTCCGATCGATGATCCGAGTGGCCGAACTGTCCGCGACCTCCCAACGAGGCGTCGAGGCGACTGGCCCTACTGCGGCGATGATTCCGCTCTTACCTTCCCAGGGAGCGGATCTCGCCACGCCCCCGCGCGGGAAATGGGTCCGTCAGAAATGCGCCCGGAGCCGCGCCGCGGTCCGTTCGAGCGCCTCGGGCAGGACTTTCACATCGCCGAGCACGGGCATGAAGCTCGTGTCGCCCCTCCAGCGAGGGACGACGTGCATGTGCACGTGCTCCTCGATTCCGGCACCCGCTGCGAGGCCGAGGTTCCAGCCGACGTTGAACCCGTGCGGCGCGTACTCCGCCTGCAGCGCGTCGATGCCGCGTGCGCCGAGCCGGTGGATCTCGAGTGCCTCCTCGCCGGTCAGGGCGCCGAACTCGCCGAGGTGGCGGTTGGGCGCGATCAGCAGATGGCCGGACGAATACGGGAACTTGTTCAGGACGAGCAGTGCGAGGTCGCCGTCGTGGACCAGCAGCTTCGGGTCGGGCTCGCAGAAGATGCACCGCTCGAGCTCGTCGGCGTGCTGTACGTACTCGAGGCGCCAGGGCGCCCACAGCGGCTTCGGCATCGGGTCAGAGCCAGCGCTTGAGCCGGAAGAACGCGAGCATGCCGACGAGTGCCGTGAACATCCCGGCGAAGATCACCCAGAACGCCCACGCCGTGTCGAAGCCGGGGAAGCTCACGTTCATGCCGAAGAAGCCCGTGATCAGGGTCAGCGGCAACAGCACGACCGAGAAGACGGTGAGAATCCGGAGCACGTCGTTCTGACGGTGGGAGATCACGGATTCGTTCGTCGATTCGAGCGCCTCGACGACTTCCTTGTAGTTGTCGAGGATGTCCCAGATCCGCTCGGCCGCGTCGACGATGTCGTCGAAGTAGAGGTCGAGCTCCTCGGGCAGGAAACGCTCGACGTGCCGTTCGAGGAGGCGCAGGGTGGAGCGCTCCGGCTTGACGATCTTCCGGTAGCTGATGATCTCCTGCTTCGCGTTCGAGATGTCCCGGACGACCTCTTCCGAGCGCCCTTCGAACACGTCGTCCTCGAGCGAGTCGAGCTTGTGGCCGATCTTGTCGAGGATCGGGAAGCAGTAGTCGAACAGGTCGTCGAGAACCTCGTAGAGCACCCGGCCGGAGCCCTTGGGGAAGAGCTGCTCGCGGAAGACCTCGTCCTCCTCGCAGCGCCGGAAGAGCCGGGTGACGGGCCGGAGCTCGACGGTCGGCAGCGTGACGAGGTAGTCGGGGCCGATGAAGAAGTCGAGCTCGGCGGCGTTCAGCCGCTGGACGGCACGGTCGTAGACGGGGAAGTGCAGGACCCCGAACAGGTAGCCCTCGTCGGCGTAATCGTCGACCTTCGGCCTCTGGCGCTTGGAAAGCACGTCCTCGACGTCGAGCGGGTGCCAGCCGAAGCGACTCGCTAGCAGACCCGCATAGAGCGAGTCGGGCGCATCGAGGTGGATCCAGGTGAGGCCGGCGGCGTTGAGCTCAGCGGGCGGCGCAGGCTGGGCCGTCGTAGCGACAACGGTGTCGCGCGCGCGTGTGCGCCGGATGCGAGGCAGGCTCGGCATCGATACTGAGTGGATCCTCGATGACAGGGATCACCGGCATATTCGCCATTCTAGCTGCGTTTCCCGCCGAAACGCCCGGGTTCCAGAGAAAGGACGCCGCCGGCGCACCAGGCGCAGATGCGCCGACGGTGATCTTTCTCGAGAACGACAGCTGCAATAACGTCGTCGACCGAAACCTTGCACACCTTGAGCTTCGTGAACAGGGGGAGGATTTCGTTGCCTCTCTCGGTCAGGCGCTCCCTTCGCGGTCTCCGGGCTGAGGCGCGGGCGCCGCGGCGGGCGCGGCGGCGACAGCGGGCGCGGCGGCCTGCGGGAACTCGCGTGCCGTCTGGCGTCGAAACACTTCGAAGCCGATGATCGCCAGCACGGCCAGGATCAGGATGTTGCGCAGGCCGAGCAGCGGGGTCCACCAGAGGAAGAGCAGAAAGGCCACGAAGAGCCCCGCGTAGGCGAGGCCCGCTCGTGCGAGATACGGAGCGAGCGCACGGCGTGCAGCCGTCTCACGGCGGCCATCGCCCGCAAGGAGCGCCCCTGCGAGGGCGATGACTCCGACGGCGAAGACTGTCCAGCCGGCCGCCGCGAGAGTTCGCGTCACGATCGAGACCGCGTTGTCCGCAGCCAACCGCACCGTCTCGCTGACCACGAGATGGTTGACGATGTAGGTGCTGGCGAGGGACCGGACGATCACCACGACCAGACCGGCGACGATGAATCCGATTGCGATCGCGCGCACTGCCTCGCGGCGCCGACCGGGCACGAGCCAGATCGCGCCTGCCCAGGCGAGGATCGCAAACACCCAGATCCAGTCCGCGACGACCTTGAGCGCCTGGGTGATGTCCTGCACGGTCTTCAGGTCGTTCGACCGCATGATCGTGATCTGCGTCGCGCCGACCGGAATCTGCGTGGTGAGGTTCTTGAGGAGATTGAACCGGTCGCCGAGGGCGATCACGAGCGGGCGCAGGTCCAGGACGACGACTCCGTTCGTGGTCTGAAGAGCCTTGCCGTTGCCCTCGAGCACCTTCACGACGTCCTGTTGGGCGCGGCTGCTCGCCTGCACGAAGAGCTCCTGCGCCTTCGGCCGCTGCAGGATCTGCTCGGCTGCCTGCGGGACGAGCTCGTGCACGCCGCCGGCGATCGGCCCGGCGAGCGGCTGGAGGACCGGCGGTAGCCGTTCCTGCAGCGTGCTGGTCACGTCGACGTTCGCGAACAACTGGTCGGCCATCGTGCTCGCGAGCGCGGTCTGGATCTGCGGGTCCGCGATGAGGGCGCGCGAGGTGCTCTTGAACGAGGACGAGTCGAGCGCCTCCCGTTTCACGAAGTTCGCGAGCACGCTCACGACGAGCAGCAGGACACCGAGGACGACGAGGATGTTCGAGCTGATGATTCTCGTACGCGATGGTTTGGCGGTCGTCATCGGTCTGCTCCTTTGTGTGGGCCTCGACGTGAACGATGTCATAAGAAGCTCTCAGCCGGGCGACCGCGCTGGAGCACGGCTCGGCAATACTGAGGCGTGCGCAGGGTGAGTGACGACGCAGACGGCGGACATCGGCTCGCCTCGGTGACCGTTCGGGTTCAGCGCGTGCGCGAGCGGTCGGAGTCGACGCTCGTCGCCGCCACCGCGCGCTTCCCGGTCCTCGGCGCCATCGTTCAGGCGGCGGACAGCGAAAAACGGGCCGGCGGAGTCGTCCTCTCGGGAGGGCTCGCCTACCGTTTGTTCTTCTGGCTGGTCCCGCTCGGACTGATCAGCGCCGCGGTGTCGAGCTTCTTCACGTCCGCACAGTCCGCATCGCTCGAGTCGGCCGCCAAGAAGCACGGCCTGACCGGCATCGCGGCCAATGCCGCGCGCGAGGCGATCGACTCGAATCAGCGCAGCCGGTGGTACATCCTCGTTGTGGGGACGGTTCTCGTCGTCTGGTTCGGCTACGGGGTGGTGCGAACCATGAACATCGTCTTCGCGCTTGCCTGGCGGGAGGTCCCCCAGAAGGTCCGCCACCCCGTGGTGGCCGGGACCGCCTTCACGATCATCGCGTTCGTGCTCTCGATCGCTGCGGTGCTGGCCGACCGGGCTGTCTCGTACCTCGGTCTGGGATTCATCGCCGCGAGGCTCGTCGCGGCGATCGTCTATCTGGGGGCCGGCATCCTCGTCTCGCTTCTCTTCACCCACGCCGGCGCTCCAATTCGTGCGCTCGTCCCGGGGGCACTCTTCCTCAGCGTCGGCGCCCTCGCGCTGCAGGCCTTCGCTCAGCTCTATCTCGCCCCGAAGGTCGGTCGCTCGGTCACCACGTACGGGGCGCTCGGCCTCTCGACGGTGATCCTGCTCTGGTTGTTCCTGATCGCGCGCCTGATCACCCTGTCGGCTTTTCTGAACGCGGGCCTCTGGCGCCGCTCCCAGGCCGAGAACGCGGTCGAGCCGGCCCGATGAAACGGCTCGGGCTGATCGGCTCGGCGCTCATCCTTGCGATGTCTGTGCTCGCTGCACCACGCGCGTTCGCCGCGGGCTCCGACTCGGCGCTGGCCCAGAAGTTCGCCCCGGTCGTGCGGCTCGTCGAGCAGCAGGAGCCGTGTGGGCACGGCGAGCCGTACGACCCCGTGAGCGTCGACGTCGTCCTCGGGAACGATGCGGTCGCGTTGCGCGGGCCGTGGGCGGCGGCGGGTGTCGTGAAGGTCGCTCCGACCGCGCACGACCTCTCCGCGGGCCTGTTCGGCTACCACCTCGACTTCCCCGGCAACCCTCTCTCGCCCGGCTGCAGCTACGAGGAGTGGGCGCGGAGCATCGCAGAGGGCACGCCGGCGACGACGTACGCCCGGGTCGTTCCCGATCCCGCGTATCCCGGCCAGCTCGCGCTCCAGTACTGGTTCTTCTACGTCTTCAACGACTACAACGACAAGCACGAAGGCGACTGGGAGATGATCCAGCTCGACTTCACTGCCAAGGACGCAGCCGCGGCGCTCCAGACGACCCCGTCTGTCGTCGGGTACAGCCAGCACAGCGGGGCCGAGAGCGCGAAGTGGGGGAGTGACCGCCTCGAGCTGGTCGACGGCACACATCCCGTCGTGTATCCGGCGGCGGGATCGCACGCGAACTACCTCTCCCCGGGCCTGTATCTCGGCCGGAGCGCCGCGCAGGGCGTGGGCTGCGACGACGCGGACGGTCCCTTCCGGCAACTGCGTCCGACGGTCGCCGTCGTCCCGACCGCTCAGAGCGCGTACCTGGCCGCGTATCCGTGGCTCGGCTACGACGGGCGCTGGGGCGAACAGCAGCCGGGCTTCTACAACGGGCCGACCGGGCCAAACACGAAGCTGCAATGGACGAGCCCGATCCTCTGGGCGAACACCGAGTGGCGCGACACCAGCTTCGCCATTCCGGCGAGCAGTGCATTCGGCACGAGCATGTCGGACTTCTTCTGCGCCTCCGTCGCCGCGGGCTCCGATGTGCTGACGAAGCTCGTCAACGATCCGTGGCCGACCCTGCTGGTGTTCGGTGTGCTCGCGATTCTGGGCATTTGGCTCGCCTCGAGGACCCGCTGGGATCGCTCCGCGCCTTTCCGCCTGCGTCGGCGACGGCCGTGGGGCTCGCTCATCACCTCGGCGTGGCGCCTGTACCGAAGCAGGTTGAAGCTGTTCCTGGAGATCGGCCTGATCTTCCTGCCGCTCGGGGTCGTCATCACCCTGGTCCAGTACCTCGTGTTCCGCGTCAGCGGCCTGTCCGCGCTCGTGGACACGGTCGGCCCCTCGAACGCGTTCGTGGCCGGACTGGCGATCGTCTTCGGCGTGTTCTTCACACTGATTGGACTGACCCTCGCGCAGGCGGTCACTGCGTTCGCGATGGTCGCGCTCGACGAGAATAGGGAGACAGGCGTCGTCGCGGCGTTCCGGCTCGCGCTGCACCGGGCAGGCCCGCTCTTCGGCGCCCTCGTGCGCGCGGCGATCGTCGTGGCAGTCCTCGACCTGAGTGTGATCGGCATCCCGTTCGCGGTCTGGCTGACCGTGCGCTGGTCGCTCGTCGCGCAGGTTGTCGCCCTCGAGGATCATCCGGCCCGCGGTGCCCTTCGCCGGAGCGGCAAGCTCGTGCACGGACACTGGCTTCGGGTCGCCCTGCTGACGCTGCTCGTCACAGGCACCGGCCTGCTTCTCGGTCCGGTCGTCGGAACGCTGATGCTGCTCGTGACGAGCGCGTCGTTCGACGTGGTGAACCTCGCGGCCGGCCTCGTCTATGCGGTCACACTGCCGTTCGTCGCGGTCGCGACGAGCTACCTCTACTTCGACCTGCTCGTGCGTGCCCGGCTCGACGTGCGCGAGACCGAGGTCGGCAGCATCCTGCCGGCAGAGATCTAGGACGACAGCGCCGCTCCGACAATCCCGCGCGTCAGCAGGTAGAGGCCGACCACGCCGAGCGCGGCAGCTCCGAGGCGTCGCGCGTTTCGGCCGAGCCAGACGTTGAGCCGTCCGGTCAGCTCCACCGTGCGCGCGGGCGCCGCGACGTAGCCGACCAGCGGGATCTCGATCAGAGTGAACAGGATCAGGTTGAACGCGAGCAGGGTGAAGAACGTGGCCGCGAAGCCGTAGTCGAGCTCGGCGACGTTCTTCAGAGCGACGATCGGAAACACACCGGGGACGATGTCGAGCGCGATCCCGGCGACGAACGCAAGCGCAGCGCCGCGGTCCAGCATCCGCTCCATCCAGCCAGGGCCTTCCGGAACGCTCTTCGGCTCTGCTCGACGGCGGCGCGGCGGCCGGTACCCGCGCGCCACGGCGAGACTCGCAACGAGAGCGAGAGCGCCGACGGCGATCCCGAGAACGTGATCCGTGGTCTTCTTGTTCGAGCTCGAGACGAGCGACGTGCCCTGAAAGGCATAGACGACCGCGAGGCCGACGGTCATCGTCGCCAGGAGCCCACCGGCGAGGAAGCTTGCGAGGAGCCTGGCAGGCTGCCGTGCTCGAAAGGCGACGAGATCCACAGCGAGGAGCACCGGATAGACCGCCGATGCGACGGCGAGGATCAGAAGCTCAGCCACTCACCGGCTCACCGCATCGGAGATGCCAACGGGAACGCACCGGCGAGCGCCACGCGGACACCCTAGATCACGACCTGTCACGGAAGCGGCGGTTGGACGCACTAGGGTTGACACTCCCGATCGCAAGGAGGACGAATGCCCGTCGAGGAAGCAAGCTCGGAAGAGACACCGTACGGCCGCTACATCACGTCCGACGGCTGGTTCGTGCTCAACCTCGCCGATGCGCTCGCCGTTCGCAACGAGGAGAAGGGCGGCGCCACGTATCCGCTCGAGTCACGGGAGGCTCGGTTCCGCGATTTCGGCGTCAACGTCCACGTGCTCTGGCCGGGCGAGCCGAACGGCATGTATCACGGGGAGACCGGCCAAGAGGGGTTCCTCGTGCTCTCGGGCGAATGCACACTGGTCGTCGAGGAGGAGGAACGAACGCTCCGGCAGTGGGACTACTTCCACTGCCCATCCGAGACGCGCCACATCACCGTCGGCGCCGGCACCGGCCCATGCGCGATCCTGATGATCGGCGCTCGGCCCGAGGTCGAGAGGCTGCACTACCCGGTGAGCGACCTCGCGGCGAAGTACGGCGCCTCGGTCGCGAAGGAGACCGACGAGCCGGACGAGGCGTACGCCGATTGGCCGGGCGACTTCCAGCCGGTGCGACTGCCCTGGCCGGTCGAGTCCTAGGCCGATTCGCCGGACAGGTCTCGCCCGAGGATCACGTGCTCGCCGATCTGCTCGAAGCCGAGCCCTCGGTTGATCGCTCGCATCGCGGCGTTCTCCTCGGCGTTCGACGTTGTGACCCGCGTGACTCCCTGCGCCGCGGCGGCGCGCAGGGCGAACCGCTTCGCCGTCGTCGCGAGTCCACGGCCCCGATAGTCGCGGCGCGTCCCGGTGAACCCGTGCTGACCCCGATCGCCGACGACGGCCATCATCGCGAACGAGACCACCTGCTCCCCTGCGAGCACCGCAGCGCAGCAGCGCAGGTCCAGGTCCGGGTCGTCCCACTCGGCGAGGAACTCGTCGAGCCTGATGTCGTCGTTCGCCACGGCTGACGGCTCGTCGAGCGCCGCCTCGCACACAGCGTCGTACACCGCGCGAGGCTCGACCTCCGTGAACGGTGCGCAGTGGAATCCCGGAGGCGGGGAAGGGTCGGGCACGCGGCGGGGGTCAACCGCAATCAGCGGCCCGGTCAGGATCCGCGACCAGCCGCGGGCGGTTGCCCACGACTCTCCCTCCTCCGTGTAGCGGATGAACGAGGTGACCTTCTTCGCCCCCAGTCGGAGGATGTGCTCGAGCAGCTGCTCACCGACGTTCGAGCCGATCCCGTGGCGGCGGGAGTCGGAAGCAACGGTGACGAACGCCCACGCGGCGTCCTCGGTGGTCATCGTGTTCAGAGCGGCTGTGCCCACGGCGACGACCTCGCCGTGAAGTTCGGCCACGAGTTGGAGCAGCCGCGCCCGCTCGGGGGCGGTGGCGCGATGATGCAGCCACCCCTCCGCCGAGATGACACGGGCGTCGTCGGCGGCGGCCAGGAGCTGTGCGACTGCGGTCGCGTCGGTGTCGGCGGCGAGTCTGATCTCCACGGGGTGACCGTCGCACGGCGGCGGCGACTTGACAAGCGTCGACGGCGGCCGCGTCGTGTCGCGCTGGGGGCCGGTCGGTGGTCGGCACATGCGGCGCAACGCCTTCGGGCGCGAGTCATTTCGTGACGAGTTCGAGGAGAGCGTGGACCGGCGATCAAGAGGATGTAGAGCCAACGGAGCAGCGCACAGGAGCTTCGCAAGTTGGGTACCTGGTACCTCCCGAGGTACCAGGTACCGATTCTTCGAACCAGCTGTCTGCTTCCTCGAGAATCGTCGTACGGCGTGAGCCTGCCTTCGGGGAGGCCTCCGCCGTATCAGCGTCCGCTTCTGCGCGCGCTGTCTTCTGCGCGCGGCACTGCGTCAGGGATCGAATACGCCGTGCGGACCTGTCCAGCAAATGCTCGACAGGGGAAGGCCGACTAGTTCTAGGTCAACTTTGTCCCGCACGCTCACGATGTGGCCGATGGTCCCGAAACGGCACACGAGGCTCGCTCTTCATCCGGTTGGGACGACGCCCGGGTTGATTGGTCCTCGTAGGGTCTTGCCTCGTTCCCATCCCCGGAGGTCGTGCTTTGTCCGATGCAAGTGTTCTGTCGAGTTGGAATGTGGGGGCGGCGAAGCAGGCGATTGTCGAGTTCGTTGGCCGGGTCTCCGGTGACGGGCCAGATCACGTGCCGGTCGAGGAGCGTGTCGCAGTGTTCGACAACGACGGAACGCTGTGGTGTGAGAAGCCGATGCCGATCCAGCTCGCTTTCATCCTCCGGCGCCTCGTGGCGATGGCAACCGAAACCCCGGCGCTGCAGCAGCGTCAGCCGTGGCAGGCCGCGTTCGAGCGCGACTACGGCTGGTTCGCAAAGGTGATGGCCGACCACTACGCCGGTGACGATACGAACGTGCAGACACTCGCAGGCGGGATCCTTACGGCCTATCAGGGGATGAGCGTCGAAGACTTCGAAGCACAGTCCGAGGACTTCCTGCGCTCAGCGCAGCACCCGACACTCGGGCGCGGCTACCTCGAGACCGCGTACGTGCCGATGGTCGATCTCCTCGGCTACCTGGAGGCGAATGGGTTCTGCAACTACATCGCATCGGGTGGCGGCCGGGACTTCATGCGCCCGATCAGCAATGACGTTTACGGCATACCGCGGGAGCGCGTGATCGGCAGCGCGCCGACATTCGAATACACGAGCGACGACCGTGGCGGCACGATCACCCACAAAGCGGAGGCCGATTACCTCGACGATGGTCCGCAGAAACCGATCCGGATCTGGAGCCGCACAGGCCGCAGGCCGCTACTGGCCGGCGGAAACTCGAACGGCGACATCCCGATGCTCGACTTCACTCAGCATCCCGACAAGCCGACCCTGCGGCTGCTCGTCCTCCACGACGACGCCGACCGCGAGTTCGACTACACAAGCGGCGCCGAACAGGCACTCGAAAGGGCATGCGCTGCAGGCTGGACGGTCGTCAGCGTCAAGAACGACTGGGCCACAGTCTTCTAGCCCGCCCTGCCAGTTCTAGGCCAGAGTTCTAGGCAACGGGCAGCTGCTCTACGGATGCAGGTTCAGCGGCTGACAAGGAGAACGTTCCACCCGTGATCTCCTCACTCGGAGAAGTCTTCTTGGATCTCGGGTTCTTCCTGCGCCGGAACCGGGTTGTCGAGCTACTGGTCGCCTTCGCGGTCGCGAGTGCGACCGTGGCGTTCATCTCCGGGATCGTCAACGGGTTGATCTACAGCCCACTGACGACCGCAGATGATTCCTTCAGTGGAAGCAACGGAGTTCTCGATTTCGTCATCGACGGTCGGGTCTTCGAAGCATCGTTCATTCTGACAAGCGGACTTCTCCTCGGTCTCGTTCTCGTCGGCGCTGCCGTCTACGTTCGAGTGCGCGACGAGGAGGTCGGACTGACGGTGGACTGTCCCCACTGCCTCTCGCAGATTCCGGCAGCCGCGACTGTCTGCTCGCAGTGCGCCCGCGACGTTCCCCGGGCAACCACCCAGCCGTAGAGGCCGCCCGCCCGATCCGCAAGGGTTCTGCGTCAAGGGTGGAAATGCGCCCGGCAGGAATCGAACCTGCGACCTCTCGCTCCGGAGGCGAGCGCTCTATCCCCTGAGCTACGGGCGCGATGCGGCACTAGTGTAGCCCTCGTGAAACTCACGGCCCGCACGGCGACGGTCGAACTCGCGGAGACGTTCACGATCTCTCGCGGGGCCGAGGACGAGGCGGAGGTCGTCCAGGTCGAGGTCGAGCATGAAGGGGTCTCGGGCTTCGGCGAGGCAGCGCCGATCGAGCGCTACGCGGAGTCCGCGGCCTCGGCGCTCGCCTGGCTCGAGCACGTCGAGCTCGGCGACGACCCGTTCGCACTCGACGAGATCGAGGCGGCGCTCCCGCCCGGCGAGCACGCCGCACGTGCCGCCGTCGATCACGCATTGCACGACCTGCAGGGAAAACTCACCGGGCTGCCCGTGTACAAGCTGCTCGGGCTGCGGCGTGTCGGCCCGCCGACGTCGTGGACGATCTGGCTCGGCGACCCGGACGACATGGCTCGCCGCACGGAGAAGATCGCGGCGCGCGGGTTCAAGCGGCTGAAGCTGAAGCTCGGCGGCCGCGACGGGCTCGACGCCGACCGCGTCAAGGCGGTACAGGCGGTGACGAATCTGCCGCTGCAGTGCGACGTGAACGAAGCATGGACTCTCGACGAGGCGCTCGACTACCTGCCGCAGATGGAGCTGCAGTACTGCGAGCAGCCGCTTGCCGCCGGCGACCCGGACGGGCCTGCGCTCAAGCGGCGCTCGCCGGTCCCGATCTACGTCGACGAGGACTGCCACGTGCTCGCGGACGTGGCGGGGTGCGCGGAGCGCGCACACGGGATCAACATCAAGCTGGCGAAGTCGGGCGGCATTCGCGAGGCGGTGCGGATGGTGCACGCCGCCCGCGCGCTCGGTCTCGGTGTGATGCTCGGCTGCATGGTCGAGTCGGGGCTCGGCATCGCGCCCGGGGCGCATATCTCGAGCCTGATGGACCACGTCGATCTCGACGGCAACCTCCTGCTCGCGCACGATCCGTGGCCCGGCATCGAGCTCGTCGACGGCGTGCAGCTACCCCCCGACGCCCCGGGGATCGGTGTTGCGCCCGCGTAGGCTGCTCATCCTCGCCGAGGGGAAGTCCGGCGATCCGCACTACGGCAAGACCGCTCGCGGCGTGCTGCGGTACCGGCCGCAGGACGTGGTGGCCGTGCTCGACTCCGAGTCGAGCGCGCCGGAGCTGGAGGGGTTCCCACTCGTGCACACCGTCGAGGTGGCGCGAGCCTACGACCCCACGACGGCGCTCGTCGGAGTCGCGACCGAGGGCGGGCGCTTCCCCCCGGCGTGGCGGGAGCTGCTGCAGGACTGCATCCGCGCCGGTCTCGACGTGGAGAACGGGCTGCACGAGTTCATCTCGACCGATCCGGAGCTCGTCGCACTCGCGGCCGAGCACGGCGTCGAGCTGCGCGACCTGCGCATGCCGCCGCCCGGGCTGAACGTCCCGACCGGCGCGAACCTCGCACACGGCGCCGAGACGATCCTGACGGTCGGCTCCGACTGCGCGATCGGAAAGATGACCGTGTCGCTCGAGCTCGAGAAGGAAGCGCGACGGCGTGGCTGGCGCAGCGAGTTCGTTCCCACCGGGCAGACCGGGATCGCCATCGCGGGCTGGGGAATCTCGGTCGACGCGGTCGTCGCAGACTTCATCGCCGGCGCCGCCGAGCAGCTCGTGCTCGAAGGTGTCGAGCGCGGGGGCGAGGTGCTCTTCGTCGAGGGCCAAGGCTCTCTGCTGCATCGCGGCTACTCGGGCGTCACCCTCGGGCTGATCCACGGCGCCGCGCCGCACACCTATGTGCTCTGCCACAAGGCCGGTGCGCGGTTCGTGGACGAGAACGAGCGGTTCCCGATCCCGCCGCTCTCCGAACTCGTCGACCTGCACGAGCGAATCAGCCTGATCGCCCGGCCGGCGCGCGTGCGGGCGATCGCGCTCAACACGCGCGACCTAGACGAGGCCGCAGCGAGGCGCGCCGTCGCCGAGACCGAAGCGGAGACCGGTTTGCCGGCGGACGATCCGGTCCGGTTCGGAGCGGGCCGGCTCCTGGACGCCGTCAACCCCCAACGGGGTTAGGCCGCGCACAGACTCTCGCTGGGTCGCCCGGCCCTTGCCCGCCGAGCACCCTCGCGACCACGCTGCGCCGGTGAGAAAGCTCGCCGCTGCTTTGCTCGCACTCGCCGCGCTGACCGGTGTCGCGCGGGCGAATGCCGGACCCCTGCACTACGGCGTTGCCGACGACTGGCCGAAGTTCCATCCGTGCGGCGACGTCTGGTGGCAGAGCGCCACCGACATCGGTTACCAGGAGTTCCGCATGACGGTGCAGTGGAACGAGACAACGCCGACGGTGATCCCGTTCCAGGCCAACATCCAGGCTGCGGTCGACTGCGCGACGTTGAACGGGCTCACCCCGATCCTGGCGATCTATCCGCAGCATCCGGCTGCGATCGGCTCGAATACCGCCGCACAGGCGCAGTTTGCGACGTTCGTCGCCCTGGTCGGCCAAGCGTTCCCGGCAGTGCGCGACATCATCGTCGGCAACGAGCCGAACGTGAACCGGTTCTGGCAGCCGCAGTACAGCGGCGGGAAGGATGCAGCCGCAACCGACTACGAGCACACGCTCGCTCAGTCGTACGACGCGCTGAAGACCGCGCGGCCCGACGCGAACGTCTGGGGCCCGGCCATCTCCTCGCGCGGGAACGACAACGCGAACGCAACCTCGAATCCCAGCCACTCGCCTGTCTGGTTCATCAAGTACATGGGCGACGCCTACCGGGCATCGGGCAGGACGAAGCCGATCTTCGACGAGTTCAACATGCATCCGTATCCGCCGGTCCAGGACACCGCCCCGTTCTCGAAGCCGTTCATGTGGCCGCAGGCGGGCGCGGCAAACCTCGACCGGATCAAGCAGGCACTCTGGGACGCGTTCAACGGCACCGCACAGCCGATCCCGGCCGAGCAGACCGGCGGCCAGGCCGAGCGCGTGACTCCCGCCGCGTCGCTGCCGATCAACCTCGATGAGGCGGGCCAGCAGACGGTCGTGACGGGACACGACGCCGCGTACACCAACGGGCCGGAGAACGTCGCCGCGATCTCGGAGCAGCAGCAGGCGTCGAGCCACATCCAGTTGGCCGAGATCGCCGCCTGCGACCCGGACGTGCAGTCGCTCCTGTACTTCCCGCTGATCGACGACACGGGTCTCTCCGACGGCTTCCAGTCCGGCAACCTTTTCGCGGATTTCGCGCACAAGGCCTCCTACGACGGGGTGAAGGCGAAGATCGCCTCGGCGAAGGGCCTCTGCCAGGGCGGCGTGGCAGGCATCCCGCAGACGTGGGCTCATACCACCTCGGTGGTCGGCGCCCAGAGCACCTTCGGCGGGCCCGGCGGCTCAGTCGGCTTGACGGTCGGCGAGGACGCGAACTACACCGCACGGCTGCTGAAGGTCCCGGGCGGAGCGGTCGGGGCGCCGCTCGTCGGCCTCGCGAACGCGTATTACAAGCCGAGGCTGGGCTTCGCGACTCGCACGCTCCCGGCCGGCACCTACCAGTTCCAGATCGGCCTCACCGCGGCGACGAACCCGAGCCGCACGACGACGCTCACGTCACCGACCTTCACGCTCGGCTCGTCGTCGGGCAAGGGGCATGCCGTCAAGCCGGCGACGCCGAAGCACCACGGCCATGGGTGCCGCCGGCACGGCAGTCGGCACGGCTGCTCCAGGCGCTAGCGAGCCGATCTCCGAGCGCCACTTGACAAGGCGAACAGGTGTTCGGTAGCATGGCGAACACATGTTCGTTCGGATCGCACTGATCGTGGGAATTGCCGTTCTGGCGTGGAGCGCCGTCGCGCACTCCTCGAACGCGCACGGGGCCAAGCAGGTGGTGACAGTCCGGCCGTACGACACGCTCTGGTCGATCGCGCAGCGCAGCTACGGCGGCGATGTTCGCGACGCGGTCTGGCGAATCGAGCGGGCGAACCACCTGAGCGGGGCCGACGTGCACGTGGGCCAGACCCTCGTCTTGCCCTGACGAAACGGCATTCCTGTCGGCCCGCTGCCGCCGCGCTGCGAGACTAGCCGCCGTGGACCTGGATCTCGTCTTCCTCGGCACCTCGGCAAGCGCGCCGACGGCCCGCCGCGCACCGGCTGCGATCCTGCTGCGTCGTGGCGGCGAACGCCTGCTGTTCGACTGCGCCGAGGGCACCCAGCGGCAGTTGATGCGCTCGGCGATCGGGCTGCCCGACCTCGAGGAGATCTTCCTCAGCCACTTCCACGCCGACCACTACCTCGGCCTGCCGGGAATGCTGAAGACGTTCTCGCTCCGCCAGCGCGAGTTGCCGCTCACGGTCTACGGCCCACCCGGGTTGCGCGAGCTGTACGGGAGCCTCAGGCGCGTGATCGGCACGTTGAGCTACCCGGTCGAGCTCGAAGAGCTTCGACCCGGTGAGGCACTTTCGCGGGAGGGCTACCGGATCCTGCCGTTTCCCGTGAATCACGGCGTGCCGGCGCTCGGCTACGCGGTCGTCGAAGACGTGCGGCCGGGCCGGTTCGACGTCGAGGCCGCCGACGCGCTCGGGGTGCCGCCGGGCCCGGAGCGGGGCGCGCTCCAGCGAGGGGAGTCGGTGACGTTGCCGGACGGGCGCGTCGTCGATCCGCAGAGCGTCCTCGGGGACCCTCGCCCCGGACGGACGATCGTGATTCCCGGGGACACCGCGCCCTTCGAGACCGTGCGCGTCTTCGCCGAAGGCGCCGACGTGCTGGTTCACGAGGCCACCTTCTCCGACGATGAGAGCGACCGGGCGGAGGAGACGATGCACTCGACGGCCCGCCAGGCCGCGGAGGTCGCGCAGGCCGCCGGCGTGCGCCTGCTCGCCCTGACGCACATCTCGCCGCGTTACTTCGGGAAGGAGCTCGCGGAGGAGGCCCGCGCCGTGTTTCCCGCGACCGTCGTCCCGCGTGACTTCGACGTGATCGAGGTGCCGTACGCCGAACGCGGCGAGCCGTGCCTCGTCAAGGCCGGCGCGCGCCCCGAACGTGCAGTGCCCCTGGTGTCTGACACCGAAGGTGTCTGACACCATTTCGAGACGGGAAGCGCGCTGCAGTTCGAAGAGGTGTCTGACACAGGCCGTGTCAGACACCGGCGTCAGACCTGCCAGTCCCCTCCGTGTAGCACGGGCACACGCGTTCCGTCGGCCTGGACGCCGGTGACCGCGACGTCGTCGGAGCCGATCATGAAGTCGATGTGGATCGCGCTCTTGTTGATGCGAGCGCGATCCGACTCGCCGACCGAGATCGCATAGGCGTTGCCGAGGGCGAGATGGCTCGCAGCGTTCTCGTCGAGGAGCGTGTTGAAGAAGACCGTGCCGGTCTTGCCGATACGCCCCTCGCGGTCGACGAGGGCGACCTCGCCGAGCCTCGCCGCTCCGTCGTCTCTCGCGACCCGCGCACGCAGCGCCTCGGCACCGTCACCGTCGATCGCGACCGCGCGACCGTCCTCGAAGCGCACGCGGAGGTCGCGGATCACCGTCCCCGCGATGTCCAGCGGCTTCGTGGCGCTGACGACGCCGTGGGTCCGTGTCGGATCGGGCGAGGTCGAGACCTCCTCGGTCGGGAGGTTCGGCGCATGGACGATGCCGTCGATCGTCTGCATGCCGGGCGTCTCCGCTGCGAAGCGAGAGGTCGGCAGGAGGCCGACCGTGAGATCGGTGCCCGGCCCTTCGAAGTGGAGCGCATCGAAGCGGCAGGCGTCGACCCGCTTGCCGGCATCGTGCAGCTGGGCGAGCCTCGCGTGCCAGGCCGCGGCCGCGTCGGGCTCGTCGAGACGCAGCACATAGACGAGCTGCTCCCAGAGCTTGGCCATCGCTTCGTCGTCAGCGAGCCCGGGATGGACGAGCCGGGCCCACTCCGGAGAGGGCCAGGGGACGACGGTCCAGTTCGTCGTCTTGGCGTTGATCACGTCGAAGTTCTCGGCCAGTGCCGGCAGACCGTCGCGGCCCGCACGCGACGGGTCGATGCCCGCGAGCAGCCCGGGCGGCACCTGGGGCGTGATCGAGATGCGGACACCGTGGCCCGCGCCGAGATCGACGAGCCGCCTGCCGTACCACGACGGCACAAAGCCGAGCGTGTCCTCGGCGGCGCGCTCGAGGCGGATCCGCTTCACCTCCGGGTCGAAGTACCACGGGTCGACGAAGCGAGCGCCCCGCCGGTACGCGGCCGCGGCAACCAGTCGGGCGAGCGGTGCCGCCCGTGGCTCGGCGACGATCCACACGGTCTGGCCGGGCTGCACATTGGCGCCGACCTCGACGATCAGGTCGGCGTAACGGCGAAGGAGCGCGTCGTCCACAGCCGCGAGAGCGTATCCGTCCGACTGGATCGTCTACAGTGAGAGCCGCACCGCCCCTTTAACCCGGTCCAGTGAGGCCGGAAAGGAGTCGAATGTCGAACCCTGCCGTCACGCAGTCACGGCGCGTCCTGCTCGACGAGGAGTCGATCCGCCGGACGCTCTCTCGCATCGCGCACGAGATCATCGAGCGCAACGACGACCTCGAGACGGTCGCGCTCGTCGGCATCCACACGCGAGGCGTGCCGATCGCCCAGCGCATCCGCGCGCTCGTCGAAGAGCGCTCGGGCGAGGAACTGGCGCTCGGGCAGCTCGACATCACCTTTCACCGCGACGACGTCCACGTGCGCGCGGGACAGCCGCCGCGCCGCGCGCAGCCGCTCGTGCGAGACACGAAGCTCGACTTCGAGCTCGAGGGACGCACGGTGATCCTGGTGGACGACGTGCTCTACACCGGCCGCACGATTCGCGCCGCGATCGACGCGCTCTTCGAATACGGCCGCCCCGCTCGCGTCCAGCTCGCCGTGCTCGCAGACCGCGGGCACCGCGAACTGCCGATCCGGCCCGACTACGTCGGCAAGAACCTGCCGACGACCCGCGGTCAGCGCGTGCAGGTCGAACTGATGGAGGTCGACGAAGTCGACCGCGTGATCTTGATCTCCGAGCCCGAGGAGGCCGAAGTTGACTGAGCTCCGTGTCATCGGCGGCGACCTGCTGCCGCCCGCCGACGATCGCCGCCACCTGATCTCGATCGCGGATCTGACCAAGGACGACGTCGATCGTCTGCTCGCAACCGCGCGGTCGTTCGCGCATTCGCAGGAGCGCGACAACAAGAAGCTGCCGACACTCCGCGGCCGGCTCGTCCTGAACGTGTTCTACGAGTCGTCGACCCGGACGTCGTCGTCGTTCGAGCTGGCCGCAAAGCGGCTCTCGGCCGACACCATGACCCTGAAATCGGCGGGCTCGTCCGTCGACAAGGGCGAGTCGCTGAAGGACACGGCGCTCACGCTCTCCGCCTACGACCCGGACGTGATCGTGCTGAGGCATCCCGAGGTCGGCGCGGCACGGTTCGTCGCCCGCGTCACCGAGGCGCGCATCGTCAACGCCGGAGACGGGAAGCACCAGCATCCGACCCAGGCGCTGCTCGACCTGCACACGATGCGCGAGGCATTCGGCCGGCTCGACGGCCTGCACGTCGCGATCGTCGGCGACGTCGCGCACTCGCGGGTCGCACGGTCGCTCGTCCAGGCGCTGCACCTCGTCGGCGCAAGCGCCGTCCTCGTCGGGCCGCCGGCGCTGCTTCCGGCCGGGCTCGCTCCGTCCACGACCGACATCGACGCGATCGCCGACGCCGATGTCGTGTACGTCCTGCGCATGCAGCAGGAGCGGATGCAAGCCGGTGCCAACTTCGTTCCCTCCCTGCGCGAGTACACGGCACGCTGGGGGATCACGCCGGAGCGGGTGCGCGACGGCCAGCGCGTCATGCACCCAGGTCCGATGAACCGAGGCGTCGAGATCGACCCGCGTGTTGCGGACTCCGACGCGTCCTTGATCGTCGACCAGGTGCGCTCCGGGCTGATCGTTCGCATGGCGGTGCTCTACGACCTGCTCACCACCGGGCCGGTCGCCGTCGAGTCCGCGGTGGGGGTGGCGTGATGCTCTCCGGACGCACGGGCAACGACAACATCGTCATCCGCGGTGCGCGTCTCCTCGATCCGACGGAAGGACTCGACGCGACGCTCGACGTGCGCATCGACAACGGCGTCATCGCCCAGATCGGCGAGCAGCTCGACACGAACGAGCACCGGGTCGTCGAAGGCGCCGGTCTGATGGTCGCGCCGGCGTTCGTCGACCCGCACGTGCATCTCCGCACTCCCGGACGAGAGGATGAGGAGACGATCGCCTCCGGCACCGCTGCGGCGGCGGCGGGCGGCTACTGCGCGATCCTGGCGATCCCGAACACCGACCCTGTGATCGACGACGCCGACCTGCTCCGCGGCCTGCGGGCACGCGCGGACGAGGAGGCCGAGGTTCAGGTCGGTTTCCTGGCCGCGCTGACGAAGGGCCAGGACGGCTCGGAGCTCTCCGAGCTCGGCGCGCTCGCCGATGCCGGTGCAGCCGGCTTCACCGACGACGGGCGCCCGGTCGCCGCCGCGGGCGTGATGCGGCGTGCTCTCCAGTACAACGCCATCACCGGCCGGATGATCGCCGTCCATTGCGAAGAGCAGTCGCTGACGCGCGGCGGGCACGCGCACGCCGGTCCGGTGGCCGCCGAGCTCGGCCTCGGCGGCTGGCCGTCGCTGGGAGAGAGCTTGATGGTCGCCCGCGACCTCGACCTCGCGGCAGACACCGGCCAGCCCATCCATCTGATGCATCTCTCCGCCCATCAGTCGGTCGAGCATCTCCGGCGCGCTCGCGCAGCGGGCGTCCGAGCGAGCGGTGAAGCGACGCCTCATCACCTGTGCCTCACCGACGAGGCGGTCCGAACACTCGACCCGAACGTGAAGATGAACCCACCGCTGCGCACCGCCGACGATCGCGCTGCACTCGTCGAAGCGGTCAAGGACGGCACGATCGCCGCGATCGCGACCGACCACGCTCCGCACTCGCTCGAAGAGAAGGATGTGCCGTTCGAATCCGCGCCGTTCGGCGTCATCGGTCTCGAGACGTCGTTCGCCGTGCTCTACACACAACTCGTGGAGCCGGGCGTCCTGCCGCTCGAGACGCTTCTGCAACGCCTGTCCGCGGGGCCGGCGGAGATCTTCGGGATCGACCGTCCGCGGATCGCCATCGGTGCGCAGGCGAACCTGACGCTGATCGACACACGGGCGACCTGGCGCGTGAAGCCCTCGTCGTTCCGTTCCCGGTCTGCCAACTCGTGGCTGCTCGGCGAACGCCTGAAGGGTCGGATCAAGCTGACCGTCGCCGCCGGCCGTGCGGTGTTCGCTCTATGAACCCAGCGGCCCTCGTGCTCGAGGACGAGACCGTCTTCGAGGGGCAGTCGGTCGGCGCCGAGGGCTTCGCCTTCGGCGAGGCGGTGTTCACCACGTCGATGAGCGGCTACCAGGAGGTGGCGACCGACCCGAGCTTCGAAGGGCAGATCGTCTGTTTCTCCGCGCCGATGGTCGGAAACTACGGCGTCGACGACACGCGCAACGAGTCGCGGCGCGCGCACGCAAGGGCAGTCGTCATGCGTGATGCACGAGGCCCGGAGTGGACGGACTGGCTGCACGAGCGCGGCGTCGTCGGCCTCACCGGCATCGACACCCGTTCGGTCGTCCTGCACCTGCGCGACCGCGGGGCCATGCGCGCGGCGGCGGTGACCGGGGACTACTCGGTGGACCAGGTGTTGGCCGCGGTGCGGGCTCAGCCGAAGATGGCCGGTGCTGCGCTCGTGTCCGGCGTATCGACGAGCGAGCCGTACACCTACGCCGCCGAAGGAACGGTTCGCGTCGCCGTCGTCGACTACGGCTGCAAGCGCTCGATCCTGCGCCGTCTGGCCGGGAACGGCGCAGCGGTCGATGTCTTCCCGCACGACGTCGACGCAGACTCGGTCGCCGACTACGACGGCGTCCTGCTCTCGCCTGGCCCCGGCGACCCCGAACCGCTGATCGCCGAGACGAAGATGCTCGAGCAGCTGCTCGGCCGCACGCCGGTGCTCGGGGTCTGCCTCGGTCATCAATTGCTCGCGCTTGCCACCGGCAAGGAGACCTTCAAGCTGCCGTTCGGCCATCGTGGGGCCAACCATCCTGTGCTCGACCATCGCAGCCGGGGGGTGCTCGTCACCTCTCAGAACCACGGCTTCGCGGTCGCCGCCGGCGACGAGTCCGGGGTCACGCACAGCTCGCTCTACGACGGTACGGTCGAGGGCCTCGACTATCCGGAGCTCCGCGCCCGCTCCGCGCAGTTCCACCCGGAAGCAGCTCCGGGACCGCACGACGCCGCCTCGATCATCGGCGACTGGGTGGGGGAGTTGAGGAACGCTGCCTAAGCGCCGTGACCTCAGCTCGATCTGCCTGATCGGCTCCGGTCCGATTGTGATCGGTCAGGCGGCCGAGTTCGACTATGCGGGCTCGCAGGCGCTGAAGGTACTGCGCGAGGACGGCTTCCGCACGATCGTCGTCAACTCGAACCCGGCGACGATCATGACCGACCCCGGGTTCGCCGACCGCACGTATCTCGAGCCGCTCGACGTCGAGGGCGTGGCGGCGGTGCTCCGGCGGGAGCGCCCCGACGCGCTGCTCGCGACGATGGGCGGCGGGACCGCGCTCAACCTGGCCCGCCAGTTGCAGGAGTCGGGGATCCTGGAGGAGCTCGGCATCGAGCTGATCGGGGCGAAGATCGACGCGATCCAGCGGGCCGAGGACCGCGAGCTCTTCAAGTCGACGGTCGAAGGCTGCGGACTGCGCGTGCCGACCTCGCGCATCGTCACCTCGAGTGACGATCTCGACGGGATCTCACTGCCCGCGGTCGTCCGCCCGGCGTTCACGCTCGGCGGCCACGGCGGCGGCTTTGCCGACACCCCCGAGCAGCTGCACGCACAGGTCGAGCGGGGCCTGTCCGAGTCTCCGATCAACCAGGTGCTCGTCGAGGAGTCGGTGCGCGGCTGGGACGAGTTCGAGCTCGAGGTCGTGCGCGACCACGCCGACAACGTCGTGATCGTCTGCTCGATCGAGAACCTCGATCCGATGGGCGTGCACACGGGCGACTCCGTGACCGTTGCGCCGCAGATGACGCTCAGCGACGAGGCGTACCAGGAGCTCCGCAACGCTGCGATCTCGGTCATCCGCGCGGTCGGGGTCGACACAGGTGGATCGAACATCCAGTTCGCGCGTGATCGCATCTCGGGCGACATCCGCGTGATCGAGATGAACCCCCGTGTCTCCCGGTCGTCGGCGCTCGCGTCGAAGGCGACCGGGTATCCGATCGCGAAGGTCGCCGCGAAGCTCGCGGTCGGCTACACGCTCGATGAGATTCCGAACGATCTCACGGGGACGACACCGGCGAGCTTCGAACCGACGCTCGACTACGTCGTCGTCAAGATCCCGCGCTTCGCGTTCGAGAAGTTCCCGAACGCCGACACGACGCTCGGCACACAGATGAAGTCCGTCGGCGAGACGATGGGCATCGGGCGCTCGTTCATCGAGGCGTTCGTGAAGGCGAAGCGGGGGCTGGAGGGCGATTTCGAGTGGCACCCGGAGAACCTGCACCCCTGGTTCCGCCACGAGCTCGCGGACCTGGCCGCCGAAGAGGAGCGCCAGCGGACGCTGCAGCCGGTCTACCGGCGCATCGACTCCGTCGCCGGCGAGGTCGACGCACCGTCGAACTACTTCTACGCGACCTGGGGCGAGCAGGACGAGGGCGCGCCGCAGGGCGACGGCAAGCGCGTCGTGATTCTCGGCTCGGGCCCGAACCGCATCGGGCAGGGCGTCGAGTTCGACTATTGCTGCGTCCACGCTGTCAAGACCTATCGCGAGCTCGGTTACGAGGCCGTGATGGTCAATTGCAACCCGGAAACCGTGTCGACGGACTACGACACCTCGAACCGCCTCTACTTCGAACCACTCGACACCGAGTCGGTGCTCGCGATCTGCGAGCGGGAGCAACCCGACGGCGTCGTGATCCAGTTCGGCGGCCAGACTCCGCTCAAGCTCGCGCGGGCGATCGAGGCTGCAGGCTTCGCCATTCTCGGCACGCCCTTCGACGCCGTCGACCTGGCGGAGGACCGAGAGCGGTTCGGCGGGCTGCTGTCCGAGCTCGGGATTCGCTGTCCGGACTGGGGGATCGCCCGGTCCGGCCTCGAGGCTGCCGAGACCGCGCGCCGGATCGGGTATCCGGTGCTCGTGCGCCCGTCGTACGTGCTCGGAGGCCGCGCGATGCGCGTCTGCCATACGGAGGATCAGGTCGTCGAGGCGTTTCACGGTGTGCACGGCCCGACGCTCGTCGACCGGTTCCTCGAGTACGCGATCGAGATCGATGTCGACGCGCTCTGCGACGGCGAGACCACGTACGTCGGCGCGATCATGCAGCACGTCGAGGAGGCCGGTGTTCACTCCGGTGACTCCGCCTGCGTGCTGCCCGCGCAGTCGCTCGGCGTCGGGGCATCGGCAGAGATCTCGTCGATCGTCAAGCGCCTCGGGCCGGCGCTGGGAGTCGTCGGTCTGTTGAACGTCCAGCTTGCGGTCGTCGACGACGCAGTGTTCGTCCTCGAGGTGAACCCGCGCGCCTCCCGCACGGTGCCGTTCGCCTCGAAGGCAACCGGCGTCAACCTCGTCGCCGCAGCCTGCCGGCTGGCGGCGGGTGAGAAGCTCGCGGACCTCGACCTGCCGGCCGAGCGCCCGCCGCGCCAGGTCAGCGTCAAGGCGGCCGTCCTGCCCTTCGCCCGTTTTCCCGGCGCGGACCCGGTGCTCGGCCCCGAGATGCGCGCGACCGGCGAGGTGATGGCCAGCGCGACCGATCTCCCGACCGCGTTCGCCAAGGCCGAGCGGGCGGCAGGCAGGCCGCTCCCGCGCGACGGCGCGGTGTTCCTGTCGGTGCGCGACGACGACAAGGCGGCGGCGGTGCCGGTCGCCGCGGCGCTCGTCGGGCTCGGGTTCCAGGTCGTGGCGACGAACGGCACCGCCCGGACGCTGCGCGGTGCCGGGCTCGAGGTCGACGAGGTGCGCAAGGTCAGCTCGCCGGGGGCCGAGCCGAGCGTGGTCGACCTGATCCGCCGCGGCCGCTGCAACCTGGTCGTGAACACCCCCGCAGGCGGCTCGGCGCCGCGCTCCGACGGCTACCTGATCCGGGAGGCCGCGCTCGCCGCCCGGATCCCGTGCATCACGACGATCGCGGGCGCCGCTGCAGCCGTCCATGCGATCGCGAACGCGCGGGCCGAGACCGCGCTCTCCCTCCAGGAGCGGATCGATGTCGAAGCCTCGGCGCGAGCGTCGTAGGGTCGTCGCCGTCGAGGCGGTCGGGCCGTACGCGCTCGTGCGGCTCGATCGCGGCGGGCTCGAGCCGGGCATCCCGGGGCAGTTCTTCATGCTCGAGGCGCCGGGTCGAGTCCTCCCCCGGCCGATGTCGGTGTGCCTTGCGCCCGCCGGCGAGCTCGGGTTTCTCCTCGATCCGATCGGCCCCGGCACGCGCGCGCTCGCGGAGCTCGAACCGGGCGAGCAGATTCACGTCTTCGGGCCGCTCGGCAACGGGTTCCGGCTCGACGTCGCCCGCCCGCAGCTCGTCGGCGGCGGCATCGGCGTCGCACCGTTCCCGTATCTCTCCGAAGCGCTGGAGCACCCGCCGGCGGTGCTCGGCTTCCGCACCGAGCATCACGCGGAGGCCGCCGCGCTCGTTCCGAATGCCGAGGTCGTGATCGACCCGGTGCTCGTTACCGATCTGATCTCCCTCGATCGCGATGTGCTCGCGTGCGGCCCCGAACCGATGCTCGAGGCGGTCCGCGCGCTCTGTCCGGACGCGCAGCTCGCGTGGGAGGCGCCGATGGCCTGCGGGTACGGAGCGTGTTACGGCTGCGTCGTCGAAATCGAGGGAGAACTGAAGCGCTTGTGTGTCGAAGGACCGGTTCTGTGCTCCTCCTGAACGCGAGCGGCTGCCTCGACGCATTCACCGCGCCCGACGTCGCAAGACAATTCGATGCGTTCGTGACGAAGACGGTCACGCCGGAGCCGCGACAGGGAAACCCACCTGTTCGAATTGCCGAGACAGAGCACGGAATGCTCAACTCGATCGGTCTCGCGAACCCGGGTCGTGCAGTCTTCGTCGGCCAAACGCTGCCGCGTTTGGCTAGCACGATCAACCGGCCGATCTGGGTTTCCGTGGGAGGCTTCTCGGTCCGCGATTACGTGGAGACGTGTGAGGAGCTAGCGCGCGACGACGTCGCGTGCGTGGAGTTGAACCTCAGCTGCCCGAACGTCGACGAGGCTCCGGAATCGGCAGGCGAGATCGTGCGGGCGTGCCGCGAGGTGACCGCAAAGCCGCTCTACGCCAAGGTTTCGCCGCATACCTGGGACATGGGAGAGACGGTGCGCGCCGTCGAGGACGCCGGTGCTGACGGCGTCAGCATGATCAACACGCTGCGCGGCGCTGCGCTCGATGCGCGGCTGCGACCGACACTTGCACGCGCAAGCGGCGGCTACTCGGGCCCCGCACTGAAACCGGTTGCGCTCGCTGCCGTGTTCGCAGCGCGACGCGTCACGGCGCTGCCGATCGTCGCGATGGGTGGCGTGCAGAACGGACGTGACGCGCTCGAGTTGATCGCGTGCGGTGCGACACACGTCGCGCTCGGGACGATTCTCTTCGCGGATGTCGACGCACCGTCACGCGTGCGCGACGAGCTCATCGTGGAAGCAAATCGCGCCGGCTTCGAGCGTCCGGAGGACGCGTCCGGTGTCGCGCTCGACAACGTCGCCAAACCAGGCAACTGACTCAAAACGGTCCTAGTTGCACGGCGCGGACAGGTTGGTAGGATGCTGCGCTCATGGTGCCTCCCCAGATTCAGGTGCAAGCTCCGGTCCGCTCGTTGGATCAGAGGATGGAAGCCCTCAAGCGAGCCAACGATATCCGCGTCAAGAGAGCGCAGCTGAAGAAGGATCTCAAGTCCGGCACCGTCTCGATCGAGGAGATCCTCGGCGAGCCGCCCGAGTTCGTCTCGACCGCGAAGGTCTTCGACATGCTCATGGCGGTGCCGAAGTTCGGTCGGGTCAAGGCGGCCCGCCTGCTCAACCAGTGCCGCATCAGCCAGTCGAAGACGGTCGGCGGCCTCTCCGACCGCCAGCGGCACGAGCTGATTGACCTCTTCAATCACCGGTAGTTCCACGCGGCCCGTCTTCGTGGTGACCGGCCCGTCCGGAGCCGGAAAGGGCACTCTGATCGAGCTCGTGCTGCCGCGATTCTCCGAGCTCGAGCTCGCCGTGTCAGCGACGACCCGGCCGCAGCGCCCAGGCGAGCAGGACGGGGTTCACTACTGGTTCCTGACCCCGGAGGAATTCGACGCGAAAGAGCAGGCCGGCGAGTTCCTCGAGTGGGTCGACTACGTCGGCAACCGCTACGGCACGTTGAACTCGGAGATCGACCGCCTGCGCGCCCGCGGCAAGGCTCCGCTCCTCGAGCTGGAGACCGAAGGCGCGCTGCGCGTCAAGCGCCGGGTCGAGAGCGCGGTCACGATCTTCGTCACGGCCCCCGTTGCCGAGCTGGAGCGCCGGTTGCGCGACCGGGCCACCGAGAGCTCGGGCGTGATCGAGGAGCGGATGGAGACGGCGCACAGACAGCTCGCCGAGCGCGGCGAGTTCGATTACGTCGTCGAGAACGACGATCGCACCGCCGCGGCCGACCGTCTCTCGGAGATCGTCGCGCGGGAGCTGGGCGTGACCGCTACCATGCCGCGACCATGATTCATCCCCGCATCGACGAATTGATGGAGAAGGTCGACTCCCGCTACTCGCTGGTGATCGTCGCGGCCAAGCGCGCCCGGCAGATCAACAACTACCACCACCAGCTGGGCGAGGGCACGTTCGACGAGTTCGCGCCGCCGCTGATCGAGTCGCGCTCGAAGAACTACTTGACGATGGCCCTCGAAGAGATCGCCGAGGGCAAGATCGTCTACGAGTACGCCAAGAAGTAGCCCGGCGAATCTCATTCGGCTGACGCCGAACCAGATTCGCCTAGCAAACCGCTCCGAGCGGGCATGATTCGGGCATGAGTCGCGTCCTCCTTGGCGTCACGGGCGGCATCGCCGCCTACAAGGCGTGCGAGCTGACGCGCCTGCTCGTCAAGGCGGGCCACGAGGTGATCCCGCTCGTCACACCGGGTGCGCAGCGCTTCGTGACGCAGGAGACGTTTGTCGCCCTCGCCCGGCGCCCGCCGCAGGAGGATGTGTATCCGCATCTCACCCGCGCCGACCTGCTCGTGGTCGCGCCGTGCACGGCGAACACGTTGGCGAAGCTGGCACACGGCATTGCGGACAACGTCCTCACCGAAGCGGCGCTCGCCCATCGCGGGCCGGTGCTGGTCGCTCCCGCCATGAACCCGCGCATGTGGGCGCATCCGGCCACGCGGGCCAACGTCGAGACGCTGCGCGAGCGCGGCGTCGAGTTCGTCGGTCCGGACGAGGGCGAGCTGGCCGAGGGCGAGTGGGGCGTGGGCCGGCTGGCCGAGCCGCTCGAGATCGCCGCGCGAGTCGAGCAGCTGCTCGAGCCGGGGTCGCTTGCCGGGCGCCGCGTGCTGATCACCGCCGGCGGCACGCGCGAGCCCTTCGATTCGGTTCGCTTTGTCGGCAACCGCTCGTCGGGACGGATGGGCGTCGCGATCGCCGAAGAAGCCCGCCGGCGGGGAGCGGAGGTGATCCTGCTCGCCGCCAACCTGGCCGTCGCCGTCCCGCGCGGTGTCGAGGCGATCCCGACGCCGACTGCCGAGTCGATGCTCGATGCGGCTCTGGCGCTTCCGGATGTCGACGTCGCGCTGCTCGCTGCCGCCGTCGCCGACTACCGCCCGGCTGAGACGCTCGCGGGCAAGCGCCCGAAGGACGGGAACACCTGGGCGGTCGAGCTGGAGCCGACGCCGGATGTGGCGCGGTCGCTGGGAGAGCGCAAGCGCCCGGGGCAGGTGCTCGTGACCTTCGGTGCGGAGCAGGGGGAAGAGGGTCTCGCCCGAAAACGCGCGATGCTGGAGACGAAGAACGCCGACCTCGTCGTCTTCAACGACATCGGTCGCCCGGACATCGGCTTCGACGTCGGCGAGAACGAGGTCGTCCTGGTCACGCGCGACGGGGAGCGCGCCGTCCCGAAGGCGGCGAAGGCCGCGATCGCGGCGGCGATCCTCGACGAGGTCGAGAGGCTCCTGGCGTAGCAGAGGACGCCTACACCCTCTTTCGCGAAGGCCAGAAGCGCCTGCGGGCCGGCATGGCGGCACAGGCGACCGTGCCGCTCGAAAAGGCGAGAAAGCTCGAGCCGGAGAAGGCCTCCATTCGCGAGGCGCTCGGGATCGCCTACTTTCGCCTCGCGCGCTGGGATGACGCCGAGCGGGAGTTCCGCACGATCGTCGAAGACCTCTCGCCGACCGACCACTATGCGCACTACGCGCTCGGGCGAGCGCTCGAGCAGCAGGGGCGCACGGCCGAGGCGAACGGCCACTACAAGCTCGCGAGCTCGATGGAGCCCGACTCGGAGACCTATGCGGCGCGCATCCTCGACCTGGGCGAGCGGTGAGGGCCGTGCTGCAGCGCGTCTCGCGCGCGGCGGTCACTCCGGGCGGCTCGATCGGCCCCGGCCTCTGCATCCTGCTCGGGGTCGCGTCCGGCGACGAGGAGGACGACGCGGCCAGGCTGGCGGAGAAGGTCGCCAAATTGCGCGTCTTCGAGAACGACGACGGCAAGTTCGACCGCTCGCTACTCGACACAGCCGGTGCGGCCCTCGTCGTCAGCCAGTTCACCCTGATCGCCGACACCTCGAGGGGAAACCGGCCGAGCTTCTCCGGCGCCGCCGGCCCGGAGGCCGCCGAGCATCTGTACGAGTGCTTTCTCGAAGCCCTCCGGTCGCTCGGCGTCCACGTCGAATCGGGCGTCTTCGGGGCGCGCATGGCCCTCGAGCTCGAGAACGACGGCCCGGTCACGATCGTGCTGTAGCTGCGGGCCCAACCGTCGCCGAGGGCCGGGATTAGCAGCGATTCTGCTACCGTTCAGGCGACATTTCGAGCACGTTCGAGATGGGCGCGCGGCGCCCATTTTCATTATGGGGGCTGGTCGAAAATGGCCTCGGCAACGCTTACCAAGGAGAGACAACTGCAGCGAGACGTCGCACGGACGGTCGAATCGACGTTGCCCGGAGTCGAGGTGCTGGCACTCGAGCTCACGGGCAAGGAGCGCTTCTGCGTCTACGTCGACCATCCGCAGGGCGTCGACCACGCCCTGTGCGAACGCGTCACCGACGTGCTGCGGCCGTATCTCGACGAGTATTCGGTCGAGGTCTCTTCACCTGGTTTCGAGCGCCCTTTGCGAACGCAGGCCCATTTCGAGCGCGCAGTCGGCAAGAACGTGCGTGTGAAGACCGAGACCGGCCGTGCGCGGGGCACGGTTCTCTCCGCCGGTGAACGTTCGGCACGGATCCAGAACGGTGCCGAACCGGCAGACATACCGTACGACTCGATCGTGCGGGCCAATCTGATCGATGAAGGGAAGTCGGCATGAGCGTAGGCTTGACGGAGCTCATCAAAGAGCGGACGCGGGAGCGGGAGCTATGAGCCAGGAGATCGTTGACGCCGTTCGCGAGATCGAGCGCGAGAAGGGAATCGAGAGCGGCACGTTGGTCGCAGCCCTCGAGGACGCGCTGCTCGCGGCGTACAAGAAGACACCGGGTGCCTCACGGCACGCGACCGTTGAGCTCGACGACAAGGGCGATTTCCGCGTTTTCGCGATCGAGCTTCCCGAGGATCTCGAGCTGCGCCTGCTCGACGAGGCGCGCGAGCAGGCGATCGACGATCTCGAGCGCATCGAGGAGGAGACGGGCGAGAAGAATCACACGCTGCTCTCCGACGACGACCTCGAGATCGACTGGTCACAGGTGCCCGAGGACTTGATCCAGCGCGAAGACGTCACACCCGACAACTTCGGCCGGATCGCCGCGCAGACGGCAAAGCAGGTGATCCTCCAGCGCATCCGCGAGGCGGAGCGCGAGATGATGTACGACGAGTACATCGACCGGGTCGGCGAGGTCGTCACCGGCATCGTCCAGCAGACCGGCGACCGGCGGAACATCCTCGTCGATCTCGGCAAGGTCGAGGCGCTGCTGCCCGGGCCCGAGCAGGTCGACGGCGAGCGCTACGAGCAGGGCTCACGCATCAAGGCCGTGATCCGCGAGGTGCGCACCGGCACGAAAGGCCCGCAGGTCATCCTCTCGCGCCGCGACCCGGAGCTGATCAAGACGCTGTTCGAGCTCGAAGTGCCGGAGATCGCCGACGGCCTCGTCGAGATCCGCGGCGTCGCCCGCGAGCCCGGCTACCGCTCGAAGATCGCCGTCGAGTCGCACGCACAGGGCGTCGACCCGGTCGGCGCATGCGTCGGCCCGCGCGGCTCGCGCGTCCGCATGGTCGTGTCGGAGCTCCGCGGCGAGAAGATCGACATCATCCCGTGGAACAACGAGCCGGCCCGCTTCGTCGCGAAGGCGCTGTCGCCGGCACGCGTCCGCGAGGTCTACCTCGACGACGAGGGCAGGGAGGCGACGGTCGTCGTCCCCGACGACCAGCTCGCGCTCGCGATCGGGAAGGAAGGCATGAACGCCCGCCTTGCCGCACGGCTGACCGGCTGGAAGATCGACATCACCTCCGACACGGAGTTCGCGCAGCAGGAGGCCGACGCCGCGTTCGGCGGCGGCGAGCCCGGCGACGAGAACGACGTCTCGGGCCGCTGCGCGGCGGTGCTCTCGAACGGCAAGCGCTGCCCGAACGCGGCACTGCCGGGCTCGAAGTACTGCGGCGTGCCGGCCCACCAGGAGCTGGCCCTGCACGAGCCGAACGAGGAGGACAACCCGATCGTCGCGGAGGCCGATCCGGAGCTCGAGGCGCTCGCCGACACGGCGGAGCCCGAGGCGGTCACCGAGGACGCCGCAGCGTTCGGCAACCCCGAGCCCGAGGAGTTCCCGGCAGGGCCGGGCGACGCCCCGGTCGAGGGAGAGGACCAGACGCTCGAGAGCGGCGCCGGGCATCCCGAGCGGGTCGAGGACGATCCGTACGCAGGCATCCCGATCGAGGAGGCCAAGTAACGAGCGGAGACCCGGTTCGCACCTGCGCCGGTTGCGGCCGCAAGGCGCCCAAGAGCGAGCTGCAGCGCTTCCACGCGGAGCGCTCCGAGCTCGTGGCGGGCGCCGGCGGCGGTCGCGGCGCCTACACGTGCCGGCGGCGGCAGTGCTTCGACCGCGCCGCGTCGCGCAGGGCCTTCGCCAGGATCCTGCGCACGACCGTCCACGTCGACCCGGAACTGTCCCGTCTCTACACTTGATCCCCAATGGCCAACGGTAAGCCGAACAGACCGATCAGACCTCGTGGCGGAGGCCCGAAGGGCCGTCGCCGCGTCGTGATCGACCAGGGCGGCGGCCGGCCCGGGCAGGGCCAGCGCCAGCGCCCCGGCGACCGTCCCGCCGATCGCGGCCCCAGGCAGCCGCGCGAGGTCGTTGCGCCGACCGGCCCGGTCACCGTCGAGTCCGGGGTCACGCTGCGCGACTTCTCGCAGGCGCTCGGCGTCGCGATGCCGCAGATCATCAAGCTGCTGATGAACCTCAACACGATGAAGACGGCGACGCAGTCGCTGACCGACGACGAGGTGCAGCTGATCGCGGTCGAGCTCGAGCGTGAGGTGACGATCAAGCACGCCGACGACGATGACGACGAGCCGGAGACGTTCGAGGACGCAGAGGAGACACTCGAGGCGCGCCCACCGGTGGTCACGATCATGGGCCACGTCGACCACGGGAAGACGACGCTGCTCGACGCGATTCGCAAGACGCGCGTCGTCTCGACCGAGGCCGGCGGGATCACCCAGCACATCGGTGCGTACCAGGCCGATCACAACGGCCGCCGCATCACGTTCCTCGACACGCCGGGCCACGAGGCGTTCACCGCCATGCGGGCCCGCGGCGCGAAGGTCACCGACATCGCCGTGCTCGTCGTCGCCGCCGACGACGGTGTCATGCCGCAGACGAAGGAGTCGATCTCGCACGCCCGCGCCGCCGACGTGCCGATCGTCGTCGCCGTCAACAAGATCGACCTGCCCGACGCCAACCCTGACCGCGTGCTCGGCGAGCTCGCGACCGAGGGCCTGCAGCCCGAGGAGTGGGGCGGCGACGTCCAGGTTGCCCGCGTCTCCGCCAAGCAGGGAGAGAACCTCGACGATCTGCTCGAGCGCATCCTGCTCGTCGCGGATGCCGAGCTGGACCTGCGCGCGAATCCCTCCGCCGATGCGTCCGGCCCGATCATCGAGTCGCGCCTGGACGTGGGCCGCGGCCCGGTGGCGACGATGCTGATCCACCGCGGGACCCTGAGGGTCGGGGACGCGATCGTCGCCGGCGATGCCTGGGGCCGCGTGCGGGCGCTCTACGACTACCGCGGTGAGCGGATCAAGGAGGCTCACCCGGGTGAGCCCGTCGAGATCCTGGGCTTCGACCGTCCGCCGCCGGCGGGTGAGTTCGGCCGGGTCGTCGAGAACGAGCGGCGAGCCCGCGAGCTCGCGCAGCAGCGGGGCGAGCGCCTGCGGCGCGAAGCGATGGCCAAGCAGCGCAGCGGCGGTGTCTCGCTCGACAAGCTGTTCGAGCAGATGCAGGCCGGCGGCGTGCAGGACCTGAACATCGTCATCAAGGGCGACGTGCAGGGCTCGGTCGAGGCGATCGTCTCCGAGCTCGGCAAGATCCAGCACCCCGAGGTGCGGGTCAACGTCATCCACACCGGCGTCGGCGGGATCACCGAGAACGACGTCAACCTCGCCGCTGCTTCGACCGCGATGATCGTCGGCTTCAACGTGCGACCGTCGGCCGAGGTGCGAAGCGTTGCGGAGCGCGCGGGCGTCGAGATCCGCCTGTACCGCGTCATCTACCAGTTGACCGAGGAGATCGAGCAGGCGCTTGTCGGCATGCTCACGCCGGTCGAGACCGAGGCGATCATCGGCGAGGTCGAGGTGCGGGCGCTCTTCAAGGTCTCGCGCCTCGGGACGATCGCAGGGTGCATGGTCACGAGTGGCCTCGTGCGCCGCAACTCGCACGTGCGCCTGTTCCGCGACGGTACGCGCATCCACGAGACGACAGTGGCGCAGCTGCGCCGATTCAAGGACGACGTTCGCGAGGTGACCGAGGGATTCGAGTGCGGCATCCTCCTGGAGGGCTTCAACGACCTCCGCGAGGGCGATGTCCTCGAGGTGTTCGAGACGCGCGAGGTCGAACGCACCTCGCTCGACGAGCCGGCCGGCGGGTCGAGCTCGGGCGACGCTTCGTAGCTCGGGCGCCTGATGGCGTCGGGCTTCGTCGCGATCCTGACGGTCGAGCTGCACTTTCCCGAAGCGTCGTCACTGAAGGGCAAGCGCCACTTCGTGCGCTCGGCGAAGGACAACCTGCGCAATCGCTTCGGCGCCTCGGTTGCCGAGGTCGACCACCACGAGCTCTGGCAGCGTTCCACCCTCACCGTTGCCTGCACCGCCCGGTCCGCGCAGGACGCGGAGCAGCTCGCCGACGGTGCTGCCCGCTGGCTGGCCTCCGGTGACTGGACGCTCGTCCGTTGCGATCGCCTGCTCGTTTCCCCGGACGACGACTAGTGTGGCGGCGTGTCCGAGCGCATGCGCCGAGTCAACGAGTCCGTCCGTGCAGTCGTCGCCGAAGGCGTCGGCGAACTGAAGGACCCGCGGATCGGCCTCGTGACGGTCACCGGCGCCGTTGTGTCGCCGGATCTCGCCGAGGCGCGGATCTTCGTCTCGGTCTTCGGCAACGAGAAGAAGCTTCGGGCGACCCTGGCCGGGCTCGACTCGGCGCGAGGCGTCCTGCAGGCGAAGATCAACCGGGAGTTGAGCCTGCGCCGAACGCCCACGCTCACGTTCGCTTACGATGACTCCGTCGAGCGGGGCGTCCGCATGACAAAGCTGATCGACGACGTTGCGGCAGATCTGCCACCGGACAGTCTTCCCGAGACGGTCTCTGAAAGCGCCACCGGGATGCCCGAAGATGAGCCAGACGACGACAAAAACTGACCTGCAGGCGGTTGCCGACGCGATCCGGTTGAACGACCGCTTCGTGGTCTGCGCGCACGAGAACCCCGACGGGGACGCGCTCGGATCGATGCTCGGCACTGCGCTCGGGCTGGAGGCGCTCGGCAAAGACGTCGTCATGTACCTCTCCGGTGCCGCTCCGACGCCAGGCGAGTACAGCTTTCTCGACCTCTCGGACTTGCAGCGCACGTTGCCGGCCGATCTCGCGGAGCGCGTGCTGATCGCCGTCGACTGCGCGAATGAGCGGCGGATCGGGCCTGAGTCGACTCCGGTCACGGGCGCGAAGATCGTCGTCAACGTCGACCACCATCACGACAACTCGTCGTTCGGCGCAGTGAACCTGATCGTCGCAGACGCCTCGTCGACCGCAGAGATCGTGCGCGACGTGCTGCGCGAGCTCGGTGTGCCGCTGACGCCCGCGATCGCCGCTGCGCTCTACGTCGGTCTCGTCACGGATACGGGGCGCTTTCAGTACACGAACACGACGCCGAAGTCGCTTCGGCTCGCTGCCGAGCTGGTCGAGGCAGGAGCGGACGTGCACGGGATCTTCCGCCATGTCTACGAGACGGTCCAGTTCGCCAAGCTGAAGCTGCTCGCGCGCGCCCTCGAGCGCGCCCAGCTCTTCGAGGGCGGCCGCTTGGTCGTGTCGTATCTCCTCAGGGACGACTTCGCCGACGTCGGCGCGGAAGAGCCCTACTCGGAGGGGATCATCGACTACCTCCGTGCCATCGAGGGCTCCGAGATGGTGGCGTTGATTCGCGAGCCGCCGCGCCACGAAGGCCCGGCCCGGCGCATCTCGCTGCGCTCCTCCCACGACGAGGTCGACGTGTCCGCGATCGCGCGCGCAGCGGGCGGTGGCGGCCACCGCCAGGCTGCCGGCTTCTCGTCGGAGCTCACGATCGAGGAGATCATCGACTTCATCCGTCGTGAGTTCGTGCTCGCGACCCAGGGCGACGGTGCCGCCCCGCAGTCTTAAACCGGTCGGGGTCGCGCTGGTCGACAAGCCGGCGGGGCCCTCGTCGTTTGCCATCGTTGCAGCGCTGAGACGCCGGACGCACGCCCGAACCGGCCACGCCGGGACGCTCGATCCGTTCGCCACCGGGCTGTTGATCCTGTTGTCCGGAGCGGCAACTAGACTGGCTCCGTGCTTTGTCGGCCTGGACAAGCGCTACATCACCGACGTCGATCTGACCGCGACGACGTCGACCGGCGACCCGGAAGGGGAGCTGCTGGAGCAGCACGAGGCTCCGCAGCAGGCGGCCCTGGAAGAGGCGCTCGAGCGCCTCCGGGGCGAGGTCGACCTGCCGGTCCCCGCCGTGTCGGCGGTGAAGATCGGGGGTGAGCGCGCGTACAAGCTGGCGCGTCGGGGCGTCACCGTCGAGATGCCCACGAGGCGCACGCTCGTGCAGTCGCTCGACGTCATCGCGTATACGGGCACGACCGTGCGCTTGGCGCTGCACGTCGGCTCCGGGACGTATGTGCGGTCGATCGCCTCGGCGCTGGACGGCCACTGCGCGACGCTGCGCCGGACCGCAGTCGGGCCGTTCGGCATCGAGGAGTCGCACCCGGTCGACCACGCCGTGCTTCTGCCCGCGGGCGAAGCACTCGACCGCCTCGCCGTGGAGGCGCTCGAGCGCGTGCCCGAGGCGATCCGCGGGGGTGTGCTCGCTCTGGATGAGCCGGACGGAGACGCGGCCGCATGAACGTTGCTCACTCGGCTGCAGAGCTGGCGGTTCGTCCGCGTGCAGTCGCGATCGGGACGTTCGACGGCATGCATCTCGGGCATCGCGCCGTCGTGCGTGCCGCCGCCGACGCAGGCGGCCGCAGCGAGCTGGCCACCACGGTGGTCACCTTTCACCCCCACCCGCGAACGGTGCTGTCGAGCCGCGTCGAGCTCCTGGCGACGCTGGAGCGCCGGCTCGAGCTCCTCGAGGCGGCCGGAGTGGAGGACGTGCTCGTCGTCGAGTTCAGCCCGGAGATCGCCGGCCTCGAGCCCGAGGAGTTCGCGCAGCAGTACCTGCTCGGGATCGGGGCGCAGGTCGTCGTCGCCGGCACGGGGTTTCGCTTCGGCAAGCGCCGGGCGGGCGATCTGCAGCTCCTCCGCAGCCTCGGACTCGACGCGCGGCAGGTCCCCCTGGTCGAAGGCGTGTCGTCGACGAGGATCCGCCAGCTGGTGCACGCCGGAGACGTCGGGGGCGCCGCGCGGCTCCTTGGCAGGCCGGTCGAGGTGGAAGGGACGGTGGTCGGCGGTGACCGGCGGGGCGGAACGCTCGGGTTCCCCACGGCGAACCTCTCGGTCGATCCTGACGTGCTCGTACCGGCCTTCGGGATCTACGCCGGGGGCGTCGGCGAGCGCCGTGCGGCGGTCTCGATCGGCGTGAATCCCCACTACGGCGGCAGCGAGCGCCGGATCGAGGCCTACCTGCTGGACTGGACCGGAGACCTGTACGGTGACCGGCTCGTCGTCGAGCTCTGGCGGCGGCTTCGCGACGAGCGGGCGTTCGAGAGCGAGTCGGAGCTCGTCGCCCAGATCGCCCGCGACGTCGAAGAGACGAGAGCGGCGCAGCGCCCCGTCTGACCGGTCGGCGTCCGCTCAGGCAGTGCTCACAGCGCCGCTGCGACGCGGGTCCGCGCCGGCCCCCGTCCGACCGACCGCGCTGACGCCCCCGAAGTAGTGGTGCAACGTGGGCCAGCGGCGGATCTCGCGGCCGCGCGCCTCGAGGCGCGCGAGCCACCGTTCGTCGACGCCGGGCTCGGCGTTCAGGATGTGACCGTCGGGGTGGAAGCGCGGACGGTCGATCGCCACCTGCGGCGTCATGCCCTCGTGCAGCACTCCGGCCAGCACGCCGAGGAGCGCGGTGCGAAGACGGGTGCCGCCCGCGGCGCCGAGCGCCAGCTCGAGGCCGTCGTCTGCGAAGACCAGGGTGGGGGCCATCATGCTCGCCATGCGCGCCTCCGGCTCCAGCGGCTCGCGGATGAGATCTGTCTCACCGAGCATGCTGTTCAGATGAAGGTCGAGCCCGGGCACCCAGTCGCCCGAGCCGAGGCCGAGGCTCGTCGTCAGCACGCAGGCATTCCCGTCGGCGTCGACCACGGTGATGTTGGTCGTGTGCCCATCCGGTGTCGGGCCTTGCTCGAGCGCCTCGAGCAGCGCGTCGGCTCCACCTGCAGGGTCGAACCGCGCGAGCGTGGCCGGAACGCCCGACAGGCCCGCTCTCGTGAGCACGCGCCTGCCGGCGAAGGCGCACTCGGTCGGCTCCGACCAGGCAACCGCATACGAGGCGAGGTCCCCGGCGGTGATCGACCCTTTGCGCTCGGCCATCAACTCGAGCAGGGAGGTCGCGATCGAGCCGGTGTAGACGGTCGCGGTCGCCCTCGTCGCGGATCAGCTCCAGAGCCGCCACGAGCCCCGGTTGGTCGAGGAGATCGCCTGCGCCGAGCAGCCTGCCTCCCGGCGCGTACATCCGCGCTCCTTCGCGCATCGTCATCACCGACGTGAGCATCACGAGGCACGAGGCGTGCGCCTCCGTCATGGCGACCCCTGTGCGCGCGTGGCGCAGCGCCGGCTCGACGATCTCCGGCCACGGGAGTCGGCCGCAAGCGCTCCAGAGCGCGTCGAGCCCGGCCGGCAGGCCGGGAACCGCGCACGACGATGCGCCGACCGAGTAGTCGACGAACGCGTCTCCGAACTGGATCGGGAGCGAGTCCATGGGAGCCCCGGAGCCTGAAGGCACCGAGACGAAGCAGTCGAGATTGCGCACCGTGCGGCTTGCCGAGTCGAAGTGGATCGCGTAGCCGCCGCCGAGCAGGCCGGTCATCAAGGTCTCGGCCACGCACGAGACGAGCGCGGCGGCGACGGCGGCGTCTGCGGCAGACCCACCGGCGGCCAGAATCTCGGCGCCGGCCGCTGCCGTCGCAGGGTGCGCTGCGGCGACCGTCGGGATGATCATGCGATCCGCTCTGCGAGCCCGCTCTCGAACCGGCCGAAGCCCGCGACGGGGAAGTCGAAGCGGTCACCGGCGCGCGCGCCGGCGGTCGTGATCTCGAACAACCGCTCGCCGATCGGCCTGGCGGCGAACTCGCCGTCCTCGAACGCCGCCGTCAGCCCGCGGCCCGAGACTGCGACGTCGTAGCGGGCCTCGGAATTGGCATACGAGCCGCTGACCGCGCCGAGAGCCGCGTCCGAGAGCTCGATCGTCGCGGGCACCCTTCGCCGTGCACCGAGGACGAGCTCGAAGAACAGGTCTTCGAGCTCGCGCAACGCCTGCGAGCCGTCGCTGCTGTTCGTGAGCCCGACGAACACGGCGTCGTGGCCGGGAACGACGCGGAACGACGACTGGAAGCCTCCGTACGAGCCGCCGTGACCCCAGACCTCGCCGCTGCCGACTCGCTCGCCGCCGAGGCCCAGGCCGTAGACGCCGCCGAGGGGCCGCGCGAGCGGCGAGCGCAGGCGGGCCGATTCGGGGTGCGCAAGGTGCGACTGCCCGAAGCGGAGCAGGTCGGGCACGTTGGACACGAGGCCGCCGGAGGGGCGACGGGCCCGCGGATACGGCCCGGAGCGCGCGTCCGGGCCGGTGCCGTCGACCTCGGGCTCTCCGAACGACGTCGCTTCCATGCCGGCCGGCTCTAGCACCCGGGCGGCAAGCGCATCCTCGTAGCTCGCATCGGCGCGCACAGCCGCAAGGTGGCCGGCGAGCCAATAGCCGGTGTTCGCGTACGACCACGCCTCGTCGACGCCCAGGAACCGGTGCACGCCGGGCAGTTCCGCGACGACGCCGCCGAGCGCGTCGTCGCCCGAGCCGAACCGGGCGAGATCGCCGCATTCACAGTCGAAGCCGCTCGTGTGGGAGAGGAGGTGTTGCACGCGCACGTCGTCGGGCCAGACTCCGGTCGGAGCGTCGAGATCGAGGAGGCCGGCGACCAGCGTCGCGGTGAGCGGCTTCGTGATCGAGGCGATCCGGAAGATCGTCCCGACCTCGCAGCCCACCGACGCCGTCCCGACGGTGCCGGCGATGGACCAGCCGGCGGCGAGCGCCGGCACGTCCCACGTGCGTGCTGCTGCCTCCACCTGGCTCGAGAACGGCGCATTCATCGGGGATCCGCTACCCTACTTGCGGACCCGGCCTCGGCCGTCTCGCGTCTTCCTTCGCGGCGAGCTGAGACCTGGGCGACGTCATCATCGAGAGGAGAAGCATGCCCCTCACCAAGGAAGAGAAGCTGGAGCACGTTCAGAAGTTCGGCAAGCACGAGACGGACACCGGTTCGCCCGAGGTCCAGATCGCAATGCTGACCCAGCGCATCAACGAGCTGACCGAGCACCTCCGCACGCACAAGCACGACCACTACTCGCGTCGCGGCCTGCTCAAACTCGTCGGGCGCCGCCGCCGCTTCCTGAACTACCTGCAGCGCAAGAACCTCGAGGGCTACCGCGCCCTCATCAAGGAGTTGGGCCTCCGCCGCTAGAAGGCGGTGTCTCAGCCCTCATGTCACGGAGGGTGGAGTTTGGGCGAGCACTTCACGTCGGAGCGCTGGCTCAAACTTCCACCCTTCACTCAATGCACAGTGGAGGAATAGGAGAAACATGACCATTGTCGAAGCTGAGCACCCCGCAGGGGTGCCGGTTTCCGTGTCCGTCGAAGTCGGCGGCAAGGAGATTTCTTTCGAGACCGGGAAGATCGCCAAGCAGGCTGACGGAGCAGTGCTCGTCCGCAGCGGCGACACCGTCGTGCTCGGTACGGCGCAGGGCCGGACGGAGGCCCGCGAAGGCGCGGACTTCTTCCCGCTCACGGTCGACGTCGAGGAGCGCATGTACGCCGCCGGCAAGATCCCCGGCGGGTTCTTCAAGCGGGAGGGGCGCCCGACGGAGCGCGCCATCCTGACCGCTCGCATGACCGACCGCCCCGTCCGGCCGCTCTGGCCGAAGGGCTACCGCAACGAGACGCAGTGCGTCGCCACGGTCTTCTCGGCCGACATGGTGATCGCGCACGACGTTCTCTGCATCAACGCCGTCTCGGCGGCGCTCACCGTGTCGCCCCTGCCGTTCCTCGGCCCGATCGGCGCAGTGAGGATGGGCATCGTGGAGGGCGGCCTCGTCGTCAACCCGACGCTCGAAGAGATCGAGGAGTCCGATCTCGACCTGATCGTCGTCGGGACGAAGGACGGACTGACGATGGTCGAGGCGGGCGCGAACCAGGTGCACGAGGACAAGCTCCTCGAGGCCCTCGAGATCGCCCACCGCGAGATCGTGAAGCTCTGCGACGCCCAGCTCGAGCTCCGGGCGAAGCGCGGCAAGACGAAGTGGCTCGACCCGGCCGTCACCGAGCGCCTCGAGGACGCCTACGGCCATCAGATCTGGGAGCGCATCCAGCAGCAGGGCCTCCGCGAGGCTGCCGCGATCGTCGAGGAGATCGTCGAGAAGGAAGTCGGTGCTCCCTCGCTCGACGCGGACGAGGCAAAGGTGTTCGGCGAGCTGCAGGTGCGGATGTCGCTGGCCCAGATCCTCGAGAAGCAGCGCTCGGTCGCCGTCGAGGCGGTCGTTCGCGAGAAGTTCGAGCACGACCTGCGCGGTCTCACCGAGGCGGAGCAGGACTCGAAGGAGCTCAAGTCCGCGAAGCGCAACCTGCTCTTCGAGCACATCATCGAGAGTGTCGAGCTGCCGTTCCCGGTCGGCCCGGCCACCGTCGACGGCGAGCCTGCGGTCAAGGACACCCTGACGAAGGGCTACGTCAAGAAGGCGTGCGAGTCGATCTACAAGAGCCTCGTCCGCCAGAAGATCGCGGTCGAGAAGCGTCGTCCCGACGGCCGGACCGCGACGCAGATCCGCCCGATCGAGGTCGAGGTGTCGGTGATGCCGAGAACCCACGGCTCCGGTCTCTTCACCCGCGGCCAGACGCAGATCATGTCGTTGCTGACCCTCGGGACGGCGAAGGAGGGGCAGCGCATCGACGACCTCTCCCTCGAGCGTGACCGCCGCTACATGCACCACTACAACTTCCCGCCCTACTCGGTGGGAGAGACGGGTCGCATGGGCTCGCCCAAGCGGCGTGACATCGGCCACGGTGCACTCGCCCAGCGGGCGCTCGAGGCGGTGCTCCCGACGACGGAGACGTTCCCGTACACGATCCGCATCGTGTCCGAGACGCTCGAGTCGAACGGCTCGTCCTCGATGGGATCGGTCTGCGGGTCGACCCTCGCGCTGATGGACGCCGGCGTGCCGATCACGTCCCCGGTCTCCGGCATCGCGATGGGCCTCGTCAAGGAAGGCGACGACTACGAGATCCTCACCGACATCCAGGGTGCTGAGGACCACCTGGGCGACATGGACTTCAAGGTCGCCGGCACACAGGACGGCATCACCGCCCTGCAGATGGACATCAAGATCACGGGCGTCAGCCGCGAGATCATGCAGCAGGCCCTCGCTCAGGCGAAGGATGCTCGCATCGCGATCCTGGCGAAGATGAACCAGGCGATCGCCGCGCCGCGCGAGGCACTTGCAGAACATGCGCCGCGTATCTCGACGATCCAGATCAACCCCGAGTTCATCGGCATGGTGATCGGCAAGGGCGGCGAGACGATCCGCTCGCTGGAGGCCGAGTACGAGGTGCAGATCGACATCGAAGAGGACGGCACGATCCTCGTGTACGCGACCGAGGGAACGAAGGGCGATGCCGCGATCGAGGCGATCCGCAACCTCACCAAGGAGCCCGAGGTCGGCGACACGTACACCGGCCGCGTCGTCAAGACGACGGACTTCGGCGCGTTCGTCGAGCTCAAGAAGGGCACGGACGGCCTGCTCCACGTCTCGAACGTCGGCCCCGGCCGCGTCAACCACATCGAGGACGTGATCGCACGCGGTGACATCCTCGACGTGGTCGTCCAGGAGGTCGACAAGGCACGCGGCCGCATCGGCCTCAAGCTCGTGCAGAAGCACGAGGGCGACAAGATGGTCAGTCCCGAGGAGCTCATCGAGCGGGCGAAGGACGCACCGCCGCGTGAGCCCCGCGAGGATCGCGGCCCGCGCCGCGACGGCCAGCGCGGCGGCAGCCGCGGGCCCCGCCGCGAGCGTGAGGGGTCGCGCAGCGAGTAAGTAGGGTCGGCGGCATGAGGCCGCCGCCTGCCACGCTCACCGACGGCGTGGTCGTCCTCCGCGAACTGCGTGAGGACGACCGCGCCGTCGTTCTTTCGACGATGGGCGACGAGCTCGTGCACACCTGGCTGAACATGCCTGCCGTGCCTCGTCAGTCGGACTTCGATTCGCTCCTCGCCACCGTGCGGAGTGGGCGGGCAAGCGGTGAGCGCATCGACTACACCGTCACTGAGGCCGGCCGCGACATCGCGGTCGGTGCCGTGGTCGCCTCGCGACGCCACCGCGACAACTACGAGATCGCGTACCTCGCCGGTGCACCCGGCCGCGGCCGAGGGTTGATGACCCGGGCGGTTCGCCTCCTCTGTGAGTGGCTGTTCAGCGAGGGGATCGGGCGACTCGAGCTGCGGACGCATCCGGAGAACCTGCCGTCGCAGCGCCTCGCCGAGCGAGTCGGGTTTCGGCGCGAAGGCCTCGAGCGCAAGTCGATCTGGCTGCACGAGCGGCGGCAGGACGCGATCGTGTGGTCGCTGCTCCCCGGCGATCCGCGATGACGCTGCACTCCGTGCGCAACCGCACCCTCGGAGTGATCCCGATCCGGCTCGCGCTCGGTGTCGCGCTCCTCGGTGCGGCGCGGCTCGGCGGCGCGGCGAGCACCTCGTCCCTGCTGGCGTTCGTCTCGGGGGCGATCGCGATCACCTTCCTGCTCTTCAACGACCCGCGCGCCCGCTTCACGGCGGCGCGGGCCGAGCCCGTCGAGGCGCCGCCGGACGCCGTGATCGCGCCGCTCTGGCGGCAAGCCCTCGCGGCCACGCTCCCGAGCACCGTCGGTCTCACGGTGCTCGCACTGGTCACGCTCGTGCCGCAGCCGACGCTCACAGCGCTCCTCGGCGGTGTCTGCGCGGGGCTGGGTGTGGCTGCTGCGCTCTCGCTTCCGCGCATCGATCCGGCGCTCTACGTCGACCCGCAAAGCCACGTCCTCTACCGCAGGTAGCGGGCGGCACTACGCTACGCCCGTGCAGAACTGGGTCCTGACGGAGCTCGACTCGGGTGAGCGTGTCATCACCGAGCGGCTCGACCACGTCCGGTCGGCCGCCGTCGGCTTCTGGATCGGCGCCGGCTCGCGCGACGAGGAGCCGCCGGAGGCAGGCGTCTCGCACTTCATCGAGCACCTGCTCTTCAAGGGGACGAGCCGCTTCAGCGCGCTCGAGATCGCGGAGATCTTCGACGGCCTGGGCGGCGAGCTGAACGCCGCCACCTCCCGTGAGCACACGCTCGTCTTCGCCCGCATCCCTGACCATCACCTGGGCACGGCCGTCGACGTGATGAGCGACATGGTGTTCGCACCGGCGTTCTCCGAGCTCGAGACCGAGCGCGAGGTCGTGCTCGAGGAGATCGCGATGTACGAGGACGCTCCGCAGGAGCTCGTCCACGACCTGATCGCCGATGCGGTGTTCGGCGATCACCCCCTCGGGCGGCCGGTGATCGGCACGGCAGAGGTGATTTCGTCGATCCCGTACGAGGCGATCGCGCGCTATCACGACGAGATGTATGCGCCTGCGAACATCGTGTTTGCGGCGGCGGGGAACATCCATCACGACGAGATCGTCGAGCTGGTGCAACAGGGCCTTGCGCGCCGTGGCGGCAACGTCGGCACGCGCGCGAATCTGCGGCCGCCGCTCGTCCAGGCACCGCAGCCCCAGCTGCGCTTCCAGCGCAAGGACACCGAGCAGTACCACGTCTGCCTCGCCGCGCCGGGCATCTCGCGCTCCGACCGGCGGCGCTTCGCGTCATCGCTCCTCGACGCGATCCTCGGCGGCTCGGCCTCGTCGCGGCTCTTTCAGGAGATCCGTGAGAAGCGCGGACTGGCCTACGCGGTGTACTCGTTCATCTCGCAGTACACCGACACCGGGCAGATCGGGGTCTACCTGGGCACGCGCGAGGACAATCTCGCCGAGGCGCTCGCGATCACCGCCGAGCAGATCGGTGACATTGCGGCCGGGAACCTCGCCACGGCCGAGCTCGACCGGGCGAAGGAGAACCTGAAAGGCCGCATCCTGCTCTCGATGGAGTCCACGTCGACACGGATGAACCGGCTCGGCAAGTCGCTCATCACCGACTCGGAGCTGTTGTCGCTCGACCGGATCGTGGCGGAGATCGATGCGGTCGAGCCGGCGTCGGTCTGTGAGCTCGCGGCGGCGTTCCTCACATCCGAGCGACTCTCAGCGGCATGCATCGGCCCGAACGAGGAGCGGTTCCTCGAAGCGCTCGAGCGGATCACGCCCGGCCTCGCGCGCGCAGCGTGAACGTTCTCCTGAACGGGCGGCGCGGCAAGGTCGGCTCGGTCCTGGCGCCGGGACTCGAGGCAGCCGGCCACACGCTGGTGGACGAGCTCGACGCGGCGGACGCGATGGTCGACTTCACACGGCCCGACGCCGTCACCGCGAACGTCCGGGCCGCCGTCGCAGCGGGGGTCCCCAGCATCGTCGGCACGACCGGCTGGGAGACCGGCGAGTTCGCGGACGCGGCCGTCACCGTCTTCTATGCGCCGAACTTCGCGATCGGCGCCGTGCTGATGATGCGCTTCGCCGAGGTCGCCTCGGAGGTCATGGATCGCGCCGAGATCGTCGAGCTGCACCATCCCGCGAAGCTCGACGCCCCGTCCGGGACGTCGAAGCTGACCGCCGAGCGAATGGGCGGAGACGTGGCGATCCATTCCGTGCGACTGCCCGGGCTGAATGCCCACCACGAGGTGATTCTCGGCGGCCCCGGCCAGGTGCTGACGATCCGCCACGACGTGACCTCGCGGGAGGCCTACACGCCGGGTGTGCTGCTCGCGCTGGAGCGGCTGCCGACGCTGCCGCCGGGCTTGACCGTCGGGCTCGACGCGTTGCTGTAGGAGGGACGGGTTTCCCCCGATGCGGGCTTCCGCGACCGGGAGGACGATCGCCTCGTACAGATAGGAGGCGATATGACAAGCGTTGCCAAGCAAGCGGATCTCGCCGGGCCGGGAATCGGCTCGTACAGCGAGCTCGCCACCGTTTTGCCGACCGACTACCGCTCCGTGCTCACGCCGCGCGAGACGATGCAGGCGCTCTACGCGGCGAAGCGCGTGATCGAAGAGCAGCTCTGCACAGAGCTCAACCTCATCCAGGTGCAGGTGCCGTTGATCGTCGACCGTTCGAGTGGCGTCAACGACTACCTCGACCGGGACGGCTCCCGAACGCCGGTTACGTTCCACATCGCGAACGACCGTGACCTGCACCCGCTCGACGCGGAGGTCGTGCAGGCGGCGACGAAATGGAAGCGGCTGGCGCTCCGCCAGTTCGGCTGCGAGCCCGGCGAGGGGATCCTCACCGACATGCGGGCAGTGCGGAAGGACTACTTCCTCGACCACGACCACAGCGCCTACGTCGATCAGTGGGATTGGGAGCGTGCGATCCGCCGCGAGGACCGGACGCTCGACTATCTCACCGCAACGGTGCGCGCGATCTGGCGGGCGTTGAAGGCAGCCGAGACGATGCTGCTCGACACCTGGCCGGCACTCGCCGAGTGGGGGACGCTTCCCGACGAGCTCACCTTCCTGCACGCCGAGGACATCCTGGCGGCGTACCCCGATCTCCCGCGCAAGCAGCGCGAGACGCTGATCCTCCAGGAGCACCCCGCCGTCTTCATCTACGGAATCGGCTGGCCGCTCGCCGATGGTCTGCCGCACGAGTTGCGCGCGGCGGACTACGACGACTGGTCGACCGAGACAGTCTCCGCCGACGGACGGCCGATGCACGGGCTGAACGGCGACATCCTCGTCTGGAATCCCGTCACCCAGCGCCGGCACGAGCTGATGTCGGGCGGCATCCGCGTCGACGCGGAGAGCCTGCGGCACCAGCTCGAGCTCTCCGGGCAGACGCAGCTCGTCGAGCTCCCGTACCACCGGTCGATCCTGCGCGGCGAGGTGCCGCTCTCGATCGGCTCCGGGATCGGGCAGGCGCGAACGATGATGCTGCTCCTGCGCAAGGCCCACCTCGGCGAGGTGAGTGTCTCGGTCTGGCCCGAGGTGCTGAAGGACCTCTGCTCGGAGCGAAACATCCACGTGCTCGAGTGAAGGCATGCTCTCGTCGTGGCCGAACTGCGCGACGAGACGATCAAGGTGGGGGAGATCGAGCTCGCCCTGCGCCGGCCGGTCTCCCCCGAGGCTCTGATCGACGAGGACGCCTTCGCACGCGACGAATTCCTGCCGTACTGGGCCGAGCTGTGGCCGGCGGCGACGGCGCTCGCTCGGGCGCTGCCCGATGTCGCCGGCCTGCGCGTCGTCGAGCTCGGCTGCGGCCTCGGCGTGCCTTCGCTCGTCGCCGCTGCCCGGGGGGCGGAGGTGACGGCGACCGACTGGTCGGAGGAGGCGATCGAGCTCCTGCAGGCGAACGCCGAGCGGAACGGGCTGCGAGTTGCGACCGAGGTCCGGGACTGGCGGGATCCGTGGGGCGAGCGATTCGACCTCGCGCTCGCCGCGGACGTGCTGTACGAGCGCCGCAATGTGGCCCCGGTGCTCGCCCGGCTGTTCGAGCTCGCGCCCCGGGCGCTCGTCGGGCTCGCGGGGAGGCCGTACGAGGACGAGTTCCTGCGCGCGGCCGGACGCCCCGAGGTGGTCGCCGCCCGAGTCGTTCTGCTCACGCCACCGAGCTGAGCGCCTCTGCGAGCTCCTCCGGCTGGGTGAGGAACGGTGAGTGGCCCGCGTCGAGCTCGATCAGCTGCGCGCCGTGCGCGCGTGCCGTCCGGATCTGCCAGCCCGCGTCGACCGCGGCATCTCGCAGGGTCGCGATGACGACGTCACCGCTTCCGAACGGCGCGGTCACCGCGTCGAACGGCGCCTGGTGGCGCAGGTGCTCGAACGCCCAGTCGGACTGCGCGCGTGAACAGTCGGGATACATCCGGGCCGCCGCCGTGTCCGCGTCCGGCCAGTACGAACGGCCCTGCTCGTCCCGGATGAAGCCGCCGAACCCCGGAGCGAAGGCGTCCCGATAGACGTTCTCGACCGGCACCAGCGCGCCGAGATAGACACGTTTGCGCGCCTCGACCTGTGCGATCGTCAGCCCGGCCAGCGAATGGCCGACCAGGATCGAATCCGGCTGCGGGCCGAGCAGGCGCGCGTAGTCGAGCGGCGTCAGCCCGACCTGGTCGCAGGGAAGGTCGGGAGCCTCGACCTCGTGACCGCGGGCCGCCAGCTCCTCGGCGAGCCGGCGGAAGCACCACCCGCCGTGCCAGGCCCCATGCACCAGGAGGAACCGCGCCACGGCGCGAGTATCCTCTACCAGGTGCTCGGCCACATCCTGACGGCGATCGTCACCCCGTTCCGCGACGACGAGTCGATCGACTTCGATGCGTTCCAGAGGCTGGCCCGCCACCTCGTCGAGAACGGGTCGGACGGGATCGTCGTCGCCGGCACGACCGGTGAGAGCCCGACGCTGACCGACGAGGAACGGCTCGACCTGTTCCGCGCGGCGATCGAGGCCGTGGGCGGGGAGGCAACCGTGGTGGCGGGCACGGGCACGTACTCGACCCGGCACTCGGCGCATCTGTCGGAGCGCGCGCACGAGCTTGGCGCCGACGCGCTGCTCGTCGTCACGCCGTACTACAACAAGCCGCCACAGCGGGGGATCGTCGCCCATTTCGAGGCGATCGCGCGCACGAGCGACAAGCCGATCATCGTCTACAACATTCCTTCGCGCGTCGTCGTGAACATCGAGCCGGAGACGATCTCGCGGCTCGCCGCGATCGAAACGGTGCGCGCGGTCAAGCAGGCGAACGACGACCTCGGCGAGGCGAGGCACATCGTGGACACCGGCCTCGACCTCTACGCGGGCGACGACGTGCTCGTGCAGCCGTTCCTGGAGCTCGGCGGCGTCGGCGGAATCTGCGTGCACACCCATGTCGTCGGGCAGCAGGTCGCCGAGCAGGTGCAGGCGACGCTGAGCGGCGACGTCACGCGCGGCCGCGGGATCGACCGGGAGCTCGAGCCCGCCTACGATCTGCTCCGGATCCAGACCAATCCGCTTCCGATCAAGGCCGCGTTGAATCTGCTCGGCCACGAAGTGGGAGGGCACCGGCTGCCGCTCCCGGCGCCCAGTGAGGAAGAGATCGCGGGCGTCCGCGCGTGCCTGGAACGACTGGGCCTGCTGGTCGCGGCCTAGACTGCCTCCCGAATGGCCAACGACGTCTTACGCGTGATCCCACTCGGCGGGCTCGGCGAGGTGGGAAAGAACATGACCGTCTACGAGCTCGGCGACGAGATCATCGTCGTCGACGCCGGCATGGCCTTCCCGCGCGACGAGCATCTCGGTGTCGACGTGATCCTGCCGGACTTCGGGTACCTGCGGGACAGGCGCGTTGCAGCGGTCGTGCTGACCCACGCTCACGAAGACCACGTCGGCGCGCTGCCGTTCCTGCTGCGCGAGGTCCGCGTCCAGGAGATCTGGGCGACGCGCCTGACGCTGGGCCTCGTCAAGTCGAAGCTCGACGAGCACGGGCTGCTGCGAGCCGCGGAGCTGCGTGAGGCCGACCCGGAGCAGGGCCCGATCCAGGTCGGCCCGTTCAAGCTGGAGTTCGTCCGCATGGCCCACTCGATCCCGGACGCGGTCGGCATCGCGATCGAGACGGACGCCGGGCTCGTCTTCCACAGCGGCGACTGGAAACTCGACCACACGCCCGTCGACGGCCTGCGCACCGACGTCGGCCGGCTGGCCGCACTCGGGAACCGCGGCGTCGATCTGCTCCTCGGCGACTCGACGAACGCCGAGCGGGCGGGCTTCACGCGCTCCGAGCGCGTCGTCGGTGAGGCGTTTCGCCAGATCATCCCGGTCCGCCGTGGCCGGATCCTTGTCTCGAGCTTCGCCTCGAACATCCACCGGATGCAGCAGGCGATCGACGTGGGCGTCGACTCGGGCAGGAAGGTGGTCGTCGTCGGGCGCTCGATGCGGCGCAACATGAACGTGGCGCGGAACCTCGGCTACGTCGATGTTCCCGAGGACGTGCTCGTGAAGCCCGCCGACCTCGACGGGGTGCCGCCCGGCGAGCAGCTGATCATCTGCACCGGCTCGCAGGGCGAGCCGCTCTCGGCGCTGACCCGCATTGCGTACAACGATCACCCGGCAGTGAAGGTCGAGCGTGGCGACACCGTCATCATCTCGGCCCGGCCCGTGCCCGGAAACGAGCTCCGCGTGCACGACGCGATCAATCGACTGACGAGGAACGGCGCCGAGGTGCTCCACGAGGAGAACGCAGACGTTCACGTTTCCGGGCACGCGCGTGCGGAGGAGCTGCGCACGCTTCTGAGCCTCCTCCGGCCGAAGGCGGTGATGCCGATCCACGGCGAGTATCGGATGCAGGCTGCGCACGCCCGGCTCGCCCAGGACGCGGGTGTGCCGGCGAGCTCGATCGTGATCGCCGAGAACGGCGACGTGGTCGAGCTGTCCCACGACGGCGTCCGGATCACCGGGCAGATCGAGTCGGGGGTGACGTACGTCGACGGCCTCGGAGTCGGCGACATCTCGGACGTCGCGCTGCGCGATCGCCGCCACATGTCCGAGGACGGCGTCCTGATCGTCGTCACGACGCTGTCCGAAGGCGCGGCGGCTTCGCCCGAGCTGATCACGCGCGGGTTCGCCGAGAGCGACGAGCTGCTCGCCGAGATGCGGCAGGAAGCGCACGAGATCGTGCGGGAGCTGCTGGCCGACGACATCCGGGAGGTGAAGCTCCTGCAGGAGCACATCCACGACGGGCTCGGTCAGCTCGTCTACGACCGCACCCACCGCCGTCCGATGATTCTGCCCGTGGTGATCGAGGTATGACGACCCCGTTGGGGACGAAACCGGAATGGGCGATGGTGATCTCCGAGCACGCGGTCGACGAGGAGACGGCTCGCAAGCTGATCGGGCAGCTCGTCTCCGTCGAGGTGTCGTCGCTCGCGTTCTGCCGCCTGCTCGAGCGCTGGCGGAGCGGCGAGGCCGACCCGAGCACCCCCGGCCGGCGCCAGGCTGCGCTACGCCGTGCCGCCGACCGTGTCGAGACGGCGCTCGCGGGGCTGGAGCGGCCGCTCGGGCGCTATCTGCTCGAGCTTGAGGCCGATCACGCCGAAGGACGGTCGTGGTTCGGCGAGCCGGGCCAAGCGGAGCTGGTGGACTGGGAACCGGTCCTCGAACGTGCGGGCGTGCGGGTCGCACCGCACCGGGTCGCAGCCGCCTACCTGGAGCTGGCCGTGCTGGTGCGGGCGCTCGAGGGTCTCTCGGCGCAGGCACGGTGGCACTCGTCGATCGACAAGAGCTCGCTCTGGGCCGGCCTGTTCGACCTGCGCGAGAACCTGCTCGGCCGCGCGCACGACGACCTCAGAGCGATCGCAGCCTGACACCGCAGGTGTCAGACACCTTCTAGGCTCGGCACGTGGCTGTTGAGCTGACCGTCGTCGGGTCGATCAATCTCGACCTCGTCGCCCGTGTGGAGAGGCTGCCGCGACCGGGGGAGACGATCGCCGGTGCGGCGTTCGAGCGCTTCCCGGGGGGCAAGGGCGCCAACCAGGCCGTCGCAGCGGCCCGTCTCGGCGCCCACGTGCGCCTGGTCGGCGCGGTCGGCGTCGATCCGCTCGCCGACGAGGCGCTTGCGGGCCTGCGGGAGGCGGGGGTCGAGCTCGAGCTCGAGCAGGCCGGCACGACGGGAATCGCGCTGATCGTCGTCGCGGCGGACGGTGAGAACCAGATCGTGGTCATCCCGGGCGCGAACGCTGCGGTGCACCCGGTCTCGCCTGGAGGCGCCGTGCTCTGTCAGCTCGAGGTCTCGGACGACGTCGTGGTGGCGGCCGCGCGCGATGCGAGCTTCTTCGCGTTGAACGCCGCGCCGGCGCGGGCGATCGACCTCGTCCCGGATCTCCTGATCGTGAACGAGCTCGAGCACGAGGTGTCTTCTCGCGGCAAGCTCGTCGCCGTCACGTTCGGTGCCGCCGGTGCCGCGCTCTTCGAGGACGGCATCGAGGTCGCCCGGGCAACGCCTCCGCCGGTCACGGCCGTGGACGGGACCGCCGCCGGTGACGCCTTCGCGGCCTGCCTCGTCGTATCGCTGCTCGAGGAGCGCGCGCGTGACGAAGCGCTGCGCCGTGCGTGTGCCGCCGGCGCGCTCGCGGCCTCGCGGCTCGGCGCACAACCGTCTCTGCCCACAGCGGCGGAACTGGAGGCGATACTCGCACCATGACGCCGACGCCGATCATCCTCGACTGCGATCCCGGCCACGACGACGCGATCGCCATTCTCCTGGCGGTGGCATCGCCGGAGGTGGAGCTCGTCGGCGTCACGACGGTGTCGGGCAATCAGACCCTCGACAAGACGACTGCCAACGCCCTGCGGGTGCTCGAACTGGCCGGGCGCAGCGACATCCCGGTCTTCGCAGGTGCCGACGCGCCGTTCGTGCGGCAGCGGGACGTCGCCGCCCACGTGCACGGCGAGTCCGGGCTCGACGGGCCCGAGCTCCCGCCGGCGGGCAGAGCGCCTGAGCCGCAGCACGCCGTCGCCTATCTCGCCGAGCGATTCCGCGCAGCCCCGACGCCGACGCTCGTCGCGACCGGCCCGCTGACGAACGTCGGCCTCGCATTCGCCGTCCATCCCGAGGCACAGCCCGACCGGATCGTGCTGATGGGGGGCGCCGTCGGCGAGGGCAATCGCACGCCGGCCGCCGAGTTCAACATCTGGGCCGATCCGGAGGCTGCCCAGCGCGTCTTCGCCGCAGGCCTCGACACGACGATGATCGGCCTCGACGTCACACATCGGGCGCTGATCACCGACGCGCACACCGAGCAGATGCGGGGCTCGGGCCGAGTCGGGAAGGTCGTCGCCGAGCTGATGGACTTCTACGCGCGCTTTCACAAGCAGCGGTACCCGGATCTCGCCGGCTCGCCGATGCACGACCCCGTGTGCGTCGCCCATCTGATCGACCCGACGCTGCTGGACGTCCGCGACGCCTTCATCGAGGTGGACTGCACGACAGGGCCGAGCTGGGGGCGCACCAACGTCGACTGGCGGAACCGGGAGCACTTCGGTGCGCCCAACGCGAAGGTGGCGCTCGACATCGACGGCGAGCGCTTCGCAGAGCTGGTCGTGGAGCGAATCATCTCCCTCGGATGACCCTCACGACGTGGACGCGGGTGCGGGTCGCCGGCGTAGGCTCGACGGAGCCGGCCAAGGAGCGCAGGCGCCGGCTTGGCCGGCTCCGGAGCGGAGAATGATCGTGTTCGCCGCCATCGCACCGCATGGCGGGCCGATCTTCGACCAGCCGGAGGGGGCGACGCGCAGGGGGATGGAAGAGCTCGGGCACCGATTTGCGTCCGAGCGACCGGAGGCGGTGATCGTGGTGACACCACACGGCGTGCACGTCGACGGCCACTTCGCCGTCGTGCGGTCCGTCCAGCTCGCAGGGGACGCCTCCCAGTGGACCGACGCCGACACGCGCTTCGACGGGCCCGGCGATCCCGAGCTCGCGGACGCCTGCGTGCAGTCCCTGCAGCAGGCGGGTCTGCCTGCACTCGGCATCACGTTCGGTGCGACCGCGGCCGGGTCGTCGACGATGCCCCTCGACTGGGGCGCCTTGATCCCGCTCTGGTTCATGCGCGCCCCGGCGGTCGTCGTCAGCCCCTGCCGGGCGCTCTCGAACGACGAGCACGTGCGTGCGGGCCGGTCGCTGGCCGAGGCGACGGGACACCGGCGGGTCGCCTTGATCGCGAGCGCCGACCACGGCCACGGGCACACGGTCGACGGGCCGTATGGGTTCGCGCCGGAGTCGGCCGAGTACGACGAGGAGATCCAGGCGATCGTGCGCGACAACCGCCTCGGCGCGCTGCGCGGCTGGGACCCGGGCTTCGCCGTCGCAGCCAAAGCCGACAGCTTCTGGCAGCTCCTGATGCTCCACGGTGCACTCGGCGACGACTTCGACGTGGAGCTGCTCTCGTACGAGGCACCGACCTACTTCGGGATGCTCACCGCCGCGTATACCCGCCGGCAGGACTGACCGAGCGCAGCGCGAAGTGCCTCCGCATGGCGCGCAGCAAGCGGCCCCATAAGGCCTCCCCGAAGACGCCCAGCCGGGTCAAGAAGCGGACGGTGCGCAAGCGCCGCTGGAAGGGGCTCGGCCTCGCGCACGCCCATCAGCATCCGGAGCTGATCGGCCTCTGCCTCGCCGCACTCGGCGTCTTCCTCGCCGCCGTCCTCTGGTTCGGCTTCAGCGGCGGCCCCGTCGCCCACCTCGTGCGGAGCGGCATCGGCGCCGCCGCCTACCTCGCACCGGTCGTCCTCGTGCCGCTCGGAGCGCTGATGGTGACGAGAAGCGCTCTCATCGACGTGCGTCCGTTTCAGTTCGGGCTGGTCGTGGCCCTGACGGGGATCATGCTGACACTCGGCAGCGCCCACGGCGGCGTCGTCGGCGACGGCTTCGCGTCGCTGGTCGCGCTCGGGCTCGGCACCACCGGAGCGACGATCCTCGGCGTCCTCCTCACGATCGCCGGGCTGCTCTTCCTCACGGGCGCGAGCCTGGGGGCGATCCTGCGCCGCACCGGGCACGAGCTCCACCGAGCACACGACCGCGTCCGCCGTGAGCGTGTCCCGCGTCTGCACGAGGTTCCGGAGCTCACGCCCGAGCACGTGCTCGAGCCGCCGGTCGACGTCAGGAAAGACTATCCCGACCTCGTCTCGGACAGCGTCTCCGGGCCGCCGCCCGTGCTCTTCGTGCAGGAGGAGGAGCCGCACGTCTTCGACAACGAGCACACGCAGGAGACGCTCTTCGACAGCCCCGCGCCGGTCGCCGAATACAAGCTCCCCGACCGCGGGCTCTTGAAGCAGTCCAAGCCCGGGAGCGGCCCGACCGGCGAGGCGAACGCCCGCGTCGCCGAGGCGCTCGTCACCTGCCTCGCGCACTTCGGCGTCGACGCGACCGTGATCGGCCAGATCTCCGGCCCTCGTGTGACGCGCTACGAGCTGCAGCTCGCGCCCGGGACGAAGGTCGGCAAGGTCGCCAACCTGAAGGACGACCTCAGCTATGCCCTGGCGACGACCGAGATCCGAATCCTCGCGCCGATCCCCGGCAAGCAGGCCGTGGGCGTCGAGGTCCCGAACCTCAGCCCGAACCTGGTCACGCTGGGCGACATCTACGACGACCTGCCGCAGACGGCGAGCCCGCTCAGCGTGTGGCTCGGCAAGGACATCTCCGGCGCCGCGGTGTGGGCCGACCTCGCGCGGATGCCGCACATCCTGATCGCCGGCACGACCGGGTCGGGCAAGTCGGGCTGCATCAACGCGATCCTCACCTCGATCCTGCTCCGGGCGACGCCCGACGAGGCGCGGCTGATCCTGATCGACCCGAAGAAGATCGAGCTCAACTACTACGAGTCCATCCCGCACCTCTTGACTCCGGTCGTCTCGAGCCCGAAGGAGGCGAGCGCGGTGCTGCTCAACGTCGTCAGCGAGATGGAGCGGCGCTACGAGCGGCTCAGCCAGGTTCGTGCGCGCAACCTCGCCGAGGCGAACCGCGCGTTCCGCAAACGCGGCGAGGACGAGCTGCCGTACCTGCTCGTGGTGATCGACGAGCTCGCCGACCTGATGATGGTCAGCCCTCAGGAGGTCGAGGACTCGATCATCCGGCTCGCGCAGAAGTCACGCGCGGTCGGCATCCACCTCGTGCTCGCGACGCAGCGGCCTTCGGTGGACGTGATCACCGGCATGATCAAGGCGAACGTCCCGTCGCGCATCGCCTTCGCGGTCTCCTCCCAGACCGATTCGCGGGTGATCCTCGACCAGAACGGGGCGGAGAGCCTGCTCGGCCAGGGCGACATGCTGTTCAAGCCGCTCGGCACGTCACGGCTCCAGCGCGTCCAGGGGGCCTTCGTGACCGAGGAGGAGATCGCCCTGATCGTCGAGCAGACGAGGACGCAGCGCGAGCAGCACGTCGACGAGAGCTTCCTCGAGCTGCCCCAGGTCTTCGCGGACGACTCCGACAGCGACGACGGCGATTTCGACCCGGACGAGGATCCCCTCCTCGACAAGGCGATCGAGATCGTCGTGACCGCCCAGACGGCGTCTGTGAGCCTGCTCCAGCGCCGCCTGCGGGTCGGCTACACCCGCGCCGGACGGCTCGTGGACATGCTGGAACGGCGGGGGATCATCTCCCCCTACGAGGGCTCGAAGCCGCGCCGCGTGCTCCTAACCGAGCACGACCTCGAGCGCGTCGCTGCCGACTAGACCGCCGACCTGCGAACGGGCTACGCTACTGCCGCAAGTCCCCCCGGTCAGACCAATAGAGGAGGGTACGTGAAGTTTTCCCGCGGTATTGCGTTGGCGTGCATTGTCGCCCTCGCCGCAGTGGTCGTCACGGCGACCGCATTCGGCGGAGCGAAGGCGCCGACCACGCACAAAGCGTCGTTCACGGCAGCTCTCGTGAGCGACATCGGCAAGTTCACGGACAAGGGCTTCAACCAGAATCAGCTGAAGGGCCTCACGACGGCGAAGGCGAAGCTGGGCGTTGGCACGATTGCCCTGCAGTCGAACTCGACCAGCGACTACGCGCCGAACTTCAACACGGCGATCCGCAAGGGTGCCAAGCTCGTCGTGGCGGCCGGGTTCCTGCTCGCCCCGACCGAGGCGACGTACGCGAAGAAGTTCCCGAAGGTCAACTTCGCGATCACCGACTACACGGTGCACACCTCGCCGTTCGCCGACAAGAAGGGCAACGTCCTGCCGGCGTACAAGAACGTCGAGGGCCTGACCTACAGCGCGAACGAGTCGGGCTGCCTCGTGGGCGTGCTCGCCGCCAAGATGGCCCAGAAGATGGGCGGCGACACGGTGGGTGCGGTCGGCGGTATCAAGATCCCGCCGGTCGACATCTGGATCGCCGGGTACAGGTACTGCGTCAACAAGGTCGTCCCGGGCATGAAGGTGCTCGTTCAGTACTCGAACGACTTCGTGGCGACGGACAAGTGCCAGACGGTCGCTCAGAACGAGATCGCTCAGGGCGCGAAGGTGCTGTTCCAGGTTGCAGGTGGCTGCGGTCTCGGCACGCTCAAGGCGGCCGATGACGCGAACATCTGGGGGATCGGCGTCGACGTCGACCAGTACAAATATGCGAAGCGCGTGTTGACGAGCGGTGTGAAGCGAGTCGACACCGGGGTCTACGACGCGATCCAGCAGGCGCAGGCCGGCAAGTTCAAGGGCGGCACCGACCTGGTGTTCAACCTGAAGAACGGCGGCATGGGCGTTGGCAAGATCAACCCCTCCGTCCCGAAGGCATGGGTCACGCTGATGAACGCCTACAAGGCGAAGATCATCAACGGCACGCTGAAGGTCCCGACGGGCCTGTAGGCCGCCGCAGAGAAGGGAATGCGAAAGGGCGGGCCTCGTGCCCGCCCTTTTGTGTTGCGTTTAGGATGCTCCGCGATGGCCGACGAGCTCGTACTGGAGATGCGCGGGATCCGCAAGGAGTTCCCCGGCACCGTCGCCAACGACAACGTAGATCTAGAGGTGCGCCGGGGCGAGGTGCACGCGCTGCTCGGCGAGAACGGCGCGGGGAAGTCGACCCTGATGAACATCCTCTACGGCCTCTACCGGCCCGATGCGGGGGAAATGAGGCTGAACGGCCAGAAGGTCGAGTTCGGCTCGGCACGCGACGCGATCGGGGCGGGCATCGGCATGGTCCACCAGCACTTCATGCTGATCCCCGTGATGACGGTGGCCGAGAACATCGTCCTCGGCGTCGAGCCGCGGAACAAGCTCCTCCTCGACGAGCGGACTGCCGAGAGGCGGGTCCGAGACCTCTCCGAGCGCTTCTCGCTCGTCGTCGACCCGACTGCGCTCGTCAGCGACATCACCGTCGGCCAGGAACAGCGCGTCGAGATCCTCAAGGCTCTGTATCGGGGGGCGGACATCCTGATTCTCGACGAGCCCACCGCGGTCCTGACGCCGCAGGAGGCAGGAGAGCTGTTCGAGATCATCCGCAGCCTGCAGGCGGACGGAAAGTCGATCATCTTCATCAGCCACAAGCTGAACGAGGTGCTCGAGATCGCCGACCGGATCACGGTGCTCCGGCGCGGCAAGAAGATCGAGACGGTGCCGCGCGAGGGCGCGACCGAGGCGTCGCTCGCCCGCGCGATGGTCGGCCGCGACGTCTTGCTGCGCATCGAGAAGGCACCTGCCCAGCCTGGAGAGGTCCTGCTCTCCGTCAAGGACCTGCATGTCCGCGACGAGCGCGGGATCGAGAAGGTGCGCGGGATCTCGTTCGAGGTCAGGGCGGGGGAGATCGTCGGGATCGCAGGTGTCGACGGCAACGGCCAGACGGAGCTGATCGAGGCGATCACCGGCCTGATGAAGCGGGAGAGCGGCGTCATCAACGTCGCGGGACGCGACGTTCGAGATGCGAGTGCGCGCAAGATGCTCGACGCCGGCGTCGGCCATATCCCGGAGGACCGGCAGCGGCGCGGCCTCGTGCTCGAGTTCTCGATCGCCGAGAACATCGCCTTGCACGACTACGCGAAAGCGCCGTCGGCGAAGTGGGGCTGGCTCTTCCCCAACCGTCTCGTCGAGCGTGCCGGCAGGCTGATCCGCGAGTTCGACGTGAGGGGCGGCGGTCCGCAGGCGCGCGCCGGCGGGCTCTCCGGCGGCAACCAGCAGAAGGTGGTCGTCGCCCGCGAGATCGCGCGCGATCCGAAGGTCCTCATCGCCGCGCAGCCCACCCGGGGCCTCGACGTCGGAGCGATCGAGTATCTGCACCGGCGCATCGTCACCGAACGCGACGAGGGGCGCGCGGTCCTGCTCGTGTCGCTCGAGCTGGAGGAGATCTTCTCGCTGTCCGACCGGATCCTCGTGATCTACGAGGGCGAGATCGTCGGTGAGCACACCGGCGAGGTCTCGGAGCACGAGATCGGCCTCGAGATGCTCGGGGCGAAGGAGCGCCCGGCGGCGTGAACAACGACACGAACGTCCCGCCCGAGCCGCCCCCGGCGCCCGGCACGCCCGAGCCGGCGGCGGAGAGCGGAACGGCCGCCTCGCGCCTCGCCGTCAAGCAGCGGGCCGGAGGGATCGCCGTGCCGGTGCTGACGGGGCTCCTCGCGTTCACGCTCGGCGGGCTCGTCGTGCTCGCGACCGGGCACAACCCGCTGCTCGCCTACCGCGACATCTTCAACGGCGCCGGGCTGAACTGGATCTTCCATCCGTCGACGGACATCGTGAAGACGGACGCGTACAACCTCTCCCAGACGCTGCTGCAGACGTCGACGTTGATCCTCTGCGGGCTTGCGGTTGCGTTCGCGTTCCGGTGCGGGATGTTCAACATCGGCGGCCAGGGCCAGTACCTCGTCGGGCTCTACGTCGCCAACTGGCTCGGTTACAGCCTCGCCGGGATGAGCCCGCTGCCGCACATCCTGATCGCGGTCGGCGGCGCGACGCTCGCCGGCGCTGCGTGGGCGGGCATCGCCGGCTTCCTGAAAGCGACCGTCGGGGCGCACGAGGTGATCTCCACGATCATGCTCAACTGGATCGCCGTCTGGGTCGGCATCTGGCTGTTCGGCGACGGTGGGCCGCTCCAGAACGCCGCGAACAAGTCGGTCCCGATCTCGAACGACGTCGCGGCGAGCGCCCAGCTGCCCGTCTTCTGGGGCGAACAGGGCCTGCAAGGCCTCGACATCGCGTTCTTCGTCGCGATCGCCGCGCTGATCGTCTTCGCGCTGATCCTCAACCGCACGACGCTCGGCTACGAGGTGCGCGCCGTCGGCTTCAACCCCGAGGCGGCGGCGTACGGCGGGATCAGCGTCAGGAAGAACCTGATCACGGCGATGGCGATCTCGGGTGCGTTCGCGGGCCTCGCCGGGGCGCTCGACATGCTCGGCTACCTCTACCACTTCGGGGTCTCCGACATCCCCGCCAGCTCGGTCGGCTTCCTCGGTATCGCCGTGGCTCTGCTCGGCCGCAACACCGCGGTCGGCGTCGGCTTCGGGGCGCTCCTCTTCGGCGCGCTGCTCTTCGGGACGACGCACGGCCTGTCGTCGAACGTGATCGAGCCGGAGCTCGCGGGGAACCTCACGTACATGATCCAGGGGCTCGTGGTGCTGTTCGTCGGCGCCGACGTGCTGATCCTCTCGGTGTGGGGCGCGCGTCGGCGGCTGAGGCCGAGGTCGAAATCCACGGCGGCGGGGGCGTCGGCGTGAGCTGGACGTCGAAGGCCTACGGGAACCCCGTCAGCGGCTGGCTGCGGAGCCCGAAGAGCACGGGTTACACCGGGATTGCGCTGGGGGTCTTCGCGGCCTTCATCGGGATCCCGCCGATCCAGATGAGGACGGCGACCTGGACGGTCGTGATCGGGATGTTCGCTGTCATGTTCGGCATCGCCACGGTCACCCGGGGACGTGGTCGACTCGGCCTGGGCGCGGTCGTCACAGGCCTCGTCGGCATCGCGCTCGGCGTGCTCGCGACCCGCTCGAGCATCGGGAACCTGAACGCCGTCTTCAACGCCTCGCTCCTCGCCCAGACGTTCGCGTTCGCGACGCCGCTCGTGTTCGGCGCGATCGCCGGGATGTTCTCGGAGCGCAGCGGCGTCGTGAACATCGGCCTCGAGGGCATGATGCTGATGGGGGCGTTCTGGGGCGTCTGGGGCGCCGATGTGGGCGGCAGCTGGGTCGTCGGGCTGCTCGTCGGGATGGCCACCGGCGCGGCGCTGGCGCTCGTCTACGCGTACTTCGCGATCCACCTTCGGGCGGACCAGATCGTCGGCGGCACAGCGGTGAACTTCCTGGCGCTCGGGATCACCGGCTACTTCTTCTTCCAGCTCTATCACGGGAACTACGTGTCACAGGGCGTCTCGACGATCCCGAACGTCCATCTCCCGTGGATCTCCGGCCTCAAGTTCCTCGGACCTGCATTCGGCAATCTCAGTCTGATGATCTGGCTGAGCTTCCTGCTCGTGATCGTGTCGTACATCGTGGTGTTCAAGACGCCGATCGGCCTGCGGATCCGCGCCTGTGGCGAGCACCCCCGCGCCGCGGACACCGTCGGGATCAACGTCTACGCCGTGCGCTACGGCGCGGTCGTGCTCTCCGGTGTTCTCGCGGCAGCGGGTGGCGTCTACCTCTCGGACGGCTTCGGCGGCGGCACGTTCAACGACAACATGACCGCAGGCCGCGGCTTCATCGCGCTCGCCGCGATGATCTTCGGCAACTGGCGCCCGGGAGGCGCGTTCGCCGCCGCGCTCCTGTTCGGGTTCTCCAGCGCGGTGGCACTGCGGCTGCAGGTCTACTCGGCATCGGCGTCGACCCTCTTCAACGTGCTGCCGTATGTCCTGACGCTGATCGCCGTCGCGGGCGTGATCGGACGGACGATCCCGCCGGCGGCGGATGGCAAGCCGTATCGCAAGCAGTAGCGCACGGGCGCAGGTCGCCGCCGCGCTCGTCGCGGCGGCAGCGTTCGTCGGCGGGCTCCCCTCGTCGCAGGCGGCGATCCAGCCGCCGTTTCTCGCCTGCCTCGTCACCGGGACCGGCGGGCCGAACGATGCGGCGTTCACCCGGCTGGCCGGCGTCGGCCTGCACTCGGCGGAAGTGGGTGGGGTGGTGGGCCGGACCGAGCACGGCGCCTCACAGGACGACTACGTGCGTGATCTGACCTCCTGCGCACGGGACGGCGCCGGCCTCACGATCGGAGTCGGATATGCCATGTCAACCGCCGTCGACCAGGTCGCGACCGCCTTCCCACGTTCGTCGTTCGCCATCGTCGACGTCGACGTCAGGACGCTCCCGCACCGGCCCGTGAACGTCGAAGGGCTCGTGTTCCGGGAGCAGGAAGCCGGCTACCTGGCCGGCTACGCCGCCGGGCTGTGGGCCAAGAAGCGCGACGGCGATGCCGTCGGCGCTGTCGGTGCGCTCGACATACCGCCCGTCGAGCGCTCGCTCGCGGGGTTCCGGTTCGGCGCGAAGCGAGCCGATCCGGGGCTCAAGGTGCTGCTCGGCTATTCCGGCGACTTCACGCTGGCGGCGAAATGCCAGCAGCAGGCGATGGCCCAGATCGCGCAGGGGGCCGTGGCCGAGTTCCAGGCCGCAGGCCCGTGCGGGCTCGGTGTCCTGAAGGCGGCACGGGCGAAACGGATCTTCGGGATCGGCTTCCCCTCCGACCAGGCGTCCCTCGGCCCGTACGTGATGACGAGCGTCCTCGAGCGCGCAGACGTCGTGGTCGAGCAGGCGGTGACCGCTGCGCGGTCCGGGGGCTCCGCCGGCGGCAAGAACGTCTTCTTCACCACCCAGAACGGCGGCTTCTCCCTCGCCTCCTGGAGCCCGCGGGTGCCCCCGCCGCTCCGCCGGGCCGTCGCGGCCCAGTTCGCCCTCCTGAAGGCGGGCCGGGTCACCGGCATCCCGACGACCGTCCCGTAGAGGCCGAACGTCCGGCGCGAGTACGTTTAGGCGTGATGCGGCTGGGAGCGGCACTCGGTCTCGTTCTCGTGCTGGTCGGTGCGGGGTGCGGGAACGCCGTCCGTCACTCCGCAGTGACCACGACGTCGACCGCCTCGGCCCGGCCGACCTCTACAGCCTCGAACGGGCTGCGAGTCGGTCTCGTCGGTCCGGTCACCCTCGATGTTCCCGGTGCCGTGACATCGCGTGGAACGCTCGCCCAGGTTGCCGGCGCGCCGCTCGTGTTCGTCACGGCGCACGCCGCGAGCCTGGCGGCGGTCGCAGCGGCGGCGAGAGCGCACCCGGGCACCCACTACGCGCTCGTCGGACGGAGCTCGAAAGGCAACCGCGCCCCGAACCTCGTCGGTCTGGTCCTCAGCGACGGCCAGGCGGCGAGGCTCGGCGGCATCGTCGCCGGCTACGCAGCTGCCGAGACGGCCGGGACGCTCCCGCGCGTCGCATGGGTCGGCCCGCAGCAGCGGGCGCTCGCGAATGCCTTTGCGGACGGCGTCCACCGCTCGCTGCCGGGGGCGGTCGTGCTCAACGCGTGGTCGCGCTCGATCCCGGGCCGCTGCAAGGAGGCCGCGCTGGCCGCGATCGCACGCGGGGCAATGGTCGTGATGGCGAACGGCGGCCTGTGCGCCGAGGCCGCGATCGCGGGCGCTCGCCAGCAGAACGTGCCCGGGCTGCAACTGGGGGACTTTCAGTTCGGGGACGTCGCCGCGAATCTGATCGCGCGGGACGCGGCTGCAGGGGTCTTCCACGGCGGTGAGGATCTCTTCTTCGGCGCGGGGAGCGGGGCGATCGGCATCGGCGCGCTCGACCCGCGAATCTCGGCCTCCACACTGACCCGTGCGCGAACCGCCGCGCAGGAGCTGACAGGGGGCGGCCGGTGAGCGGGCTCGAGACCGGCGAGCACGAAGAGCTCGACGAGGAGCCGGAAGCCGGCGTCTCGCCGACGCCGCAGCAGCACTTCGCCTGGCGGTTCGACGGCCTCAAGAGCGTCCTCGCTCCCGTCGTCACGACGATCCTGGCGTTCCTCGTCGCCGGCCTCGTCGTCGCGCTCACCGGCAAGAGCCCGCTCCGGGTCTACCACGCGATCTTCACCGGTACCGGCATCGGCTGGTTCTTCCAGGTCGGCAACCACTCCGCCCGCATCCCCTTCTCGACCGGCCACATGTGGTTTCCGTGGGACACGAGCTCGGTTGCCGCCACGAACCTCCAGCAGACCCTGCTCTTCACGACGCCGATCATCCTGACGGCACTCGCCGTCGCCTTCGCGTTCCGCTGCGGCATGTTCAACATCGGCGGGCAGGGCCAGTACATCGTCGGCTCGATCTTCGCCGTCTGGCTCGGCTCGTCGTTCACGTCGCTCGGCCCGTGGCCGCACGTCCTGCTGTGCCTCGTGGCCGGAGCGCTCGCCGGCGCCTGCTGGGCCGGCATCGCCGGGATCATGAAGGCGACGGTCGGCGCGCACGAGGTGATCACGACGATCATGCTCAACTGGATCGCGATCTGGGTGGGCGCCTACCTGGTCGGCGCCGGCGGCCCCATGCAGGGGCCGCGCGCAGCGATCCCGGTCTCGAACACGATCGTCGACGCGGCGAAGCTCCCGGTGTTCTGGGGGCTGAAGCTCCTGCAGGGCCTGTCGATCGGGATCTTCATCGCCCTCGCGATGCTCGTCCTCTACTCGATCCTGATCAACCGCACGACGCTCGGCTTCGCGGTCCGGGCCGTCGGGTTCAACCCCGAGGCGGCGCGCTACGGCGGCATCTCCGTGGCCCGGAACTACTTCCTCGCGATGGCGATCGGCGGCGCTTTCGCAGGGCTCGCGGGCGCGATCGACGTCACGGGCTGGGAGTTCCAGATCGGGCCTGCCGACATCCAGGCGAGCCAGATCGGGTTCATCGGGCTCGCCGCGGCGTTGCTCGGGCGCAACACCGCCGTCGGGGTGGGCTTTGCGTCGCTGCTCTTCGGCGCCCTGATCACCGGCACCTCGAGCCGCCAGCTCGACCCGACGATCTTCCGCCCCGACCTCGCCGGGAACCTGACGATCATCATCCAGGGGCTCGTCGTCCTCTTTGTCGGGCTCAACCTGGGCGGGCTCGTGACGTGGCTCCGCCGCCGGCGCCGGGAACGGACATGAGCCGGTGGACGCGGCCGCAGACGGTCGGGATCGCGGGGATCGCGCTCGGCGCACTTGCGTTCTGGCTCGCGCTGCCGCCGCTCGCGTCGCGGACCGCGCTCGCGCCGATCGCGCTCGGCGTGGTCGCGATCGCTGCAGGTATCTGGGCCGCGTCGCGGGACGCGCGCCGCACCGGTGGAGGAGCGATCGCCGCGGGGATCCTAGGGATCGCACTCGGAGTGCTCGCGACCCGCTCGTCGGCGGCGCACCTGGACACCGTCGTCGTCTGGGGGGCGCTCGGCGCGGCGACCTTGCGCTACGCGACCCCGCTGACCTTTGCGGCGATCGGGGGCCTCTACTGCGAGCGCAGCGGCGTCATCAACGTCGCGCTCGAGGGCATGCTGCTCACGGGCGCGTTCTTCGGGATCTGGGGCGCGATCTGGGCGCACTCGTGGGCGGGCGGGCTCGCGTGGCTGGTGGGCCTCGCCGCTGCCGCGGTGGCCGGCATGGCGCTCGCGGCGATCCATGCCGTGTGGTCGATCTCCTTCAAGACCGACCAGATCATCTCGGGCACGGCCCTCAATTTCCTCGCGCTCGGCATCACCGGGTACCTGTTCGTCGACAAGTACGGGGACACCGGCACTCCGGGTAACGTCCCCGACTACGGAATCCCCGACGTACACCTTGGCTTCCTGCAGAACTGGACTTTCATCGGACCGATCTTCGGCCAGCTCAACCTGATGATCTGGCTCTCGTTCGCGTTGCTCGTCGCCACGTACGTCTTCGTCTTCAGGACGCCGTGGGGACTGCGGCTTCGGTCCGTCGGCGAGCACCCTCGCGCCGCTGACACGGTCGGCGTCCCGGTGTCGAAGATCCGCTACGCCGCGGTGATCGCGTCGGGCGCAATCGCAGCGATGGGCGGCGCGTATCTATCGCTCGGATTCGTGCATTCCTTCAACCAGGGGATGACGAACGGGATCGGCTTCATCGGCCTTGCGGCACTGATCTTCGGCAAGTGGCGGCCGTTCCCGGCGTGGGGCGCGGCGCTGCTCTTCGGCTTCTCGAGCGCCCTCGCAGACCGGCTTCCGGCCGCCTACGGGAATCAATGGGGCACGCTGTTCCAGGCGCTTCCGTATGTGCTGACGCTGATCGCGGTCGGCGGCGTGGTCGGGCGATCGATCGGGCCCGCGGCCGCCGGGCGGCCGTATGCCAAACAGTAAGCGCCTCGCCCGCGCGGCCGCGCTGCTCGGTGCGCTGGCGGTGCTGGCGATCCCCGCGGCCGTCGGCGTGTCTCGCACGGTCAACGGCGCGACGCTCCTGCACTCGCTGTACGTGGCCGTTCCCGTCTCCCTTCTGCTCGGGCTCCTGGCCGTGCTCCTCGTGCGCCGTTCCCGGCTCGCGGCCGCTCGCAGCGTGCGGCCCGAGGCGACCGGGCCCGGCCGCCTGACGCGGACGCTCGCCTGGGGCGGCCTGTACGTCGGGTTCACGGCCGCTCTCGCACTGGCGGTCTACGGCGTTCTGCGCTGGGCGCAGTAGTCGACCAGGGCGCGCGCGCCGCGGCTACGCTTCGGGAGCCGTGTTCGAGATTGGCAACAGCCTTCGTGAGGCGCGCATGCGCCGCGGGCTCGACTTCGCCCAGGCCGAGCTCGCGACCAAGGTCCGCGGGAAATATCTGCGCGCCCTCGAGGAGGAGCAGTTCGACGTCTTGCCGGCGCAGACCTACGTCAAGGGCTTCCTGCGCACCTACGCCGAGTATCTCGGCCTGGACGGACAGCTCTACGTCGACGAGTACAACTCGCGCTTCGTCGGTGCCGGCGACGACCACGAGCCCCGGGCGCGGAGATCGACGGCGCGGCCGCAGCACCGCCATCGGCGGATCGAGACCAACGTCGTGCTCGTCGTGCTCGCTGCGATCGTGGTCGCCATGGTCGTGATCATCTCGGCGTGGAAGACGAGCGACAACAACTCGGCGACTCCGCCGCGGACGACACCTGCGACCGTCAAGCGCCACCATGCACCAGCTGCGCTGCTCACGCTGACCGGCCTGCGCGGGTCGACTCATGTCGCGGCGCGGGTCGGGAGCGCCTCGGGTGCCGTCGCTTTCGACGGCACGATCTCAAAGGGCGGCTCGCCGGTGGCCCTCCGCGGGCACCGCCTCTGGCTGCAGATCGACTCGCCGGAGAACCTCCGCATCCAGGTTCGCGGCAAGCTGGTGCACGTGCCGGGCTTGAAGCCGCGCGTGATCATCGTCACACCGACCGGTTGGCAGCCCGCGTAAGGGCTGCGATCGTTGCGTCGGGCTCCGAGCTCGTCCGCGGCGACCGGCAGGACCGGAACGGGCCACAGCTCGCCGGGTCGCTCCTGCGCCTCGGCATCGACCCGGTTCGGATCACCGTGGTCGGCGACGAGCCGGCCGATCTGGAAGCTGCGCTGCGAGCCGGCCTCGAGGAGGACCTGCTCGTCGTCTCGGGCGGCCTCGGCCCGACCCACGACGACCGGACGATCGAGCTGCTCGCAGGAGCCGCGGGGCGACCGCTCGCGGTCGACGAGGAGCTCAGGGCCGGCATCGAGTCGCTCTCGCGGAGCGTCGCCGCGCGACTGAACCGTCCCTACGCGGACTTCGCGGCAGGCGTGCGCAAGCAGGCAACTCTGCCGGCCGGAGCGGAGTGGGTGGGGCTCGTCGGGACCGCGCCGGCGGTCGTCTTCGAGACCGGCACCTGTGTTGCCGTCGCGCTGCCGGGACCGCCGCGCGAGCTGCAGGAACTGTGGCCGCGGGTGCTCGAGACGGCGCCACTGCTCGCGCTCCGCTCACGGGCGCACGCGCCGGAGCGGCGCGTCCTGCGGCTCTTCGGCGTCTCCGAATCCGCCGTTGCGCAGTCGCTCGAGGCGGCCGGCGGGGAGGGGGATGGGGTCACGGTGACGATCTGCGCGCGCGACTTCGAGATCCACGTCGACCTCTTCGTCGAGGCCGGAGCGGAAGCGCGGGCGGCCGCGCTCGAGGCGGCGCTCGTCGAGGCGAACGAGCCGTATCTCTTCTCGCGCGACGAGCGGACGACCCCGGAGCTCGTCCTCGATCTGCTGCGCGCACAGGGACTGACGCTCGCGACCGCCGAGTCGTGCACCGGCGGGCTCGTTGCGGCGCGCCTGACGGACGTGCCCGGCGCGAGCACCGCCTTCGTCGGCGCGATCGTCGCCTATTCGAACGAGGTCAAGGCTGCGGAGCTCGGCGTGCCCGAGGGCGTGCTGGCCGAGCACGGGGCCGTGTCGGAGGAGACCGCGGCGGCGATGGCGCACGGAGCGAGATCTCGGCTCGGGGCGGATGTCGCCGTCTCGGTGACCGGGATCGCAGGGCCGGACGGTGGCAGCGCCGAGAAGCCGGTCGGGCTCGTCTTCCTGCACGCCGTCGGCCCGAGCGGTGAGCTGGCGCGACGGCTCGACTTCCCGGGCGACCGGGAGACGATCCGCCGGCGCGCGACCGTGGCGGCACTGCACCTCGTTCGCCGACTTGTCACACAGTCGTGACGGACACGTTACGAGCTCTCGCCTAACGTGGCCGGGGATGCACGGATCAGGCTCTTCTGCGCGCTCCAGCTGCCGCCCGCGGCGGCCGACCAGCTCTCCGCCTGGCAGAGCGATCAGCTGCCCGGCCCCGGGCAGGGCGCCGGCAGGGTCGTCCCCGCGCAGAACCTGCACGTCACCCTTGCCTTCCTCGGCCCACGGCCTGCGAGCGAGCTCCCCGCGATCGCCGGCGCCCTCGCCGAGGTGGCCCAGGAGGGGCGACCGGCGGAGCTTCGGCCTCTGCGCTACCGGGAGACGCGGAGCGTCGGGATGATCGTCTATGAGGATCCCGCGGGGGCTGCGACGGCGTTCGCCGAGGCTCTCGGCGAACGGCTCGAACTGCTCGGCGTCCTGCGCCGGGAACGCCGTCCGTGGCTCCCGCACATCACCGTCCTGCGGTTCAAAACGCCTGCAGGACTCACTCCCGAACTGGCGAACATATGTTCGTTCCGTGCCGTCCGCACTGCTCTCTACTCTTCGGTTTTGCGACCCGGTGGGGCGCAGTACGAGGCACTTGAAACAGCAGCCCTAGGAGGTCGGTAGACAGATGGATCGCGAGCAAGCACTCGACACGGTGCTGGGACAGATCGAGCGTCAGTTCGGCAAGGGCGCCGTGATGAAGATGAACGACCAGGCCCAGGTCGTGATCGGCGCTGTCTCGACGGGGTCGCTCTCACTTGACGTGGCGCTCGGAGTGGGCGGGCTGCCGCGCGGCCGCATCGTCGAGGTGTTCGGGCCGGAGTCGTCGGGCAAGACGACCCTCGTCTACCACGTGATCGCCGAGGCCCAGCGCCGCGGCGGCATCTGCGCCTTCATCGACGCCGAGCACTCGATGGATCCCGCCTACGCAAAGCGGATCGGCGTCAACATCGACGACCTGCTCGTCTCGCAGCCGGATACCGGTGAGCAGGCACTCGAGATCTGCGAGCTGCTCGTGCGCTCCGGCGCGCTCGCCGTCGTCGCGATCGACTCGGTGGCGGCGCTGACGCCGAAGGCGGAGATCGAAGGCGAGATGGGCGACTCGCACGTCGGCCTCCAGGCGCGCCTGATGAGCCAGGCCCTCCGCAAGCTGGCCGGGACGCTCAACCGCACCGACACGATCTGCCTCTTCACGAACCAGCTGCGGGAGAAGATCGGCGTCATGTTCGGCAACCCCGAGACGACGCCGGGTGGGCGCGCGCTCCGCTTCTACGCGTCCGTGCGGCTCGACATCCGCCGCATCGAGACGCTGAAGGACGGTGTCGAGGCATACGGCAACCGCGTGCGCGTCAAGGTGGTGAAGAACAAGGTCGCGCCGCCGTTCAAGCAGGCCGAGTTCGACATCATCTACGGCGACGGCATCTCCTGGGAGGGCACGGTGCTCGAGACCGGCCTGGAGAAGAAGGTCGTCCAGAAGTCGGGCTCCTACTTCTCGTTCGGCGACGACCGCCTCGGCCAGGGCCGCCAGAACGCGACCGCCTTCCTCAAGGAGCATCCGGACATCGTCCAGGCGATCCTGCAGGCGGTCCAGGCGCAGGCGCCGGAGGGACAGGTGATCTCCGCTCGGCTACTGCCCGAAGGGGACATGCCCGGCGAGGTGACGCCGGTGCTCGACGAGGTGGCTGAGGAGCCCGCGGCCGTCTAGCAGAGGGATACGCGCGCGCATGCCCGGTGAGCGCAACCCGCTCGACCTTGCGGCTCGGGCGCTCCAGCATCGCGACCGCTCGCGGCGAGAGCTCGACGAGCGCCTTGCGAAGGCCGGCGTGGGCGACGAGGAGCGTGCCGACGCGCTCGCCACCCTGGAGCGCGTCGGCTATCTCGACGACGCTCGGTTCGCAGCTGCGCGTGCGGCGGCGCTCGCGGGCAGGGGCTACGGGGACGACGCGATCCGGCACGACCTCCAGGGTCACGGGATCGACCCGGAAGGGACGGTGGACGCGATCAGCGCCCTCGAGCCGGAGCTCGAGCGGGCGCAGGCGCTCGTGAAGCAGCGTGGGCGCTCGGTCAAGACCGCCCAGCACCTGGCGCGGAAGGGGTTCGCCGGCGAGACGGTGGCAGCGGCGCTCGGAGTCGACGTTGCGCAGGGTGAGGGCTGAGTTGTAGAGTGTCCGGTTCGAACCCAAAATGCTTTTCCCCTGCACACTGCAGCTTCCACCGACCACTCATGTTTCTTGAAACTCGCCCTCAGTCCTCGATCCGCCTGGCAGCGCCAGACCACAACCAGACAGACACGCTGAGCTGAGACAGTCAGGCGCGCGTAAGCGCGCCGGGAAACGCCGATCGGCGGGAACTGCCGCGTGCGGGCAACCGAGCCCGTAGGAGCGTCCATGCTCGTCCCTGTGGCAATCGTGATCGCACTCGCAGTCGGAATCGGCGGAACGCTGCTCGTTCTCCGTGTGCTGGGACGATCCGGCCTCGAGGCGGCCCGCCGCTCGCGCGCCCAGATGCTCGACAGCGCCCAGCGTGAAGCGGACGCAACGCGTCGTGAGGCGACTGTGGACGCCCGTGAGCAGACGGTCAAGCTGCGCACGGAGCTCGAGTCGGAGCTGCGCGAGCGTCGTGACACGGTCATGAAGATCGAGGAGCGCGTCATCTCGAAGGAGGACGACATCGACCGGAAGCTCACGGAGCTCGCCCGCCGGGAGCAGGGCGTCGCGGATCGCGAGGTCCATCTCCGCCAGATGCAGGAAGAGATGAAGGTGCTGCGCGATCAGGAGCGCACGGAGCTGGAGCGGATCGCGTCGATGACGACGGGCGAGGCGCGCCAGCGGATCCTCTCCGAGTCCGAAGAGCAGGTCCGGCACGAGCTCGCCGGCCGAGTCCGGCAGCTCGAGGAGGAGGCTCAGACCGAGGCGAAGCGCCGGGCCCGCAACCTCGTCGCCGACGCGCTGCAGCGAGTTGCCGCCAGCGCGGCTGCGGAGACGACCGTCACGCTCGTCGAGCTCCCCTCCGACGACATGAAAGGGCGGATCATCGGCCGGGAGGGCCGGAACATCCGTGCGCTCGAGCATCTCACCGGCGTCGACTTCATCATCGACGACACCCCGAGCGCCGTCGTGCTCTCGTCGTTCGACGGGATCAGGCGGGAGATCGCGCGCATGACGCTGCTGAAGCTGATCGAGGACGGCCGCATTCATCCCACTCGCATCGAAGAGATGTACTACCTCTCGAAGGCGGAGCTGGACGAGCACATTCGGCAGGCCGGCGAGCAGGCGGTGTTCGAGGCGAACTGCGGTGAGATCAGCGAGGAGCTCGTCAAGATCCTGGGGCGCCTGCGGTATCGCACGAGCTACGGGCAGAACGTCCTCAAGCACACGCTCGAGGTCGTGCAGCTCGCCGGCATCATGGCCGCCGAGGTGGAGGCGTCGGTGAAGACGGCCAAGCGCGCCGCGCTCCTCCACGATCTCGGCAAGGCGATGACGCACGAGGTCGAGGGCTCGCACGCGCAGATCTCGACCCAGCTGGCCCGACGGTACGGCGAGAGCCCCGCGGTCTGTCATGCGATCGAGGCGCACCACTACGAGGTGCAGCCGCAGACCGTCGAGGCGGTCCTGCTGATCGCCGCGGATGCGATCTCCGCTTCGCGTCCGGGCGCCCGGGGCGAAGGGCTCGAGCACTACGTCAAACGGCTCGAGGCACTCGAAGAGCTGGCGGCCCGTCATCCGGGAGTCGAGAAGGTCTATGCGCTCCAGGCGGGCCGCGAGATCCGGGTGCTCGTCAGGCCGCAGGAGATCGACGATGACGGCGCCGTGCTGCTCTCGCACGAGATCGCCCGCGAGATCGAGGACCACCTCGAGTACCCCGGTCAGATCAAGGTGACCGTGATCCGCGAGAGCAGGGCGATCGACGTCGCTTCGAACAAGCAGACGGAGCGCCGTACGATCGAGCGCCTCGACGCGGCCTAGGAGCTTCTAAGCCAGATCGGGCAGCCAGAAGTGGCCGGGGTGGACGAGAGCGATCCACTCCGCCAACAGGCGCCGCCGCTCCAGGCCCAGGTGCGGCAGCACCGCCGCGAGGTCGGACTCGTCCTTCGGCCGCGCATCCTTCGCCTTGAAGAGCAGCACCACCTCGGGTCGCGCGTAGGGAATCCCGCCCGCGGTGTGCTCGATCAGCTCGGCGTAGGGGAGACGGATCGAGGGGTCTCGCCGCGAGACCCACTCGCCGCCGGTAGTGGGCTCGCGAAAGAGGTCGACGCGCCAGACGTTCGCCGAACGGTCGAGGCCCCAGGTCTGGTGTGCGATCTCGATCAGTTCGCCCGCTTCCGCGAGCGGCTCGACTCGGCCGCGCGTGACGACGTGGAAGTCGAGCTCCCCGAGTGCCGCCGCGACCTCGTCGAACCGATCGGCCGGCACCCCGAGCTCGAGATCCTCATGCTCGCGACGCTGCTTCCCGAGGAAGAGATCGATCGCCCAGCCCGCTGCGACGTACCACGGCACGTCGAGTCCCGCGAGCCGCGCCGCCGCGTCCTCGGGGTGCCAGGCGTCCCAGTCCGCGTCGTCCCAACGCATGGCGGCTAGCCCGCGTACTCGAACGTCGCACCGTAGCCGCAGTTCCCGCGGAAGCTGACGGCGAGTGGACCGTCCTCGATCACGAGCTCGTCGGCGACGAGCTCCTCGCCCGCCCGGTCGTGGCCCGGGATGACACAGCTCACGGCTTCGCCGCCGGCGTAGCGGTCGCGGATCCGCACGCTGACGAGATCGCGGATGCGGAGCCACTGGCGTCGCGAGGTGTGATCGACCTGGATGTCGACCGAGCGAACGGCGATCCGCCGGCTTTCCTTCCACGCCCAGGGAAAATGACTCGCGGCGTCGCCGCCGAGCCGCCCGCTGAAGATCGCCTCGAGCACGGCCCGCTGATCGGCGTCCGCGCTGGCGTCGAGGTAGAGGATCCACGACCACGGTGAGCCGGGCTCGTCGTCGTCGTAGCGGACCGCCATCGCGACGGGCTGCCCGCTCAGGTCGATGCCGTCGGCAAAGCCGTCCTCGATCAGCCATGAGAGGACACCGGCGCAGATCCCGTGGGTCGAGCGGCCACCGGCCTTGCCGTCGATCCGGCGGCAGGGACAGATCGCGTCGCAGTTGCACGACTCGAAGTAGCTCCCGCTGATCCGCCAGCTCACCTTGGCATCCCCATTCGCATCGGCCCGTGCATCTGGTCGGGCTGGTGGAGCCCCGGCGCGCTCTCCGGCGCGACAGCGATCCACGCTCCCAGCGCGACGAGCGCGACGGCGAGCACGCGGGCGAACACCTCACCTCCGGGCAGCGTCTTCTCGACGAGGATCGCGACGGCGACGATGGCCATCCAGAACACGCTCATGATCCCGAGCGCGAACAGTGCGAGCATCAACCCGGCGCAGCAGCCGATGCAGTAGCACCCGTGCCCGATCCCGGCCCGCAGAGCGGCGAGCTTTCCCGGCCGTCGCCGGAGCAGGAAGTGGAGCGGCGAGCGGCAGTGGCGCAGGCACGCCGTCTTGAGTGGCGTCAGCTGGTAGACGCCCGCTGCCACCAGTGCAGCCCCGGCGACCCAGGGGCCTCGTTGGTCCCACGAAACGAAGGAGGGAGCTGCCCCACGGGCCAGGCGGCCGACGACGTACGCGGCGACGCCGAACCCCGTCCAGGCGAGCAGGTAGCCCGCGACGAAGAGCGCGGTCTGCCAGGCACGGCCGAGGCGCGAGAACATGAGCGTCGCGGGCGTCGCCGAGGGCAGCATCATCGCCACGGTCATCGTCAGCCAGATGCCGACGAACCAGCCGAACGACCCCAGGTCTGTCCCCGGGCCGGCGTCCATGCCGCGCATCTGCTGGACGGCAACCGCCCAGGCAACGAGCGCGGCGGCGAGCAAAGCGGTGACGACCAGCGTGCTCGTGAGCACGGTGGGTCGGGCGTTCGGGTGGGGCAGATCGGTCACAGCGCAAGTATCTCCTGTGTGACCGCCTGGAGATGACGCGGCTACCCTACGGCGGTGCGCCGGTACTTCGTGACCACCTTCGGCTGCCAGATGAATGCTCACGACTCCGAGCGGATCAAGGGCATGCTGGAGGAACTTGGGCTCGGCGAGGCGCAGGGCGCCGACGAGGCCGACGTCGTGGTCTTCAACACCTGCACGATTCGGGAGAAGCCCGACACGAAGCTCGCCGCCTATCTCGGCGAGGCGGCCGCACGGAAGCGGGAGCACCCCGACCGAGTGATCGCCGTCGGCGGTTGCTACGCCGAGGCTCAGCGCGAGCGGATCTTCGAGCTCTATCCCGCCGTCGACGTCGCGTTCGGGCCGGGCTCGATCGCGCACCTCGGTGAGTGGCTGGGCGCGGGGGGCATGGGCGTCGCCCGCGGCAGGTTCGGCCTCGACGACCGAGAGTTCGCCGCCGAGCTGCCCGTGCACAACGAGCGCTCCTTCCAGGCCTGGGTGCAGGTCTCGATGGGCTGCAACTCGAAGTGCTCGTACTGCATCGTGCCGGCCGTGCGCGGGCGCGAGCAGAGCCGCCGCCCCGGCGAGATCGTCGCCGAGGTTCAGCGGCTGGCTGCGCAGGGCGTCAAAGAGGTGACGCTGCTCGGTCAGAACGTCAACTCCTGGGGTCGCGACCTCGCTCCCGAGCTCGAGACCGAGTTCGGCGAGCTGTTGCGTTCCTGCGACGCGGTCGACGGGGTCCAGCGCATTCGTTTCACGAGCCCGCACCCCAAGGACTTCCGCGACCCGGTGATCGCCGCCATGGCCGAGTGCCCGTCGGTCTGCGAGCACGTCCACCTACCGCTCCAATCGGGCTCGTCCCGTGTCCTGAAGGCGATGCGCAGGACCTACACGCGTGAGCGCTACCTGGCGCTCGCAGACAAGATGCGCGCGGCGATTCCCGATCTCGCGTTCGGCACGGACATCATCGTCGGCTTCCCGGGGGAGACCGAGGCGGACTTCCGAGAGACACTCGAGGTGGTCGAAGAAGTTGCGTTCGACAGCGCGTACACGTTCGTCTATTCACCGCGCGCGGGCACGGAAGCGGCCGCCCGGCCGGACCAGGTCCCGCACGAGGTGAAGATCGAGCGGATGGAGAGACTCGTCGAGTTGACGCAGCGGTTGGCCCGGGCGCGCAACGGGTCCCGCGTCGGCCGCAGCGAGCAGGTGCTCGTCGAAGGGCCGTCACGCACCGACACGACAGTGCTCCGGGGCCGCACGCGCCGGAACACCACCGTCAACTTCACCGGGACCGCCACAGCGGGCGAGCTCGTCGAGGTGCTCGTGCAGTCCGCGACCTCGACCACCCTCCGCGGCGCTCAGCAGGCTCTGGTCGCCGCCTGACAGGTCCATCACATCCTTCCGTCAGACTAGGCGCGATGCGGATCCTCGTCACCGGCTCCTCCGGCCAGATCGGCACGAACCTCGCGCTGCGCCTCATCAGGGACGGCCACGACGTCTTCGGCATCGACAAACGGCCGAACCCGTGGGTCGAGAACGCGTTCCCGACGCTCCTCCAGGATCTGGCGGGTCATTACTCTGCGTTCCCGGGCGGGATCAACGGCGTCGAGTACCCCGACGTCGACCTCGTCGTCCATCTCGCAGCGCACGCGAAGGTGCACCAGCTCGTCCGCCAGCCGCACCGCGCCCTCGAGAACGCGATCATGACCTTCAACGTCCTCGAGTACGCGCGAGGCAGCAACTTGCCCATCGTCCATTCATCGACTCGAGAGGTGTACGGCGACGTGCACCGGTTCGAGGAGTACGCCGAAGAGGCAGCGGACTTTGCCTTCACCGAGAGCCCGTACTCCGCGTCGAAGATCGCGAGCGAGGCATTCATCTACTCGTATGCGCGCTGTTACGACCTGAACTACCTCGTCTTTCGCTTCTCGAATGTGTACGGCCGATACGACTCGGACCTGTGGCGGATGGACCGGGTTCTGCCGCTGTGGATGCATCAGATGTCGCGTGGGGAGCCGATCACCATCTTCGGTGGCGACGAGAAGGTCCTCGACTTCACCTACATCGACGACTGCGTCGACGGAATAGCACGCGGCGTCTATGCGCTCAGTGGAGGCGTGGCTGCGAACCAGACGATCAACCTCGCGTACGGGCAAGGCAACACGCTTGTGCGCGCCGCCGAGCTGATCGCGCAAGAGCTCGGTGTCGAACCGAACGTGACCGTTGCTCCGTCGCTGCTCGGGGAGGTGACGCACTACATCGCCGACGTGCGTAAGGCGCACGACGTTCTCGACTGGGCTCCGAAGACCTCTCTCGAAGAAGGCATCCCCAAGGCAGTCGCATGGTTCAAGGAGTGGCGTGCCGCGCACCCGGAGGAGGACCGGCCCTTCGAGCGGCAGCAGGGGTCGGATGAGGTCGCTCACGGCTTCAAGCAGCCGGCGTCCGCCTAGCGTCCTCGCTCTCTTCGGGCCGACCGCCTCCGGCAAGACCGCCGTTGCCGGCCTGCTCCGCGAACAGCTCGGCGCCACCGTCATCTCGGCCGACTCCGCGGCGCTCTTCGCAGGCCTGCCGGTGATCACGGCCGCGCCCACTTATCCGGCCGAGCTCGTGGGTGTTGTCCCGCTGGACGAGGATGTCTCCGTCGGCTCCTACCAGCGTCTCGCACACGCCGCGGTCGATGCCACGGAGGTGCCGCTCGTGGTCGGTGGCACGGGGCTCTACTTCCGAGCGGCGCTCTCGTCGCTCGACCTGCCGCCGCCGCCCTCGCCCGGCCGCCGGGAGCACTGGCAGCACGAAGTCGACCGGCTCGGCCCGGAGGGCGCACACGCCCTGCTCGCCGAACGCGACCCAGCGGCAGCAGCGCGAGTGCACGCAAACGACCGCAAGCGGCTCGTCCGGGCACTCGAGCTCGTCGAAGCGGGCTCCTCGCTGGCGCCGCGCCACGATCGCCTCTGGCTCGACGACACCCGGCTCCCGACGCTGGTGGTCGCTCTCGACGTGCCGTTGGACGAGCTCGACCGTCGAATCGGCGCGCGCACGCAGACCATGGCGGCCTCCGGTGCGGCTGCGGAGGCGCGGGCGGCATGGGCCGGGCCGTTGTCGGCGACCGCCCGCAAGGTGCTCGGCCTCGAGCAGTTCGCGACGCTCGCGGAGGCAGACGCGATCGATGCGGTCGCGCAGGCCACACGCCGCCTCGCCCGGTATCAGCGAAAATGGCTGCGGCGCATGCCGGGCATCGTTACCGTCGACGGTGGAAAACCAGCGGAGGAGATTGCGAATGAGATCGTCGCGCTGGGACGCGCACGGGAATATCTACCTCGTCACTGAAGAGCCGCAGACGCCCGAGTCCGTGCGCGCGGACGTCGGCGACGCAGACGGCGTGCTCGAGGTACGCAGACGCGGCGACGACTGGGTGGAGATCGTGATCTGGAACACCGATGGATCGCACGCGGAGATGTCGGGCAACGGCACGCGCATCGCGGCACGATGGCTTTCGGCAAGGAGCGGCGCCTCACGAGTCGTCGTGCACGTGGGATCGCGTGTGGTTGCAGCGCGCATGCTGGACGACAGGCTCGTCGAGCAAGATCTCGGCGAGGTCGCCGTGTCGCCGCCGGAGGAAGTGGACGGTGTGCGCTTCACCGCGGTGGACGTGGGCAATCCACACGCCGTCGTCGACGGCGATCCGGCAGACCTGCCTCGGATCGGTCCGCTCCTCGAGGTCCACGAGCGCTTTCCACACCGGACGAACGTGCAGGTCGCGCGCCTGAGCGCCGACGGTGGGATCGAGGCGCGTGTCTGGGAGCGCGGTGTGGGGGAGACCGCGTCGTCGGGCTCGAGCGCGGTCGCCGTCGCTGCCGCCTTCGGTATCTCGCCCGTCGGCGTGCGCTTTCCGGGCGGCGAGCTGCACGTGCGGCTCGAAGGAGCGCGGGCGTTTCTGACCGGCCCCGCGGTGCAGGTCTCCGCCTAGCCGCCGATCTCGAAGTCGCGCAGGGCAGCGTTCAGCGACGTCTTCAAGTCGGTCGCCTCGGTTCGGTGCCCGATGATCAGTGCGCATGAGAGGCTGAACGTGCCGGCGGGGAACTCCTTCGGTCTGGTGCCCGGGACCACGATCGACCTTGGTGGGACAAAGCCCCGATATTCGACAGCCTCGGTGCCGGTGACATCGATGATCGGGACGCTCGCAGTGAGTGTCACGTTCGGTGCGAGCACGGCCTCACGCCCGATCCGCACGCCTTCGACGACGATGCAGCGCGAGCCGAGAAAAGCGCCGTCCTCGACGATCACGGGACGCGAGCCGGGCGGCTCGAGCACGCCGCCGATCCCGACGCCACCCGCCAGGTGGACGTTTTCACCGATCTGCGCGCCGGAGCCGACCGTCGCCCAGGTGTCGACCATGGTGTTCGGCCCGATCCAGGCGCCGATGTTCACGTACGACGGCATCAGCACGACACCGCGCGACAGGAACGCGCCGTAGCGCGCCGCTGCAGGGGGCACGACCCGCACACCGAGCTCGGCATACCCGCTCTTGAGCGGGATCTTGTCGTGATAGGCGAAGGGGCCGGCTTCGCTCGGCTCCAGCTCGCGCTCGCGGAAGTAGTCGAGAATCGCCTCCTGAACGTCGGCGTTCACGTGCCAGTCGTCGCCGTCCGGCTCCGCGACGCGCAGCTCGCCACGGTCGAGAGCTGCGATCATCTCGAGCGTCGTCACAGCGCCGCTCGAACGATCGCAGCGGCGCGTTCGCACTGCTCCACCGTCGGCACGAGCGCGAAGCGCACGTAGCCCTCGCCGGCCGGCCCGAAGAACGACCCTGGCGCGCACACGACGCCATGCTCGAGCAGCCGCCGCGCGAAGGGCTCGGACGGGCCCCCGACGTCGAGCCAGAGGTAGAACGTCGCAGTCGAGCCGGCGAGCCTCAACCCGGCGTCTTCGAGCGCGGGCAGCAGGGTCGCACGCTTGCGCGCGTAGACGGCGCGAACGTCGTCGACGTGCGAGTCGTCCGACCAAGCAGCGACGGAGGCGCGCTGGACGAACTCCTGAGGCGCAGTCCCGACGGTCGGGCGGAAGCTGCGCAGGGCGTCGGCGATCTCGGTCGGGGCACAGACGAACCCGGAGCGGTATCCGGTCATCGACGAGCGCTTCGAGAGGGTGTTGAAGACGACGACGTTCGTCCGGTCGGAGACCTGGAGCGCCGAGACCGGCGGCTCGTCGAACCAGAGCTCCGAGTACGCCTCGTCGGAGCACAGCAGGAAGCCGTGCTCGCGCGCCCGAGCGCTGAGCTCCTCGTAGAACGCGAGCGGCGCCTCGGCGCCCGTCGGGTTGTTCGGGTAGCAGACCCAGAAGAGCGCGATCTCGTCCCAGGCATCGAACGCTTCGAGGTCGGGGAGCCAGCCGTGCTCCTCCCGCAGCGGGACGCCCGCGATCGACCCGCCGGCGAACAGCGTGCCGCGCTCGTAGACGGGGTACGCCGGCTCGGGAATTGCGACGAGGCGCTTCTCGCCCAGGGCGATCTGCGCGAACGAGTAGATCGCCTCCTTCGAGCCGAGCGTCGGAACGATCTCGCGATCCGCGTCGACGTCGACGCCGAAGCGCCTGCCGATCCACCCGCCGATCGCGCTGCGCAGCTCGGGCAGGCCCGGTGCGCGCGGGTACGACGAGACCTCGTCGACCGAGTCCAGCAGCGCCTGCCGGATGAACGCCGGGGTCCGTTCGCGCGGGTCGCCCATCCCGAAGTCGATCAGCTCGATCCCGCGGGCAGACGCATCCGCCTTCCAGTCGTCCAGCCGAGCGAACGGATACTGCGCGAGGTCGGCGAGGACGGGGGAGAGCTGCACGTTCAGACCGTACCGGCGAGAAAGCGTTGGAGAGCGCGGAATGTCCGCTCCAGCTCGCCGATCTCGACCCGCTCGTCGACGGCGTGGGCATAGCGCGTTGCGCCAGGCCCGAAGTTGACCGCGTCGAGACCGCGCGCCGCGAAGTCGGCCACATTCGTCCAAGCCTGCTTCGGCTCCACGGCTAGGCCGCCGGCGCTTCGCAGCCGCTCGACGAGCGGCGAGCGCAACGCCACATGCGCCGGCGGCGAGTTGGCGACGATCTCGGCGTCGGGGTAGAGCTCGTGGATCCGCGCGACGGCCGACTCGGCGGTCCGGTCAGGGGCATAGCGGAAGTTGATCGTTGCCTCGGCGCGCGCGGGGATCACATTGGTGGCGATACCGGCGTGAAGCTGCGTCACCGACATGACCTCGCGGAAGAGCAGGCCTTCGATCTCCACGTCACGTGGCTCGCTCTCCAACACCGGGCGGAGCCCTGCACAGGCGGCGCCGATCGCGTTGACTCCGAGCCACGGCCGGGCCGAATGGGCCGAGCGTCCCGAAAAGACGACGCTCGCGTTGAGGTTGCCCAGGCAGCCGAGCTGCAGCGTGTTGTCGGTCGGCTCGAGGCAGACGACGAGGCCGGCCTCGTCGACCAGGCCTGTGCGCTCGAACACGCCCGGCAGCGGGTTCTCAGCCGGCCCGAGCTCCTCCCGGGGAAAGAAGAGCAACGCGAGGTCGTAGGCGAGCTCGGTCTCGGCGGCCCAGCGGCCAAGCTCGATCATCACGGCGAGCCCGCCTTTCATGTCGCTCGCGCCGAGACCGACCACCCAGCCGTCCTCGATTCGCCCGGGCAGGTTCCCCTGAGCCGGCACGGTGTCGGTGTGGCCGGCGAGGAGAACGAGCGGCTTGCCGCTCCGCTTACTGAAGATCACCGACTCGCCGTCTGCGAAGGCCCGTCCCAGCGGGACGACGGATGTGATGTAGCTGTACATCTCCATCTCCTGGCCCGATTCGGACGGGATGTTCACGAGATCGAGGGTGCGCTCGGCGAGTGCCATAATCGAGACCGATGATTCCACGTTCCCCGGAGCCCGAGCGCGGGTTCGTCCTCGCGGTGCTCGGGCAGGGTGCGGACGTCGCCGACGAGCTCGCCGAGGTCAAGGAGCTCGCCCGGACGGCGGGCGTCGAGCCGATCGGAGAGGTCGTGCAGCGCCGAGGCCGGCCCGCACAGCGGACGTACGTCGGCAAGGGCAAGCTCGAGGAGCTGAAGCAGCGCTACAAGGAATCGGGCGCCGAGAGCCTGCTCGTCGACGATGAGCTCGACCCGGCCCAGCAGCGGTTCCTGGAGAACGCCCTCGACACGCGAGTGATCGACCGCACGCAGTTGATCCTCGACATCTTCGCCCAGCACGCGACGACAGCCGAGGGGAAGCTGCAGGTCGAGCTCGCGCAGCTCGAGTACAACCTCCCGCGCATGCGCGGCATGTGGCAGCACCTCGAACGCCTGGGCGGCGGCGTCGGCACGCGGGGCCCGGGCGAATCGCAGCTCGAGACCGACCGCCGGCTCGCGCGGCACCGGATCACGGTCCTGAAGCGGAAGTTGAAGGAGCTCGAGAAGCAGCGCGCGACCAGGCGCAAGGAGCGGCGGCGCACGGAAACACCGACGATCGCGCTCGCCGGCTACACGAACGTGGGCAAGTCGACCCTCTTGAACCGGCTGACCGGGTCCGAGGTCTCGGTCGAGAACCAGCTCTTCCACACGCTCGATCCGACGACGCGCGGGTTCGAGCACGACGGGCGCCGCTATCTCGTCACGGACACCGTCGGCTTCATCCGGCGGCTGCCGCATCAGCTCGTCGAGGGCTTCGCATCGACGCTGGAGGAGACGCTCGTCGCCGACATGGTGCTGCACGTCGTCGACGCGTCGGCTCCCGACGACGAGCAGGACCGCCAGCGCGAGGCCGTCGACGACGTGCTGCACGAGATCGGCGCGGGAGAGCTCCCCGTCGAGGTCGTCTTGAACAAGGTCGACCGCGTCGACCCGCTCGGCCGCCGGCGCCTCGCGAACCGCTTCCCGGCGGTGCCCCAGGTCTCGGCGCTGACCGGTGAAGGGATGGAGGAGCTCCAGACCGAGCTGGCGCGACGCTTCGACGACCGCTGGGAGCGCGTCCGCCTGCTCGTGCCGTACGAGGAAGGCGGGAGACTGTCGGAGCTCTACGCGCTCGGGACGCCGATCGAGGAGCGGCAGGACACGCCCGAGGGGGTCCTGATCGTCGCTCGTCTGCCTCGCCGCGACCTACCGCGGTTCGCCGCGTTTCTCGTTGCCGGGGCAGCCGAGACCTCGCGGGAGTCCGCCTGATCGAGGTGTTCATCCAGAAGGTGCGCCCGAATGCAGTCGTGCCGGCGCGCGCCTACTCGGGGGATGCGGGTCTCGATCTCTCGTCGTGCGACCGCGTCGTGCTGGCGCCGGGCGAGCGGGCGCTCGTGCCGACGGGGCTCGCGGTCGCGATCCCCGAGGGGCACGCCGGTTATGTCCAGCCGCGCTCGGGTCTCGCGTCGAAGCACGGGATCTCGATCGTCAACACGCCGGGCCTCGTCGACTCGGGCTACCGGGGCGAGCTGCTGATCAACCTCGTCAACACGGACCGCGAGGAGACCTTCGTCGTCGAAGAGGGCATGCGCATCGCCCAGCTCGTGATCCTCGAGCTTCCGGACGTCGAGCTCGTCGAGGTCGAGGCACTCCCGGACAGCGAGCGCGGCGTCCGCGGCTTCGGCTCGTCTCTGCATTGATGGAGCCGCGCATCCGTGTCTCGGCGATTCTCCGCTGGCAGGGCCGTGTGCTCTTGTGCCGCCAGGAGAAGCCCGGGAAGGAGTACTGGCTCCTGCCGGGGGGAGGTGTCGACGCAGGCGAGTCGCTGATCGAGGCGCTGCGGCGCGAGCTCCGTGAGGAACTGGGAATCGAAGCCGATGTGCAGTTCGAAGGACCGGTCGCGATCGTCGACTCGATCTCGCCCAAGTCCGCGTCGCTGCTGACGCGGAAGCACGTCGTGCACATCATCTTCTCCGCCGATCTCTCGCATCGCTCGCTCGGCGACGTCGAGACGAAGGACGCCGCGGTGAAGGGCGCTCGTCTCTTCTCGAACGACGAGTTGCAGGACGTCATGGTGCACCCTCCGATCAAGCGCTTCCTCGAGCGTTGGCAGCCCGGCGACCCGGCGGTGTATCTCGGCGCTCTCTGGGCGCGCTGACTAGAACCTGCCGCCGCGAGAGCGGGCGCGCTCTGCGGAGACGCGGTGCGCCTCGGCTTCCAGCGCGTCCGGCAGCGGTGCGAGCTCGACCGGAGCGCCGAGATGAGCGAGGGCCTCGCCGAGGATGTGATCGGCGAACCACGGATTGCGCGGCAGCAGCGGCCCGTGCAGATACGTCCCGTAGACACGGCGCCAGCGGCATCCCTCGACACCCGTCGTGCCGTCGTTGCCGAAGCCCGAGACGACACGCCCGAGCGGCTCCGCGCCGTCGTCCAGAATCGTCCGGCCGGCGTGGTTCTCGAACCCGGCCAGCGTCTGACCGGCCCAGTCGCAGTCGAGCAGCACGTCACCGATCATGCGTCGCTCCCCGGCGACCGTGTGCAGGGGGAGCAGCCCGATTCCCGGCAGCTCCGTGCCCGCCACGTCGCGGTAGAAGCGGCCGAGCAGCTGGTAGCCGCCGCACACGGCGAGGAACGCAGCACCGGCCTCCGCCGCCTCGGCCAGCGGCCCGGTCTTCTCAACGAGATCGTGTGCGACAAGCGCCTGCTCCCGATCCTGGCCGCCGCCGATGTAGAAGAGGTCGATCTCGCCGCGCGGCACCGGGTTGCCCAGGCCGATCGCCTGCACGACGAGCTCGTGACCGCGTAGGCGAGCGCGCTCGGCCAGCACCGCGATGTTCCCGCGGTCGGCGTAGATGTTCAGGTAATCGGGATAGAGGTGACCGACTCTGATCCTCATGCCGTGCTCTCCCAGTAGTTCGTCACGTGGCCGCGGTCGGCGATCACCTTGCGGAGTGCGATCATCGCCGTGTAGGTCGGGAGCACGACGAGCTCGCCGCCGTCTGGCGTGAGCTCGAGGCCGCGATCGAGCGCTCGCTCGAGCGACGGCACGACCTCGATCTGCTCTCGCGGCAGGCCGCCGTAGGCAAACCGCAGAGCGAGCTCGGCGGCACGCGTGCCTGTCGCGACGAGGCGGTCGAGGCCGGCGAGCAGCGGTTCGAAGTCGACATCCCAGATCCAGGAGACGTCGCGCCCGTCGGCGATCTCGTCGTTGAGCGCGATCACGGCAACGCGGGGAGCGCCGCCGTCGACCAGCGTGCGAACAGCTTCGTTCGCGCCGGCGGGGTTCTTGACGAGCAGCATGAGCAGGCCGCGCTCGCCGATCGTGATCCGTTCGAAGCGTCCGAACGCGGCCGAGAACCCCTGGAGGCCGGCTACGACGTCGTCGAGCGACGCACCGAGGGTCAGCGCGAGCGACCCCGCCCCGAGCGCGTTGTACACGTTGTAGAGGCCCGGCAGCGCCAGCTCGATGCGTGCCGATCCCTCCCGCGCCGCCAGCGTGAACACGGCACCGTCGAGCCCGTGCAGCTCGATCTCACGGGCCGTCACGTCGAGCTCAGGCCGTGCGTGCCCGCAGTTCGGGCAGCGGTAGTCGCCGAGATGCCCGACGTACGCCGCCGCATAGTCGTAGGGCGTGCCGCAGCGCAGGCAGTACTTGGAGTCGGCCGCGTGCTGCAGGGCCGGACGCGCCAGCCTCGGGTCATCGAGGCCGAAGATGCGGGAGCGGCGATGCCCGTCGGCCAGATCGCCGACCTGGGGGTCGTCGCCGTTCACGACGAGCTCGGCGTGGGGGAGGGCGGCGACGGCGTCGCGCCACCGCGCCGCGACCAGCTCCAGCTCGCCGTACCGGTCGAGCTGGTCGCGGAAGAGGTTGCCGAGCAGGAGCGCGCGAGGCTGCAGCCGTCGCGCGACCTCCGGCAGCGCAGCCTCGTCGACCTCGAACAGACCGAGCGCGGCACCGTCCGCACGAAGCAGAGTCGAGGCGATCCCGGAGACGAGGTTCGCGCCGGAGCTGTTGTGCGCCACGCGGGTGGTCCGGCCGAGGATCTCGGCCGCCATTGCCGTCGAGGTCGTCTTTCCGTTCGTCGCCGAGACGAGCGCGGAGCCTTGCTCGAGCCGCGCAGCGAGCCGGTCGATCGCCCCCGGATCGAGCTTCCAGAGCAGCTTCCCGGGCAGGGTCGTGCCGCCGCCCCGGCCCGCGACGCGCGAAAGCGCTCCGGCCCCCCGCAGGACGGCCGATTCGAGCGAGAGGGGGATCGGAGAACGCACGGAGGCGAACGGTAGCCGTGGCAGCGCCAGTAGCCCGCACTTGCGCTTTCTTTCATTCGCTCTACCATTCTTGGTGGTGGCGCGGAAGCCGTATCGCGCGGTGACCAAGATCGACCCGCAGGCCCTCGCGGAGTTCCAGGCGGGGATCAGGCGCCGCTACACCGACGAGCAGATCCTCGAGGCCCTGCGGGCCTCGGCGGAGCGGCTCGGCCGCTCGCCGACGATGAAGGAGTTCGCCGCCGACGAGCAGGCCGGCATGCATCCGCAGACAGTGATCGAGCACTTCGGGACCTGGAACGCCGCGAAGCGCGCCGCCGGCCTCATGCCGCGGCGGTTTGCCACCCGCGACGAGCTGGTCGACCAGCTGCGCCGGCTCGGCGAGGAGCTCGGGCGCACGCCGACCGCACACGACATCCGGGCGCGCCGTGGGACGATGCCTTCGACGTCTCTTTACTGGCACACGTTCGGCTCGCTCGCCACGGCATTGCGCGAAGCTGGATTCGACGTGGCGGTCGGGGAGGAGCGGCTCGAACGGGCGATCGACCAGGGAAGCGAGCTCGCCCGCCGCCTCGGTCGCCTGCCGAAGTTCGGCGACTGGCAGGCGGCGAGGCGCGCCGACCCGGCTTTGCTCACCGAATGGCAGGTCTATCGGCTCTTCGAGGCCCGGCGCGGCGCCTGGGCGACCTTCCAGTATCTGGTGCGGGAGCGGCTGCTCGAAGAGGGGGCGAGGGTCACGGCCGACGGAACGGTCAGATAACTCCGCAATCACGATCAAGCGGGGCCGCCCGGCAGGCGGCACGATCAGGCCCATGAGCACGACGACCGACACGTTCGCCCGTTTCGTGGACGTCCTGGCCAGCACACTGGACGACCACCGCGCGACCGGCGACGAACTGGCCGCACGGATGCATCTCTCGCGGTTCCACTTCGACCGGCTCGTCTCCGCGGCGGCCGGCGAGCCGCCGGGGACGCTCCGGCGGCGCGTTCTGCTCGAGCGGGCGGCCTACCGGCTGCTCTCGAGCGAGGACGATGTGCTGTCAGTCGCTCTCGACGCCGGCTACGCATCCCACGAGGCGTTCACCCGGGCGTTCCGCCGTGCCTACGGTGCCTCGCCATCCCAATGGCGGCGCAAGCCCGGCCAATTCGAGATCGAGTCGCCGAGCAGAGTGCACTTCAACCCACCGGGAGGCCTCCGCGTCCCGGCAGACAGAAAGGTTGACTCAATGGATCTTCTCCTTCGCATGGTCGAGCATCACGTGTGGCTCGTCGGCGAGATGGTCGATCGCGCCGCCAGCCTGGACGACGAGACTCTGAACGCGCCGATCGAGATCTCCGTCGACGGGATCGACTGCAACCCGACGCTTCGCTCGCTGCTCTCGAGACTCGTCGGGCAGCTGGCGATGTGGGAGGCCTCGATGCACAGTGAGCCCTACGACTTCGAGGCAGAGGCAGGTATGTCGATCGCCGAGATCCGGGCCAGGTTGAGCACGATCGGCCCGGTCTTCCTCGACGACGTCAGGGGAATTGTCGCGGATGGTCGGATCGAGGAGACGTTCGTCGACGCGACCTGCGATCCGCCCTACGTCTGCACCTACGGCGGGATGATCGCGCACGTCCTGACGTTCGCGGCCCACCGCCGTACGCTCGTCTGCGGCGCACTCCTGGATGCCGGGATCAGCGATCTCGGCAGCGGCGATCCGCTGCGTTGGGTGGCCGACGCAGCCTAGATGGCTGCGAGCGCCGCGAGGCGCGTGAGGCAGAACTCGCGCTCCTGCGGTGCGCGCACGGCGGGAAGCGGGTCGTCCTCGTGATAGGAGACATCGGGCTTGAAGCGCTCCCGGCGGGCGATCCGCCCGTCCTGGAGCGCGAGCCAGGTGCCCTCGCGCAGTTCGCTCTTGTGCAGCTTGATCGCGCAGTAGCGCTCGACGACCTCGAGTGCAGCCTTCGTCGAGGCGAAGAAGACGCCGTCGCGGCCGTCGCCGACCCAGAGTGGCCGTCCGCTGCCGCGTGCGACGAACACGACACCGGGCTCGCGTTCATCGACCCAGGATGCCGCCATGGCTCCGCGGAGATGCTCGAGCGCGCGAGGGTCGTTGGGCGAATGGGCTGCGAGCGCGAAGATCGCCTCTGAGTCGACGGTCATGCGCGGCTCGGCGCGAGCGCAGGAGTGGGGCGCGAGGAGCTCGTCGTCGTTGAGGATGATCCCGTTGTGGATCCCGACCACCGAGCCGTGCCGCACGGGGTGGTTGTTCGCGTGGATCGAAGGATGGCCCTTCGTGTAATCACGCACATGGACGAGCAGCTGGTTCGCGGCATCCGGCACGGACACCCGTTCGAGGAGCTCTGAGGCGGGCGTGCGCTGCTTCACCACCGTCGCATAGGTGTCGTCCGGGCCGCGGTAGGCGTACCCGACGGCGTCGGCGCCGCGCTCGGCGATCGCTGCGAGCAGGGCCTGCGCGGCCAGCGTCCGCCCAACGCGTGAGCGTGAACGAAGGCTGTATCCCGCAATGCCGCACATAACTCGATCCTATGAAGGTAGACGGACGAGGTGACCTGAAGTTGCTATCGGCACGGACTCTTTACATCTCAAGGGTCACGCTCCTGCAGCCGATAGGGAGCTAGATGGAACAACCGCTTCCCGAGGCGTCGCCGGAAGCAGAGACGGTCGAACCTGTGCTCGGGCTGCTGCCTGCCCTCGACGAGATCGAGGAAGAGGTGGAGGAGGAGCCCGAGAACGCCGTCCTGACGGAAGACGAACGTCTCCAGACGTCCGACCCGCTGAAGCTCTACGTCCGTCAGATCGGCGACGGACGCCTCTTGACGCCGGGCGAGGAGCGGGAGCTGGCGCGGCTCAAGGATCTCGGAGACCCGCTTGCCAAGCGCCGTTTGATCGAGTGCAACCTGCGGCTCGTGATGTCGATCACCCGGAACTACACGAAGGCGGGCGTGCCGCTGCTGGATCTGATCCAGGAGGGCAATCTCGGGCTGATTCGCGCGGTCGAGAAGTTCGACTACAAGATGGGCTACAAGCTCTCCACCTACGCGACGTGGTGGATCCGCCAGGCGGTCACGCGCGCGCTCGCCGACCAGGGCCGCACGATCCGCCTCCCGGTGCACGTCGCCGAGCAGGTGCGGCGCGTCCAGCGCTCCCGCCGCCAGCTGGCCCAGAAGCTGAACCGGGATCCCTCGATCGAGGAGATCGCAACCGACGCGGGCTTTCCCGAGCAGCGCGTCCGGGAGCTCTTCGACCTCGTCGAGGACCCCGTCTCGCTCGAGACGCCCGTCGGCGACGGCGAGAGCATGGTCGCCGACCTGATCGAGGACGAGAAGTCGGAGTCACCGGACACCGCCACCGCCGACCACGCACGCTCGGTCGAGCTGACGGAGGCCATCGAGTTGCTGAACCCGCGCATGCAGCATGTCGTCGTGCGCCGCTTCGGGCTCGACGGCCAGCCGCCGCAGACGCTGGAGGAAGTCGGCGCAGATCTCGGCATCACACGCGAGCGCGTCCGCCAGCTCGAGACACGCGCGCTGCGCGAGCTGCGCATCGTCGCGCCCGGTCTGCAGCTCTACCTGCAGACCTGAGCAGGCCATGCCCGGTCATTGGTGCCGGTCGTTCGGCTTCTCAGCGCGTCTGCACGCAAATGTGAGTTATGTCAAGTAGAGCGATGGAGACGTGGGGAACGGCATCCCCCACGACGTGCCGCCGCTTCTCGTTCACGGCCGACCGCGCCTCGAGCACCGGGGTCAGACCCACGGTCATGTCTCGGGACGACATGGCGCGAGCCGGTTGTCGCCGAAGTCGTCCACAGCTTTTCCCCAGGCGCTGGTCGCTACGAGCGCACTTTTTCGGGTTTCCCCCCTCTTGAACGGACACGGCCGGCGGGTTAGCTTCCCCCTTGCACCGAGCACGGAGCGCGAGTAGGTCGAAGCCGCTCCCGAGGGCCGTAGGCGGAAGCCGAAGGTTCACGGGGGAGGTGGACGAAAGCGCCACCGGCTCGGTGAATTCTGGTCCGGCCCCTTTGGAGCGCACAGCACGAAATGCTAATTCGGTCTGCGCTCGAGGAAGTTTCCGCAAATTGCGGCAAAGGCTGTTTCGGAGCCCTTGCACCGTCCCGGCGCACCCCCTAAGTTCCCTCTTGCACCGAGCACGGAGCGCGAGTAGGTCGAAGCCGCTCCCGAGGGCCGTAGGCGGAAGCCGAAGGTTCACGGGGGAGGTGGACGAAAGCGCCACCGGCTCGGTGAATTTTTTTTGGTCCGGCCCACCCGCTAGGATCTCGCCGCGATGGCCCCGCGCCCACCTGCCACCGACCACGGCGTCACCTCGTTCCTGTGGGCGCCTCTTCTTCGGGCTCTTCATCTGGATCGGCGGCAGCGCCGTCGGCTACGGCTCGGCGATGACGTTCATCATCGGCGCCGTCGTCGGCTTTCTGACGTTTCTCTTCGTGCGCGCTTACGGCGAAGACGAACCGCGCCGGCCCTGAGAGCCGACGAGCGCGCTGACGAGTAGACGCGTCAGTGGTCGACCGATCTGCTGCTCGAGGCGGGTGTACGCACTCAGCCGGTTGTCAGCAAGGTTGGAGCAGTGCGCAAGAAGCAGCGCAGCTCCGCGCACAGGTTGCGGCTCGACGACACTCATCAGTCTGCTGAAAGTATCGGCGAGGCGTCGGACGGCGCGATCCCTGGCGGGAGGGAAGAAGATCACTCAAGCGCGAGCCGGCGCGCGTCGAAGGACTCCGAGTCGAGCTCGGCTCGGAATTCCTCCACGGTCGTCACGACGTCACGCTCGAAGACGTGGCCGACCACACCCACCTCGCGGTCGTTCATGAACGGCACGTCGACGTGCGCGCGCGAGACGAGGTTGACCGAGAGCCTCCCACACACGGGACAACGCACGGCGAGGCCGACGCGGTCGCCCGACACGGCCGGCGCAAGCAGCTTGAAGGCGGACGGATACACCGGCCGAGGCCGTTCTTCGGGCCAGCAGAAGAAGCTCCACGGCCACTCCCCCGCTTTGATGCGCGCGACCGCGACATCGCTGAGCTCGCCTGCGACCGCTTCGAGCTTCGACGTCATCAGGTTGACGAACTTCGTGTCGTCACGAAGTCCGAGCGGCGCCCAGTCGAGCTCGTCGTGCGACAGCAAACCCGGATGCTCGCCACCGCAGCCGCACGCAAACTCGACGCGATAGACCGCGGGATGCTGTGCACCGGGCAACTGCTCCAGGCGGCGGAAGCGCGAAAGCGTGACCCGCGTCTCGCCGTGGATGGGGCACGAAAACGTGTAGGTGCTGGTGAGCGTGTCGTACATGAGTCGTTTCCTAACTCATGTATCGGCTGTTTCGCGGAAATCAGTACTCGATCAGCGCGTGCAACTCGGTGCCGGCGAGCCGCTCTCTGCCGCCGAGGAACGACAACTCGATGATGAAGCACGCGCCGACGACCACTCCGCCCAACTGCTCGACGAGCCTTCTGATCGCCTCGACCGTGCCGCCCGTCGCAAGCACGTCGTCGTGGATCACGACCCTCGCGCCAACCGGGATCAGGTCGGGATGAAGCTCGAGCGAGTTCTCTCCGTACTCCAGCACGTAGCTCGCACTGACGGTCTCCGGCGGCAGCTTTCCCGGCCGGCGCGCCGGGATGAACCCGGTCCCGGCCTCGACGGCGATGGCCGATCCGAGCCAGAATCCGCGGGCCTCGGCGCCGAGCACCAGGTCGGCGTCGCGCCCCTTCACCCAGGCGGCCAGCTCACTGACGGTCTGGCGAAGCGTCGCCGGATCGGCGAGGAGCGGCGTTACGTCCTTGAAGCCCACGCCGGGAGTCGGGAAGTCCTGTACCTCCCGGACCATGGAGCGAAGATCGGTCACTGCGCCAAGTCTCGCAGGTCGCGCCAGTAGAGGAGCGACGACAGCTCCCCAGCGAGCTCTGCGAGCTGCTGCAAGTCGCGGACGGCCTGCGCGCGCCGCTCGCTGTTGCGGCCGCGCAGTGACGGCGCGAACAGTTGCTCGAGGAGCGCCGCCTGCCGGGCGGTCGCGGTCCGAATCGTGCGCAGATGCCGCGGCCCGACGCCGAACCGCGCGAGTTGCGCACAGAGCAGGGCCACGTCGATGTCGGACTCGGGGTAGCGCTTGTCCGCCCCACTCCCGTGCGGTGCGAGCAAGCCGAAGTCTTCGAGCTCCTTGGCGAGCGACGGGTCGATCACAGCGCGCTCGCACAGCTCGTCGAGGGTGACCGATTCCTCGGCCGCCCCGAGCGCGGTCGGACGCCGTCGCTTGCGCTCCTTGGCGCCCGGCGCGTCCAGCTCGTCCTTGATCACGCGCAGCGGCAGGAACTCGTCGCGTTGCAGCCTCAGGATCGTCTGGAGGCGCTCGACGTCGGTCTCGCTGAACAGCCGGTAGCCGCCCTGCGTGCGCCGAGGCATGAGCAGTCCCTCGTCCTCGAGGTAGCGGATCTTCGAGATCGAGATGTCGGGAAACTCGTCGTGCAGACGGCGGACGACCTCGCCGATCCGCCAGAACCGCTCGCGCTGAGGCTTCTGCGGGACCGTGCTCGTCATGCGATGAACGTCATCCGATACTTGCCGATCTGCAGCTCGTCGCCCTCTGCCAGCGGTGCAGTGTCGATGCGCTTGCGGTTCACGAACGTGCCGTTGAGCGAGCCCTGGTCCTCGACGACGAAGATCCCGTCGGACTCGACGAGCACCGCGTGATTGCGCGAGACGGTCACGTCGTCCAGAAAGATCTCGCAGTCGGGCGAGCGGCCGATGCGCGTTCGCTCCCCCGCCGGCTTGAAGCTCTCCCCCGCCCTGCCTCCGCCGGCACGCACGACGAGCGCCGGGCCCTCGATCCCGAAGTCGTCGTGCTCGATGTCGCCGACCTCCTCAGGCGAGAGGCTCAGCGTCGTCTCCGCGACATGCTCCCCACGCGTGAGCAGCCCACCGCAGCGCGAGCAGTAGTTGGCCGACTCCGGATTCTGGAACCCGCACTCCTGGCAGTAGACGAAGCTCATCGCTACGCCGGCGGAGCTGCCTTCCCCGTCAGGATGTCCGTGAGGCGGTCGACGTCGACCTGGTCGAGCACGCTGCGCCCGCCGGAGACCTGCAGCCGGGCGACGAGCTCCGCCCGGAGGATGTCGATCTTGCCGTGCAGCAGGCGGCGCTGGTAACTGACCTCGTGCTCCTGCGCTTCGAGCTCGTCGATCAGGCCTTTCAGGTCGCTGTCGGACAGCGAGCCCAGATCAGGGAGCGGTTCCACGGTGCCGCCTTTCGTCGTCGGTGGAGTCACTGAAGGATTCCAGCAGACGCCGGAACCGTCAACCTCAGCTTAAGGGTTCAGCCGGGTGAGCCGATTTCCTGCCGCCGGAGGTGTGGATTTTCCGTGCCGGGGTAGATCCGGTGCATTCGCTTGTTGGGGGGCGCAAGCCGGCCTGGCCCTACTCCCTCTCCCACCCCGGGGGCCAGGCCGGCTGGTTCACGCGCAGGCCTCAGCTCCGGCTACCGACCTCCTCCCGCTCGATTACCTCCGTGACGAGCAGCCGGAGCTCGGTCTCGAGCTCCTGTGAGGAGGCGGCCGACTCTCCCTCGGCGTAGAGATGGACGAGCGGCTCGTCGGCATCCGGGAGCACCTGGACCCAGCCGCGCTCGTCGAAGATCTTGATCCCGTCACGCAGGTCGACGTTGGCATCGGCGAACCGCTCGTTCAGGACGCGCATGACCGTTCCCTTCAGCGCCCAGGGGCATTGCACCTCGCGATGGATCAACGTCGGCCGCGGCAGCGAGGCGACGAGCTTCGACAGCGGCTGCTCGACCGGCGCGAGCAGCTCGAGCAGCTTGCAGAGCGACGCGCTCGCATCGTAGGCGGGCAGGAAGCCCGGGAAGACGTAGCCGCCGCCGGGGGCGCCGGCGAAGACGACACCCTCGCCTGCCGCTGCCTGGGTGAGGCCTGTGAGGGTCGCCGGTGTGCGGATGACCTCGAGCTTGCCCCCGACGACTTCCTCGACCTGGCTCGTCGCAGTGATCGGGACGGCGATCTTTCCCGTCGTGCCCAGCGTCAGGAGATGCAGGTACAGGAGCAGTGCCTGGTCGGGTCGCACCTCACGGCCCGTCTCGTCGATCAGGAAGAGCCGTTCGGCCGAGCGGTCGAAGACGGCGCCGAAGTCCGCGTTCACCGCCTCGACGAGCCGCTGGGCGTAGTCGAGCGTCGCTCCGAAGCGCGCCGGCGCCGAACCGGCATCCGACTCGAAGGCGTGTGCGGTGACGGCCTCGACCCCGAGCTGGCCGAAGATGAGGGGCAGGACGAAGCTGCCGCCCGAGTAGCCGTAGTCGACGACGATCCGGAAATCTCGTTCGCGAATCGTCGCCACGTCGAGGTCGTCGACGAGGTCGCTCGCGTACCCTTCTCGCGCCCTGGCCGGGTACGTGATCGAGCCGACGGCCCCGAACGGCACGCGGCGCAGCTCCTGCCGGGTGAAGTGCTTCTCGATCTCCTTCTGCATCTCGGCCGACAGTGCGACCCCGGGCCGCTCGAAGAGGCGGATCTGCACCGCCTCGGGATCGGTGGTCGACGCGCCGACGTGAAAGGCAGCGGCGTAGTTCTGTGTCTTCAGGAGATGCTTGCCGACCGGTGCCGGAAGCGTGCGCAGGTCCGCCACCTGCACGCCGGTCGAGTTGAGGCCGGAGATGAGCGCCCGCTTGATCATGCGGTATGCGGGCGCGCTTTCACGACTCGCGACAACACGGGCGCCGCGCTTGAGCGCGGTTCCGAGCGCTGCGCCGACGCGCAGCGCGACCTCGGGCGTGAGGTCGACGTTGACGAGGCCGACGACTCCGTCCTGGGCGAACACCTTGGTCGTGCCGCGCGATTCCCAGATCAGGCTCTCGTGGATCTGCGCGCCGTACTCGACTTCCTTGTACGGGTAGATCCGCACGCCTGGGAAGATCACCGACTGGTCGCCGAGGGTCACCTGGTCCCCCACGGCGACGCCTTCGTGGACGCGCACATGGGGCCGCACGTCGCAGTTGCGGCCGAGGATCGCGCCCTCGATCGTCGCGCTGCGCCCGATGTAGCAGGACGCGTCGATCACCGACCGCGAGACGCGCGCACGCTCTCGCAGCGTCGTTCCCGGACCGAGCACCGAGTACGGCCCGACCGACGACTCGGGCGAGATGGTGCAGTAGTTGCCGATGAACGCCGGGCCCTCGACGCCCTCGACGTCGTCGATCTCGACGCCCTCGCCGATCCAGACGTCGCCGCGGATCTTCAAGCCGGGAATGTTGAGGCGCACCTTCTCATCGAGGGCGTCGGCGTTCGCCTGGCGGTACTGGTCGAGGTTGCCGATGTCCTGCCAGTACCCCTCGCAGACGAAGCCGTAGATCGGACGGCCCATCTCGAGCAGCAGCGGGAAGAGCTCCTTCGAGAAGTCGAACGGCCGGTCGGTCGGGATGTGGCGCAGCACCTCGGGCTCGAGCACGTAGATGCCGGTGTTGATCGTGTCCGAGAACACCTGGCCCCACGACGGCTTCTCGAGGAACCGCTCGACCTTTCCATCCTCGTCCGTGACGACGATCCCGAACTCGAGCGGGTTCTCGACCGACTTGAGGCCGATCGTGACCGCGGCGCCCTTCTCCCGGTGGAAGTCGACGATCTTGTTCAGGTCGATGTCGCACAGCGCGTCGCCCGAGATGACGAGGAACGTCTCGTCCAGGCGATCAGAAGCGAGCCGGACTGATCCGGCGGTGCCGAGCGGGCTCTCCTCGACCGAGTACTCGAGGTTCAGCCCGAGGTTCGCCCCGTCGCCGAAATAGGTGCGGATCGCCTGCGGCAGGAACGCGACCGTGACCACCACGTCGGTGAAGCCGTGTTCCTGCAACAACTCGAGGATGTGCTCCATGCACGGCTTGCCGACGATCGGCACCATCGGCTTGGGCTGGTTCGACGTCAGCGGCCGAAGCCGAGTCCCCTCGCCGCCGGCCATCACGACCGCCCTCATGCGAGCACCTCTCGCCGCGCCTTCAGCGCGTACTCGCCGAGCGCGATCAGCGCCAGCACCATGCCGCTCCAGAAGAGCCACAGCGGCCATTCGGTCCCTTCGTGGGTGACCATGATGAACCCGAGCGACGCATAGAGCAGCCACGTCGCCGCCTTTCCGATCAGGTTCACCCGAAACTCGTAGCCGCGCCCGAGCATGATCGGCGTCCCCACGAGCGTGACCAGATCGCGCGCCGGGATCACGAGCGCAAGCCACGGCAGCCGCCCTTCGTAGAGCAGGAGGAGCACTGCCGCGTCGATCATCAGCCGGTCGGCGAGTGGATCGGCGAACTTGCCGAATGCCGATTCGACGTGCCAGCGGCGAGCGAGGTAGCCGTCCACCTGGTCCGTCGCCCCGGCGACTCCGAACACGATCGCCGCCGGCCACGAATAGCCGTTGTCGCTCTGGAGAATCAGGACGACGTACACGGGGATCAACACGAACCGGGCAATCGTCAGCGCGTTGGGCACCTGGGCGCGAGTCACGCTGACAGGATATGTCCGTCCCGGCCGTGCCGGGGCGCCGCCGCCCGCTCCGGCGCTAGGGGGCGCTCGTCCTCAGCGGCACGGGCGGCGTGCTGTGGAAGATGTCCGACCAGTAGCGCGTCCGCGTGAGGTAGGCGTCCTCTGCGGCTGCACCGTGCAGCCCCCACGCACCGTCGTAGGACAGATACCGGTACAGCCCATGATGTCGGGCCGGTGCTGCCGGCTCGATCTGCGTCCCTTCGTGCCACTCGTTGAACGACGTGATCGTGACGCGGTCCGCCCCACTCGCGAGCGCGGCCCGCCACATCGCGTCGTAGGTCGCCCCGTCGCGCCTCGGCTTCATGCGGGGGTCGTCGCTGCCACGGCGGGCGTCGTAGCCGGGGCCAACCGACGGGGCACAGACCAGCTGACGCGCATGAGCCTCGTTGCAGAGCCTGCGGAACTTGTTGCCGCCGTACGTCACGATGTCGTAGGTGTAGATGCCGTCGAAGCCGGCCCGCGCCGCAGCTCCCACCAAACCGGTCTGCGCATAGAGCCTGACGCCGCCGGTGTGCAACGCCCTCCGCGCCGCCGCCCAGTCTGGGATCGCCAGGTCGAACGGTCGATAGACGTAGAACGTCGTGATCCCGTAGTTGCGCAGATAGGCGATGTCGGCGAGCGTGCCGGCGACGCTACGACCGTCGTACGGCTCGAGATGGACAGCCACCGAGATGCCGTCCGTCCGAGCCGCGACGATCACCGCCGGCAGCCGCTGATCCTCGGTCGATCCCTGCCCCCACCACGAGACGATGATCTCGTCGATGCCCGCCGACCGGATCTCATCCATCTGCTGCGCCAGCACGACCTGATCCGCGGAGGAGTAGAGACCGATCGCCGGGTAATACGACGACGCGATGTTGTTCGGCGGGTCGTGCCCGAGCTGACCCCAGTGCAGATAGGCGCCGTCGTGCGCCGCAGTGCCGTACCACGGATAGAAGAAGGCGGAGATGCGGCCGCCTGCCTGTGCAGACGCGGGCAAGCAGAGAGCAAGAAGGATGCCGAGGAGAAGTCGCCGCATGTGAAACGGTCGAAGTGAAGCATCTCTTGCGGTCACCCCGCCGACAATGGGCCGGACGGCTCATTGTCGGCTCCCTCCGGCGCCCACCGGCCAGGAGCGCGCATACGGGTTTCGACTGATGCGGCAGCGCGATTCTCCTGGGACGATCGGAGCGGTGGACCAGCAGTACCTCACACCCGCGGGGAGGCACGAGATCGAGCAGGAGCTGGCGCGACTCCGCGCGGCGCGCACGGAGAGCGAGCACCGTTTGGGCGACTCCATGCTGCTCGCGGGCGATGCGGGCGATGTGGGCCAGTATCTCGACGAGCAGCGAGAGCAGGACCTGATCGACCGCCGGATCGAGCTGCTCGAGGAGCGGCTCTCCACGGCCCAGCCGGTCGAGTCGGCCGAGTCGCCGCGTGGAGGCGCGGTGATCGGCACGGCGACCGAGCTCGAGGATCTCGACACCGGCGTCCACAGCCGTTTCGAGCTGGTCAGCTCCGCCGAGTCGAACCCGTCGCGCGGCCGCCTCTCCGTCGAGTCGCCGGTCGGCCGGGCGCTCGTCGGCCATCGGCCCGGCGACACGATCGAGGTCCTGACCCCGAAGGGTCGGCGCCACCTGAAGCTGCTCGAAGTCCGCTGAGAGCCCTCTGAATGTTCGCCACCGGAGGTCCGCGAAATCCGTTTCGCGGACCGGCGCGTAGGTAACGCGTAACTCCATCCGGTTGAAAGGACGTTCGAATGACACGCACGTTTCGCTTGCTGGTGCTTGCCGCCGTTGTTGCAGCGGTGGCGGCCGCCTTCGCAGTCACTGCACTCGCTCGCCCACAGGCGAGCCATCCGCAGCTGGTCGGCACGGTCGGCAAGAACAACGCGTACAAGATCACGCTCACGACGCCGGCGGGCGCGCTCGTGAAGAAACTCAAAGCGGGGACGTACACGGTCGTCATCCACGACGACGCCTCGATCCACAACTATGAGCTCGACGGCCCGCACGGGAAGTCCTGGACGTTCACATCCGTGCCGTTCAAAGGCACGAAGACAGTGACGTTGAAGTTCGCCCCCGGCGCGTACAAGGCCTACTGCTCGCCGCACGAGTCGACGATGTTCCAGCACTTCACCGTCAGCTGATCCAGGCCGACAACATCACAACGAGGGAGGTGACACGCATGGGAAGAACAAATGTGCGGATTGCGCTCGCAGTGGCGTCTGCCTGTGTGCTGGGCCTGATCGGGTTCCTGCTCGCAGGCACGAACGCCCAGGGCGCAGTGCATCAAAGCGCGAGCAGCGCGACGGTCTCGCTGCGCACCACGAAACTCGGTGCGATCCTCGTGAACTCGAAGGGGCACACGCTGTATCTCTTCGCCGGGGACAAGAACAGCAAGAGCGCCTGCAGCGCAACGTGCGCGAAGTACTGGCCGCCCGTGATCGCGCAGGCGAAGCCGACTGCCGGCGCCGGCGTGAAGACCGCGCTGCTCGGAACGACGATGCGCGGCGATGGGCGCAAGCAGGTGACCTACAACCACCACCCGCTCTACGGCTTCGCCCTCGACAAGGGTGCGGGTCAGACGAACGGGCAGGGTCAGTCCGCTTTCGGAGCTCGCTGGTGGGCGGTCTCGAGCCGTGGAGCCCCCGTGACCAAGACGTCGACCGTCACGACGGGAACCACTACGACCGACTCGACGACGACCACGGACAGCGATCCGACGACGACGTCGCGCTATCCCTAGCCGTAGGAGAGCAACCTCGTAGGACGCCCGTGGCCGGTGCCCCCGCCGGCCACGGGCCTGTCGAGGCCTAAAGTTTCCCGCCGCAGTGCCGATTCTGGCCGAATGCGGTTTGCGTTCTGGCGAGCAGGCCTGCTGGTCCCTGCGCTCGCGCTCCTCGGCGTCGGGCTCGCGGTGCACGCGCATTCGGTCTCGGCCCGCACCCCGGAGATCCGGGTCGTCGAGCGTGACTTTCGCATCGTCGCGCCGAAGCAGGTGACGGGCGGCGACGTCGTGGTCAGGGTCGAGAACCGGGGCCCAGACGATCACGAGCTGGTCATGGTCCGGGCCACGAAGGGCCGCTTGCCCGTGCGCTCGGACGGGCTGACCGTCAACGAGGACGGGCTGCTTCCCCGCACCGCGCTCTCCATCGATCCGGGAGGTCCCGGGTCGGTGCGCAAGGTGCGGCTGCACCTTCGGCCCGGCTACTACATCCTCTTCTGCAACATGGCCGGCCACTTCATGGCCGGCATGCGCACGACGCTGGTCGTCCGGTAGCGATGCGTCGGATCCGGCAGCTCGGGGAGGCCAGGGCTCTGAAGCCGTTCATGGCTCGCAGCCGTGGTCCGATCGCGGCGATCCTCATCATCTTCGCGCTCTTCTCCGTGCTTAGTGTCGGCCTGTCGATCCGCTCGACCTCGGGGTCGCGCCACAACGCGGCGGTGGTCGAGGTTGCCGCGCGCCAGCGAACCCTCGCAGAGCGCTATGTGAAGGGGGTCCTCCTGATTCGCGCCGGGCGACCTGGCGATCCGACGTACACGGCGCGCATCCTCAAGCTCAGCGCGAGGGCGTTGTTGAACGGCGGCGTCGCTCCGCCCGTGAACGGCGACGACGACGAGACCACCCTCCCACCCGCGACGGGTCGCATCGAGCGGGCGCAGCTGACGCAGGAATCGCGGCTCGTTCACGACCTCGCCGCAACCGGTCAGGCGCTGCTCCTGCATCGGTCGGTGACGGCGGTGCCTCTCACGGCACACGAGCACATCGCCACGAAGAGCCCGATCCTGCGGCTGCAGGTCCTGGCGGCACTCACCTCCAACGTCTCGCTCAACGCCGCTCGCACGATCGCGACCACGGCCGACCACAACATCAGGGACACGATCATGCTGCAAGTGGTGCTCGGGATCGCCGGCCTCCTGACGGCGGTGCTCCTCGGCTGGGCGCTGATGCACGCGACTCGCCGCCAGACCGCGCACTTCCGCAGCCTCGTCACGGCATCCACCGACCTCGTCGCGACCTTCGGAGCGGGAGGCTGTCGCTATGTCAGTGGATCCGTCACCGAGACGATCGGCCGTAGCGAGACGGAGATCCTCGGCTCGGGGTTCCTGCGCTTCACCCACCCGGATGATCGACAAGCACTGGAAGAGGCGTTCGCAAACGGCCAGCCGCACGAGCTCCGCTTCCGCCTGCAGAACAAGTTCGGCGAGTGGCGCCAGCTGGAGGCGCACGTGAGCGACCTTCGGTCCGACCGGCACATCCGGGGCATCGTCCTGAACGCGCGCGACGTCACCGAGCGCGTCAGGCTCGAGGAGGAGTTGACCCACCAGGCGTTCCACGACGGGCTGACCGGGCTCGCGAACCGTGCGCTCTTCCGGGATCGCCTCGACCAGTCGCTGGCCCGCTCGTCCCGCACCGGTGAGCTCCTGGCCGTGTTGTTCGTCGATCTCGACGGGTTCAAACAGGTGAACGACACACTCGGCCACGACGCCGGCGACCAGCTCCTCGAGGAAGTCGCCACCCGCTTCAGCACGACGATTCGCCCCAGCGACACGCTTGCCAGGCTCGGCGGCGACGAGTTCGCCCTGCTGCTCGAAGAGGCCGACGAGGGGCTGTCGGTCGCCGTCGCGGAACGGCTGCTCGAGCGGCTGTCGAAGTCGATCGTCCTCGCCGGGCGGGAGATCTCACTCGGCGCGAGCGTCGGCATCGTGGCTCACGACGGCGGTCCCGGCAAGAGCGACGAGCTGATGCGGCATGCCGATCTGGCGATGTACGCGGCCAAGAAGAGCGGCCGCCGCAGGCACGCCGTGTTCCACCACGACATGGGCCGCGAGATCGGAGAGCTGCTCGGGCTCGAGCACGAGATCCGGCTCGGGCTGCAGCGCGGTGAGTTCAGCCTCCACTATCAACCGCAGATCTCACTCGAGACGCGCCGAATCGTCGGCGTCGAAGCATTGCTCCGCTGGCGCTCACCGACTCGGGGTCCGGTATCGCCGAGTCAGTTCATCCCGATCGCGGAGTCGACCGACCTCATCCAGCCGCTCGGCGAGTTCGTGCTCCGCGAGGCGTGCGAACAGGCCGCGCGCTGGTCGCAGGAACGGCTACTGCCCGAAGGGTTCGTCGTCTGGGTCAACGTCTCGGCCAAGCAGCTCACGGCGGGTGGAGTCGCGAAGCTGGTTCGCAGCACGCTCAACGCCGCCGGGATCGAGCCGGGCCGGCTCGGCCTCGAGGTGACCGAGACGGCGATCGTCTCCGAGGGCGCAGCGGGCGATCGCGCGGTGATCGAGCTGCAGGAACTGCACGCGCAGGGCGTGCGCATTGCGATCGACGACTTCGGCACGGGCTTCTCGTCGCTGGCGCAGCTTCGCCGGTTCCCCGTCGACATGATCAAGGTCGATCGCTCGTTCGTCCAAGGCATCGAGCACGACGCCAGAGACGAGGCGATCACTACGCATACCGTCAACCTCGCGCACGCGATCGGAGTGCTCGCGATCGCGGAGGGAGTCGAGTCCGACGGACAGCTTGCGTCGATCGAGGAGCTCGGCTGTGACCTCGCGCAGGGCTACCTGTTCGCCCACCCGGTGCCGGCGGAAGACGTCTCGCAGCAACTGTCCGACCAGCGGCGCGCGACCACTCGGGCGTCGGCGTAGGCTCCCCCGCGATCTAGAGTACGAACGTGGAGCAGGAGTTCGTCGCCCTCGGCCATGCAGGCAGCGGCGCGTATGCCGGGCTCGAGACGTTTCCGAACCCGGGTGTCGCAGTCGTCGAGCTCTGTAGCGACGAGCTGACCGCCGTCTGCCCGATCACGAACCAGCCGGACTTCTATACGGCCACGATCGGATACCGGCCGGGTGAGCGCTGTCTCGAGTCGAAGTCGCTCAAGCTCTACCTGTCGCGCTTTCACAATCAGGGTGTCTTCTGCGAGGCGCTCGCGGTGCAGATCCGGGACGAGGTCGCCGCCGCACTCGAGCTCGATGTATCGCTGGTGAACGTCACGCTGGTCCAGAAGGCTCGAGGCGGCATCACCATCACCGCGTCGGTCTAGCCCCCCGGGCATCGTTCAGGACGCCTCGCCCGGCGCGTCACCTCCGTTCAATGCTGCCTCGATCTTCGCGATCGCACCGGCCTCTACGTCGTCGCCCCCTTTCGCCGCCGCGGCGACCGAGTGTGCGACGTCGAGGACGAACGCCCGGTACGCGTCGAGCTCGGTCGGTGCCTTGTCGGTCAGGAGCTGGACCGAGGTCTGCAGCGCCTCGATCGTCCCCGATTCCACCTCGCCCATCGACGCCGTGACTCCGAAACCCGTGCTGTGTCCCTGGGAGATGCGGCGAATCAGCTCGCTCGGCGACTTCTCGTGGGCTGCTGCGACCTGCTTCGCGAGCGCGCTCGCCTCTTTGAAGCTGTCGACGAACCCGCGGTCGCTGACCGAGACGAGCAGGCCCGCTCCCATCGCGCCCTTGTGCAGCGTCGCAATCTCGTCGTCGGTGAATGTGTCGGCCATTTCAGTCCTCCTCTTGTCGGTAGCCGGATCTTTGCCTATTTCAGGATGTTCACGGCGCGTGCAACGACCATCACGGCGAGCGACAAGCTGATGGCCGACTGGACGAGCATCAGCATCTTCGCCCAACGGCTGAGCGGCATTGCATCGGTCGGGCTGAACGCCGTGGCGTTCGTGAATGACACATAGAGGTAGTCGACGAACATGGGCTTCCAGCCCGATGCGGCGAGCGTCGGCTCGGCTTGCTGCGGGAAGAGAAAATCCCGCTCGGCCGGCGGGCTCTTGGGCCTGACGATCGGGCCTCCCCCGTCGAGCTCCCAGTACCAGAGGCCGAACACGAGCACGTTCACGACCCACATGTGCACGGCTGCGCGCAGGAGCGTTGCGGCGTTGGCGTGTGCCCCGTTTATGAGGAGATGCACGAGCACGACGATCGAGGCGGCGTTCGCGGCGCTGAGGATGCCGATCATCGTCAGCGAGAGCCAGCGGCGGGTCAGGTGCACCCGGTGGCGGCCCCAACCCAGGCTCTGCATCAGCCGCCCCTCCGGCACGCTCACGACGAGCGCCAGGAGCACGAGGACCGTCAGCGCGGGCACGATCCACCGCGCAGCCGTGAACACCCCGGCAGATCCGGCGATGAAGCGCGTCGGCAGGTCCGCATAGAGGATCGCCGAGGCGACGATCGCTGCGGACGGCCAGAGGGGCGACTCACCGAGGGAGCTCGTGCCTGCCGTGATCCACCGCGGCGTGCCCATCTGCCGAGCCTACTGCCGTGTGGTGGACGCGGTCGCGCGCAAGGGCGTGCAGCCCGAGGTCTGCGGTGGGCGGAGAGGCGCGGCCGGCCCCCAAGGGGAGGGTGGGCCGGCGCGCCCCTCCATGCTGCGAGCGCTCCCGGCCGGGACGTCACTGCAAAGGTACGCCTCCCACGATGTTCGAGGCGGGCAGGCGCGTGATGGTGCGCCTGCCCGCCTGTGACGCCGCACTGGCAGGCAACCGTGCGGCGCGTGACCTGGAGGGTACGAGCAACCCCGCAAGCCGATGTAAAGGTCCTGAGAACGAATTCCCAAGATTCGCTTGCCTGCGCCCCCGGCGACGGTGCGGCAGAATCGAGCTCGTGTTCTTCGCGCTGAGCAGCTGGGCCCTTGCCGTGATCATCTTCCTGGTCGTCGGGCTCTCGGCGCTCGGCGGCGTGCTGCTCGGCCGCTACCTACGCACCCACTCGGAGACGCTGCGTGAGCCCTTCGGCGCCCTGCAGGCGGCGCTGCTCCACCGGCCGACGCGGGGGGATCAAGATCCCTTCGACAGCCCTCACCTCGGTACGAGCGTCGATGCAACTGCCGCCCGCCGCTCATCCCTGATGTCGAGAGGCTTGCACCGATGCTGATCCTCGTGGCGCTCTTCCTGCTGCTCGTGCTTCCTGATCCGTGGAACCTCGTCGCCTTCGTCGTGCTCGTCCCGCTGTGGATCCTCGAGCTGTTTGCCTGGCACCGCACGGTCAAGCGACGGCGGAAGGTCGTGGGCTCGCAGACGCTGATCGGGAAGAGCGCAACCCTGATCTCGGCGTGTCGCCCCCTGGGCCAGGTTCGAGTCGACGGTGAGATCTGGCAGGCGCGTTGCGACGCCGGAGCGATGACCGGCGACGTGGTGCGCATCACGGGGCTCGACGAGCTGACGCTGATCGTCGAGCCCACCACGCCAGAGCCCTCCTAGCCTGGATTAGCAGCCTCCGTCGCCGGGTAGATCCGCGGGCGGCAGGCTCTTCACAACTGAGGGAGGACAGATGAGCATCCGGCGTCGGCACAAGGGGATCCTCGGCGCGACTCTCGTCACCTTCGTGGCAGCGGTGGCGCTGCTCGTCGGCGGGCGTGCATCGGGTGATCCGGGTCGCCCATACCTGGCACTCGGCGACAGCGTGTCGTTCGGCTACATCACCCAGGCGGGCTTTCAATACCGCAATCCCGACAACTTCGTCGGCTTCCCCACCTACGTCGGCCTCGCGCTCGGGAAGACTCCGACGAACGCGGCGTGCCCGGGCGAGGCGACCGGCGGCTTCATCTCGGCCACCGGCACCGACAACGGCTGCCGGCTCTACAAAGCGAACTTCCCGCTGCACACCTCGTACGGCGGGACCCAGCTCGCGTTTGCGACGGCGTTCCTCGACTCGCATCCGAACACGAAGCTGGTGACGCTGCAGCTCGGAGCGAACGACGCGTTCGTCCTCGAGGCTCAATGCGGCAACAACCCCACCTGCATCGCGGCGGGGCTCCCCACGCTGCTCGCCACCGTCGCGGCGAATCTCAACACGATCTTGAAGACGATCGACGCGGCGCATTTCCACGGCAAGGTCGTCGTCGTCAACTACTACTCGCTCGACTATGCGGACGCGAGCGGCACCGGGCTGACGCAACTGCTCAACGGGGCGATCAAGAGCGCGGCAGACGCAAACGGCGCGGTCGTCGCCGACGCGTTCACCGCCTTCAAGACCGCCTCGGCCTCCGCGGGTGGGCGCACGTGCGTGGCGGGCCTGCTCAACACGACGCCCGGCAACCAGGCAACCTGCGACGTCCATCCGAGTCAGTCCGGCGCGCAGCTGCTCGCTCAGTCCGTTGTCTACGCCTACCTGAGCGGCGGCGGCCGCTGATCGAAACCTCGCTCTTTGCGACCCTCCCCCGGAAACCTGGCCATGCGCGTCGAGCCGCGAGGGCTAGTACTCCGCAGGCAACGTTGAGGGCAGAAGGCGGCTGGCCCCACGGGGAGAGGTGCGAGGGACCAGCCGCCGCCTCAACGTGGCGGAGCGCACCCTGCTCGGCTCGAACAGCCCCACTGAAAAAGGGACTGTCCGCCCAGTCTCCCCCACCAGACCTCCCGGGCGGACAGTCGCAAGTACCGCAGTCCGAGCAGGCATTGTTGCACAACTTGCAACAGAAGTCACGAGATTCGCATGCTCCGGGCTCCACCTCGTACAGTCGCGGAATGCCGATCGTGGTGTTTCCCGACGGTTCACGTATCCAGGCCTCCTCGATTCTCGAGCGCCGCACCGACGATCCCGAACGAGCCTTCGGCCTCTACCTGGACACTCGGTGGGAGCCGACCTGGCCCGCCGACGTGATTGCGTGGCAGGACTTCGGCCTGCCCGACGACCCGGAGAGGGCAGCGGTGCAGATCGCGGCTGCGTTCACGCTGGCGCGACGCGGCGAGCTCGTCGAAGTCGGCTGTCTCGGTGGCAGCGGCCGCACCGGAACCGTGCTGGCATGTATGGCCGTGCTCTCGGGTGTTCCGGCCGCAGAGGCCGTCGCGTGGGTGCGATCGGCCTACAAGCCGGAAGCCGTCGAGACCTCCGAGCAGGAGGCATGGGTGCAGTGGTTTGCAGCCTGGGCCGACGACCACGTGGCGTAGAAGCCGGTCGCTAGCGCGGAACGACGGTCAGGGTGAGATGGGCCCCACCGGTTTTCGCGCTCACGAAGACGGTCGCCTTGATCGACGGGGAACCTGTCGGCACGCGCCAGCCGCAGGTCACCGCGCCCTTCACGAAGCGGCGGACGATCACGCGCAACTTGCCGCCGGCGGCGGACGCAAGGCAGCCCGTGCTGCCCGTGCGCAGCGGCTGCAGCGAGGGGCTGAGCACTGCACGCGCGCGGAGGACGAGGCGATCAGCGCGCTGTGCCACGCGCAGCTTCTGCAGCACGATCTTGCCCGTCGGAGCTGGCTGCGGCTGGGGCGGGCTTGCGCCCGAGTCGTCCGTCATGCCGAAGTCCTGCGCCCACACCGTGACGCCGCCGGTGGACGTCGCCACGCCGGCACCGGTGACGACGTACCCGGGATTCTCCAAGTTCGCGCGATGGCCGGGCGACTGCAGCCAGGCGGCGAGCGCGGCAGCCGGTGCGGAGAAGCCCGCCGCGAGGTTCTCGCCCCAGCTGCCTCGGTAGCCGCAGGCGGCGAGCCGGTCGGCGGCGGTCCGCGCGGTCGGGGGAGCCGGATCGTCGTGCCCCATGTAGCCGTACGTCGCCATGTGGCGCGCCTTCCACACCGCGGAGGCCGTGAGCGTCGGCGAGACCTTCAGAGCCCGCAGGCCGAGTGCTGCTCGATGCTGATTGACGAGCCGTATCACCTCGGCGGCGAGGGCAGCGTTCGCCGGGCGGAACGTCGCGCCGGGCGCGCAGTCACCGACGAGTGCCGCGGGTGAGCCGAGCGGGACGAGCACGAACGCGGCAGCGCACACCGCAAGAGCTCCTGAGAGGGGCCGGACCACGCGTCGAATCACATGCCCGAACGCGCGCCCGGGAAAACCTAGAAGCGCCTGCGGGAGCGCGAAGGAAAGAACACGATCCAGCCCCAGTAGACAACCGCGATCACGATGATCAGCACGCCGACCGTCGTCTTGCCGGTCACGGTGTCGTACACGCCGAGCGTCACGAAGAGAACCATCGCGACCGTCGCTCCGCGTGGTGTTCGAAGGAGCGCACCGAGCCTCTGCAAGAGCGTCATTCCGCCATCAAACCACCACGACTTTGCCGAAGCTTTACTTCCCGACGTTTCGGCTCTTGAGAACTGGAAAGCCCTGAGCCAGCTCACAACCACGTAGAAGCCAAGGGATCCCGCCTCAGCGTCGCGGCACTTGCGACCAGCGGCGATGGGTCCCAGTCACACAGGAGGATTCACAATGGGTACAGGCATCAGCCTTGTCTTGATCGCTGCGGGCGCAATTCTCACCTGGGCGGTCACCGCGACGGTCTCGGGTGTGAACATTCACACCGTCGGCGTGATCCTGCTGGTCATCGGAATCGTCGGCCTCGTGCTCTCGCTGGTCTTCTGGTCGAGCTGGGGCGGCTTCGGCGCAAGTCGTCGCCGGACGACTGTCGTCGACGACGGTCCCGCACCCTCCTAGACCGCGACGCGGCTTCACAGCCCTCGACATCGACGAAAGGTAGGCACCCATGCTGCTTCTTCTTGCTCTCCTCATCCTGATCCTCGCGCTCGGCGGCGGGATCTTCATCTCGAAGTTCCTCTTCGTCCTGCTCGTGCTCGCGCTGATCGTCGCGGTGCTCTCCCGGCGAACCGCCTAGCCCCTTCGCCGGCTCGAAGCCCGTGGCCCTGACGCTCCTCGGAGCTACGGGCTGCGGGCTTCGCCCGGACGGGCCCTAACAATTCTGCTGAACGTCGGTCTGAGGACCTATGTCGTCCCGAAGCGGCATCGTCACGCGTGTTCTCGGTTCACCGCGCAGGCGACGGCGGTTCAAGATCGCCGGCGCTGGGTTGCTGATCGTCGCCCTCGGCGCCGTCCTGGCGGTGGTCGTCCTCCCCGGCACGCCGAACGCCTTCACCGACACGTACTCGAGAGACCCGGCCCAGCTCTACCACCCCGACAAGCGGGCGCCGCTGTCGCGGGAAGAGATCCGAGTCGCCCGGCAGTTCATCAAGACCGCCGTCGAGCGACGCAACCTCGACGCCGCCTACCGCATCGTCAACGGCGACCTCAAGGGCACGCTGACGCGAAAGCAGTGGGACGCCGGCAACATCCCGGTCGTGTTCTACCCCGCCCGAAACGCCGACTCGGCCGCATTCGTCTCCGACTACAGCTTCAAGACGACCGCGCTGCTCGAGGTCTACCTGATCGCGAAACGAGGTCGTGACCAACGTCCGGCGCTGCTCTTCTTCATCGGGCTCAAACGCGCAGGCGGGAGCCCAACCGGCCGCTGGCTCGTGAACTACTGGCAGGCCCACTGGCGGCCGCCGCTCGAGATGGCCCTGGGCTAGGACCGTGCGCCGGGCGAAGCGGTTGCCTCGCCGAGACCCGCACGACAGAATCAGCCGGTCGTCTTCAGAGAGGAACACAGGATGCACCGCAAGCTTGTCCGTCTTGCCTTCGCCGCGCTCGTGGTCGCCGCCGCGCTCGGCGCGGGCACCTCCGCTGCCTCGGCGCCGCCGCCTCCGCCACCGAACGGAGAGACGGTGAACGCCTTCTGGGAGAACCTGACGTCGCTCGTCGGGAACAAGGCGGAGTACGGCTCGATCGACATCAGCTACGAACCTGCGGTGCAGCGCCTCAACTGGTCACTGGATTACAAGGGCACGACCGGGCCGGCGACCGCCGTCCGGCTCCGGATGCGCACCGCCAAAGGCATCCTCTCCTTCGCCCTCTGCAACCGTTGCGTCTCGCAGTCTCGCCGCAGCAAGAGCGGCCCGTATTACCATCTTCACGGCTCGATCGTCCGGCCCCAGCGCGACCTGCTCCTGATCGCGCTCGAGCAGGTGAGCGGCGACGTGATCCTCGCCACCGCTTCGTACCCGAAGGGCGAACTGCGGGCCGCCTATCAGGCGCAGACGAGCACAGGCGGCAGCAACGGCCACTGCTGCTGAGCCCGGCGAGACCCGTCCCTGCGGGGCGTGTGGCGCTCTCTGCCTGAACGAGGCGCGGTTCTGCCCGTCCTGCGGGCGACCGCTCGCCACCGCGCCGGAGGTCGAGGAGCGGCGCCAGGTAACGGTGGTCTTCGCCGACGTCGTCGGCTCGACCGCCACTGCCGAGCAACTGGACGTGGAGGACGTCCGCCTTCGCCTGCTGCAGTTTCACGCGGCGGTCAGAGCGGCGCTCGAGCGGCACGGAGGCGTCGTCGAAAAGTTCATCGGCGATGCCGTCGTCGGGATCTTCGGTGCGGACCAGGCGCACGAGGACGACGCGCTCCGCGGCGTCCGCGCTGCACTCGAGGCCCGCGACGCGGTCGCCCACCTCCGCGAGGCGGAGTCGTGGCTCGACTTGCACGCCCGGTTCGGCGCAGCGACCGGCGAAGCCCTCGTGGCCGTCGGCGCGGCGCGCGACGGCCCTGAGGGCGTCGTCGCGGGAGATGTGATGAACACCGCCGCGCGAATCCAGGGCGCTGCCCCGGTCGACGGCGTCCTCGTGGGAGCAGACACTCACCGCGCGGCCCGGCAGGCAATCGGCTTCCGCCGCGCCGAGGCTATTCCCGCGAAGGGCAAGGCAGAGCCGGTCGAGGTGTGGGAGGCACTCGAGGAGCTCGAGCGTCCACGGCTCCGCCGGCCCGATCTGCCGCTCGTCGGGCGCTCGTCCGAGCTCGCAGCGCTCGAGGAGGTGTGGCACGACGTCGTCGCGACCGCGCGCGGCCGGCTCGTGACCGTCGCGGGACCCGCCGGCGCCGGGAAGAGCAGGCTCGTCGCCGAGCTGCTCGGTCGCCTCGACGCGGGCGTGCTCAGCGGGCGGTGCCTTGCCTACGGCGAGGGCATCACGTACTGGCCCCTCACCGAGGCGCTCGCCGAAGCGGCCGGTGCACGCCTCTCGGACACACCGGACGAGCTCGCGGCCCGGCTCGCCCAGCTCACGGCGTCGACCGGTGCGACGCCCGATGAGCAGGCGACCGTCGATCGGGCGCTGGCCGCGCTCGTCGGCGAGGCGCCGAGCACTCGAGCGGAGCTCCACTGGGGCCTGCGCCGGCTGCTCGAGCTGCTGGCCGCCGGCCGGCCGCTCATCCTGCTCGTCGAGGACGTCCACTGGGCCGAGGAGACGCTCCTCGAGCTCCTGGGCTCGCTGGAAGGCGCGGCGGCGGCGTTGCTCGTCCTGGCGACGGCTCGCACCGACGAGACGGAGACCTGGGCGGCGGCGACCGGCGGCACCGTCGTATCACTCCCTCCGCTCACCGAACAGGAGTCATTGGCGCTCATCGACGAGCTGCTCGGGGTGGCGGCGGCTCCGGAGACGCGCCGATCGCTCGCCCGGCGTGCGGCCGGCAACCCGCTCTTCCTCGAAGAGACAGCGCGCGCGATCTCGGTGCAGGGGCTCGACGAGGCCGTCGACCCGGCGGAGCTTCCCGTGCCGGCGGGCCTGCAGGGGCTCGTCGGTGCGCGCCTCGATCGCCTGCCCGCGTCCGCCCGACGCCTGCTCGGTGCCGCAGCGGTCGTCGGCACGGTCTTCTGGGAAAGCGCGCTCGCCAGCATCGTCTCGCCGGCGGCGCCCGGAGAGCTCGATTCGCTGCTCGCGGAAGGACTCGTGCACGTCCGGCCTGCGAGCTCGCTCGAAGGCCAGCGGGAGCTCGCCTTCCACCACGACCTCTTCCGCGACGTCGCCTACGGCCGGCTGCCGAAGGGCCTTCGGGCGGAGCTGCACGTAGCCTGCGCGGACTGGATCGAAGACCTCCCGGCCGCACCTGAGCTGGTCGAGATCGTCGCCTCGCACCTCGAGCGGTCGTGCCTCATTCTGCGCGACGTCGCCCGCCCCCCCATGCCGCCGCCGGTCGCACGCACAGTCGAGGCGCTTTCGACCGCAGCCGATCGGGCCGAGTCTCGGGAAGGCTTCAGCGAGGCGGAGCGATATCTCACCCGGTCGCTCGAGCTGGTCGACCCCACCGACGCGGCGAGCGATGTGCTCCGTGTCCGTCGCTGCCGACTCCAGGTGGCACTTGGCCGACTCGACGACGCGGCTGTCGACCTCGCGTCGGTCGCGACCGACGACGCGCTCGCAGCTCGCAGTCCGCTCGAGCGGGGGCGAGCGCTGATGTGGCTCGCCAACATCCACTTCAAGCAGAGCCGGCACGCAGAGGCGCGCGCCTGCCTCGAGGACGCGGCGGCAATCGCGGACGAGACAGGGGACACCGGCCTCGCCGCGCGCGTTGCGTACGAACGGTCGGCGCTGCTCGCGACGTTCGAGAGCGACCTGCCCGGTGCGGTTGCCGAGCTCGAACGCGGTCGCGGGCTCGCCGCCGCCTCCGGAGACGCGGTACTCGCGGTCGAAGGACGGCTTCGTCTGGGATTCCATCTCTGCGCTCTCGGACGCTTCGCCGAAGCGGACCGCGAGCTTCGTCTCGTCGTCGCGGAGGCCGAGTCGCTCGGCCGGGTCCGCGAGGCAGCGCGCGCGCGGATGGAGCTCGGGTTCGTCCTCCGCTTCCGGGGGCTCCCGGACGAGGCGGAGGCGATGTGCCGCCTCGCCGAGGAGCCGCTCACACGCGCCGGCGACCGCTACTTCGTCGCACAGAATCTCCGGTTGCTCGCCCAGCTCGTCCTTGCACGAGGCCGATCGGAGGAGGCCGCCGAACACGCGGGAGCTGCTCTCGTCGCCGCGCGTGCGGTGGGGGCATCGATCATCGTCATCGAGGCCCAGGCTGCGCTCGTCGACGCCTTCCTCGCCGACGGCCGACTCGACGAGGCCCGCACCGTTGCCGCCGCCGCTCGGGTCGAGCGGCCGGAAGGCGATCCGGAGGCCGACCTCGAGCTGCTCTGCCTCGACGCTTCGGTGCTGGCGGCCTCGGGCGAGCTCGACACCGCGTGCGCGCTGCTCGATCGCGCCGTCGTGCAGGCGGACGGTCTCGACCGGATCATCGATCGCGTGCTCGTACGGATCGACCTCGCCCGCGTGCTGGCGGCGAACGGCGACCCGCATGCCGCTGCGGTGCTCGAGGAGGCAGGGGCGCTCGCCCGCAGTGTCGACGCAGCCGGGCTCCTCCAACTCGCGGACGCCGCAGAGCCCCAGTCGGCGCAGGTGTGAACGCGGCGGGCGAGGAGCGAAGCGCGCCGCGGAACGGGCAGGAACGGCCGGAAACCCTGGCCTAGGCGCGGAACGCGCCGGGGTCTAAAACCCACCGTAAGGCGTGGAGGAGAGGCATGCCGTCCCCTGGGGACATGCGGCCCGCCTACTAGGGGGATGCGGCTCGGCGTGCCCCTCCACGCCTAACCGCTCGCCGTTTCAGGCACGAGCCGATAACCAGGATGGGGAGCATCCTCCCCTTACTCCCCATCCTGTTGCACGTGTGGTTCTGTCCGGGCCGGCGCTGTCCTGCCTCCAATCGTGGCCAGGGCCTCGGCGAGCCGGTCGAGGAACGGAACCTGTGCTGCCTTCAGCCTGCGCCGCGCCTCGTCGAGCTCGAACCACTCGACGCGGTCGATCTCGGGGAACGCCCGCACGATGCCGGAACGCGGCGGCCATTCCAGGTCGAACGTGTTGCTGACGGCGGTCGCAGGATCGAGATCTCCCTCGACCCCCCACCCCAGCACGCGCTTCCCCGACTTCTGAGTGATCTCCCCGAGCTCGAGCAACGGCTGGTCCGGGACCTCGTGCCCCGTCTCTTCCGCGAACTCTCGCCGAGCCACGGCCTCGAGCTCCTCGCCCGGCTCCACCTCGCCCTTGGGGATCGTCCAGTGGCCGAGGTCCTTCTTGACCCAGAACGGCCCACCCTGATGGGCGAGGAGAACCTCCAGGCGCCCCTCCCGCCGGCGCCAGAGCAGGATGCCGGCACTCGTCCGTCCCGATTTGTCGGTCGTCACGCCTACGTCCTCGCCGACCGCACGGCCCGGCCGTCACTAACATTGCCACCACCAAATGGACAAGAGGCCGCGTCGGGAGCGAGCTCCCGGCCAAGCTGGCCCACGCAACGGTTGTCTTGTTGCGCCACCTCGCAATACTGCCCGACGAATGGTCCGCCGATCTTCGGACCACGTTTGCGTGTCATCCACCGTGGGGCTGGGCGTTCGCAAAGTCACCCGACGGATGAGTCTGAACGTTGCGAGTAAACCCTGATGCAGGGCCGCCGGGTCCGTAGGCACGCTCAGGCCAGGTAGGAAGATTGGGATTTCTGTGCGAGGAGGTTTCGCATGGCCGCAGGTAAGGCGCGCCTACCACCGCGATGGGTTATCACGGCCTTCTGGCATGTTCACCGGCGGATCGTGCGAGCGAGTCGGGGCCGCAAAGGGCTGTGGCCTCCGCGCCCCGGAAAGTGGGGCGCCCTGAGGCTCACTACGACAGGCCGGCGCAGCGGCGAGCCGCGCAGCGTCATCCTAGGCTACTACGAGGACGGGCCCAACCTGGTCTCGATGGCCATGAATGGCTGGGGCGCGCCCGAGCCGGCCTGGTGGCTGAATCTGCAGGCGGATTCGCAGGCGGTCGTCGACTTGGCCGGGAGCATTCGGCGCGAAGTGCTTGGCAGACCGGCAGTCGGCGAGGAGCGCGAACGGCTTTGGCAGCGCTGGCGGGAACTGGACAAGAACCTCGATAGTTACGCAGCACGACGCCCCCGAGAAACAGCGGTCGTCGTGCTCGAGCCACGCGCAGCAGCGAAATGAGCTCGGGTGCGCGAGAGCCGCGTAACGAACGCAGAGCGCAGCGCTAGGCGCGCGTCACGATGTCGACGGGTTCCCGGCCGCGACATCCTCGCAGCCGGGAACCCCGTACGTCACGCCGAGACCGCGACCGGCTTGGTCTGCGGTGCCGTCGACGGATCGGCGTCCGACCTCCCTTTGTCGCGAAAGCGTCGAGTTCTTCTTGAGCGCCTCTTGCCGGCCCCTGGGTGTGGCTCATAGCCCGCCCTACGGACGCTCTGAGCTCATCACCGGTGGTGCTGCGTGCTACCGAACGCGGTTCCCAAAGCGATGCCGGCGCCGACACCGAATGCGACCCCCAGTGCGATGTTGCCAACGACGATGCCGATGACGATGCCGACGCCGGCGCCGATGGCGATACCGAGCACAAGCCACTGCTGTTCGTTCATCGTGCTCCCTGACCGTGGTACGGGATCCGCTGCCCGGCTAGTTCCGGCGCGTCCCGTTCAGCTCGCGCTGGATGTCTGCCTCGGTGATCGGCTGGTGCAGGCTCGCGGGCCAGTTGCCGAAGGCTCGCCACGCGTCGACCGCGAGAAGGAAGCCCCAGATCGCAGTGATCCAGGCTGGCCAAGGAATGCTGCCATCCATCGACCGGTCGGTCAGCAGCCAGATCAGCCACAGCACCCCGTTGACCGCGATGAAACCGAGAGCATCCTGGGCGAACTTGCGTTTCCGCTTGAGATTCGCGATCGCCGCGTCGCGTAGCTGCCAATCGGCGGGACTGGTCGCAACCGTCGCGTCGTGATTTGGCTCTGAAGCGGTACTGGTTGGCATGGTCGCGCTCATCGCAACGACACCTCCAAGTGTTTGCCTCCTTCAGTCTCCTCGGAGTTGCAGAGCCATCCATCCGGGCGCGCGCTGAATCGCCGTCACCACCAGCTACGGATGCCGACAAACGCCAGGTCAAAGACCACTCCCCAACCCCGCCAAGCCGACGACACTCGCGCTCGCGCGAGGCCGCTATGGTGCGAGCCGGGTTACGAACGATCGTGCGGCCTGCGGCATCCGTGCGAGTGCGGCTTGGCGGATCGTGTCGCGCCATCTCGACCAGCGCAGCCCAACCACGATGAGCGCAAGTCCCACAAGTGCGACAACGAGCGGCGCGATTCCTCCTAGCAGGCCGATCGCCGAGGTGGTGGCCATCAGGACGCCGACAGCGCCGATCACGGTGAAGCTCCAGTGGCGCACGAACGCGGAGAAGAAGAGCGCGATCGCGCCGAGCAGGCCGATTGCGGTGAATCCTGGCACGGTCTTCGGTACGAGCACGATCAGCGCACCGCCGGCCGTGGCAAGCCCGACCCAGTGTGCCCAGGTGGCATAGGTACGTCTGCGAGTCACGTCGAGCCAGAGCCCCGTCCCGATCCACGCGAGGCCGATGGGAAGGATGAAGACGGCCCGCTGACGAGGGTCGAGAGCGTTGCCGAAGACCAGTTCGGCGGCGTCGACTGCGAGCACACCGGTGGCCAGAGCAAGCGGAATGATCAGAAGCGGGTCGGGCCGGAGCGCGAGCAGCACCAGACCAGCGGCGAGCCCGGCGACGGCGATGATCGTGATCCCGGTGTGCACATGGTTGATCTCGCTCGCGTCTTCGGGCCAGACGCCCGCCAGCCGCTGGATGGCGTACGCGACGAACCCGACCCACCCGACCGCAACCGCTTCGAGTGCGTCGGCGGGCTGCAGTAGGAGCCTGCGGCGTAGCCCCTCACTGGCCGCCAGCGATCCCGCCAGGAAGAGGACGCCGAGCGTGAGGATGCCCGCGGCGCCGAGGGAATCCCAGTAGATGGCGAGCAGCGACACGGAAGCCGCGATGACGAGAAGAAGCCCGAGATAGACCGCGATGACAGGGCCAAGGCCGAGCAACCGGCCCGTCGGAGCCCGGATTTCTGGCTCAAGTCCGGCGAGTTCCGCCCAGAGGCGGTTGATCTCCGCCGCCCGATGTCCGTGTGCTGCCAGGCGGCGTTCGAACTCGTCAGGCGTGACGGCAAGGCCGTAGCGGCCTGTGTCCCGTTTCGGTGATCGGCCAGCGACCACAGCAGCCCAACCTCGGGTCGAGACTCTTCTCCCTTGCGGATTAGCACATCTCGTCGCCGTGCGCATCGGGACTTCCGAGCACACTTTGGTGAGCACCGC
>CAWGEJ010000016.1:0-39356 GCA_963821575.1 uncultured Thermoleophilia bacterium
CACGTCGACGGCGTCGAGCGCGCCGACTCGTGGGCGACGGATGCACACAAGTGGCTGAATGTGCCCTACGACTGCGGGGTCGCTTTCACAGCGCACCCGGAGTCGCACAGCGCCGCCTTCTCCGCGCGGGCGGCGTACTTGATCGCCGACGACGACGAGCGCGAGCAGATCGACTGGAACCCGGAGCACCGCCGCGCGCGCGGCTTCACGGTCTACGCGGCGATTCGCTCACTCGGACGCTTGGGGATCGTCGAGATGGTCGAGCGCTGCTGCCGCCACGCCCGTCGCTTCGCCGCCGGGCTCGAGGATCTCGGCGCGGAGGTGCTGAACGACGTCGAGTTGAACCAGGTGCTGTTCCGCTTCGCATCCGACGTGGAGACCAACGAGGCGCTGCTCGCGGTGCAAGAGAGCGGTGAGGCGTGGATGTCGGGCACGACGTGGGACGGGCGCGCAGCGATTCGCATCTCGGGGCGTCGAGTTGGCTGACGACCGACGAGGACGTCGAGCGCACGCTCGCCGCCTACGCCGGCCTCCACGCCACGAAATAGCACCGCAAACCAGCACCACCCAGCCGTCCTCGATGCGGTGCCCCGCATGGGGTCAGACCCGCGGACGTGGCTGGACTGGCCACGATCGGGGTCGATTCCATGCTAACGGGGCCGCTGGAGACGGGCCTCTCGGACATGTTCTTGTCCGGGCCTCAGGCGTGGCCAGATTCGACAACATCCGGGTCAGACCCACGGTCTTGTCTGCGAGGGACGTGTCCGAGGGTCTGACCCTGTGGGTCCCTCAGGTGCGAACGAGCGCGGCCGCCGCGGCCGTCGCAGCCGGCCTGAGCGCCGCGGCGAGCTCCGCTCCGCCCGCGAGGGCGAGCAGGAAGCCGGCCGCGAACGCGTCGCCGGCGCCGAGTGTGTCGCGCGATCGAGCGGCTGCACCTCGGCGCGGCCGTCACGCCCGCCGATGCGGGACGATCGCCCGGCGCGGCCGAGCTTGACGCAGACGACGCGATAGCTGCTGCGCCAGCGCCAGCGCCGCTGCCTCGTCGGCCTCGAGCCCGGTCAGCGCGAGGGCCTCCTCGGCGTTCGCGAGCAGGACACCGGCCTCGCGCCGTCGCCTCGAGGAAGCGGTCGACGCCGAAGGCCGCGACGAGGCGCGCCGACGCCGCGTCGACGGCGAGCCAGTCCGTGCGCGCACGCTCGAGCGCCGCCCGCGCGCGGCCTCCGGCCCCGGCTGAAGGAGCGAGTAGCCCGAGACGAGGACGGCACCCGCCTCGAGCGTCGCCGGCAGATCGTCGGCGCGAGCCGGCGCACTCGCGCCGGGATCGGCGACGATCGACGTGCCGCCGACGACGACGACGCAGCCCGTGCGCGCCTCCTCGTCGCGCGCGAGCAGCGGCTCGACGCCGGCCGCCGCGAGGTCGTCTGCCACCAGCCGGCCGGCGGCGTCCGCGCCGACACGGCCGACGACCGCCGCGCTGCGCCCCGAGGCGCGCGGCCGCGAGGGCCGCGTTGGCGGCCGACCCGCCGGCGCGCAGCTCGATGCGGCCGTGGACGCGACCGCCCGCGACGGGCGCCGGCAGCGCCCCGTCGAGCATCACGTCACCGACGGCGATCAGGTCATACGGCACGCGCGCACGATCCTATGCGGGCGCTAGGCTCAGGGTGTGATCGCGAAAGCGCCGTTCGGAAGCACCGGACACGAGAGCACGCGCACGATCTTCGGCGCGGCGGCGCTCGGCTCGGTCACGCAGGCCGAGGCCGACCGCACGCTCGAGCTGCTGCTCGAGCACGGCATCAACCACATCGACACCGCCGCGTCGTACGGCGACGCGGAGCTCCGGCTCGCGCCGTGGCTGCACGCAGCACCGCGACCGGTTCTTCCTCGCGACGAAGACCGGGCGAGCGCGACCGCGCCGGCGCACGCGAGGAGATCCGCCGCTCGCTCGAGCGCCTCGGCGTCGACCACGTCGACCTGATCCAGCTGCACAACCTCGTCGACGCGATCGAGTGGGAGACGGCGCTGGGCGCGGGCGGCGCGCTCGAGGCGGCGGTCGAGGCGCGCGACGAGGGGCTCGTCCGCTTCATCGGCGTCACCGGGCACGGCCTGACGGTCGCGCAGGATGCACCTCCGCAGCCTCGAGCGCTTCCCGTTCGACTCGGTGCTGCTGCCGTACAGCTACGTCCAGATGCGCGACGAGCGCTACGCCTCCGACTTCGAGGCGCTCGCCGCCGTCTGCGCGCGAGCGCGGCGTCGCGGTGCAGACGATCAAGGGCGATCACGCTCGCGCCCTGGGACGGCCGCGAGCAGACCGCCGCCACCTGGTACGAGCCGCTGCGCGAGCAGGACGACATCGACCTCGCCGTGCACTGGGTGCTCGGCCGGCCGGGCGTCTTCCTGAACACGGTCGGCGACGTGGCGCTGCTGCCGAAGGTGCTCGACGCCGCGAGCCGCTACGAGTCGCGGCCGTCGGACGAGACGATGGACGAGCTCGCCGCGCGGCGGAACCTCGTCCCGCTCTTCTCGTAGCTCGACGGCAAGGCGAAACTCGCGAACCTGGTTCGTGCTCACGGTCACTCGGGGTGTGGGACGATCGCAACGACCCCGATGGAAAGGACACACGGATGCTCTTTCACGTGACCTGGAAGTTCATCGACACGACCGAGGAGGGTCAGCGCCGGTCGCTCTCGATCTTCGCGAAGTGGCAGCCCCCGGCGGGTGCGCAGTTCCAGGGGTTCTACGGCTTCGCAACCGGCGGCGGCGGAGTCGCCCTCGTCGAGGCCGACAGCGCTGCAGCCCTGGCCAAGACGACCTCGCCGTGGACGCCTTGGCTGGAGTTCACGGCGACCCCGATCGTGCCGATCGAGGAGTCGTCCGGCATCGCGAACGAGTCGGTCGCCTTCCGCGACTCGATCGGCTGAAGCCACCGCGTTCCCCTGGTACCTGGCACCTCGGTGCCAGGTACCCGTTCGCTCACCCCGACCAGCGCGCCGCGCGGTAGAGAGCGCCGTCCAGGCGGCGGCCGAGCAGTTCCTCGAGCCAGCGCGAGACCTCGACGAGCGTGTCGACATCGACGCCGGTTCGCACGCCGTCGCGCTCGAGCTGCCAGACGAGATCCTCGGTCGCGACGTTGCCGGTCGCGTTGGGCGCGAACGGACAGCCGCCCAGGCCGCCGACCGAGGCGTCGAGCACGGACGCGCCGCCGTCGAGCGCGGCCCAGGCGAGGCGTAGCCGGTGTTGCGCGTGTCGTGGAGGTGCGCAGCCGACCGGGCGGCGAGGATCGACACGCGCTCGACGAGCCGCCGCACCCGGCGAGGGGTCGCGACGCCGATCGTGTCGGCAAGGACGATCTCGGCGACGCCGCGAGGCGCTCGCAGAGCTCCGCGACCGCCGCCGGATCGACCTCGCCCTCGAACGGGCAGCCGAACGCGCCCGAGACGGTCACTGATCGTCGGGGCCGCCTCGACCTTGAGGACGGGCCGTGATTGCGGCCAGCGACTGCATCGTCGTTCACCGGCGCGCCCGTTGCGGATGGTCGAAGCCGTCGGTCGCCCCCAGCCTCCAGTTGAGCCGGGTCGAGCCCCGGCCGCGCGAAGCGCTCGTACCCGCCGCTCGTTCAGCACGAGCCCGAGAGTCCGCGGCACCGGGCTCGCACACGGCCATGATCTCCTCGGCGCCGGCCATCTGCGGCACGCGGTCCTCTCGTCACGAACGACACCGCCTCGATGCGCGGGACGCGTGCCGCGACGAGCCGCGAGACGAGCTCCGCCCGCCACCGGGGCGAGCGAGACAGGCTCGTTCTGGAGGCCGTCGCGCGGGCCGACGTCGCAGATCGTGACGTTCACCGCCGTAGTTTTCCCGATGTCCGAGGACGGGACCGCTCCTACGGTAAACGCATGCACCCCTCCGCGTCGTTCAGCGCGACGGTCCGGGTTCGGCTCGACGACACACCCGGGCACGTTCGCGCGTTTCGCGGCCGCCATCGGCGAGGCCGGCGCGTCGCTCGGTGCGATCGACATCGTTCGTGTCGAGCGCCTGACGAAGGTCCGCGACGTCACCGTGCTGTGCGCCGACGCGACTCATCTCGAGGCGGTCGTGGCCGCCGTCGGGCACGTCGACGGCGTCGAGGTGCTGCACGTCTCCGACCGCACGTTCCTGATGCACCTGCGCGGCAAGATCGAGGTCGTCCCCCGCTCACCGGTCAAGACCCGCGACGACCTCTCGATGGCGTACACGCCCGGCGTCGCGCGCGTCTCGAAGGCGATCGCCGAGGATCCACAGAAGGTCTGGGCGCTGACGACCAAGCAGCACATGGTCGCCGTCGTCACCGACGGCTCGGCCGTGCTCGGCCTCGGCGACATCGGCCCGGAGGCGGCGCTGCCGGTGATGGAAGGCAAGTCGATGCTCTTCAAGGAGTTCGGCGGCGTCGACGCGTTCCCGATCTGCCTGGCGACGAAGGACGTCGACGAGATCGTCGCCGTCGTGAAGGCGATCTCTCCCGGCTTCGGCGGCATCAATCTCGAGGACATCTCCGCGCCGCGCTGCTTCGAGGTCGAAGAGCGCCTGCGCCGCGAGCTCGACATCCCCGTCTTCCACGACGACCAGCACGGCACCGCCGTCGTCGTGCTGGCTGCGCTGATCAACGCGCTGCGCGTCGTGGGCAAGCGCATCGAGGACGTCAAGATCGTGACGACCGGCTGCGGCGCCGCGGGAACGGCCGTGACGAAGATCCTCCTCGCGGCCGGCGCGCGTCTGATCATCGGCTGCGACGAAGGCGGCGCCCTCTACATAGGACGGCCCGGCCTGAACGACGCGAAGCGCGAGTACGCCGAGCTGACGAATCCCGCCGGCGACCGCGGCAGCGCCGACGAGATGCTCGAGGGCGCCGACGTCTTCATCGGCGTCTCGGTCCCGGGCGCGGTGACGCCCGCCGGGATCGAGCGGATGGCGCCAGACCCGATCGTGTTCGCACTCGCGAACCCGCGCTCCGAGGTCGAGCCTGAAGAGGTCGAGGAGATCGCGGCCGTGATCGCGACCGGCCGCTCCGACTATCCGAACCAGATCAACAACGTGCTCGCCTTCCCCGGGATCTTCCGCGGCGCGCTCGACGTCCGTGCGCGCGCGATCACGCCCGAGATGGAGCTCGCTGCTGCGCACGCGATCGCGCAGGCGATCCCCGAGGACGAGCTCGCCTCCGACTACATCGTTCCCAGCGTCTTCGACCGCAGCGTCGCTCCCAGCGTCGCGCGTGCGGTCGCAGCCGCCGCAGTCACCGCGGGTGTGGCCCGCGACAAGCAGGAGGTGCAGAGATGACAGTCACGTACACCGAGCTCGGAACCGGCACGGTCGGCGAGGCCATGAATCCCGGCGTCCTGACCTGCCTGCCCGTCACACCGCTCCGCACGGTCGCCCGCATGATGGCGCGCCATCGTGTCCACGCGATCGTCGTCTTCGGAACGGACGACCGGCTTCACCCGTGGGGCGTGATCTCCGACCTCGACCTGGTGGAGGCGATCGGCACGCACGCGAACGCCGGCGCCGTAGCCGCGTCCCCGGTCGTCACGGTGACACCCGAGCTGACGTTGTTGCACGCGGCAAAGCTCCTGGCCGAGAACGAGACCAGCCATCTGCTCGTGATCAACGACGCGGGGCTCCCGATCGGGGTGCTCTCGACGCTCGACATCGCGCGCGCGTTCGCCGCGGAGCAAGGGCTCGACGAGAACGGGGACGTCTAAGCCTCCCGAGGCAAGTGCCTGGTACCTCTCGAGGTACCAGGCACCGATTCTTCGGTCTACGCCGGGGCCGGCGCGGGCGCAGCAGGAACGCGCTCGATCTCGCTCGAGCGCGCGGGCAGCAGCGCGACGACGAGCGTCGTGATCGCGACGCCGACCCACTGCCAGCCGGTGAGCACGTAGCCGAACTTGAAGTAGCCCACGAGCGTCGCGCTGACGGGGAAGGCAAGCTCCGCGATCGTCGCGGCGATCGCGGGCGTGCTGTGGAGGCCGTAGTAGTAGAGGCTGAGCGCGACGAGGCCGGTCACCAGCGCGAGGACGGCGATCCACCAGGTGTCGTGCCAGCGCGCGTGGCCGACGGCGAGCGCAGGCGCGCCGAGAGCGAGGAGCGCGATCGCAGCGCCGGCCAGCCCGAACACGAAGCGGAGCGTCGTCACGTACTGGAACGGGAGCTGCTGCGACAGGTAGCGGCCGAGCACCGTGCCCATCGCCCAGAGCACCGCGGCCGAGAGGGCGAACAGCATCGGCTTCAGCCCTTGCGCGGTCGGGTGGAGCGGGTGGTTGACGCCGATCAGCCAGATGCCGACGAGCGCGGGCACGAGGTAGAGCGCGAACCGTGGCCGCGGCCGCTCGCCGAGGATGATCCTCGCAGCGATCACGGCAATGAGCGGCTGCACCTTCTGGAGCACGACGGGCGTGACCGGATCGCCGTCCACGAACGCCTGCGTGAACAGGACCGTCGCGAGCGCCGACGACCCCGCTCCGATCACGACGGCTGCGAGCACGTAGGTCCACCCCAGCCGGAAGCACGCGGCCAGCGCGCCGAAGAGAAACGGCAGCGTGCAGAGAACGAGCACGACGTGCTCGCCGAAGACGATCGTTCCGACGGAGGTCGAGTGCGCGAGCGGGTTGCGGATCCAGGCGTCGAGGCCCCAGAGCGCGGCAGCGATTGCCACGAGCGTGATCCCGGTCGACCTACCCATTGCCGCGCAGGCTAGTTACGCGGTGGCCGGCTGCGCGCCGCTTCGGCTCACGAGTAGCCGAGGCGAGCTTCGTCGGGCTGCCGGCCGACCGGCTGCCGCACCTTCACGCCGGCCCGCTTCTGGGCCTCGGTGAGGACCTCGCCGAGGATCCCCACGATCTCCCCGATCTCCGCCTCGCCGGCGATCAGCGGCGGTGAGATCTGCACGACCGGGTCGCCGCGATCATCGGCGCGGCAAATCAAGCCGTGCTCGAAGAGCGCCGGCGAGAGGAAGCCGCGCAGCAGCGTCTCGGACTCCTCGGCGCTGAACGTCTCGCGGGTCTCCTTGTCCTTCACGAGCTCGAGCGCGTAGAGGAAGCCGGTGCCGCGCACGTCGCCGACGATGTCGAGGTCGAGCAGCGTCTCGAGCTGCACGCGGAAATCGTCCTGCGTCTCCGCGACGTGCTCGACGATCTTCTCGCGGTGCATGATCTCGAGGTTCTTCAGCGCGATCGCGCAGCCGACCGGGTGCCCGCCGAAGGTGATGCCGTGCGCGTACATCGCGGTCTCGCTCTTGAACGCCTCGGCCACCTTGTCGGCGATCAGCACCGCGCCGATCGCGGCGTAGCTCGACGAGAGCCCCTTCGCGCACGTGATCAGGTCGGGCTCGATGTCGTACCGCTCGCTCGCGAACCAGGCGCCGGTGCGGCCGAAGCCGGTGATCACCTCGTCGGCGCAGAGCAGGATCCCGTAGCGGTCGCAGATCCCCCGCACGCCCTGGAAATAGCCGGCCGGCGGCGTGAACGAGCCGCCCGCGTTCTGGATCGGCTCGAAGATCACCATCGCGACCGTCTCGGGACCGGCCTGCCGGATCGCTTCGTCGAGGTCGGTGAGGAGGAACTGCGTGAACTCGGCCTCGGTCTCGTCGGGCGGGCGGTGATAGCGGTTCGTGTTGCGCACGTGCACCACGTCGGGCACCAGCGGCTCGAACGGCGCGCGCAGTGCCGGGATGCCGTTGATCGAGAGCGCCCCCATCGTCGTGCCGTGGTACGCGGTGCGGCGCGACACGGCTTTCCACCGGCGCTCGCCACGGGCCATGTGGTACTGGCGCGCCATCTTCCACGCGGACTCGACTGCCTCCGACCCGCCGGAGACGAAGAACGCGCGATTGATGTGCGGCGGCGCAAGGCGTGCGAGCTCGTGTGCCAGCTCGATCGCGCGCGGATGAGCGTAGGACCAGTTGGTGTAGAAGGGCAGCACGCGCATCTGCTCGAGCGCGGCCTGGCCGATCTCCTCGCCGTGCGAGTAGCCGATGTTCACGGAGAAGAGCCCCGCGAGCGCGTCGAGGTAGCGCTTGTCGTGGTCGTCCCAGAGGTAACAGCCTTCGCCGCGGACGATCACCGGCGGCTCGTACTCGTGCATGCGCGTGAAGTGCAGCCACAGGTGGTCGCGCGCAGCCGCACGGAGATCGCCGATCGACATGACCCGAGCATATTGATTCCGATCCCCCGCCGCCTCGGAAGAAGACTCGCGAATCTGGTTCCCGGCTCGGCCGGGCAACCAGGTTCGACCGGGCCGACTACCGAGCTTCAGATGCCGTGATCGAGCACGCGCTCGGGCTTGATTCGCACGATCACGCGATGCACGGGCGTGTGGAAGTCCTTCCCCTCGTAGCGGCGGGAGAGCTCACTGATGTGCTCGTTGGCTCCCTCTTCGTCGAGCTCGACCGGGCCCTCGACCTCGAAGTATCGGTAGGGATCCTCGTTGTCCCAGACGCTGATCGAGACGCGCGGGTTCGCGCGGAGGTTGCGGCCCTTCGCGCGCCAGGTGGTCGTGTTGACGAGGACGTTCTCGCCGTCGGTGTCGACCCAGACGACACTCGTCTGCAGCCGCCCGTGCTCGCCGACCGTGGCGATCACACCGAAGTTCAGCCCCTTCAGCAGACCGATGTGCTGTTCGCTCAGCGCTGTCACTTGACGGTCGTGGGGATGTTGGCGATCTTGCCGGAGGCGATCTGCTGCTTGATCAGCGCGACCTTCGCCGCGATTCCGGCCGGCGCCTTCGGCGAGAACTTCCCGATGCCCACTCCGCCGACATCCAGACCGTAGACCGCGTCGGTGCCGCCCTTGAACTTGCCGGCCTGCGCGTCGCGGATCGAGTCGTAGACGGCCGTGTCGACGCGCTTCAGCGCCGAGGTGAGCACGTAGGTGCCGAGATAGCCCTGGTCGGCGTCGACGCCGACGCCCCAGACGCCCTTCTCCTTCGCCGCGTCGAGCGCACCGAGGCCGCAACCGCCGGCGACCTGGAACACGACGACGGAGCCGGCCGCGATCTGGTTCAACGCGACCTCCTTGCACTTCGCCTGGTTGTCGAAGTCCTGCGAGTACCCGTTGAGCGTCTGGATGCCCTTGTCGGCCGCCGCCGCGCCGGCCTGGAAGCCCGCGATGTAGCGGTCGACCGGCGGTTGCTTCTCGCCGCCCACGGACGAGACGGCCTTCCCGCCGCGCTGTTTGGCGGCGAGGCCGGCCGCGTAGCCCGCGAGGTAGCCGGCTTCCTGCTCCTTGAAGAGGAGCCCCTGGACGTTCTTCAGCCCGCCCTCGTCGGCGTTCGAGACGTCGACGATCGCGAAGTGCGTCTTCGGGAATTGCTTGGCGACCGCTTTCACGGCGTCGATCTCGGTGTAGCCGACGCCGATCACGAGGTTGTAGCCCTGCTGCGCGAGCTTGCTGAGGTTCGGGATGTAGTCGGCCGGGGATGCCGACTGCACGACACGCGTCGAGACGCCCAGATCCTGCTGCGCCCTCAGCAGCCCGACGTACGCCAGGTGGTTGAAGCTGCGGTCGTTCAGGCCGCCGATATCGGTGCTGAGACCGACCTTGAAGGCGGATGCAGCCGACGTGGTCGTCGTCGGCGACGACGTGGTCGAGGAGCTCTTGGACGAGCCGCACGCCGTGGCCGCGAGCGCGAGCACGCACAGCAGCGGGATCAGGGACTTCACGGGGCCTCCGGAGGTTTTAGACTGTGGGACGAAAACCGTGACGGATTCTACTGGCCACACCGTGCTCGCCGTCGCACTTCGTGCGCACGGCGGGCATCTCGAGGTGCTCCTCTCGGACGGCGGGCTGCCCGAGTCGCGCGTCGCTGCCGGCGAGCCGCTGGAGGCGGCGCTGGCGCGCGCGCTCGACGTCGCCCCCCTTGCGCACGTCGAGCAGCTGGAGACGCGCCTTCTGCGGGACGGCCGGCTGGCCACCGCGTACCTCGGTCTCGCCCAGGCCGACGCACGGTTGGACGGCGACTGGCGCTTCGGGCGCACACTGCAGCCCGACTACGCGGAGCTCGTCGCTGCGGCGCAGGCGCGGCTGCGCGCGAAGCTCTCGTACACGAACGTCGGCTTCGCGCTCGCGCCGGCGACGTTCACGATCTCGGAGCTGCGCGAGATCTACGTCGCAGCGCTCGGGCACGACGTGTCGGCGACGAACCTGCAGCGAGTCCTCGTCCGGCGAGGGGTGCTGGAGCGGGTCGAGGGCGTGCGGGCGCCGGGCCGCGCCGGCGGCCGCCCGGCCGCGCTCTTCCGCTTCGCGTCGAAGCAGCTCGAGGTGACCGACGAGTTCGCCGCGCTGAGGCCCCCGAACCGCTGACCGCGGCACGACTCCGCGCAACCCGTCCCGAAGGGCGAACACCGGGGTCAGACCCCTGGCCACGAGCGAAACCCTGGGGTCAGACCCCTGGCCACGGCTGAACTGGACGCGCGGCGGGGTTGAAACCTGGAGCCGCGGCTCGGGTCAGACCCCGAGACGCGGCCGCAGAGGACGCGTCGCGGGGCTGAACGAGGCACGCTTCGGGTCAGAGCCGCGAACGTGTCTCAGCCAGCCACGTCCGCGAGGAGCTCGCGCCAGCGGCTGAAGAGGATCTGGTGCGTGTCGTCGGTGAGACGCAGCGTTGCGTTCGGCAGGCGCTCCTCGTAGAGGCGCGCGATCGAGGGCGGGCAGACCACGTCGCGCTCGCCCCACCAGAGCGTGACCGGCGCCCGCACATCCGCCAGCTCGAACCCCCACGGCCGCCCGAGATACGCGAGCTCCCACGCGAGCCACAGCCCGCCGTGCCGAAACGACTCGACGCGGCCGCGCGCATACGCGGCGTCCGTCACCGGGTCGCCCGTGGGCGGCGGCGGCTGCTTCCCCCAGCGCTCGAGCCCCCTCGAGGCGACGCGCGGTGCGACACGCGCGACCCGCATCACCCGGCGCACGTCCGCGGGCAGCTCGCCAACACCGTCCGGCGGCGGCATCGACGCGACGAGCGCGACCCGGCTCACCCGCTCCGGCGCGACGGCGGCGAGCGCCAGCGCGTGCGGCCCACCCGCCGACCAACCGATCACGCCGAAGCGCTCGACCTCCAACGCAGCGGCGAACCGGTCGGCCCAGTCGCGCAGGCGACGGGCGCGCTCCACCGAGCCGCACCGGTCGACCGCCAGGAGGCGCACACCCAGAGCGGCCGCGATCCGATCGTCGGGATGCCGCGAGAGGCGCGAGTCGCCGCCGCCGTGCAGGTAGACGACGGGCACACCGTGCGGGTCGCCGACGTCGTCGAGGCTCAGCGCGTGACGACGATCGTCGCCTGCATGCCGAGGGCCCGATGATTGGCGACGGAGCACCAGAGCAAGTATCGCCCCGGGGCGAGCTTCAGGCTCAGGTCTGCCTGCGTGCCGGGCGCGACGACGCCGAGCCCCGCGATGTGGCGGCCGCCGACCCGCTGCAGGCGCAGGTCGTGCGGGTCGGTCCCGAAGTTCGCCAGCTCGAGCACCGCGTGACCCGCCTTGAAATGGGTGCGGGAGAGCGCGAACGAGTACTCCTTCGCGACCACCTGCACGCGCGCCGGGGCGACGCTCCCATACCCGAGCGCCGCGGAGACGGCTGCGACGAGCAGCGCAAGCTTCACTTGACCAGCGTGGGCCGAGGGAAGCGGCCGGCCTTCGGGATGATTCGCTCAGCGTCGAACCGCAGCCACTGCTCGAGCAGGGACGCGTAGACCGAGCGGAAGTCCGAGGTCGGCTTCAGGTTGCCGTCGGCGTCCAGCCCCGAGGCAAGTCCGGGAAACTCGCCGACCTGCCGGCCGGCGGCGTGCGTTCCGATCAGGAACCCCGTGCCCGCGGCGCCGTGGTCGGTGCCGCCCGAGCCGTTCTCCTTCGCGCGCCGGCCGAACTCCGACCAGACGAGCGTCAGCACGCGGTCGGCCACGCCGCGGGCCTCGAGATCCCGCTGGAAGGCGAAGAGCGACGCCGCGGTCATCGTCAGCGCCGGCGTGAGCGCGTCCGTCTGTCCGGCGTGCGTGTCGTACGAACCGCTCGCCTCGAGGGCGACGCAGCGCAGCGGCAGCCCGGCCGCGACCATCGCGGCGAGGCCCTGCAGGCTCGTCGGAAACGAATCGTTGCCCGCCGGGTAGGCGACCGGCGGCTTCAGCGCCCCCGCTGCCCCGAACGGCTTCAGCTGGCGGCGCAGCTTGTCGGCCTGCGCGCTGATGTTCGTGACCGTGCGAACGGCGGGATCACTCGACCTGACGCGGCCGAGCGTCCCGATCGCATCCAGCATCCGGTTCTCGACCTCGCCCCACACGCCGGGCACCCAGAAGTCGTACTGGCTCGGCCCGTCGATCGCGGCGACCGGCACCTTCGCCGTCGCGAGGGTCGGCTGCAGCGACCCGGTCAGCGAGAGCCCCTGCAACGGGTTGTCGAGCGTCCCGACAGCGTCGAGGTAGCGGCCCATCCAGCCGGTCAGGAGCCGCGGATCGGTGGCCCCGACCTCCCAGAAGTGACGGGACGTGAAGTGCGACTGGTCGGGATGGTCGTAGCCCACCGCCGGCAACACGGTGACCTTGCCTTCGCCGTACAGCTGCGCGATCGGCGCCAGCGCCGGGTGCCACATCAGCCGCGTGTCCTCGGTGAACGCCGTGCCTCCAGTCAGCCCCAGCTGCGGCCGCATCTGGCGGTACAGCGGGTCGCCGTCCGGATAGAGGAGCGAGAGCGCATCCGCTCCGCCCTGCAGGAAGACGGTGACGAGTATCGGCTGCGGGGAACCGGTCGCGGCCGCGGCGATGCCCTCGTCGAAGATCTGCAGGCGCCCCGCGCCGTAGACGGCGAGCGCGAGCCCGACCGACTTCGCGACGAAGTTGCGGCGGGTCAGCCCCGTGCCGGCCGGCGTCGGCATGCCCGGCTCGATCGACGGCAGGCCCTGCCCCGCGACCGCGCGCACCGCATCGGCGCGCGTGCACTCGTCGCACACGACACGGCTGATGCCCGCTTCGGCGCCGGCCAAGCCGGCACCTGCGCTCTTTGCGCCTCCGTCGAGCCTACGGCTCATGACGTCTGCAGCTCCGGCGAGACGGCGATCAACTGGCGGAGCGCGTTCTCGACGAGCACCGGGTACTGCTGCTGCTTCCATGTCTCCTTGCCCGCGTCGGCGAGCGCGGCGCGCGTGAAGTGCATCAGCGCCTCGTGCGTCGCCTCGGCGAGCGGCGGCTTGTGCCAGAACGTGAGCGCCCGCTGGAGGACGGTCGAGGCGTCCGGCGGCTTCCCCTTCGGCGCCTTACCGGGGTCGAGCTTGCGGTCCTGCAGGATCCGCTCGACCGCGATCCAGCGTCCGCGGAACGTCGCCGTGTCGAGCCAGCGCGTGTCGTCCCAGCCGGCGACGTTCGGCGGATAGAAGAGCTGCTGTCCCGAGAGCGACCCGATCCACGCCCAGTCGGTGGTCGTGATCCCCGCGCCGATGCGACGCAACAGGCCGGCGAGGTGGACGATCGGCGGCTTGACCATGCGCGGGCCGTCGTAGAGCAGCGGATGCTCGAGGATCGCCTGCATGACGGGCCGCAGCTCGAAGTTGCTGCGGTACATCGCCTCGAGCGCGGCCGCCGTCTGCTTGTCCGGCGGCGTCGGCACGAAGTACGACCACAGCTTCTGCACGAAGAACGACGCGTGCAGCGGGTGCGTGAGGCACAGCTTGCACGCCGCCTGCCAGTCGTAGCGCCCCGACTTGTGGAACACGGTCTTCATGCCGGCGTCGTGCAGCTTGCTGTCGAAGTGAAAGTTGTAGTCGCCGAGCCCGGGCTTCCAGCTGTTCCGGAAGCCGGTCAGCGACCGCGCCTGCTCCCGCACGTCGCGCTCGGTGTACGCACCGCGATCAGCGCCGAGCGTGAAGAGCTCCATCATCTCGCGCCCGTAGTTCTCGTTCGGCGCGTCCTTGGAGTTGTCGGTGCCGTTGAGCCAGAGCAGCATCGCCGGGTCCTTGGTCACGTCGAGCAGCAGCCGATGGAACGAGCCGAGCCCGCGAGTGCGGAAGAGGCCGTTCTGGGCCAGCATCAGCTTCTGGCTGCCGACGCCCGAGTTCGAGGTGGCGAACCAGTCGTGCCACACGAGCGCCATCCGCTCGACGAGCGGGCGCGAGGTGCGGACCATGCGGTCGAGCCACCAGCAATGGTCGTGCCCCCAAGCATCGGCCGGCGCCAGCGGGCGTCCCTTGGAATCGTGCGGCTTCGGGCCGACCATCCGCTCGAGACCCGGGTAGAGCAATGAGTGCACGGCGCCGTGCAGCCCGAGCTTGGCGAGTGCCTCGGCCTCGCCCGCGCGCGGGCCGAATCCCGCACGCCAGAGCAGCCGCTCCGCCTGCAGAACGCCGAAACTCCCCCGATAGACGGGAACCCCCATCGGCGCATCGTGGCGGCGGCGCCCGACGGCGGCCATCCCCCGGAAAGGGGCTTACGGGCCTGTCGCGAGCTGCTTGACGAGGAGAACGCGAGCCTCGCCGCGACCGTCGTAGTCGTCGTCGACGCGCTCGATCTCGAACCCGAGCGCCTGGTGGAACGCGACGGATCGCTCGTTCACCGGCGAGGTGACGGCGCGCACGACCGTTCGCGGCGCGACCGCCTCGAAGAAGCGCTCGTACAGCGCGCGGGCGAGCCCGGTCCCGCGCCGCTCGGGATCGACGCCGACGAAGTGGATGTACGCCTCGTCGGAATACGTCTGCGAGCGAAAGCCGCAGAGAAACCCGACGACCTCGCCCTCGTCCTCGACGACGAACGACGTGTCGCGGAAGTGAACGAAGAAGAGCTTCGGCAGCATCGCCGCCATCGAGCGTCCTCCCCACCATTGATCGACGACACCGATCACAGCGGCGTAGTCCGAGGGCTCGGCCGGGCGGATGTGCATAGGGTGAGCGTAATGCGCGTTCTCGTCCTCGGCGGAACACAGTTCCTCGGCCGGCACGTCGTCGATGCCGCGCTCGAGCACGGCCACGACGTGACGTTGTTCAACCGCGGGCAGACGCGGCCCGAGCTCCACGCCGGCGTCGAGAAGCTGCGCGGCGATCGCGACGGCGACCTCGCCGCGCTCAGCGGCCGCGACTTCGACGCGGTCGTCGACACGAGCGGCTACGTGCCGCGGATCGTGGCGGAGACGATCGACGCCCTCGGCGCGGTCGGCCACTACACCTTCGTGTCGTCGATCTCCGTGTACGCCACGCTCGCCACCCCGCCGACCGAGCAATCGCCGCTCGCGCAGCTCGAGGAGCCGACCGAGGAGTGGCGCGAGGCCTACGGTGAGCTGAAGGCGCTCTGCGAAGCGGTCGTGCGCGAGCGCTTTCCCGCAGCGTTCATCCCGCGCCCCGGCCTGATCGTCGGCCCGTGGGACCCGACCGGCCGCTTCACCTACTGGCCGCAGCGCATCGCCGAGGGCGGCCGCGTGCTCGCCCCCGCGCCGCCGAGCGCCGCAGCGCAGGTGATCGACGCCCGCGATCTCGCCGCGTGGATCGTCCGCGCCGCCGAGGACGCGACTGCGGGGACGTTCAACGCCGTCGACCGCCCGACGACCCGTGAGAGCGTGTTCGAGACCTGCCGCCGCGTCGCGGCGAGCGACGCCGAGGTCGTCTGGGTCGACGGCGACTTCCTGATCGAGCACGAGGTCGGCGAGTGGATGGAGCTGCCGCTCTGGCTGCAAGCGCCCGAGTACGCCGCGATGCTGTCCGTCGATCCGGCAGCTGCGTTCGCCGCCGGGCTCGAGACACGGCCGCTCGAGGAGACGGTGCGGGCGACGCTCGACTGGGCACGCAGCGGCGATGCGCCCCCCGAGCCGCCGGCCGGGCTCGCGCGGGACAAGGAGCAGCGGGTCCTTGACGAATGGCTCTCGAAAGACTAGTTTCGAAAGATCTCTTTCGAAAACACCCTCACGCTGAACGACCCACGGGCGATGCGCGCGCTCGCCCACCCGACGCGCCTCGCGCTCCTCGACTACCTGCACACGGTCGACCAGGCGACCGCCACCGAATGCGGGGCCGTCGTCGGAGACAGCCCCTCCTCCTGCAGCTACCACCTCCGCGCGCTCGCCAAGTGGGGCTTCGTCGACGAGGGAGCGCGTGGCGCCGGCCGCGAGCGCCCGTGGCGGGCCGCCGCCACACGCATCGAGTTCGGCTCCGACGGCCTCGAGTCCGCCGTCCTCCGCGACGAGCTCGTCGCGCGGCAGCAGCAGCGCGTCCGCGACGCGCTCCGGCGCGAGCACGAGCTGCCGGCCAGATGGCGGCGCGCCGCGCAGACATCCTCGGCGCAGCTCGAGCTGACGCCGCCGGAGCTCGAGGAGCTCGGCGAGCGCTTCGAGGCGCTGCTCGACGAGTTCCGCGGGCGCGCGGAGCGGCGCGGCACGCGGCCCATCGTGGTCAGCTTCGGCGCGGTCGCCGAGCAATGAGCCTCTTGCGGGACCGCCGCCTCGCGCTGCTGCTCGCAGCCGAGGTCATCTCGTCGACCGGCACGCAGATGACGTGGGTCGCCCTGCCGTGGTTCGTGCTGCGCACGACCGGGTCGCCGCAACGCATGACGTGGATCCTGATCGCGGAGGTCGTCCCGATCGCCGTGCTCGGCTTCTGGGGCGGGGCGATCGCCGGCCGGATCGGGACCCGTCGCACCATGCTGCTCTGCGACCTGGCACGCGTTCCGGTCTTCGCTGCGATCCCGGTTCTCGAGTCGCTCGGGCTCCTCCCCTTCTGGCTGCTCATGGCTCTCGTCGCGCTCAGCGGCATCTTCATCGCGCCGTACCTCGGCGTGCAGCGCGCCGTCGTCCCCGAGCTCGTCGGCGAAGAGCACGGAGACGTCGCCGCCGCGACGGCGCTCTTCCAGGGCGCAAACCGGCTGACGATCTTCATCGGGCCGCCGCTTGCGGGCGTGCTGATCGCGCTGATCGGCGCGGCGAACATCCTCTACGTGGACGCAGCGACCTACCTCATCTCCTTCGTGCTCGTCAGCCTGTTCGTCCATCCGCCGGAGGTCGACGCGCCCGAGGACAGCCGCGGTGTCCTCGACGGGGCGCGCTTCGTGCTCCGCGACCGTCTGTTGCGCGTGTGGCAGCCCGCGTTCACGGTGCTCGACGTCTGCTGGATCCTCTTCTTCACGACGCTCCCCGTCCTCGTCGTCACCCGGTACGGCGCGAACCCCCACGTGCTCGGCTGGCTCTTCGGCGCCCTCGGCGGCGGTGCGCTCGTCGGAGCGCTCGTCGCCCTGCGCGTCGTCCGCCGTTTCGAGCCGCTCGCGCTGACGGCGGCGGCGTTTCTCTGTCAGATGGCGTCGATGTGGGGCGTCGTCGTGCCCGGGCCGTGGCTGCTCGCCGTTGCCGCTATCGCCTGCGCAGGCTTCTTCATGTCGCTCGTCAACGCGCCGATGCAGGCGTTCGTCATGCTGAGGATTCCACGCGACCTGCGCACGCAGGCACTTGCGTTCTCGGCAGTCCTCCAATGCGTTGCCGCTCCCGCAGGGCTGCTGCTCGCCGGCTGGGCGCTCAGCCAGTACTCGACACGCGCCGTGATCGCCGCCGTCCTGGGCGTGCAGTCGCTGGCGGTGCTGACGATCGTCGGCACCGCACTCGTCGAACGATCGTCCCTCCACGAGGCGCCGCTGGAGTCGATCGCCTAGCTGCATTCCGTCCGGTGCTGGTCCTATAAGGTTGTGTGCATGCTCGAGGGCGACTACATCCGCCGAGGCGCTGCCGAGTTCGTCGGCACCTTCGCGCTGCTCTTCATCGCCTGCGGCGGCGCCGCCTACGCGCGCGTGCCGACCGACCTGGCGCTCGCGAACGGCCTCCCCATCGCCGTCATGGTCTCGGCGGTCGGCCTCATCTCGGGCGGGTTCTTCAACCCCGCGGTGACGCTCGGCTTCCTGGTCACGCGCCGGATCTCGCCGCTGCTCGCGTGCTGGTACTGGCTCGTGCAGTTCGGCGCGGCGGCGCTCGCAGTCCTGCTCGTCGCCTGGGTCCTCCCCGCCGGGCCCGAGAACTCCTCGAATCTGGGCGTTCCGGCGCTGGGCTCGGGGATCGGCTCCGGCGCGGGCGTCGTGATCGAGGCCGTGATCACGTTCTTCCTGGTCTGGGTGGTCTTTGCGACGGCGGTCGACCCGCGCGGCACGTTCAAGCAGATCGCCGGGCTGGCGATCGGCTTCACGATCGTGATGGGCGTCCTGATGGCCTACGGCCTCACCGGCGGCGCGATGAATCCGGCACGTGCGTTCGGCCCGCAGCTCGTCGGCGACCACTGGTCGAACTGGTGGGTCTGGTACGTCGGGCCGTTCGCCGGAGCCGTGATCGCGGCGGCGCTGTACGAGCTGCTCTACCTGCGGCCCGGCCGGCCGGTGTCCGAGGAGACGCCTGAGGGCGATGTCCCGAGCGGCGTCGAAGCGCCGCCGGCCGCCGACCCGCCCGCCGCCTAGTTCCGGTAGGTTCCCGCCCCGAATGCTCACGACGATCTTCCTCGTCGTCGCGATGTCGACCACCGCCGAGATCGGGCTGGCGGTCTTCGGCCTCGCATTCGTCACCTTCGCCCTGATCTCGGCGCTCGTGATCCCGCGCCGCCACCCGGACTTCCCCGGCCGCCACCTCGCGTGGTACGTCGTGGTCTGCGTCCTCTTCTTCGTGGCGATGATCTCCGCCGTCCTCTATTTCGATAAAGGCCCGTCGGGAGAGGCGAGAGCGACGACACCCGCGACGACGACCACAGCGCCCGTCACGACCACAGCGCCCGTCACGACCACAGCGCCCGTCACGACCACAGCGCCTGCAACGACGACGACTGCGCCCGCAACGACGACCACGGCAGGGGCGCAGGGCGACCCGGTCGCCGGGAAGGCGGTCTTCGCCTCCGCGAGCTGCGGCGGCTGCCACACGCTGAAGGCGGCCGGCTCGACCGGGACCGTCGGGCCGAACCTCGACCAGCTTGCTCCGCCGCTCGACCGGATCGTGCAGCAGGTCGAAAACGGCGGCGCCCCGATGCCGAGCTTCAAGGGCCAGCTGACGGCCAAGCAGATCCAGGACGTCGCCGCGTTCGTCTACACGTCGACCCACTCGTCCTAGAAAACGGCCCCTGAAACGGACGAAACCCGCCCGGGGGAGGGGCGGGCATCGCCGCAGTTACGTCAGTCGCCGGTGGTGGTCAGGGGGAGCCGGCAAGGAGAATCGTGATCGGTGCGAGGGCTCTCGGCCATCGCTCGGAAGGGTGATTCGACCAGCGGTCGCTAGCGGAGAAGGAGGGATTCGAACCCTCGAGGCAGGGATTTCCCCACCTAACGCCTTAGCAGGGCGCCGCCTTCAGCCACTCGGCCACTTCTCCGGGCGCGCGCATCGTACCGCAGCCCTTTGCCGGCGAAAGCCCGCGCAAGGCGGGCTTTCGCAAGGTTTCCTGCCGAAAAGCGGAGGGAGAGGGATTTGAACCCTCGATGCACCTTTCGGCACATACGCGATTTCCAGTCGCGCTCCTTAGGCCACTCGGACACCCCTCCGTTCGGGCCAAGGGTAGCCGCGCCCGGGGCGGGCCGAGGCCCGGGCAAATAACCCTCAAGTGAGGGAGCGCTTCTGCCGACAACAGGACTCGAAATGAGAGCCAAATTCGAACTGCGATCCAAAGGGGCCACGAAGATGACCGACTCCGTAACGCAGGAGGAGAACGACCAAGGCACGCGGACGGCTCTGGGGACCCTGCTGATCGAGGCCGGGTTCGTGGACAACGAGCGCCTTGAAGAAGCACTTCGCATCGGTGAGGACACCGGCGAGCGGCTCGGCGAAGTCGTCGTCCGGATGGGCTGGGCAAGTGAAGACGACCTCGCAAAGATCCTCGCCAAGCAGTGGCGGCTTCGCTACGTCGAGCGGTCGGCGATCTCGTTCGACGAGAACGCACTGAGCAGGATGTCGCGCGAGGAAGCAACCCGGCTCGAGGCTCTGCCGATGCAGGTCAGCAAGGACGGCACCGTGGTTGTCGCGGTCGCCGAGCCGACCGACGAACGCCTCGGCGAGCTCAAGACGCTGCTCGGCGACCGGATCGACTGCGTCGTCGTCGCAAAGGCGGCGATCGACGCCGGCCTGCGCAGCAAACTCCTTGCGCCGGCGAGCGAGGCCGTCGTGGAGACGACCGACGACTCCGGCCAGGATGACGACGGCGGCCAGGACGGCTTCGACAAGAGCTCGAACGGTTTCGGCGACTCGAACGGCCTCAACGCCGTCAGCCCCGTCCCGAACGACAACGCCGAGGCGAGCGAGCGGACGGCGTCGGACTTCGACGACGTGGCGAAAACGCTGCGCGACTCACTCAGCTCACAGCTCGATTCGCTGCGTGGGATCGTGGTCGAGGCAGAGGCGAACCGCGAGCGCGACAAGGCAGAGATCGCTCGGTTGACGAGTGAGCTGGCCGAGCGCAAGACGGAGCTGTCGGACCTGAAGGCGGAGCTGTTCGAGACGAACAACACGATCCGCTCGACACAGCAGACGCTCCGCGAGCTCGCAAGCACTCTCGAGCACAAGTCCTAGCTCGGGCCTACGGTGAGCAGCCCGCGTCGCTGATGCGGGCTGCTTATCGAACGGCGCCGGAGGACGTGCAGGGCAGCGGGATCGGTCTCCCCACCACCGCTGCCGCCCGTCCGAGCTGAGCCAGCGAGCGCTGCATCGCGACCGGACGCAAGCTGCCCGAGCCTCTGTGGTACGGGCTGTTCAGGAAGAAGAGCAGCAGGAGCGTCGAGGTGATGACGATCGCCATCGTGGCCATCATCGTCGCCTGCACGAACCACGGTTCGGCGCTGTCGGCGAAGAAGAGCATGTAGACGAAGAGCGTCCCGGCGGTCAGGAAGAGCACGATCCAGAGCGGGGTCGGGATGACACCTTCCGCTCCGTGCACACGGTCGGCGCGGGAATTCTCTCGGTCGGTGTTCTGGTCGAGCCACTTGGAGTACACGGCCTGCTGCACCGGTGTCCGCGGATTCACCGTCCTCAGGGTGTGGAACATGGCGACGCCCCACGGGTTCAACTGACTGCCGAGCGATCCCGACTCCATGGCGGGCCATTCCTGTCCGACGACGTCCCGCGCGTAGCAGATCAATTCACCCGAAAGCTGCGTCGCCGCAGGCTGAGGCATGAACTGGGCGATCTCGAACTGCTGCACGACGGTCCGCGCCTCGGCCTCGGCGCCGCTGCGCGATGTGTCGAAGCTCTCGAACGAGAGGAAGACGACGAACCCCACGAGGATCGCGAAGCCGCCGGCCAGCACCCCGAAGACGCCGGCTGCACGATCACCGTCGGCGAAGTAGCTCCCTTCGGGCGCGATCCGCCGAACGAGCAGCATCGCCGCGACCGTCACCGCAACGACGGCGAGCACGAGGAGTCCCGCCCAGTACAGGCTCACGGCGACGTCACCACGCCTTCTTCTCTATACGACCGCAGCCGCTGCTGCTGCAGCTTCGGCCTCGGCCTCTGCTTCGGACGTGCTCTGCCCGCCGTGACGGGACCGAATGGAAGCGACGACGAGCGCACCGACGACGAGATAGGCCGTCAGGACGATCAAGGAGCGGGTGATCCCGTTGCCGTTGAAGTAGATCGTGTTGCGCACCGCGGTCGTGCCCGCGCCGGCCGGTAAGTACTGGCCGAAGACGCGCCAGAAGCCGGGCAGGAACGCAGACGGGGCCGTGCCACCTGCGGCCGGCGCGCCGAAGATCACGAAGACGACCACCACCACCAGCGTGCCGGCCGGGCCGAGCACCGTCTGCAGTGCGGCCGTCGCGAACGCCACGGCCAGCATGATCAGGATGAACAACCCCCAGAGCACCCAGAACTTGGACGTGGGGATGGCCCCGATGACCGGCCCCGCGATCGTGTCGGCGATCAGCGCCCCGAGCACGGAGACGGTGCCCAGGGCCGCTCCGCGGCCGCGCTGCGTCGCCGGGCCGCCGAATGCCATCGCCATCGTCGCAGACAGGTAGCCGCCGATGATGAGCGCCATCGTCAGGAGGAACGAGACGACTCCCGCGGTGTCGCCCTTGTTGAGCGGGTGAACCGGTACGACCGCGATCTTCTGGTGGAGCTTGAGCGCCGCCCCGGTGAAGGCGGCCGTGAGCGCGTTCGCGATCGCGGGCCCGGCCGCCGGGACGACGAGCAGCTGTGAGCCGGCGGGGGTGACGACGAACGCCCCGTCGATCTGCCGGTGGTCGATCGCGTGCTGGACGTCGGCCGGGCTCGCGTACGTCGTCAACTGCAGCGGAAACTGCGTCGCAACGGCAGTCGCCATGGACGCGTCTCCGACCACCCCGATGGCGATCTGGTGGGGCTTCGGAGCGTGCAGGGCGCCGATGTAGGACGAAACGAACAACGCCTGGACGAGCAGGGCGACGCCCAGTGCGAGCACGAGGCGGCCGCTCATCCCGCCGGGGCGTGTGGCGCTCGGCGCGTTCTCGTCAGTCATGGCTTCTCTTCGATCGCATCAGGTGAAGAGCTGGTAGATCCCTTTCACAATCAGATAGACGCCGCCGATCGCCGCAGCATAAATCGCCAGCCGGTACCAATTGCGCCCGAACCACACGTTGAAACGCACCGTCCGGTCGGCGGTGCTCTCAGGTGCGGCGGCATAGCCGATCAGCGGAACCTCGATCAGCATGAACACGATCAGGTAGAAGCCCAACAGATAAAGGAAGGTGGTCGCGACGCTGTAGTTCGCCTCGGCGAGATCCTTGAGCGCGACGAGCGCGAACGGGCTCGGGAGCAGGTCGAGGAGGATCCCTGCCACGAAGGCCCAGACCGCGCCTCGCTCCAGCATTGCCTGCATCTTCTGACTGGTCTTGCTCGGCTCCTTCTTCGGCGCATCCGGATCGGGCGGCTTGTAGCGCCGCATCAGGACGTAGGCGAGGATCAGCGCCGCGACGCCGAGGGCGATGTTCACGACCGGGTCGGTCGTGGACTGGCTGCTCGTGACGAGCGCCGAGCCGTCCAGCGCGTACACGATCACGAGGCCCACCGTCATCGTCGCCAGCAGCCCGCCGGCGAGGAAACAGAGCAGCAGCCTCCCGGGATGGGGCGCCTGCAGAGCCACCAAGACGACGGCGAGCAGGACCGGCCAGAACGCGGCCGCGACCGCAAGCGGGATCAGCTCAGCCATCCGGCCTCATCCTGAACCATTCGCCGTGCGGAGAGCGATCCATGCGTTGTCCGTTCACCCGGGTGAACCGCGCAGCAGGCGTTGTCGCCCCGTCGGCACCGTTACAGTCTCTCGCTGGAAAGCGAGAGGAGACGAACATGTGGTGGGCAATTGGTTTCGGCGGCATCCTGTACGTGATCCTGATCTTCACGCTCGGGCTGATGACGCTGCGGAACGGCCACGGCTGGCTGTTCTTCTTCGGGATCTTCTTCCCGATCCTGTGGATCTTCGGTGCCTTCGCGAGACCGGCCGCGGCGTAGCGCCGGCCGGCCGAACACCGATCCGCTGGCCGCCCGCACCGGGCGGCCAGCCTCAGTCCGCTTTCTGCCAGCCGTCCTCGCCGTCTGACCACGGCACTGCGGCGCTGCGCCTGAAGACGAGGTCGTTCGCCTCGTCTCCGGCCCAGACCCCGATCTTGTCGCTGTCCGGGTAGACGGAGACGGCGGGTGTCCGAATGCTCGAGAACAGCAGCGTCCGGGCGGGTGTGTCGCTTCGGTTCATCACCTTGTGCGCCCCACCCGGCCCGGGCGGGAAGCAGACGATGTCACCGCGCTCGAGCGTGTGCTCCCCGTCGGGGCCGCGCACGACGATCGTCCCGTCGACGACGAGCAGCCACTCCTCCTCGTACTCGTAGTGGTACGGGGACGAGCTCTCACCCGGCAGCAGGTCGTAGACGTACATCGCGGTCGCGGCCGACCCGACGGCGCGCGCGACGTCGATCCGGCCCTCGAGGTTCTCGGCGGAAAAGATGTTCAGCGGCATGCAGCGATTATCGCTATGCGTGCGCGGTGCTCCCGAGCGGACCGGCCAGGAAGGTCTGGAACGTCGGGGCGAGGAGGTCGGCCACCTCGGAGGGCGGCAGAGAGGCGAGCGGCTCGACGAGGACGACGTAGCGCGCGAGTGCGATGCCGACGATGTGCGAGCCGATGAGAACTGCTCGGATGTCGGGGTTGTCGTCGGTGATCGACGAGACGAGCGCCTTCAGGTCGCGGGTGACGGTCTCGCGGACGAGAGCGGCCGCAGCGGGATGTGACGATGCGGAGCGGATCCGGCCGAGGAGGATCGCGCGCGACCCAGGGCTCTCGAGCGCGGCGGCCACGACCTCCGACTGCGCGCAGGCCGAGAACCCGCTCGAGGAGCGGGATTCGACTCGGACAGCGGAGGGGGAGGGATTTGAACCCTCGAACCGCCTAACGACGGTTAACGGTTTTCGAGACCGCCGCATTCGACCGCTCTGCCACCCCTCCGATCGCGCGACAGGGTACCTCGTCGCCGTTCCGGCGGTGCCTCCGGCCGCTGTTCTGTTATTGAGTTGAGGCGTGGCCGACGAACAGCAGCACGACGGGCTCTCGCGCGACTGGCGACCGCTCTGGAACTTCAACGACCCTGCGCAGAGCGAGGCACGGTTCCGGGCAGAGCTGACGGATCTCGACAGCCCGGAGCAGACGCCCCAGCGTGCTGAGGTACTGACGCAGATCGCCCGGGCCCAGGGACTGCAACGCCGCTTCGACGACGCGAATGCCACGCTCGATCAGGTCGACGCGACGGCCGGCCTGCCCGAGTTCGTGCGCGTGCGGCTGCTGCTCGAACGCGGGCGGGTGCTCAACTCGTCGGGCGAGGCGGATGAGGCGCGGCCGCTCTTCGAGCAGGCGTACGAGCTGGCCGTGAGCATCCGCGAAGACGACCTCGCGGTGGACGCGGCGCACATGGTGGCGATCGCCTGCGGCGGGGACGAGGCGATGGACTGGAACCTGAAGGCGCTGTCGCTGGCCGAGGCGTCGCCCTCCCCGCGCGCGAGGCGCTGGGCGGGGTCGCTGCACAACAATCTCGGCTGGACGCTGCACGAGCTGAAGCGCTACGACGAGGCGCTGGCGCACTTCGAGGCGGCGCTGCAAGCACGCATCGAGGAGGGGTCGGATGAGCAGATCGGCATCGCGCGCTGGTGCATCGCCCGGTGCCTGCGGTCGCTGCGACGACTCGACGAAGCCCTCGCCATACAGCGTGAGCTTCTCCTGCTCCACGAGACGAGCGGCACCGAGAGCGGGTACGTCTACGAGGAGCTCGGCGAATGCCTGCTGGAGCTCGGTCGCGACGACGAAGCAAGGCCGTGGTTCGCCAGAGCGCATGCGGTGCTCGCGAAGGATCCGTGGCTCGTCGAGGGGGAGCCCGACCGGCTCAGTCGGCTGGAAGCGCTAGGCGGCTCGGGAGGTCCCTGACGGTCCTCCGCTACCGGCACCGCCGCAGGACGGTGTAGGTGCCGCTCTGCGCGATCCGGCAGAACCGGGCCGCGACGACCGCGGAGGGCGCGGTCGAGCCCTGCTTGGCCGAGGCGTTCGGCTCGTTCCAGTCGTCGTAGCGCGTCGTGAGGAGCAGTACGTCTGCCGTCTGCAGATCGCTCGCGAGGCTCGAGCCGGATCTGTTCGCCGTGCCCGGATTGAGCTCCAGGTAGAAGGACGCGGGCTTCAACGCCGGGAGCAGGAAGTAGACGAACGCGTCGTTGTAGTTCGTGCGCCGCAGGTCCCTCGGCCCGACGAACAGCGAGTCTCCCGGCGAGGTGACGCGGTCGATGACCGGCAGGAGTCGATTGAGATCGCGTGCCGTCGACCGTGAGTCGACGAGGAACCCGCGACTCGGGCTCCCACTGAGCCGGACGTCGTACCCGCGCTCGCTCCCGCGGACGATCCGCGCGTCGTCGCGAAAGCCCAGCAGCGAGACATGGAGGAAGGCCGCAGCGACGAAGAGCGCCGCAACTCCGATGACGAGGAGCTTCACCGTCCTTGCTCCGCCCGTGTCGTGCCGGCGCACGAATGTGACCGCAAGGATCAGGAAGAACGAAACGGCAACCGCGGCCACCGGCACGATGTGCGCGCTGTCTGCGCGATTCGCGATCACCGGGTACAGCGTCAGCAGGAGGAGCCCGATCGAGAGCAGGATGCGCGCGCGCAGGTCCACCCGGCGTCTCCACACGCCGAGAGCGCCGACCACGACGAGCAGCACCGTCGCCGTGGTCGCGGCTACCAGGAGCTGCCCCTCGGTCGAGGAGAGCGAGGGGATCGGCAGCCGTCGGCCGGCTCTCGACGCGAGCAGGTCGCGCACGACGAGGTGGAGCCGGCTCGTCCCCACGACGCCCAGATAGATCACGAGCGGAATCACGGCGACCACGAGGCCCGCCGCGTACTGCTTCGCCCGGCGCGCTTCTCGGATCAGCGGCACGACCGGAAGGAGCGCCGCCGGCAGAAGATCCGGTCTGAAGAGGAGCGCCACCCCGGCGGCGGCGCCCGCGAGCACGTAGGCGGCAGATCGTCTACGCGGGCCGAGCACGAACGTCGAGCCCGCCACGACCAGCGCCAGGGAGAGGAGCACCCAGGCGAGGCCCCACAGCAACGCGTAGGCGGCGAGCCCGAGCGGGAACATGACGAGCCCGGCGACGATCGCGGCCGCGGCGCTGAGCCGTCGGCCCCAGGGCAGCGCGATCACGAAGATCGACAGGACGATGACGAGGCGGGCGAGCAGTCCGACCGACCGCTCGACCCACAGGTGGTGTCCGAGCACTGCGAAGGCGCCTGCTGTGAGATACGGGCCGCCGGGGCCGTAGAACGTCTCGAAGTCCCGCCCGGGCACCGCGCCCTTCAGCACGAGATCCGGATAGGAGACGAGGATTCCCTCGTCCATGGGCGGCCCGGAAGCGGCGAAGCTCGGCGCGAGCGACAGAGCGACGACGACGCCGGCGATCGCAGCGAAGCCGGCCGTTCGCCAACCGCCGTGGACCTGCGCCGTCTCCGTCGTAGGGTCGCTGGGCACGCCGCCGCGAGGCGTCAGTCGTGGATGCGCGCGATGACGTCTTCGCGGCGGAGGACCCGAACACGGTGGGACGAGCGTGCGAGGCGCACCTCGAAGCCGGCGTCACGGGGGAACAGCACCTTGTCTCCCGGCTCGACGGCCGCGACGTCGGGGCCGACCGCGGCGACGATGCCGCTGCAGACCTGCGTCGCCTCGTTCGCGGGGACGATCAGCCCGCTCGGGAGCTCCGACTCGTCGAGCTGCTCGACGACGAGATGGTCGTCGAGCGGCTCCAGCGTCGCATCGGTGAGAGGCTGCCGCTCCAACACGGGTTCACGATACTCCGTACGTGCGCATCGGTCGCCAAGACGTCCCGGTGACGAACCCCGACAAGGTGTTCTTCCCCGTGCCTGCGCTGACGAAGCTCGATCTCGTCTCGTACTACGTCGGGGTGGCCGAGCTTGCCCTCCCCCACTTGCGGCGGCGCCCATTCCACATGAAGCGCTTCCCGAACGGCGTCGACCAGGACTTCTTCCACCAGAAACGCGTGCCTGCGAACCACCCGGACTACGTCGACGACGTGTTCGTGCAGTTTCCGAGCGGCCACTCGACGGTCTTTGCGATCGTCGACAACGCGGCGGCGCTGGCGTGGGTCGCCAACCTCGGCTGCATCGAGCTGCACACGTGGCACTCGCGGGTGCCGGCGATCGAGCAGCCCGACTACTTGCTGATCGATCTCGACCCGACGACGGACGGGCAATGGCCGTTCGTGCGCGAGATCGCGCTCGCCGTCCGTGACGTGCTCGACGGGCTGGGCCTGCGCTCGTACCCGAAGACGTCTGGTGCGACCGGGCTGCACATCCTGGCGCCGATCAAGCCGGATCTGCCGTTTCCCGACGTGCGCCGGTTCGCGAAGTCCGTGGCGGAGGAGGTCGAGCGGCGCGTCGACGATCAGGCCGTTGCGACGACGACGTGGCGTGTTGCCGACCGGATCGGGGTGTTCGTCGACTTCGGGCAGAACGCCCGCGACCGGACGATCGCGGCGGCCTATTCAGTGCGGCCGACGCCGGACGCGCGCGTGTCGGCGCCGCTTTCGTGGGACGAGGTCGCAGCTGTCGAGCCGGAGGCGTTCACTGTCGAGACCATGCCCGCGCGGATCGCGGCCGTCGGCGACCCGATGCGCGGCATGTGGCGCAACCCTCCCTCGCTGAGGGCCCGCTTTGCCCGGCTCGACCTCGAGCCGCCAACCCAGGTTCCCTAACGACACGCCTGGCCGAGCTCCGTCCGGTGGCAGCCACCGCCACGGAAGCGTCACGTGGGGGTGACGGAAGTGTGACGTCGAACCCGCGAGTGAGCGTTACGCGAGGAGTTCCTCGACGTCACGACGCACCGCCACACGAGACCCGTCCGGTGGCAGCCACCGTGACGAGACAGTCACGTGGAAGTGACACAAGCGAGATGCCTGGCCCACGTCGGGCGGAGCGCTACGCGAAGAGGGTCTCGACCGTCGGGGCGTTCGGGTCACGGGCCGGTCGCAGCTCTCGCCACGTGCAGTCGCCGGGAGCCTTGTCCTCGCGCCAGCGGATCAGCTTCGTCCCGTGTCGGAAGCGCGAGCCCTGCACCTTGTCGTAGCGCACCTCGACGACGAGCTCCGGACGCACCGCGGCCTCCTCCAACTCGCCCGAGCCCCACCGGTTCGGCTCGGAGAAATGCTGGTCGGACGACTCGTCGAGCAGCGGCAACACCCGCTCCGCCACGTCCGCCCGCGTCTTCGCCGCGACCGCGCACGTACCGACGTAGTCGAGGCCGCCGTCCTCGCGGTACAGCCCGAGCAGGAGCGTCGCGATCGCGCTCCGCTCCCCCTTCCAGCGCACCCCCACGACGACGCAGTCGGCGGTCTTGTGCTCCTTCACCTTCACGACCCCGTCGCGCGAACCGGGCAGGTACGGCACGCCGAGCTTCTTCGCGATCACACCGTCGAGGCCGAGCGCCTCGAACCGCTCGAGCCACCCGCGCGCCTCGTCGATGTCCCGCGTCGCCGGCGAGAGCCGGAAGCCGTCAAGGGCGTCGACTCTGGTGCGGCGCTCCTCCAGCGGAAGCTTCCAGACCGCCTCGCCGTCCCACAGCAGCACGTCGAACACGACGAACATCGCCGGGATCTCCGCCGAGAGCCGGCGGATGCGCGACTCCGCCGGGTGCAGTCGCATCTGCATCGCGTCGAAGTCGAGCGCGCCGTCACGCGCGATCACGATCTCGCCGTCGAGCGCCGAGCGCGGCGGCAGCAGGTCACCGAGGGGACGCAGCTCCGGGAAGTAGCGCAGCAGCGGCCGCTCGTTGCGTGACCACATCGCGAGCTCCTGGCCCGCGTTCTCGAACACCCCGCGGAACCCGTCCCACTTCGGCTCGTACTGCCACCCGTCGCCGACCGGCAGCTCGCGGACGAGCTCTGCCTCCATCGGCGGGAACGGAACGATCGCGACCGGCATCCGTCCGCAAGCCTAATTCGAACGTCGTGTCCCGAGCAGGTGTGACGTAGGGTTTCGCCGATGAAGCGCGTCGCCGTCACCGGCATCGGGGCCGTCACCCCGCTCGGGCTGGACGCACCGTCGACGTGGCGGGCCGCCCTCGCGGGCGAGAGCGGGATCGGGTGGATCTCCACCTTCGACACGGACGGGCTGCCAGTGCGGATCGCCGCCGAGGTGAAGGGGTTCGACCCCAGCGACGTCGTCTCGGCCAAGGATGCTCGGAAGCTCGAGCGCAACGTGCTGCTCGGTGTCGCCGCCGGCCGTGAGGCGCTGACGGACGCCGGCCTGAACGGCTTCGACCCGATGCGCGTCGGGGTCGTGTTCGGCTCGGCGATCGGAGGCGTCCCCGGGATCCTCGAGCAGGCCGACACGCTCCGAGAGCGGGGGCCGGACCGTGTCTCGCCGAACTTCCTGCAGAACGTGCTCGTCGACTCGGTGTCCGGGCAGCTGGCGATCTCGCTCGGGATCAAGGGGCCGAACTACGCGGTCGTGTCGGCGTGCGCGACCGGCTCACACGCGATCGGCGAGGCGGCGGAGATGATCAAGCGCGGCTACGTCGATGCGGTGCTCGCGGGCGGCACGGAGTCGTGCCTCGTGCCGCTGATCCTCGCGGGCTTCACGGCGATGCGCGGGCTCGCAGCCGAGGACGAGCATCCGCCCCGCGCCTCGCGCCCCTTCGACGCGACACGCGCGGGGTTCGTGATGGGCGAGGGAGCGGGCGCGGTCCTGCTCGAGGACTGGGAGAGCGCCGAGCGCCGCGGCGCCAGGATCTACGCCGAGGTCCTCGGCTACGGCGCGTCGAATGACGCCCACCACATGGCGCAGCCGGAGCCCGAGGCGACGGGCGTCGCGGCGATGATGACCGGCGCGCTCGAGCGCGCCGGTGTCGAGCGGGAGCGTGTGGGCTACATCAACGCCCACGGCACCTCGACACCGCTCGGCGACGCGGCCGAGACGAAGGCGATCAAGGACGTGTTCGGCGACCACGCCTATGAGCTCGCGGTCTCGTCGACGAAGTCGATGATGGGCCACACCTTCGGGGCCGCCGGCGCGATCGAGGCGATCATGTGCGTGCTCGCGCTGCACGACGGCCGCCTGCCGCCGACCATCAACTACCGCGAGCCCGACCCCGACTGCGATCTCGACTACGTGCCGAACGAGGCACGCACTGCAAAGGTCGACGTCGCCCTGTCGAATGCGATGGGGCTCGGCGGGCACAACGGCTGCGTCCTGCTCGGTCGCGCAGACTGAGCTAGCCGGCCAGCACCTCGGTCGTCAGCCCTGCGACCGACTCGACGACCGCGTCCGCGAGAACGAGCGCGTCGTCGCCGGGCGGGAAGTGCGGGTTCGGCACGGCGACGACGCGCATGCCCGCCGCCCTCGCCGAGCGGATGCCGTTGTGCGAGTCCTCGACCGCGGTGCACGCCGCCGGCTCGACGCCGAGCCGGTGCGCGGCCTCGAGGTACACGTCGGGCGCGGGCTTGCCGTGCAGGACTTCCTGCGACGACACCGTGACCGGGAAGAGCTCGCGCAGCCCCGCGGCGCGGAGCACGACCTCGATCAGCTCCGGGTTCGACGACGACGCGATTGCGAGCGGCCACCGCGCAGCTGCCCGTCGCACAGCCTCGACCGCACCGGGGACGAGCGGCGGTGACTCGCCGTAGCGAACGAGCATCCGCGCGACGATCTCGGCGTTGATCTCCTCCGGCGTGCCGGGAACGCCGAGCTCGTCGGCCATGTACCGCGACCACTCGACGGAGCTCATCCCCATCATGTCGCGCGTGGCGGTCTCGGTGTACGTCCCGCCCGTCTCGCGCACGTACTCCTCGCGCACGTCGTCCCACACCTGTTCGGAGTCGACGATCACGCCGTCCATGTCGAAGACGACGGCCTCGATCACAAGGCGTGGTACGAGCGATGCACGTAGGAGAGTGAAGTCGCAGCGGTGCCTTCCTCGACCGACGTGACCTCGCCGACGAAGAACGTGTGATCACCGGTGCGCAGCTCCTCGACCGTTCGCGCGGTGAGCCACCCGGCGGCGTTCTCCAGCAGGCGCGGGTCGTCCTCCCTCAGGTCGATGCCGTCCCAGAGCACCCTCGGCGGGACGCTGCGCGCAAAGTGCTGTGCGAGGTGCTCCTGCTCGCCCGAGAGGAGCGAGGCGGCCCACTGCCCCGCGTCGCGGAGCAACTCGTGGAGCGACGCAGCGAGAGCGACCGAGATGCCGACGAGCGGCGGCTCGAGCGAGAGCGAGACGAGCGACGAGACCGTCAGCCCGTGCCTGCGGCCGTCGACCTCCGCGACGACCACCGACACCCCCGCCGGCCAGCGGCGGAAGAGCGCGCGCTGTTCGGCCCCGCGGTCTTGCACGGAGCCGAGCCTAGCCGAGTCTTCGACCGCCCCTGCCTAGTTGGCGTGGCACTGCTTGTCGCGGAACTGCGCGATCGTGTCGTTCGCCTGCAGGTCGAGCGCCTTGTCGTAGGCGCCCGGTGCGTCGCCTTGCCACATCACGTCGGGGGTGACGCCGGGCCCTTCGACCGTCGCGCGGTACTTGGTGCCTTTGCCGGCCGGATGCGAGCCGTGCGGGTTGAAGCTGTAACAGAAGACCCCGGTGCCGCTGTGCGAGAGGAAGCTGTTCTCGCGCTTCCAGCCGGCGCCGTAGGCCGAGTCGAAGGTGTCGACGTAGATGTTGCGGCCGAACGAGTCGAGCGGGTTCCCGCTCGAGGTCGACTTGAACCCGTACACCGGCTTGCCCGCGTAGGTGTAGGTGCCGTAGAGGTGGTCCCACTGATGCCAGGCCCAGTCGGTGCCGATCGTCAGCACAGGCAGCGCCCCCGTCCAGTGCGACAGGCGAAGCTCCCACGCCCCCTGCGCGCCGCTCGGAGCAAGACCGTAGTTCGGCAGCATCCGCTGCCAGGCCTGCAGCGCCCAGTACGACCCGTCCGGCGCCTTGCACGCCGCGACCTTCCAGGCCAGCTCCGGCCCGTCGTAGGCGCCGCAACTCGCGCCGAACGTCTTCCACGCCTCGGTGTGCGAGCGGCCCCAGCCACCCGCGTAGTCGAGCCGGAACGCCACCTGCGCCCGCGCATGCGTCGGCGCGATCGCATTGACCGCGTCCCAGGCCAACACATGCTTCAACTTTCCCGCCGCCGTATAGGTGATCAACGCCTCACCCTTCGCATTCACAGCAAGCCGCACGTCATGCGCATTCCGGTCGATCAACTGCGACGCGTTGGCGCCGGCTGCGCTCACGCACGCCAGCGTGAGCACGAGGACAAATGGGATGTACCGCAACGAGGCTCTCCTCCTCGGGATGCAGACTGTGCTGTGGATCTCGGCATTGCCGGCTCCATTCCCGATCCCTCGTCGGAGGTAACCCCTGTTAGCGTCTCGCGCCAGTGACCCGGCGTGATCTGATCGAGCTCTTCGTCACGATCGCCCTGTTTGCGGTCGCGGCGCTCTGCAATTTCGCATTTGGGGCCGTTCCTACGTTCTTCGCGGCGGCGATTGCCCTGGCAGCGCTGGCGCGGCTCGTCGGCGGCGCCACCGAGCAGCTCGGTTCACGGCTCGGATCCGGCAGTGCCGGCGTGGTCCAGTCGGCGCTGGGAAACATGCCGGAGCTCTTCGTCGCGCTCTTCGCGCTGAACAGCGGCCTCGTGAGCGTCGTCCAGTACGCGCTCGTCGGCTCGATTCTCGCGAACAGCGTGCTCGTGCTCGGCATCGCCTTCTTCGTCGGCGGGCTCAAGAACGGCCTCCAGCGGTTCAGCTCCGACCGCGCCCGCCTGATCTCGACTCTGACCCTGCTCGCAGCAGCCACGCTCGCGATGCCGTCGCTCGCGGTCGCCTTCCATTCCCCGGCCGCCGCGCACTCGAACACGTTGTCGCTCATCTGTGCGGGCGTCCTCCTCGTCGTCTTCGTCTGCACGCTGCCGACGTTCCTCGGTAGCGCCGAGGGCGAGGAGCACGAGCCGCCGCGCTGGTCGGTCATGACCACCGCAGTCGTGCTCGCGCTCGCGGGCGCCGGAGCGGCGTTCGCCTCCGACTGGTTCGTCAACGCGCTGACACCTGCGATCCAGACCCTGCACATGAGCCAGGAGTTCGCCGGGCTCGTGATCGTCGCTATTGCGGGAAACGCCGTCGAGAACGTCGTCGGCGTGCAGCTGGCGGCGCGCAACCGGCCCGACTTCGCCATCTCGGTGATTCTCAACTCGTCGCTCCAGGTCGCCCTGGCGCTGACGCCCGTGCTCGTCTTCGTGTCGCTCCTCTTCGCCACCCATCTGACGCTCGTCTTCCCGACGCTGCTTGCGCTCGTGCTCCTGATCGCGGCGATCCTCGGCCCGCTGATCGTGAACGACGGCGAATCGACGTGGCACGAAGGCGTGGTGCTGGTCGGGTTCTACGTGGTGATCGCGGCGAGCTTCTGGTGGGGCACGTAGACGTCTCTACTTGGCGATCGCGGCGAGCCTGGCATCTGTGAGCGCGACGAGATCGGTGGGGGCAAGCTCGATCTGCAGGCCGCGTCGCCCGGCGCTGACCAGGATCGTCTCCCAGCCCGTCGCCGACTCGTCGATCGTCGTGGGCAGCCGCTTGCGCTGGCCGAGCGGGCTGATCCCGCCGACGACGTAGCCGGTCGCACGCTCCGCGGCCGCTCGGTCGGCGAGCGCGACCCGCTTGCCGGCCGCCCGCAGGTCGAGCTGACGGTCGGCCGGCACGACGAACACCGACAGCCGGCCGTCGACCGATGCGACCAGCGTCTTGAACAGCCGCCCCGGCGGCAGCCCGAGCGCCTCTGCAACCGCGACCGCGTAGTCGCCGTCGCCGACCTCGACGCCCTCGTACTCGTGCAGCTCGAACGCGATGCCCGCACGCTTTGCCGCCTGCACGGCCGGTGTCAATCGCCGAGCTCCTCCGCGAGCAGCCCGAGCGCGAAGAGCCGCCAGGCGAGGTCGACGTCGGCTGCGAGGAAGAGAGCAGCCTCCCGCGCCACGGGCAGGTCCCGGACGCGCAGGACGAGTGCGTCGATGCTTCGCCCGAGCTGGTCGCGCCGCTCCTCGGTATAGAGGTCGGCGGCGAGCGCCTTCACCGCGCGGTCGTCCACCTCGAGCTCACGGTGCGGATCGCCCCCTGCCGCCACCAGCAGCAGCGCACGGCGCCGCGCGCCGTTCAGCTCCTCCTCGTCGAGCTCGAGCGCCTGCCCGGCGACGAACGCGAGCACCGGCAACGGGTCGCCGAGCTCCCCGACGTCGACCCGGATCAGTAACTCGTCCAAGGCGTCCATGAGTACGATGAGCCTAGAGATGGACAGCGTTCTGGCGAAAGCGGAAGAGTGGCGCGCCGCGGGTGAGCAGGTGGCGATCGCGACCGTCGTCGCGACGAGGCGCAGCGCCCCGCGCCCGCTCGGCTCCAAGCTGGCGGTGACGCGCTCCGGCAGGATGTTCGGCTCGGTCTCCGGCGGCTGCGTCGAGGCCGACGTCGCCGAGCGGTGCAAGGCGGTCCTCGACGGCGAGATCGCGAGCGTCGTCTCGTACGGCATCGAGGACGAGGAGGCCTGGACGGTCGGGTTGCCCTGCGGCGGTGAGATCGACGTCTTCCTCGAGCCGTTCGCCGGCTCCCCCACGCACGAGCGCGGCGCGAGCTACGTCGTCGTCGAGGGTGAGGGCGTCGGCGAGCGCTGGGAGGCAGCCGAGCGCTCGCGCACCGAGCTGCGCGAAGAGGAAGGACGCACCGTGTTCGTCGAGGCGATCGGCCCGCCGCCGCGGCTCGTCGCGGTCGGCGCAGGCGATATCGCGGAGGCGTTGTGCGCGCTCGCGCGGCCGCTCGGTTGGCGCACCGTCGTCGTCGACCCGCGCGCCGGGCTCGCCACGCGCGAACGCGTGCCGAGCGCCGACGAGATCGTCGTCGCCTGGCCGGAGGAGATCGACGTCGACGCAGACACGGCGCTGATCTCGCTCGTGCACGAGGAGCGAATCGACATCCCGGCTCTCCGGCGTGGAGTCGAAGGCGGTGCGTTCTACGTCGGCGCGCTCGGCTCGAAGCGCGCGCAGGAGAAGCGCCGCGAGCACCTCGGGGCCGTCGCCGACAGCGTCCACGGACCGGTCGGGCTCGACCTCGGTGGCGAGACGCCCGGGGAGATGGCGCTGGAGATCCTCGCCGAGGTCCTGGCGACCTTCAGGCAGGGCTGACGCGCGCGCGACCGCGGCCGGTCGCGAAGCCGAGCCCGACGAGGCCGATCCCGAGCAGGAAGTGCAGCCAGGTGTCGGAGCTGTTCGCGGGCAGCCAGCTCCCGGCGCCTGCAGCCCCGGCCACCCAGAGTGCGAGATAGGCGATCCCGCCGCCGACGAGGAACGTCCGGGCGCCGTCTGCGGTCCGCGCCAGGACGAGGCCGACGATGCCGAAGGCCAGATGGACGAGGTTGTGCAGGATCGACACCTGGAACGTGCCGAGCAGCTTCGCGCCGCTGCCGTCGCCCGCGAAGCTCAGCTCACCCGAGTGCGTGGTGACGCCCGGCACGAAGCCGAGGATCCCGACGAGCAGGAACAGGACGGCGGCGCCGGCCGCGACTGCTTGACCTGGTGTGCGCTCACTCATGGCTTCGGTTCACCCGTCGGACGAGTCGCCGCTCGGGCTCGATGAGCCGTCGCCTGAGTTTGACGAGCCGTCGCCGCCGCCGCTGGTCGAGCCGTCGCCGGAGACTGCGTCCTGCCCGCCGCCACCATCCGGTGAGGCGCTCGAATCCTGCCCCGGGGACGACGACGGCATCGCCGCCGGAGCCTGGGTGCCCCCGCCTCCGCCTCCGCCTCCGTCGCCACCGCCGTCGGTCACGGTGACCGGCGCCGTCGGCGGCGAAGCCGCGAGCGCCGGAGCGACCGTCCCGCCGCCTCCGTCGGAGCCCGGGCCCGAGCCCGAGCCGGAATCGCCGCCGCCCTCACCGCCGGTCCTGTGCGTGGCGGTCGAGTGGCGATGACTCGGCTCGCGGGCGTCGTGAGCCTCGGCCCGGCGGGCTGACGGTGCGCTGACGGGCCGGGCGACCGTCAGCCGAATCGGCACTCCAACGGGGCGAGCCGTCGAGTGGGTCACCGCGCGTGCCGGGAGCGTGGGCGTCGCGCGACGGCCATCCGTGCTGCTGAGGCGGGGATGAGCGAGCAGCGGCCGCGGATGATGGGAGGCCTGATCGAGCGCGGCGGGGACGCCGACCGCGAACGTGGCGGTCGCGACGACTGCGCCGACCTTCGCGGCAACCGGTGCACCGCCGGTCGCAACGCCGGCCAGAAGGCCGCGCAGCCAATCGAGCGGCGCAACGGGCAGGCCGCTGAGTGCGCGCCCGCGCAGCCCGAGCTCACTCCGGCACGCGGGGCAGGAGCGCAGGTGGGTCTTCAGCGCCCGCCGCTCGGTTCGGTCGAGCGGCCCCGAGGCAAGCCGTTGAACGGCGATGCAGTTGAGCCGATCTCCGAACACGAGATGCTCCGCGAGTCGGTTGCGGGCGGCGAAGAGCGACTGTTCCACCTGAGACGTCGAGAGGCCGAGCTCGGCCGCAGTTTCGTCGATCCGCAGCCCGTGGAGCTCCCGGAGCGCGTACACACGACGCTGGCGTTCGGGCAGCGACGCCAGCGCAGCAACCAGCGCCCCCGAGCGTTCGACGATCTCCCTACCGCCCGTCGAGCCCTCCGGCAGCTCGGCCGACGGCAGCTCGCGTCGCCGCGCGACGAGATCGATCGCGACGTTGTGTGCGATCCGGTAGAGCCACGGCTTCACACGATCGGGCACGCGGCCGTCGCGCAGCGCGCCGTAGGCCTTGAGCAGGGCCGACTGTGCGACATCGTCGCCGGATGCCCGGTCGCCGATCAGGTTTGCGCCGTAGGCCGAGAGGCGATGGACGTACCGCCGATACAGCTCGTCGAAGGCAGCCGCCTCGCCGAGGGCGAGGCGGCTGCCGAGCTGTTCGTCCGAGAGACGCCTGAGGAGCAGCGGGCTCACGACAGCTCTACGTGTCAGGCCGGCCCTGCGGTTTTGCCTAGTGGTTGCCGCCGTCGCCCCCACCTCCGCCACCGTCGCCGCCGTGGCCGCCGCCGCCGCTGTCACCCCCGTGGCCGTCACCGCCGCCGTTGTCGTCGCCACTCTGGTTGCCGCTGTCGGCCTGCTGCGCGCTGCCGTCGGCCGAGAGCGCGGTCAGGGTGAGACTGCCGTCGGCTCCCTGCGTGAACGTCGCGAGCACCTCACTGCCGGCGGCGAAGGTCGAAAGGTCGAATCCGGCCGGGACCTTGAGCACGAGGCTCATGTGCTCCGAGGTGACCGTGATCGTCCCGGTGCCGAGCGTCAGATGTCCTTCGATCTGCCCGCCGGGGGTCGTCGGAGTCACGGTGGTTGCGTTGTCCTCGTCGAGCTCCCCGTCGTGGCCGACCGTGGCGGTCACCTGGATGGTCGTTCCCGGCGTCGGCCCGGAGTCGCTCGCGGAGGCCGTCGTGCGGCCGCCACGGTGCAGCGCGATCACCGCACCGCCGGCCGAGACCACGAGCTTCGTGCCCGACTTCGAGAGCAGAAGCCCTCGGAACGTCACCTTGCCGGTGCGACCGAGAACTTTGATGCTGGACGCGGCGAACGTGCCGTTGCGAAGCTTGCGGGTCTGCAACGCGACACGCTGACCGACAGCGAGCCTCGCCGAGGTATGCACGAGCGCGACGCTGGAGGGAGTGCGTGCGACAGCAACCAGGTGGTTCGCGCGCTGCACCTTCAGAACCACGTTACTTGCGAGCGCGGCAGAGGGCGCGAGGAGCGCGGCAGTCGTAGCCAGCAACACGATCAAGCGCTTCATGGGAGATGGGCTCCTTCGAGTCGGGAACGAACCAAAGACTCGACGGCTCAGGGAACCTTGCATGGGAATCTGAGGACTATCGGCGTCGCGGGCTGGATCCTTGACTGGAACGCACTTCGTGCTCCTTACCCGTTGTCGCGCCCGCCAATCCGGACCTGGACGTTCGGTCCAGACGTCCCAGCCGATGCTCAGGTGACTTGCCGCCGCGGGCAGACGATAGTGCGCACATGAGCGAACCCGAGAGCGACCGCTCGCCCGAGCTCGACCAGGTCCGCCGGATGCTGTTTCCGCAACTGCCGCCGGACGAAGGCTGGGCGAAGATCGACGCGGCGTTCAGGGGCGCCGCGGACGCTCAGCGGACCGCAGCGATCGAGCGCCTCGCTGCCGGCGATCTCAACGACGATCTGCTCTCGCTGCTGAAGCTGCTGCGCGAAGACAGCTGAACTCAGCCGCAGTCGTGCGGGAACCACACCGTGCACCACAGCAGCCCCGCCAGGCGCTGCGGGGCGAGTGCCGGATGGGTGTGGTGGGCGACGTACCAGAGGTGCTCACGATAGGGCTGAAGCTTCGGGCGCTTCGCGAGGAAGGCGTCCAGGTCGCGCAGCTCTGCCTTTAGCAGGCGCCGCTCCTTCGGATCGGCAACCGACGAGATCTTGGCGGGATCGGCGAGCGCCGCCTTCAGGTTCGCCGCCTCCCTCGCCTTCGAGGACGTCGAGGTGGTGCCGCTCGGCACCGTGATGTTCAGCACCGTGCCCGTCGACGTCGTGGTGGCGATGGGCAGCGAGACGGTGATCGTCACGTCACCCGGAGTCGCTCCGGACGCGAAGGTCGACGCAGCGGCGACGCCGCAGGCGGCGAGCACTGCTGCGGAAAGGACAAGTGAGATCTTGCGGCGGATGCGCCAAAGGTAATCCCGGGCTCGGATGGAGCGCGGCGGGGCTGCGCACCCTCAGCCGCCCGGCCTCGGGTGGTCCGCCCCGCCGCGTCCCTCACGATCCCCGGCCATCGCCCCACACAACGGCCGGATCTTTCAAGTTCGTGCTCAGCCCACGATCGGTTTGGCACGCTCCCTCGATCGAGGGATTCGCCGCT
>CAWGEJ010000017.1:0-78179 GCA_963821575.1 uncultured Thermoleophilia bacterium
TACGTCACCGGTACTCGGGATTCGCATAGTCGAACCGGCAGCCGGCGTCCCAGAGGGCTCGTTGGTTCCCATGCGCAGGCATGCCCCCTGCGCCTCGCAAGATGCGTGCGAGATGAAGAAGGTTCCAGGTCATGAACGTCGTGTTGCGATTCGTGAAGTCGTTGTCGGGCCCGCCCGAGCCCGCGTCGAGGTAGGACGGACCGGGGCCGGCCTCACCGATCCAGCCGGCGTCGGCCTGCGGCGGGATCGCGTAGCCCAGATGCTGGAGCGAATAGAGGATGTTCATCGAGCAGTGCTTCACCCCATCCTCGTTGCCGGTGATGACGCAACCGCCGACCTTGCCGTAGTACGCGTACTGGCCGTGCTCGTTCAGCTGCGACGAGTTGCCGTAGAGGCGCTCGATCACCCGCGTGCACACGGACGACTTCTCGCCGAGCCAGATCGGCGAGCCGAGCACGAGGATGTCCGCAGCCTGGACGCGCTCGTAGAGGACGGGCCATTGGTCGGCCGCCGCTCCGTGCTCGCGCATGTCGGGATAGACCCCGGGCGCGATGTCGTGGTCGACCGCCCGGATCTGGTCGACGGTGACGCCGTTCGCCTCCATGATCGCGATCGAGACAGCCATCAGTCCCTGGGTGTTCGAGACACTCGGCGACGGCTTCAGAGTGCAGTTGATGAAGAGCGCTTTGAGGTCGGTGAAGTCCCAACGGCTGGTCGTGCAGAGCTCCTGCTGACGCTCGTCGAGCGACATGGTCATCCCTCCGTTGTGATTGGTTGCCAGTGAAGCTGCTCGACGTCGAGGACGCCACGGAAGTCGGGAGTCAGAACACCATCGACTCGTCGCCGCGGGTAGTTCGCGCCCCGAAGGCGCGCCGAGGGGCGGCCCTCGGTGCGCCCCTCGGCGATCAGGAAGCTCTGCCCCTCGGTCCCGTGGGTGCCCACGACCTCGATGCTCCAGCTCTCGAGCGTCATGAACGCCGCGCGATAGAGAGGTTCGAGGCGAGCGGCCATCGCTAGCTCGCGGCGAGGCCGGCGACGGTTGCCGGAATGCCGCCCCACGCACCGACCTGGGTCAGGGAGCCGTCGTCGCCGACCGCCCAGCCGTGGATCTGCCTCGCATCAGCGTCGATTGCGTACAGAAACCTCCCGTCGGCGGTCAGTTCCTCGTCGCGCAGACCGGTCTGGCCGTCGAGCGCAACCGCAGCGGTCGCCTCGTCGAGGGTGAGACTTCCGTCCGGCCCGATCGCGTACCGCGACACGGCGCCGTCGGCAAAGTTCGTCGCGAAGGCGAACCGATCGTCCTTCGTGACGACCGCCCAGCAGATCTCACTGCGGCCGTTCCCCACCGAACGCGTGACCGGCGCCACTGAGCCGTCACCGACGACGTACGACGAAGCCGCCGCCTTGCCGACCTGGGCGCCGAACGCCTCGGTCACCACGAGCGTGCCGCCGCTCGTGAAGGCGAACCCGTATGGAGTCGCGCCGGACGAGGGAAAGGTCCGCTGTTCCCCGAGAGTCCCGTCTCCTGCGACGTCGAAGACTGCGATCGCGTCGGTACCACGCTCGGTGATCACGAGCGCCGACCCGTCGGGGCTGAAACCGACCTGAGCGGGATCGGCGTCGGCCGCGAGCTCGCGCCGCGAGCCGTCGAGCGAAACCAGGCCGTTCTCTCCCAGCTCGAAGCCTGTGACCGACGGCTCACCCGTGTTGAGGACGTAGACCAGGCTCTCGTGCACTGCGATGCTGCGCGGCGCGCGCCCGGACGTGATGCTCTGGCGGAGCGACAGCGTCCCGCTCCCGACCGCGAAGACCGAGATGTCGTTGCTGCCTGCGTTGGCGACCAGCAGGCTGCGTCCGTCCGGAGTGAGGACGAGCGAGCCCTGCGAGGGAAGATGGGGCGCCCCGGTGCCGCGACCGCCGGTCGCGTAGGCGCCGATCGAGTCGAGGCTGCCGTCGGCGGCACGGCCGAACGCAAGGACGTGATTCGCGTCGGCGTCGTTCGTCTGGACGTAGACGACGCCTTCGGACATTGCTTCGTTGATCACGGTTCCTCCAAGGTTGTCGGCGGGATTGCCGCCCTTCAGTCAGGCGAAGCGCGTGCGCGTTACACGCGCGCCCTCCCGACCGATCAGGAGGTCTGCCAGCTGCGAAACGCCTCGAGGAGGCCCTGCCGGGTTTCCGGGCTGAGGGTCTCGGGATCGAGGCGACCGACGGTTTGGATCGTCTTCTCCATCTGGATGACATAGCTCCGGCAGCCTTCGCAGTCCTGGAGGTGCGCGTCGAATTGACTGCGATCCGCCTCGGGCAGCGCACCGTCGAGGTAGCCGGTGATGAGCTCGACGATCTCCTGACAACTCGGTTGTTCGACCGGCTCACTCATGCTGTCCCCTCGACGAAGTACGACTCGAGCTCGTTGCGCACCTTCGAGCGTGCGCGATGCAAGAGCACGCGCTGGTTCGTCTCGCTCACGCCCAGGGCGTTACACACCTCGTCGGCGTCCCAGCCTTCGACATCGCGCAGACTGATCACGGCGCGTTGGCTCGCCGGCAGAGCCTCGATCGCCTGCCTGACGAGCTCGCGCGTCTCCTTGCCGAGCAGCCGATCCTCCGGCACCCCGGCCCAGCTCGACGGCGGCGACGTCCAGTGGCCGGGCCAGTGTGGATGCTCGGAGTGGAGAAACCGGTCGGCATCGACGGCCGATTCAGGGACACGACCAGGAGCCTGCAGCGCCGCGAACGGGATCACGCGAGCCTCTCGCTGGGCGCGGCTCTTCGCCGTGTTCGTGAGTATCCGGAAGACCCACGTCTTCAGCGACGACCGACTCTCGAAACGGTCGATCCCGTTCAGCACGCCGACCCAGGTGTCCTGGATCACCTCCTCGGCCGCAGCCCGGCTCGACACGTAGATCTGCGCAACGCGAAGCATCGACGAGTAGTACAGCTCGGTCAACTCGACGAAGGCCGCCTCGTCGCGTTGCCGCAACCCGCGAACGAGCCGAGCGTCATCGCCCGCGTAGACCGCGCTCTCCATCAAACGACTCTACCCCTCAACTCGCGCGGACGTCCTCCTCGACGAGATCCGCGTTGATCGCGATCGCGGCTGCATTGCCGGCGCCCGCGGCGGCGATCACCTGCGCGCGCGGGTCGACCACGTTGCCCGCGGCCCACACGCCCGGCGCACTCGTCCGGCCGCTCGCGTCGACAGCGACGAATCCGACCGCATCGAGCGCCACGCCGAGCCGATCCAGCAGCCCGTCGGCGCGTAGGAGGTTCGCAGGACGAATGAAGACCGCCGTGCGGGCGACCACGCTCCCGTCGTCGAGCTCGACTCCCGCGAGTCGATCGTTCTCGGTCAGGAAGCGTCCGACGGAGCCCTCGACGATTCTGATCCCGCGCGCGTCGAGCTGGAGACGGTCGGCTGCGGACACCGTTTGCGTGTGGCTGAAGAAGACGACGTCGTCCGACCACTGGCGCACGACTTGCGCGTACTGCACAGATGCGTCGTGTGTTGCAAGCACGCCGAGCGGCTGGTCTCGCACCTCCCAGCCGTGGCAGTACGGGCAATGCAGGAAGTCCTTGCCCCACCGTTCGCGCGCGCCGGGGATGTCGGGGAGCGCGTCGACCGCGCCTGTTGCGACCAGGATGCGGCGGGCAGTGAACGTGTCGCCTCCGCGAAGGCGCACGGTGAAGCCGGGATCGATCTCGAGCACGTCGTCCTCCACGACCTCGACGCCGTAACGCTGCACTTCATCGCGACCGACCGAGATGAGCTCGGACGGCGGCATGCCGTCGCGAGACAGGTACCCCTGCATGTGGGCTGCGGGCGCGTTGCGCGGTTGACCGCCGTCGACGACGACGACCCGACGACGCGCGCGGCCGAGAACGAGAGCAGCGCTGAGGCCCGCGGCCCCACCGCCGACGATGACGACGTCGTAAGTGGCCATCACGCAGCCTCCGGCGCGATCTTCTGCAGCAGCGCGTCGATACGGGCGAAGCCCGCTTTCGCGCCCTGCTCGACGCCGTACTGCATCGTCGTGTCGCGCTGCTCGGTCGTCTCGAAGCGCATCGTCTGCGTCAGCTTCGTCTGCTCGCCTAGATCCTCGAACTCCAGCGTCTGCAGATGGTTCTGGAACGTCTGCACCAGGCGCGCGGGCGGCTCCACCTCGCGGAACTCGCCCTCGACGACGCCGAACGCCGTGCGGAAGCGGTACGCACCGCCGGGACGCACGTCCATCTCCTCGACCACGGTGCCGTCGCCCCACCATTCGGGAATGAGCTGCGGATCCGTCCAGACGGAGAAGACGTGAGCGCGTGGTGCGTCGAAGATCCGCTCGACGCGGATCTCGAGCTCGTTCGGAGTGGTGACGGAGGTGCTCATCGTGCTCAGCTCACTGCCTTCTTCACGAGCGCAGCGATCTTCGCCTCGTCGGCCGGGGTCAGCTCCTCGATCGCGAACGCGACCGGCCACATGGAGCCCTTGTCGAGGTTCGCGCCGTCGTTGAAGCCGAACATGGCGTACCTCTCCTTGAACTTCTCCGCGTTACGGAAGAAGCAAACGACCTTGCCGTCCCTGGCATAGGCCGGCATGCCGTACCACGTCTTCGGCGAGAGGGCCGGGGCGCTCTCCTTGACGATGGCGTGAAGCCGCTCGCCGATCGCGCGATCGTGCGGGGACATCGCGGCGAGCGCGTCCTGCACGGCGCTCTCGCCGGCCGCCCGGTCCTTGTCCATCCGCGCGGCCGCCTTCAGCTCCTGGGCGCGCGCTTTCATCGCGGCTTTTTCCTCGGCCGAGAATCCCTCGCTCTTGCCGCCGGCCTTGGTCTGCTTCGTGCTCATCGTGCTCCTTTCGTGCGTTCGACAACCTGGGCGAAGCGGTCGAGCCGCTGCAGCCACGTGCTTATGCCCTCGAAGGCGTAGGGCGAAAGCATGCACCGGCGCACCCGGCCGATCTTCTCCGTCGTGACGAGCTCCGCCTCCTCGAGCAGGCGGATGTGCTTCTTCATCCCGGTCAGCGACATGCCGAAGGGCCCGGCAAGCTCGCTGATCGTGGCGCTGCCCGCACCGAGCCGTTCGAGCACAGCGCGGCGGGTCGGGTCTGCGAGGGCTGCGAAGGCGCGGTCGACGGTCGTAAGATACTGAACCATAAAGTTCAGTATTGCAGCCACGGGTGGAAAGCGCAACTACCTCCGGCGCAACCGCGCGGCCCAGCCGGCCATCTTAGGCGTCTTACCGATGTTTATCCGATCTTGATAAGTCAGCTAAGATCGGTCGCAGTGGACCCACGGCAGAACCCGTACACCCCGAATGCCGGCGCACCGCCGCCCGCCCTCGTGGGGCGCGATGCCGAGCTCGAGGGCTTCGAGATCCTGCTCGAACGCCTCCGCCGCGGCTACGCCGAGCAGTCGATGCTGATCACCGGCCTGCGCGGAGTCGGAAAGACCGTGCTGCTGGGCGCCTTCGAGAGCCGCGCCCGCGCGAGCGACTGGATCACCGTCACGGCCGAGATCACGAAGAACGAGGACTTCGGCCCGCACATGGGCCGCCTCGTCCGCCGGGCGCTCTTCCAGGTCGCGCCGAAGGCGAGCTGGACCGACAAGCTCCGCGTGGCCGCCGGTGCGCTCAAGTCGTTCTCGATCACGGTGGCCTCCGACGGGTCGATCACCGCCGGCATCGACGCCGAGCCGCTCGAAGGGACCGCCGACAGCGGCAATTTCAACGACGACCTCACCGACCTCCTGGTCGCGCTCGGCGAAGCCGCCAAGGAGCGCGAAACCGGGATCGCGTTTCTCGTCGACGAGGTCCAGTTCCTCCGCGCCGCCGAGTTCGAGGCGCTGATCGCCGGGCTTCATCGCACCGTGCAGCGGCAGCTTCCGATCACGCTCGTCGGCGCCGGGCTGCCACAGCTGCCCCGCCTCGCCGGCGAGGCGAAATCGTACGCCGAGCGGCTGTTCAAGTTCCCGCGCCTCGGCCGGCTCTCACCGCCCCAGGCGGAAGCCGCGCTCGCGGAGCCTGCCGCCGAGCTCGGCGTTCGCTACGAGGCGGGAGCGATCGACGTGATCGTCGCCTACACGGAGGGGTATCCCTACTTCATCCAGGAATACGGAAAGATCGTCTGGGACCTCGCGCCCGAAGACGGGCCGATTGGAGAACGCGTCGCTCGGGAAGCGCAGCGCGCCGTCGAGGCGAAGCTCGACGAGTCGTTCTTCCGGGTGCGCGCCGAGCGCACCACCGAGCTCGAGCTGCACTACCTGCGGGCGATGGCCGAGCTCGGCCCTGGCGAGCAGACCGCCGGCGACGTCGCGGCCGTGATGGATCGCGCCTCCGAGCAGCTCGGCCCCACGCGGGCGCGCCTGATCGACAAGGGGCTGATCTACACCACCGGCCACGGCCGAGGCGACTTCACGGTGCCGCAATTCGACCGCTACCTGCGCCGAAACTACGAGCTCGCGCCGCCCTCAGCACGGCGCTAGGCCGTGAACGCGTACCGCCAGAACTCACGCATCAACGGCGTCGGCGTCGGGCCTGTCATCTGCATCTGGGTGAAGAGGATGCCGATCGTCCCGCTCGACGGCACGACGTGCGCGGTCGTGCCGGTGCCGCCGACCCAGCCGTAGCGGCCGTCGGCTTCGACGGAGCCGCCGAGCCCCCAGCCGGCTCCTTCGAGGAACAACGTCGAGGCGTTCCGCTGCGCCTGCGTCAGGTGGTCGGTCAGCATCGAGCGCACGGACGCCGGCGAAAGGATCCCACCGCCGTCTGCGAGGAGCATGCGCCCGAACCGCTCCCAGTCCGCAAGTGTCGAGACGAGCCCGCCCGCACCCGACGGGAAGATCGGCGGCTCCGTCCACAGCCCCTCGCCGACCGGGATGTTCCCACCGTGGTACGCCGGCAGCCGGTCGAGCTTTTCGGCGGGAACGTGGAAGCCGGTGTCGCTCATCCCGAGCGGGTCGAAGATGCGCTCCGCGAGAAACACCGGGAGCGGCTGCCGAGACGCGCGCGCGATCAGGGCTCCCTGGACGTCGGAACAGGTGTTGTAGAGCCACGCCTCACCGGGCTGGTGCAGCATCGGCACCGCGGCGAGCGTCTCGAGCCACTCGTCCGGCGTCTCGGTCGCCCCGAAGACCGGGAGCCTCTGGAAGAGCTCGACGACGGCCGGGAGCGAGAAGTCGGACGGGAAGCCCCAGCCCGCGCGGAAGGTGAGCAGATCCAGGACCGTGACCGGACGGGCAGCAGGCACGACGTCGTCGAGCGGGCTCTCAGGAGTGCGCACGACCCGCGGCGATGCGAGCTCGGGCAGCCAGCGGGCGATCGGCTCGTCGAGTCCGACCAGCCCCTCGTCCACGAGCACCAGCACGGCCGCCGCGGTGATCGGCTTCGTGATCGACGCGATCCGCACGATCGAGAGCGGCTCGACGTCGCCTGCGCTGCACACCTCGACGTGCTCACCGCGCGCGACGAGCGCCGCGGCGCCCGGGACCGTGCCCTCCGCGACCGCCCGCTCGAGCAGCTCCTGAAGCTTCGTCATCCGAGCACGGACCCTACGGACTCGACAAACTCATCGCAGCGACCGCCCCATGGCCAGAGAGAGGAGCAAACCGTGAGCACCGTCGAGACCGTCCGCGGCCCCGTCGAGGTCGACAAGCTCGGCCCGACGTTGATGCACGAGCACGTCTTCGTCCTCGACCCGGAGGCGCTCCAGAACTTCGGCCACGTCTGGGGCGGCAGCATCTGGGACGAGGAGACCCGGGTCGCCGACGCGATTGCGAAGCTGCAGCGGCTGCGCGCCGGCGGCATCGAGACGCTCGTCGACCCGACCGTGATCGGGCTCGGGCGCTACATCCCCCGCATCCAGCGGATCAACGCCGCGGTCGACCTCAACATCGTCGTCGCCACCGGCGTGTACGCGTTCCTGGAGCTGCGCGGCTTTCTCGGGTATCGCGCCGACGACGTTCTCGTCGAGCTGTTCGTCCGAGAGCTCCGCGACGGGATCGACGACACCGGCGTGAAGGCGGCGTTCCTGAAATGCGCCGTCGAGGAGCACGGGCTCGTCGGCGACATCCCGCGCATCCTCAGACTGGTCGCCGCGGCTGCCGTCGAGACCGGCGCGCCGGTGATGGTGCACACGAACGCCCCGGCGAAGACCGGCATCCTTGCACTCGACGCGCTGACGACGGCCGGCGTCGACCCGCGGCGTATCGTGATCGCCCACGCAGGGGACAGCAACGACCTGGACTACCTGCGCGCACTGGCCGACACCGGGGCGAGCCTCGGATGCGACCGCTTCAACATCCCCAAGTTCAATCCCGACGAACGGCGCATCGAGACGCTCACGGCGCTCGTGGCGGAGGGCTACTGCGACCGCATTCACCTCGGCCACGACGGCGCGTGCTTCTACGACTTCATGGAGCACAACCCGCCGTTCGCCGACGAGCACCCCGACTACCTCCACATCTCGACGAGGATCGTCCCGCGCCTCATCGAGGCGGGCGTGACACAGGCGCAGATCGACGAGATGCTCGTCGCGAACCCGCGCCGCTTCTTCGCCGGGAACTGACCTCCAGCCTGGCCCTCGTCAGTCACCGTACTTCTCCGCAGCCGCCCGGCGGGCATCCGCGGATCACACGCGCGCCGGCAGGGCCGACGATTGGGACCCGACCAGATACCCGACGGAGGCCCAGACGATGACGCTCCGACCCAAGACCATCACCGATCTCTCGCTCGCCCCGGTCGCGGCCGAGATCGACCAGAACCTCCAATCCGTGCGCGACGCAGGCCCGGACGAGATTCTCGAAGCCGTTGCACTCGGCCTCAATACGGAACCGTCGCACGAACGCGAGGGCCGGGCCAGGCAGATCCTCGCACTCGCCGTCCGCAACGTCGATCTGCACGACTGGACGGTGGCGATCAGCGACGACTCGACGCGCCTGCAGATGGGCGGCGGCTCGGTCAGCCTCGACATCGGGCTGAGCGCCAACATCCAGCATTTCATCGACGGCTGACGGTTCACCCGATCCCAGACCCGGTCGTTTCGGCATGCTTGACCGATGGCCGGGGATGACGGACACGGCGCGGCTGCGCGGGTCGTAGAGGAACAGCGCATAGCCCACGAGGGCGCGCTTGCGCGCTGGGCGGGGCACTGCGCGAAGCACCCCTGGCGCGTCGTCTCGACGTGGATCGGCGTGTTCGTGGTGCTGATCGCACTGAACGCCGCCTTCCACGGGAAGCTGATCAACGACTTCAAGATCCCGGGCTCCGACACCCAGAAGGCGACCGACCTGATCACTGCCAAGTTCGGCGGAGAGAAAGGAGCCGCGCTGCGGGTCGTGCTCTCGTCCCCGAACCGGCGTCTCGACTCGCCCGCCGGGCGCAACGTCGTCAAGTTGATGCTCGCCGCAGGCAAGACGTCGCAGCGGGACTTGGCCGAGAACGCCAACGACTCGCAGCCGATCACGAACCCGTTGTCGGAAAAGAGCCAGCTGTCCGACGACGGACGGATCGCTTTCTTCGACGTGCAGTACGACCGCAACGGGTTCCAGCTGCCACGCTCCGGGATCGTGGCGCTCGAGGACCGGCTGCACGCGATCGCTGATCCGCTCGGCATCCAGGTCGAGTTCACCGGCGAAGCCGAGAGCGCGCCGCCGACGCAGGGCCTGAGCGACCTGATCGGGCTGCTCGCGGCCTTCGTGATCCTGCTCGTCCTCTTCCGGGCCCTCGTGCCGACGGCGATCCCGCTGCTCTTCGCGATCGTCGCGGTGCTCGGCGCGTTCCTGATCCTGTTCCTCGCCGCCCGGCTGACCCACTTCAACACGGTCACCGAGATCCTCGTGCCGATGATCGGCCTCGGCGTCGGCATCGACTACACCCTCTTCATCGTCACGCGGTTCCGGCAACTCCTGCACGACGGCCTGTCACCGCAGGAAGCGGCCGCGGCTGCCTCGGCGACCGCCGGTCGCGCGGTGATCTTCGCTGGCGTCACGGTGGCGATCTCGATCACCGGGCTCGCGCTGATCGGGCTCGACTTCATCACGAAGCTCGGGATCGGCAGCGCCCTCGGCGTGCTGACGGCGGTGCTGCTCGCAAACTCGCTCCTCCCGGCGGTCCTCTCCTTGCTCGGCACGAAGATCGACCGCGGACGACTCGGGATGCGGCCGGTCGACGAGTCGGCCGAAGGGCAGCAGCGGACACCGGTCGCCGCCTGGGGCCGCTTCGTCTCCCGGAACGCGAAGGTCGTGCTGCCCGTCGTGGTGGCCGTCCTCCTGCTGCTCGCGTCCCCGGTGATCGTTGCGCGCCTCGGGCTCGCGGATGCGGGGACCGCCCCCAAGGACCAGACGACGCGCAAGGCCTACGATCTGCTGACGAAGGGCTTCGGGCCGGGGTTCACGGAGCCGATCCCGATCGTCGTCGATCTCCAGTCCGACCATGCAGCCGCGACCAAGATCGAGGCGGCGCTCAAGCAGGTGCCGGGCATCAAGTCCGTCAACAAGCCGATCTACAACGCGAAGACCGCGGCCAAGGCATCGGTCGCGATCATCAACAGCAACGGCAGGTTCGCGCCGCAGGACTCGAAGACCGACGACCTGGTCGCACAGCTCCGGCACAAGGTGATCCCGGCGACACTTGCGGGCTCGACCGCGCATGCGTACGTGTCGGGGACGAATGCTGCGTTCACCGACATCGGGCACCAGATCTTCTCCCGCGTGCCCGTCTTCCTGCTCTACATCATCGGCATCACGTTCCTGGTGCTGGCGATGGCGTTCCGCTCCGCGGTAATCGCGTTCAAGGCCGCGCTGACGACACTCGTGTCCGCGCTCGTCGGCTTCGGAGTGCTCACGTTCGTCGTCCAGAAGGGAGTCGGCCTGAGCCTGATCGGACTCGACCGAACGGGGCCGATCGAGAGCTTCGTCCCGCCGATCGCCTTCGCGATCCTGTTCGGGCTGTCGATGGACTACGAGGTGTTCCTGATGAGCCGGATCCGGGAGGAGCACGTGCACGGCGCCGACACGGTGACCGCTGTGAAGGACGGGGTCGCGGGCGTGGGCCGAGTGATCGTCGCCGCAGCGCTGATCATGTCCTCCGTGTTCTTCTCGTTCCTGCTTGCCCCGGACCGCGTGTCCAAGGAGTTCGGACTGCTGCTCGGCGTCGCGATCCTCACCGATGCCCTCCTCATGCGCATGACGCTCGTGCCAGCGCTCCTGACGCTCCTGCGTGACCGGTCGTGGTGGATCCCGCGCTGGCTCGACCGCGCGCTGCCCGACATCACGATCGAGCCGCCGGGCGAGCGCCCGGAGCGGTCGCGACGGCCGAGCGAGGACCCTGTTCAAGCACCTGCGGGTTGAGGTCGGAGCGCGGGCACCAGGACTGAGGAGATCGCCGCTGCGAGCCTCCGCACGAGTGATTCTCACTGGCAAGACGGCGTCCCAGGAGTTAGAACACCGGGGTGGAGACCGAGGCCAAGAGCGGCACGTACTCGCAGTCGCTCGAGCGCGGGCTCGCGATCCTCTCGTCGTTTCGCTCCGGCAGCCCCCTGCTCGGCGTCAGCGATCTCGCGCGCGAGGTCGGCCTCAGCCGCTCGACGACGCATCGCTACATCTCGACCCTGGCCGCCCTCGGGTACCTGCAGCAGGACCCGTCGTCGCGCAAGTACCGGCTCGGCCCGCGCGTGCTCGATCTCGGGTTCTCCGCGATCAACTCGATGGATCTGCGCGAGGTGGCAGCGCCGCACCTGCAGGCACTGAGCGACGAGACCGGCCGCACCGTCAACATGGCGGTGCTCGACGGCACGGACATCGTGTACATCGAGCGCTGCCGCACGTCGCAGAGCGGCCAGCGCGACATCGACCTCAACCTGCACATCGGCTCGCGCCTCCCTGCGTACTGCACGTCGATGGGCAAGGTGCTGCTCGCCGGCCTCGAGCCCGAGCGCCAGCGAGAGGTGCTGGCCGAGGTGCAGTTCCAGCAGCGGGGCCCGAACGCCCTGACCGACGTCGACGAACTGCTCGCCGAGCTCGATCGGGTCAGCAGTGCCGGGCTCGCCGTCAACAACGAGGAGCTCGCCTACGGCCTGCGGTCGATCGCCGCACCCGTGCGCTCGCAGGCCGGCGAGGTCGTCGCGGCGATCAACCTCGCCGTGCACCGGACGATGGTGTCGCTCGACCTCCTCGTCGCGCACCTCGGCCCGCAGCTGAAGCAGACCGCCGACGAGATCTCGGCGCGCATCGGGTACCAGCAAGCCGGTTCCTGAGCGGCCGGCCGGCGTCAGTCCGGCTCGACGGTGACCTCGAGCAGAAGCGGCGCGCGGCGCTCCCGCAGCCCGGGCACGACTTCGTCGAGCGTGGCTGCCAGCTGCTCGACGTCGGCGATCCGCATCGTCTCGCAGCCGAACGCTTCCGCGATCGCGCCGATGTCGACCTCCTGGAACGACGGCCACGGGTGCGGGCCGCCCTGGCGGGCCGCGAGCTGGTCCATGATCCGGTAGCCGCCGTTCTTCAAGACGACGGCGAGCGAGCCGATCCCGTACTGCGCCGCGCTCCAGAAGCCCTGGATGCCGAAGACAGTCGAGCCGTCGCCGAGCACCGCGACGACCGGCCGGTCGGGGAGGCCCATGCGCAGGCCGACGGACGCGGGCAGGCCCCAGCCGAGACCGCCCATCGCAGGGCTGACCAGGCCGAGCGGCCGGCGCGCCGGCAGCCGGAGCATCAGCTCGTCGCGGTTCGACGGGCACTCCTCGACCACCACCGCATCCGGCGGCAGCCGGTCGCCGAGCGCCTGAAGCACGTGACCGGCTCTGAGCGGACCGTCCGCGTTCAGCGCATCCGGCCGCTGGAAGAGCGGCGCCGCCGGCCGCGCCCGCGCGGCGACGCGTGCAGCGAGCCCTGCGCAGACCAACTCGGGAGCGCCGAGCACGGCGAGTGCCGCGGGACTGCGATGCACCTCATCCGCATCGTCGCTGACGACGGCGACGACAGTGCCTTCGTGCACGAAGGGGCCGGGCTCGTACGTGCTCTGCCGGAACGCCGGCGCACCGACGGCGACGACGAGGTCGTACGAGGCGAGCGTCTCGCGCAGCTGCGGGCGCAGGAACGGCGCCGGGCCGGCCCACAGGGGATGGTCCTGCGGGAAGCCGGCCTGGCCGCTGAACGGCTCCTGGTAGACGGGGGCGCCGAGCCGCTCCGCGAGCGCGACGAGCGCGGCCCAGCGCTCCGGCGTGTCGAGACGGGCGCCGGCGACGAACGCCGGGTGTTGCGAGCGGTCGAGCAGCTCGGCCAGCGCGCCGATCGACGTCTCGTCGACCGCGGCCGGGCGCAGCACGCGCTGCGGCGCCGCAATCTCGTGCGGCTCGCCGGCTTCCTCGAGCCAGTCGCCCATCGGCACGATCACGACCGCCGGCCCGAGGTGCGTCTCGGCCTCGTGGTAGGCGCGCTCCAGCGCGCCCGGCACGTCCTGCGCGCGGGCGGGCTGCGACGTCCAGACGGGGTAGTCCCCGGCCAGGCCTTCCAGCCGGCCGGTGAGGAACGGGTCGAAGGCGAGGTGACGGCGATCCTGCTGGCCGATCGCGATCACGAGCGGGGTCCGGTTGACGCGCGCGGTCGCGATCGCGTTGACGGCATTCCCGAACCCGGGGGTCGTGTGCAGCAGGACGAACGACGGGCGGCGGCGGGCCAACGCGTAGCCGCTCGCCATGCTCACGACCGTTCCCTCGTGCAGGCCGAGGACGAAGTTGAGGTCGTCCGGGAGCCCGGTGAGGAACGGGATCTCCGTCGAGCCGGGGTTCGAGAAGATGTCCGTCAGCCCGCGTCGGCGCAGGAAGTCGAAGGTCGCGTCGCGGACCGTCATCCCCAGACCTCGTCCGCCACCTCGACGACCAGGGCGAGCTTCGCCCATTGCTCGTCCTCGGTCAGTGCGTTGCCCTCGACCGTCGACGAGAAGCCGCACTGCGGAGAGAGGCACAGCTGCTCGAGCGGCGCGTACCTCGCAGCCGCCTCGAGCCGTCGCTTCAGCTCGTCCTTCGACTCGAGCTCGCCGTGCTTCGTCGTCACGAGCCCGAGCACGACCTGCTTGTCGCCCTTCGGCAGGAACCGCAGCGGCTCGAACCCGCCCGAGCGCTCGTCGTCCCACTCCATGAAGAAGCCGTCGACCTGCAGCTCGTTCAAGAGCGCTTCCGCCACGAAGTCGTAGCCTCCCTCGGCCGCCCACGACGAGCGGAAATTGCCGCGGCACATGTGCGTCGTGACGCTCATTCCCTCCGGACGGTGCGCAAGCGACTCGTTGATGTGGTGGATGTACTCGACGTGCTGCCGCTCGGGGTCGCCGCCGATCGACGCGACGTAGTCGCGCTGATGCGGATCGTTCATGTACGCGAGGCTCGTATCGTCGAACTGCAGATACGTGCAGCCGAGCTCGCCCAGCCGTCGCACCTCGTCCGCGTAGGCGGCCGTGAGGTCGGACCAGAACGCGTCCAGGTCGGCGTACACGTTCGGGTCGATCGCAGCCCGGCCGGCGCGGTAGTGCACCATGCTCGGCGAAGGGATCGTCAACTTCGGAACCGCGCCGGCGGCTGCCTGCTCGACGAAGGCGAAGTCGTCGCCGAAGATCGTGTTCGAGATCCCGAGCTTCGCGTCGATGTGCAGTGCCGCCGGCGTGAACTCGATGTCGCCGTCCTCGTTGTGGAAGGTGACCGCCATGTGGCCGGCCTCGCTGCTGATCCCGTCGATCTGGTAGATGAAGTCCATGTGCCACGACGCGCGCCGGAACTCGCCGTCCGTCACGGCACGCAGCCCGACGTCCTCCTGACGCCGCACCGCCGTGCGGATCGCGTCGTCCTCGATCCCGCGCAGCTCCGCGGCGTCGAGCGCGCCGGCCGCGAAGGCGTCCCGCGCCTGCAGGAGCTCGGGCGGGCGGAGCAGGCTCCCGACATGGTCGGCACGGAAAGGCGGCTTCGTCCGTTGCATCGAGTTCTCCTCGCTCAGACGCTCTCGAGCCCGACGTAGTTCTCCGCCAGGCTCGTCGCAGCTGCAGTCGACGTGGTCACATAGCGCAGCTGCGAGAGCTGCAGCTTGCGGTCGAACTCGTCCGCCCCCGGCGTGTTGTGGAGCATCGACGTCATCCACCACGAGAAGTGCTCGGCGCGCCAGACGCGGCGCAGGCACTCGACGGAGTACGAATCGAGCCGGGCGCGACTGCCATCCGCATACCACTCGATCAGCGCGTCCGCGAGCACGCGCACGTCGTGGGCGGCGAGGTTCAGGCCCTTGGCTCCGGTCGGCGGGACGATATGTGCGGCGTCACCGGCGAGATACAGGCGCCCATGCTGCATCGGCTCCGCGACGAAGCTGCGCATGCCGGTGACGCCCTTCTCGAGCACCGGGCCCTCTTCGAGTGTCCAGCCCTCGAGCGCAGTGCGCGCCTGCAGTTCCTCCCAGATGCGATCGTCGGACCACTCGCCGATGTCCTCGTCCGGCGCGCACTGGATGTAGAGCCGGCTGCGGGTGGGCGAGCGCAGGCTGAGCAAAGCGAACCCGCGCTCGTGATGGGCATACACGAGCTCCTCGCTCGACGGCGCCACGTCGGCGAGGATGCCGAGCCAGCCGTACGGGTACTCGCGCGTGAACGTTCGCAGCACGCTTTCGATCGACGGGCGACAGATGCCGTGGAAGCCGTCACAACCTGCGATCACGTCGCAGTCGAGCCGATGCTCCTCGCCCTCGTGCTCGAACAGCACGTAGGGCTCGTCACTCTCGAAATCGTGCACGCTGACCTCCGAGGCGTCGAAGACGAGCTCCAGGCCCTCGGCAAGACGCGAGGCGATCAGGTCCTTCACCACTTCCGTCTGACCGTAGATGACAATCGAGCGCCCGCCGGTCAGCTCGTCCATCGGCACGTGATGACGCTCCCCGTCGAACTGCAGATGGATGCCGCCGTGGACGATCCCCTCACGCCGCAGGCGCTCGGCGACACCGGCTCGCTCGAGCAAGTCGACGGTTCCCTGCTCCAGCACGCCGGCGCGGATGCGCGCCTCGACGTACTCACGGCTGCGGTCCTCGAGGACGACCGACTCGATGCCGGCCCGGTGCAGGAGCGCCGCGAGTGTGAGCCCGGCGGGGCCGGCTCCGACGATCGCGACCTGCGTGTGCCGCCGTGTCACGACTCGTCGAGCACCTGCTGCGCGATGGCGAACGCCCGGTTGGCCGCAGGCACGCCGCAGTAGATCGCCGTCTGGAGCAGAACCTCCTTGATCTCGTCGGGCGTCAGGCCGTTGCGGAGCGCGGCGCGAACGTGCATCGCGAGCTCGTCGTGGTGGTTGAGCGCCGTCAGCGCGGTGAGCGTGATGCAGCTCCTCGTCCTGCGGTCGAGCCCGGGCCGCGCCCACACCTCTCCCCACGCATAGCGCGTGATCAGCTCCTGGAAGTCCGCGGTGAACGGCGTGGTGCGCTCGATGGCGGCGTCGACGTGCTCGTCGCCGAGCACCTCACGCCGCACCTTCATCCCGTCGTCATGACTCACAGATGCTCCTCGATCAGTCGGTTGAACTCGTCGGCACGTTCGACGTTCATGAGGTGGGCGCTTCGGTCGACGATCTCGAGCCTCGCAGCGGGGATCAGCTCGGCGACGAGGCCGACCACGTCGGGCGGGGTCGACGGATCGTCGGCTCCCGCGATCACGAGCGTCGGAGTGACGACCGCGCCGAGAGTCTCGCGGACGTCCCAGTCGGCGAGCGCGTCGCAGCAGCGGGCGTACCCCTCCCGGTCGGTGCCGAGGAGCATCGCGCGGTACGGCGCCACGTCGGCGAACGCCGGAGTGAACCAGCGTCCCAACACAGCGTCGGCAATCGACGCGGTTCCACCGGCGCGGACGGCGGCAGCACGCTCGCGCCACTGAGCGGGCTCACCGAAGCGGGCCGCCGTGGACGCGAGGACGAGCTTCTCGAGCCGCTCCGGAGCGGTCAGCGCGAGCTGCATCCCGACCGCACCGCCGAGCGACAGCCCGACGAACGAGAACGTGCCGTCACCTGCCGCTGCGAGCACACGCATCGCGAGATCGTGCATGTCGCGCACCTGCCCGACCGGCTCGCCGCCGTGACCGGGGAACTCCATGCGAACGACACGGCGACCGTCGAGCGCCTGTAGCTGCCGGTCCCACATCGCGGCCGTCGAGCCGAGGGAGCCGCAGAGGACGACCGTCCCGCTCATCCGCGGTGCAGCGCAAGCGCGCGGTCGACGAACGCGTCGGCGGAGCCGAGGTAGTCGTCGGGCCGCTCGACGGCGATCCCGAACCGTCCCGCCTCCGCAAGGGCGCCCGGCTCGATGTTCGCGCGCAGGCGTGCGACGTCCACCTCGAGCCCGGCCAGCGACCGGCGCAGCGCAGCCGCGGCCCCACCCGTCGAGGCGAGAGCCGTCGCGAGCGCGTGCCACTCCGCATGCCAGGCCCCAACCGCGCGTTCGTGCTCCTGCACCGCGCTCTCGAAGAGGATCGCGACGTTCGCGCGCGCGTGGCGCGCGGCCGCGCAGGCGAGCACGGCGTTCACGGGATTGCGCTTCTGCGGCATCGTCGAGGATCCCCCGCTCTCGCGCTCGGAGACCTCGCCGACCTCGGTCTGGGCGAGCAGCACCACGTCGCCGGCGGACTTGGCCACCGCGCCCGCGGCGGCACCGAGCGCACCGGCGAGCTCGACGACGGGCGTGCGAATCGTGTGCCAAGGCACCGTCGGCTCGCGCAGCCCGAGCTCGGACGCATACCCCGCGAGGACACCCGTGCCGTCGGGACCGAGCGCTGCGAGCGTCCCCGCGGCCCCGCCGAGCTGAGCGGGGAGCGACGCAGCGACCTCGGCGAGCCGAACCCGCGTCTCGTGCAGCCCCACGAGCCAGCACGCCGCCTTGTAGCCGAACGTCGTCGGCACCGCCTGCTGGAGGAGCGTGCGAGCCGCCATCACCGACCGCCGGTGCTCGTCCGCGAGCCGCGCGCACTCGCCGGCCGCGCCCGTGAGCTCCGCGTCGACGACCCGCACCGCGCGCTTCGCCACGAGCATCGCCGCCGTGTCGACGATGTCCTGGCTCGTCGCGCCGCGGTGCACCGAGCCCGCGTGCTCATCGCCGACGCGGGCGCGGATCGCGCGGACGAGCGGCTCGGCCGGGTTGCCGGCGGCCCGACCGCCGACCGCGATCTGCGCAGCGTCGTAGAGCGAGGCGTCGCAGGCGCCGGCGACCGCTTCAGCCGCGTCGGAGGACACGAGGCCCGCCTGCGCCTCGGTGCGCACGAGCGCGCGTTCCGCATCCAGCATCGCAGCCAACCACGCGCGGTCGGAGACGGCCTCCGACAACTCGTCCGGGACGAAGATCGCGGTGAACGGGCTCACACCGCGAAGAAGACCGTCTGCCGGTCTCCTTGCATCCGGATGTCGAAGCGCACGGCCCCATTTTCCTGCTCCGCGACCAGGACCGCACGATCTGCCTCCGGCAGGGCCGAGAGCACGGGGTCGGCGGCGTTCGCCTCCGGCTCGTCGGGGAAGTACAGCCGCGTCAGCTGATGCTTCAGCAGGCCGCGGGCGAACACGTACACGTCGAGCCGCGGGGCCTCGCCCGGGGCGGGCTCCTTCGCGACGACGAACGAGAACTCGCCGTCCTCGTCGGTCCCGCTGCGGCCCCAACGCCCGCCGGCCGCCTGCCAGACCTCGATCATCCCGTCGCTGATCGGCCGGTCGTCCCCGTCGAGCAGGCGTCCGGTGAGGCGAATCGCGCCGGGGTGGTCCGGTGGAACGAGCTCGTTCTCGACGCGACGGCAGAGCCCGATCGCGTAGTACGGGCCGACTGTCTGTGAGGGCGTCCGCGGCAGGCTCACGCGTGGTCCTCCTCGATCGGCGTCGTCCCGGCCCCGCCGTGGCCGAGCACGATGTCCCAGCGGAAGGCGAGGGCCCAGTCGGGCTTCGTGGTCTCGAGGTCGAACTCGGAGACGAGCAGCGCGCGCGCCTTCGGGTCGCGCACCGAGTTGAAGATCGGGTCGTATCGAAACAGCGGATCGCCCGGGAAGTACATCTGCGTGACGAGCCGCTCGGTGAACGCGCGGCCGAAGACCGAGAAATGGATGTGAGCGGGCCGCCAGGCGTTCTCATGGTTTCCCCACGGATATGCGCCCGGCTTGATCGAGATGAAGCGGTAGTTGCCGTCGTCGTCCGTGAGGCAGCGCCCCGCCCCGGTGAAGTTGGGATCGAGCGGCGCGGGGTGCTGGTCGACCCGATGGTGGTACCGCCCCGCGGCGTTCGCCTGCCACACCTCGACGAGCGCGTTGCGGATCGGCTTGCCGTCGTCATCGAGAACACGCCCGGTGACGATGATCCGCTCGCCGAGCGGCTCGCCGGCGTGCTGCCCCGTCAGGTCGAAGTCGCCTGCCGAGACGGTCTCGTCGCCGAAGACCGGGCCGCCGCGCGGATGCCGCTCCTCCGCCAGCGTGACAAGCGGGCGCTTCGGCGCACGCAGCCGCGTCGAGCGGTAACCGGGGTAGTCGATCTGCACTTCGCCGCCGAACGAGGGGTCGTCCGGCAGGACGATCGGTGACTCGTCGCTCATTCCCGTCCTTTCGTCCCGAGGGCCCGCAATGCCTTCAGCTCGGCGTGTGATGGAGCCTGCGTCTCCTGAACATCGGGAGCGACCTGCAGGTCCCATCCCGTCGCGGCCCGTGCGTCGTCGACCGAGACGCCGGGGTGAACACGGACGAGCGTCAGCTCGCCGTCACGCGGCTCGAGGATCCCGAGATCGGTGACGACGACGCGCACGCGGTCGCCGCGGCTCGTCTTGAAATCGAGCTGCTCGACGAAGGCACGGGTCGAGTGGCGCAGCATCACGAAGACGTCCGACACCGACGTCGCAATCTCCGGCGCACCTCCTCCACCGGGAAGCCGCACCTTCGGCGTCGCGTAGTCCCCGATCACGGTGCTGTTCAGGTTGCCGTGGCGGTCGACCTGCGCAGCGCCGAGGAAGCCGACGTCGATCCGGCCGCCCTGGAGCCAGTACGCGAACATCTCCGGCACCGAGACGACGGAGTCCGCGGTCTCGGCGAGCTCTCCGTCCCCGATCGAGAGCGGCAGCAGAGTCGGCTTCGCCCCGATCGTCCCGCTCTCATAGACGAGAACGCAGCCGGGCGCGTGGGTCCGCCGCGCGAGATTGGCGGCGACGCTCGGCAGGCCGATGCCGACGAAGCAGACCGTGTCGTCCGAGAGCCGCCGCGAAGCCTCGACGGCCATCATCTCGTCGGCGGTCCACTCGGCGACGCTCACGCCGGGACCGCCTCGAGCACGTGCTCGCGCATCCAGGCGGTGAACACCTCTCGATCGCGGCTGATCCCTTCCCAGGCGAGGTAGAAGTCGTTGTCACGCTCGTAGTAGCCGTGCGCGTAGGACGGCCGTGCGCCGCCCGGCACGCAGGCGACGGCGTCGATCACCCAGGACGGGAGGACGACACCGCCGGGCCGGTGCTCGAGCCTCTCGACGACCTCCTCGACGGTGACGATCGAGTGCCGCGACGCGAGCACGACCTCCTTCTGCACACCGACGATTCCCCAGAACTGGACGTTGCCCTGGCGGTCGGCCTGCTGGGCATGCACGATCCCGACGTCCGGCCGGTGCGCGGGCACCGCCGCCAGCTGCTCACCGGTGAAGGGGCACGTCACGAACTCGACCCGCGTGCGTGCGGCCAGGTCGGTGCCGGCGTAGCCCCGCAGCAGGCCGAACGGCAGGTCGGATGCCCCGGCCGCGTACGCGGCTGCCATCCCGGCATGCGAGTGCTCCTCGAGTTCGAGCGGAGCGGGCCAGCCGTGCTCGACCGCGTCCCGCAGGCGATGGAGGGAGCCGACACCTGGGTTGCCGCCCCACGAGAACACGAGCTTGCGCGCGCAGCCCATCCCGATCAGCTGGTCGTAGATGACGTCCGGGGTCATCCGGACCAGCGTCAGGTCCCGCCGTCCCTGTCGAATCAGCTCGTGCGCGGCAGCGTGCGGAATGAGGTGCGTGAACCCTTCGAGCGCGACGACGTGCTCGTCGGCGACGAGCTCGCGAATCGCGTCGGAGAGCGAGACGATCTCGGCCAAGGCTCTAGAACGGGAACGGGTGCCCGCTGCCTCCCTGCACGGTGATCCACCGCAGCTCGGTGAACTCGTCGATCACCGCCTGTCCGCCGAAGCGGCCCCAGCCGGAGTCCTTGACCCCGCCGAACGGCATCTGCGGCTCGTCCCCGACCGACTGGTCGTTGACGTGGGCGATCCCCGAGTCGAGCTGCTGCGCCAGCGCGAAGCCGCGATTCGTGTCGCCGGTGAAGATGCCGGCGCTGAGCCCGTAGCTCGTCGCGTTGGCGCGTGCGACCGCCTCCTCGGCGGAGTCGACCGCCTCGACCGAGACCACCGGGCCGAACGTCTCGTGGTTTGCGAAGTCCGAGTCCTGCGGGACGTCGGTGAGAACCGTCGCCTGGTAGCAGGGACCGGCGACATCGCCGCCCGCGAGCACCTTCGCCCCCTGGGCGACCGCGGCGTCGACGCGGCTCTTGACCATCGAGAGCGCCGAGTCGTTGATCAGCGGGCCGATGATCGTGTCGTGCTCCTTCGGGTCACCTGCCTTGAGCGTCTTCGCCTTGTCGGCGAGCCGCGACGTGAATTCCTCCGCAACGGCCCGTTCGACGAAGATCCGGCGCGCCGACATGCAGATCTGGCCCTGGTGCAGGAACGCGCCGAAGACCGAGGCGTTGACGGCGTAGTCGAGGTCGGCGTCGGCGAGCACGATCAGCGGGTTCTGGCCGCCGAGCTCGAGCACGACGCGCTTGAGCTGGCGACCGCACGCCTCTGCGAGCCTGCGCCCGGTCGCGGTCGAACCGGTGAAGTTGATGCGCCGAACCTTCGGGTTCTCGACGAGCTCGTCGCCGATCGGGCCGGCGTCGCCGGGAGCGTGCGTGACGATGTTCAGGACGCCCGCCGGCAGGCCCGCCTCCGCGAAGATCTCGCCCCAGAGCAGACCGCCCACGAACGGCGAGAGCTCCGACGGCTTCAGCACGACCGTGTTGCCGAGCGCGAGCGGCGCGGCGATCGAGCGAGCGGAGAGGATCAGCGCCGCGTTCCACGGCGCAATCGCCCCGACGACGCCGACCGGCTTGCGCAAGCCCATCGCGAGCGTGCCCGGATGATCCGACGGGATGATCTGACCGGCCGGCGCATACGCGAGCGCCGCCGCCTGGCGAAGCAGGTTGGGAACGAATCCCATCTGGAACATCCCGAACCCGAAGCTCGCCCCCGTCTCGCGCGCGAGCAGCCCGACCACCTCGTCGCGGCGGCTCTCGAGCACGTCGGCCGCTTTCAGGAAGATCGCCTGGCGCTCGGCCGGCACCGCCTGCGACCACGAAGCGAACGCCGCGTCGGCCGCGTCGATCGCACGGGCGGCGTCCTCGCGCGTGCCCGACGGGGCCAGCGCGACGACGTCGCCGGTGAACGGATCCAGATCCTCGAAGGTGCCCCCTCCGGCTGCGACCCACTCGCCGCCGATGAACTGCTTGTACTCGTGGACGTCGGACTGGACGCTCGCCACGTCGTCTCCTTTCGCTGCGCGCTCCGAAGGACGGCCCCGACGGCCTCGCCGCGCCGTCGCGCTGCGCCGGCGGCTCGGTCCGGTGGTCGACGGGCACGTCCGACGCTACGCCGGTATCTGTCCAAGTGTCAATACACCGTCCCATTTATCAGAACAGAGCGGCCACCGCTACCCGAGCAGGCCCGGGAACGCCGTGATGTCCGCCAGCACCGCGTCCGGCGGGCGCCGCGCCGCCTCCGCGGAGCTCGAGATCCCGGTCAGGACGAGCGCCGCGGGGCTCCCGACCCGCCGGGCCATCGCGATCTCGAGGTCGAGATCGTCGCCGACGACCGCCGTTCGCCCGGGCGGCACCCCGAGCACGCGGCAGAGCTCGCGCAACGCAACCGGAGACGGCTTGCCGAGCGTCACCGCACGGCACCCGGTCGTCTGGCGGATCCCGGCGACGACGGCGCCCGACCAGCCGGGCGCCCGGCCGCCGTTCACGGAGAAGACGCTCGCGGTCGAGGTCGCGAGCAGCGGCGCTCCCGCCCAGACCGAGTCGCACGCCGCCCGCAGCGCGGCATAGCTCAGCGTGTCGTCCCAGCCCACCAGCACGACGTCCGCAGGGCGAGGCTCGCGCGCCTCGATCACCTCGACGTCCCGCTCGCGCAGCGGTGCCACCACCCCGGCTCCGCCGAGGACGAGGATCGAGCGGCCGCGATGCCTGCGCTCGATCCAGCGCGCGGCGACGACGGCGGGGTTCATGTACTCGTCGTCGGAGAGCTCGAAGCCGAGCGACCGTAGGTCGGCGGCCGCCTGCGCGGGGGGCTTGCCGGTCCCGTTGGTGAAGAACAGCACCTGCCGCCCTGCGGCGCGCACCCGCGCGACCGCCTCGACCGCCCCCGGGATCGGATGCGCGCCCCGGACGCCGCTCGGGTCGGTCGCGTGAAGCAGCGTGCCGTCGATGTCGAAGACGACCGCCTGGACGTCCGCGAAGGCGGTCACCGCGAACGGCTCCGGCCGCGCATGCGGAGCCCGGGCGCCGACAGCTCGAACTGGGTGAGCTCACGGCGCACGATCCCCTCGACGAGCGCACGCACCGGATGCACGCCCGGCGCGGCGACGGGGGCCCGCCCGTGCAGCGCCTCCACCTGCTCGGCCGGCAGCATCATCCGCAGGAGCAGGTGCTCGTCGCTCAGCTCGTCGCCGAAGCGCTCGCGCGCGGCAGCGATGCCGAGCCCATGGTGCTCGTGCCGGAGCGCCTCGGCCCGCGGCGAGGCGAGCACCCGAGCTTCGAGCGCGGAGTCGATCTGACCGGGCGGGGGCCCGTACTGGCCGAGCACGTAGCGCACGATCTCGTCGGGCAGCTGCGACCAGCGTTCCCCGGTGGTGACGTTGAGAAATGCCTGGACGCCGACGAATTGCGACAGCGGCGTGACCATGATCGGCCAGCCGAGCTCCTCGCGGACGCGCGGCAACTCGTCGAGGATGTCGTGCCAGCGGTCCTCCATGCCGATCTCGGCGAGCTGGCGCAGCAACGTCGAGGTCATGCCGCCGGGCAGCTGGTGCTTGTAGACCGAGACGTCGTACTCGAGCGGGACCCCCACGTCGCGGCCGAGGCGCGCGGCCAGCGACGTGAAGTACGCGGACATCTCGGCGAGCGCGTCGTCGTCGGTCGCAACGTCGAATCCCTCGTCTCGCAGGTTCGCGATCGTGCGCTCCGCGGACGGCTGCGAGGTGCCGTTCGCGAGCGGGCGAACGGCCGTGCACAGAAACGACGCACCGAGTCGCGCCGCTTCGGCGTAGGACGCGGCTCCCATCGTCGCGGTCATGTGCGAGTGCACTTCGAGCGGCAGCCGCGGCGCCGCCTCACGCAGTGCCGGGACGAGCGTGCTGACGCTCTCCGGCGTCAGCAGGCCGCCCGGGTCCTTGAGGTTGAGCACGTCGACGTCCGCGCTGGCCGCGATCTCCCGTGCCCGGCCGGCGTAGTAGGCGTCCGTGTGCACCGGGCTGATCGAGTAGACAAGGCCGACGACGACCTCCTCTGCGCCCTCGCTCTTCGCCGTACGTGCGATCTGCAGATCGGTCGCCACGTCGTTCATCGACTCGGCGACCCAGATCCGGCGAATGCCGTTCCGGATCACGCAGCGGAGAGCGACCTCCATCACGTCCTCGGGCGCCCGCCACCAGGCCATGAAGCGCATCCCCGGCGTGATGAAGCCGAGCGGCGTCTGTGGCATCAGGCCCGAGATCACGCGGATCCGCTCCCACGGATCCTCGTGGTGCCAGCGAACCGACATCGCCATGTGCGTCGAGCTCGTGAAGTCGATCGCGTGGTACCCGACGCGATCCATCACCGGCGCGATCTCGGCAATCATCGCCGTCGAGAGCGCGTTGGCACTCCAGAGGCTCTGATGACCGTCGCGCACGGTCGTGTCGACGAGCCCGATCTCAGTCATCGACGCGGAGGCGGAAGAGAACGTCGCCGTACTGCACCGCCGCACCGTTCTCGACGCAGATCTCGACCACCGTGCCGCGCACGCTCGCCGTGACCGCGTTCATCAGCTTCATCACCTCGATGATGCAGAGCTGGGAGCCCGGCTCGACGCGGGCGCCGGCCTCGACGAACGGCGGCGCGCCCGGGGCGGGCGCGCGATAGACGGTCCCGACCATCGGCGAGGCGACGTCGACGAGCCCGTCTGTCGACGCGGGGACGCGGGGCGCGTCGGAAGGCGGCACAGGCGGCACGGAATCGCCCGTGCTCCGCGTGAAGCGCACGCTGAAGCGCGGCGTCTCGAGCTCGAACTCGTCGAACCGCGACTCGTCGATCAGCCGGAGGATCTCCTTGACGTCGTCGGGCGTGAGCTCGGGGCCGTCGGTCACCGCTTGCCCGCGCTGCGCAGGAACGTCGCGGCGATCGCCGCGACCGGGGTCGCCGCCACCGGCTGCGGCGTCTTCGGCCTCTGGCTCCACACCGTCTCGGCACGGCTCTGGAGGAGATAGAGCACGTCGCTGCCGTCGATCGCCCACTCGAGGTCCTGGGCGCAGCCGTAGTGACGCTCGACGTCGCGCGCAAGTGCGACGAGGGCCTGGACCTCGGCCGGTTCGAGCGACAGTCGCTCCCGTCGAGCCGGCTCGACGTCGCGCATCACGGTCGTGCCCCGTTCCTCGTCCGCGACGCATTCGAGTGCCTTCTCTCCGACGGTGCTGCGCACGTCCTTCGTCACCTTCGAGACGACGAAGCTGTCCGGCGTCACCTCGCCGCTCACCACCGTGACGCCGAGCCCGTAGCTCGCGTCGATCGCGACGCAGGAGCGGTCGCCGCTGACCGGATTGAGCGTGAACATCACGCCGGCGACGCGGGCATCGACCATCGTCTGCACCGCCACGCTCATCCCGGGCGGCGAGCCCGTGTGTTCGGCGCGGTAGGAGACGGCCTCGTCGTTGTAGTAGCTCGCCCAGCAGCGCCCGATCGCGGTGATCACCGCATCGAGGCCGCGAACCCAGAGATACGTGTCCTGGACGCCCGCGAAGCTCGCGTCGGCCGCGTCCTCGGCGACCGCGCTCGAGCGCACGGCGACCGGGACGTCGACTCCCAGCCGCGCATAGGCGACTGCGACCGCCTCGCGCACCTCGGCCGGCGCCTCCTGCGAGGCGACGAGCCGTCGCGCCTCGGCGCCGTTCAGCCCCGCGGGCGCCTCGAGGCGGTCGAACGCGTGCGTCGTCACCGCGAAGCCCGGCGGCACCGGGAAGCCCGCTCGGCGCAGGTCGCCGAGGTGAGCGCTCTTGCCGCCGACGAGGCCGATGCGGTCGAGCCCCAGCTCGTCGAACGGGATCACGAACGGGTCGTCCATCAGAGGATGGTGACCGTCCCCGAGTTCCCGTCCACCCGGACGCGGTCGCCCGTCTTGATCGCAGACGTGGCGTTTCCCGTGCCGACGACGGCCGGAAGCCCGTATTCGCGGGCAACGATCGCCGCGTGCGACATCATCCCGCCGATGTCGGAGACCGCCGCTGCGATCTTCGGGAACACGGGGCCCCAGCTCGGTGCGGTCACCGAGCAGACCAGCACCTCGCCGGACCGCACGTCGCCGATCTCGTCGATCGTGCGCACGACGCGCGCGACGCCCTCGGCGACGCCGGGCGAAGCCGCATAGCCGCTGACGTCGCCTTCGGCACCGCTCGCCCACGCGCGCAGGCGGTCGGAGGTGACTCCCCAGAGGAGCTGCACCGTCGGATCCGTGATCACCTCCGGGACCGCGCCGAGCGCCGGTGGCGGCGTCCACTCGCCGAGCCTGGCGAGGATCTCCTTGCGCCGGGCGACCTTGGGCGGCCAGTAGACCGTGCCGCGGCCGGGCGCGCCGCCCGACCAGGCGAGGCCGGCGTCGTAGAGCGCCTCGTGCACCTCGTGGATGTTGAGGTAGAAGACGTCGTCGGCGGACTCGAAGAAGCCCTGGGTGACCAGCACGGCGCCGATCTCGCGCAGCTTGTTGAAGAACAACGTCGTGCCCCAGTGCTCGATGAAGAACTTGTGGCCCTCGGCATGCGGAAAGACGAGCCTGCAGAGGCCGACCATCTGCTCGAACTGCGCGCGCTCGTCGTCGGTGCCGAGCAGCTCGCCGTACTCCGACGCGATCCGGTCGCGCTCCGCCAGAATCTGTGCCTGCGGCCGGTCGAGACTGCCTCCCTCGCGCAGCTGGCCGATGTAGCCGGTGATCGCCGCGAACGGGAGCCGCAGGTCGTCGACCCAGGCGCGGTGATGGTGATAGAAGCCGTCGCCAGTCGACATGAAGAACCAGGGGTACTTGCGCTGCTCGAGGTCGGCGAGCCACGCCCGTCCCTCCTCGGTCTGCTCCAGCTCGGCGATCGTCTCCTCGTGGCCGCGCCCCTCGACGAACGCCGAATCGATCCCCCGGTCGATCGCGGAGCGGGCCAGCGCCTTCAGCTCGTCGTCCGGACGGAACATCGTCGTGTCGTCGCCGCCGATCATCTGCGTCATCGTCTGCGTCCCCATGTCGGGGAACGCCTGCGTGCAGAACTGGAAGAACGTCAGGTAGGCCCCGTAGGCGAGGAGCAGCAGCTCGAAGTGCAGCTGGTTCAGCTCGTTGTAGAGCTGCAGCGTCCGGTCGTACGCGGCCATCAGGCGGTAGTTCGGGCCGAGCCGGTGCTCGTGGATCGCCTCGTCCTCGTCCTCGATCTCCGGCAGGCCCGGGACCTCGAGCGCGCCGAGCTCCTCGATCCGCGTGTCGACCTCGGCCTGCCAGCGGTTGACGAGCGTGTCCCAGTTCTCGTAGTAGAAGCCGATCCGCGGCAGGAAGGTCTCGAGGCGCTGCTCGATCAGCGCGGGGTCGGTCACCTCGTTCGACGTGATGTACACGTAGCCGTTCACGACCCGGTGCTCGATGCCCATCACCGTGGGGATCGAGAAGACGCGGCCCTGGAAGCGGCCGATCGAGAGGTAGCACGACTCGGCGGTGATCATGTCGAACGCCGGCATCGGCTCCGGGAAATGCATCCCGTTGTAGAACCAGAACCGCTTGTCCTCCTCCTCGCGGCGGGCCGGATCGAAGAGGAGGTAGTACGGATACATCTCCTCCCAACCCTCCGCGCCCGGCGGAGTCGGCACGTCGAACGGGCTGGCAAATCCGGCGGCTGGGTGCACCTCGGTCACTCGGAGCTCCTTTCAGGGTTCGCCACCGACACCGGAAGCGGGAGAGGGCTGCGGCTGCGCGAGCAAGTCTAGGGAGCGCTTCCCACTCGTCAATATGCAGTCCCGACTATGTGAACCGCGTAGCGGCCACCTCCCTCTTCTGTCCCACTGGCTGAGACGCTGTTCCATTCGTCAAGACAGTGCTCTAGTATCGGCCCCGTGTGGAGGGCAAACGGCGGAGGAGCGCCGCACCGATGGTCTTCGAATCTTGACTCCCCGGCAACGGCCGCACTACGGTCGCAGCGTCGCACTGCGGCAAACCATCCGGTCACGCGTTCGTCACAAGACGAGGCCCCCCAGGTGGCCCCCGACCCGAGGAGGACGCACTTGACGAGACGCTGAGCGGCGCGGCGCAGCGATGGGCTCGCTGTGCAGGCAACCCCCCGGTTCCGTCCTTCCAAGCTAAGAGCCAGAGGAGATACCTAAATGAGATCGACGAAGACGAAAGTCGGTGTCGCGAGCTTGGTGGTCAGCGTTGTCGCGTTGATGCTGACGACCGCGTTCGCCAACTCCGCCGGACCGGTCGGCTCGGGCACCGCGTCCGCGACGAAGGCCGTCTGCGGCATGGGCACCGGCAAGAAGGCCAAGGGCACGCCGATCAAGCTCGGCGGGATCGACATGCTGATCCCCGGCGTCGACTTCACGACCATCGGCAAGGTGGCCGCGGCCTACTTCAACTGCGTGAACGACAACGGCGGCATCAACGGCCGCCCGATCCAGTACTTCCTCTACAACGAGCAGCTCAACCCCGCCCAGGAAGCGGCGCTCGCGCGCAAGCTCATCCAGAGCGACAAGGTGGTCGGAGTCGTCGGCAACACGAGCTTCGCCGAGTGCGGCACCAACTGGAAGTACTACAAGAGCAAGGGCTTCGTCGTGATCGGCGCCGGCGTGCAGGCGGAGTGCTACAGCACCCCGTCCTTCGCCGAGGTCAACTCGGGCCCGCGCTACAGCAACGTCGGGGCTGCGCAGGCGCTCATCAAGGCCGGCGCGAAGAAGCTCGCAATCGCCTCGCCGGACACGATCTCGGCGTACGCGGACGGCGGGCCTGCTCTGGTCGCCAAGGCGGCAGGCATCCCGGTCAAGATCTTCCCGACCCACCTGCCGGTCACCGACGCGACCTCGCAGCTGCTCCAGATGTACCAGTTCGCCGGTGACGGCGGCGGCATCCTGATCGACTTCACGCCCGACACCGCGCCTGCCTTCATGAAGGCAGCCGAGGCCCAGGGCATCGTCGACAAGGTGCTGTGGGGCTCGTCGACCCCGATCGCGAACACGTTCATGTCGAGCCAGTTCTCGCCGGCGTTCGACGGTCACCTCTGGATCGACAACGAGTTCTCGAACGTCGACCCGAAGGTCGGTCCCGACTCGGCACTGATGTTCAAGGTGCTGGCGAAGTACACGAAGATCGCCCCGCAGGCGTTCGCGCAGATGGGGTATCTCGACGGGAAGTTCGCGGTCAACGCCCTCCTGAGCATCAAGGGCGCGATCACGGCAGCGTCGTACAACGCTGCGGTCAAGAACCTGAAGAACCAGAAGACCGACATCCTCTGCAAGCCGTTCTACGTCGGGAACCTGGCCTACCACATCCCCAACAACACGAACATCATCGTCGACTACAAAAACGGCGGAGTCGTCGTGAGAACCGGCTGCACGAACTTCGCACCGGTCGACGCGGCAATCGCCCAGACACGCGTCTGGGAGAAGAAGTACCACCTGAACGGGCAATAACAACGGAATGACGATCAGGGTGTCCGGAGACCCCGTATGACCGGCGTACTCGCGTTCAGCGTGTTCGGCGTGGACTGGCAATTCCTCAAGCCGTTCATCGTGATCGGCCTGGCGTTCGGCGGCGTGTACGCGCTGTCGGGCGTCGGGCTGGTCGTGCTGTATCGCGCAACCGGCGTTCTGAACCTCGCGTTCGGAGCCATCGGCGCCGCCGGCGCCCTGATCGCCTATTACATCGTCAACCACACGAGCTGGCCGCACTGGCTCGCCTACACGATCTGCGTCCTGTTCGGCGGGCTCACGAACCTCGCCTACGGGATGATCTTCGGGCCCGCGTTCGCGCGGCGCGACCCCCTCGTGAAGATGATGGGGACGCTCGGGCTCGCACTGATCCTGCTCGGCCTGATGGCGTGGCGTGCGCCCGCGGGCGGCGCCTTTGCCCGCTTCCTCCCGCTCGGGACGACACAGGTGCGCTACGAGATCCTGAAGACGAGCGTGAGCCTGACGCAGCTGATCGCGATCGGCCTCGCCGTCGTGATCACGGCCGGCGTGACCATCTTCCTGCGCGTCACGAAGCTCGGAACCGCGATGCGCGCGCTCGCGAACGACCGTGAAGTGACGGCGATGCTCGGCGTGCCGGTCCGCAAGGTCGAAGCGGCCGCGTGGTTCGGCTCCGGCCTCGCCTGCGGCGCCGCCGGGCTGCTGCTCCCCGACCTCCTCACGTCGCTCGACTACTCCGCGCTGACGTTCCTCGTCATCTCGTCGCTCGCCGCCGCCCTGATCGGCCGCCTGCGGTCGCTGTGGGCGACGATGTTCGGCGGGCTCGCGGTCGGGGTCGCCGAGGCGGTCCTGGCGCCGTACGGGAATGTCTCGCAGTACCGCTCGGCCGCGCCGTTCGTGCTCGCGATCGCCGCGCTCCTCTTCCTGTCCCGGCGGCGCGTCGTGACGATCTCAAGGGCCGGGAATTGAGCCTCGGGAGCGCGCATGTCGACCGCGGCACGGTAGTGCGAGCCGCGGTCATCGTCGTTCTGCTCGCGTTCACACTCCTGGCGTTGCCGCACCTCGCCGGCGCCGACTGGATCACGACCTTCACGAGCGTCGCCATCTACTCGGTGGCCGCGCTGGGCTTCGGGATCCTCTATGGGCGGGTCGGCATGATCTCGCTCGGGCAGATCGCCCTGCTGACCATCGGGTGCTGGTTCGGCACGCGGATCGCGTATGCGACCTCCCTGCCGTTCCCCGTCGTCCTGCTTCTCGCGGGCGGGATCACGTGCGCGATCGGAGTCCTCGTGGGGCTCCCGGCGCTGCGCCTGTCCGGCCTCTACCTCGCGCTGATCACGTTGATGTTCGCGGGCGCCACCACCGTCGTCCTGTCGGCGATCGACTTCCCGAACGGCGGCGGGGGCTTCACCGGGCGCTCGACCACGGGTGCCCTGACGACGAGCACGCCGCCGGTGCGGCGACCGTCGTGGGCGGTCGGCGACGTCGCCTTCTACCGCTACACCGTGATCGTCTGCACGATCCTCTTCCTGATCGCACTCGTCCACGTCGCCGCCAAGCCCGGGCGCGCCTGGGCGTCGATCCGTGAGAGCGAGCCGGCGGCCCTCGCCGCCGGGGTCAACATCACGCTCTACAAGCTGTGGGCGTTCGCGCTGGCGTCGTTCGTGACCGGCGTCGCGGGCTGCCTGCTGGCAGCGCAGGTCGGCGTGCCCCGGGCGATCACGTTCCAGACCCAGGACTCGCTCACGCTCGCCGCGACGGCGCTGATCGGGGGAATCTTCAGCATCTGGGGCGCTGTCGTCGCCGGGGTCTTCAATCAGCTGCTGCCGTTCCTCTTCCAGGCGCAGTGGGGGCTCAACCCGAACTTCCTGCTGATCCTCTTCGGCGCCGGCCTCCTGCAGGTGCTGATCACCGCGCCGGGCGGCCTCGCGGACCAGTTCCCGAAGGACATGAAGAACCTCGGCCGCCTGCTGATGCGCGGCCTCCGCAAGCTCACGCCTGCGAAGGAGCCGTCGCAGTGATCGAGGTGCAAGGCCTGACGGTTCGCTTCGCCGGGGTCACCCCGATCGACGACATGACGGTCGAGTTCCCCGGCGGCACCTGCGGCCTGATCGGCCCGAACGGCGCCGGCAAGACGACATTCTTCAACGTGCTCAGCGGCTTCGTGCGGCCGGCGAGCGGCGCGGTCACCGCCTTCGGCGAGAACCTCCTGAAGATGGCGGACTACCGGCGCGCCCGCTGGGGGCTGCGGCGGACGTTCCAGACCGAGATGGCGATCGAGCAACTCTCGATCTTCGACAACGTCGCGATGATCCACGAGCACTCGGGCGCGAAGCGGGCGTCGCGCCGCAGCGACGTCGAGGCGGCGATCGACTTCGTCGGGCTGGCGGCTCACCCGCGCGCGAAGGTGGGCGGGCTCGGCGCCCGCGAGCGCAGGCTGGTCGAAGTTGCCCGTGCCGTCGTCGGCAGGCCGCGTGTCGTGCTGCTCGACGAGCCGGCCGCCGGGCTCCCCGAGGAGGAGACGGAGCACCTTGCCGATGTGATCAAGAAGATCCCCGGCCGGTTCGGCGCCCTCGTGATCCTCGTCGACCACGACATGAGCCTCGTCTCCGCGTGCTGCGAGACGACGGCGGTCCTGGACTTCGGGAAGCTGATTGCATCGGGCCCGACGGCGAGCGTGCTCCGTGACGAGCACGTCATGCGCGCCTATCTCGGGACGGAAGCGGTGCAGTGAGCGAGAGCGTTCACATCGATGCGCTCTCGGTGGCGCGCGGCGGCCATCCGGTCCTGCACGAGGTGACGATGGAGATCCCGCCCGGCCAGGTGACGACCCTGCTCGGCGCGAACGGCGCCGGCAAGTCGACGCTCGTGCTCGCAGTCGCAGGTGTCTTGCGGTCGAGCGCCGGCCGGGTCCTGCTCGGCGAGCAGGATCTGACGGGAGAGCGGCCCGAGCGCATCCGCCGCGCCGGTGTCGCCGTCGTTCCGGAGGGTCGCCTGCTCCTCTCGGAGCTGAGCGTGCAGGACAACCTCCGGGTGGCGACCTATTCGCTCGGCCGGGACGACGCAGAGGCCGGCATCGCCTACGCGCTCGAGCTCTTCCCCGAGCTCGAGAAGCGCTGGAACTCGCAGGCACGCCTGCTCTCGGGCGGCGAGCAGCAGATGGTCGTGCTCGCACAGGCACTCGTCTCGCAGCCGAAGGTCATGCTCGTCGACGAGCTCTCGCTCGGCCTCGCTCCGGTCGTGGTGAAGCGGCTCGTGCCGACGCTCGCCGCAGTCGCCGAACGAGGCGTCGGCGTCCTCTTGATCGAGCAGTTCGCTCACGTCGCGCTGGAGCTCGCCGAGAAGGCGTACGTGATCGAAGGCGGCCGCATCCACTACGACGGCACGGCGCAGCAGCTGAAGGACGAGCCGGACATCCTCCACTCGGCCTACCTGCTGCGCGGCAAGCCGGCCTAGCCGCGTACGGCGCCCTGCCGGGCGTACCCTTGACGGATGATCGCCGTGCTCCTGGCGCTCGCGCTCGCCCCCTGGAGCTCTCCGCTCTCGTTCCAGCCGCTCGCGGGGTGGCAGCAAGGCGCGAGCGGCCCGACGCGCTCCGTCTATAGCGGGTCGCTCGAGTCGTCCGCGTGGCTTGCCAAGGGCGTGCGCTACAGGGACAGGGCGACGGCCGATCCCCCGAGCAAGACGCTCGCTCACCTGCCGGCGAACGCGATGATCGTGTGGGCCGTGATCTACGGCCCCGCGGCGACCCGACAGCGGCCGATCGAGCTCGACCTCGCCAAGGCGAAGCACTTCGCGTGCTGCGACGGCCCCGTGGCCGTCGTCGGCGGCGACTACGAGCTGACCGGGTCAGGGCCGGAGCACGCCTACTCCGTGATCGTGCGCGTCTACTTCGGCTCCAAGGCGACCAGGAGCCTGCTCGCGCAGGCACAGCGTGCGCTCGACCACCTGCGGCTGCCGTCGCCGCGCTGAGATCGGAGGCGGCCCGTCAGCCCGTCATCGAGTCGTGCAGCTCGTACCAGCTTTCGCGGCTCGGCGGCGCGAAGTCACCGCTCGGATCCTGTACGGCAGCGGCCACCATTGGCTCGACAATCGGACCGAGCTGCTCCTCGATGAACTTCTCGCCCTGTTCGCGCGTCTCCCAGACGTCGAAGATGCGGAAGACACCTGCGTCGTGGTCGAAGCCCGCGGTGTGGATCAGCAAGCCGTCGGGCGCCGACTTGAGGTCGAGCGCCGCGGTCACCGCGTCGTAGTTCGTCGTGCTCGTGTCGCCGCCCTGGATCTCGAACTCCTGCAGGTATGCGATCGCCATTGCCAGCCCCTCTCGTCGGATGACCGACATCCTACTTCCGCTCAGGCGGACGGCTGAAACCCGTTGTCCACGAACGCGGCGATCTCGACGAACTCGATGCGCGGCTGAACGCCGTACAGCCCCGTGACCAACTCGCGCACGTCGTCGTCGAAGAACCGCGTCGCAGCCTCCTCGGACTCCCAGAGATAGAAGTTCGTCGCCCGGCGGCGCTCGGCGTCGAGCGTGAACGCCTTCAGCCGGAGCTCGGCCATGCCTTCGAACGTCGACCGCGCCTTCGCAGCGACGCCTCGCACCCGCTCAGGGTCGAAGTCTCCGTCGTCGTACTCGAACGTCACGAACACGCCGATCATGTTTGGCCTCCTCAGGAAGGGATGAGAACGGCGCGGCCGGTGACCTCGCCCTCGTGCAGCTTGGCGAGCACGTCGTTGACCGCGTCGAGCGAATGCGTCTCGGTCACCAGCCTCACCTTGCCGGTCGCGTGCAGCTGCAGGAGCTCCCAGAGATCGACCCAGGTGCCGACGAGGTTGCCGACGACCGAATGCTCGTCGACGACCAGAGCGCCGGAGGGAATCGAGATCGTCCCGCCGTAGCCGATCACCGAGTAGGTCCCTCCGCGGGCAAGCATGTTCGCCGAGTCGGCGTGGGTCCGATCGGTGCCGACGAAGTCGAACACGACGTCCGCCCCACGGCCGCCGGTTGCCTCGCGCACCGCCGACGCCCCGTCGACCACCTCGTCCGCCCCGAGCTCCGCCGCGAGACGCCGGCGGCGCTCGTCGGTATCGACCGCGATCACCGTGCTCGAGCCGAGCTCGCGGATGAGCTGTAGCGCGATGTGCCCGACCCCGCCGACGCCGATCACTGCCGCCGTCGAGCCCGGCGTCAGAAGCCCCGACACGCGGCGCACCGCGTGGTAGGCGGTCAGCCCGGCGTCGGCGTGCGGCGCAACGGCGGCGGGCTCGACGCCGACGGGCAAGGGGAGCAGCGAGCGCTCGGGAACGAGCACGTAGTCCGCGAATCCTCCGTCGACGGACAACCCGGTGAACTCGTGCCGTGCACAATGCATGTCGTTGCCGCGCCGGCACGCCATGCAGAGCCCACAGCTCCACGGCGGATAGACGAGGACCGCGTCGCCCTTCCGCACGGTGGTCACGCCCGTCCCGGCCTCCTCCACCCACCCGGCGTTCTCGTGGCCGAGCACCCGCGGGAGCGTGACGCCGGCGGGCTCCATCAGCCCGTCGATCGCATGCAGGTCGGTCGCGCACACGCCGGCGCCGCCGATCCGCACGAGCACGTCGTTCGGATGCGAGACCTCGGGCACCGGCCGCTCGACGAGCTCGAGCGGCCGGTGATAGGCCTGGAGGACCGCCGCCTTCAGACCGCCTCCTCCGCGTAGGTGATCTCGGGATTCCGCTCGCCGATCAGGTCCGCAGCCTTCTCGCCGATCATGATCGTGGCGGCGTTCGTGTTCCCGCGCGTGATCGTCGGCATGACCGAGGCGTCCGCAACGCGGAGCCCGTCGATGCCGTAGACGCGCAACTGCGGGTCGACGACGGCGCCGATCGCGCAGGTCGAGGTCGGGTGATAGACGGTTTGCCCCGCACGTCTCACCCACTCGAGGATCGCGTCGTCCGAGTCCCCGTCCGGGACGCTGAACGGCCTGCGCGCGGCCTTCTGCAGCGGCGCCTGCTCTGCGATCCCGAGCGCGATCCGCACGCCCTCGATCAGCGACCGGCGATCCTCCTCGGCCGTCAGGAGGTTCGAGAGCACGCAAGGCTTCGAGTCGGGGAGCGGCGTGCGCAGCGTCACGCGGCCTCGGCTCGCCGGCTTGCAGACCACCGGCCCGAAGCAGTAGCCGTGGTCGTGAGGCGCAGTGAGCCCCTCGTCGTAGAACATCGACGGCGCGTAGTGGAACTGGATGTCCGGCGCCTCGAGGTCGGAGCGCGTGCGGAAGAACGCGCCGGCCTCGGGGATGTTCGAGGTGAGCGGGCCGCGGCCCTCGGACTCGAACCGCTCGAAGTTCTCGGGCGTGAACGAGCCGAACAGCGACGGCTCGTCGGTCTCGTAGTTCAGCTGAACCATCAGGTGGTCCTGCAGGTTCTGGCCGACAGGCAGGTTCTCACGCACCTCGATGCCGAAGAGCTCGAGATCCTGCGCAGGCCCGATGCCCGAGAGCATCAGCAGCGCCGGAGACTGGTACGCGCCGGCGGACAGAATCACGTCGCGCGTGGCGCGGATCTCCTCGACCGCCCCACCTCGCGCGAATTCGATCCCGACCGCGCGGGCGCCGTCGAAGAGGATCCGCAGCGCCATCGAGTCGGTGAGGACGTCGAGGTTCGGCCGACCGAGTGCCGGCCGGAGGAACCCCGCTGCGGTCGAGCAGCGCCGCCCGTCCCGCTGGGTGAGCTGGAAGCGGCCGACACCTTCCTGGGTCGCGCCGTTGAAGTCGTCGTTGAGCGGATGGCCTGCGAGCCGGCTCGCCTCGATCATCGTCTCGATCAGGGGGCTCATCGACCGGCTGTCGGACACGGCCAGCGGCCCGCCGACGCCGTGGAAGGCATCCTCCCCGCGCTCGTTGTCCTCCGAGCGCTTGAAGTACGGCAGCACGTCGTCGTAGCTCCAGCCCTCGGCGCCGTCCGCGGCCCAGCCGTCGAAGTCGGCGCGATTGCCGCGGATGTAGATCATCGCGTTGATCGAGCCCGAGCCGCCGATCACCTTCCCGCGCGGCAGGAAGAAGCGCCTGTTGCCGAGTGCGGGCTCCTGGTCGCCGAGGAGGTCCCAGTCGACGCTCGATTTGAGGAGCATCGGAAACGCCATCGGCATCGCGATCTCGGGCCGGCTGTCGGGCCCACCCGCCTCGAGCAGCGCCACCTTGACGTCCGGGTCTTCGCTGAGCCGCGCCGCGAGCACGCAGCCCGCGGATCCTGCGCCGACGATCACGTAGTCGTACACCACGCCTCCTTCATTGTCAGGCAACCTGATACTACGGCACGCCGATCGGGCCGATCAAGACCGTTGCGCGCCGCGAATCACGACCTTCATCACCTCGCTCGGATGCTCCATGGCGAAACGAAGCGCCTCCGGCGCCTCCGCCAACGGGAACTCGTGGCTCACGAGCTGTGCCAGGCGGCCGGCATTGCGCTCGGTCAGGTCGACAGCCTCTGCGAACTCCCCCGCGCCGCAGCAGGCGACGCCGAGCAGATCGAGCTCCTTCTCCGTGAAGCTGCCGAGGCGAAGCGTCACGTTGTCACCAGACATGCCGACCTGGACGACCCGTCCGGCCGAGGTGACGAGCTCGACAGCCGCCTGGACCGCAGCGGGCACTCCCGTCGCATCGATCACGGCCTGCGGGCCGGCCCCGCCGCTCCAGTCGCGCGCGTGGGCGACGACCTCCTCCGGCGTCGTCCACCGGACCGTCTCGGCGCCGAGCGCACGGGCGGTCGCGAGGCGGTCCTCGAGCGGGTCGACCAACAGGACCGACGCACCGCGGTCCTGTGCGGCGACGAGCAGCGACTGCCCGATCGGGCCTGCGCCGAGCACGACCACGTGCTCCCCCTCGGCGATCCGGCCCCGATGCACCGCCCTCATCGCGATCGACACCGGCTCCACGAGCGCCGCGACGACCTGGCTCTCGACCGCGATCGGGAAGACCTGCGAGTCGGCGAGGCACAGCTGCTCCTGCAGGCCGCCGTCCTCGTGGATGCCGATCAGGCTGAAGTTCACGCACACGTTCGGGCGTCCGATCAGGCACGGGTAGCAGTGCCCGCACGCGGTGAGCGGGAAGAGCGCGACCGTCTGCCCGACCGCGATCTCCTCGCGGCAGCCGACTCCCACGGCTTCGACGATCGCCGCCACCTCGTGGCCCTGGATGCGCGGGAAGCCCGAGCCGCCCGCGTGCTCGGAGAGATGGCCCTCGAAGAAGTGGAAGTCGGAGCCGCAGATCCCGACCGCGGTCGGGCGGACGAGCACCTCGCGCGCACCCGGCTCGCCCGGCTCGGCGACGTCGCGCACGCGCATCGAGCCGACGGCTTCGGTGACGGCGGCGATCACCGCAGCAGCTCCCGCACCGCCGCGGCGATCTCGTCCACACCGGGCAGATAGGCGTCCTCGAGCGGTGGGCTGAACGGGATCGGCGCGAACGGCGCGCCGACCCGGACGATCGGCGCATCGAGATAGTCGAACGCGGCCGCCTGTACCTGCGCGGCGATCTCGGCACCGAAGCCGCCGTGCTCGACCGCCTCGTGCGCGACGACGAGCCGCCCGGTGCGCCTGACCGAAGCGACGATCGCGTCGAGGTCGAGCGGCACGAGCGTGCGCGGGTCGATCACCTCTGCCTCGATCCCGTGTTCGCCCGCCAGCTGCTCCGCGGCCTGGAGTGCGTCGTGGACGAGCTGTGAGAGCGCGACGATCGTCACGTCGCTGCCCGCCCGCAGCGTGACGGCCGCGCCGATCGGAACGGCGGGCGACGGGTCGGGCACCTCGCCATTGCGGAAGTAGAGCGCCTTGTTCTCGATGAAGACGACCGGGCTCGGATCGGAGATCGCGCTCGCGAGCAGGCCGGCTGCGTCGGCCGGGCGGCTCGGCAGCACGACCTTCAGGCCCGGGACATGGGTGAGCCAGCTCTCGAGGCTCTGCGAATGCTGCGCGGCGCCGCGCTGGCCCGCGCCCCCCTGCGTGCGCAGCACGAGCGGCACCGTCAACTGCCCGCCCGACATGAAATGGGCCTTGGCGGCGCCGTTCACGAGCTGGTCGAGCGCCAGAGTGATGAAGTCGATGAACATGATCTCGAGCACGGGGCGCATCCCCGATTGCGCCGCGCCGATCGCGACTCCAGTGATCGCGGCCTCGCTGATCGGCGTGTTGATCACCCGCTGCGTGCCGAACTCCTCGGCGAGCCCGGCGGTTGCCGTGTACGGGCCGCCCTCGGCGACGTCCTCACCGAGCACGAACACGCGGTCGTCGGCGCGCATCGCAGCCGCGAGGGTGCTCGTGATCGCCTTGATGTAGGTCGTCTCAGGCATCGGCGTAGACAAGGTCTCGGATCAGCCGCTCCGGTGGGAACGGGCTTGCTCGGGCGAAGCGCACCGCCTCCTCGACCGCCTCGGCAGCTTCCGTCTCGATCGCCTGCAGCGCGCTCTCGGCGAACCAGCCCGTCTCGAGCCCGTGGCGCTGCAGGCGCACGATCGGGTCCCGCTCCAGCCAGTCCGCGGCGGCAAGGGCCTCGCGGTAGGCGCCCGGATCGCCTTCGTAGTGGCCGCGCAGCCGGTGCGTCAGGCACTCGAGCAGGAACGGCCCTGCACCCGTACGCGCAGCCGCGACGTAGGAGCCGAACCCGGCCCAGACGGCGGCGACGTCGTTGCCGTCGATCGTCGCGCGCTCGAGCCCGTAGGGCGCGACGACGTCCGCGACGCGCTCGACGTTCGTGTGCGCGCTGCGCGGGGTGAACTCCGCGAAACCGTTGTTCTCGCAGACGAAGATGAGCGGCAGCCCCCAGAGCGTCGCCAGGTTGACGGTCTCGTTGAAGTGGCCAGCCTGCACCGCGCCGTCGCCGAAGAAGACGACCGCGATCGCATCGTCGCCGCGCAGCCGCGCGGCGAGGGCACTGCCGAGCGCGATCGGGACGTTCCCGCCAACGACACCGGTCGCACCGAGGAAGCCATGCTCGACGTCGACGAGATGCATGGAACCACCGAGCCCGCGGCAGAGACCGTCGTCGCGTCCCATCAGCTCGGCGAGCACGCGGCCGAGCGGAGCACCCTTCGCGATCGCATGGCCGTGCGCCCGGTGCCCGGAGTACACCGCGTCGTCGTCGCGCAGCTGCGTGCACACCCCTGCCGCAACGCCCTCCTGACCCACGCTCAGGTGGACGAGGCCGTGCACCTCGTCGGCGCGCTTGAGCGCGCCGACCCGCTCCTCGAACAGGCGGATCCGCCACATGGTCGCGAGCAGCGCGAGTGCCCGCGGTCCGTCCAGCGGCGACTCCATCCCGGCGGCTACGCGGTCACGGGCGCCGACCCGACGACCTGCTGCACCGCTGCGACGATCTTGTCCTCGTCGGGGAGGATCCACGCCTCGAGTGGCTCGCTGTAGGGCACAGTGGCGTCGAGCGCGGTGACCTGCACGATCGGCGCGCGGAGCGACGAGAACCCGTGCTCGGCGACCTCGCCGGCGATCACCGTGGCCGCCGACGCGTGCCGCGTCGACTGGTCGACGAGCACGAGCCGCCCGGTCTTCGCCACCGACTCGAGAATCGTGCCGGTGTCGAGCGGGGCGAGCGTGCGCGGATCGATCACCTCGGCCTCGATGCCCTCGGCAGCGAGGCGCTCCGCCGCGGCGAGCGCGCGGTCGACCGTCCAGCCGGTGGCGACGATCGTCACGTCGCCTCCCGCACGCCGGATCGCCGCCTCGCCGAACGGCACCAGGTACTCCCCGTCGGGCACCTCGCCGTGCTCCAGCGTCAGCAAGTAGTGGTGGAGGAACACGACCGGGTTGTCGTCGCGGATCGCGGTCGCCATCAGCCCCTTCGCGTCCGCAGCGGTCGTCGGCGCAGCCACCTTCAGGCCGGGCACGCCCATGAAGAGGCCGCTGATCGTGCCGGTGTGCTGGCCGGCCCACCCGGCCGTGAAGCCGTACCCGGCCTTGAGCACGATCGGGACCTTCACCTGGCCGCCGCTCATCGCCCGGAACCGCGGCGCCTCATTGACCACCTGATCCATCGCGACGAGCATGAACTCCGCCATGTACAGCTCGACGACCGGGCGGAAGCCGGCGAGCGCGGCGCCGATCGCCATGCCGATCTCGGCGGTCTCGGAGATCGGCGTGACGCGCACGCGATCCTTGCCGAAGGCGTCGACGTACGGCTCGTTCTCGGTCGTCGCCATGTTCTGGCCGAAGTAGAGGACCGTGTCGTCACGTTCCATCTCGAGCCTGATCGCCTCGTCGATGGCGGCGATGTAGGGCAGTTCGTGTGCCATTGCAGTTCGCCTCCCAGGCTCTCTATGCGTAGACGTAGTCGAGGGCGGTCTCGACGGCCGGGAACGGGCTCTCGAGACCGAAGGTGACCGCTTCCTGCATCTCGTCGCGGGCGCGGGCGGCGATCGCATCCGCCTCCTCGGCCGTCAACACGCCGTCGGCAACGAGGCGGCCGCGGAAGGCGGGCACCGGGTCGCCCTGCTTCGCCGCCTCGTACTCCTCGGGCGCGCCGAACTTCTCGATCGCCTCGTGCTCGGGGTAGTGGAGCGGCACGCCGGGAGGCGCGATCAGGTTGCCGTGCGCCGAGAGGCGGTACATCTGCGACTCGACGAGCGTGGGGCCGGCGCCCGACCTCGCCCGCGCGACCGCCGCGCCGACCGTCTCGTAGACCGCCACCGGATCGCGGCCGTCGATCGTCACGCCCGGCATGCTGAACGCCTTCGCCTTCGTCGACAGGTCGTCGCCGTGAGCCCGGTTCGCGTCCTCCTGCTCGGTGCGGGTGTGGACGTTGTAGCCGTTGTTCTCCATCACGTACACGATCGGCAGCTCCCAGAGCGAGGCGATGTTCAGCGACTCGGCGAACGCGCCCTGCTTCGACGCGCCGTCGCCGAAGAAGCAGAGCACGACCTGCCCCTCCTTGCGAATCTGCGCTCCCCACGCGGCGCCCGTCGCGTGCGGGATGCCCGCCGCGACGATCCCGGAGGTCCCGAGGAAGCCGTTGGACACGTCGGTCAGATGCATCGAGCCGCCGATGCCCTTGCACAGGCCGTCGCGCCGGCCGTAGATCTCGGCCATCATCGCCTTCGGATCGGTCCCGCGCACGAGCGGATAGCCGTGGCAGCGGTAGGTCGAGAAAAACTGGTCGGCCGCGCCGAGCGTCGCCATCGAGCCGACGATCGACGCCTCCGCGCCGTCACCGAGATGGGTGTGGCCGCGGATCACGCCGGGGTGGTCCGTGAACGTGCGCTTGACGCGCTCCTCGAACTCGCGGATCCGGACCATCTGCTCGTACATCCAGACGAGGCGGTCGCGATCGAGCTTCTCCGGTGCGCTCACGCTTCTCTCTCCTCTCGCTCGCTCAGAATTGGGCAGCGGTCGCGTCGTACGCCCGCCGGAAGATCACGTCGATCGGATTGTTGCGCAGCTCCTCCGAGAGCACTTCGACACCCCACGGGCCCGCGTAGCCGTGGTCACGGCACACCTCGACGTAGCCGCGGATGTCGAACTCGCCCTCACCCGGCAGCGCGCGGTGGTTGATCGTCTCGTCGACCGGGTCCTCCATGCTTTCGATTCGGCCGTCGCTCAGCTCCACCCACGCGAGGTAGTCGAGCGGGATGCGGCGCAGCTCGTCGGGAGCGATCCCGAGCTTCGACATGTGCCAGGTGTCGATCGCGAGGCCGCCGTTCGCTGCTCCCGCCCCGGCGACGACCTCGAGCGCGGCATCGAGGCTGTTCACGTTCGCGTCGAACGGCATGAACTCGTAGACGATCTTCGCGTCGGTGTGCTGCGCGGCGTCCGCGCAGAGCTCGGCGAAGCGCTCGGTCAGCTGCGGGAGCTCGGCGGGAACGCCGGGGATGTTCCCGACCTTGACGTGGTGCGCGTCGAGCGCGGCCGCTGCGTCGAAGAGCAGGCGGCGGTTCCGGTCCGAAGCCTGCCGGCGCTCGTCGCCCGGATCGAGGAACCAGTCCATGAGGAACTCGAGCTCGACGTGACGCAGTCCATGCGCATCGAAGATCGCCTTCAGCTCCTGCAGGCTCTGCGTCTCGAGCAGGTGCTCGAGATCGGCATGCCAGAGCCCCAGGCCGGCGAAGCCGACCCGCTCGGCCTCGGCGCAGCGGTCGGCCCACGAGAAGAGGCTCCACTCGCGCCCGTAATGCACCACGACGGGCCCGGAGACCGTCCAGTACAGGCCGAGGAGCTCGACGTCCTCGCCCACGCTCCCGCCTACCGCGGCCGGTACGAGGTGCGGACGACCTCGGCGTAGGGGACGGGTGAGACCGTCGCGCGGATCTCGGTCTGCACGTGACGCTCGACGACGGGCTTGGACGAGCCGCCGCCCTCCTCGCCCCACACGAGCGTCACCTCGGTGCCCGGCTCGCTCTCGTCGACATCGACGATCGCGAGCGAGAGCATCGAGCTCTCGTTCGAGCTGTACCCCGAGAACGTGGAGACGCCGACCATCTTTCCGTCCTTGATGATCTTGTCGTTCGGCCACGTCGAGTAGTTCGAGAGCGGCAGGTCGATGTACTTGGCGCGGCCCTCCTGCTGGAACATCGTTCCCATCGCACGGGCGACGTCGTCGCCGTGCCAGGCGAGCGTGACCTTCTTGCGCCTCTGCGGGCCCATCCGCTCGAGCGCCTCGCGCCCGGTGAAGTCGTGGTCGAACTTCACGAACCCGCCGTACCCGAGCTCGTGCGGCGTCAGGTAGTAGTCCTCGATCGAGTCCGAGTAGAAGCTCCCGCCGAGCGAGCCTGTCGCCTCGTAGCCGTTCGCCGGCAGCCACTCGCGATAGTCCTGCAGGTCGTCGCCCGTGTAGATCGCGGGCAGCGGGCAGGGAATCCAGCCCGATTCGAGCGTGTTCGTGGCGTAGACCCGTGAACCGACCTGCGCCAGGCCGAACTCCTTGCCGGCCTCGACGATCGCGGCGCGCACGTCCTCGCCGTCGGCCGTCGGGCCGAAGAGCTCCAGCCCCGGCACGCCGGACATGCCGTGGTGCAGCGCGCGCACCTTGTGCCCGGCAATCGTGAGCTCGCCCATGTTGAAGAACTTGATCTCGGGCAACGACCCGCCGGCGACCTTCTTCAACACCTCGTTCGCCGTCGGGCCCTGCACCTGGAAGCGGTAGAGCTTGCGGCCGGCCGGGTTCACGGCGGAGCGCTCGTCGCGCTCGATCGTCACGTCGTACCCGTCCTTCTCGGCGTGGTACTGCACCCAGTTGTGCGCCGACGGCCGCCCGACGAGGCTCAGCAGATCGTCGTCGAGATAGAACAGGATCGCGTCGCCGATCACATACCCGTCGTAGTTGCAGGCGACGAACTGCTTCGCCTTGTTGACCGCGAACGTCGAGAAGCTGTTCACGCCTGTCGCCGTCAACAGCTTCAGCGCATCGGGGCCCTTGATGTACATGTCGGTCATGTGGTGCGACTGGTCGAAGAGACAGCACGTGTCGCGCCACGCATGCTGCTCGTCGCGCCAGTTCGAGAACTCGGCCGGCACCTTCGGATAGACGTAGGGGCCGATCTGCGAGTTACGGACGAGATCGACCGGGTCCTTGGTCTGGAGCAGGTCCTCGAGGCTCTTGGGGCTCATGACGGAGGGCAACTCCTCGTTTCGTAGGGGGCTCGGGTGCGGTCCAGATCGGCGTGCGTCCGAGGCTTCGAACCGCTTTGGACGATTCCAGCGACCTGCCCATTTGTCAAGACGCCGTTCCGATTTCTAGGATGACCCATGTCGCTCGACGAGCACAGGATCCTCTGGTCGCCGCCGGCGGACATCCGCGAGACCACGGAGATCGGCCGGTACCTGGCGTGGCTCGAGCGGGAACGCAAGCTCCCGTTCGCGAGCTACGAGGAGCTCCAGCGCTGGTCGGTCGACGACCTGCCTGGCTTCTGGTCCTCGATCTGGGAGTTCTTCGACGTCAAGGCGGCAACGCCGTACGAGACGGTGCTCGCGTCGGAGCAGATGCCCGGCGCGCAGTGGTTCCCGGGAGCGCGCCTGAACCTGGCCGAGCACCTGCTCGGCCTCGACGCCGACACCGACCGCCCCGCGGTCGTCTCGCGGTCGCAGACGCGCGGCGCGGTCGACCTCACCTTCGGTGAGCTGCGCGAGCAGGTGGCGCGTGCGCGTGCCGGGCTGCTCCGGCTCGGCGTGCGCCCGGGCGACCGGGTCGTCGCCTACCTGCCGAACATCCCCGAGACACTCGTTGCCTTCGCGGCAACGGCGAGCATCGGCGCGGTCTGGGCGAGTTGCGCGCCCGAGCTCGGCGCACGCAGCGTCGTCGACCGCCTCGTGCAGCTCGAGCCCACGGTGCTGCTGACCGTCGGCGGCTACGTGTACCGCGACCGCTCGGTCGACCGGCGGCCCGAGGTGGCGGCGATCCGTGCCGCGCTCCCCACGCTGCGTCACGTCGTGCACGTCCCCTACGGCGAGCACGTCGTTCCCGACGCGCTGCCGTGGGCCGAGCTCGTCGCCGAGACGGGCCCACTCGCATTCGAGCCGGTCGCGTTCGATCACCCGCTGCACGTGTTGTTCTCCTCCGGGACGACCGGCCGCCCGAAGGCGATCGTGCACGGCCACGGCGGCATCCTGCTCGAGTTCCTGAAGGCGCATTCGTTCAGCTGGGACCTGAAGCCGGGCGGCCGCCTGCTCTGGTTCTCGACGACCTCCTGGATGATGTGGAACGCGCTCGTCGCGGCGCTCCTCGTCCGCTCGTCGATCGTGATGCTGGACGGCGACCCGATGTGGCCCGACCCGGGCTGGCAGTGGCGCCTCGCGGAGGAGCTGCGACCGAGCTTCATGGGCGCGAGCCCCGCCTTTCTGATGGCGTGCCGCAAGGCGGGGCTGGAGCCGGGCCGCGACTGCGATCTCAGCTCGATCCGGGTCTTCGGGACCGCCGGCTCGCCCCTGCCGCCCGAGGGCTACCGCTATGTCTACGAGCAGCTCGGGCCGGACGTCCTGCTGATCAACGGCAGCGGCGGCACGGATGTGTGCAGCGGCATCGTCGGCGGCTCGCCGCTCCTGCCGGTGTACGACGGCGAGATCTCCGGGCGGCTGCTCGGCGTCGCGACGGACGCGGTCGACGCCCAGGGCCGGCCGCTCGTCGGCGAGCTCGGAGAGCTCGTGATCACGAAGCCGATGCCCTCGATGCCCGTCGGCCTGTGGGGCGACACGGACGGCTCGCTCTATCGCAGCTCGTACTTCGAGCTGTACCCGGGCCTCTGGCGGCAGGGCGACTGGATCCGGTTCTCGTCACTGGGGACGTGTGTCGTCACGGGCCGCTCGGACGCGACGCTCAACCGCGGCGGTGTCCGGCTCGGGACGAGCGAGTTCTACAGCGTCGTCGAGGAGCTGCCGGAGGTGATCGACAGCCTCGTCGTCCATCTCGAGGACCCGGAGGGCGGCCCCGGAGAGCTCGTGCTCTTCGTCGTGCTTCGCGACGGGATCGAGCTCGACGACGCCCTCCGGAGGCGAATCGCAGCGGGGCTTCGCTCGGAGCTCTCACCGAGACACGTGCCTGACATGATTCGCGCCGTGCCGGCGATCCCAAGGACGTTGACGGGCAAGAAGCTCGAGGCGCCGGTGAAGCGCATTCTGCGCGGTGAGCCCGTCGAAGCGGTCGCGAGCAGGGACTCGCTGCTCGATCCGACGGCGCTCGACACGTTCGCTGCGCTCGCGACAGGAGCCCCTGATGGCTGAGCGGGAGAAGCTTGCACTCGAGGACGTCGTCGCAATCGACTTCCACACGCACGTCGAGATGTCGAAGGCGGGGACCGACTCGCTCCCCGACAATCTCCGCGACGCCGCCATTCGCCACTTCCGCGGCGAGTCGGCGCGCCCGACCGCCACCGAGCTCGCCGCCTACTACCGCGAGCGGCGCATGATGGCCGTCGTCTTCACGGTCGACTCGGAGTCGTTCACCGGGCAGCCGCGCGTCCCGAACGAGGAGATCGCCGAGGTCGCGCGTGCGAACGCCGACGTGCTGATCCCGTTCGCGAGCATCGACCCGCACAAGGGCAAGCGCGGGGTCGACGAGGCGCGGCGGCTGATCGCGGAGCACGGCGTGCGCGGGTTCAAGTTCCATCCGAACGTGCAGGGCTTCTTCCCCAACGACCGGCTGGCCTATCCGCTCTATGAGGCGATCGAGGAAGCGGGGCTGCCGGCGCTCTTCCACACGGGGCAGTCGGGCGTCGGGACGGGCCTGCCCGGCGGCGGCGGCGTTCGGCTCAAGTACTCGAACCCGATGCACGTGGACGACGTGGCCGTCGACTTCCCCGAGCTGAAGATCGTGCTCGCGCATCCGTCGTTCCCGTGGCAGGACGAGGCACTCGCCGTGGCGGTGCACAAGCCGCAGGTCTACATCGACCTGTCCGGGTGGTCGCCGAAGTACTTCCCGCCCCAGCTCGTCCAGCATGCGAACACGCTGCTGCGGGAGCGTGTGCTGTTCGGGACCGACTACCCCTTCATCACGCCGGAGCGGTGGCTCACCGACTTCGACGCGCTCGAGATCAAGCCGGAGGTCCGGCCGCTGATCCTCAAGCAGAACGCCGTCCGCCTACTCGGTTTGGAGGAATCGTGAGCGACAAGCGCCCGGTCGTCGTCTACGGGGCGAGCGGCTTCTCCGCGCGCCTGATCATCGAGTTTCTGCGCGAGTACAACGTCCCGTTCGTCGCGGCCGGACGAGATCGGGCGAGGATCGAGGACGTGCTCGCTCTCGTTCCGGGCATCGGCACGGCCGACTACGAGATCGTGCAGGTCGATCACGACGTCGATGCGCTCGCGGATCTGCTCGCGGGAGCAAAGGTGGTGTGCAACTCGGTGGGGCCGTGCATCTACTACGGCTCGACGGTGGCCGAGGCTGCGCTCAAGGCCGGCTGTCACTACATCGACACGGGTGGCGAGACCCCGTGGGTGCGGCTCGCCAAGGAGCAGTGGGGCTCGAAGTTCGAAGAGGCGGGCCTGCTGCTCGCGCCCGCGACCGCGTACATGTCGGCCGTCGCGGAGGCATGCGCCCAGATCGCGATCGAGCGCTCGGCCGGCATCGACTCGCTGGAGATCCTCTCGATGTTCATGGGCTTCCCCACGTACGGGTCGACGCAGACGATCTTCGGCCAGCTGCAATGGGAGTCGATCTACCTCGAGCAGAACGAGTACAAGGAGTGGCCGCCCGTCACGACGCTCGAGGTGTCGATCCCCACGTCGATCACGACCCAGCTCGCGCTTCCCTGGGGCGGCTTCCCGCACCCGGTGTGGTTCAAGGACCATCCGCAGATCGCGAACGTTCGCGCGTTCGGCGGCCTGCTCGACCGCTCGATCATGGAGGGCATCGTCGCAGGCCAACGCGACTACCAGGAGAAGATCAAGCCGCTGCCGGCGGAGGAGCAGCGGCAAGTGCTCGCCGGCATCGCGGACTCGATGCAGCCGGGACTACCGCCGCGCGAGAACCGGCGGCTGCAGCGCACGGTCGACGTCGTGGTCGGGCGCGGCAATCTCGAGTCGGTGCAGGTGTCGGCGCTCGGACAGGGTGCGTACCTCCAGACCGGCCTGATCCAGGCGTTCGCGGCACATCACCTCGTGCACCAGCCGCCGCGCAAGGTCGGATTCGCCTCGCCCGGCCAGGCGTTCGGGCACCGCGAGATCCTCGCCGCGCTGGAGGCCTACGGCTTCACCAGGGTGACCGTCGCGGAGTAGTGGTGTCTGACACCCTCGGGTGTCAGACACCTTCACGCCGGAGCTGCGCCAGCCACTCCTCCGCGGCCGTTGCGATGCGCGGCTCGACGCCGAGCCCCTCGACGTACGCGACGGCCGCCTGCATCTCTTCGACCCGCCTGCCCGCATGCACGCGGCTCCCCGTCAGCAGCCGGTCGAGCAGCGGCTCACCGAGCACCGCCGCAATCTGGGCTCGAACCGCCGGTTCGACGCCCGCCGCTTCAGCGGCGGCGATGCTCTCGAGCGCGGCGGCGGCGACGCCTTTCATGAAGACGCTCCGCAGCAGCTTCAACCCGGCCGCATCGCCTGCCTGCGCACCCACCACGTCGATCGGCATCCCGAGCGGGCGGAAGAGCTCCGCGAACCGCTCGGCCGCGGCCCCCGATGCGAGCGCGGGTGTCGCGAGGCCGGTGTCCGGCACCACGCCTACGAGAGCCACGTCGGCGAACGGTGCGACCACCAGGGCGGCGAGCTCGCGCTTCAGGCCTGGCGAGGCGGTGTTCAGATCGGCGTAGATCGTCTCGCCGCCGAGCGCGCCGGCGACGCCCTCGGCGACCTCGAGCGCAACCCCCGCCGCATTCACGCTGAGCACGATGTCTGCACCCGCCACCGCGCTCCGCGCGCTCTCGGCGTTCTCGATCCCGTCCAGCCGCCGGGCAGGATCGAAGCCGCGGACCCGGCAGCCCGCCGCGGCGAGGTCGCCGGCGAGCCGGCCACCCGCCTCGCCCAGCCCGAGCACCGCGACCTGCACCGGTCAGCCCTCGACGATCTCGCGGAGGCCGTTCACGTCGTAGGAGAGCTCCCCGGCGGCGTAGCGTTCCCGCGCCGCGCGCTCGCGCTCCGCGCGTTCGAGCGCGAGCACCAGCACCTGCTCGACGCACGCGTGCGGCACGGCGACCGCGCCGTCGGCGTCGAGCACGACAAGATCGCCCGGCGAGATCGCCGCGCCGCCCACGACCACCGGGACGTCGAGCTCGCCGACCTCGCCCTTGGTCGCGCCTTGCGCACGCACGAAGCGCGACCACACCGGCAGACCGAGCTCTGCCAGCTCCTCGACGTCGCGGACGGCCCCGTCGACGAGCAGCGCCGCGACACCGCGCACCTTGGCCTGCGTCGCGAGCAGCTCACCGACGAGCGCGACCGAAACCGGCTCGCCGCTCGTCAGCACGAGCACGTCACCCGGGTTGGCGTGCGCGACTGCCGCATGCACCATCGAGTTGTCCCCCGTCACGCAGACCGCCGTGCGCGCCGGGCCGGCCGCGCGTGAGCCCGGTACGACCTGGGTGAGCGGGACGTCCACGATCCCGCTTCGTCCCGCGGCCTCGTGGACGGTGGCGACGCCGAGCCGTGCGAGCGTCTCGTAGTCGGTCACAGCGCGTCGACGACGACCGGGAGCTCGCGCTGGAACGCCTCGGCGTAGCGGATGTCGCCGCGGCCCGAGACGCGGCGCGCATGGTTTGCTCGGTGCTCGGCCCGCTCGGAGTAGTACTGCCGCAGGTAGCCCTGGGCGCCCATCGCCTCCATCGCAGCGACCTTCTTGTCCCAGACCGGCGTGATGTCGAGGAACGTCGTCGGCACGAATCCGCACAGCTCGGGCTGGTGCGGCTCGAAGAGCAGCAGCTCGGGCGGCGTGATCGTCTCGAACGCGCTTGCAACGCCGGCCCCGCTCGCCAACTGGCGCGCCTGCACGGTCGCATCGTGTGCGACCGCGTGATCGGGATTGAACGGATCACGCGCGGCGTGCGTGACGATCACGTGCGGCGCGAGCTCTCGGATCAGCCCGGTCAGGCGGTCGACCGCCGCGGCGTCGACGACGAGCGGGTAGTCGCCGAGGTCGAGCGTGTGCAGCTCCGCGCCGAGCGCGCCCGCGGCAGCCTGGGCCTCGCCGTGCCGGATCTCCTTCACGCGCTGCTCGGTCTGCCCCGGCCACTTCCACAACTCACCCGACTCGCCCCGCTCGCCGTAGGAGAGGGCGATCACGTGCGCCGTGCCGCCCGCCTCCACCACCATCGCGATCGCGCCGGCCGCCCGCCAGACGAAGTCGGCGGAATGCGCACTGATCACGAGAATCGTCCTAGGCACCGGCGAGCCTCCGCGTGTTGACGACGGCCATCGTGCGCACATCCTCCTCGCTGAAGCCGGCTTCGAGCAGCCGATCGGCCATCAGGGCGAGCCCGTCCTCGACCGGCGGGTTCGCCGGTTGCCCGAGATCGGTCGAGAGCACGTTGTGCTCGGGGCCGGTGGCGCGGATCGCTTCGAAGGTCATCTCCCAGGACACCTTGCCCGAATGGATCGGAGCGAAGCAACGTTCCAGCAGCGCACCTCGCGCCGCGAGCTCGCGCTGCTCGTCGACCGGCACGCCCTGCGTCGGGTAGTCCGGATGAGTCACGACGACGTCGGTCACACCCGCAGCGTGCGCCGCCTCGGCCACGGAGTGGATCTCCGCGCGGCCGATGTGACCCGTCGCGAGCACGAGCCCGCGACGTGCGACGACTCGGAGGACGTGCGAGAGCGCCTTCGGCTCGAGCGGCACGGGAGCGCTGCCGACCCCGGCTGCCTCGAGCTCCTCCTGGATCACGCGCCACACCGGCTGCTTCGCGGGCTTCGGCCCGTCCTCGCGGGCCTCGTTCTCGGCATCGACCGTCGGCAGCCAGACGATGCGCGCGCCGCCCCTCGCCGCGATCTCGACGGCCTGGGCGTTCAGGCCGCCGACGCCGGCGTTCAGCGTGATCGAGCCGAGCGCCCGCACCCCCGGCACGGTGCGGGAGACGACGGCCGCCCGCTCGGCGGTCGGCACGTAGTGCGACTTGAGCACGAAGCCCGACAGCCCGAGCTCGGCGAAGCGGCGCGCAAGGCCGAGATCGTCGATCCGCCGCCGCGCGAGGTCGGGCTCGACGTGGACGTGCAGGTCGTAGCCGCCGCGGACGAGCTCGCGCGCACGCGGCGACGGCTCAGCGGCCGTGGGCGGCAAGGAGCACGTCCTCCTCGGGCACCGGAGGCGAGCCTTTGATGTGGAACGTGGCGACCGTCTGCATCCCCCAGGCCTGGCCCTTCGCACGCTCCGCCTGCGTCCACACCACCGCCTCGTGGTCGGGGGCGAAGATCAGGTAGCCGCCCGCGCAGATCTCGATGCGGTTGCCGCCCGGCTCCCAGGTGTAGAGGAAGAACGTCTGCTGGATCGCGTGCTTGTGCGGGCCTGACTCCATGACGATCCCGTGCTCGAGGAAGATGTCCGCGCCGCGCAGCACGTCCTCGCGCTGGTCGACGAAGAACGCGACGTGATGCAGCCGGCCCCGCGTCCCGGTCTGGTCACGGGTATATGTGAGGTCGTACGACTTCTGGTTCGAGGCGAGCCAGACGCCGGCCTCGCTGCCGTCGTCGAGGACGATCTGCTCGGTCAGGCGCAGCCCGAGCGTCTGCTCCAGGAAGGCACGGTTCTCGCCGGGATCGACGGCGAGGAAGTTGACGTGGTCGAGGTGGCGCACGCCGACGCCGCGTCCCGGATACCGCTGCGGCTGATTCTTCAACGCAGGTCGGAGCTCGGGCGGCGCAACGTAGCGCTCGGACTCCCAGAAGAGCTCGAGGCGGTGCCCATCCGGATCGAGGAAGCTGTACGCAGGGCCGTGGCCGAGGTCCCCGTCCGTCCAGGCGCCTCCGGCGCCGGCCGCTTCGAGGGCAGCGACCCGGCGCTCGAGCGCCTCGGGGCTGAGGGTGCGATAGGCGAGATGGCCGACCCCGGACTGCGCCGCGGCGGTCAGCTTCAGCGACGAGCGCTCGTAGTCGCCGAAGGCGCGCAGGTAGACGGAGTCTCCGCGCTCGCCGGCGACCTCCATCCCGAGGATCTCCCGAAAGTAGTGAAGGCTCTCCTCGGGCTTCGGCGTCAGGAGCTCGACGTGAGAGAGATGCGCGAGATCGCGGACCGGCTCGGTCAGTTGAGGTACCCGTGCAGATCGTCGTGGAGGTGCTCCGCCAGGCGGCTCGCGAGCGCCATGATCGTCAGCGACGGGTTGACCGAGAGCGTTCGCGGCACGAGCGAGCCGTCGCCGACGTACAGGCGCTTCACGTCCCACGACTGGCCGTCCGCGTCGACCACCGACCGCTCCGGGTCGCCGCCCATCCGGCACGTGCCCTGCACGTGTGTCGAGGCCACCCCGGTCCAGAGCACTTTCGACGCGCCCGCCGCCGCCAGCACGTCGCGCGCGAAGTCGAGCGCCGCGGCCATGCGCTCCCGCTCGGTCGCCGTGAACGGAGCATCGAATGCCTCCTGCCCGTTCTCGTCGAGGCGAACGACGCCGCTGTTCTCGTCGTTCACCATGGCGAGCACCCCGACCCAGCGCCGGAACGACCGCACCGCCTCGACGAGCGGCTCCCCCCACAACGGACCGTGCTCGTCCTCGATCGTCGTTGCGAACGCGACGGGATCCTGAATCGTGGTCGCCTCGATCACGAAGCCGCCGTCCTCGTCGTGCTGGTGCGCCATCGCGTGCGCGGTGATCGGATAGACCATGTGCGTGTCCTGCGGCTCGTCGAAGAGCCCGTAGACGAGCCGAACGGGGTGAAAGCCGAGATTGCGGCCGACGAGACGGCTGCTCGGAGTGTCGGGCAGTCCCGAGCGCAACAGCAGCTGAGGCGAGTTCAGCGTCCCGGCTGCGACGACGACCGCGCCGGCAGCGATCGTGTGTGTCGCGCCGTCGGAATCGATGTACTCGACGCCCTGCGCCTCACCGTCCTCGATCACCACGCGCTCGACCCACGCGCCTGCGCGCAGGTCGAGCTTGCCGTCCGCCCACGCGTCGTGGATGTAGGTGTTCAGGGTGGACTTGCCGGCATTGGTCGGGCAGCCCTGCAGACAGGAACCGCAGCTCATGCAGTTCGAGTCGGTGTAGGAGCGCACCGCTTCGAGCGGCGCTCCGAGCTCGCGAAACGCCGACTCGACGGTGCGCACGCTCTTGCGCCAGTCGATCCGCTCGCGCACTCCGAGCCGCTGCTCGACGCGGTCGTAGTGGGGATCGAGATCGGCGGCGCCGAACGGCGCCCCCGACGGGCCGGTGATCCCACTTGCGTCGTGCCACTTGGCGTAGTCCTTCGCGTGAGCGCGCAATGCCACTTTCGTGTTGACCGTCGTCGTGCCGCCGACACACCGACCGGCGAGCAGCGGCACCACCCCACCTGCACCGCCGTCGATCAGCGCGAAGCGCAGCGGCCACCAGAGATCGTGCGCCGCCTTCGCCTCCCAGCGCGAGAAGTCCGCCGCCGTCTTGTGCGGGCCGGTCTCCAGCAACAGCACCTTACGGCCGCGCTCCGCGAGCTCGCCGGCGACCACACCGCCGCCGGCGCCCGAGCCGACCACGACGACGTCGAACCGCTCGCTCATGCGATCCCCAGGTAGGACCAGTCCTTCGCGAGGCGCGTCGCGAGCGGCGTGTTGAAGTCGATCTCGGCCCACGCGCCGGAGGCGTCGCGCCCCGGCGCGACGAAGTCGCTGTAGAACGCCTCGATCGCGAGGGCGCGCACGTGCAGGAAGGCCGGCGTGCCCGCGTGCTCGGCGAAGTCGCCGCCGGCGACGGCTTTGAAGTCGGCGATCGTGGCCGCGCGGGCTCCGTCGTCCATCCGCGCGAGCAGCGCGTCGATGTACACCTCGGGCCCGACGCGGGCGGAGCCGGGGACGATCGCGTCGCACACCGCTGCCACGATCCGCGCCTGCTCTGCGTCGAGCACGTTGAGCTGGCCCATGGGCCGATGATAAATCAGGCAGACTGATATAGGCAATCCGCCCTTCGAGATGACACCCTTCCGCGAACAGCTCGCCAGGCCCGATGCGTTCGTCGTGGCCGCCGAGCTGGTCACGAGCCGCGGGCTGGTCACGGCGGACTCGAGCCGCAAGGTGCTCGAGCTCGCACGGGCGCTTGCGGCCGACCCACGGATCGACGTGCTCTCGATCACCGACAACCCGGGCGGCCACGCGATGCTCGCCCCGGACACGCTCGGCACCGACCTGGTCTCGCACGGCCAGGAGGTGATCATCCACCTCTCCTGCAAGGACTGGAACCGCAACGCGCTGGAGAGCCGCGGCTGGAAGCTCGGCTCGGAGGGCTTCGACAACGTGCTCGCGCTCTCCGGCGACTACCCTGTCACCGGCCACAAGGGGCTTGCTGCACCGGTCTTCGACCTCGACTCGGTCGGATTGCTGAGCCTCTACTCCGAGATGAACGACGGGCTGCGTGACGAGCGCAACCCCGACACGCGCCTCGACAGGACGAACTTCTTCCTCGGCTGCGTGGTGACGAACCACAAGCGCCGCGAGCGGGAAGTCATGCCGCAGTACTTCAAGCTGCGCAAGAAGGTCGAGGCGGGCGCGCGCTTCGTGATCAGCCAGATCGGCTGGAACGTGCGCAAGGACGACGAGCTCCTGCGCTGGATCAACCGCGAGCAGCTACCGGTCGCAGCGCTCGCCAACGTGTACCTCCTTTCCCGCACAGCCGCGCGCGCCTTCCACGCGGGGAAGATCCCCGGCGTCGTCGTCACCGAGGAGCTGCTCGCGCTCGCGGAACGCCACGGCGCCGCACCCGACAGGGGCCGGTCCTTCTTCGTCGAGCTGGCGGCCAAGCACGTCGCCGTCGCGCGCGGCCTCGGCTATTCGGGCGTCTATCTGGGCGGGCACATGCCCGCCGCGACGTTCTCCGAGATCCTTGACCGGGCGGGCGCATTCTCGGCGGACGACTGGAAGACGTTCGCAAGGGAGATCGTGTTCCCGTTCCCGGACGAGTTCTCGTTCTTCGAGCCCGACCAGGAGACCGGTCTCTCCTCCGACGAGGTGAGCGCGTCGTACCTCGAGTCGAAGCGAGCGCGGAAGACCGAGCTGCGCGTGCCGGTCACCTACCGCTTCAGCCGCAGGCTCCACGCGGCGGCGTTCGAGCCCGAGGCGCCGCTGTTCGCAACCGGTCGCGCGCTCTACCGCACGATCGAGAAGTCGTCGTCGCTGAAGAAGGCGGCGCATGCAGCGGAGCAGGCCGCGAAGGTGCCGCTCTTCCACTGCCGCGACTGCGGCGACTGCTCGCTCCCGGAGATCGCGTACGTGTGCCCCGAGTCGCAATGCGCGAAGAACCAGCGGAACGGCCCGTGCGGCGGGACCCGCGAAGGTCTCTGTGAGGTCTACGACACGGAGTGCATCTGGTCGCAGGCGTACGAGCGGCTGAAGGCCTACGGCGAGGAGGAGACGATGCTGGCCGGGCCGGTGGTCGTCAAGGACAACGCCCTGGACCGCACGAGCGCCTGGGCGAACACGTTCCTCGGCCGCGACCACCACGCCCGCGAGCCCGAGTGACATATCAGGCTTCCTGATATAGAGTAGGCGCCCGTGTCGTATGCGAACAGATGGACGACGGTCGAGGTCGAGCTCGACGCGGGCATCGCCTGGGTCGCGCTGAACCGGCCGGACAAGCGCAACGCGATGAGCCCGACCCTGAACGGCGAGATGGTGGAGGTGCTCGAGGCGCTCGACGCGGACGACGACTGCGGCGTGCTCGTCCTCACCGGCAAGGGAGACGCCTGGTCGGCGGGGATGGACCTGCAGGAGTACTTCCGCGAGGTCGACGCAGGCCCCGAGCACGTCCAGCGAAAGGTGCGCCGCGACGCTGCCCTCTGGCAGTGGCGCCTCCTGCGCACGTATGCCAAGCCGACGATCGCCATGGTGAACGGCTGGTGCTTCGGCGGCGCGTTCACGCCGCTCGTCGCGTGCGATCTCGCGATCGCCGCCGACGAGGCGACCTTCGGCCTGTCGGAGATCAACTGGGGCATTCCGCCCGGGAGCGTGGTCAGCAAGGCGCTCGCCGACACCGTCGGCTCTCGAGCCGGTCTCCTCTACGTGATGACCGGCCGCACGTTCACCGGGCGGCAGGCCGCGGAGATGGGCCTCGTCAACGCGAGCGTTCCGCTCGCCGAGCTCCGGGCCGAGGTCGAAGCGCTCGCGCGTGAGCTGCTCGACAAGAACCCGGTCGTCCTCCGCGCGGCGAAGCTGGGCTACAAGCACTGTGCCGCCATGAGCTGGGGACAGGCTGAGGACTACCTGTACGCGAAGCTCGAGCAGTCGCAGTTCCTCGACGACGAGCGCGGACGGGAGCAGGGTCTCGGCCAGTTCCTCGACGAGAAGCGGATCAAGCCCGGCCTCCAGACGTACGAGCGACCCTCCGGGGCGTAGGTGGAGCCGCGGCTCAGCTACGTCGTCGGCCGCCTCGAGCGCGTCCTGCGGCGGCGGCTGACCGCAGTGCTCGAGCCGGCCGGGCTCACGCTGCCGGCCTACACCGCGCTCTCGGTGCTCCGCGCCGACGACGGGCTCTCGAACGCGCAGCTCGCGCGCCGCTCGCTCGTCACGCCCCAGTCGATGAGCGAAGTGCTCGGCCAGCTCGTCGAGCTCGGGTACGTTCGCCGCCGTGCGGAGCCCGGCCACGGCCGCGTGATCCGCACAGAGTTGACCGCCGCGGGGCGACGGGCGCTCGGACGCTGCGACCGCGCCGTCGACGACGTGGAGCGGGAGCTGCTCGGCGACCTCGGCGAGCACGAGATCGCGAGCCTGCGGGACGCGCTGATTCGCTGCGGCCGGTCGCTCGAGCGCGAGCTCGTGCCGGGCGGGTAGCTAGAGCGCCGCGAGCAGGTTCCAGCGCGCATCCACGTGCGTCTGGATGGCGTCGACCTCGCCCGGCGTCAGGTGGCTGAACCGTCCCTGCGTCGCGAGGAACTCGCCGATCGGGAGCCTCGCCTTCGGCCGCACGGTGATCTTCCAGGCTCCGTGGTCGCACTCGAAGAGCGGGAAGTAGCAGGACTCGACGGCGAGTCGCGCCACCTCCGTGGAGCCGGCCGTCGGGTAGCGCCAGCCGGGTGGGCACCCGCCGAGGATGTGCAGGAACCGGAAGCCCTCCACCTCGGCGGCACGTGTCACCTTCGCTCTGAAGTCGCGCAGCATCGGCACCGACCCGAGCGCGAGCGTCGCCACATACGGGATCCCGTGCGCCGCCATGATCCGCGCGATGTCCTTCTTCTGCCCGATCCTCGGCGTGCTCGCCGGCGTCGTCGTCGTCCAGGCGCCTTCCGGAGTCGCTCCCGATTTCTGAACGCCCGTGTTCATGTACGCCTCGTTGTCGTTGAGCACGTAGATCAGGTCCTCGTTCCGGTCCGCTGCCGCCGACACGCCGGAGAATCCGATGTCGCTCGTCGAACCGTCCCCGCCCCAGACGACGACGGTGGTGTCACCGAGGCCGCGCAGGCGCAGCGCCGCCTTGATGCCGGATGCCTCCGCAGCAGCCGAGGCGAACGGCGTCAGGTGGACGGTGACGCCGAATGCGTTCACGGGATAGACGCCGGCGATGATCGTCCAGCACGAGGCCGGGATCACGAGCACGATCTTCGACTCGGGCCTGGCGGCGGCGAGCGCGCCGAGCACGTGGCGGATGTTGATCGCAGGCCCGCAACCGGCGCAGGCACTGTGACCGGGAAGTAGGAGCTTCTCCTCGGCGACGATCTCCTCGAGCCACGCAGGCACCTCTACACCCCCTCCGGGACCCAGACCGGCGCATCGTTCGCGCGGCTCGCCCGCGTCTGCATCAGCGCCCAGCGCAGCGTTGCCGGCGTCACGTCGACTCCGCCCAGGCCGGCGATGAAGTTCGTCGCGCCCGCCACGCCCTTCAGCTCGAGGGCCTTCACGTCGCTCCCGAGCGGGCCGAGCGAGCCGAAGCCCGGCGCCCGGTCGACCACGCAGACATGCGACGTGCCGGCCAGGACCGACGCGAGCTCGGCGGCGGGAAACGGCCGGAACGCGTGCACGCGGACGACAAGCAGATCGTCGTCGGAGCCGAGCAGCTCCAGCGCGGAGTCGCCGATCGTGCCGATCGCGACCAGTGCCGTGCTCGCGGCGAGATTGCCGTGGAGCTCGAGGCCGGAGACTTTCTCCCGGTGGAACCGCGTCGTGAACTCGGATGCCACGTCGTCGATGACGGCTCTTGCCTCGTCCATCGCCTGCGCCACGTTGCGCTGAAACGCGAAATAGTCGTTCGGCTGAGGCAGCGCGGAGAACAGATGCGGGCTCGCGGGGTCGAGCAGCCAGTCGTCCGGTGGACGGAGGCTGGGCAGGAACGCGTCGACGTCGTCCTGCTCGGGAACGTCGACGACCTCGGAGGTGTGCGAGAGCAGGAAGCCCTCGGCGCAGACCATGACGGGGAGCATCACGGTCTCGGCGATCCGGTACGCGCAAAGCACGCTGTCAAGCACCTCCTGCGCCGACGAGCAGTAGAGCTGGATCCAGCCGGTGTCGCGCTGGCTCATGCTGTCGGAGAGGTCGGGCTCGATGCTCCACGGCGCGAAGACCGCGCGGTTGACATTGACGACGACCAGCGGCACACGCTCGCGGGACGCCCGGTGCAGCTGCTCGTGTGCGTACAGCAGGCCTTGCGACGATGTCGCGGTGAACGTACGAACCCCGGCGCGCGCTGCAGCCACGACATAGCCGAACATCGAGTGCTCGCTCTCGAGGTTGGCGAACTCGATGTCGTCCCGGCCCGCGACGAGGTCGGCGAGGCGCTCGACGATGAGGGTCTGCGGCGTGATCGGGTAGCAGCCGATCGCCTGAACGCGGGCGAGCATCACCGCGCACGCCGCGGCATCGTTCGCCGTCAGCACGGCACGCCCACTCGGCAGCGTCGCGCTCATGCCACCACCGCCTCCATTGCAATCGCATCGCGGACCGGGCAGACGACCTCACAGATGCCGCAGCCCTTGCAGTAGAGGTAGTCGATCACGACGGACCCGTTGTCGCGCGTGATCGCCCCCTCGGGGCAGAAGAGCGCGCACACGGCGCAGGCGGTGCACGCGTCGGTGAGCAGCGGCCGGTCGAGCGACCACGTTCCGGTGTGGTTCGCGCGGGAGTCCGTCGTGCTCAGCGGGAAGACCGGAGGCCTCTCTCGCAGCGCGCCCAAGCCGGGCTCGCGCGCCGGCTCGACCGGGAGCGTCGCCGGCAAGCGCGTGCTGTCTTGTGCAGCGCTCGTAGCCCGCGCGCGCGGCAGCGACGTTGGCGTCGGCCAGCGAGCCCGTCCGCGCGGCCACGGACTGCTCGAGGCACTCGAGCTTCTGCGGCATCAGTTGCCTCACGCAGGCGCCGAGCACGGCGACGTTGCCCATCGGGCGGCCCTCGGAGGAGAGGATGCCGTTCTCCTGGGCGATCCGCGACGCAGGCACGCGCGCGATCCCGAACTGGCCCGTGCTCGGGATCCGCGTCTCCCGGTTCAGGATCACCAGACCGCCGGGCTTGACGCGGCGCAATGCCTGCACCGGCGGAGGTGAGGGCGAGACGACGACGAGCACGTCGCACTCGCGGACCTTGTACCGGCGGTGAATCGGCGCGGCCTCGTCCCAGCGCAGGTACGCCGCGATCGGGGCACCGCGCCGCTCGGCCGTGAACTCGGGGAAGCTCTGCACCCAGAAGCCGGCCCGCGCGAATGCGTCCGCGAGGATCTGTGAGGCGAGCACGACCCCTTCACCGCCACGGCCGACGAGGAGCATCTCCTTCATCGACCTGATCCTGATCCGCGGTCGGCGGCAGGGCATCAGGGAGATCGCCGACGGGGGCTGCGTAGTCGTGACCGGGCGCCTAGCGCGGCCCCGTAGGTGTCAGTAGGTCAGGCCGTGCCCGAACGAGAAGAGCGGGTCGCGCGAGTCTCCGGGGACGTCCGGCATCTGCTCGCGCACCGCGTCCATCGACGACGGGAGCTCGAAGGGCAGGCGGCCCTCCGGAGCCGCCCGACCGAACAGAACGTCGAGGACGGCCTCGTCCGACGAGCCGAAGACGGCGACGACCGCCGCGCATGCCTCGACGAGCTCGGGGATCACCGCGGGACGCTCGAGGTGCAGGACGAGAACGGTCGGAACTGTTCGCGCGAGCGTGAGCAGGCGGCCGAGCTCCGGCTCCTTGAAGTCGAGGTCGCCGGCGTGGAAGACGTTCTCGATGAAGGTCGCAGTGCGTGGCTCGTAGGGCGCGTTGCGCCGCACGACCGCCACGTCCGCGTCCTCGGGCCGCTCGGCGACGTCACCGTAGGGGGCCGCGGCCTCGACAGAGACGCCGTCGAGGTACAGCCGGGGCCGACCCGCGAGCGGCAGCGTGCCGTCGTTCGTCACGAGCACGGCGGAGCGCCGCTGCGTGCGGTCGCCTGCCGCGCGGAACTCGGCGCACCCGCAGATGCGCTCGGCCTCGTCCGGATCGACGTACGGGTCGTCGAAAAGCCCGAGCCGGAACTTGTCGCGGAGCAGGCGCCGCGCGGACTCGTCGATGCGCGACTCCGTCACGCGACCCGCGCGGACCAGTTCGACGAGCAGCTCCGGGAGCGCCTCGCCGCCGAGCTGGTCACAGCCGGCGTCGATGATCTTCACGAGACGATCCTCGGGGCTCAGATCCTCGACGCCCCAGCACTTGGCGCCGAACACCGAGCCGTCGGGCATCGGCGCATCAGTGATCAGCCCCCAGTCGGTGCAGACCACGCCGTCGAAGCCGTAGCGCTCGCGCAGGATCCCGGTGACGACGCCGCGGTTGTAGCCGAAGCCGACCTCCTCGAGCTCCGTCCCGATCGGCCGGCCGTAGTAGGGCATGATCTGAGCCGTCCCTGCCTCGAAGGCGGCGTCGAACACGCGCAGGTGGTAGTCGAACCGCCCCCCGGGATACACCTGATCCTTGCCGTAGTGGAAGTGCGGGTCCTCGCCGTCGGCCTGCGGCCCTCCTCCGGGGAAGTGCTTGGTCATGCACGCAACCGAGTACGGGCCGAGCTGATCGCCCTGGAAGCCGCGCACGTAGGCGGCGACCAGGCGCGCGGCGAGATCGGCGTCCTCGCCGAAGGTGTGCATGATCCGCGCCCAGCGCGGCTCCGTCGCCAGGTCGGCCATCGGGTGCAGCGCGACATGGATGCCGACGGCGCGGTACTCACGGCGCCCGATGTCGCCGAACTCGCGCATCGTCTCCTCGTCGCGCAAAGCCCCGAACCCGATCGGCTCTGGCCAGTGCGAGAAGCCCCCCGCCGACCAGCTCGCGCCGATGTTCTCGGCAACGGTGTGGCGGGGGTCGGACGAGATCGTGACCGGAATGCCGAGCCGGGTCGACTCCGCGAGGCGCTGCAGTCGGTTCTGCCACTCGGCGTGGAGCCGTGGCTCCGGCGCGTAGTAGATGTTGAAGTGGTTCAGATGCCGCCCGGCGACGCGCTCCTCGGTGTTCCCGCGGAAGAAGTCGCCGTCGTCCTCGATCAGCGTCCCGTCGCTGTTCATGAGGATCGGCGGGTGGAACATCAGCCCCGCCTTCTCCTCGAGCGTCATCTGCGACAGCAGGTCCTCGACGCGCTCCCCGACCGGCAGCGTCGGATCCTCGTACGGATCGAGGCGCCCGTTGCCGTTCAGATCGCGGAAGCCGACGCGGTCGGCCTGGTCTGTGCTCACCGGCATGTTCTAACAGCCATGCGGCCGACGCGACGACACAGGCCGCCGGTCATTCCGGGACCAGGTGCTGCCGGTGTGCGAGCGCGACCGCTTCGAGCCGTGAGTGGACCCCGAGCGCCCGCAGGATGTGGCGGATGTGGTTTCGGACCGTCTCCACGCTGAGGTGGAGCTCCCTGGCGATCTCGTGCGTCGAACGACCGTGCTCGAGCATCCGCAGCACCTCTCCCTGCCGCGGCGTCAGGTGCGGATGCGCCGGCCGGGGTGGTTGCTCGTCGATGTCCGCGACCTGCCCGAACACGCCGATCACGTGATGGCCCTCCATCAGCGGCACGGAGCTCAATTCGACTCCGATCCGGTCGCCGTCGGCGCCGATCACGACGGCCTGAGAGTCGTGCGGCTGTGGCGGGCCGGACATGTTCCGAGCGAAGACCTCGCGCGCGCGGCGCGTCTGCTCGGGCGCGACGACCGACGTGAACTGCCGGCCCCGGACGTCGCCGACCAGCTTGCGCGCGGCCGGGTTCAGCCAGCGGATGACTCCCTGCGGATCGATCACATAGCTCGGGACGCTGACCGACTCGAGCGCGCCTTCGACGTCCCCGCCGAGCAAGTGGAGGTCGGAAGTCATCGGCGGGATCCTGGACCCTGGGGATCAGCGTTTCATCATCCAGACTGGATGACGAGGGCGGCTTTCCCGGCGCGCTCAGGCCGATTCGGCGAGAGCGTCGGACTCGTCCGCCGAGCCGAAGCCGGCCTCGGCCAGCGAGAGCTGAACCTCGTTGCGGGCGCTGTAGATCCGCCACTTCACCGTGGCGAGCGGCACGTCGAGCGCCTCGGCGATCTCGTTGTAGGAGAGGCCGACGACGTCCCTCAGCACGAGGGCGGTCTTGAGGTCGACCGTCAGCTGCTCGACTGCGACCCAGAGCGCGCGAATCATCTCCGACCGCTCGATGGGCGGCCCGGCGACGGCCGGCAGCTGCTCGGGGACGAGCTCGATCGGCTGCAGGCGGTTCTTGCGCGAGCGGAGATCGTCGAGCACGACGTTCTTCGCAATCTGGAAGATCCAGGTGGTGAGCTTCGCCCGAAACGCGTAGCTCGGCAGCGCCCGCCAGACACGGACGAAGACGTCCTGTGTCAGGTCCTCGGCGTGCTCCCGGTTCCCGACCGAGCGCAGCACGTAGTTGAACACCGGCTGGTGATACGCGTCGACGATAGCCGCGAACGCCGTCTCGTCGCCACGCTGCGCCTTTCTCACGACCGAGGGATCCAGTTGAACGAGCATGCGTCCAGTGTTGCCCGGCCCGGCACGACCCGTTATGGCCAATCCGGGTCATTCGTAGGCCCGCCGGCCCCTCCGAGGCCGAAATGACACAGCTGGGTCAGACGGGCCGCCGCCGCGCATCGCCAAGCTGGTCACATGCAGAAACCGGAGCTCACCGACGTCGTCGTCTTCGATGTTCCCTCGCTGCCCCAGGGCCGGGAGCTCGTGTCGCGGCTCGACGCCAACTGGGCCTGCCACGCCTATCGCGAGGCGGACATCACCTCCGTCAGCGTGTACCTCTCCCCTTCCCGCTACAACGACCTCGCCGCCCTCCTGCGCACGGTCGAGGAGTGGGTGAAGAGCCACGACCTCGGCGGCATCATGTTCTGGCTCGACGGCCGCGGGTATCTCCTCGGGGCGCTCGATCCCGCACTCGTGAACGTCCCGATCTGAGCGGTACTCTGTCGGGCGTGAGCGAGCCGATCGACGAGCTCCGCGCCGTGGTGGCAGCGACGCCACCCGCTCCCGAGGCGATGGCGCCGTACCTCGAGAAGGTGCGCGGGCGCGCCTACACGGTCACCGACGCGGACGTCGCTGCGCTGAAGGAGGCCGGCATCTCCGAGGACGTGATCTTCGAGCAGACCGTTGCCGCCGCGATCGGCCAGGGACTGCGTCGGCTCGACACGGCGATGGACGTGATCGGGTGAGGCTCGACGTCGTCGACCACGGCCACGCGCCGGACGAGGCCGCGCTGCTCGCCGAGATTCGGGAGCGCAGCGGCCGCGAGCCGCTCGGCGTCGTCAAGACGCTGCTCTACCGCCCCGAGCTGTTCGGCCTCCCTTTCTCGGAGGCGCTCGACCGGACGATGCGCGGCCCCTCCGACTGGAGCCCGGGCGAGCGTGAGCTCTTCGCCGGGTTCACGTCGTTACTGAACCAGTGCCCGTTCTGAACGGGCTCCCACGGCGCAGTTGCGTCGTACGCGCTCGGTGAGGAAGTCTGGCAGGCGGTCGTCGACGACTGGCGCACCGCGCCGCTGCGTCCCGAGCTCGCCGCCACGCTCGTCTTTCTCGAGCAGCTGACGCTTCGACCCGACGAGCTCACACCCGCACACGCCGATGCGGTGCGCGCCGCAGGTGTGTCCGATCAGGCGTTGCGGGATGCGGCCTCCGTCTCCGCCTTCTTCAACATGATCGTCCGCCTCGCGGACTCGTTCGGCTGGGACGTCCCGACCTGGGACTCGCTCACAGCGCGCGCACCCGCAATGCTCGAGGGCGGCTACGCACTGGGTGCGATCCGCAGACGCTAGCGCCGTCGGTAGATTGGTCCGCATGACCAACGCCACGCTGCAGACAAACCACGGCGCCATCGAGATCGAGCTCTTCGACGAGGACGCGCCGAACACCGTCGACAACTTCAAGCGCCTCGCGCAGGACGGCTTCTACGACGGGGTCATCTTTCACCGCGTGATCAGCGACTTCATGATCCAGGGCGGCGACCCGACCGGCACGGGCTCGGGCGGGCCGGGCTACCAGTTCGAGGACGAGTTCAACGACCACAAGGTCGAGCGCGGCGCGCTCGCGATGGCGAACGCCGGCCCGAACACGAACGGCTCGCAGTTCTTCATCGTCACGGCGGATGCCTGCCCCTGGCTCGACGGCAAGCACACGGTCTTCGGCAGGGTCACCTCGGGGATGGATGTGGTGACGGCCATCGAGCAGGTCGAGACGGGGCCGGGCGACCGGCCGCGCGACGACGTGCGCATCGAAGCCGTCGCCCTCGCTTGACGGTGCCCGAGGGCGCACCTCCGGAGGAGACGACCGACATCGTCTGCCCGCACTGCAAGAAGACGTTCAGCGCGAGCCTGATCGACGGCGCGGCGGAGCGCTACCGCGGCTTCAAGTGCCCGCACTGCCGCCTCTTCGTCCCGGCGGCGCGCATCAAGCCCTAGGACGAAACTCGCGATTCCAAACACAACGGAACCGGTTGCCGACAAGCCGCGAGTCAGGTTCAAACACAACGGAACCTGGTTGCCGGCGAAGCCGGGAACCAGGTTCCCGAGTTTCCGACCGGGCGCGGCGGGCCGAACTCCCGAGCGGGCGCGGCAGACCGAAACTCGCGAATCTGGTTCGGCCTGCGGCCGAATCAGATTCGGAAAAGCGTCAGACGCAGTCGCGAAGCGCTTGAGCCTCGGGGAGGCTCTCGAGCTTCTTGAGCGTGTTGTTCTCGATCTGGCGAATGCGCTCGCGTGTCACGCCGAAGGCCTTTCCGACCTCTTCGAGCGTGCACGGCTGGCCGCCGGTCAGACCGAAGCGAAGCTCGATCACCTGACGCTCGCGTTCGGGCAGCGACGCGAGGGCTGTCTCGATGTCCGAGCGACGGAGCGTGAGAGAGGCTGCCTCGTCGGGTGTCTCGGTGTTCTCGTCCTCGACGAAATCGCCGAGCTCCGAGTCCTCTTCCTCGCCGATCGGCTTCTCGAGCGACACCGGGTGCTGCGCCATGCGCAGGATCTCCCGCACCTCTTCGGTCGTCATCTCGAGCTCCTCGGCGATCTCCTCCGGCTTCGGCTCGCGTCCGAGCCGCTGGACGAGCTGGCGTTCGATGTGCACGACCTTGTTCAGCTTCTCGACCATGTGCACGGGGATGCGAATCGTGCGCGCCTTGTCGGCGATCGCCCGGGTCACCGCCTGGCGGATCCACCAGGTCGCATAGGTCGAGAACTTGTAGCCCTTGCGGTAGTCGAACTTCTCGACCGCACGAATCAGGCCGAGCGAGCCCTCCTGGATCAGGTCGAGGAAGCTGAGGCCGCGGCCGAGATATCCCTTGGCGATCGACACGACCAGGCGCAGGTTCGCCTCGATCATCTGCGTCTTCGCGCTCATGTCGCCGCGCTCGATCCGCTTGGCCAGATAGACCTCCTGGTCGGCGGTGAGCAGCGGCACCTTCCCGATCTCGCGCAGATAGAGACGCAGCGAGTCGAGTGACGGCTCGACGGTCAGGTCGAGCTTCGGTGCGGCCTTGACCTCTTCCTCGACGAGCGGCTGCTCGTGCGGGAGGCGCTTGTGCTCTTCCCCTTCGACGAGCTCGACCCCGTGGTCGATCAGGTACGTGGTGAAGTCTTCGACTTGCTCCTTCGTGAGCTCGACTTCCTCGATCCCCTTGACGATCTCGTCGTAGGTGAGGAAGCCTTTCTCCTGACCCGTCGCGACCAGCTTCTGAAGTTCTTCGACGTCGGGTGGAGCAATGTCGACAGTGAGCACGAGAGCACGACCTCCGGCTTAGCGTGAGTTGACGGGGGGACCTACCAACACACCACGAGCCGGAGCACCTACCCTCGTCCGGCTCACCCTCTGACCGCGCTGATGCTACATCAGGATTCGCCGAAGAGGAACGAATTTCTCATCGGACCGAAAACTCCTTCTTCACGCGGCTAACCTCCCGGGCGTGGTCGCGCTCGTCGCACTGCTGCTCGGGGTCGCGCGCCCGCCGGCCGCGTATGTCAGCGTCGGCGCGAACCGGGTGCCGCTCGCGATCTCCTCGTGGTGCTGGGGCACCCACTGCGGGGCGCCGATCGCAGCCTCGAGCAAGACGGCCACCGTCGCCCGAGGCAGCACCGTGCGCGTCGAGCTCGGGTTCACGCCCACCCGCGTGCGCGTCGCGGTCGCGGGCGTGCAGGAGCGCGCAACGACGGCCGGGCGTGAGATCACCTGGCGCGCCGCCCACGGGGGCGGGATGACGATCACCGTCAACGCCGCCAAGGGCTGGGTCATCTACGTCGGCCGGCTGAGGATCCGGTAGGCCGGAATCGACGGCCCCCGGAAACGAGAAAGACGGCGCCGCCGCTGGCGCCGTCCTTCCGATTTTCGCCTCTCTGCCGAGGCCCCGCCGCAACGGGCCCGTGTGCAGATGACTCCCGTACTGTAGCCCGGGAGGGTCGCTTGATCCATCCCTCGATTCGTAGTTGACCACGGCGCTTGACTACGCTCAGACGCATGGCCGGGAGCTTCGCCGACCGACTGCTCACCGGGCCGCCGATCGTGGCCGACGGAGGCATGGGAGTCGTCCTCTCGGCCGCCGTTCCAGGGCTTCGGTGCCCTGAGGAAGCCAACCTGCGCGCCCCGGAGGCGGTCGTCGCCGTGCACGTCAGCTTCATCAACGCCGGGGCCGAGCTGATCGAGACGAACACCTTCGGCGCGAACCGCCCCAAGCTGGCGCAGCAGTTCCTCGAGGACGACTTCGAGCAACTCAACTCGCTGGGCGTGAAGCTCGCCCGCGAAGCGCGCGAGATCACGGGCCGGGAGGTCTTCATCGGCGGCTCGATCGGGCCGGGCGGGGAGCACGACGGGGCCGTGTTCGCCGAGCAGGCGCGGATCCTCGCCGGCCGCGGCGCCGACGTCGTCGTGCTCGAGACGTTCTACAACCTCGCCGAACTGGAGCTCGCGATCGAGGCGGTTCGCTCGGTGACGAGTCTCCCGATCGTGGCGCTGATGAGCTTCGACACCGACGCGGTGACCCTGGCGGGCGTCTCGGCTCGGGCTGCAGGAGAGCGCCTCGGGAAGCTCGGCCTGGCTGCGTTCGGCGCCAACCACGGCCGCGGCCCTGCTGCCGCGCTGAACGCACTCGCCGAGATGGCGGGAGACGGGGTGACGCTCGCTGCGCTCCCGAACGTCGGTCTGGCAACGATGTCGGGGTCGCGGGTCGCATTCCCCCACGCAACGCCGGAGTACTTCGCCGAGTTCGCAGCCAGGGCGCGGGCCCTCGGCGCACAGGTGATCGGCGGCTGCTGCGGCACGACGCCGGCGCAGATCGCCGCGATCCGCGCCTCCGTGGACGAGAACCGCACCTCGGAGCCCGGCCCGCGGGCACGCGCGCGCGAGCACGACCCGTTGCCCGCCGAGCACGAGCAGCCGACCGAGCTGGAGCGGCGGCTCGACGCGCGTGAGTTCGTCGTCTCGGTGCAGCTCGACCCGCCGCTCGGCGGCAACGCCGACGGCCTGATCGACGCCGCGCGCCGGATCAAGGAGTCGGGGCTCGCGCAGTTCGTCGACGTCAACGACAACCCGCGAGCGCGGGCCCGCATGAGCGGCATGATGGCGTCCGTCGCGATCCAGCGCCTCGCCGGGATCGAGGTGATCCCGCACCTGACCCCGCGCGACGCGACCCTGACCGGGCTCGAGTCGCAGCTGCTCGGCGCGCACGCGGAGGGCGTCCGAAACGTCCTCGCCGTGACGGGCGACGCGCCCGAGGCGGGCGACTATCCAGGGGCCGGCTCGGTCTACGACGTCGATGCGGTCGGGCTCGTCGAGCTGATCGCCCGCCTGAACGGGGGCACCGACTTCCACGGGCGCGCGATCGACGCGCCCACGTCGTTCTTCCCCGGGGTCGCCGTGAACCCGACGGCCGACGACCTGGAGCTCGAGGCCGAGCGGTTCGCCCGCAAGATCGCGGCGGGCGCGCGCTGGGCGATGACCCAGGTGCTCTTCGACCTGTCGTACCTGGAGTCGTTTCTCGACCGGATCGGCGGCTCGCCGGTCCCGCTGCTCGTCGGAGTCTGGCCGATCCGCTCACTGGAGCTCGCCGTGCGGGTGCACAACGAGACGCCTGGGATCGTCGTCCCGGACCACGTCCAGCAGCGCTACCGCGACGCCGGGGCGGACGCTGCCGCAGTCGGCTCCGAGATCGCCCGAGAGCTGGTCGCGCACGCCCGCGAGCTCGCTGCCGGCGTCTACGTCGTCGCGCCGTTCCGGCGGCCGCTCGGCGTGCTCGAGCTCCTCGAGGCCATCTAGCAGCGCCCGGTCGAGACGGGCCGCTTGGCGCGCGCGAGCGCGGACCGCACCGGAGCGGCCGGCACGCCGTAGCCGGCGCGCGACCCGACCCGCGCCGCGAACACGGTCGCCTCGACCTCGCCGGCCTCGTTGACGGCCGGCCCGCCGGAGTTGCCGTGCCGCACGAGCCCGCTGATCGCCGTCACCTCGCGCAGCGAACCGCCGAGCAGCACGTCCGCAGTGGCGCCCATCCGCCCGGGCCGCGCGTCGAACGGCCCGTTCTCCGGATAGCCGAGAATCGCGACGGAGTCGCCCGAGTGCGCCTCGGCGATCGGCAGTGGAGCAGCGCGCAGGCCCGGGACGCGCAGAACCGCGACGTCCTGCCTGCGGTCGATCACGAGCGCGCTGGCGGCGTGCCCGCCGGCCTCGATCCCCGACGCGCCTTCCACGACGTGGGCCGCGGTCACCACGATGTGTCGCCGTGCGACCCAGCCGGAGCCTTCGACACCGAGCCCACAGGCTGTCGCCGTGATCCGAACGACGCTCGGGCGCACGCGTCGCACGGCGGCCGAGGAGAGCGCGCGCGTATCGGGCGGCGTGCTCGGCGGCGCCGGTCCGGCGATCGACGGAAACGGGTCGACGCGCCCGAACGCCCGCAGGACGGTGCGCGGGGGCGCGATCGAGTTCAGGTGCTGGAGGATGATCGAGCCGCGAACCTCGTCGCGGATCCTGGTCTGACCGGGCAGCTGCAGCAGGACGGCGCCGGCGACCCAGACGACGACGAGCCCGAGCGCAGCGCCCGCAATGAGGCCGCCGATCGAGTCGAGCAGACGCAACGGCGGAATCAGCAACAGGCTCCCGCGGGCGAACGACCCTGCGACTGAGGCGACGCTCTGCAGGAGCGCCGCCCCGACGAGCGCCCCAGCGAGCGCGGCGAGCGGCGTATACGGCGAGCTCGCCCCGTGCCGCAGGAAGTGAGGCGCGAGCCGAGCGCCGATCAACGCGCCCGCGACCAGGCCGGCCAGCGACATCGCCGTCACGATCAGGCCGCGCTTGAGCCCGGCGAGCGCCGAGAGAGCGGCGATCGCAAGCGCGATCCAGTCGACGCGACTCACCTGTTCACGTTAGTCGCCCATCCGGTCGATCCTCCGCGGGGTGCCCGGATTCGGCGACCGCTACACTGGCGCGCGAACCGGGGGCGTAGTTCAGCTGGTTAGAACGCCGGCCTGTCACGCCGGAGGTCGCGGGTTCGAGTCCCGTCGCTCCCGTTGAGAACCGCCTGCACGCAGGCGGTTTCTCGTTGGTCAGTGAAACTAATCACCGGAGATCGCGTCCATTTCGCGTCCGCCCGAAGATGCCGCGAACGCGTCCAACAGGGCGAGTGCCCTACTGTCAGCGGCGGGAAGAAACCGTGCGTAGTGGCGCAGAGTCACGCGGGTGTCGGCGTGACCGAGCTGCTTACTGATCCACTCCAACGGAGCGCCAGCAGACAGCCCGAGCGTCGCGAACGTGTGGCGGCACTCGTAGATCGGCCTGTGGGGCAGCTCTGCTGCTTTGACCGCATCGTTCCAAACGCGTCGGCGGAAGTTGCTCAGGTTGATCACGCCGCCATCAGGCGCAGCGAACACGAGCGTTCGGTTGTCGATAGGCCGGGCAAGCGACTGAAGCGCGTCGACCGCTTGTTGCTGCAGCACCACCGTCCGCAGCGACCTTGCAGTCTTGCCACTCGGCACCACCCTTCCGTCCTGCACGGTGCGCAGCACGCGGACGCTGCGATTCTTGAAGTCGATGTCGCGCCATTCGAGCGCCTGCCACTCCTGAGGCCGCAGGCCCGTGGCGCATGCGAAGACGACGAGTGGGCCGTAGTCGCGGGCGTGATCCCCTACCGCAAGTACTTCGGCCCAGGACTCGAATGGTCGGATCTCCTTTGGCGGCGCGACCGGCATCTGAACCGAGTGCGGCCCGGCGGCGTTGAACAGGACGTAGCCCCATCGGACTCCGGCTTCCAACACTTGCCTCATTGCCCGCAGTGCATGGCCACGAGTAGTGGGCGCGAGCGACAAGCCCGCATTCCACCGACCGATCTCTTCAGGACGTAGCTCCCGCACCCGGGTCAGGCCGAACGCAGCACGCGAATAGATCAGTCGCTCCCTCAGCGTGCGAATCGTCACGGAACTGACCTGATGCTGTTCGAGGTATCTGTCGCACAACTCGTTGTAAAAGAGCGGCCCCTGTTCAAATGTCAGCCCAGCGCGGCGACCGCGCTCCTCGTCCTCCCACGTGCGCTCGCGTTCCCGGGCCTGTCTCAGCGTGCGAAATGTCGCGCCGCGCCGCTTGCCGCCGACCCGAACTCGAACCTCGTAGTTGCCGCTCGGTTTCTTTTCGATCACGACGGAGGCCGAGTCCAGTGGTCTAGGTCGTCGGTGGTGAACCGGAGCAAGCGCCCGACGCGTCTCGCCTTCAAGTCGCCACGCTTCACGGCGTCGTAGACCGTGTTGGGATGGACGCCTACGTAAGCCGCAGCCTCCGTTACGTCGATAAGAGGTTTGGGCCGTTGCGACAAACGGTCGTCCTCATTAGCGGTTACCCGCGACGCAACTAGGAGATCTTCTAGCGGTCGGTCTTTGGAGTCGACCACCTGCTCCGCGAACCATCGCTGAACTGCTGCTGCACGTGCGCCCTCACGGATCGACGCGTCAAGGCGCTCGAGAATCTCGTGGATGCTGCCATCGTGGACTGCGTCACTAAGAACCGGCCGATCTGACAACTCGCACTCCTCTTCCCTCCCGCGCTTCGTGCCCGGGCGTTCGGCCACACATGTAGCTCTGCAACGCTGACAAGGGAAGCGCCCGCCACGGCACGAACCGGGCGGGCGCTGAAGGAGTGCCGTCTCCTGAGGTGGATCGGGCAGTCGCGACGGAACGTAGCTCGATCACGGATGAGATGCGAGTTGGCCCCCTATGGAGTCCGATGACCCCCCTCTCATGGGAGGGTTACCCTCCGGCGTCAGTCTGGTCTCGAAGGCATTGTTTCGCGCCGTATCGACCCGGCCCGGAGCGCCTCCAACAGATCGTCTTCTAGTTCGTCCGACAACTCGTGCCGTCCGAGGGCAGCCTCGAACCCCGCCACGATCCGGCGGATGTCGACCTCGTGGCGAAGCAAGCCAAGATCGCGGGGGAGGAGGCCGACGGCCTGCATGAGAACCAGCCGCTCGCTCATCGCCTCCCGCTTGGCCTTGAGTGCTCCAAGCCGTACTGCGTCGTGCGTCGAAACTTCCGCCAAGCGGGCCAGGTCTTCGACAAGCGCCTCGTGTTGGGCGACCGCTTCACGCACGACATCCAGCGGATCCTCCTCTGAAAGCGGGGGCTGCGACGCCCAGTACTCCCGCCAGATCTCGCGGCAATGTCGTTCGGACAGATCGTGCCGCTCGGCTATCGCCGCCCACCCGAACCCCCGTGCCCTGTCGGCTACGACGCGGGCATCGCGCTGAACTTTCTCCTGGGCCGAGAGTCGCGACATCTCACCCATGACACCGTCGCCAGCGGACGACGCGACGTGTGCCCGCGTGTTCGTCGGACTTGGCCTTCCGCCCGGATGGCCCAGGTCGGGCGCGGAAGCCGACACGTCGGCACACGTGCGGCGACGCTGGCCCTCCGGCGCTCGGGCTAGATCAGGCCGAGGTCTTCGAGCCATGCGGCCTGGCCTGGGAGCAAGTCGCCATCGCCGGTCGCGAGATCGGATGAGTAGAGCGCGCGCTGCACCGACCAGATCAGAACCCGGTCGCCGCGATCGAGCGTGTCGCCGACCTCGAAGCCATATGTGACCAGCCCCGCATACGTCACAAGCCGCCAGCGACGCCTCGCTTCATCGTCGCGGACGAAGGGCGGGTAGATGGTCGGGCGCTCTGTCGGCACCGACCTCATGCCGCCACGCTCACCCGGCCCAACACCGAGCGCACCGTTGCCGGGTGCCAGCAGAGGCCGCCATGGGCGGTCGGAACGCCATCCCGATTCAAGCGTGCCGCGATGTCCGCGAGAGTGCGACCCTGCGCGCGCTCACGAGCGATCCGTCGGTCGACGGAAGGGTCGAGCACCGGCGGACGCCCGAGCCGCGTGCCCTGCGCGCGCTTCACCGCAAGCGCCGTCTTCGTCCGCTCCCCGATGATCCGCCGCTCCCACTGCGCCGCACTCGCCATCACGTTCGCCAGGAACTCCCCGCTCGGAGTCGAGAGATCAACACCAAGATCAAGCGCAACGACGTTGAAGCCGTTCTTCTTCGCGTCCTCGAGCAGGCGCGCGAAATCGATCAGGGAACGCGACAACCGGTCGAGCTTCGAGACAACGACCCCTGCCGCTTCGCCCGACCTGCAGAGATCAAGCGCCGCCTGAAGGCGGGGTCGCTTCATGTTCTTGCCGCTGAGGATCTCTTCTTCGATACCGAGGAGGCTCCAGTGCCGCCTCGCGCATTCGGTTTCGATCGCGTGGCGTTGAGCGGAGAGACCGGCACCCGAGACGCCTTGCTCCTCGGTGCTTACGCGGGCGTACCCGACAACGGTGTTGTTGTCCACGCCGCCAACATAGAGCACATCCTGGGTGTCAGCCAGTCCGTCAACGTTCACGAGCCGACACAAGGCCACGGCCCTTTTCAAAGGAGGCCCGGGGGCGAACGCAACGCGGGCGGGGCGGGCGGCGATCCGAACACCGCGGCGCTGACACCGACCCGGCCCGTCCTCACGCTACGCCCCCGAGCTTGCGCCCGATAGTCGCTGACTTGGACATGGCCCGAAGAGCCGTCAGCAGCCTCCTCGTGGCGATCACCGCCGAGCGCGGCTAGGCACTATCCGGCCTGAGCGATGTGGCCGGAGACCGGGCCGACTGCGACAGCCTCCCTAGAGAGCCGCTGCGATCTCGGGTGCGTTGAGGATGTGGGCAACCTCACCACGGATCTGCTGAAGGACTGCGACGAAGTCTCTGCCGTCTTCAAGAGCGATTTGGATGCTCGGCGCGAGTTGCATGACGACCTGAGGGTTGAGGTCGAGGATCTCGCACTCCATGAGCGCTACTACCGCACCGTTCTTCACGGCAGGGCGCGCTGGCGGGTTCTCGTACGTGATGTGTCGACATCGAGTGAAGGTGATTCTGTTGGCAAGCGTCTCGAAGATGCCGGTGACGGCGTGCAGTGTTCGGTGCTTGTCGTCGTTGGAGAGGTTCGCCAGCGTAGTCAGCGCGTTGTTGCTTGCCCGGCCCGCCACGAACTGGTGACGTTGCTTGATGAACGAGACGACGCTCGCCGCGACGCCAGGGAGGCGGCGGCCGATCTGATCGTCGAAGGTTGTCTCGTCTTCGTAGATCGGAAACTGGATGCGCCGCTGCTCGCCATCGGAGAGTGAACGTGGCGGCTTCGTCCCGTGACTAGCGAGCTGCCACGCAACGTGGTCGAGGGCGCACCGGTAGTTATGGATCGAGTCTCCGAGTCGAGTGGAGAAGGAGATCGGCGGATCCGGGTACCCCGTTTCGACGACGACGGCGCATCTGAACCGACCTCCAACGCCGAGGCCGGTCGTGTCCCCCTCGGGTTCGATGCGGAAGGTCGGATTCGGGTGGGTCTGGAAGAAGCGTGTTGCCTCGCGCGCCGCGATCCCGGTATGCAGATTCGCGCGGTGAAGCTTCGCCCGTGCGCCGTCGAGAGGGTCGGCCATGACGACATCATCGCTGCATAGACTGGTCGAGAGTTCTTGCTTCTGCGATCGAAATCGCCAGTATCAGAGCGATGCCGCATTGCGCGGTTGCTCACCTCGGAGTTCGACGTTTGTGAGCGGTGTTCTGAGCTGCGCCCGTGCTGATGAGGATGATGTGGCCGAGCTCGCGGCGGACGCCAAGGTCGCCGAGGCGGCCCCCATCGCCTGCCGCGTTTACTCGGCATGCTGCGCCTCGTCGGAGCGGTGCGCGCACGCCGTGAGTGTGGTTGTGTCCTACGGGGTGGCTTCGCAGTATCCGGTGACGTCGATCAAGAAGCCCGGCGGGTTCGGATTGTTGTAGTCGAGCAGAGTCGCATAGTCGAGTGATGCGGCGTCGGATCGTTCACTTAGTTTCGCCGCGATGCACGTGCACAGGCCCTCGGCGGTAATGCCGTCGTTACATGCGTTGAACGCTGCCTCATATGCGGAGCTATTGCCAATTGGCGGCGACGGATAATGCAGCCCGGGCGGGGACTCGCTTGCATGCTGAGACGTATCCGACCCGCCTGACGACCCGCATCCTGCAGCGATCGCGGCAGTGGCAATGACCAGCACAGTGATGACCGTCAGCCGAATGGCCTTCACAGCGTTCGCTATGAGACCCTCATGACTGGGCATATACTCGGCGACGCTCCGTCGGTTCGCTGCATCTTCGTGCAGCACAGTATGCGGCCGAACCTTCCACATCGTCTGTGAGTCGAGGGCGAAGCAGGGACTCGGGTCGGAGCAGACGCATTCGCACAGTCGCCCTCGTCCGAAAGGAAGTTGCCTAGGTGCGGTACATGCGTGGTACGGCGGAGAACCCGGCCGCTGCGACCGCTCCACGCATAGGCTCAGCGCCGTGACACAGCCGTCGCCTCGGATTGACAACCTTCGGGCGCTCCTCGAACAGGTCATCGACGCGGTCGCTCGGCGCAGCCCTCCAGGGGGCATGCGGACACGGATCGTGGCTGTCGACGGTGCGGGCGGTGCGGGGAAGAGCAGCCTCGCTCGTCACCTCGCTGCTGCTCTGGGCGACTGCGAGATTGTCCACACCGACGACTTCGCCAGCTGGGAGAACCCGATCAACTGGTGGCCGGGCCTGATCGAGAAGCTGCTCGAACCGATCTCCCGCGAGGAGTCCAGCCGGTTTCAACCTTCACAGTGGGTGCCCGGCGAGAGGCGTCCGACGGTCGAGATCGCGCCAGCCGAGTTCCTCGTCCTGGAGGGGGTCACTTCTTCTCGGCAGGCGTTCCGGCCGTACCTCACCTACGCCATCTGGATCGAGACGAGTCCTGAGGTGCGCTTGCGGCGCGGGCTCGAGCGCGACGGCGAAGAGGCGCGTCCGCAGTGGGATGGGTGGATGGCCGGAGAGGACGCCTACCGGGAGCGCGAGCGCCCCGATCTCGCCGCAGACCTCGTCCTCGACGGAGAGCGCGACCTCTGGTCGTAGGAGCTGTCGCGGGTGGCCGCCGACGCCGCGAGACGGTGAGGCTCACGGCGTCTCCTCGTCGGTGCCGGGTGGGAGTCCGCGCTTGAGTTCGGCGATGTCGTGGTCTTCTTGTTCGATCTGGCGTTTGTAGGCGTCGTCGTCGAGTTCGTTCGCGATCGCGTCGCGGACGAGTTCGGCGAGTTGGTCGGGTGCGAGTGCTTCGAGTTGGCAGGTGCCGCCGTGCCAGTTTCGGCTGCGGCTGTCTGACGGCTTCGCCGGTGCGGTGGGTAGGGCGTAGGTGGCAACCTGCTCGGCGGTCAGGGCGATGCGTTTCGCGTCGAGCCTGAGCGTCTGGATGGCCCGGTCGGCTTCGACGAAGGCAGCGGCGTCGGCGGCAATCGCGGCGAAGATCGACTCGCCGGAAGGGTCGTGGTCGCCGACGTGCAGGAGCAGCGTTCGCACGTTGCGGTCGAGCGTCCGCTCGGCGATCAGCTTGACGGCGCTGAGGCTGCCGAAGCCGCCGGTCGAGTAGACCGGCACGCTGAACTCGTCGGCGACGCGGGCGAGTTGCGGTGCCATCCCAGCCGCCTCGCACCACAGTTCGACGTACTGCGGCTGCCCGGCCTGACGGTCGCGCCGGTAGCGCCGGATGCGGCGGGCAGTCTCGGCCCAGAAGTCCTCCGGTGATGCGTACCAGGCGGTCGAGTAGCCGACAACGCCGTCGTCTCGGATCACGTCGAACGGGATCATCCGGGCGCGGCGGGCGCGCACGAGGTGCTCTGCGAGACGGTTGTACGCCTTCTCGGTCTTTTCGTAGCCGTGCTGGCCGACGAGCCGGTAGAAGATCTGCCGCACCGTCAGCGGCAGATGGTTGGCGTACTCGTCGAGCACCTCGTTGACCTTGCCGAGCAGGATTCGCGTCTTCGTCTGCGGCCGCCAGGCGGCGTACCCCTTCGGCCGGTTTTCACGGCGGGACGTGATCTCGTGGCCGCTGGGACGGGCGGTCACGGCGTCTCCACGTCGTTGATGGGTTCGTTCTCGTCGGCCTGCTCGGCGGCCCAGCCTAAGCCGGGTTCAGGTTCATCAGCAGATCGTCGTCGTGCTGGCCCGGCGCGTGAAGCCCGCCTGCCCGACGAGCGCGCACAGCTCGATGCGTGCCGCTCGCGAGAGCGTGCTCTCCGGCTTCGTACACCGGAGGTCTGGATCACCCGCCGCGACAGGGCGTGGTGCGTATCGGCTATGGCCGCGCCGTGGAGAGCGGCGAGTCGGTGCTGCCCATCGACGACCATCAAACCGCCGTACGCGACCCGATCGGTTAGCGCGTCGAAGACAGGCATGCCGTTGTTCGCTTCGTCGCCATCACTCATGAGGAGTCGAAGCCTAGTCGCTCTTCGGACGTTGGACGATTCCGGTCAGGTTTGGGTTTCGCGGCAGTCGCGTCGTCGTCGTCGCGCCCGCCCCATGAGATCGGGGGAGCCACGACAAGCGGGCTCTCCGCACATCTACGGGCGCACCGCCATATGGTTCGCGACGTGGACGGCTGCCTCTCTTGCGACCTCATCGAAGGGCGGCTCCCGCTTCCGGGTGGCGTCATCCACGAGTCGCCCGACTGGCTCGTCGAGCACTGCATCGGGCCGCTCGGCGTTGGCACGTTGCTCGTAAAGCCCCGTCGGCACGTTACGCGGGTCGCCGAACTGACCCCCGCGGAGGCCGCCGAACTCGGGACACTCCTGCAACGCGCCGCCGAGGTCGTCGATCGCCTGGTCGCACCCGAGCAGGTCTACACCTGCCAGTGGTCGCACGCGGGGCGGACGCCAGTCCACATCCACTGGGTCGTGCAACCGGCGACGACGGCGGACATTGACGCGATCGGCTCGTACGG